>NZ_CP041198.1:1467932-2935864 GCF_006517815.1 Pseudarthrobacter sp. NIBRBAC000502770
CCCCACGTCCTCCAGGCCGGAGCCGAGCTTGACCATGGCATCGGCGTCCGCCCGCCAGTGCTGCCGCGCGAAACCGTCCAGGCCCTTGATGCCGTGCTCGGTGTAGTTGCCGTTCAGGCACATGTCCCATTCACCCGCGGCGCAGGCCTTGCAGGGTTCCGGGTCAGGGCGGCGGACAATTCCCACCACCAAGTCACCCTTTTCCAAGCCGGACGCCGGGGGAGCGGCCACCACCCGGCCAAGATTTTCGTGCCCGAGCACCAGGAAGTCCTGACCCGGCGGCGCTTCCCCGTATTCAGCCTTGATGATCTCGATGTCGGTCCCGCAGAGCCCTACCGCCAGTGCCTCCACCAGCACCTGGCCCTCATTTTCGGGCGGCTCCGGGAGGTCGCGAAGGCGTAAAGAGTCTGTTGACCCCGGTGTCACTGTCAGTGCACGCATCGTCTCTCCTCAACTGGACAGTCCGTACAGCCAGTCTCGTTCGTTATTTGCGGTTACGCAATGATCAGTGGGCTGCGAATATTTGCTGCTGCTCGGCGGTCCAGTGCGCAGCCGTGCAGGTGATGTCGGCCTCCAGTCGTCCCGGAAGGGAATATTGCGGCCCGCTTCCGCCTTGTCAATGGTGAGGCGCCGACCGGTGACTGCCTCACCCGAAAGGACTCCCTTGCCCGTAGCTTTCATTCCATTCACCATGCACGCGTCCGCGCGGCATGACCACCGACGCACCTTCCGCACCGACATCGAACGCCTGACCGACGGACACCTCCGGTCGACGCCCCTGGACGTTATCAGGTCAACAAACACCCAGGCTGTGTTCCGCGGCGCAGTGCCGAAAGGCGCGCATACTGCCACGGATGCAAGCTTGGCCCGTTACCTCCAGGACCGGCTCGCAAGCGAGAACATCCACCTCGACCTCAGCGTCAGTATCGAACGGTAAACCAAACGTGCAGCGCGGGCTACCGGGCTGTCACACTGGCCGCTGCAGCCCCGGGATATCCGGGCCGGCAGCGGCTTTTTTGGTTTTAAGCCGGACGCTTGCATGACAACAGGACACGCCTGGCCCCGTCCTGTTGCTCTGGCCGCTCTCTGGGATATGCTCCAGAAATGGCACCGCGAAGTTTTCTTCAATGGCCGGTCGTCCGTCAACTGACCACGGGCGACCTCTTGGGCCGTGGACCGTCGGTAACCTCGGCCAGGACGAAGGCCATTGCCCCCCGGACCGCAACTGCCGACCGCGTCGTGCAAAGTGTGTGCCCCTACTGCGCAGTGGGATGCGGGCAGCGCGTCTACGTCAAGGACGAGAAAGTCATCCAGATCGAAGGCGATCCGGATTCACCGATTTCCCGCGGCCGGCTCTGCCCCAAGGGTTCTGCCAGCGAGCAACTGGTAAATTCGCCGGGCAGGCAGACCAAGGTCCTTTACCGTGCGCCGCGATCTACCGAATGGAAGCGCCTGGACCTGGCCACCGCCGTCGAGATGATCGCGGAGAGGTTCATCGAAACCCGCCGCCGGACGTGGCAGCAGGAAGATGAACACGGCCGGCTGCTGCGCAGGACCATGGGCATCGCCTCACTGGGCGGCGCAACCTTGGACAACGAAGAGAACTACTTAATCAAGAAGCTCTTTACGGCTGCCGGGGCGGTGCAGACCGAGAACCAGGCGCGTATTTGACACTCCGCAACGGTTCCCAGTTTGGGAGCCTCGTTTGGACGCGGTGGCGCTACGCAGTCACTGCAGGACATGGCCAACGCCGACTGCATCATCATCCAGGGTTCCAACATGGCCGAGTGCCATCCCGTGGGATTCCAGTGGGTTGCCGAGGCCAAGGCCCGCGGAGCCAAGGTCATCCACATCGACCCCCGGTTCACGCGGACGTCCGCGGTTTCGGACAAGCACATCCCCATTCGGGCTGGATCTGACGTTGTGCTGCTTGGCGCGCTCATCAACTACGTGATCGCCAACGACCTCTGGTTCAAGGAGTACGTCAGCGCGTACACCAACGCTGCCACCCTGGTCCACGACGATTACCGGGACGCCGAGGACCTGGGCGGCCTGTTCTCCGGATTCGACCCGGAGCGGCGGGCCTACGACACATCCTCCTGGGGTTACGCCGAAAAAGACGACGGTGTAATCGACGACCCTGGTTCCGGATCTGATCATGGCGCCGATGCCGGGGCGCGTGCCCACGGCGACACGTTCGGCAGCGGTGGTCCGCCCATGGAACATGCCGAAGTACTGCGTGACGACACCCTGCAGAACCCCCGGACGGTCTTCCAGATCGTGAAGCGGCACTATGCCCGCTACACGCCTGAGATGGTCCAGGACATGTGCGGCATCAGTGTCGCGGACTTCGAATACCTGGCGCGCACCATCACTGAGAACTCGGGACGCGACCGGACCACCTGCTTCGCATACGCCGTGGGATGGACCCAGCATTCCCTGGGAACACAGTTCATTCGCGCCGCAGCGATCCTGCAGCTCCTGCTCGGGAACGTGGGAAGGCCGGGCAGTGGAATCATGGCCCTGCGCGGCCACGCCAGCATCCAGGGCTCCACCGACATCCCAACCCTGTTCAACCTGCTGCCCGGATACCTGCCGATGCCCAGCGCGGGCCGCCACGACACCCTCGAAGAGTATCTGGCGGTTGTGGGATCCAAGCAGCAAAAAGGCTTCTGGGCCGACGCGGACGCCTACACCATCAGCCTCCTCAAGGCCTGGTGGGGGGAGGCAGCAACGGCAGAGAACGACTGGGCTTACGACTACCTTCCGAGGCTCACCGGCGCCCACGGGACGTATGAGACTGTGATGGGCATGCTCGAGGACCAGGTGGAGGGCTACTTCCTGCTCGGCCAGAATCCGGCGGTCGGCTCGGCCCACGGCCGGATGCAGCGCCTGGGAATGTCGCACCTGAAGTGGCTGGTGGTCCGGGACCTGAACATGATCGAGTCGGCGACCTGGTGGAAGGACGGCCCGGAAATCGAATCCGGGGAACTCCGCACCGAGGACATCGAGACCGAGGTCTTCTTCCTGCCGGCAGCAACGCACGTGGAGAAGGCAGGGTCCTTCACCCAGACCCAGCGGCTGCTTCAGTGGCGGCACCAGGCGGTGGCTCCGCCGGGTGAGTGCCAGAGCGAACTGCAGTTCTTCTTCGAACTGGGCAAGCGGATCCGGGAGAAGCTGGCCGGCTCGCAGGACGAGCGTGACCGTCCGCTGCTGGACCTGACGTGGGACTACCCCACGGACGAACACGGCGACCCCGACGCCGAGGCAGTGCTGGCCGAAATCAACGGCCGCCACATGGCCGGTCCCGACGCCGGCAAGCCCCTTTCCGCCTACACCGAACTGCGCGCCGACGGTTCCACGGCTGCCGGCTGCTGGATCTACACGGGCGTCTATGCCGACGGTTTCAACCACGCTGCCAACCGCAAGCCCGGCCGGGAGCAGGGGCCCGCGGCTTCCGAATGGGGTTGGGCGTGGCCCGCGAACCGGCGCATCCTGTACAACCGGGCCTCGGCCGACCCTGCAGGTAAACCCTGGAGCGAGCGGAAGAAGTACATCTGGTGGGACCAGGAGCAGGGTAAATGGGTGGGCGACGACGTGCCCGACTTCCCGGTCGACCTGGCGCCGGACAGCAAACCCGATCCGTCCGTCGGCGGTCCGGCCGCACTCAGCGGTGACGACCCCTTCATCATGCAGGCCGACGGCAAGGGCTGGTTGTTTGCGCCGAAGGGCCTGATGGACGGGCCCCTTCCCACGCACTACGAGGCGCAGGAATCGCCGGTTGCCAACGCGCTGTACCCGCAGCAGCAAAACCCGGCAAGGCTGGTGTTCCCCCGCGCGGACAACCTCAGCGCGCCGAGCGCCGGTACCAGCGGGGCAGACGTCTACCCGTTCGTCTTCACCACATACCGGCTCACCGAGCACCATACGGCGGGTGGAATGAGCCGCTGGCTCCCGTACCTGTCGGAGCTGCAGCCGGAGATGTTCTGCGAGGTCTCGCCCGAACTGGCCGCCGAACGTGGCCTGGAGCCGTACGGGTGGGCCACCATCATTTCGCCCCGCTCCGCCATCGAGGCGAAGGTGCTTGTCACTGACCGGATGGCGCCCCTCAAGGTCGGCGGCCACACCGTGCACCAGATCGGGCTGCCCTACCACTGGGGCGTCGGCAGCAACGCAGTCGTCAGCGGGGACGCCGCCAACGACCTGCTGGGTGTGACGCTGGATCCCAACGTACAAATCCAGGAATCCAAGGTGGCCTCCTGCGACATCCGTCCGGGGCGCCGGCCGCGGGGCAAGGATTTGCTGGCCTTGGTGGCCGAGTACCAGGCGAGGGCCGGGGTAACCACCGCGACCAGCAACCAGGCGGTCACTGACCCTGCTGCGGAGGGCATCGAACCCGCTGGCGGCAATGGCCACGCCGATGGTGGGCCGCGATGATGGGAGTCATCGTTGGCCCCGCCGACACAAACCTTGCCCGGCCCGGAACCCAGCCCCAGTGCAGCGTTCCGGGCATCGACCCGACGTTGGAGAACTAGATGGGCCAGCTGTCCGGACCGACCGACCCCACCGCCGATGCCCATTGGGAGCACAACCATCCGCGGAAGGGATTCTTCACCGACACCTCGATCTGCATTGGCTGCAAGGCCTGCGAAGTGGCCTGCAAGGAGTGGAACCACAACCCGCAGGACGGCAACCTCGAACTTCTGGGGTCCTCCTACGACAACACCGGTTCGCTGGGCGCCAGCACGTGGCGGCATGTCGCCTTCATCGAACAGGGCCAGGAACGCATTGTCGAAGCCCGCGAATCGGGACGGGCCCTGGTCAGCCTGGGCATGCCCCGGATCGGGCCTCCCACCCCGGCTGCGATAGACCAGGCTGATACCACCCCGCCGGACACCGCCGATTTCCGCTGGCTGATGTCCTCCGACGTGTGCAAGCACTGCACCCATGCCGGGTGCCTGGACGTCTGCCCCACCGGCGCGCTGTTCCGCACCGAGTTCGGCACCGTGGTGGTGCAGGACGACGTCTGCAACGGCTGCGGAACCTGCGTGGCCGGGTGCCCGTTCGGCGTCATTGAACGCCGCAGCAACGGCACCGTCAAGGTCGCCACCAGCAGGGAGGACCAGCACGCCAAGCATCCCGCCGTCCCCAACGAGGGCATCGCCCAGAAGTGCACGCTGTGTTACGACCGCCTGGTGGCCGACGAGACACCGGCGTGTGCAAAGGCGTGCCCGACGACGTCCATCAAGTTTGGCGACCACGATGCCATGGTGGAGACGGCCCGGGAACGCGTTGACGCCCTGCACGCACAGGGAATGACCGAGGCCAGGCTGTACGGCGCGAATGAAAACGACGGCGTCGGCGGCACCGGATCGGTGTTCCTCCTCCTGGACGAACCGGAGGTCTACGGACTTCCACCGGACCCACGGGTACCCACCGCTGACCTGCCGACGATGTACCGGCGAGCTGGCCTGGCAGTGGCGGGAATGGCCGCGGCGGCTGCGCTGGCTTTCCTGGGAGGACGCGCGTGACACTTTCCGAGTTCGACAGTTTCCGGCCATCCGAACCTGCCCGCCGTCGCCGTGAGGGTGGCAAACGTGGCTCCGGCCGCCGTCGGGACAGCGGTGACGGTTCCCGGGAAATGCCGATGGTTCCGGAGCCGGAATTCACTTCCTACTACGGCCGTCCGGTGGTTAAGCCTGCCCCCTGGGGCGATGACGTCGCGATCTACCTTTTCCTGGGTGGCGTGGCCGCCGGATCGGCTTTCCTTGGCCTCGGCGGGCAACTGACCGGACGCCCGGTGCTGCGCAGAAATGCGCGGCTGGGCGCCCTGGCGGCAGTGGGCGCCGGCGCAGTTTTCCTGGTGAAGGACCTGGGCCGGCCGGAGCGGTTCCTGCACATGCTGCGGACTTTCAAGGTCACCTCGCCGATGAGCGTCGGCTCGTGGATCCTCAGCGCCTTCAGCGCCGGCGCGGGAGTATCAGCTGTGGCGGAAATCGACCGGATGAGCGGAAACCGGCTGCCCTTGGGTCCCTTGCGCAAAGTGCTGCAGGCGGTCGAAGGACCAGCCGGCATCGAAGCCGCAGTTTTCGCCGGACCCCTGGCTGCCTACACAGCCGTCCTCCTGGGCGATACTGCCACACCGACGTGGAACGCCGCCCATGAGGAACTGCCGTTCGTTTTCGTGAGTTCCGCCTGCCTGGCCTCTGCCGGCCTGGCCATGGTCACGACGCCGGTAAGCGAAACAGGTCCGGCGCGGAATCTCGCCGTGCTGGGCGTGTTGGGCGACGTTGCGGCCATGAAGGTGATGGAGCACCGGATGGACCCGGTTGCCGCCGAGCCGCTGCACCAGGGCAAGGCCGGGACAATGCTCAAATGGAGTGAGCGGCTGGCCGTCGCCGGCGGCCTTGGCGCGCTGCTGGGCGGACGGAACCGTATGGTGGCCGCGGCCTCGGGACTGGCGCTGCTTACCGCTTCGGCACTGACCCGGTTCGGTGTGTTCGAGGCGGGCCTCGCCTCGGCCAGGGATCCGAGGTACACCATTGAACCGCAAAAGAACCGGCTGGCGGCCCGCCGCGCGGCCGGGGTCACCGGCGATTCAATTACCACCGGCAGCTGACCGGCTGCCCCTAAGAGGGCCTCAACGGACTTCGATGCCCTTCCCGGCGGTGGTGTGGCCAATGACCGGGTGCCCCGGCAGCTCGCCTACAACGAGCAGGCCGCCTGAGGTTTGGGCATCAGCCAGGAGCAGCAGGTCGTCGTCACTGACGCCGGCGGCGGCGCCGAGATGCGGCCGGACCCAGTCCAGGTTGCGCCGGGTACCCCCGGACACGAAACCGTCCCGGAGCGCCTCGCGGGCTCCCTGGATCACCGGTACCGAGGCCAGGTCAATCACCGCCCCGACGTCCGAGGCCCGGACCATCTTGTAAAGGTGTCCAAGAAGCCCGAATCCGGTCACGTCGGTTGCCGCCCTGACACCGGCAGCCACCGCGGCGTCGGCCGCGTCGCGGTTCAGGGCAGCCATGGTTTCCACGGCTTCAGGGAACACCTCGCCGGTCTGCTTGTGCCGGTTGTTGAGAAGTCCGACGCCGATTGGCTTGGTGAGCGTGATGGGCAGTCCGGGCCGGGCGGCATCGTTGCGCAGCAAACGGTCCGGATGGGCCACGCCCGTCACTGCCATGCCGTACTTTGGCTCAGGGTCATCAATTGAGTGGCCCCCAAGAACCGGACAACCCGCCTGCGAGGCTACGCTCAGCCCGCCGCGCAGGACTTCGGTCATCAGCTCCATGGGGAGGACGCCCCGGGGCCAGCCGATGAGGTTGATCGCCGTGATTGGCCGGCCGCCCATGGCGTAAATGTCCGAGAGCGCATTGGCTGCGGCGATCCGGCCCCAGTCGAAGGCGTCGTTGACCACGGGAGTGAAAAAGTCGGCCGTGGTCAGGACGGCAAGGTCCTCACGCACCAGGACCGCGGCCGCGTCGTCGCCAGTGTCGAGGCCTACCAGTACCTCGGCTCCGGGCTGGCCGATCAGGCCACGGACCGCGTCTTCGAGCTCGCCCGGAGGAATTTTGCAGGCGCAGCCACCCCCGTGGGCATAGTCGGTGAGCCGGACTGCGCCGGCGGCACCTTCATCGAGTTGCTGGATTGACGTCTGGGCCTCATTCACCTGCCCAGCGTACCTTCAAGGCAACCCTGCTATATTGAGGCGCGGTGGCGTCCGGGTCCTGGTGGGCCCCCCGGTCTTCAAAACCGGTGCGGCTGAGCATCTCGGCCTGGCGGGTTCGATTCCCGTCCGCCACCGCCAACTTTCGGCAACGAATGCCGCGATACGAGGAGGGCTGTGGACCAGGTCGATCCCCGGCGCCTGATTCCCCGCACGAATGACCTGCTGGCACTGCCGGCGGTCCGCGAGGCCCGCACCCGGCTGAACGGGCGCATCATCCGCGAACTCGTCCGGGATGTCCAGGAGCAGGCCCGGAGCGGCGGGCTCCCGGCTGGCCAGGTGGAACCTGTCCTGCTGGCTGCCGTCGCTGCCCGGACGGCAACAACCCTGCGCCCGGTCCTGAACGCCACCGGGGTCATCGTGCACACCAACCTGGGGCGTGCGCCGCTTTCCGAAAGCGCGGTTGCTGCCCTCGTCGCGGCCAGCGGCTACGTGGACGTGGAGCTCGACCTATCGGACGGCAGCCGTTCACGCCGCGGCGCCGGAGCCCGCGCCGCCCTCCTCGCTGCATGTCCTGCGGCGGAGGACGCGCTGGTGGTGAACAACGGAGCGGCAGCACTGGTGCTCGCCACGACGGCCCTGGCGGCCGGCCGCGAGGTGGTGCTGAGCCGGGGCGAACTGGTGGAAATCGGTGCCGGGTTCAGGCTCACCGACCTGATGGAATCCACGGGTGCAAGGCTTCGCGAAGTAGGCACCACCAACCGGACCCACCTCCATGACTACGCCGGGGCGCTCGGACCGGATACCGGGTGCATCCTCAAGGTCCACCCCAGCAACTTCCGTGTTGACGGCTTCACCTCGGCTGTTCCCATGGCTGAGCTGAGCCGGCTGGCTGCCGGCAACGGGGTGCCCCTCGTGGCTGACCTCGGCAGCGGACTGCTGGCACCGGACCCGTTCCTGCCGGATGAACCGGATGCCGCCACCGCTTTGGCGAGTGGGGCCGACGTCGTGATTGCCAGCGGCGACAAACTGCTGGGCGGCCCCCAGGCCGGCCTGCTGCTGGGCCGCAGGGAAGTCATCGCGCGGCTGGCGCGCCACCCGCTGGCCCGCGCGGTCAGGGCCGATAAACTTGCCCTTGCCGCCCTGGAGGCGACCGTTGCCGGCGGCCCGCCGCCGGTCGTCCAGGCGCTGCACGCCGACGCCGGGCAACTGCGCCGCCGAACTGACCGGCTGGCCCGGGAACTTGGTGCAGCCGTGGTCCCGCATGACGGCAGGGTAGGCGGCGGAGGTGCCCCGGGGGTTCCCCTGGCCGGGTGGGCACTCCGGCTCCCGGAAGGCGTCGCCCGGCTCCTGCGGACCGGGGATCCGGCCGTGCTGCCGCGCGTCCACGACGGCTTCTGTTTGGTTGACCTGCGGTGCGTCCCCGAACGGGACGACGCCCGGATCGCCGCGGCCGTACGGGAGGCGTTGGCAAGCCTCGAAGCCGCGGATGCCGGCAGGGCGGGCTGAGCGGTGCACGTCGTTGCCACAGCCGGACATGTCGATTCCGGTAAAAGCACCCTGGTCCGTGCCCTCACCGGCATGGAACCGGACCGCTGGGAGGAAGAACGCCGCCGCGGCTTGACCATCGACCTTGGCTACGCCTGGACCACGTTGCCCTCCGGGCAGGATGTTGCGTTCGTCGACGTACCCGGCCACGAACGGTTCCTCGGAAACATGCTGGCCGGCATTGGGCCGGCGCCGGTGGTCTGCTTCGTGGTGGCCGCGGACGAGGGCTGGCAGGCCCAGTCCAGCGACCACCGGGACGCCGTTGCTGCGTTGGGCATCGACCACGGCGTCGTGGTGCTGAGCCGGGCAGACCGGGCCACGGGGCAGCAGGTTGCAGACGTGCTCTCGCGGACCCGCGCAGAGCTGGCCGGGACAGGGCTGCGGGATGCTCCCGCGGTGGTGGTGTCCGCCATCGACGGGACCGGGCTTCCGGAGTTACGGGCAACGCTCGACGACGTCCTGGCCCGGGTGCCTGCCCCGGTCACCACCGGGCGGGTCAGGTTGTGGGTGGACCGCTCGTTTACCATCACCGGTTCCGGAACCGTGGTGACCGGAACCCTGGCGGCAGGAACGCTGGCCCAGGGCGACCGGCTGGAACTGCTCGGGCACACCGGTACCCGGACTGTGGTGGTCCGGGGCCTGCAAAGCCGTGACACCTCCTACCCTTCCGTGGAGCCGGTAAGCCGAGTGGCATTGAACCTGCGCGACGTTGCAGCGACGGACGTCCGGCGCGGAGACGCCCTGGTCTCCCCGGGCGCCTGGCCCACCACGGCCGTGGTGGGCATCCACCGCACCACCGGGGCGGCATACACGGACGTACCGGAACAACTCATGGTCCATGTCGGCACCGCATCCGTGCCGGCCCGGCTGCGTCCCTTCGGGGCGGACCACGCCCGGCTGGTCCTCGACCGGCACCTGCCCCTGGTCCTGGGGGACCGGCTGGTGCTGCGCGACCCCGGAAGCCGCACCGTGCTGGGCGGCGCACGCATCCTCGATGCCGACCCCCCGGTCCTGCGGCGGCGCGGTGACGGTGCCCACTGGGCCCAGCGCCTTGCGGGGATGGATCCCTCAGGTGATGTGCTGGGGGAAGTGGCGGCCCGCAGGGCCGTGCAGCCAGACCGCCTGCGCCGGCTCGGACTGCTGTCCGGGCATGACGCCGAGGCACCCGCCGGCGTGCAGGTCATCGAGGACTGGTGGGTGCACGCTCCCGTCTTTCAGTCCTGGCAGCACCAGCTGCGCGCCGCGGTCCAGGCGCTGCAGGAGCGGGACGCCCTGGCACCGGGCCTTTCCATGGGCGCCGCACGGGACCTTCTCAAGTTGCCCGACGAGAAGCTGCTTTCCCACGTCATCCTCGGGGCCGGCCTGGAACAGGACGGCGGCCACGTCCGGATTCCCGGGAGCCAGGGCAACCTTGGACACATCGAGCCGGCCATCGCCAGGCTGGAGGGCAGGCTCGGCGTGGACGCCTTCCGCGCCCCCGAAGCCGATGAGCTGGCGGCACTCGGCCTGGGTGCCCGCGAGCTCGCCGCGGCCGAGCGCACCGGACGCATACTGAGGCTGCGCGACGGGGTGGTGCTGCTGCCCACCGCACCGGCTCTGGCCATGCGCACCCTCGCCGGTTTGGAGCAGCCCTTCACCACGAGCCAGGCGCGCCAGGCCCTCGGCACGACACGCCGGATAGCCGTGCCGCTGCTGGAACACCTCGATGCCCGCGGCTGGACCAGGAGGCTCGACGCCGGGCACCGCACCGTAGTGCGCTGACCCGCCGTCGGCCGGGAAAGCCGCCGGCCCCGGTTAGCCGGGGCCGCCGTCCCGGAGATGGCGCAGGATGTCGTCCACTACGCGCGCGAGCGGCGCGGAGGCGTCGATTGGGATGCCGCCCGGCGGGATTTCTTCCCGGGTTACGTGCAGGTGTTCGATCAGCTGCCGTTCCGCCGCCTGGCCGCCCCATTCGTCCGGCGGCCGCTGGTCAAGGCGCCGACGCAGCGTTTCAACATCCGTCTCCAGGACGAAGACGGCATCGAACAGGTCGATGAAGGAGGCCAGGTTCCTGGACCCGCCGCAGAAGAATGTCGCTGGTTCCCGCTGGTCTGCGGCCAGCTCCCGGACGTCGGCCACCCGCCAGAGGTGATGGCTGTGCACTGCGGTTCCGGTGATCCCCGCAACCGGTTCGCCGGTTTCCGGATCACCTTGGTAGGCGAGGTCACGGTCTCCGTTGATGGCCTGGTAGCCGCGCCGCCGCAGTTCATGGCATACAGCGGTCTTACCTGTACCGGAACCGCCCTCGACAAGGTAATTCTTCCTGCCCATGCCTGATGGTACCGACGAACGGCAGGGGTGTGATGGTTTGATTGGTCGGTGCTTCGTGTAAAACGCTTTGTGGTCTTCAGCCTTTTCGTGCTCTGTGCCAGTGCAGCGTTCTCTTTCTGGGTGATGGGCCAGGCAGGCGCCGGGGACATCGCCGCCACGCCGGCGCCGCCCCTCGCCGCGGCCAGGCTCCAGGCCGCGCCTGACGGGATCGCCACCGCCGTCAACGTCACACCGGTCCCCGAATCCACGTGGCTTGGCCACGCCGCCGCAGCAACCGGCATTCCCGTGCGCGCGCTGCGCGCCTACGTCAGTGCCGTTGTCACCGCCAACCAAGCTGCTCCCGCGTGTGGAATCGGCTGGAACACTTTGGCCGCCGTCGGCTTCGTCGAATCAGCCCACGGAACCTACGGCGGCGGCAGCCTGAGTTCCGCCGGCCAGGCCAGCGGCCCGATCGTGGGCCCGAGCCTCAACGGTGCAGGGTTCGCCGCCATTCCTGACACCGACGGCGGAGCCTTGGACGGTGACGCGCAATGGGACCACGCGGTGGGCCCGATGCAGTTCATCCCCTCCACGTGGCGGATCGCCGGGATGGACGGGAACGGGGATGGGGCAGCGGACCCGTTCAACATTGACGATGCAGCCTTAAGCGCGGCCACATATCTGTGCGGCCACGGCGGTGACCTCACCACTGCCCGGGGCTGGGCGGATGCAGTGCACGCCTACAACCAGTCCGACGCCTACCTCCGCCAGGTGCGCTCCCAGGCCACCGCCTACGCAGCGGCAACGGACACGGTCCAATGACGGGCAGGCGAAGCAGCGGGCCCCGGCGTCCTGCCCGTCAGTCGCGCTGCCAGGTGACCGGAAGCTCCTTCAACCCGTAAACGATGCTGCTTTCCATGCGCTCCAGTTCCGCTCCGGGAGCCAGGGAGAGGCCCGGCAGACGGGTCAGCAGCGCCTCCAGGGCGATCCTGGCCTCAAGCCGTGCCAGCGGGGCACCCAGGCAAAAGTGGATGCCATGGCCGAAGGCCAGGTGCCGGTTGGGGCTGCGGTCGATGTCGAACTCAGCGGCCGCCGGGAACTGCTGCCCGTCGCGGTTGGCCGAGCCGATCCACGCCACTATCGGAGCGCCGGCGGGAACCCTTTGGCCGCTGAGGACAGTTTCCGCGACCGCCACCCGGTACATGGACTGGACCGGTGACCGAAAGCGGAGGACTTCTTCGAGCGCCTGGGGGAGCAGGCCCGGTTCCTCAAGGAGCCGGCCAAGCGTGCCGGGTGACTCGGCCAGGCACAAAACGGCGTTGCCAATCAGGTTGGTGGTGGTCTCATTGCCTGCAACCAGAAGTAGGCTGCAGAAACCGAGCAGTTCCGGCACCGTCAGCCGTTGCCCGCCGATCTCCGCGGACAGCAGGCTGCTGATAAGGTCCGTGCCGGGCCTGCTCCGGCGCCGGTCGATCAGGGCGAGGAAGTATTCCACCATTTCTGACGTGGTGGTGTCCTGGGTTTCGCCCGCGGGAGCGGTCCGCGTTTGGCTGACGATGACATCAGACCAGTGCTTGAAGCGCTCCCGGTCCTCCGCGGGAATGCCCAACAGCTCCGAAATCACGATGACCGGCAACGGATAGGCCAGGTCCCTGATCAGGTCCGCGCTTCCGCCGGCAGCGATCCCGTCGAGGAGCTCGTTGGTGAGTCCGGCGATGCGGGGAGCCAGACCGGAGATTTTTGATCCTAGCCCTGGCGGGCCCCGGCGTCATCAGGTCCGGGCCGCTGGCTGCGCGTCCCGCACGTATGGCCGGGGGATGGGGTAAGTTCGGCCCTATGGAATGCGTAGTGATCTACAGCGTGCGCGAGGGTGTGGACAGGGCGACGGTCATGTCCGTCTATCCCCGGCACAAGGCCTTCTACGAGGCTTTCCGGGCCGACGGCGGAGGGCTGACTGCCCTGGGCCCTTTCCAGTCTCCCGAAGCCGGCCTGAGCTCAATGGGCATCTTCACTTCGCGCAGTGAAGCTGAACGGTTCATCGCCGGAGACCCCTTCGTAACCGAGGGGCTCGCAGACCCCAAGCTGCTCGAATGGAATGCCGTGCACCTCGCCTGAGGGACGCAGCCGCACGCAACTTTCCCATCAACAGGACCACTGAACGCGAGGACTCACCATGCAGCACCGGACCCTGGGCCACAGCGGCGCCGTCGTCACCAGCTTCGCGCTGGGCACCATGACGTTCGGCGCGGAGGCGACCGAAGAAACCTCCCACGACATCCTGGACAGCTACTTCGACGCGGGCGGCAACTTCATCGATACCGCCGACGTCTACAGCTCGGGAGTGTCCGAAGAGATCATCGGACGCTGGCTGGCCAGGCGGGCGGGCCTGAGGGACCGGGCGGTGATCGCCACCAAAGGGCGTTTCCCCATGGGAACGGCACCGAACGACGTCGGAACATCGCGCCGGCACTTGACCCGCGCACTCGATGATTCCCTCCGCCGCCTGGGAGTGGAACAGATCGACCTGTACCAGATGCACGCGTGGGACCCCATCACCCCCCTGGAGGAGACCCTGCGGTTCCTGGACGACGCCGTAGGCCGCGGGAAAATCGCGTACTACGGGTTTTCGAATTTCCTGGGCTGGCAGCTCACCAAGGCGGTCCATGTTGCACGCAGCCAGGGCTGGAACCCGCCCGTCAGCCTGCAGCCCCAATACAGCCTCCTGGTCCGGGACATCGAACATGAGATCGTACCGGCCGCGCTTGACGCAGGAATCGGCCTGTTGCCGTGGTCGCCGCTGGGCGGAGGATGGTTGTCCGGCAAGTACCGCCGCGACCAGCGGCCTTCCGGGGCAACCCGCCTGGGGGAGAATCCCGAACGCGGCATGGAAGCCTGGAAGGCACGCAATGACAACCCGCGTACGTGGGCAGTCATCGACGCCGTCGAAGATATCGCTGCCCACCACAATGTGAGCCCGGCCCAGGTGGCACTGGCCTGGCTGGCACACCGGCCCGCCGTGACGTCCGTAATCCTGGGTGCCCGCTCCACGGAGCAGCTTGCCGACAACCTGGCGGCCGCCCAGCTGCAGCTCAGCGCCGAAGAGGTCACCCGTCTCACCCTGGCCAGCCAGCCCGACGTGGGGGTCTATCCCTACGGGCCCATGGCCCAGGAACAGCGCAGCCGCAAAATGGAGGGCGGACGGTAGCGCCCCACCGGCGGGTAATCGGGGGCCAGCCCTTACCGGGTGTGCTTGAGCACGTCCGGCAGCTCCTCCACGTATACCGTTTGCGGCGGGTCGAAGTAGATCACCAGCACTTCAGCGCCCACCGGGAAGTCACTGGTCTTGTCGAACGGATGGGCGTGGAATGCCATGGTGCCGCCAAGGTAGGGCAGCATGACTTCGCCGATGGTGCCCGGGCCGATGCGGCCGGTGACCCGCCCGATCTTGCCGGTCAGGCTCCTGTCGACCTCCTTGCGCATGGTATCCCTATGCCCCGGAAGCGGTGGGTGGCTGCTTGGCACCCTTGCCGTTCTTCAGCGCGGACCGGAGGGCGGGCAGGTAGTCGCCTGCCTGCGCCAGGATCCCGCCAAGCATCTTGTTGACGCCCTCGCCGCCGTTCAGGACGGTCATCTGCCCGACGTGCGAGAAGGGCTCAGCGGCGGCGGCAATGATGGCGGGCATGTTTTCGGCGAGCTGCTGTGAGATGACCGCGTCCTGGTTGGTGGCGAGGGCCTCGGCCCGCGCCTTGATGCCGTCTGCCTCGGCCAGGGCCTTCGCTTTGATCGCCGAGGCGGCTGCGTCGCCCTTGGCCTTGGTGGCGGCCGCTTCGGCCTCACCCGTAACCTTGGTGGCTCCGGCTGCCGCTGCCGCGGCCGTGGCGTTTGCCTGTGCGGTCACTTCGGTCCGGCGCGCGTTGGCCTGGGCCTCAAGCTCGGTGCGGCGCGCCAGTGCCTCGGCGGCACTGATGTCCGCAGCTTTCTGGCCCTCTGCGTCCGTGCGCTTGGCGTAGGCCTTCGCGTCGGCAGGTTTCCTGATGGTTGTCTGCAGTTTCTGCTCTTCCCGGTCTGCTTCCAGCTTGGCCACCTCTGTTTCCTGCACCACCACCTGCTGCCGTGCTGTGGCCTCGGCCAGCGGCCCGGCCTGGGCGGCATTGGCCCGGGCCCGTTCGGCGTTGGCCTGTGCCACCGACTGCCGGATCGCCGAGACACTCTGCGCATCCGCAATCAGGGCGGCTGCCTCCGCTTCCTTTTCCGCTGCTTCCCGGTTGCGCGTTGCCTCGGCGATCCGGGCCTCCATCTTCACCTGGGCGATATGCGGCTTCGCAATGTTCTGGATGTAGCCGGTGGGATCCTGCAGGTCCTTGATCTGCAGCGAGTCCACCACCAGTCCCAGCTTCTCCATCTCCACACCGCTGGCGCTGCGGACCTGTGAGGCGAGTTTGTCCCGTTCGCGGATGATCTCCTCCACGGTCATGCTGCCAATGATGGAGCGCAAGTGGCCCTCGAAGACGTTGTAGACCTGGCTTTCCATTTTTGGCTGCTGGCCCAGGAAACGTCGGGCGGCATTGGCGATAAAGGGCGGCGCGTCCCCGATCTTGTATATAACCACGCCTTCGACAATGACCTGGATTCCCTGCGAGGTGACACAGGAGACTTTAAGCTCGGTTTCATTCAATGTCAGCGAGAGCGGCCGTACCGTCTGCAGTCCGGGAAGGACCAGGGCACCTTTGCCCGTGACAATCTTGAAATCCATTCCCTCCCTGGTTTCCAGGGTTCCGCGGGTCAGCCCGGAAATGATCAGGGCCTCATTTGGTTCAGCCACTTTCCACATCAGTTTGGTGGCGACCCAGACAAACCCAACGGCAAAGAGCACTCCCAGAATAATGGCGAGCAGCGGAAAGAACGCTGTAAAGTCCGGCATAACCAGATCCTTTCAATGCCGCGCAACGGCATCACGGTAAAACCCCAATAAACACAGCCGCCCATTTATCCGGCTACATAAAACTGCCGTCAATTCCGGTGCTTCCGGCCAGCTGTTGTAGACAGTCTGGTTCGGCCCCGGGCAAGAGTCCATAGCCGTGACGATATTTGCCTGCAGCAACAATAAAAGACGGGCGACGGCGGCACGCACAGTTCCCGGACAGGGTCGTGCGGCGTGGGAAACCGTTGACATGGGCAACCAGTGCTCGCACGATGGAAATGGAACCGCAATGCGGGTCCAGCGCCAGGCATTGACAATTTCTCCTTTTGTTCTTGCCATGAGGCCGGGCGCTCTACTGCATCTGACCAACGGAGTGATGATGAGTATTCAAGGAGTGACCCGGGAGCAGGCCGTACGCCGCGCCACGGTGGCGAGCGTGGTGGGTACCACCATCGAGTGGTACGACTTCTTCCTGTATGGGACGGCCGCCGCCCTGGTGTTTCCCCAGTTGTTCTTCCCGGGCCAGGTTGCCTTCGCCGGCGTGCTGGCGGCTTTCGGTACCCAGTTTGTCGGCTTTGTTGCCAGGCCAATCGGCGCGGCGGTCTTCGGCCATTTCGGCGACCGGATTGGACGCAAGACGACACTTATGGCCACGCTCTTCCTGATGGCCTTCGGCACGGTCCTGATCGGCTGCCTGCCCACGTACCAAAGCATCGGCGTTGCCGCGCCGGTCCTCCTGGTCCTGCTCCGGATCATCCAGGGAATCGGCGTGGGAGGCGAGTGGGGCGGTTCTGTCCTGCTGAGCATGGAATGGGGCGACCAGAACCGCCGTGGTCTGTCCGCCTCCTGGCCCCAGATCGGGGTGCCGCTGGGGCTTGTCCTGTCCACCGGCGTCGTCAGGATCACCACGGCCGCAACGGGAACTGAAGGGTTTGCTGCCTACGGCTGGCGGATCCCGTTCATCCTGAGCATCATCCTGATCGGTGTGGGCCTGTTCGTCCGGCTGCGCGTCATCGAAAGCCCGGAGTTCGACGAAGTCCGCAAGTCCAACAAGGTGGTGCGGGCCCCGATCATCGAGGTGATCCGCCGGCAGCCCAAGGAGATCCTCCTTTCCGCCCTGGTGCGCACCTCGGAGCAGGCGCCCTTCTACCTCTTCATCACCTTCGTGATCACCTACGCCACCAAGCAGTTGAAGCTGGACAGCAACTCGATCCTTGATGACACGCTGATCGCGGCGGCGCTGGGGCTGGTCAGTGTTCCGCTGTTCGGGCGCCTGTCCGACCGCTTCGGGCGGCGGCGGGTGTACGGAACCGGGATTGTGCTTACCGCGCTGTTCGCATTCCCCTACTTTGGGCTGCTGAACACGCGGGACTCCCTGTGGGTTGGCGTTGCCGTGGTGGTCAGCCTGATCCTGCACGACATCCAGTACGGACCGCAGGCCGCCCTGATCGCCGAAAGTTTCGACACCGACATCCGCTACACGGGCGCCGGCCTGGGCTACCAGCTGGCCAGCGTGATTGCCGGAGGTCCCGCACCCCTCATCGCTGCCGCCCTGCTGGCGAGCTATGGCAATTCGACGTCGATTTCGCTGTACATCATCCTTTGCTGCGTGATTGCCATGCTTGCCCTGATCTTCCTGCCCAGGGCCAAGGGGGCGCTGGCCAAGGACGCCGCTGCCGCCGCAATGCCCAGAAACCTGTAGGGCCGGATGCGGACGGACTTTCAACCTGGACACCTGGGGCCGCGGGCCTTCTATAAGTTACTGACGTCAGTGGTGGTTCCGCGGCCCATCGCCTGGGTGTCCAGCACATCCCCGGACGGGGTGGACAATCTTGCGCCGCACTCTTTTTTCACCGTGGCCTCGGTGGACCCGCCGATCATCCAGTTCACCTCCGTCGGCGAGAAGGATTCGCTGCGGAACATCGAGGCGACGGGGGAGTTCGTGGTGAACCTGGCGCCGGCGGCGCTGATCCAGGAGGTCAATGCCACTGGTACCAATTTCAGCCCCGATGTCAGCGAGTTCGATGCCGCCGGCCTGGCCCGTGAGCCCAGTGCCATGGTCCGGCCGCCCCGGGTTAAGGACTCTCCGGCGGTGCTGGAATGCTCGCTTCACCAGACCCTGCGCATGGGTGACTGTGTCCTGGTGTTCGGCCTGGTAGTGCACGCCGCCGTCTCCTCCCAGGTGCTCAGCGGTGACCACCCGGACGTGGCCGGGCTTGATCCGCTGTCAAGGCTGGGCGGGGACGAATGGGGCATGCTTGGCCCCATCCTCCACCTGCCGCGGATCCGTGCCTCGCAGTGGCCTGGTCCTTTCAGGCCGCGGGAGGGCACATGACGGAGCCTGGCGCGGGAGCCATGCCAGCCCCGGGGAGGCAGGCTTCTGATGGCGGCGGTCGGTGTTGACGTGGCGGAGTCCATTGCCACGATTTCCTTCGGCAGCGGCGGGCGGCTCAATGCCCTGGGCCAGAGGGACTGGGAGGATCTGCGGTGCGCAGTACACGGGCTGGCCTCCGGCCCGACCCTGCGCGCCGTCGTGGTGCGCGGCCGCGGTGGAGTGTTTTGCGCCGGCTCTGACATAAGCGAATGGGACGGGACGTCGGGCGCGGACGTTGGCCGGACCTTTGACGTTCTGGAAGCCGCATTGCAGGCACTCGAGGACTTGCCCGTCCCAACGCTGGCCGTGGTCGAAGGGGTTGCGGCCGGTGGGGGCTGCCAGCTTGCCCTTGCCTGCGACCTGCAACTGGTGACCCCAACAGCGCGGATGGGCATGCCCGTGGCACGCCTGGGCTTGCTGGTTCCGGCCACCTTCGCCGCCCGCCTGGCACTGCGGGTAGGTCCGTCCCGGGCCAAGGACCTTCTTTACACGGGCCGTATGCTCACTGCCCGCGAGGCGTGGGACATGGGGCTGGTCACCACCCTCGCCCCCGACGACGATGCGGACGCGGCCCTGGCTGCAGTCCTCGACCCGTGGAAAGGCGTCTCGTCGGCGTCTCTAAAGGCATCGAAGGCAGCGGTGGACGAGGGCCTGCGCCTCCTGACGGAAGCCGGCCGCCGCGCGCCAAAGGGCCCTGCGGTGGATCCGGTGGAATTCCGGGACCGGGTCACGGGCTTTCTCCACCGCCGGACCGGGGCGGGGCCGCCGGCTCCACCACCGTGATGTCCAAAGGCATCCGGTTGACGCGGCGCAGGCGTCCGGCCAGCACGCTGCGGAGTCCGTGAGCCACCATCCGCCGCTTGGTCAGGAACCTGAATTCCGGATGGTCCGAGGTGACAAGGTCCACGATGGGCAGCGCCGCCTCGCCCGCATTTTGTCCCCACAGCCCCACCACCACCTGCAGGCCGCTGAGGCGCTGTTGGTAGCCTGGCTGGGACCGCACCCGCGCCAGGAGCGCAGTTTCCACGAGTCCGGGGTTCATGCCGTGGACCCGGACGCCGGTGCCCTTGGTTTCGAGGCGGAGTGTCTCGGTGAACTGGCGGACCCACCGCTTGCTTGAGGCGTAGGCGTTCTGCAGCGCCACCGGACCCCGGTCGCCCTGGCCGTAGAGGTTGACCAGGTCGCCGTGCCCCTGGCCCAGGAATACCGGCAAGGCAACCCTGGAGCCGTGGAACGTACCCAGGATGTTGGTGCGCACCACGCGCGTGAAGTCGTCGGCGGGCGTCGACGCTGTGGGTCCGTACACCCCCGACGTTCCCGCATTGTTAACCCAGATATCCAGCGTTCCCCGGGCAACGGCCTCGTCGCGAAGCGCCTCAACGTCAGCCAGTTCGGCGGTGTGGCAGCGGCATCCGGATGCCGCGATCCCCTCATCGAGCAGGCGGCGGACGGCCGCAGCAACGTCGTCCCCGGACCTGGCTGCAAGCACCACCGTTGCGCCGTGCAGGCCCAGCACGCGGGCCATGGCAAACCCCAGCCCCCGCGACGAGCCGGTCACCACCGCTACCCGGCCGCGAAGGATGTCCTGGCCAGGCGCCGCCCGTTGGATCCGCATCCCCTTGTCCTACGCCGTTACGGCTGTGGCGGCAAGGGTACCGGCTTAGTGGTCCGTGCCGGGGGAAGCCGCCCGGAGCGCTGCCGCGAGGTAGGGGGCAGTGCGGCTGCTGCGGGAACGCGCGACGGCGGCCGGGCCGCCGGCGGCGACGATCCTGCCGCCGGCGTCGCCACCGGCGGGCCCCAGGTCCATCACCCAGTCGGCGGCCGCCACTACATCCATGGCGTGTTCCACGACGATCACCGTGTTCCCGGCGTCGACCAGGCGGTTCAGCTGTGCCATGAGGAGCTGGACGTCGGCCGGGTGCAGGCCGGTGGTGGGCTCATCCAGGAGGTACAGGGTGTGCCCCCGGCGTGCCCGCTGCAGTTCCGTAGCCAACTTGATCCGCTGGGCCTCCCCGCCGGAAAGTTCGGTGGCAGGCTGGCCAAGACGAAGGTAGCCCAGGCCCACCTCCTGGAGCGTCTTGAGGGACCGGGCGGCCGAGGGCACGCCGGCGAGGAAGCCAGAGGCAGCGTTGACCGTCATGCCCAGCACTTCGGCGATGTTCCTGCCCTGGTAGGTGACCGCCAGGGTTTCCGGGTTGTACCGGGTTCCGTCGCATTCCGGACACGGACCGTAGCTGCCGGGAAGGAACAGGAGCTCCACGGCCACGAAACCTTCGCCCTGGCACGTCTCGCACCTGCCCCCTGCCACGTTGAAGGAAAAGCGGCCGGCCCCGAATCCCCGGCTCCGGGCAGCTCCGGTGGCGGCGAATTCCTTGCGGACCGCATCGAACAGGCCCGTGTAGGTTGCCAGATTGGAGCGCGGGGTCCGGCCGATCGGCCTCTGGTCCACTTTCACCAGGCGGTCGATCAGCTCCAGGCCGGACACGTACCCAACGGTCCCGGTTCCGCCCTGTTCCCCCGCGTCCTCGTCCGGCTCCTCGTCTGGTGTTCCGGTCCCGGCCTGCAGCACGGCGCCGGCGACATCGGCCAGGACCCGGCTGACCAGGGTGGACTTTCCGGAACCGGAGACCCCGGTGACCGCTGTCAGGACGCCAAGCGGAAAAGCCGCGTCCAGGTTCCGCAGGTTGTGCCGGTTGACGTCCCGCAGTTCCAGCCACCCGGCCGCTTCGCGCCGGGCACCTTGCCGGGCGCCGCCGTCGTCCGCTCCCTCCTGTGGGGCGCCTGGGAACAGGAACGGCCGTGTCACGGACTCCGGCACCTCATCGAGGCCCTGCACGGGGCCGCTGTAGAGCACTTTTCCGCCGTCTTCGCCCGCCCGCGGCCCCACGTCCACCAGCCAGTCCGCCCGGCGGACCATGTCCATGTTGTGTTCCACCACGAAGACGGAATTTCCTGACGACTTGAGCTGGTCCAGGACGGCCAGGAGGGGTTCCGCGTCGGCGGGGTGCAGGCCCGCCGACGGTTCATCCAGCACGTAGATGACGCCGAACAGCCCCGAGCGGAGCTGGGTGGCGATCCGCAGCCGCTGCATTTCCCCGGGCGAAAGCGTTGGCGTGGCCCGCCCCAGCGCAAGGTACCCCAGGCCCAGTTCCAGCAGCACGGTAATGCGCTGGAGCAGGTCGCGGGTGATGGCCACGGCCACTTCGTTGGACTCCGATGACTGCTTGCGGGATGCTGTCGCTGCCGCGGCCAGTGTGGTGGTGGGGCGGATGATCGCGGCGAGTTCGGTCATGGGTACCGCGTTCAGCGCGGCGATGGTGTGGCCGGCAAAGGTCACCGCGAGGGCTTCGGGCCTGAGCCCGGTTCCGCCGCACCGCGGGCACGGCCCGGTCTCCATGAAGCGCAGGACCTTTTCCCGCATGGCGGGGCTCTTGGAATCGAGCAATGTGTGCATGACGTAGCTTTTGGCACTCCAGAACCTGCCCTTGTAGGGCTTGGCCACGCGGTCCCGCTGGGGTGTCACCTCCACCACTGGCTGCTCTTCGGTGAACAGGATCCAGTCCCGCTGTTTCCTGGGCAACCGCCGCCACGGGACGTCCACGTCGTAGCCCAGGTGGGTCAGGATGTCGCGTAGGTTCTTGCCCTGCCAGGCACCGGGCCACGCGGCGATTGCCCCCTCACGGATGCTCAGCGAGGGGTCCGGGACCAGGGACGCCTCCGTCACGGTGTGCGCCGTGCCCAGCCCGTGGCATTCCGGGCAGGCGCCGGCAGCGGTGTTGGGGGAGAAAGCGTCCGAATCGAGGGGCGCCGCGCCCTCCGGGTAGCTGCCGGCGCGGGAAAACAGCATCCGGAGCGAATTGGACAAGGTGGTGACCGTTCCCACGGTGGAGCGGGACGTTGCGGTTCCGCGGCGCTGCTGGAGGGCGACGGCGGGCGGCAGCCCGGTGATGAGGTCCACCTTGGGATTGTGGCCCTGCTGGATAAGCCGGCGGGCGTAGGGCGCCACGGATTCGAAGAACCGGCGCTGCGCCTCCGCGTAGATGGTGCCGAATGCCAAGGACGACTTGCCGGAACCGGAGACGCCGGTGAACGCCACGATCGCGTCCCGCGGCACATCCACGCTGATGTTCCGCAGGTTGTTTTCTCGGGCACCGCGCACGCGGACGAATCCGTCTTCGGCGTGGGCCGCCGCGGGAGCGGAGGTGTTCAGCGCGGTCAATGTCCCGGTGTTCTGTTTGGCATGCACCGCTTCGACTCTAGTAGGCGTCCGTGCGTGGCCTGAACTTTCCGGGATCTGTCGGGACGGCGCAGACGGATTTACACTGAAGCATTCCGCGGCGCAGGCGGGGGAAGCGGACCGAAAACACAAGATCAACTACATAGGTGGAAGGGCCGGCCATGGGCAACGCGTCGCAGGGAGCTAACAGGGCAGTATCCGAGGCCGCGTCCGCGAGCCGCAGCCCGGCAGTGCGGATTCTGGCACGCGCCGGATTCGTTTTCATCGGCCTGGTGCACATCCTGATCGGGGCCATCGCGTTGCAGCTGACCAGGGGCCAGGGGGGAGAAGCCGACCAGTCCGGGGCGATCGGTGCCCTGGCTTCCAAGCCCGGCGGCGGCATCCTGCTGTGGGCCGGTGCTGTTGCGTGTGCCGCGCTGGCCCTGTGGATGGTCAGCGAGGCAGTTTTCGGGGCACGCACGGAGACTGACTCCAAAACGAAGCTGAAGAACGCAGCCAGCGCAGCGGGGAAGGCAGTGGTCTTCGGTTTCCTTGCCTTCACCTTTGCCGTCTTCGCCTCCGGCGGCAGCAAGAACTCCAGCCAGTCCGCCAGTGATTTCACCGCAAAGCTGATGGGAGCGCCGGCCGGGGTGGTTGTCCTGGTGGTGGTCGGCCTGGCGATCATTGGCGCCGGCGTCTTTTACGCGTTCCGGGGTGTCACCCGGAAATTCATGGAGGACCTGCAGGACCCGGTAAACGCTCGGACGGCCGTGGAGTGGATCGGCACGATCGGCTACGCAGCCAAGGGCGTGGTGCTCGCCGTCGTCGGAGTCCTGATCATTGTGGCCGCCGCAACCGCGGACCCCTCCAAATCCTCAGGCCTCGACGGGGGGCTGAAGACACTCGGTTCGCAGCCGTACGGCGTGTTCCTCCTTGCTGCCATCGCCGCAGGGCTTATCTGCTACGGCGTGTACTCCATGGCGCGTGCACGCTATGGAAAGTTCTAGGGTCCCGGAGCCCGGCCAGGGGTACCTAATGCCCTAAACGTTCCTGTGGAGTCGCTGTGCATCCTGTTGATCCGGTCACCTTTGGCCCTAAAGTAATCCCACAATTGCCTACGATGGGACACGGACAACAAGACGAACCGCTGCCGGGCACCTGCCCGGCCACCCGGTAAATCCAGGCAGGAGGAGGCGCCATGCAGGACAGCATGCTGCTGCACGGGCACCCCGCCCGGCTGTTGACGGCCGGGGTGGCCGCCATCCTCCTGGCCGTGACGTCGGGAAGCGCCGCCCAGACCCGGCCGACAGCCACCGCTTCACCCCTGGTCCGCGTTGTGGTGGTGGGGGACTCGCTGAGCACCGGCCATGGGACGTCCCCGCAGGAGGCGTGGCCGGCGCTGATGCGGACGGACCCTGGCGTGGCAGGGCTGGAAGTAGTCAACGCGGCCGAGGACGGCAGCGGCTACGTCAGCCTGGGCGACTACAACGGAACTTTCGGGACCCAGGTTGACGACTTCGTCACCCCGGACACCGGAATCGTGGTCTTCTTCGGTTCGGAGAACGACCTTGGCTATGCCTCCTCGGAGGTCGGCGACGCTGCGCTGGCGGCGATGGACAGGGCCGAGGCCCTTGCCCCGGAGGCGAGGATCATCGTGGTGGGGCCGCCGTCGTATACGTCGAATCCCGACCCCGGACTGGTGGATATCAGCGACCAGCTAAGGACCGCCACTGCGAGGGCCGGCGCAGAATTCGTCGACCCAATCTCGGAAGGCTGGATCAGCGACGACTTTGACGACCTGATCGGCCCCGATGGCGACCACCCGACCGTCCTGGGCCAGCATTACCTGCTGGAGCATATCGGGGCGTACCTTGAGCAGGCTGCGCCGGCGGCCCAGGCCGCGCTGGAAGGCCGCCAGGACCTGCACAAGCCGGCTGCCTAGGATCCCGCGGGAGCTTAGACCAGCGGCCAGGGGTAGCGCATCCCCGTGTGGTCAACCGGAAGCACCATGTCCCGCAACAGGTGCTGCACCCTTCGCTGAAGGGCAGCCACTTCGGCAGGGTGGAGCAGCCCGGCCACCTCGGCCGGAACAGCGCCGGCCAGTGGACGGATGTCCTCCAGCAGGTGGTCCGGAATGGGGTCGCCGGCGAAGTCCCAGATTACGGTGCGCAGCTTGAAGGCGGCGGAGAAGCACAGGCCGTGGTCGATGCCCCAGATCCGCCCGTCGGTTCCGCGCAGCACATGACCGCTTTTCCGGTCCGTATTGTTCGCCACGTAATCGAACAAGGCCATCCGGGCCAGGTCGTCGTGGGTCTCCGGGGCGTCGGCATACAGGGTGAAATAGTGTTCCTGATGGTCCCCTTCGATGAACCACTGGAGCGACCCCACTCCAAGCGGGGCGTCCGTGCGCACCACCGTAGGGGGCACCAAGCCCCAGCCCAGCGCTTCGCTCAGATGGAACGCTGCGCACTCGCGGCGGTACAGGCCGGCGTCGAAATCCACCAGCGGCCGTTCTCCCGCCTCCGGCTTGTAGACGGCCCACGCCGAATCACCCTCGCAGGAAACCTCCGCGAGGAACGTGGCATTGCTTCCGCTCATGATGCGGCCCAGCAGCTCCACGCGGCCGTCGGTGAGGAGGGTCAGCTCCCGCGCGGACACCGCATGCCCCATACGCATCCCGGCCTGGTCACGGCGACCTCAGACCGCTGAGGGGTTCCGACGTCGAATTCACCGTGAGCACGGCCGGTGCCTGCCCGTCAGTGTAGGAGATCACAGAGACCGACGCCGGGCTGATCATGATCCGTTGGAAGAGGTCCAGGTGCGTGCCCAGCGCGTGGGCCACGGCCGCCTTGATGGGGTCGGCATGGGAGAAACAAACCACGACGCCACCCCGGTGGGCGGCCCGAAGATCGTCCAGCGTCGCAACCATCCGGGCCTGCATCCCGGAGAAGCCTTCCCCGTTGGGAAACCGGAACGCGGACGGGTTGTGCTGGACGGTCTGCCACTCCGGCAGCGCAGCCAGTCCGGCGAGCGCCGCGCCGGTCCAGTCACCGAAATCGCATTCAAGGAGCCCGGCTTCTTCCGTGACCGGCCGTCCGGTGCGCGCAGCCGTGGGCTCCGCAGTTTCCCGTGCCCGTTCCAGGGGCGACGAGTAGACCGCCTCCACAGGCAGGCCGGCGAGCCGGCCGGCAGCGGCGTCAGCCTGCGCCCGGCCGCGTTCGGAAAGATGCAGGCCCGGGGCCCGGCCCGGCAGGACGGTGCCGGTGGTGGGCGTCTCGCCGTGGCGGACCAAAAGAATCAGTGTGCTTTCTGTCACGGCTCAAGCCTAAGGCCAGCCGCACAGGAATCTGGCGGAATCCCTCGATAAGCCGCGGGGCGGGGATTACCGTAGAGGGGTGACTGATCGCCCCGAAATTTACACCGTTGGTGAACTGCGTGCGGCCGGGTATGTCCTGAAGGACCTGAGGCATGAAATCCGGGACAACCTCCTCGCCGCCCTGGCTGCGGGGCGTGACCCGTGGCCCGGCCTGTACGGCTTCGGCCGGACAGTGGTTCCGCAGCTGGAGCGGGCACTGCTCGCCGGCCACGACGTCGTCCTCCTGGGGGAGCGCGGGCAGGGAAAGACCCGCATCCTCCGCACCTTGGCGGGGCTGCTGGACGAGTGGTCGCCGGTCATCGAGGATTCAGAGCTGAACGAGCACCCCTTTGAACCCATCACCGAACAGTCACGCGCCCGGGCGCTGACCGAGGGGGACCGGCTGCGGGTGGCGTGGCGGCACCGTTCAGAGCGTTACGTGGAGAAGCTCGCAACACCGGATACGTCGGTGGCTGACCTCATTGGCGACGTGGACCCGATGAGGGTGGCCGAGGGCCGCCGCCTGGGGGATCCCGAAACCATCCATTACGGGCTGATCCCACGCTCCAACCGCGGCATAATTGCCATCAACGAGCTCCCCGACCTCGCTGAACGCATCCAGGTGGCCATGCTGAACGTCATGGAGGAACGCGATATCCAGATCCGCGGCTACGTCCTGCGGCTTCCGCTGGACGTGCTGGTGGTGGCCTCTGCCAACCCGGAGGATTACACCAACCGTGGCCGGATCATCACGCCGCTGAAGGACCGCTTCGGTGCGGAAATCCGCACCCACTACCCGATTGAGCTGGAAGACGAAGTAGCGGTCATCCGGCAGGAAGGGCGGCTGGTGGCCGACGTCCCGCCGTTCATCCTTGAAATCCTGGCCCGCTACACCCGGGCGCTGCGGCAGTCCCCTGCCATCAACCAGGCCTCCGGCGTGTCGGCACGGTTCGCCATTGCCGGGGCAGAAACGGTGGCGGCAGCGGCCCTGCGCCGGGCCAGCCTGCGGGGCGAGGACCAGGCAGTAGCCCGGATCATCGACCTTGAGCCCGCCGTGGAGGTGCTGACGGGCAAAATCGAGTTCGAATCCGGCGAGGAAGGACGGGAGGAGGGGATCCTGGACCACCTCCTCCGGACCGCCACCGCTGAAGCTGTCCGGGCCCACTTCCAGGGCCTGGACATGGGCCCCCTCGTGGCGGCCCTGGATGGGCACCGCACCGTCACCACCGGCGAACAGGTCACGGCACGGGAGTTCCTGGGCAACCTCCCGTCGCTGAACGGATCCGGCCTGTATGACGAAATTGGGCGCCGCCTGGGTGCGGCCAACGACGGACAGCGGGCCGCCGCCGTCGAACTGGCCCTTGAAGGGCTGTACCTCGGCCGGCGGATCTCCAAGGAGTCCGACGACGAGGAAACCATCTACGGCTAGGCACAGGAGGCACCATGGCCATCCACAGGAGGTCCGCCAGGTACGGCCGGTATGCCGGCGGTCCGGATCCGCTGGCCCCGCCCGTCGACCTGGCCGAGGCCCTGGACGCCGTCGCCGAAGACGTCATGGCAGGGTACTCGCCGCGGCACGCCCTGCAGGAGTTCCTGCGGCGCGGCGGACGCGACCGGGACGGCCTGGACGACCTTGCCCGGCGGGTGCAGCAGCGGCGGCGCGAGCTGCTGGGGCGCCACCGGCTGGACGGCACCCTGGACGAGGTGAAGAAACTCCTGGACACGGCCGTGCTGGAGGAACGCAAGCAGCTGGCGCGGGACGCCATGATGGACGACACGGACCGCGCCTTCCGCGAGATGCAGCTGGAGAACCTGCCGTCCTCCACGGCGGCGGCTGTCAATGACCTGGCATCCTACGACTGGCAGTCGAGCACAGCCAGGGAAGCTTACGACCGGATCAAGGACCTGCTGGGCCGCGAAATCCTGGACCAACGCTTCGCCGGCATGAAGCAAGCGCTGGAGAGCGCCACCGATGATGACCGGGCGGCCGTGAATGACATGCTCCGGGACCTCAACGAACTGCTGGCAAAACACCGTCGCGGGGAAGATACCCAGGCCGACTTCCAGGAGTTCATGGCCAAACACGGCCAGTTCTTTCCTGAGGACCCGCAGTCCGTGGAGGAACTGGTGGACGCCCTGGCCCAGCGCGCAGCCGCGGCCCAGCGCCTCCTGCAGTCGATGTCCCCGGAACAGCGCGATGAGTTGATGCGGCTGTCCGCCCAGGCCTTTGGGTCGCCCGGGCTGATGGCCCAGCTCAGCGAACTCGATGCCAGCCTCCAGGCCCTGCGTCCGGGGGAGGACTGGTCGGGATCGGAACGGTTCGAAGGGCAGGAGGGCCTGGGACTGGGCGACGGCACCGGTGTGCTGCAGGACATCGCCGAACTCGACGAACTGTCGGAGCAGCTGTCCCAGTCGTACAACGGTTCCACGCTCGATGACCTGGACCTCGACGCCCTGGCCCGGCAGCTGGGCGAGAACGCCGCGGTGAGCGCCCGTACCCTGGCGGAGATCGAACGGGCAATGCAGGAGGGCGGCTACCTTCGCCGTGGCGCCGACGGTGACCTCAGGCTGTCGCCACAAGCCATGCGGCGGTTGGGGAAGTCGCTGCTGCGCGACGCCGCCAAGCAACTCTCCGGCAGGCAGGGAAGCCGTGACACCAGGATGGCAGGTGCCGCCGGAGAACAGACAGGATCCAGCCGGCAGTGGGAGTTCGGGGACGCCGAACCGTGGGACGTCACCCGCACCATGACCAACGCCATCCGGCGCACCATGGCCGACGGCGGGGACCCGGCCCGTGGCCTGCGCCTCGCGGTGGGCGATATCGAAGTCTCGGAGACGGAGGCCAGGACCCAGGCCGCGGTTGCCCTGCTGGTGGACGTCTCCTTCTCCATGGCTGCAGAAGGGCGGTGGGTTCCCATGAAGCGGACCGCGCTGGCACTGCACCACCTGGTCTCCACCCGCTTCCGCGGTGACCGCCTCGAACTCATCACTTTCGGCCGCTACGCCCAGTCCATGGACATCGGGGAACTCACGGCCCTGCCGGCCTTCCGCGAACAGGGAACCAACCTGCACCACGGCCTGCTCCTCGCCGGACGTTTCTTCCGCCGTCACCCATCCATGCAGCCGGTCCTGCTGGTGGTCACGGACGGCGAGCCAACGGCGCACCTCCTGCCGGACGGGGACTCCTGGTTCAACTGGCCTCCGGACGCAGAGACCATCCGCGCGACGGTTGCCGAGCTGGACCGCCTTGGCCGCGCCGGCGTCCAGGCCACCTTCTTCCGCCTGGGAAGCGACCCCGGCCTGGAGCGGTTTATCCAGCGGATGGCCCGGCGCCTGGAGGGCCGTGTTGTCGCCCCGGAGGTGGGCGACCTTGGTGCGGCGGTGGTGGGGGAGTACCTGCGTGCCCACGTCCGCAGCTTCTATGGCGACGCCGGATGGGAGCTTTGATTTCTCCCATCGAGCCCGGCCTGCGAGATGAGTTCGGTCAGCCAGGGACGGTGTTCGCGGTGGAACGTCAGGCCCGCGGGCAAGCCCTGCACCGCGGCTTCGCTGCCAGTGATGTCGATAGTGATGCGGCCGCCGGCCAGGGGTGCGTTGGTGATGTGCAGGTTCCCGTAGGACTAGGGCAGGGCCGGATCCATCCAGAAACCGCCTCGGGAGACGTGGGCGTCATACCGCATCAGGCAGGTGATCAGCATGATCGGCGTGGTGGCCGCCCAGGCCTGCGGGGAGCATGCCGTGGGGTAGGGCACCGGCTGGGCAACCTGCTCCCGGCTGAAGCCGCAGAACAGCTCCGGAAGCCGGCCGCCGGAAAAGTCAGCGGCTTCAAGCAGTGCGGTGGCGATGCGCTGGGCCTCATCGACGAATCCGTACCGCATGAGTCCCGCCGCGATGATGGCGTTGTCGTGCGGCCATACGGAACCGTTGTGGTAGCTGGCCGGGTTGTAGGCGCCCATATTGGAGGCAAGGGTCCGGACACCCCAGCCGCTGAACATTTCCGGAGACATCAGCCGTTCAGCCACAAGCGGCACCTTGTCGTCGTCAACGATGCCACGCCACAGGCACTGCCCCATATTTGATGCGCAGGCATCAACCGGCCGTTTGCGGCCGTCCAGGGCAACTGCAAAGTAGCCGCGGTCCGGCAGCCAGAATTCCTCGTTGAACCGTTCCTTCAACCGTGCCGCCTCGGCGGTGAGCCGGGCTGCCAGGGGTGCATCCCCGGCATCAAATGCCATCCATGCCCGGGACAGGAGCGCTGAGTAGACGAGCGCCTGCACCTCGCACAGCGCGATGGGCGGTTCGGCGATGGTTCCGTCCGCAAAATTGATCCCGTCCCAGGAGTCCTTCCATCCCTGGTTGATGAGGGGCTGGTCGTTGAGGCGCTGGTACTCAACGAACCCATCGCCGTCTTTGTCGCCGTAGTTCCTGACCCAGTCCAGGGCGCGGTCGGCGTTGGGAAGGAGAGCGGCAATGGTGTCCTTGCCGGTCCGCCAGCGTCTGCAGGGTGCCCAAGGCCAGGGACGGGTCCACGGGAAGGGCCATTTCCGAAGCCCACAGCGAGTCACGACCGAACAGGGTCATGAACCAGGGGGCGCCGGCTGCCACCACGATCCGTTCCGGATGCTCGGGGTCTTCGATCCGGAGAGCGCCGAGATCGTCATAACTGCGCCGCAGCGTCCGTTCAATGGAACGGTTCGTCATCTGCAGTCTGGGGATTTTGGCAACCCATTCCTGGTGCCGCCGGTCACTCGGGGAGAGCCCGTGCCCGGCCGGGCGCCAAACGTTGTCCTGTCCTGCGGGTGCCACGCTCAGCCTCGTGGACCACTGGCCGTAGCCGGGAATCACGGCATGGTATGCCAACGCGCCGGCGGAGGCGACGGCGCCACGGCCCCTGACCAGGACGGCCTTCCGCAGGTCCTGCCAGGCCGCACTGATGATCAGCGAATCGCCGTCGGCTCCGCGGGTGACGTCCCAGCGCCGCTGGACCCTTGCTTCCTTCACCTCGAACAGGTCGGCAAAGTCCGAATCGACGCCGACGGAAACGTTGCAGGCGACGGGAAGGCCCGAGTAGTTGCGGATGGTGATTTCCTCGACCACTCCGGCTGCCACTTCACGCAGGCGCTCCACGATCAAAGGGCTGTCCGCGTACCCGTCGGCCCGGGGAACGCGGCCGATGAACAGTGCCCGGTAGGGTTCCTTCGTTTCCGCCGTCAGTGGTTCGAGCGGCGAGCCGTTCACAGTCATACTCCATCCGGACAGGATGCGGGTGTCCTCATGGAATACGCCGTGGGGCAGGTCCGGGTGGATGTCCCCGTTGGCGGCGGAGATGCAAAAACATGAGCCTTCCACCAAGGTGACGGTTCCCGCGCCCACCGGCCCCGCCGCTGTGTCTGAATTCCACCCGGCCATGTCCGCTCCTTTGACGGCTGCGATGCCTCCGGCGGGATAGACGCTACGCCTGTGGAAGGGCTGATGAAAGGGGAGGCGGCACCCTTGTACGTCCCGTCCGGTCGGGCATAACATGGCCGGCACATCGATGCCGATCAGTCCTGAGGAGGCAGCCATGGGCGCCGCACCAGCTGAAATGTCACCAGCGACACTGATGGTGGACCTGATCATCTCCCTGGACGGGTATGCCTCCGCCGAGGGGTGGCCCGGGTGGTGGGGACTGGAAGGGCCGGAATACCTGGCGTGGCTCGGCCAGGAGTCGGCAAAGGAGTACACCTTCCTCCTGGGGGCGAACACTTACCGGCTGATGTACGGAATGTCTGCGCAGGCCGCGGCAGACCGGTCCGGTTTCTCCGAGGAGGAGGGCGCCAGTCTCACCGGGCTGTCCGCCGTGCCGAAATTCGTTTTCTCCTCCTCGTTGCACGCGCCGCTGGACTGGCCGAACTCGACCTTGGTCACCGGGGACGCGGTTGAGGCGGTCCGCGAACTGAAGCGCACGCAAAAAGGGCCGCTGAGTACCCTGGGAAGCATCAGCCTGGCCCGGTCGTTGCTGGCGGCCGGTCTCGTGGACAGGTTCCGGCTGGTGATCTTCCCTGTGATCACCGGGGCCACCGGCCGGGAGCGGATCTACGATGGCTACCCTGATGTCCGGCTGGAGATGGTGCAGAGCAGGACGTTCGACGGCAGGCTCCAGCTTCTCGAGTACGTACCCACGGTGCTCACCGGGCCGCCGGGCACCCGGAAACAGTGATGCGAAGAAAATACTTGAAGGTTGAAGTACTTTGGGTTACCTTTAAGTTTAAGTTTCAAGTATCCACTGCCCGCGATCCCGGAGGCTCTTTTGACCGTCGCCACCCATGCAGCCCCGCCGCCGGGTTCCCTCCCCTTGGCTACAGTCCGCACCAGCGTCACCGTGCCGCTGCGATTTCCTGACGGCTATGGCACGACGGCGGAGGTCCTCACCTTTCACGGCCTGGCGGACGGCAGGGAACACCTGCTGCTCGCCCTTGGACCCTGGGAACAGTCGCTGCTGGGACAGGGCTCCGGGGCCGGCGGCGCCGGCAGCGGGGCCCCGCTGGTCCGGCTGCACAGCGAGTGCATGACGGGTGACGTCTTCGGCAGCGAACGTTGCGACTGCGGACCACAGCTCCGGGAAGCCGTCGAAAGCATTGCCGCCACCGGGGGTTTCCTTCTCTACCTCCGGCAGGAAGGCAGGGGCATCGGCCTGTATTCCAAACTTGATGCCTATGCGCTGCAGGACCGGGGCCTTGATACCTATGACGCGAACCTCGCCCTGGGGCATGGTGAGGACGAGCGCGATTACACGGCGGCAGCCCAAATGCTCAACACCCTTGGCGCCACCACGGTTCGGCTGCTCAGCAACAACCCGGACAAGGCCAACCAGCTGGTTGCACTGGGAATTAATGTCCAGCAGCAGGTTCGCACCGGCGTCCACCTTACGGAGGCCAACTCCCGCTACCTTGCCGCCAAGCGCGACCGCACCGGCCATACGCTGGAACTTGGCCGCGCCGTTGACCATTCCGTGCAGCCCGCTGCCGGGACCGTGGCGGGCCTGCCGGACATGCCGGCCCGGGTCGCCGCGCTGGTTCCGGGGCTGCGCGCCAGGGCGGAAGAGGCCGAGAGGCTACGCCGGCTGCCGGAGTTGACAGTACAGGAGCTGCAGGAGGCCGGCGTCTTCCGCATCCTGGCGCCCGCCGCTGTGGGCGGGTATGGGCTGGGTGCGCGCACCTATGCTGAAGTTGTCCGGGTCCTTGCCAGGGGATGCGCCTCCACCGCCTGGACTGCCGGCCACCTTGCCGAACACGCCTGGATGCTGGCCCGTTGGCCCCGCGCGGTGCAGGAGGAGGTCTTTGCGGGCGGCCAGGTACCCCTTGCCGCCGCGACGAGCGCCCCCGTGGGAATGGCGCGGAAGGTACCGGGCGGCTACGCCATTTCGGGCCACTGGAGTTTCGCTTCGGGTGTGATGCACTCGCGGTGGGCCCTGCTGGCCGTGCAGCTCAACGGTGCGCGGCTGCAGGCGCTGGTTCCTGTAGCCGACCTTGAACTGCTCGACGCCTGGCACACCGACGGGCTGCGGGGAACCGGCAGCAATGACCTCCATGCCGACGGACTCTTTGTTCCGGACCATCGCGTGGTGGAATGGGCACTGCTCAGCAGCCCGGAGAACCCCGGCAGCCTGATCCACCAGGACGCGCTCATCCACGCACCCATGGCCATGCTCCTGAATCTCGTGGCGCCCGCCGCGGCCCTGGGATCCGCCGAGTACGCCATGGAACTTTTCCGGGAGCAGCTCCTGGTGCCAAGGCAAAAGAACGGCATCGAAACGCGGCAGGCGGATTCAACCCTCGCCCAGGCGCGCTACGCCCGGGCGGCCGGGGCCTTGGCTGCGGCACAACTGCAGTGGCAGGCGGCCCTGTCCGTACTGCCCCCGGAGGGGCAGGCTGCTCCCGCATTGGCTGAGGATCAGCACGCCTCGTTCCGGCTCTCCCTCGCCCTCAGCGCCGAGGCCTCGCAGGAGGCGGTCCGGCTGGCGGTGGGCGGCTCAGGCGGCAGCGTGCACCGGCTCACACACCCGCTCCAGCGCATCCAGCGGGACATCGGCGTGCTCCTGAACCACCCAACCCTGGGCATCGACGCCATCCTGGAGCAGTCGGGACGGGGCCTGCTGGGGCTGGGATTCAGCACGCAGTCCTTCTAGGCGCCACGGCCGGAGTCACGGCTCCTGCGCAGCGGACCAATTCCGTGTGAGGATCGAGTTATGCCCCAGCGCCTCATGCTGCTCGACACTGCCTCCCTGTACTTCCGCGCCTTCTACGGGCTGCCGGACACCATCCGCCGCCCTGACGGGACGCCGGTCAATGCGGTCCGCGGGTTGCTGGACATGATCGCCCGCCTCAGCACGGACTACCAGGCCTCCCACCTTGTGGCCTGTTGGGATGACGACTGGCGGCCGCAATGGCGGGTGGACCTGGTCCCCACCTACAAGGCGCACCGGGTGGCCCGGGCCGTACCCGGCGGCACGGACGTCGAAGTGGTGCCTGAGGGCCTGGAAGCGCAGCTGCCCATGATCCGCCGGGCGCTGGAGCTGGCGGGCATCGCCATTGTGGGCGCGGCCGGGCACGAGGCCGACGACGTCGTGGGCACCTACGCCAGCCACGCCAGCCTGCCGGTGGACGTGGTCACGGGAGACCGTGACCTCTTCCAGGTGTGCGACGACGCCCGCGGGGTGCGGGTGATATACACCGCCCGCGGCATGAAGAACCTCGAGGTCATCGTGGAAGAGACCATAGTGGCCAAGTACAAAGTCCTTCCGCAGCAGTACGCGGACTATGCCACGCTGCGCGGCGATGCCTCCGACGGCTTGCCCGGCGTGGCCGGGATCGGGGAGAAGACGGCCGCGTCGCTGCTGCTCAAGTACGGCACCCTGGAACGGCTGCTGGAGGCGGCGGAAGCGGACGACGGCGGGGTGTCCGGTCCCGTCCGGGCCAAGCTTTCCGCCGCTGCGGCGTACCTCCAAGCAGCCCCCGCCGTCGTCCGCCTGGTGCGGGACCTCAAGCTGCCCACCCTTGAACAGGCAGGCGCGCTGCTGCAGCCGGTGACCGGTGGCCGGCGCTCCGAACTCGAGCAACTGGCCATCGACTGGAATCTGGGCGGCTCGGTCCGCCGGCTCCTCGCCGCGCTGGACCAGCGGGCGTAGTCCGCGGCCGGCGGGATGCCGATGACGCCGGATGTCCGGGCGTGACCTTTCGTTGCGGTCCGGGTCGGCGTGTTTCGGAGGGCTTGGGTGGCCCGGTTTGGTGATGGTTTGGTGGGGTAACGATCCAGACGAGAGGGCCCTCCATGACAGTCACATCAGATCTTGCTCCCCGCCGGCTTCGGGATATTTTCGGAACATTCGCCAGCGGCCTGACCGTAGTCACCGGTTCCACCCCTGACGGGCCGGCCGGCTTCACCTGCCAGTCCTTTGCGGCACTGTCGCTGGACCCTCCGCTCGTAACGTTCAGCCCGTCCCGCACGTCAACCACCTGGCCCGTGCTGCGGAAGGCCGGTTCATTCACCATCAACATCCTCCCCGCGGAACACCGGCACCTCGCCGGTCAGTTCGCCCGCTCCGGGGCGGACAAATTTGCCGGCGTGGAACACGCACCCTCTCCGCTGGGCAATCCGGTGCTGGACAATGCGCTCGCCTGGATCGACTGCGACCTGCACGCAGAGTATGACGGTGGCGACCACACCATCGTGGTGGCGGCCGTGCGGCACCTCCATGCCCGACAGGACGCCGAACCATTGCTCTTCTTCAGGGGCGCCTATGCAGGTCTTGAGCCGTTGGGCCACCTGCTCGAAGCCGCCCGCTGACGCGGGTTCCGCAAAACCGCACCCTTGCGCCGCGCCCACGTGGTAGTAAGCTTACTGAGCAATACTAGTAAGCTTGCTGATTAAAGTGGATGGGAGCAGGAGCCATGGGCGCAATTTTCGGTACGGCCCTGTCACTGATGCTGACCGTGGGCGGGGCGGCAGTGGCCGCACTGGACGGCCCGGGCGCGGCCCGGCACTACCTCGCCGGCCACGTTCTGCTCGGAGTAGGAATTGGACTGATGATCGCCACCGCCATGCGGACGGCCGCCCGTTTCCTCATGGCACGGCCCACCCCGCCGGCACGCGGAACCATGGTGCCGGTGCCCGTGCCCGGGCCGTCCGTTGACGCGGCCCCGGTCACAGTCCTGCCCGTCCGATCCGGACCTGCCGTCCCGCTCCGGGGCAGGCATGCCGCCTGAACTGAAGCCGGCGGGGCCCTCGGTGGCCGCAGCGTCAACTCCCGCACCCCGCCGCCGGGTCCGCGCCCTGCTGGTTCTCTGCTGCGCCGTGGTCGCGTGCGCCCTCGTCGCAGGAGCGGCAGGAGCCCAGCCGGGCGGTACGGACGGCAATGTCCTGCGCGGTTTCCAGATCCGCGTGCTGAGCATCAGCCAGGCGGCGTCGGAAAACAGGATGGACGGCGCACTCGCCGCCCTGCAGGCGCTCGAGAAGGATCTCGGTGAAGCCGCCTCCGCAGGCCGCATTTCGGCCACCCGCTACCGCGGCATCGAGGATGCCCTCTCTGCTGTTCGGGCAGATATCGCCACGCAGGTTGCAGCAGCGTCCGCGTCCGCACCCGCCGTGGAGCAGAACACCCCCGTGGCGCCGGCGCTGGCTGACACCTCCCAGGAAGGGCCCGCCGCCGCGGAACCGGTAGTTCCGGCTGCTGCACCCGCACCCGCCGCCGCCAAGGACGCGCCCGGTTCAAAGCGATCGGACACCGCCAAGGAAGCCAGCGGCAAGGCCAAGGGCCAGGGCAAACCCTGACCCGGTCGGAGGATTCGGCACAGGCCAAGGCAGAATGGACGGATGATTCCTCCTGACGGCAGCCCTGCCGCCGGCACCTTCAATCTTTCTGCCATCAGTGCCGGGCTCGCTTTCGAAGCCTCCCTGCCGGCACTCCAGCAGGCCTTGGCCAGGGGCGCCGTTGTTGTCCAGGCGCCCCCGGGGACAGGCAAGACCACGCTCGTCCCGCCGCTGCTCGCAAATCTGCATGCCGGTGACGGCCGCGTCATCGTCACGCAGCCCCGGCGTGTCGCTGCCCGGTCCGCCGCCCGCCGCCTCGCCGCCCTCGACGGAACAGGCTTGGGCGGCCGCGTTGGTTACACGGTCCGCGGGGAACGTCAGGCCGGCCCCGGCACCCTGGTTGAATTCGTCACCCCGGGCATCCTGCTCCGCCGCCTGCTGGCGGACCCTGGCCTTGACGGGACGGCCGCCGTCGTCCTGGACGAAGTGCACGAACGCGGCCTTGAAACTGACCTGCTGGCCGGCATGCTGGCGGAGGTCCGTGCGCTCCGCGGCGACCTCACGCTGGTGGCCATGTCCGCAACGCTGGATGCAACCCGGTTTGCAGCGCTGCTCCGCGATCCCGACGACGGGTCCCCGGCCCCCGTCGTCGGCTGCCCGGCGGTAAATTATCCGCTGGAAGTCCACTGGCTCCCGGCTCCTGCCGCGCGGCTGGACGCAAGGGGAGTGACGCCCGCCTTCCTTGACCATGTTGCCGAGGCCGCCGCGGACGCCCACGTCCGTGCCCTGGGAAGAGACAGCGCCGTGGATGCGCTTGTGTTCCTGCCGGGCGCCCGGGAGGTCTCCCGGGTTGCGGCGTCCCTCCGCGGCCTGCTGGGCAGTGCCGTGGATGTGCTGGAACTGCACGGCCAGGTGGCAGCGGCGGAGCAGGACCGGGCCGTCGCGGGCCGGCGCCCCGGCGACGCCCCGCGGATCATCGTCTCCACCGATCTTGCCGAATCATCCTTGACGGTGCCCGGCGTCCGGCTGGTGGTGGACTCCGGGCTGGCCCGGGAACCGCGGCGGGACTCAGGCCGCGGCATGAGCGGGCTGGTGACGATTTCGTGTTCCCGGGCGTCCGCGGACCAAAGGGCCGGCCGGGCCGCCCGCCAGGGCCCGGGCCTGGTGGTCCGCTGCTACTCGCAACAGGCCTATGGGGCAGCCCCCGCCCACGTCACGCCGGAAATCAACGTGGCGGACCTGGCCGGCGCTCCCCTCACCCTGGCATGCTGGGGTGCGCCCGGCGGAAAGGGCCTTGAGCTGCCGGACGCACCGCCCCGCGGGTCCATGGACGACGCCGTCGAGGTACTCAGGGAGCTGGGTGCGGTGACGGGGGAAGGGCAGGTGACGGCCGCTGGCCGCGCCTTGGCCGCCATCCCTGCCGATCCCCGGCTGGCCCGGGCATTGCTCGACGGCGGAACCTCCACCGGACGCCCGCTGGCCGCCGAGGTGGTGGCCGCCCTCACCGGGGACCACCGCGCTCCCGGCGGAGACCTGCCCCGGCTGCTTGCCCAGCTCCGCGCGGACAAGGGCACCGCAGGGCGGCGCTGGGCGGAGGAATCCAGCCGGTTTGCTGCCGTGGCGCGGCGGCAGGGAGCGGGGGCCTCGACCATCGCGGCCACCACCAGCGGCCCTGAAGCTGTGGGCGCTGTCGTTGCCCTTGCCTTCCCCGACCGCGTGGCCCGCCGCGTGGCCGGCAGTGCGGACGCGGGGCAATACCTGCTGGCCTCCGGTACCCGGGCCGGCCTGCCCGCAGGCAGCACACTGTCAGACCACGAATGGCTCGCAGTGGCTGAAGTGGCGAGGGCTGCGGGCCGGGATGCTGCGGGCACGGGCGCTGTGATCCGTGCTGCCGCACCCGTGACGGCCGCCACGGCCGCCGCGGCGGCCTCGCACCTGCTGACCGACACCGTGGACGCCGCGTTCGTGGGGGGCCGGCTGAGCGCGCGCAGGACCAGGCGGCTGGGCTCCATCATCCTGTCGACAGCACCGGCGCGCCCCACCGCCGCGCAGGGAAGGGTGGCCGTGGCGGCCGCGCTCCAGTCCGAGGGGTTGGCGGCGCTGAGCTGGTCGGCGGCGGCGACCTCCTTGCGGCGCAGGCTTGACTTCCTGCACAGGGAGGCGGGAGAGCCCTGGCCGGACGTGTCGGACCCGGCCCTGCTGGACAGGCTGGACGAATGGCTTGGCCCGGAGCTTGAGGAGCTTGCAGCCGGGAAATCAGTGGGCTCGATCGACCTGGCCAACCCCTTGGGCCGCCTCATGCCGTGGCCGGAGGCCGCCAGGCTGGATGTGCTCGCGCCCGAAATCCTCGAGGTCCCCAGCGGCTCCCGGATCCGGATCGAGTACCCGGAACCGGGCGACGCCGCCGCCCCTGTCGTTGCGGTGAAGCTCCAGGAGTGCTTCGGGCTGGCCGAGTCCCCGCGGCTGGTGGACGGCCGTGTCCCGGTCCTGTTCCACCTGCTGTCACCGGCCCGCCGGCCCCTCGCCGTAACGGCTGACCTGACCTCGTTCTGGGCCGGTCCCTACGGCCAGGTGCGTGGGGAAATGCGGGGCCGTTACCCCAAGCACCCGTGGCCCGAAGACCCGTGGTCGGCGCCCGCCACCGCGCGCACCAAACACCGCAAATAGCCGTGCTGCGGCGCCTGCCGCCGCGCTACGGCTGCTCGGGGATCCAGGACGGTGCCTCAACACCGGCGCCGGTCAGGTTGTCGCAGCGCACCAGTTGTGATCCGATCCGCTCCAGCGGGCACGGCACAAAGCTCGGTCCCGGGGCCTCGTCCGGGAATCCGAACGCTGGCCCGGCAGTGAACAGCGCGGCCACGAAGAGTAGGGCGGCAACGCCCTGGGTGCGTCGCGGTGAACGGAGTATGGCAGTCATGATCCGGCCTCCTTGGCTCATTGTTGGACTGACACCCACACTCTCCGCTGTCCTCCTTCCCCCACATCCGGTATGCACCCTCAGAAGGGGGATCCCTACTCCTCATCTTTGTGGCAGGCCACCCCTGTACTGCCGGCCGACTGTGGTGGGACGCTGTGATGGTGGCCGGCAAGAACACTGGTGGCCCCTCCCTGGTGGGGCGCGACCAGGAGCTTACGGCGCTCACCGACATGATGGACGCCGTTCGGAGTGGCACCGCGCAGACCGCGGTTGTTTCCGGGGATGCCGGCGTCGGCAAGACGGCGCTGGTCCAGGCTGCGTGCGCTGCCGCGGGGCCTGGCGACGTAATCCTTCGCGGTGCCGCCCTGCCCTTGGGCGATGTGACCGTTCCCTACCTTGGCCTGCGGTCAGCCTTGCGTTCCGCCCCGTCCTATACGCCCGCCGTTCCGTTATCCGCGGCAATGGACGGCGGGTACGCCGGAAACGTGCCCCTGCTGGTGGACGACTGGCTGACCTCGGCCAGCGCCACTACTCCGGTCTTCCTGGTCATCGATGACCTGCATTGGGTGGACCAGGACACACTGGACGTCCTCATGTACCTGGCGGGCGGACCGTCCGAGCGGCGCCTGGGAATCATCTGCACCCTGAGGGCGGGCGAACTCGGCGAAAGCCACCCCCTGCAGACGTGGCTGGCGGACGTCCGGCGGCTGTCACAGGTCCGAATGCTGGATCTCGGCCCGCTGGACAGGCCGGCGACGGAGTCCCAGATAGCAGGCATCCTGGGGGCACCGCCGCCGCAGTCCCTCGTGACGGACGTGTTTGGCCGGACCGCCGGCAATCCCTACTTCACGGCCCTGCTGGTGGGCGGCCTTCCGGCCGGTACGGCCCAACTTCCCCAGGGGCTCCACGGCGACCTCAGGCAGGCGGTGCTTCGGTCCTGGCGTGGCTTGCCGCAGGGTGCGCGTAACCTGACCCGCCTTCTGGCGGTGGCCGGCCGGGCAGTGACGGAGCACGAATTGGCTGCCGTGGCAGCGGGCGAACAGTTGCAGGACAGCACCCGGGTGACGCTGTTTCTGCAGGCAGCATCCGCCCGCGGCATCCTCGATCTGGGCCCGAACGGCACCTACTGGTTCCACCACCCCTTGATTGCCGAGGTGCTGGAGCTGGATGTGTCCGCGGACGAACGGAAGATCCGGCACGCCGCGTTCGCCTCGATGTATGAGTTGCAGGCCAGCACGGACCCGGACCCCCAACTTCCGGCCGTCATCGCGGACCACTACTATTTCGCCGGGAACAGCCCCGCCGCATATCGATGGGCCCTGGCAGCCGGCGATCCGCTGACCGCTTCGGGTTCCGCAGCCGAGAGGCTCCGCATGCTCCAGCGGGCGGCGTCGCTTCACCATCAGATGTCCGGGGAAGAAAGGGCGCAGCGGGAGCTATGGGACCGGATCCGGGCGGCTGCCCAGACAACGGGGGCTTTTGCAGCTGAACTTGAGGCAGTGGATGCACTGCTGGCAGGGATGGACCTGTCGGCGGAACCCCTGGCCGCTGCGGAGCTGCTGATCCGCCGCACCCACCTGCGATATTCCACGGGGCAGGAGTTCTATGCCATGGACGGTGTCACCGAAGCGGTGAGGCTGTCCGGGGCTGCGCCGGAAAGCTGGCAGCATGCCTTCGCGCTGGCAGAGTTTTCCTATGCATGCCAATGGAACGGCCTTCCGGGAGGGCCGGCGGCAGCGGCCAGTTCCCTGGAAGCGGCGCGGCGGGCCGGGCACCCCCGGGCATTGTCCTACGCGCTCACCGCATCCGCCATGGTGGCCGTCCGCGCCGATCTGCCGGACAGGGCGGCCCAGCTTGCCCGCCAGGGCGCCGCGGAAGCGCTCAAGGCGCACGATTTCTGGGGTTACGTTCACGCCATCAGCTGGCTGGGGAATGCCCAGGAGGCCTGGACCAGCGCCCTCTACGCGGACCTCATGCACGCGGGCAGGCTGGAGCTGGCTGCCTGCGGCGGCCCGCACACGTATGTGGCCAAGCTCGCGGCGGACGAAGCCGCCAGCCACCTGGTGGTGGGAAACTGGCGGGCGACCCAGGAGGCGTTGAGGATCGCGATAAACCTCGATCCCGGCCCTATGGGAGACGTCAGCGGGCGGCTCACGGCAGCCCGGCTTGCCCTCCTGCAGGGCCGCGGCGCCGAGGCCGCAGCCCACCTGGCGAGGGCGGAGGAAATCAATACGGACAGTGGCGCATTCGTGAACCTCAGCTTCGCCGCCGTCCGGGCGCAGGTGGAATCCGCCGTCGGGCATTTCCGGATGTCCTACGAATCCTCGCTGGCGGGTGCCATGCGGCCCGGCCCACCACCGACCATGTGCGAATGGCTGCTCCCGCTGGCCGCCCGTGCCTTGGCCGACCTGGCCCAACAGGCCAGGGACACCGGCTTCCCGCCGGACGGATTCGTTGCCGAGGCCCGACAGCTGAAGGAGCGGTTTCCTTCCGGGCTTTTCGAATCCGGTTCCCATACCGACCTGTACCGGCGCCAGACCACGGCCTTTTCGCTGTTGTATGAGGCCGAACTGGGCAGGGTCCGGGGGATATCTGGGAATGGTGGGTCCTGGGTCCTTGCAGCCGACGCCTTCAACGCCGGAAACCTGCCCTGGGAGGAAGCCTACTGCTGCAGGCGGGCCGTCGAAGCGATGCTGCTCCAGGGCCAGTCGGGGCGGCACCGGGCCCCAGCGCTCCTGCGGCGCGGCCTGGCATTGGCCCGTGAACTCCGGTCCGCTCCCGAACAGGAAGCCCTGGAGCGGCTCGCAGTACACGCCCACATCGCCGCTGACCCATTGCCGGCCGTTGGCGTTAAGCGGGCACACCTGCCCGGACTCACTCCGCGGGAACAGGTCATTCTCGAATTCGTGGTTGCCGGCAAGACATACAGCGAAATCGCGAGCGCCCTGGTCATCAGCGAAAAGACCGTCAGCTCGCACATCTCCAACATGCTGAGGAAGACCGGCGCAGGCAACCGCGTGGACCTGGCCAGGCTGGCAGGACTGGACGCGGTCACTCCAGGGAACTGATGAATTCAGCCACCGGCACGGCCAGTGACGCTCCGACTTCGCCTGCCGGCCGTTTGTGACCAGCAACCGCAAACGAGTGGTCCCCGCCCTCGACCCACTGCAGGACGGCGTTGCGGCCGATGTGGGAGACTACATCCTCGAGGATGTGCGGCGTGGCAAACGTGTCCCGGGTTCCCTGCAGGAACAGCATCGGAGTGGCCAACCCATACAAGTGTTCGTCACGCAGCTTGTCTGGTTTGCCGGGCGGATGGAGTGGATATCCCAGATAGACCAGGCCGGCCGCCGGCATTCCCGCCGCGACGGCCATTGACGCCATCCGGCCGCCGAATGACTTGCCGCAGGCCACCAAAGGGCCGGTGTCGCCGCGCAGGGCAGCCTGATTCGCCGCGGCATCCATCACAGCCCGCCAGGTGGCGATGGCCACCGGAGGCCGGTCCGGGAACTTGCGGCCCGCTTCCCGGTACGGAAAGTTGAACCGGAGCGTGGCGAGGCCCAGGACGTTGAGCGCATCGGTGAAGCCGAGAAGAAACGGGTCCTCCATACCGGCGCCGGCACCATGAGCCACCACGACGGTGGGTGCGTGGGGTGAAGGTTTGCCGGGACGGCCGTAGGCGGCCGACACTGTGCCATCGCCCACGGGAATGGTCAGCTGCTGATCGGTTCCGGGCATGGGACCATCATGCCGGACCAGCGGGACAAATGGTCCAGCGTCCGCGCGGCGGGGTGTACGTTGTCCCCATGGCGAGCGAACAAACCACCATTACCGTCCCGGGTCCCAACGGCGGGCGTGAGATGCGCATCTCCAGCCCCAACCGGGTTCTCTGGCCCGACCTGGGCCTGACCAAGCTCGACCTCGCACGGTACATCTGCGACGTCGGGGAGGCGTTCATCGCCGCCAACGGGGACCGCCCCGTGTCGCTCCAGCGGTACTCGGACAACATCGAGGGCGAGATGTTCTTCTCCAAGAACCCGCCGAGGGGAACGCCGGACTTCGTCCGGTCCGTGAAGGTGGTGTACCCCAGTGCCCGGTCCCATCCCCAGTTGGTCCTCGACGAGCCGGCGGCCGCCGTCTGGGCCGTGCAAATGAACACCGTGGTCTTCCACCCCTGGCCGTCCCGCGCCGGGAACACCGACAATCCGGACCAGTTGCGCATCGATCTTGACCCACAGCCCGGAACCGACTTTGGCGACGCCGTGCCGGCCGCCCTGGTGCTCAAGGACGTCCTGTCGGAGGCAGGGCTGGAATCGTTCATCAAGACCTCCGGAAACCGGGGACTGCATGTCTACGCGCCAATCGAACCCGTGCATGAATTCCTGGACGTCCGGCACGCAGTCATCGCCGCCGCCCGGGAGGTCGAACGGCGCATGCCGGACAAGGTAACCACGGCGTGGTGGAAGGAGGAACGCGGTCAACGGGTCTTCCTGGACTTCAACCAGGCCAACCGGGACCGCACCATCGCCGGCGCCTATAGCCCGCGGGCCCTTCCGCACGCCCCGGTATCCTGCCCCATCACCTGGGATGAACTCGAAACCGTTGATCCCAAGGACTTCACTGTCCTCACCGTCCCGGACAGGTTGAAAACCGTTGGTGACCCCTGGTCCCGGTTTGGCGGGAACCCCGGCTCCATTGGCACGCTGCTCGACTGGTGGGACCGCGACACCAAAGCGGGTTTGGGCGAGATGCCGTTTCCGCCGGACTATCCCAAGATGCCCGGCGAACCGCCCCGGGTGCAGCCGAGCCGCGCGAAAAAGCAGACTGACGCCAACAACGACTGACCCGCGCCCTCCAAAACGGGGCACTTTGGCACGGACACGCCGGGCGCCGTCGGAAATTACGACGGCGGCCCCGCCAAAGTGCCCCGGGAGCGCAGGGGTGGCCCGGGACTAACCGAAGCAGGTTTATTCGAAGCGGGAGGGGTCGCCCATGCCACGGCGGACAACCTCGGCCACACCGCTGGAGAAGTCGACCACCGTGGTGGGCTCGGCGCCGCAGTCCCCGGCATCAATCACGGCATCGACCTGGTGGTCAAGGCGCTCCTTGATCTCCCAGCCCACCGTCAGCGGCTCCTCCTCGTCCGGCAGCAGCAGCGTGCTGGAGAGCAGCGGCTCACCCAGTTCGGCCAGCAGCGCCTGGACCACGCGGTTGTCAGGGATGCGCACGCCCACGGTCTTCTTCTTGGGGTGCAGCAGCCGCTTGGGAACCTCCTTGGTGGCGGGCAGGATGAAGGTGTAGCTTCCGGGTGTCACCGCCTTGATGCTGCGGAAGACGTCGTTGCCGATGTTCACGAACTGGCCCAACTGCGCGAAATCCCGGCAGACCAGCGTGAAGTGGTGCTTGTCGTCCAGGTGCCGGATGCTCCTGATCCGGTCCAGGGCTTCCCGGTTTCCCATCTGCGCACCCAAGGCGTAGCAGGAGTCCGTGGGGTAGGCGATCAGGCCGCCGTCGCGGATGATCTTCACCGCCTGGGCAATGGCGCGGGGCTGCGGGTCGTGGGGATGAACATCGAAAAATCTGGCCATGCCCCGAGCCTACGTTCCCCGGGCCCCCACCGCACCATGCAGCAGGCCGGACAGGGGACCGTTCCCCCTACCGGTCCTCACCCGGATCGGGCAGGATGTTGTCTGCCCCGGGTTTCGGGCCCAGCAACTTCCGGCACTGTGAAGGAGATCCCAACATGCCCACGATCCTCAATCCCTACCTGAGCTTCCGCGATAATGCACGCGATGCCATGAACTTCTACCAATCCGTGTTTGGCGGCGAACTGACGCTAAGCACTTTCGGCGACTTCCAAGCCAGCGAGGATCCAGCGGAAGCGGAGAAGATCATGCACGGCATGTTGACCACCACCCAGGGCTTGGTGCTCATGGGCGCTGACACCCCGAACAGCATGGAGTACCACGCAGGATCTGCCATTTCGGTATCCCTGAGCGGCGACAACGAGGCGGAACTTCGCGGCTACTACGAAAAGCTCAGCGGCGACGGGGGAGCGGTGACAGTCCCCATGGAGAAGGCGCCGTGGGGTGACGTCTTTGGCATGTGCACGGACCGGTTCGGCGTCTCATGGCTGGTGAACGTCAACTCGGGGCAGGCAACCGCGGCACCGTGACCACCCGGCGGTAGCGGCTGGAGGGGTGCGGGGCCGGTTGCCCGCGGATCTTACCGGTGCTTCTTGAGGCCACGCCCCCGGACTGCGAGGATTAACGCGTGAGGTCCTTGATGGAGTTCCTGTCCGATAAATGGTGGATGGTGTTTCCACTGATGGCTTTTGCCGGCCGGTGGGCAGGGGGCTGGCGGCGTTCGGCGGAGCGCCGCCACCGGCGCCGGGTTGAACTCCATGCCCTCAAGAACCAGGCGGTGGAAGCCGAGGAGGCGTCGACGGCGGAGGTGCGCGCGCTGATGGCCACGCACGATGCCACCAACCGCCGTTGGCTGGAGTATGAGCTCGACGTGGGCAAACTCATCGACTTCCCCCTCATGACCGACGTCCGCGAACCCCTCACCGTGGCCTTCCTTCGCGCCAAACGGGAAGCCGACGGGCAGCGTCCAGCGAACGCCGAAGACCTGCGGTCCGTGTCCGGTCTGGACGCGTACCGGCAGGCGGTCAACAACTTCGCCGTGGCCCTCGACGTGGCCGAGCGTGAAGCGCGCCGCATCAGGGACAGCAAATTCAGTGGACCCGAACGTGAACGCCTTGCCACAGCCCGCAAACTGCTGATGATCGCTGAGAACTCGGCAGCCACTCCCGCCGAACGGCAGGCAGCCTACAAACGGGTACGGCGCGAGCTGGACGGCCTCATAGCACTGCCGGACGTTACCCTCGCAGCACTCGAGGAGAAACTCGCCCCGGAACTGGACGCCGGTCCCCGGGCCGCGCAGCTCCACGGCGGCTGAGGCTGCCCGGGGCTGCGGGATGGAGTGCACCCTCTATCTGGACGTCGACGGAGTCATCTGTCCGTTCAGCCCCGAAGGGACCACCGGCTGGGGTTCCTCCTGGCAGCACGCCGACGCCGGGTTGCTGCCCGTAGCCTTCGCGGCCGAGCTCGTGGCAGGGCTGAACTCCCTGGCCCTGATGCCGGGACTGCGGTGCGTCTGGCTCACCAGCTGGGAGGAACTCGCGCCCCAATACCTGTGCCCCGCCATCGGACTCACGGGCGGCGGCTGGCCGTACCTGGCCGCAGACGGCGCAGCCGGCGGGACTGGCTGGTGGAAACTCCGCGCCATCCAGGACGACGTCGAAGAAACCGGGCCGAGGGCGGTCGCCTGGGTGGACGACCAGCTCGCATTCGAGGCCGAAGCGCAACGATGGGCAGGTTTCCTGGGCCGGCGCATCCTCACGGTCTCACCCCACCCACGGCACGGAATCACGCCCGCGGAACTCGACCGGATCCACGCATTTCTGGCCCGACCCGTGTTTTGACCTCATGCCGTGGACGCGTACGATCGATAAGGTTTCCCACCGGTTGTGCCAACAACACAAGTCATTCCACGCAAACAGCTGGTGAACTATGCTGTCCACGGCAGCCTGGTACGAGAAACTGCTGAACGTCGACTCTGCAGATTGGGCAACAGGTGGATATCACCTTCATGGTGGCGCTGGTCATTGGACTGGCACTATTTTTCGACTTCACGAACGGCTTCCACGACACCGCGAACGCCATGGCTACGCCCATCGCAACGGGTGCAATCAAGCCCCGGACAGCAGTGGCCCTGGCAGCCGTCCTGAACCTGGTGGGTGCTTTCCTGTCCACGGAGGTGGCCAAGACCGTTTCCGGCGGCATCATCCGCGAGGGGTCCGGAGGCGTGCAGATCACTCCCGAAATCATCTTTGCCGGGTTGATGGGGCCGTTCTGTGGAACATGGTCACATGGTTGAAGGGCCTGCCCTCCAGTTCCTCGCATGCCCTCTTCGGCGGACTGATCGGCGCCGCTGTCGTAGGAGCGGGCTTCAACTCGGTCAACTTTGAGAGCCTGCTGCAGAAGGTCATCCTGCCCGCGGTCTTCGCCCCCGTTATTGCAGGGCTTGCCGCCTACGTATGCACCCGCCTGGCCTACGCCCTCACCGCACGCCAGGATCCCGAGACGGGGTCCAAGCTCACCCAGAAACGCGGTGGCTTCCGTACCGGCCAGGTCTTCACCTCCAGCCTGGTGGCGCTGGCCCACGGCACCAATGACGCACAGAAGACCATGGGCATCATCACGCTGGTGCTGATCGCTGCCGGCAGCCAGACGCCCGGCTCCGGCCCCCAGCTATGGGTGATCACCGCCTGCGCCCTTGCCATCGCCATCGGAACCTATGCCGGCGGCTGGCGGATCATTCGCACCATGGGCTCGGGCCTGACCGAGGTCAAACCCGCGCAGGGCTTCGCCGCCGAAACCAGCACCGCCTCTGCCATCCTTGCCTCCTCGCACCTCGGCTTTGCCCTCTCCACCACGCAGGTGGCTTCGGGTTCCGTGATCGGCTCCGGCATGGGACGCCGCGGCACCACAGTCCGCTGGAACATGGTGGGCAAGATCGCGCTGGGGTGGCTCTTCACATTGCCGGCCGCCGGCGTCGTCGGCGCCCTGACCGCGCTGCTGGTGAAGACCGGCGTCGTTGGTGTCCTCATCGCCGCGATCGCCGGCACCGCGGCGGTCCTGTTCATGTTCTTCTACTCCCGCAAGTCTTCCGTGAGCCACCAGAACGCCGTCGAGGTCGAGGAAGCCGGCCAGGCCGTCCGGTTCGCCAAGAAGAAGGCCCTGGCGCGCGCCCGGGCGGAAGCAAAAGCCAAGGCGCAGGCTGACGCCAAAGCCAACAACTCCAAGGAGAATCAGCGATGAAGTGGTTGGAACTCCTGACCGTTGCAGGCACCACGCTCGTGTCCGCGGCAATTGTGGTGACCCTCTACTCGCTTGGGGTCCGGTTCACCGCCATCGCCGGCGATGCCCAGCAGGCGTCCCCCGGGGTCAAACGCTCCATCGCGTACCTGTGCTTCGGGCTGTGCGGGGTGGCTGTGCTTCTCGGGCTGTACCTGATCATCCCGTACTTCACCAAGTAGCAGCCCCGGGGCTGGCGGCGCACACCATTGGCCGGCCTGTTGGCCCAGCAGGGCCTGCTGGCTAGGCTGGGGCCATGCCGCGCATCCAATACTTTGTGGCCGCGTCCCTCGACGGCTTCATTGCCACACCCACTGACGATCTCGACTGGCTGCTGCAGTTCGACGGTTTCGACGGCGGGACCGACAGTTACAACGACTTCATGGCAGGTGTGGGCTGCATTGTCATGGGCGGGGAAACCTACGCCTGGCTGATGGAGCATGAACCCGGTACCTGGCCGTACGACGGTACGCCCTGCTATGTCTTCACCCACCATGAACACCGGGCACCGGACGGGGCAGACATCACCTTCGTGCGCGGGGACGTGCGGGAATTCACGGCAGACTTCCGCCAGGCGGCCCGTGGCCGGAACATCTGGGTGGTGGGCGGCGGCAAGCTGGCGGCCCAGTTCGCCGACGCCGGCCTGCTGGACGAGATCATCCTCTCCGTCATACCGGTGGTGCTGGGGGAGGGAAAGCGGCTGCTGCCCATGAAGGGCCCGACGCCGCCCCTGGAGTTGGCTGCCTCACGCACCCTGGGCCGGGGGATCGTGGAGTTGCGGTACCTTCTTCACCCGGCGGCCGGCCGGCAGTCCTGAGGCCGCGCGCGTCAGCCGGCGTTGTCCCGCAGCAGGTTGGTGATCCGCGCCGTTGAGAGGCGCCGGCCCTGGGCGTCGGTCATGACGATTTCGTGGGTGGCCAGGGTCCGGCCCAAGTGGACCGCCGTGCAGGTGCCCGTCACCAGGCCCGTAGCGATGGACCGGTGATGCGTGGCGTTGACTTCGATTCCGACGGCGTGGCGTCCCGGCCCCGCGTGCATGCCGGAGGCGAAGGAGCCCAGGGTTTCGGCGAGGACCACGTGCGCGCCGCCGTGCAGGATTCCGGCCACCTGCGTGTTGCCTTCCACCGGCATGGTGGCGACCGTGCGTTCCGGGCTCATCTCCAGGAAATGGATCCCCATCTTGACCACCAGGGCACCGACCCCGAAGGCGCCCAGCCAGTCATGCATATGGTCGGGGATCCCGGCGGCCGCCAGCTCTTTGGCGAAAGGGCCCGGCGTGAAATTGTCTGTCATGGCAACTAGGCTGGCACCTGTGAGTGAAACAACCAAACCGGCTCCCTTCCCGTCCCAGGCCATCGATGAGGGGGCTGCCGGGCAGCGCCCCGCCGACGCCCTAAAGCCTGCAGTGACGAGCGTCGCCCCCGCCGCCGGCGGGTCTGTTTCAGCCACCGAAGCGCCGGTGGTTCCCATCACCAGCCAGCCGCGGCTGCTGGTCCTTGATGGCCACTCGATGGCCTTCCGTGCCTTCTTCGCGCTGCCGGCGGACAAGTTCTCCACCTCCAACGGCCAGCACACCAACGCCATCCACGGCTTCACCTCGATGCTGATCAACCTCATCAAGGAGCAGCAGCCCACCCACATCGCGGTCGCGTTCGACGTCTCTGACGAATCCACCCACCGCAAGACCGAGTACAGCGAGTACAAGGGCGGCCGGAACGAAACCCCCCGTGAAATGAGCGGCCAAATCGACCTCATCGGCCAAGTCATGGAGGCCTGGGGCATTAAGACCATCAAGATGCCCGGCTACGAGGCCGACGACATCCTGGCCACCCTGGCTGCCATGGGCGAGAAAGCAGGGTTCGAGGTTTTGCTCGTATCCGGAGACCGGGACGCATTCCAGCTCATCACGGACAACGTCTTCGTGCTGTACCCGCGCAAGGGGGTCAGCGACATCCCGCGGATGGATGCTGCCGCCATCGAGGCGAAGTATTTTGTCAGTCCGGGGCGCTACTCCGACCTCGCCGCCCTGGTGGGGGAGACGGCGGACAACCTTCCCGGTGTTCCCGGGGTCGGACCCAAGACCGCAGCCAAGTGGATCAACCTCTACGGCGGCCTCGAAGGCGTCCTGGAACACCTCGATTCGATCGGCGGTAAAGTGGGCGATGCCCTGCGGGAGAATGTTGACGCCGTCAAGCGCAACCGCCGGCTGAACCAGCTCCACACCGACCTCGAGCTCCCCGTCACCCTCGACGACCTCTACCAGCCACGCCCTGACCAGGCCGCCATCGAGGACCTCTTCGACCAGCTCGAGTTCAAGGCCATCCGCGGCCGGTTATTTGCCCTGTACGGCGACGCAGACACCCCCGCCGCGGAGCGCGAAAGCATCGAAACCCCGAATTACAGCACCCCTGCCGGTGCCGCGGAGCTGGCCGCGTTCCTGGCCGGCGGCACCGGGCAGCGGTCAGCGCTGGCCGTCGACCTCGTGCCCGGCCGGATCGGGGAGGACGCTGCAGGGGTGGCAATTGTCCGCGGGGACGCGGCAGTCTATGTCGACCTTGCCGGCCAGGACGCTGAAACCGAAAACGTGCTGGCCACATGGCTGCGCGATCCCGGGGCGCCCAAGGTGATCCACGGTTTCAAAGCCGCGCTCAAGGCACTTTCGGCCCGAGGACTGGAGCTGGAGGGCGTCGTGGACGACACCTCCATCTCCGGCTACCTGATCCAGCCGGACCGGCGCACGTACGAACTGGCTGAACTCGCCCAGCACCACCTCAACGTGGGCATACCGGCCACCACGGCCAAAGCGGGTCAACTGGAGCTGTCCTTCGACGGCGAGGACACCGCCGCTGCCGACGCCCTGGTCCAGGCCGGCGCCGTGGTACTGGCCCTGAGCCGCTACTTCGAGGACGAACTCAAGGACCGCCGCGCCGAGGAACTCCTGTCCACCCTGGAGCTGCCGGTCAGCCGCGTCCTGGCGGACATGGAACTCGCCGGCATCGCGATCGACATGGACAAAATGGAAGAACAGCTCGCCGATTTGGCGCGGGTGATCGACCAGGCCCAGGAACAGGCATTCGCCGCCATCGGCCACGAGGTCAACCTGGGCTCGCCCAAGCAGCTCCAGACCGTCCTGTTCGACGAGCTCCAGCTCCCCAAAACCAAGAAGATCAAGTCCGGCTACACCACGGACGCCGCATCGCTGAAGAACCTGCTGGAGAAGACCGGGCATGAGTTCCTGGTCCAGCTCATGGCGCACCGGGAGGCCGCCAAGCTGCGGCAGATGATCGAGTCGCTGAAGAAGTCCGTGGCCGAAGACGGGCGGATCCACACCACCTACGCCCAGAACGTGGCAGCTACCGGCCGCATCTCGTCCAACAACCCCAACCTGCAGAACATCCCCATCCGCAGTGAGGAAGGCCGCCGCGTGCGCGGCATCTTCGTGGTCAGCGACGGGTACGAGTGCCTGCTGTCAGCTGACTACTCGCAGATCGAGATGCGCATCATGGCACACCTTTCCGGCGACGCAGGCCTGATCCAGGCCTACAAGGACGGCGAGGACCTGCACCGGTTCGTCGGCTCCAATATCTTCCACGTCCCCACGGACCAGGTCACCAGTGCCATGCGCTCAAAGGTCAAGGCCATGTCCTACGGCCTGGCCTACGGACTGACGTCCTTTGGCCTGTCCAAGCAGCTCGAGATCTCCGTCGATGAGGCCCGCACCCTCATGAAGGACTACTTCGACCGCTTCGGCGCCGTCCGGGACTACCTCCGTGGAGTAGTGGACCAGGCCAGGGTGGACGGCTACACGGCCACCATTGAAGGCCGCCGCCGCTACCTGCCGGACCTCACCAGCACCGACCGCCAGCTGCGCGAGAACGCCGAGCGGATCGCGCTCAACAGCCCCATCCAGGGGTCCGCCGCCGACATCATCAAACGCGCCATGCTGGGCGTCCACGCCGAACTTCAGTCCCAGGGGCTGAAATCGCGGATGCTGCTCCAGGTCCACGATGAACTGGTCCTCGAAGTGGCCGCCGGTGAACGCGCAACCGTCGAGAAACTCGTCACCGAGCAGATGGCTGCCGCAGCCGACCTCAGCGTGCCGCTGGAAGTGCAGATCGGCGTCGGCCCCAGCTGGTACGACGCCGGCCACTAGGCTTCACGCCCGCCCAGCAGGCGGCCGGTGCGTTTGTGCTGGTCAAGCGCCGGATCCATTGGCTAGGCTCGGGTAAATGGGCGATCTGAGCGGAAACTATGAAATCCGGCGCTTTCCCGCCGTGTCCAAAGGCAACGAAGGGTACGCGGAGGCCGAAACCTGGGCCAAGGCCGTTGGGTTCGGTTTCCACGACTCCACCCGAACGCCCGAACACCGGGAGCGGTCCCTTGCCACCTACGAGGTCGATGGCCGGATCTTCACCGGGGCTTACCAGACCGGTCCCGTGGCCCCGTCCTCGCTGCCTGCCGAGGTGCCCGTTGCCACGTTCGGGACCTTCCGCAAGACCCTGAACATTGGTTTCGGCCGCATGCTGGAGACGCAGATGGTCACGGCCGTGACCGTCCGCACTTCGCACCGCCGGCGCGGCCTCCTGCGCCGCATGATGACCGAAGACCTCCAGGCTGCCAAGGACGACGGCGTCGCCATGGCAGCGCTGACAGCCTCGGAGGGCAGCATTTACGGCAGGTTCGGCTACGGCGTCGCAAGCCTCGAGCGCACCGTGAAGGTGGACACCACGGGCCGGTTCACCCTGCGGCACACGGCCACGGGCGCCGTGGAAGTGGCGGACCCCAAAACACTGCTGGACGTGGCTCCCGCCGTGTTCGAACGCGTCCACCGGCACACGCCCGGGTCCCTCGGCCGGCAGGAATGGTACCGGCACCTGGCCTCCGGGTCGCTGGGACGCGACGGCAAGGAAGATCCCGCCATCAAGGTGGCGCTGCACTACGGCCCGGACGCAACCATCGACGGCTACGTCTCCTACAAGTTCCTTGGCTGGGACACCACCCCCTACACGGTGGAAGTGGTGGACCTTGTGGCCGCCACCGACCACGCTTACCTCGAACTCTGGCAGTACCTGGCGGCCATCGACCTCGTTGAACGGGTTACCTGGAACGAGGCCCCGGTGGATGATCCCCTCGCCTGGGCCCTGGCTGACCCCCGCTGCATCGACGCCTCGGACAGCCGCGATATGCTCTGGCTCAGGATCCTCGACGTTCCGCAAGCCCTCGCTGCGCGGCACTACCCGGCCGATGGCCGGCTGGTCCTCAACGTCGATGATCCGCTCGGCCTCACGCCGGGGATTTTTGCCCTGACCGTGGAGGGCGGCCAGGCCGCCGTCGAACGCCTCCCCGACGGCACCGCCGCCGATCTCGAACTGGGGGTCGCCGCGCTGTCCTCGATCTTCCTCGGTGGTGTGTGCCCGGTCACCCTGAAGGCTGCCGGCGCCATCAGCGAGCTGCGGCCGGGGGCCGCCCTTCGGGCGCGCCAGATGTTTGCGGTGGAACGGGCGACGCACTGCCTGACCCACTTCTGAGCCCCGTCCCGGCTCCCCGCCCGCTTTGACCCCCATTGCCGGCAGCGACTAGAATGAACGGGCGTGTACCACGTGCACGCGCTTGCGGTCCCCTAAAGACGGCATTGAAAGCAATCCACAAATCAGGATGACCCGGGGAATCCATCGGATTCACCGAGAATCGCGCCTGCGTTCCATAACGCGGGCGCGCCGGTTTGCCTGACCGACTAACTATCCACAACGGAGCCCCTACTACATGACCATCACCTCCACCGAGAAGCCCGGTACCCCCGTAGTCGCGATTAACGACATCGGTACCGCTGAGGACTTCCTCGCAGCTGTCGACGCCACCATCAAGTACTTCAACGACGGAGACCTCGTCGAAGGTACCGTCGTCAAGGTCGACCGCGATGAAGTCCTGCTCGACATCGGTTACAAGACCGAAGGTGTCATCCCCTCCCGCGAGCTGTCCATCAAGCACGACGTTGATCCCGGGGACGTTGTCTCCGTTGGCGATCAGGTCGAAGCCCTGGTGCTCACCAAGGAAGACAAAGAAGGCCGCCTGATCCTCTCCAAGAAGCGTGCTCAGTACGAGCGCGCCTGGGGCGACATCGAGAAGGTCAAGGAAGAAGACGGTGTCGTCACCGGTACCGTCATCGAGGTCGTCAAGGGTGGTCTTATCCTCGACATCGGCCTGCGTGGCTTCCTGCCCGCATCCCTCGTCGAGATGCGCCGTGTGCGCGACCTTGCTCCGTACATCGGCCAGCAGATCGAAGCCAAGATCATCGAGCTGGACAAGAACCGCAACAACGTTGTGCTGTCCCGCCGTGCATGGCTCGAGCAGACCCAGTCCGAGGTCCGCTCCACGTTCCTCAACAAGCTGGAAAAGGGCCAGGTTCGTCCCGGCGTCGTTTCCTCCATCGTCAACTTCGGTGCATTCGTGGACCTGGGCGGCGTAGACGGCCTCGTCCACGTTTCCGAGCTCTCCTGGAAGCACATCGACCACCCGTCCGAGGTTGTCGAAGTTGGCCAGGAAGTCACCGTCGAGGTTCTCGAGGTCGACCTGGACCGCGAGCGCGTCTCCCTGTCGCTCAAGGCTACGCAGGAAGATCCGTGGCAGACCTTCGCCCGCACCCACGCCCTCGGCCAGGTTGTTCCGGGTAAGGTCACCAAGCTCGTTCCGTTCGGTGCGTTCGTCCGCGTCGAAGACGGCATCGAAGGCCTGGTCCACATCTCCGAGCTCGCCGTGCGCCACGTTGAGCTGGCCGAGCAGGTTGTCTCCGTTGGTGACGAGCTGTTCGTCAAGGTCATCGACATCGACCTTGAGCGCCGCCGTATCTCGCTGTCCCTCAAGCAGGCCAACGAGGGCGTCGACGCCGACAGCACCGAATTCGATCCCGCTCTGTACGGCATGGCCGCAGAGTACGACGAAGAGGGCAACTACAAGTACCCCGAGGGCTTCGACCCCGAGTCCAACGAATGGCTCGAGGGCTACGAGAACCAGCGCGCCGCCTGGGAGCAGCAGTACGCTGACGCCCAGACCCGTTGGGAAGCACACAAGAAGCAGGTTGCCCAGCACGCTGCCGACGACGCTGCAGCTGCAACCTCCGGTGACAGCGATTCCGGTGCTACCAGCTACTCCTCCGAGCCTGCTGCCACCGACACCGGTGCCGGCACCCTGGCTTCGGACGAGGCACTTGCTGCCCTGCGTGAGAAGCTGACCGGCAACTAATTGCCGCCGCCCGGACTTCCCGGGCTGACACAGTGGGCCCCCGCGAAAGCGGGGGCCCACTGTGCTTTAAGGCGCCCGCCGTGCATTCCGGGCAATAGGCGCCTGGCGCCCTGGCCGCCGTCCGGACGGGCCCTCCACCGCGCTAAAGGTCGACGACGGCGAGGACCGTCCCGTCGCCGTCGTGCGTCAGTGCCGCGCCTGCTGCGGTGAGCAACCGCTGGGCGCTGAGGTTCCCGGACAGGGTACGCGCCGTGACGCGCTTCAGGCCTGCCCGGCGGGCCTCCGCCAGGACGAGGTCCAGGGCGGCACCGCCGATCCCCTGGGAACGGAAGCTCCGGCCAAGCCAGATACCGGTCTCCGCAGAGGGGATCCCGGCCGTGGGGTCGCGCCTGAGCCGGACGGAGCCGGCAATGCAAGAACCGTTGAAGACGGCCCAGGACTTTTCCGCCGTAGGACCGTCCAACCCGGCGGCTGCAGCGCGGTGGTAACCGTAGAACCAGGCCGTGCGCTCGAGGTTCCAGCCAGGGCCGCCCAGCGGGGGCGCCACTTCATCAGGCGAGGCGTCGCGTTTGGCCAGTTGGAGCAGCCGGTCAGCCACTGCCTCATCCACGTCCGCCAGGGTCACATCAGTCGAGGGGCTCATCGATCCATTCCGTCCCGTCGGGAGTAAGCTCGGCGGCGCCTGCCGTCAGTTGGAGCAGCCGGTCAGCCGCGGCAGCAATGGCGGCAGCGTTGTCAGCCACCGCAATCCGCAGCACCGCGTGCCGGTCCTGGTAGCTGGTGTCAGCCATGACCATACCCGCGGCGCGCAGATCGTTCTCCAGCCGCCCCGCTGCCGCGTGCGGAACGGCGGTGGAACAGATCCGGCGCCTGCTGCGCCGCACAAGGGGCGCCACGTCCAAGGCTGTCGAGATTGATTCCGAATACGCCCGGACCAGGCCGCCGGCGCCGAGCAGGACGCCGCCGAAATAGCGGACGACGACGGCACTGACGTCGCTGAGGTCGGCCACCCCCGTGGCGGTTTCCCTTTTCAGCAGGGCCTCGAGCATGGGGATGCCGGCAGTCCCGGCGGGTTCGCCGTCGTCGCTCGAACGCTGGACGGTCCGGTCCGGCCCGATGACGAATGCAGAGCAGTGGTGGCGGGCATCGTGGAACTCGCGGCGAAGGCCGGCCACCAGATCACGGGCTGTGTCTTCCGTGCCCGCCCTCCGGAGGACCGTGATGAACCTGGAGCGCTTGACCTGAAGTTCATTCCGGACGTCCCGGCCCGCTGCCAGCGTGGTGTAGGAGGTGGCCCGGCTCTCTTGCTCCTGCATCCGGCCCAGTCTAATGGGGTGCCGGCGGGTGTTGTTCCTCGCCCGAACGGCGATGGAAGGTACTCATGATGGAGAGTTTCCCCGTGTATTGGATGGAGCCGTAGCGGAACAAATGAATGGCCAGGCGCATGACCAGGATTCCCACGATGAACAGCTCGGCAATGGTGACCACTGATTCAACCGGGCCGAGCGTGCCGAAGCCATTACGGAGCATCGCGGTTACCGGGGCCGACAAGGGGAAATACGTGAACACCTGGACAATGGGGGAGTGCGGGTCGCTGAGGATGAGGCTGATGGCATAGAAGGGCACAAAAATGAGGGCCATCAGCGGACCAAAGATGACCCCGGCTTCCTTGGCGTTCGGCATCACTGCGCCAATCGCGCCCAGTACGGCGGTGAAGAGTGTAAACCCGCCCAGCAGGAGCAGTGCCCCCACCAGCAGCGGCCCCGGTTCGAAGACGATCTCCCTCAGATCGATGTCCGGAAGCGAAAGCCGCTCGCGGAAGAAGGCATACCCAACCACGATTGGGGCCAGGAACACGGAAATCTGCACCAGGCCAACCAGCAGCAGGGAAATGATCTTGCCCACGATCAGGGTGGTGGGATTCAGCGTAGTGAGGATCATCTCCGTGACCCGGTTTTCCTTCTCCTCCAGAGTGCTGTTCAGCATCTGGTTCGAGAGCAGGATGATCGTGATGTAAAACAGCACAAGGAACATCAGGGGCGGCACAGCGGCTCCGAAACCGCCGGAGACCTGGCCGTCCCGATAGGTTTCCGTCTCCACCTTGATGTTGCCGCCGGAGGCCGCGGTGATGGCTGCGGAACCGATCTTGGCCTGCGCTGACAGGGCCAGGAGCTGTTTGGCGACCGCCTCGTATTTGCCGTTGTCGAATACGCCCTTGTCAGCACCGTAAACCTTCACTGCCTCCGTGGCAGGATTGGCCGGGAAGGCGAAAAAGGCTTCGATGCGTCCCTCCTTCACCTCACGGGCCCCGTCGGTGGAGCTGTCCGCCCTGGTGCCGCCCATTGCGGCGGCAACCTGGTCCGGGATGATTCCCGACCTGTCCGTATAGCTGAATGCCAGGGCAGCGTTTTTCTGCGCATCGGCGGAGGCGCTCCTTGAGCTGTTGCTGATGAAGAGCAGCCCGAAGATGATGGCCATAACCACCGGAATAGCCAGGGTCGCGATCCAGAACCGCGGCTTTTTGATGGTGCGGACAAACTCGAAGCCCACCACGGTGCCGAGGTTGTGGCGGCTGGGGGAGGATTTCCTGGCCGGTGTCGTCGTCATGGTCAAACCCTTCCGGCCGCGTGCTGTTCGCCGTATACCTGGATAAAGATCTCCTCAAGGGAGACCCTGGAGGTGGTAAAACCGCTGACCGGCAGTCCAGCGGCAACCAGCTCCCGAAGGACTGCCGCTTCATTGCCGCCGGGCCGCGGGACGAGTTCAGCGCGGCCGCCTCCCTGCCGGACCACGTCGTACAGCGTTGAGGAGGGCAGGACCTGGTCTCCCGCATAGGAAAGACGGTAGACCGTGCCGCCGAATTGATCCTGGACGTCAGCTACCGTCCCATAGGCGCGGGAGGTGCCGTCCTTGAGCAGCACCACCCGGTCGCAGAGGCGCTCCACTTCCTCCATCTGGTGGGTGACCATGATCACCGTTGCCCCGCCGCGCTTGTGTTCCTCGATGATGTCCATCAGCAGGCGGCGGTTTACCGGGTCGAATCCCTTTGTAGGCTCGTCCAGGATCAGGAGTTCGGGGTCGTTCATGATGGTGACGCCGAGCTGCACCTTCTGCTGCTGGCCGCTGGAGAGTTTGTCCAGGGTCATGGTTGCCTTGTCCGCCAGCTGGACGCGTTCCAGGTATGCCAGGGACCAGCTGCGGGCCTGCGATTTGCCCAGGCCCTTGAGCCGGCCGAAATACACCATGACATCCAGGACAGGTTCCTTCTTGTAGAGGCCCCGTTCTTCCGGAAGGTACCCCAGCCGGGTCCCATCACCGGGTTCGAAGGGCTTTCCGTCGATGTGCAGAACTCCGGACGTCGGCTGGTAGATGCCCAGGAGGGCGCGGAGGGTCGTGGTCTTTCCCGAACCGTTGCTGCCAAGGAACCCGAATGTCTCACCTGCCTGGACATCGAAGGACAGGTTCCGAATCACGGTGGTGTCACCGAAATCCATCCGGAAATCCTCGATATGGACCAGCGGCTCCGCGGCCGCACCCCCTGCAGTCATGCCTTCAGCCTATCCGCATTGGCACCGGATGCAGCTGCGGCTAAGTAGGGTGGGGGTGTGCTGAGAATCGGGTTGACGGGCGGGATCGCCTCAGGGAAGTCGGTGGTGGCCGCGCATTTGTTGGAACGCGGCGCCGTGCTGGTTGACGCGGATGCGCTGGCCCGGGAAGTTGTGGAGCCCGGGACTGAAGGGTTGCAGCGCATCGCGGAGGAGTTCGGGGCAGGGATGCTCGACGACGGCGGGCGGCTGGACCGCGCCCGTCTGGGCGCGGCGGTCTTCGGCAATCCAGAGCGCCTCGCCGCCTTGAACGCCATCGTCCACCCACTGGTGCGCGCCCGCGCCGCCGCCATCACGGCCGCGGCGCCCGGTGACGCCGTGGTGGTCCAGGACATTCCCCTCCTGGTGGAGACGGGCCAGGGCAGCAGCTTCCATCTGGTGGTGGTCGTCGATGCACCGGACGACGTGCGGCTGCAGCGCATGCTCGAGCACCGGGGAATGACCAGGGAAGCAGCGCGTGCCCGGATGGACGCCCAGGCCACGCGCGGTGACCGGCTGGCCGCTGCCGATGCCGTCCTGGACAACTCCGGTACGGTGCAGCACCTGCTGGTCCAGGTGGACCGGCTCTGGGACGGGCGGCTGGTCCCCTTCGCCCGCAACCTGGCTGCGGGCCAACGGGCCGCCCGGAATGGCGGCCCGGTCCTGGAACCGCACCGGGCTGACTGGGCGCAGCAGGCGGCCCGGATTGGGGCCCGGATTGCGGCGGCCGCCCCGGAGCAGATTTTGGCAGTGGACCACATCGGATCCACGGCTGTTCCCGGCCTCTCCGCCAAGGACGTCATCGACCTCCAGGTGGCTGTGCCGGACCTTGCGGTCGCCGCTGCGATCGCACCACTGCTGTCCGCTGCAGGCTTTCCGGCGGTACGGGACGTCGAAGCCGACACTCCCAAGCCCAACGCCCCGGACCAGGGCGAATGGTTGAAGCGGTTCCACGCCAACGCAGACCCCTGCCGCGCCGTCAATGTGCACGTGCGCGCGCACGGTTCGGCTGGATGGCGGTACGCGCTCATGTTCCGCGACTGGCTGCGGAGCGATCCCTCGGCCCGGAGCCTCTATGAAGGGCACAAGGCGGAGCTTGCGGCGGAGCACGCGGGCCCGGACAGCACCAGGTCCTACGCGGAGGCCAAGGAACCGTGGTTCACTGACGTCGCCTGGCCCCTGATGGCGGCGTGGGCCAGAGCCACCGGGTGGGAACCGCCGTCGTACGGTTCCTGACCCCGCTCCACGCCTGGCGGATGTTCGCCCGTAACGGATTGGACCCATCACTGTCGGTGCCCGGCGGTAAATTAGATTCATGAGCCTTGCGCAGGAGATCAACCGTGTTGTAGCGCCCTTCGAAGTGATCAGCGAGTTTAAGCCCGCGGGCGACCAGCCGGCCGCCATCGCGGAGCTGACCGAACGCATCAACAACGGGGAAAAGGACGTTGTGCTGCTCGGTGCCACTGGCACCGGCAAGAGCGCCACCACCGCCTGGCTTATCGAGCAGGTGCAGCGGCCAACCCTGGTCATGGTGCAGAACAAGACCCTTGCCGCCCAGCTCGCCAACGAATTCCGCGAACTGCTGCCCAACAACGCGGTGGAGTACTTCGTCTCCTACTACGACTACTACCAGCCAGAAGCCTACGTGGCGCAGACGGACACCTTCATCGAGAAGGATTCCTCCATTAACGAGGAGGTTGAACGGCTCCGGCACTCCGCCACCAACGCGCTGCTGACCCGCCGGGACGTGATCGTGGTGGCCACCGTGTCCTGCATCTACGGCCTGGGAACCCCGGAGGAATACATCTCCGGGATGGTCACCCTGCGCAAGGGCGCAGAAATGAACCGGGACGACCTCCTCCGCAAGTTTGTTTCCATGCAGTACGCGCGCAACGATGTCGACTTCCACCGCGGCACCTTCCGCGTGCGCGGCGATACCGTGGAAATCATTCCCATGTACGAGGAACTGGCCATCCGGATCGAATTCTTCGGCGACGAAATCGAGAACATCCACACCCTCCACCCGCTCACCGGTGAGGTCGTCCGCGACGAGGAAGAGATGTACGTCTTCCCGGCTTCCCACTATGTGGCCGGCCCGGAACGGATGGCGCGGGCCATCAAGCGGATCGAGGATGAGCTGGCCGACCGGCTCAAGGTGCTGGAAAGCCAGAACAAGCTCGTCGAAGCCCAGCGGCTGCGGATGCGCACCACGTACGACCTCGAAATGATGCAGCAGATGGGCTTCTGCAACGGCATCGAGAACTACTCAGCGCACATTGACGGCCGCGGACCCGGCACCGCGCCGCACTGCCTGCTCGACTACTTCCCGGACGACTTCCTGCTGGTGGTGGACGAGTCCCATGTGACGATCCCCCAGATCGGCGCCATGTACGAAGGAGACATGTCGCGCAAACGGAACCTGGTGGACTTCGGGTTCCGGTTGCCTTCTGCCATGGACAACCGGCCGCTGAAGTGGGACGAGTTCCTGGAACGCGTCGGCCAAACCGTTTACCTGTCAGCCACCCCCGGCAAGTACGAGCTGGGCAAAGCGGACGGTTTCGTCCAGCAGATCATCCGGCCTACCGGCCTGGTGGACCCCGAGGTGGTGGTCAAGCCCACCAAGGGGCAGATCGATGACCTCCTCGGCGAGATCAAGACCCGGGTGGAGAAGGATGAGCGCGTCCTGGTCACTACGCTGACCAAACGCATGGCGGAGGACCTCACCGACTACCTGCTGGGCCACGGCGTGAAAGTCGAATACCTGCACTCTGACGTCGACACCCTGCGCCGCGTGGAGCTCCTGCGCGAGCTGCGGCTGGGTTCCTTCGATGTCCTGGTGGGCATCAACCTCCTCCGTGAGGGCCTGGACCTTCCTGAGGTGTCCCTGGTCAGCATCCTGGATGCGGACAAGGAAGGCTTCCTGCGCTCCTCCACCTCGCTGATCCAGACCATCGGACGTGCCGCCCGCAACGTCTCCGGCCAGGTGCACATGTATGCGGACCGGATCACCGACTCCATGGCCAACGCCATCGACGAAACCAACCGCCGCCGCGCCATCCAGGTGGCGTACAACAAGGAACACGGTGTCGATCCGCAACCGCTCCGGAAGAAGATCGCCGACATCACGGACCAGTTGGCCAAGGAAGACGCCGATACCGATGCGCTGCTGGGCAGCTTCGACTACGGCAAGGGCAAGCGTGGCATCACGGGGGCGAACAAGGCCGCTGCCAGGAAGGGCGCGGCGCAGGTCCGTTCCGACGGGCTGGCCGCCGCACCGGCCGAGGACCTGGTGGGCCTGATCGGGCAGCTCACCGAACAGATGCATGGAGCCGCGGCGGAGCTGCAGTTCGAGGTGGCGGCAAGGATCCGCGATGAGGTCAGCGAATTGAAGAAGGAGCTGCGCCAGATGCAGGCGGCAGGGCATGCCTGACGTCCGCGGGCGGGTGTCCGGCTTGGGGTACAGTTAAAGGACGTAGGGGAGTATCCCAAGCGCTACGATCGTCAACACGCAGGGCATAGTTGCCCTGCCGGGCGTAGCGGGCCGCCACATCAGCACAAAGTGCACAGGCTGGCCGGAGAGACTTACACCATTTTGTGTACCCTGCGAAAGGCTTTCCCGTGCTCGATTTGCCCCTGTGGTTTGAGGTTGGCTCATTTGCCGTCCTCGGCCTGATTCTCCTGGTTGACCTTCTCCTGGTGGTGCGGCGGCCGCACGAACCGTCCATGAAGGAAGCCGGCCTGTGGGTGACCTTCTATGTCACCCTTGCCCTGGCATTCGCCGGAGCCATGTTTGCATTTACGGGGCCCGAATTTGGCAGCCAGTTCGTCGCAGGCTGGGTAACCGAGTACAGCCTCAGCATCGACAACCTGTTCGTCTTCATCATCATCATGGCCAGGTTCTCCGTGCCCAGGAAGTACCAGCAGGAAGTGTTGATGGTGGGCATCATCATTGCGCTCATCCTGCGCGGCATCTTCATCATGCTCGGCGCCATCGTCATCGAGCAGTTCAGCTGGGTGTTCTACATCTTCGGCGCGTTCCTGCTGTGGACAGCCTGGAAGCAGGCCCAGGACGAGGGTGAAGAGGAAGAGGACCGGGAGAACCCGCTGATTGCGAAGATCCGCAAGGTCATCCCGATGTCGGAGAAGTTCGACGGCGGCAAGCTGCGTACCGTGGTCAACGGCAGGAAGGTCTTCACTCCGATGGTGATCGTCTTCATCACCATCGGCCTCACTGACCTCTTGTTCGCAGTGGACTCCATCCCTGCGATCTTCGGCCTCACCCAGAGCCCCTTCATTGTCTTCACCGCCAACCTCTTCGCGCTGATGGGCCTGAGGCAGCTCTACTTCCTGCTCGGTGGCCTGATGAACCGGCTCATTTACCTCAAGCACGCCCTGTCCTTCATCCTGGCGTTCATCGGTGTCAAGCTTGTCCTGCACGCCATGCACGTCAACGAGCTTCCCTTCATCAACGGCGGACACCACATCGAGTGGGCACCTGAAATCCCCACGTTCGTCTCGCTCGCAGTGATTGTGGGCACCATCGTCGTTGCGGTTATCGCCAGCCTGCTCAGCTCCAAGGCCCAGGCTGCCAAGATCGATCCGCGCCTCGAAGAGGACGCCCGGAAGAGCCACAGCGACGCCGAGTAGGCACGCACCCGCCTCTTTACATCAAGGTAATCCCGGCCCCCACGGCCGGGATTACCTGTTTAAGCCTCCGCAGGACGCATCGATCCGCACCTCGGTCCGCACCCCCTGTGGCATGGGCAGAGGCAGGACTATGCTCGAACCATGGTCCGCACGATTCCGATGGATCCGGGCGCGCGACGGGTGCAGCGGCGAACCGTCCTGCTGTTGAGCGTGGCCCAGGTGTTTGGTGGGCTGGGGACCGGATCAACCGTGTCCATCGGCTCCATCCTGGCCGTGGAACTCTCGGGTTCCAGCGCCTGGGCGGGTTCGGTGGCCACCGTGATGACCCTGGGCGCCGCGGCGTCGGCCCTGCCGTTGGCCTCGCTGGCTGAACGCCGTGGACGGCGGGCTGGGCAGGTGGCCGGCCTCTCGGCTGCCTTGGCCGGCGCAGTCCTCATGGTCCTGGCCGTTGTATCCGGGCTTTTTGTCCTGCTGGTCCTGGGGTCGGTGGGTATTGGCATCGGCACGGCAGCGAGCCTGCAGGCGAGGTTTGCCGCCGTGGACCTGGCCACCGCCGAACACCGCGGCCGGGCATTGTCCACCGTGGTCTGGGCGGTGACGGTTGGTGCCGTCGCCGGACCCAACCTCATCCAGCCCGGAACGGTCGTGGGAACACTCCTGGGCCTTCCTCCCATCGCGGGCCCGTTCGTGATTTCCGGGGCCGGCCTCCTCATCGCCGCGGTGCTCCTGTTCGCCGGCCTGCGGCCTGACCCGCTCCTGCTGGCACGGCAGCTTGCAGCGGCGTCCATCGTGCCAATTGTGCCCGGGGAAGGGGAACGCCCGGCCGCAGCCGCGCCACGCAGCCGGGGGTCGCTTCACCGCGGCCTAAAGGCCATTCGCGGTTCCCGGACTGCGCTGCTCGCGGTTTCGGCCGTCGTCGCAGCCCACGCCGTCATGGTCGGGGTCATGTCCATGACGCCACTCCACCTGCAGCACCTGGTGGAAGGGCCGGGCCAGCACGCGGGCCACATTGCCGCTGGCGACGTACTGGTCATCATCGGTTTCACCATCTCCCTGCACATCGCCGGGATGTTCGCGCTGTCTCCGTTGATGGGGTGGCTGACCGACAGGGCGGGGAGGCTGGAGACCATCATTATTGGCTTCATGCTGCTGATCGCCGCCGTCGCGGTGGCCGGCCTGGGGGAGTCCTCAACCGGCGCGGTGGCGGTGGGACTGGTCCTGCTGGGCATGGGTTGGTCTGCTGCGACGATCTCCGGCTCCACGCTGCTGGCCGAAAGCGTCGGCAGGGAAGTCCGTGTGGCCGTGCAGGGCGTGTCCGACATGCTGATGGGCGCAGCAGGTGCCGTAGGCGGGGCGGCGTCCGGGCTGGTCCTGGGCTACGCCGGCTACCTCGGCCTGAACCTGCTCGGCGGACTGGCCGGAGCAGCCGTCCTGGGTGCCGCCGTCGTCACCCGGACATCACGCCGGCGGTCGGCGGCCGCCTGAGCGTGCCATGCCCAGCAGGCGGGCAAAAATCCGCTCACCGTCGTCGGCGATCCCGTCATGATGGAAGTCGGCGGTCTCCCAGACCTGCAGCCCGTTCACGGCGGCTGCCGTCTGGAGGGACAGATCCCGGTCCACGTAGATGTCATCCGTGTATACCGCCGCCGCGGCCGGAATGGTGTTGGCCGCCAGCACCCGGGGGTCGTAGAGCGGCTTCCAATCCTGCTTGGCTGCCAGCAGGTCAGCCACCTCCCGCAGCGGCTCCAGTGCGGGGTCCTGTTCGAAGTACCACGGGTACACCATTTCGCCGGTCAGGAGCAGTGGTTCGGCGTCAGGCCTGAACCAGGGGTTCTCGCCGAGGATCCGCCAGGCTGACCAGTTGGTGGCCTGGTCCTGGCCGTAGATGGACTCGTGCATCAGCGCATACAGCGGGTTGGACCGTCGTGAGACCACCCCCTGCAGCTGCTCCAGGAAAGTGTCCGACAGCCGGGGGACGCCGGACGTCTCCACGAACGCGTCCTCCAGCAGGTAATGGAGGCTGTCCACGCGGGTGTTGCCGCCCAGGAATGCGCCTGCCATCTGGAACCGCCCCACCGTGAGCGGGCTCCCGTCAGGCATGAATTCGGAGGTGCTTCGGAGGTGGCGGGCGATTCTCTCAACCGTAGCCCTGTCCTCCGGATACCAGGTGAAGTACTCATCGTTACGGGCCGCGACGCGCTGGTAGGTGGCCCGGTACACGTCATCCGCGCTGCCTGAGAGCGGCGCCAGCCCGCCGGTGATCAGCACCTCCTGCAGTCCCTCCGGCGCAAACGACAGGTAGGTCAGGGCGCAGAAGCCGCCGTAGCTCTGGCCGTAAACGGTCCAGGCGGGCGAGCCCAGCGCGTGGCGGATCAACTCGGCGTCCGCCACGATCGAGTCAGCGCGGAAGTGCTCCAGGAATGCTGCTTGTTCAGCGGCGGTCCCACGGCCGGGCAGGGTGTTGCGGTCAAGGGGGGTGGAGAGCCCGGTGCCGCGCTGGTCCAGCATCAGGATACGGAAGTCCTGCGCTGCGGCCTTGCTCCAGCCGCCCAGGGAGCCAAACCGGTTGCCGCGCCCGCCCGGGCCGCCCTGCAGGAAGAGGAGCCAGGGAAGTTGCGCGGCGGCCTCCGGGGTGTGGGCGGCGGATACGTACTCACGGGCGAAAACCGTGATGGCCTCGCCGGCGGGCTCGGCATGGTCCAGGGGGACAGTGAAATAGTGCTCCACCGTGCGCATCCCGCGGAATTCGTGCGTCGCCCTGACCTCATGTCCCGCAGCGGGGGCTGATGCCCTGCGCACGTCAGCCATGGGCGGCAGCGGGAGCGGAGGTTGCCTGGCCGAAACGGTCCAGTGCCACGCCCGTCAGGCGGAACGTGGTCCAACCGTCCATGGGCCGCGCGCCGAGGCTGCGGTAGAAGTTGATGGAGGGCTCATTCCAGTCCAGCACGCTCCATTCCACCCGCGCGTAGCCCTTCTCCACGGCAATCGCCGCCAGGTGCTGGAGGAGGGCCTTGCCGTGCCCTTCGCCGCGGGCAGCGGGGCTGACGTACAGGTCTTCCAGGTAGATCCCGTGCACGCCCTCCCACGTGGAATAGTTCAGGAACCACAACGCAAAGCCCTGCACCGCGCCGGCACTGTCCTCGGCCATGGTGGCAAAGACGCGCGGGTTCACGCCGAACAGGGCCTGCTCCAGCATTTCCGGGGTGTTCCGGACGGCGTCGGGTTCCTTTTCGTAACGCGCCAGCTCGTGGATCATCCGGAGGATGGCGGGTACGTCTTGCAGGGTTGCGGGGCGGATTGAACTCATTGTCCGAGCTTACCGCCGGGTCCGCCGCGCCCGCCGCAGCGCATGCACCGGCCCAGTCCGGGGGCTAGAGCCGGTTCACGACCGTCACCCTCACCACGGCCGTTCCGGTCGCGTCGGAGTCCGCCAGGTCCACCTCTGCCGAGATGCCCCAGTCGTGGTTGCCGGCAGGGTCGTCGAAGATCTGGCGCACCTTCCAGGTCCCGCGTTCTTCGGTGATGATCAGCAGACCGGGGCCACGCGCGTCCGGCCCCGTCCCGATGTCGTCGTGTTCATCAAAGTAGTCATCCAGCGCATCCTCCCAGCGCTCGGCACCCCAGCCCGAGGCGCCGTCGAGCTCTCCCAACGCAGTGGCGTCCTCATCGGCGAACAGCTCCACGCGGCGGAACATCTCGTTCCGTACCATGACCCGGAAGGCGCGGATGTTGGAGGTCAGCGACGGCGGCGGGGGTGGTGGAGCGTCGTGCGGCGTGGGCATCACACCGGACGCCAGCTCTTCCCACTCGTCGAGGAGGCTGGAGTCCACCTGCCGGACCAATTCCCCGAGCCAGGCGGTCAGGTCCGCCAGGTCCTCACGAAGCATGTCCTGCGGCACCGTCTGCCGGAGTGCCTTGAAGGCGTCCGCGAGGTACCGCAGCACGATGCCCTCCGACCTGGCCAGTCCGTAGAACTGGACGAATTCGCCGAAGTTCATCGCCCGCTCGTACATATCCCGGACCACGGACTTGGGGGCGAGCTCGAAGTCGCCCACCCATGGCGCGGCCTTCCGGTATACCTCGAACGCCTCGCCAAGGATTTCCGCGAGCGGCCGGGGGTAGGTGACCTCGTCCAGCATGGCCATCCGCTGGTCATAGTCGATGCCGTCGGCCTTCATGGCCGCCACAGCTTCGCCGCGGGCCTTCTTCTGCTGCGCCGAGAGGATCTGCCGGGGTTTCTCCAGGGTCGCCTCGATGACGGACACCACGTCCAGGGCGTACGACGGCGACTCCGGGTCAAGGAGGTCCAGTGCGGCAAGGGCGAAGGGGGAGAGCGGCTGGTTCAGGGCGAAGTTGGGCTGCAGGTGTACCGTCAGGCGGACTGTGCGGCCATCCGGGCCCTGTTCCTCCGGCGGGATCCGCTCGATGACTTCGGCGGCGAGGAGTTCGCGGTAGATTCCCAGCGCCTTCTTCATGAGCCGCAGCTGGGAGGAGCGCGGCTCATGGTTTTCGGTGAGCAGCCGCCGGGCGGCGGCGAAGGGGTCGCCGGGCCGTTCCATCAGGTTCATCAGCATGGCGTGCGTCACCGTGAAGCTGGACGTCAGTGGGTCGGGGACGGATTCCACCAGCCGTTTGAATGTCGGCTCCCCCCAGGACACAAAACCTTCGGGCGGCTTTTTCCTGACCACCTGGCGGAGCTTTTTCTGGTCGTCACCGAACTTTGCCGTGGCCTTCGCCATGGCCTTGACGTTTTCAATCACGTGCTCGGGCGCCTGGACCACCACCGTCCCGGCGGTGTCGTAACCCGCCCTGCCGGCACGGCCCGCAATCTGGTGGAACTCGCGTGAGTTGAGCAGCCGGGTGCGGACGCCGTCGTACTTGCTCAGGGCGGTGAGCAGCACGGTGCGGATGGGGACGTTGATGCCCACGCCCAGCGTGTCCGTCCCGCAAATAACCTTCAGGAGTCCCGCCTGGGCCAGCTGTTCCACCAGCCGGCGGTACTTGGGCAGCATGCCGGCGTGGTGTACACCGATTCCGTGCCGCACCAGCCGGTTCAGCGTCTTGCCAAATCCGGCGGCGAACCGGAAATTGGCAATGAGGTCCGCGATCTTGTCCTTTTCCTCCCGGGTGCAAACGTTGATGCTCATCAGGTTCTGGGCGCGGTCGATCGCCTCAAGCTGGCTGAAGTGCACCACATAGACCGGCACCTGCCTGGTGGACAGCAATTCCTCCAGCGTCTCGTGGACCGGGGTCTGGTGGTAGTAGTAGTGCAGCGGAATGGGCCGCTCCGCAGAACTCACCGTGGTGGTGGCGCGGCCCGTGAGCGCCGTGAGCCCCTCCTCGAACCGGCTGACGTCACCCAAGGTTGCGGACATCAGGAGGAACTGTGCCTGCGGAAGCTCCAGGAGCGGGACCTGCCAGGCCCAGCCGCGCTGCGGGTCGGAGTAGAAATGGAACTCATCCATGACCACCGCGCCCAGCTCCGCCGCGGAGCCCTCCCGCAGCGCGATGTTGGCCAGGATCTCGGCCGTGCAGCAGATGATGGGCGCATCCTGGTTGACCCCGGAATCACCGGTGATCATGCCGACGTTCTCCGCGCCGAAGATGTCGCAGAGCGCAAAGAACTTTTCGGACACCAACGCCTTGATGGGCGCGGTGTAGTAGCTTCGCCGGCCCTGGGCCATGGCCTGGAAGTGCGCGGCGATAGCCACCAGCGACTTACCGGATCCCGTCGGAGTGGCCAGGATGACGTTGGCCCCGGTTGCCAGCTCCATGATCGCCTCGTCCTGTGCCGGGTACAGGGACAGGCTCCGGGACTCGGTCCAGTCCACAAAGCGGCTGTACAGGGCGTCGGGGTCGACGGCGGCGTTGGGGACGGACAGATCGCTCAGCTGGTCAACGAGTTTCATTGACTTCAACCTTAGTGCCACGTTGAGGCCGCATAGGGCGCTCCGGGAGGGTTAGGCTTCGCCTTGCCCGTGTGCGTGCTAGAACCTGGAGAATTCATGAAATGGGACCCCGCAAAGTACGTCCAGTTCGATGACCACCGGAACCGGCCGTTCTTCGACCTGACCGGCCGGATCCATGCCGACCGTCCCGCACGGGTCGTTGACCTCGGCTGCGGTCCGGGGAACCTGACCGCGTCCCTGGCCGAACGGTGGCCCGAAGCCCAGGTGGTTGGACTGGACTCGTCTGCCGAGATGCTGGCACGCGCGGCCAGGCTGGCAGAGGTCGTTCCGGGCCTGTCCTTTGAACAGGCGGACATCGCAACCTGGATGCCCACCGGGGAGACGGACGTCGTGGTCAGCAACGCAGCCCTGCAGTGGGTGCCCGGCCACCGGGATCTGATGCGCCGGTGGCTGGACGCCCTCCGGCCGGGAGCCTGGTTTGCCCTGCAGGTGCCCGGAAACTTCAACGCCCCGTCACATTCCCTGATGCGGGAGCTCGCAGCGTCTGACCGCTGGTCAGGCAAGCTGGGCGGCGTGCTGCGGGGCGGGGAAACCGTGGGGGAGTCGGGGGACTACCTGAACATCCTGCTCGACGCCGGCTACGCCGCGGATGCCTGGGAAACCAGTTACCAGCAGGTCCTGCAGGGGCCCGACCCCGTACTCGAGTGGGTCCGCGGCACCGCACTGCGCCCGGTCATGGGCGTCCTCGGAAGCGAGGATGCCGGGCGCTTTGAATCCGAGTACGCGGCGGCCCTGCGGGAAGCTTATCCGAGCGGACCCCACGGCACGGTCTTCCCCTTCAGGCGGATCTTCGCCGTGGGCCGGAAGAGGGGTTAGCACCGGCCCTCCCAACGTGTTTTCGGACCAGTCACAGCGTGTGACAGCAGCTGAAAGTGATCTGGCTTACAATGGCGACTGTAGTTCAGGGGTCAAGCCGCTGGCCCCTGGTCGGCCGTAGGCATGTACAGGGGGTATTTTGCTGGTCGGACTCATGAGGCGGCAGCTTGCCGGCCAACGCGGGCACGTATGGGCGATCATCGTCCTCCAACTGGTCCAGGCAGCGGCCAACCTGCTGCTGCCCACCGTGAACGCGGCCATCATCGATGACGGGATCGTGGCCGGCCAACCCCAGGTGATCTCCCGGCTGGGTGCGCTCATGGCTGCCATCGCGGTGGTGCAGGCGGCAGCCGCCATTGCTGCCTGCTATGTCGGCGCGCTTGTTGCGATGAAGATCGGGCACCGATTGCGGGCGGACATCTTCAACCGGATCCAGTCCTTCTCCTCGCAGGATGTGGCCCTGTTCGGAACCCACAGCCTGACCACCCGCGCCACGAACGACGTCCAACAGATCCAGGCGTTCGCCCTGCTGGTCTTTACCATGCTCTTCGCCGGGCCGGCCATGGGCATCGGCGGGATCGTCCTGGCCGTCCAGCAGGATGTGGCCCTGTCCGCGGTGGTAATCGTCATTGTTCCGCTCCTCCTGCTGATCATGTACTCGATCGTCCGGCGCCTCATCCCGCTCTACCGGGAGGGGCAGGACCTGCTGGACCGGTCAGGCGGCATCCTGCGCGAACAGATCATCGGGACGGATGTGATCCGGTCCTTTGTCCGCCAGGGCCATGAAATGCGGCGGTTTGCGGACACCAACGCCCGGCTGACCGCCAACAATCTGCGGTCGGCGCTTCTGGTAGCCGGAATGCTGCCCATGATCATGCTGGTGGTCAACATCAGCTCGGTGGCCGTGGTGTGGTTCGGCGGCCACCGCATCCAGGCGGGGTTGATGAACCTCGGCGCCCTCACGGCTTTCATCGCCTACATCATGCAGATCCTGCTGGCCATCATGATGTCAATGTATGTGCTGATGACGGCGCCGCGGGCCTCCGCTTGCGCCGAACGCATCCAGGCAGTGCTGGATACGGAGCCGTCCGTCAGCAGCTCGGCCGCGGCCGGCGCGCAGCCCCGGGTGGACACAATTCAGCCGGCTGCTGTGTCTTTCCAGGGCGTCGGCTTCGCCTATCCGGGAGCTGAGGCCCCCGTGCTTGCGGAGATCAGTTTTACCGCCGCTGCCGGCACCACCACCGCAATTGTCGGCTCCACCGGAAGTGGCAAGACAACGCTGCTGAACCTGATCCCCCGTTTCCTCGACCCCACCGAGGGCAGCGTCACCCTGGCCGGCCACGACGTCCGGAACCTGTCCCTGGACCAGCTCCGCGCAGCCATGGCCATGGTGCCCCAGCATTCCCACCTGTTTACCGGGACGATCGCCGACAACCTGAGGATGGCAGCACCCGCAGCCCCCGACCACGAGCTCTGGGCGGCACTGGAGTCGGCGCAGGCCATGCGGTTCATGGGAGACCTTCCACTGGGGCTTGCCACCCCTGTCGGACAGGGTGGGGCCAGCCTTTCCGGCGGCCAGCGGCAACGGCTGTGCATCGCCCGCGCCTTGGTGCGGAAGGCGCCCGTCTACCTTTTCGACGACAGCTTCTCGGCCCTGGACTACGACACGGATACCAGGTTGCGGCGCGCCCTGGATGGGGCGCTTGCCGATGCAACCGTCATCATCGTGTCCGAACGCATCTCGGCCGTGGCAGGCGCAGACCTCATCCTGGTGCTGGACGACGGCCGCCTCGTTGCCCAGGGCACCCACCGCGAGCTGCTGGAAACGTCGGCCACCTACCGGGAAATTGCCGAATCACAGCTCGCGCTGGACGGCACCCTGTGACGGCAGGGGAGCCGGAAGCCAAGGAAAAGGAGTACAGGTTCTGGCCGACTGCGCGCAGGCTCCTTGGCCTCCTGGTGCCCTTCCGGCTGCAGATGCTCGGGGCCGTTGGAGCCACTTGCGCCTTCGCTGTCCTCAACGTGGCAGCCCCAAAGTACCTGGGTGACGCCACCGACGAAGTGGTGGCCGGCGTCCTGCAGGGCAGCCTCGACCAGCGGCTCGGAGTCCTGCTGGCAGCGGTGGCCCTGATGTACGTGTTCGCATCCCTGTTCAACTGGATGCAGGGGGCGTTGACCGCGCGGGCCGTGCAGGGGCTCATGTACGGGCTGCGCGCGTCCGTGGAGGAAAAGCTGCACCGACTCCCGTCCACTTACTTCCGGGGAAGGTCCCGCGGGGACGTGCTGAGCCGTGCCACCAACGACATCGACAACATCGCCCAAGCACTGAACCAGGTCCTGACACAGCTCATCGTCTCCGTCCTGATGCTGTGCGGCTCGCTGGCCATGATGCTGTGGATCTCGCCGCTGCTCGCGGCCATCGCCATTGCCACTGTCCCCGTCTCCACGCTGATCACCGTCCTGGTGGCCCGGCGGTCCCAGGAGCACTTCGCCCGGCAGTGGACCGAGACCGGCGAACTAAACAGCCACGTCGAGGAATTCATCAGCGGCCATGAAGTCATCAAAGCCTTCGGCCGCCAGGAACACGCGGCGGACGTCTTCAGCCGCAGCAGCCGACGCCTGGCGCTGGCTGCCACCAAGGCGCAGTATGCGGCCGGGGTGGTCCAGCCGCTGATGGTGCTCATGTCCAACCTCAACTACATCCTGGTCGCGGTGGTGGGGGCCCTCCAGATCATCGCTGGAGCCATGACCATCGGCGGAGTCCAGGCGTTCATCCAGTTCAGCCGGTTGTTCAGCCAGCCCGTCGGACAGATCGGCGGCCTGCTGAACGTGATGCAGTCCTGCGCTGCATCGGCGGCAAGGGTTTTCGTGCTCCTGGACGCGGGCGAGGACGCCCCGGAGCACGCCGGCCAGAGCACCCGCGCCCCGGCCGGCGGCCGCATAGTCTTCGACGACGTCACGTTCGGCTACCCAGGGGCTGTGCCCGCCGTGCGCAACCTCACCTTCGCCGTGGAGCCCGGCCAGGCGGTGGCGATCGTGGGACACACCGGTGCAGGCAAGAGCACCGTGGTGAACCTCCTGATGCGCTTCCTGGAACCCGCATCCGGCACCATCACCATGGGGGGCCGGGACATCGCGGCAATACCGCGCGACCAGCTGCGGGCCCACTTCGGTGTGGTCCTCCAGGATTCCTGGCTCTTCGACGGCAGTATCCGGGAAAACATCGCCTACGGACTGCCCGGCGCGCCGGACGCGGCGATTGTCGCAGCCGCGGAAGCCACCCACGCCGACCGCTTCATCAGGTCCCTGCCGCACGGCTATGCCACGGTGCTGGAAAACGGAGGGGAGCCACTCAGCCAGGGCCAGCGGCAACTCCTTACCATCGCCAGGGCACAGCTGGCCGGGCGCGCCGTCCTGGTGCTGGACGAGGCAACCAGTTCCGTTGACTCCAGGACGGAACTGCTCATCCGCCAGGCGATGCAGCGTCTGCGCGACGGACGGACCAGCTTCATGATCGCCCACCGTTTGTCCACCATCCGGAACGCTGATCTAATTCTCGTCATGGACCACGGACGCATCGTCGAACAGGGCACGCACGAAAGCCTGCTCGGCGCCGACAATTACTACGCGAAGCTTTACGACGCCCAGTTCGCCGAACGGGACGGCCGCAACGAGGTCCTGGAGGGCGGCCTGTGACCGCCCCGGACGGGTTTCCAGGATCCTGGCGTCCCAACCCTGCCAGCAGCGTGGCGCTGTTCGAACAACTACGTCTCCAGGTGATCCACCTGGCGGACAACGGTGCGCTGGCGCCCGGCACCAGGCTCCCCGCCGTCCGCGCCCTCGCAGAGAAACTCGACGTCGCCCCGCACACCGTCGCCAGGGCATACAAGGAACTGGAGGCTGCCGGCGTCGTGGCCACCCGGGGCCGGCACGGGACAGTGGTTTCGGCCCGGGACGAGCGGCTCGGGGACCTCTCGCAAGCGGCCGCCGCGTACGCCGCCGTCGCCAAATCCCGGGGTGCCAGCTTCGCCGAAGCCGTGAAGCTGCTGGCTGCCGCTTACGATGTTCCCTGAGGGCGGAACCGTCAGTGTTCGAAAAAGTTTTCGATTAGCATTATGGGGTGCCTAAAGCCTTAGCTGAAGAAACCCCTGCCCCCTCCACTTCCCTTGCCGTCCCTTCTGCTGCCCCGCAGCGGCCGGACCTCTCCCGCCTCGTGGTGAAGGGCGCGCGGGAGCACAACCTGCGCAACGTGGACCTCGACCTGCCGCGCGACGCCATGATCGTCTTCACCGGCCTCTCCGGTTCCGGCAAGTCCTCGCTGGCGTTCGACACCATCTTCGCGGAGGGCCAGCGGCGCTACGTCGAATCGTTGTCCGCCTACGCACGCCAGTTCCTTGGCCAGGTGGACAAGCCTGACGTCGATTTCATCGAGGGCCTGTCCCCGGCGGTGTCGATCGACCAGAAATCCACCAGCAAGAACCCGCGGTCCACGGTGGGCACCATCACCGAGATCTACGACTACATGCGCCTGCTGTGGGCCCGCGTCGGCAGGCCGCATTGCCCCGTTTGCGGTGAGCCGGTATCCAAGCAGACCCCGCAGCAGATCGTGGACCAGCTCCTGGAACTCGACCAGGGCACCCGTTTCCAGGTCCTGGCGCCGGTGGTCCGCGGACGCAAGGGCGAGTTCGTGGACCTCTTCAAGGAACTCAGCGCCAAGGGCTACTCCCGGGCGCGCGTCGACGGCAACCTCGTCCAGCTGAGCGATCCGCCCAAGCTGGGCAAGCAGTTCAAGCACACCATTGAGGTGGTGGTGGACCGACTCGTGGTCAAGGACGGGATCAGCCAGCGGCTCACCGATTCCATCGAGACCGCCCTGGGCCTGGCCGAAGGCCGCGTCCTCGCCGAATTCGTGGACGTTGAAGCAGACGCGCCGGAACGCATCCGGGCATTCTCGGAAAATCTTGCCTGCCCCAATGAGCACCCCCTCGCCATCGACGAGATCGAGCCCCGCTCCTTCTCGTTCAACAACCCGTTCGGCGCCTGTGCTGCCTGCAGCGGAATCGGCACCCGGCTGGAAGTGGATGAGGAACTCATCGTTCCCAACCCTGAACTGTCCCTCTCGGAGGGTGCCATCGCCCCGTGGTCGCTGGGCACTGCCACCACCGAATACTGGAACCGGCTCCTGGAAGGCCTGGCCAAGGAAGTCGGCTTCTCCATGACCACGCCGTGGGAGAAGCTGGGCAAGGACGTGCGGCAGACCGTCCTGCACGGCAAGGACCACAAGGTGGTTGTGCAGTACCGCAACCGCTTTGGCCGCGAACGCAAGTACAGCACCGGCTTCGAAGGTGCCATCCAATACGTCCACCGCAAGCACGGCGAGACTGATTCCGACTGGGCCCGCGACCGGTACGAGGAATACATGCGGCAGGTTCCCTGCCCTGCCTGCAACGGCGCACGCCTCAACCCGGCATCCCTGTCGGTATTGATCAACGGCAAGTCCATCGCCGAGGTCGCCGCCCTTCCCATGCGGGACTGTGCGGAGTTCCTGAACAACCTGGTGCTGACCGGACGCGAAGCCCAGATCGCCCACCAGGTCCTCAAGGAGATCCAGGCCCGCCTGACTTTCCTCCTGGACGTCGGCCTGGAGTACCTCAACCTCGAGCGTCCGTCCGCGACCCTCTCCGGCGGCGAGGCACAGCGCATCCGGCTCGCCACCCAGATCGGCTCGGGACTGGTGGGCGTCCTCTACGTTCTCGATGAGCCCTCCATCGGCCTGCACCAGCGGGACAACCGCCGCCTCATCGAAACCCTGACACGGCTCCGCGACATGGGAAACACCCTCATCGTCGTCGAGCACGACGAAGACACCATCCACGTGGCCGACTGGATCGTGGACATTGGGCCCGGCGCCGGGGAACACGGCGGCCAGGTAGTCCATTCCGGCACCTACAAGGAACTGCTGGACAACCGGGACTCGCTGACCGGCGACTACCTTTCCGGCCGCAAGGCCATCGAGGTACCGAAGAAACGCCGGAAGTACGACAAGAAGCGCGAGATCAAGGTGGTAGGCGCGCGGGAGAACAACCTTGTCAACGTTGACGCCGCCTTCCCGCTGGGACTGTTCACTGCGGTGACCGGCGTCAGCGGTTCGGGCAAGTCAACACTGGTCAACGAGATCCTCTACAAGGTGCTGGCGAACAAGCTGAACGGTGCCAAGCAGGTGGCCGGGCGGCACAAGACAATCCATGGCCTGGAGCACCTGGACAAGGTGGTCCACGTGGACCAGAGCCCCATCGGCCGCACCCCGCGCTCCAACCCGGCCACGTACACGGGCGTTTTTGACAACATCCGCAAGCTTTTCGCCGAGACCACCGAGGCAAAGGTACGCGGCTACCTTCCTGGCCGGTTCTCTTTCAACGTCAAGGGCGGCCGCTGCGAGGCATGCTCGGGTGACGGCACCCTGAAGATCGAGATGAACTTCCTGCCGGACGTGTATGTCCCGTGCGAAGTGTGCCACGGAGCCCGCTACAACCGGGAAACCCTGGAGGTTCACTACAAGGGCAAGACCATCGCCGATGTCCTCAACATGCCCATCGAGGAAGGTGCCGAATTCTTCGCCGCCTTCTCACCCATCGCACGCCACCTGAACACCCTGGTGGATGTGGGACTGGGCTACGTCCGCCTGGGCCAGCCGGCCACCACCCTCTCCGGCGGTGAGGCGCAGCGCGTCAAGCTCGCAGCAGAACTTCAGAAGCGGTCCAACGGCCGCAGCATCTATGTCCTGGACGAGCCCACCACGGGCCTGCACTTCGAAGACATCCGGAAGCTGCTCATGGTTTTGCAGGGACTGGTCGACAAGGGCAACACGGTGATTACCATCGAACACAACCTCGATGTCATCAAGAGCGCCGACTGGCTGGTTGACCTCGGACCGGACGGCGGTTCCGGCGGCGGCCAGATCGTTGCGGCAGGAACGCCGGAGCAGGTGGCCAAGTCCACCACCAGCCACACCGGCAAATTCCTGGCAGAAATACTCGGCTGACCGGACGAAACCACAGCGAAGTATTCCGCAACGGGAATGCGAGTTTCAGGCACTCCTGCTGTCATGAGAAACTAACCCGGTGACTTCAACAACAGTGCCCGTGATCTTTGACCTGGACGGCACTCTTGTCGATCCCGCCGGTGGAATAACCGAGGGGATTGCCTCAGCCCTCCGCGGGCTGGGGCTCCCGGTTCCCGGCCAGGACCTGCTCCATGCGATGATCGGCCCCAAGTTGAGCGACTCCCTGCTTAACGTGGCCAACGTCCCGGCGGAACACCTTGACGAGGTTGTCCGGCTCTACCGCGAGTACTACGTCGCCAAAGGTATTGCGCAGAGCCGGCTGTACCCGGGCATCCGCGGTATCCTCGAGTCCTTTGCTGAGGCAGGCCGGCCCGTGGCGGTGGCAACCCAGAAGCCCCAGCGGCTGGCACGCAAAGTGCTGGCGCACCACGGCATCGACGGCTTTTTCCACGGCATCCATGGCTCGGCTGATGACGAGACAGCCGTGGAAGGCGTTCCGCTGGGAAAGACCCAGATCATCGCCGCTGCCCTGCGAAACCTCGATACCCAGCACGCCATTATGGTGGGCGACCGCGCCCAGGACGTGTCCGGAGCCATCGCCAACGGGCTTGACTGCATCGGCGTTGTCTGGGGATTCGCCCCGGACGGGGAATTGGAGGAAGCCGGATCCGTGGCCGTTGTCAGTACGGGGGATGAGCTGGTGGCGGTCATTGAGAGGCTGCAGGCTGTCCACACCTCGGCCATGAGCGGGGTGGGCAACGATGGAAATGTTTGATGCCGTCCGCTGGACCACGCGCAACCTGATCGGCGGCACTTGCCGGCCCACCGTCGTCGGACTTGAAAACGTTCCGTCCGACGGCCCCTTTATCGTGGCGCCCAACCACCTCTCCTTTTTTGACAGCGTCATCGTCCAGGCGCTGATGCCCCGTCCGGTGGCTTTCTTCGCCAAGGCCGAGTACTTCACCACGGGCGGCGTCAAGGGCAGGGTCATGAAAGCCTTCTTCGAGTCCGTGGGCTCCATTCCCGTCGAGCGCGGCGAACAAGCCGCCAGCGTCCAGGCGCTGAAGACCCTGCTCGACATCCTCGAGGCCGGACGCGGAATCGGCATCTACCCCGAAGGGACCCGCTCCCGGGACGGCATCCTGTACCGTGGCCGCACCGGCGTCGGCTGGCTCGCGCTCACCACCGGGGCCCCCGTGATTCCCGTTGGCCTGATTGGGACCGAGAAGCTCCAGCGCGCCGGGGAAAAGGGCGTCCGGCCCCAGCACTTCACCATGAAGGTGGGGGAGCCGCTGTACTTCGACAAGACGGGACCGGACCACTCGCTGCCGGCCCGCCGTGAGGTTACGGACCGGATCATGGATGCGATCGCCGCCCTCAGCGGACAGGAGCGGTCCGCCAGCTACAACCAGAGCAAGTCAGCAGAGTAGTCCGGTGCTCCGGGCTGCCCGGCCGGTGCGGATGCGCCGGCCGGCAAGGACACCCGGCTGGACTCAGTAGACTTGATAGGTGGCAAATCCAGCAAGTTACCGGCCCAAGACTGGTGAAATCCCCACCAACCCGGGCGTCTACCGGTTCCGTGATCCGCACGGCCGGATTATCTACGTGGGCAAGGCCAAGAGCCTCCGGTCCCGCCTGAACTCCTACTTCGCCAATCCGGCCGGGCTGCTGCCGAAAACCTATGCGATGGTCCATGCAGCCAGCAGCGTGGAGTGGACCGTGGTGGGCAGCGAGCTTGAGTCGCTGCAGCTCGAATACACCTGGATCAAGGAATTCAAGCCGCGCTTCAACGTGGTGTTCCGGGACGACAAGACCTATCCCTACCTTGCCGTGACCATGAGTGAGAAGTACCCCCGGGTGCAGGTCATGCGGGGGGACAAACGGAAGGGAACCCGCTACTTCGGCCCCTACACCGCCGGCGCCATCCGGGAAACCATGGACACCCTGCTCCGGGTCTTTCCCGTCAGGAGCTGCAGCGCCGGCGTCTTCAAACGCGCCCAGGCCAGCGGGCGGCCATGCCTGCTGGGCTACATCGACAAGTGTTCCGCGCCCTGCGTTGGACGGATTTCGCCAGAGGACCACCGGGCCCTGGCCGACGATTTCTGTGCCTTCATGGGCGGCGAAGCCAAGAGGTTCATCAACAAGCTGGAAAAGCAGATGTCCGACGCCGTGGCGAAGCTCGACTACGAGCACGCCGCCCGGCTGCGCGACGACATCACCGCGCTGCGGAAGGTATTCGAACGCAATGCCGTGGTGCTGTCCGAGGACACCGACGCCGACGTCTTCGCCCTGCACGAGGATGAGCTGGAGGCTGCTGTCCAGGTGTTCCACGTCCGCGGCGGCAGGATTCGCGGCCAGCGGGGCTGGGTGGTGGAAAAGGTGGAAGACTTCACCACTCCGGACCTGGTGGAGCACCTGCTGCAGCAGGTCTACGGGGAGGACGGCGACACGCACGGCCGGCTGCCGCGCGAGGTTTTGGTTCCGGTAGCGCCGAGCAACCTGGAAGACCTGGCCACCTGGCTGGCGGGGATCCGCGGGGCCAAAGTGGACATCCGGGTGCCCCAGCGCGGGGACAAGGCGGCGCTGATGTCCACGGTCCGCGAAAACGCCGAACATGCACTCAAGCTCCACAAGACACGCCGCGCCGGGGACATCACCGTCAGGTCGCAGGCCCTGCAGGAGTTGCAGGAAGCCCTGGACCTCCCCGTCCCCCTGCTCCGGATCGAATGTTTCGACGTCTCCCACGTCCAGGGCACCAATGTGGTGGCTTCCATGGTGGTGGTCGAGGACGGACTGCCGAAGAAGTCCGACTACCGCAAGTTCTCCATCACCGGGGCCGCGGCCGCCGACGACACTGCCGCCATGCATGACGTCCTGACCCGCAGGTTCCGCCACTACCTCCAGGACAAGTCGGCGCAGGTGGACGAAGCGGTGTTGGAAGCCGACGGCCAGGACCCGGCACCGGGCACTGCTGCCCTGGACACCACCACTCCGGCGCCCAAGGCCAAGTTCGCCTACCCGCCCAACCTGGTGGTGGTGGATGGCGGCCAGCCGCAGGTTAACGCAGCGGCCCGCGCCCTGAAGGACCTGGGCATCGATGATGTGTACGTGGTGGGCCTGGCCAAGCGGCTCGAGGAAGTATGGCTTCCGGACAGCGACTTCCCGGTGATCCTGCCCCGTACATCCCAGGGCCTGTACCTGCTCCAGCGGATCCGTGACGAGGCGCACCGCTTCGCCATCACGTTCCACCGGCAGAAGCGCGGCAAGGCCATGACGGTGTCCGCGCTGGACGCCGTCCCAGGCCTTGGCGCCTCCAAGCGCAAGGCCCTGCTGGCACACTTCGGATCGGTCAAGGGTGTGAAGGCAGCCACTGCGGAGGAGCTCGCCGAGGCGAAGGGCATTGGCCCTGCCCTGGCCGGGGCCATCGTCAGCCATTTTGCCACAGAGGGTCCCGAGGCCGTGACGGTGCCCGCGATCAACATGGCGACCGGCGAAATCATTGAAACTTAGCTAGGGTAAAGGGCGGGCCCTGCCATCGCGGGGACCGGCAGGACAACGAGGAAACGGGGCAGGCTCCATGGCAGACACGACGGCGGAATCCGGAGGCAACGACGGGCTGGAGCCCGTCAAGCCGCTCGAAGCGGAACTGCTGGTGGTCACCGGGATGTCCGGCGCCGGACGAAGCACCGCCGCGGACGCGCTGGAGGACCACGGCTGGTACGTCGTGGAGAACCTGCCGCCGCAGATGCTTGGCACGCTCGCCGAGCTCGTCTCCCACGCCCCGCAGTCGATTCCCCGGCTGGCAGTGGTCATCGATGTCCGCAGCAAAGGCCTGTTTGCGGACATCCGGGCGGCGCTGGGCGCCCTCGCAGCCAGCGGCGTCACTTTCCGCGTCCTGTTCCTCGACGCCAGCGACAACGTCCTGGTCCGGCGGTTCGAACAGGGCCGCCGGCCGCACCCCCTCCAGGGCGGCGGCCGGATCCTGGACGGCATCGCAGCCGAACGCGAGCTGCTGCAGGAACTGCGCGACAGCTCCGACGTCGTCCTCGATACCTCCAACTACAACGTCCACGGGCTGGCCACCGCCATCACGGAACTGTTCAGTGAAACCGGCCCGGTGGCGCTGCGGCTCAACGTCATGAGCTTTGGCTTCAAGTACGGGCTCCCGGTGGATGCGAACTATGTCGCCGACGTCAGGTTCATCCCCAACCCGCACTGGGTACCGCAGCTCCGTCCGCAGACGGGCCTGGACAAGGATGTCAGCGACTACGTCCTGGAGGCCGAGGGAGTCAAGAACTTCGTGGACCGCTACGTCCTCGCCCTGGAACCAGTCCTGGAGGGGTACCGCCGGGAGAACAAGCACTACGCCACCATCGCCGTCGGCTGCACCGGCGGCAAGCACCGCTCCGTTGCTGTGGCAGTGGAACTTTCAAAGAAGCTCGCACAGTACCCGCGGGTCACGGTGACTACCGCGCACCGGGATCTGGGCCGAGAGTAATGGCACTGTTCACCGGAGCCCTGCCCCTGGTGCCGCCGGCCGCTGGTAAGGGCTCGGGCCAGCAGGACAAGGGTCCCAACGTCGTGGCCCTGGGTGGCGGGCACGGCCTGGCGGCCTCACTGTCGGCACTGCGCCTGCTCACCTCCGAGCTCACGGCTATCGTCACGGTAGCGGACGACGGCGGCTCGTCCGGGCGCCTGCGCGAAGAGTACGGCGTCCTCCCGCCGGGAGACCTGCGCATGGCTTTGTCCGCGCTCTGCGACGACACCGACTGGGGACGCACCTGGCGCGACGTCATGCAGCACCGGTTCCGCGCCGGGAAGGGCCCCGGCGGCTCCCTGGATGAGCACGCCATGGGCAACCTGCTGATCGTTACGCTGTGGGAGCTGCTCGGTGACGCCGTCGCGGGGCTCAAATGGGCCGGTGCGCTGCTGGGCGCCCGTGGCCAGGTCCTGCCCATGTCCACCGTCCCGCTGACCATCGAAGGCGACGTCAGGGTTACCGCCCCGGACGGCGGGACAGCCCTGCAGACCCTCCGCGGCCAGGCCCGCTGCGCAGTGGCCGGATCGCTGGAGGAGGTCCGGCTCCTGCCCCCCGCCGCGCCGGCCTGCCCTGAAGCCTTGACGGCAATCGAACTGGCGGACTGGGTGGTCCTGGGGCCGGGTTCCTGGTACACCTCCGTCCTGCCGCACCTGCTCCTGCCGGAGATGCGGCAGGCACTGTGCAGCACCCCCGCCAAACGCTGCCTCACCATGAACCTCGCCACGGACACCAAGGAAACCACCGGAATGACCGCGGCCGACCACCTCCACGTCCTCCGGCGCTACGCCCCTGAGTTCAGCGTGGACGTGGTCCTGGCCGATCCGGCGTCCGTGCCCGACCGGCAGGAGTTCGAGAAGGCCGCCGGCATGATCGGCGCGGAGGTTGTCTTGGGTAAAGTAGGGGCGTCGGGACGCCGCCCCGTCCACGAGCCGCTCAGGCTGGCCACGGCGTACCAGGACATTTTTGGGAACAGTTAGGAAGGTGCCATGGCACTGACAGCATCGGTCAAAGAAGAACTGTCCCGTTTGGACATCAAGAAGTCCTCAGTGCGCAAGGCTGAGGTTTCCGCAATGCTCCGGTTCGCCGGGGGGCTGCACATCATCTCCGGCAGGATCGTGATCGAGGCGGAAGTGGACCTGGCGTCCACCGCGCGCCGGCTCCGCGCCGCCATCGCGGAAGTCTACGGACACCAGAGCGAGATCATCGTAGTGTCCGCCGGCGGACTCCGGCGCGCCAGCCGCTACGTAGTCCGCGTGGTCCGCGACGGCGAGGCGCTGGCTCGGCAGACCGGCCTTTTGGACGGACGGGGCCGCCCCGTGCGCGGGCTGCCATCCGCCGTCGTCAACGGTTCCGCCGCGGACGCCGAGGCCGTGTGGCGCGGGGCGTTCCTGGCGCATGGGTCACTTACCGAACCGGGCCGGTCGTCGTCGCTGGAGGTCACCTGCCCGGGACCGGAATCGGCACTGGCCCTGGTGGGGGCCGCCCGCCGGCTCGATATCCAGGCCAAGGCCCGTGAAGTCAGGGGAGTGGACCGCGTTGTGATCCGCGACGGCGACACCATCGCCGCCCTCCTGACCCGGATGGGCGCCCACGACGCCCTGATGGTGTGGGAGGAGCGCCGCATGCGCAAGGAGGTCCGGGCCACCGCCAACCGGCTCGCCAACTTTGACGACGCCAACCTCCGCCGCTCCGCGCAGGCAGCCGTCGCCGCCGGCGCAAGGGTCGAACGCGCCCTGGAAATCCTCGGCGACGACGTCCCCGACCACCTCAAGTACGCCGGTGAGCTGCGGGTGGCGCACAAGCAGGCAAGCCTTGACGAGCTGGGCCGGCTGGCCGACCCCGTGATGACCAAGGATGCGATCGCGGGCCGGATCCGCCGCCTGCTGGCCATGGCGGACAAGCGTGCACTTGACCTGGGCATTCCCGGAACGGACGCCAATGTGACGCCTGAAATGCTGGACGAGTAGGCGCCCCATAGAATCAGAAATAATTCCGGGCACCAGCTGCCCGGATGCACAATCCGAGAGTTACCAACCGGGCCTTCCTGGTCCACGATATTGGAGGATTTTGTGACCGAGTACGTATTGCCGGAACTCAGCTACGATTACGCCGCCCTCGAACCGCACATCTCTGCGCGGATCATGGAGCTGCACCACAGCAAGCACCACGCCACCTACGTGGCAGGCGCCAACAACGCACTGGCCCAGCTGGCCGAGGCACGTGAAAAGGGCGACTTCGCCAACATCAACCGGCTCTCCAAGGACCTCGCGTTCCACACCGGCGGCCACATCAACCACTCGGTGTTCTGGAAGAACCTCTCCCCGGACGGCGGCGACAAGCCCGAGGGCGAACTGGCCGCCGCAATCGACGACGCCTTCGGCTCCTTCGATGCCTTCCGCGCGCAGTTCTCCGCGGCCGCCCTCGGCCTGCAGGGCTCGGGCTGGGGCTTCCTGGCCTACGAACCCATCGGCGGGAACCTGGTCATCGAGCAGCTCTACGACCAGCAGGGCAACGTGGCGCTCGGCACCACCCCGCTGCTGATGCTCGACATGTGGGAGCACGCTTTCTACCTGGACTACGTCAACGTCAAGGCCGACTACGTCAAGGCGTTCTGGAACATCGTCAACTGGGCGGACGTCGCCCAGCGCTTCGAGGCAGCGCGCGCCAACGCCACGGGCCTGATCACCCTCCCGTAGTGACCGGCGTTATACACAGCTGTAACAAACTTCACATTCTGACTTAAACCGGCCGGGATGTGGACCGTCCGCCCCCGCACTTGCGGGGGCGGACCCAGTTAAACGTAAGATAGGTCACGGAAGGCGGTTAGCCTTCAGCAATGAGGCTGGTCGCCCTCCGTGTAAATCATCTCTGCCCAATGGCGTGCGGGATCTGTTAGTTGGCTTGAACGCCCGCTCAACTAGTAGTGCTTTTCAGAGCACCAAGGAGACTGTAAAAGTGACGACCCGTATTGGTATCAACGGCTTCGGCCGCATTGGCCGCAACTACTTCCGCGCAGCACTGGCCCAGGGTGCGGACCTGGAAATCGTTGCCGTCAACGACCTCACCAGCCCCGAAGCGCTGGCCCACCTTTTCAAGTACGACTCCGTCGGCGGCCGGCTGAAGGAAACCATCGAGGTCAAGGACGGCAACATCGTCGTCAACGGCAATGTGGTCAAGGTCCTGGCGGAACGCGATCCGGCCAACCTCCCCTGGGGTGAACTGGGCGTTGACATCGTCATCGAATCCACCGGTTTCTTCACCAAGGCAGCCGACGCCAGGAAGCACATCGATGCCGGCGCCAAGAAGGTCCTGATCTCCGCCCCCGCCTCGGACGAGGACATCACCATCGTGATGGGCGTCAACCACGACCTCTACGACAACGCCAAGCACAACATCATTTCCAACGCGTCCTGCACCACCAACTGCCTCGGCCCGCTGGCCAAGGTGGTCAACGACGAGTTCGGCATCGAGCGTGGCCTCATGACCACCGTGCACGCCTACACTGCGGACCAGAACCTCCAGGACGGCCCCCACAAGGACCTGCGCCGTGCCCGTGCCGCCGCCATCAACATGGTTCCCACCTCCACGGGTGCCGCCAAGGCCATTGGCCTGGTGCTCCCCGAACTGAAGGGCAAGCTGGACGGCTACGCCATCCGCGTCCCCGTCCCCACGGGCTCTGCCACCGACCTCACCGTTACCGTCTCCCGCGAAACCACCGTGGAGGAAGTCAACGCAGCGCTCAAGCGTGCCTCCGAGTCCGACGCGCTGCAGGGTTTCCTGACCTACACGGAGGAGCCCATCGTGTCCTCCGACATCGTTGGTGACCCTGCTTCCTCGATCTTCGATGCCGGCCTCACCAAGGTTATTGGCAACCAGGTCAAGGTTGTTTCCTGGTATGACAACGAATGGGGCTACTCCAACCGCCTCGTCGACCTCACGGAGCTTGTGGCAGCCAAGCTGGGCTAGGGTTAGACACATGACATCACACACCCTCAACGAACTGATCGCTGAAGGTGTCCGCGGGCGGTACATTCTGGTTCGAAGTGACCTGAATGTGCCGCTCGACGGCTCTACAGTCACTGACGATGGCCGCATCAAGGCCTCGCTCCCAGTGCTGGCAAAGCTCACGGACGCCGGTGCCCGCGTGCTGGTAACAGCCCACCTCGGACGCCCCAAGGGCGCCCCGGAGGACAAATACTCCCTGCGCCCTGCAGTGGACCGCCTCGCCGAACTTGCCGGCTTCAAGGCCACCCTGGCCGCCGACACCGTCGGTGACGCCGCCAAGGCAGCTGCGGCGTCCTTGCAGGACGGTGAAGCCCTTGTCCTCGAGAACGTCCGCTTCGACGCCCGCGAGACCAGCAAGGATGACGCTGAACGCGGTGCCTTCGCTGACGAGCTGGTGGCCCTCACCGGCAGCAACGGCGCCTACGTGGACGACGCCTTCGGCGCCGTCCACCGCAAGCACGCGAGCGTCTACGACGTCGCCACGCGGCTCCCGTCGTACCAGGGCGACCTGGTGCACACCGAGGTGGAGGTCCTGCGGAAGCTGACCGCCGACACCCAGCGTCCCTACGTGGTGGTTCTGGGCGGTTCCAAGGTCTCGGACAAGCTTGCAGTGATCGACAACCTGATCGGCAAGGCTGACACCATCCTGGTGGGCGGCGGCATGCTCTTCACATTCCTGGCGGCAGCCGGTCACAAGGTTGGCTCAAGCCTCCTTGAGGAAGACCAGATCCCTGTCGTCAAGGACTACCTGAAGCGCGCGGCTGACGCCGGAACCGAATTCGTGGTTCCCACGGACGTGGTGGTAGCGGAGAAGTTCGCTGCCGACGCCGCGCATGAGACAGTGCCTGCCGACGCCATCGAGGGCAGCACCTTTGGTGCCCAGGGCATCGGCCTGGACATTGGACCGGATACCGCTGCGGCCTTCGCCGAGCGGATCAAGGGAGCCCGTACGGTCTTCTGGAACGGCCCGATGGGTGTCTTTGAATTCGAGGCGTTCTCTGCAGGCACCCGTGCCATCGCGCAGGCCCTGACGGAAACCGACGGATTCACAGTGGTGGGCGGCGGCGATTCGGCTGCCGCAGTCCGCACCCTGGGATTCAGCGATGACCAGTTCGGACACATTTCCACCGGTGGCGGCGCCAGCCTGGAATACCTCGAAGGCAAGGAACTCCCCGGCCTCAGCGTCCTGGACCGGTAGAACCACCGCTGCTGTCCCGCAGTACCGGACTTCGCAGTCCTCCGGCCGGCAGGTTGCCCGCGGCAGCCTGCCGGCCGAACACATATCAAGAACTTTTGGAGATCACGTGACTACGTCAACGAACGGCGCCTTCGACCGCAAGCCCTTCATTGCGGGCAACTGGAAAATGAACATGGACCACGTGCAGGGCATCACCCTGCTGCAGAAGCTGGCCTGGACGCTGTCCGACGCCAAGCACGACTACAGCCGCGTTGAGGTTGCGGTCTTCCCGCCGTTCACCGACCTCCGCGGCGTCCAGACCCTGGTCCAGGGCGACGACCTGGAGATCGCCTACGGTGGGCAGGACCTGTCGCAATTCGATTCGGGGGCGTACACCGGCGACATTTCCGGGCAGTTCCTGAACAAGCTGGGATGCCAGTACGTCCTGGTGGGCCACAGCGAACGCCGCACCATCCACAACGAGTCAGACGACGTCCTCAACGCCAAGGTCAAGGCGGCCTTCAAGCACGGCGTTACCCCTGTCCTCTGCGTCGGCGAGGGACTGGAAATCCGCCAGGCCGGGACCCACGTTGAGCACACGCTGCAGCAACTCCGCGCCGGCGTGGCCGGGCTCACCAACGAGCAGGCCGCTGAACTGGTGGTAGCCTACGAACCCGTTTGGGCCATCGGCACCGGCGAAGTGGCAGGACCGGAGGACGCCCAGGAAATGTGCGACGCCATCCGCGCCGAGCTGGAAAAGCTGTTCGGCGCTGACGTGGCGGCCAAGACGCGCCTGCTCTACGGTGGTTCGGTCAAGGCCAACAATGCTGCCGCCATCCTGCAGGAGCGTGACGTGGACGGCGTCCTGGTGGGCGGTGCCAGCCTTGACCCCGCCGAGTTTGCTAATATTGTCAGGTTCGAGAGCCACTTGGTGACGGACTAGCCTGCCACCGGTACACCCTCCCGCAATTCCAACTTCCGAAAGGCCGTCGTGGACGTTCTTCATGTCATTCTGCAGATCCTCCTGGGGATCACCAGCCTCCTGCTGACGCTGCTGATCCTCCTGCACAAGGGACGCGGCGGCGGGCTGTCCGACATGTTCGGTGGCGGCATGAGTTCAGGGCTCAGCTCTTCGGGCGTGGCAGAACGCAACCTGAACCGCTTCACCATCGTCCTGGGCGTCACCTGGGGCATAGTAATCATCGCACTCGGCCTGATCATGCGGTTCAGCGGTACTGCTGACTCGTAACGAATTCGCTGAATAGGGTCCAGTGGCACTCCCGCCACGCGGCCCCTGCCCCTAAACTGTGGCTGTCGGTTCACCCGGCAGCCACAGTTTTTTGGTTTAAGCTGCCGGGCTCCAGTCACGGGTTCGAGGGAGGCGTTTCCATGGTCCATCCGTCATCAGGCTTTCGGGGCACCCGGGCCGGGGTGGTTGCAGGCTCCGGTTCGAGCCTGCAGTCCAACGACTCGTCCCCGGGGTCCCTCCCGCGGATCCGGGTGTCCTACTGGTGTGCCAAGGGCCATGAGACCCAGCCGGTGTTCCTGAAGATGCCGGAGGAGCAGATTCCGCGCATCTGGGACTGCCGGCGCTGCGGCGCGCCCGCGTCCAGGGACGGCCAGGCGGTAGCGGACGATCCGTTTGAGGACGGCTATAAGAGCCATCTTGAGTACGTTAAAGAACGGCGCTCCGGCCAGGACGCCGAGGACGTCCTGGCCGGAGCGCTGGAGAAGCTACGCGCCCGCGGCGTCCTTCCGGACCAATTGCTCGGGGACACGTGACGCCGCGTTTTCGTCGATAAGCCACAATGTGCGGGACGTTCCGCGGGGCCCGGACGCGGGCACCTGCACCGGATTTGCCCCGGCCAGGGCGAGTCCCACGGCTCCTGCCTTGTCCTCGCCGGCCACAACCATCCAGACCTCCGCTGCCGTGTTGATGGCAGGCAGGGTCAGGGAGATGCGCAGCGGGGGCGGCTTGGGCGAATTCCGCACACCCACCACTGTGCGCTCCTTCTCGCGGACTCCGGCCTGCTCCGGGAACAGCGAAGCAATGTGGGCGTCAGGGCCCACACCCAGCAGGACGACGTCCAGGCGGGGGAGTGCGGATGGCTCCTCGGGCCTGTCGTCGGACATGTCGGCTGCGTGCTCCGCTGCTGCGGCATCGCGAAGCTGGCGCGCATAGTCCTCAGCCGCTTCCTCCGGCGTGCCGAACTCATCGGACGAACCCGGCGAGTGGACCCGTTCCGGGTCCACTGGAATGTGCGAGAGCAATGCGTCGAAGGCCTGCTTGGTATTCCGCTCCGGATCCGCGGAACCGACGAAGCGTTCGTCACCCCACCAGAAGTTGACCTTGGACCAGTCGACGGCGGGCGCTGCCGGGGAGTCCGCGACAGCTTTCAACGTGCCGATTCCCACGGTTCCCCCGGTGAGCACCACCGTGGCTTCGCCGTACTTGTCCTGGACATCAACGAGCTTGGTGATCAGGCGTGCCGCTATGGCGGCCATGAGGACGGACGAATCAGGATGGATACTTACTCGTGGGTCAACGCTCACTGGGTCGGACGCTCCTTAGATTGGTACGTGGCAGTCCAATAGTAATCACTTCGCCAAATACTTCGTCGGGGTCCAGGCGGCGGAGTTCTTCGGCGAGGCAGTCGCGGAGGCTGCGGCGCGGGAGCGAGATCCGTTGGGCGGGTTGGCCCGGCTGGGTGAGTTCGGCGATGGAAAGTCCCGGGCGGAACAGCTGGACGTCACCGCCGGGACGGCTGAGGCGGACACGGCGGATGCCCGTCCCGGCCGGGTCCGCGACGATGGTCACCGGGGCGTCCAGGGTCAGGGTGAGCCAGGCCGCCAGCAGGATGGTGGAGGGTGAGTCCGAAGCGCCTTCGACTGCTACCGCGGTCACCGGCGAAGAGTCCACTTCGTCGAGGGCAGCTGCGAGCTGGATGCGCCAGTTGGTCAGGCGGGTCCAGGCGAGGTCGGTGTCCCCGGCCTTGTAGGTTTGGTGGATCCGCTCCAGGGCAGCCTGCGGGTCGGGTTCGTTCGCCGAATCGGTGATGCGGCGGTGCGCGATCGCGCCGATGGATGTTTCGCAGGCGTTCTCGGGGGCGCCGTGCGGCCACCAGGCCACAATCGGAGCGTCCGGGAGCAGCAGCGCTGCGACCAGCGACTCACTTTCGTGGGCGAGCTGTCCGTACCCGCGCAGCACGATGACCTCGGACGCGCCGGCGTCCCCGCCGACCCTGATCTGTGCGTCGAGCCGGTCCTGGGCGTCCTTCCCGGCGTCGGCGAGCACGATGATCCGGCAGGGGTGTTCCCGGGACGCGTCGTTGGCGGCCTCGATCGCTTCTTCCTCCAGCCCGGACTTGGTCACCACAACGAGGGTCAGGACCCTGCCCAAGGCGATCACCCCGCCCTGCTCGCGCAGGGACATGAGCTTCTTGGAAACCTTCGAGGTGGTGGTATCTGGCAGGTTTACGATCATGGCCTTCTCCAGGTTCGTCCGTCACGGGCCAGCAACTCATCCGCGCTGGCCGGGCCCCAGGAGCCGGGGGCGTAGGGTTCGGGCTGTTCGGACAGTGATGCCCAGTATTCCTCGAACGGGTCGAGGATCTTCCAGGACAGCTCCACTTCCTCGTGCCGGGGGAACAGCGGCGGCTCACCCAGCAGCACGTCCAGGATCAGCCGCTCGTACGCCTCAGGGGAGGATTCGGTGAACGAGTGCCCGTACCCGAAGTCCATGGTCACATCCCGGACTTCCATCTGCGTGCCGGGGACCTTGGACCCAAACCGGATCGTCACGCCCTCATCGGGCTGGACCCGGATGACTACAGCGTTCTGCCCGAAATCGTCCTCACCGTGATCTGTGAACAGCAGGTTTGGTGCGCGCTTGAACACCACCGCGATCTCGGTGACCCGCCGGCCCAGGCGCTTGCCGGCCCGCAGGTAGAACGGTACCCCGGACCAGCGGCGGGTGTGGATGTCCACCCGCACCGCGGCATAGGTTTCCGTGGTCGAATCGGCGGGAATGCCTTCTTCTTCCAGGTAGCCCAGGACCTGCTCGCCGCCCTGCCAGCCGCCCGTGAACTGGCCCCGCGCCGAATGTGTCGACAAATCCTCCGGAAGCTTTACCGCTGCAAGGACTTTTTCCTTCTCCGCCCGCAGGTCATCTGCGTTGAACGAGATCGGTTCCTCCATCGCGGTCAGCGCAAGCAGCTGCAGCAGGTGGTTCTGGATCACGTCCCGTGCCGCACCGACACCGTCGTAGTAGCCCGCCCGGCCACCGGTGCCGATGTCCTCGGCCATGGTGATCTGGACATGGTCCACGTAGTTCGCGTTCCACAACGGCTCGAACAACTGGTTTGCGAACCGCAACGCCAGGATGTTCTGCACCGTTTCCTTGCCCAGGTAATGGTCAATCCGGAACACCGCATCCGGCGGGAACACCGATTCAACAATGTCATTGAGCTGCCGGGCCGATTCCAGGTCGTGGCCGAACGGCTTCTCAATCACCACCCGGCGCCATTTGTCCCCGTCGGCCTGCGCGAGGCCGTGCTTGGACAGCTGACGGCAGACCTGCTCGAACGCCTTCGGCGGGATCGACAGGTAAAACGCGTGGTTCCCCCGGGTGCCCCGGACATCGTCGAGTTCCTTGATCGTTTCGCCGAGCCGCTCAAAGGCCGCGTCGTCGTCGAACTCGCCCTGGACAAACCTGATGCCCTCGGAGAGCTGATTCCACACTGCCTCGTCAAACGGGGTCCGGGCGTGTGCCTGCACCGAGGCCTTCACCTCCGCGGCGAAATCCTCCTTGTCCCACTCCCGGCGGGCGAAACCCACCAAGGCGAAACTGGGCGGCAACAGGCCACGGTTGGCGAGGTCGTAGACCGCAGGCATGAGCTTCTTGCGGGCAAGATCGCCCGTGACCCCGAAAAGAACCAACGAGGACGGACCGGCGATCCGGTTCAAACGGCGGTCGCGCGGATCGCGCAGCGGATTACGCCCGCGGCCCGTGCCTTTCCGGCCGTATTCAGTTTCTGGCATGGTTGCTTTTGTGCCTTAGCTTTCGGTTGCGGATGCGCGGGTGGACAGTGCAGCGACGATATCCTGCAGCTGTGCCACGCCGGCGGCACGGTCGGTGAGGTGGAGGCGCAGCACGGGACGGCCGTGCCCATCCAGGACCTGGGCGTCGCCTGCAGCCTGGGCAGCGATGAGCTCACCAAAGGTGAACGGCCGGTCCGGGATGCCCAGGTCCTCCGCCGGGGTGGCAGTGACCTGGAGGAACACTCCGATGGCGGGGCCACCCTTGTGGAACTGACCGGTGGAGTGCAGGAACCGCGGGCCCCAGCCGAAGGTCACCGGGCGGCCGGTGGCAGCTGCCAGGTCGTCGCGGATGCCTTCGAGTCCTGCGAAAGCCAACCGGTCAAAGTAAGCCTGCACACTCAGGTAGCTGTCGGACGCCAAGGTGCCGAGGAGTGCCTTGACGGCACCTTCCGCCGTTGCTGCGTCGCCGAGCCAGTCGCCGCCGCGCACCTCGATGGCGCCGTCGACGAACGCTGCCGGAGTGGGTTCCGGCTGGGCGTCCAGCAACCCGCGTGCCGCTACCTTGGCGGCTTCGACGTCGGGCTGGTCGAAGGGGTTGATCCCCAGCAGGCGGCCCGCCACGGCGGTGGCGAATTCCCACACCATCATCTGGGTGGCGAGGCCGCCGGCAATGGCTGCCTGGTTCTCGCCGAGTTCGATGTCGGCATCGGCTGCCACGAGCCGCACCACCAGCACGTCGGAAGCGCCGGACGTTACCTCCGGAGCCTGCGGACCTGCGACCACCGGAAGGATGCCCGTGCCGAGCTTGCCGGTGGATTCAGCGATGAGCTGTTCAGCCCAGTCGGCGAATCCAACGATGCCGGAGCCGTCCTCTGCGATGACGATCTTGTTCCGCAGCGGGCTGGTTCCGCCCAGGGTGGCACCCAAAGCCAGCCCGATGTTGTCCGCGGCATCGTCGTTGAGGATTTCGGCAGCTTCCTCCGCCTCGTCCAGGAAAGCCTGGATGTCCACGCCGGCCAGGCCGGAGGGGACCAGGCCAAACGCCGTCAGGGCGGAGTAGCGGCCGCCGACATTGGGATCGGCGTTGAAGACCGCCCGGTAGCCGGCCTCCCGGGAAGCCTTGTCCAACGGTGAGCCGGGATCGGTCACGATGATGATCCGGCTCTTGGCGTCCACGCCGGCCTCGGTGAAGGCCTGCTCGAAGATCCGGCGCTGGGAGTCCGTTTCCAGGGTGGAGCCGGACTTGGACGACACCACAATGGCCGTGTGGGCCAGCCGGTCGGCGAGGGCGGCACGGACCTGGTCCGGGTCCGTGCTGTCCAGCACAGTCAGCTCGACGCCTGCCGTGCCTGCGATGACCTCGGGGGCCAGCGAGGACCCGCCCATGCCGCAAAGCACGATCCGTGTCACGCCCTCGGAGCGCAGCGCGTCCCGGAGTTCCAGGATGTCCTTGACCAGGGGCTGTGAAACGGTGGCGGCCTCCACCCAGCCCAGGCGGACCGCTGACTCGGATTCGGCGTCCGGACCCCACAACGTGTGGTCCTTCGCGAAGATCCGGGTGGCGACCCGGTCCTGGACCAGGCCGGGAAGGTGCTGTTCAAGCGCCTGCTGTGCAGCGCCGGTGGCGTCGTAGCTGAGAGTGCTCATAGGTGTTAGGAAGCCTTTCGTGCAGAAGCGAGGGCGCCTTCGACGTCGGCCAGGAGTTCCTTCCAGCTGGCCACGAACTTGTCCAGGCCTTCGGTTTCAAGGAGTGCGACGACGTCATTGTAGGAGACGCCGAGCTTCTCCAGGGCGTCCAGGGTTGCGTTTGCCTCCTCGTAGGTGCCGGAGACGGTGTCGCCGGTGACCACGCCGTGGTCGAAGGTGGCATCGAGCGTCTTCTCCGGCATGGTGTTCACGACTCCGGGGGCCACGAGTTCGGTCACGTACAGGGTGTCCGGGTAGGCCGGGTCCTTCACACCGGTGGAGGCCCACAGGGGGCGCTGGGGGAGTGCGCCGGCGTCGGCCAGCAGGCCCCAGCGTTCGGTGGCAAAGAGCTCCTCGTAGACCTGGTAGGCCAGGCGCGCGTTGGCAACGCCGGCCTTGCCTTTGAGGGCCTTGGCTTCTTCGGTGCCGATCTTGTCGAGGCGCTTGTCGATCTCGGTGTCAACGCGCGAAACGAAGAAGGATGCAACCGAGTGGATCTTTGAAAGATCGTGCCCGTTTTCCTTGGCCTGCTCCAGGCCGGCCTGGAAGGCGTTGATGACTGCCCGGTAGCGCTCCAGGGAGAAAATCAGCGTGACGTTGACGCTGATGCCCTCTGCCAGCGTGGCCGTGATGGCTTCGAGGCCCTCGACGGTTGCAGGGATCTTGATGTGGACGTTGGCCTTGTTGACGCGCTGGTAGAGGTGCTTGGCCTCGGCGATGGTCCCGGCGGTGTCCCAGGCAAGCCGAGGGTCGACCTCGATGGAGACCCGGCCATCGATTCCCCGGGTGGCGGCGGCGACGGGCGCGAACAGGTCGCAGGCATCGGCGACGTCGGTGGTGGTGATCTCGAAGATCGTGTCCTCCACGCTGGCGCCCTCTGCCGCCTTGGCGGCGATGATGTGGTCGTAGTCGGTGCCCGACGTGATGGCCGCGTGGAAGATGGAGGGGTTGGTGGTCACGCCAACCACGTTCTTTTCTTCGATGAGCTTGCGGAGGGTGCCGGTTTCCAGGCGTCCGCGGGAAAGATCGTCGAGCCAGATGGAAACACCGGCGTCGGAGAGCTGCTGGGTGGGAGTTGTCATTGTTCTATCTCCTAAAAGTTTAGGTTTCAGGCCTGCAGGCCGGCGAGGGAGTCCTTGGCGGCGGCGGCCACTGCTTCCGCCGTGATGCCGAACTCCTGGAAGAGGCGCTTGTAGTCCGCGGAAGCGCCGTAGTGCTCAAGGCTGATGGAGCGGCCTGCGTCGCCAACGAATTCGCGCCAGCTGAGGGCCAGCCCGGCTTCGACGGACACGCGTGCCTTGACTGCCGCGGGCAGGACCGATTCGCGGTAGGCGGCGTCCTGCTTCTTGAACCATTCAACGCAGGGCATGGATACCACGCGGGCCGCGATGCCGTCGGCCTGCAGCGCTTCGCGGGCCTGGACGGCCAGCTGGACTTCCGAGCCGGTGGCGATCAGGATCACGTCGGCCGGCACCGTGGCGCCGTCCTTCGATGCTTCGGCCAGCACGTAGCCGCCCTTCGCCACGCCTGCCGTCGACGCGAAAGTGTCGCCGTCGGCGTCGCCCTCGCCGCGTTCCCACGTTGGGATGTTCTGGCGGGTGAGGACGATGCCTGCGGGGTTGGCGTGGTTTTCCAGCATGGTCTTCCAGGCGGCTGCCACTTCGTTGGCGTCGCCGGGGCGGACGACGTCCAGGCCCACGATGGCGCGCAGTGAAGCGAGCTGTTCCACTGGCTGGTGGGTGGGGCCGTCCTCGCCCAGGCCGATGGAGTCGTGCGTCCATACGTACAGGGACGGGACACCCATCAGGGCGCCCAGGCGGATGGCGGGGCGCTGGTAGTCGCTGAAGATCAGGAACGTACCGGAGAACGCGCGGGTGTTGCCGGCCAGGCTGATGCCGTTCACGATTGATGCCGCGGCGTGCTCACGGATACCAAAGTGCAGCACCCGGCCGTACGGGTTCCCGGACCAGGCACCGGTCTGCTTGGAGGCCGGCACGAAGGACGGGGAACCTTCGATGGTGGTGTTGTTGGACTCTGCGAGGTCGGCTGAGCCGCCCCACAGCTCGGGCAGGACCGGGCCGAGGGCGTTCAGGACCTTGCCGGAGGCTGCGCGGGTGGAGACATCCTTGCCGGCCGGGAAGACCGGCAGCGCGGCGTCGACGTCGGCAGGAAGTTCCTGCGCTTCGATGCGCTGGAGGAGGGCGGCGCCCTCGGGGTTGGCTGCCTGCCAGGCGTTGAAGGATTCTTCCCATTCCTTGTGTTCGGCCGCGCCACGTTCCACCACTGCGCGTGCATGGTCCAGGACTTCCTGGTCCACCTCGAAGGACTTCGCGGGGTCGAAGCCCAGCACCTCCTTCAGCGCGGCAACCTCGTCGGCGCCGAGGGCGGAGCCGTGGATCTTGCCGGTGTTCTGCTTCTTGGGGGCCGGGTAGCCGATGATGGTGCGCAGCGAAATGATGGACGGCCTGGAGGTCTCGGCCTTGGCGGCGAGCAGGGCACTGTAGAGCTCCTGGACGTCTTCCTTGTATTCGCCGGTCCGGGTCCAGTCCACGCGCTGGGTGTGCCAGCCGTAGGCCTCGTAGCGCTTCAGGACATCCTCGGTGAATGCGATGTCGGTATCGTCCTCGATGGAGATGTGGTTCTCGTCATAGATCACCACGAGGTTGCCCAGTTCCTGGTGGCCGGCCAGCGACGAAGCCTCCGCCGTGACGCCTTCCTGGAGGTCGCCGTCGGACGCGATGACCCAAATGGTGTGATCGAACGGCGACTCGCCGGCCGGCGCATCGGCGTCGAACAGGCCACGCTGGCGGCGCTGGGAGTAGGCGAATCCGACCGAGGACGCGAGGCCCTGGCCGAGCGGGCCGGTGGTGATCTCCACGCCGGCGGTGTGCTTGTACTCCGGGTGTCCCGGGGTGAGTGAACCCCAGGTGCGCAGCGCCTCGAGGTCCTTCAGTTCCAGCCCGTAGCCTGAGAGGAAGAGCTGGATGTAAAGCGTCAGGGAGGTGTGGCCGGGGGACAGGATGAACCGGTCACGGCCAAGCCACTGCGGATCCCGCGGGTCGTGGCGCATCAGCTTCTGGAAGAGAAGGTAAGCGGCGGGTGCCAGGCTCATGGCAGTTCCGGGGTGGCCGTTGCCCACCTTCTCGACGGCGTCCGCGGCCAGGACACGGATGGTGTCCACGGCTCGCTGGTCCAAGCTGGTCCATGACAGTTCTTGCTCTTCCAAATGTGGCACGAAAACCGGGCCCCTCTCTGTGCTGGCGTGGGTGGTACACCGGATCCGGTCAAGGGTGCTCTGCTTGGCGCCCGCTGCGGTGTGTACCAGCCGTTCACCATCGAAACGTTGATCCTTGCATTCAGTCACGGACAGCAACGGGAATGCGTTTTCCACCGCTTTCTTGCTGCGTGCTGATCTGGTGACAGCTTAGCTCTTATCCATCCTTCGGGCGCCGCAAATCTCACGTTTTGGACGCAATTTCCCCTTTTGTGAATCACTATTCCGGCGCGGTGACTTAATCTGCTCGAATGGGCCTGCGAGCAATCAATTGCGCATATTGCGGGGCAGGGGAAGTGCTTGCGGCGCGGTATGATATTTGGAGGCCAACGCCGGGTGCGCATCACTAACGCCACCCGGAGTGTCCCGGCTGTTGCACGCACCTGGCGCTTTTCCATCCCTGAGTGCCGTGCCCGGGTCCGGGCCGCACGACCGGAGCTGCCCTGCAGCCTCAACTGCCACACAGAACGGGTGACTGCCACCGTGAGCACAACAGATACGCCGCTGAACGCATCCCGGGCCTCCGGCATCGGGTTTGCCCGTAAGGCCAAGGCGTATCTCGCCCTCACCAAGCCGCGCGTGATCGAACTTCTCCTGGTCAGCACGCTTCCCACGATGATTTACGCGGAGCGGGGCTTCCCTTCCATCGGGCTGATCCTTGCCACCCTGGTGGGCGGGGCTTTCGCCGCCGGCAGCGCGGGAGCGTTCAACTGCTACATCGACCGGGATATCGACAAGCTGATGCACCGGACGGAAAACCGGCCGCTCGTCACGGGTGAAGTCACCCCGCGGGAAGCATTGGTCTTCTCCTGGCTGCTGGGTGCGGCGGCGATCGTGATCCTCTGGTTCGGCGCCAATCCGCTCTCGGCATGGCTGGGACTGGGCGCTATCTTCTTCTATGTCGTCATCTACACCATGATCCTCAAGCGCCGCACGGCGCAGAACATCGTATGGGGCGGCGCCGCAGGCTGCTTCCCGGTACTGATTGCCTGGGCCGCCGTAACGAACTCCGTCGAATGGCCCGCCGTCATTCTGTTCCTGGTGATCTTCCTCTGGACGCCCCCGCACTACTGGCCCCTGTCGATGCGGTACGGCGAGGACTACCGGAACGCCAACGTCCCCATGCTCGGGGCCATTGCCGGGGCAAAGGTGGTGTCCGTCCAGGTGGTCCTTTACGCCTGGGCCATGGTGGCCTCATCCCTGCTGATGATCCCGGCCGGCGGGGCGGGCTGGGTGTACACGGCAACTGCTGTCATCGCGGGCGCCTGGTTCCTTTACGAGTCCCATGCGCTGTACTCCCGCGCCCACCGGGAGGATATTCCCGACAAGCGCGCCATGAAGGTGTTCCACGGTTCCATCAGCTACCTGACGCTGCTCTTCATCGCCCTCGCTGTGGACCCGTTCGTCGGAAGTGCAGTGGCGGGCGGCTAGCCAAACCGCCCCATTAAGCCGCAGGCGGCCGCCACCTCAAGGTGGGGCCGCCTTCTTTGTTGGCATGCTGCGCGTGGGCCGCAAACCACCGGTTTCGTTGCCTCGGTGACAGATATGACATGCTTGTCATATCTGTCACGTTAACTGTCATTAAACATGACAACCTGCTTACGGTGGAACGGACCCTTCCCGCAAGCAAAGGAAACAGCCCATGGAAGCCCGTCCCTCAGCCGTCCCCACGCCCAGCCACAGTCCACCGGGCGGAAACGGGAACCCGGTCCGGAAAAAACCCGGTCTCCCCGGATTTGCCTCCCACCTCGGCGCCGACGTCCCCGCTTCCCTGGTGGTGTTCCTCGTGGCGCTCCCGCTCTCGCTTGGCATCGCGGCTGCCTCCGGCGCCCCGATCATGGCAGGATTGATCGCCGCCGCCATCGGCGGCATTGTGGCCGGCAGCCTTGGCGGCTCACCGCTCCAGGTGAGTGGACCCGCCGCCGGGCTGACCGTCGTCGTGGCCGGCCTGGTGCAGGAGTTCGGCTGGCAGGTGACGTGCGCCATCACCGTGGCCGCCGGCGCCGTGCAGCTGCTGCTGGGTATAAGCCGCGTCGGCCGGGCAGCCCTGGCCGTTTCCCCCGTGGTGGTCAAGGCCATGCTCGCCGGCATCGGCGTCACCATCATCCTGCAGCAGCTCCACGTACTACTGGGATCGGAGCCTGCGGGCTCTGCGCTTGAGAACCTCGCAGGACTGCCTGCCGCCATCACCAACCTGGAACTGCATGCGGCCCTGCTGGGCCTGGCGGTCATCGTGATCCTGCTGTGCTGGCGGTTCCTTCCCCCCATTGTCCGCCGGGTGCCGGGCCCGCTGGCGGCAGTTGCCGCCGGTACCGCGTTGGCGGTCGCCTTTGCCCCGGGGGTGGAACGGATCTCCCTCGACGGCTCGATCTTCGATGCGATCGCGCTGCCGCAGCTTCCCGACGGAAACTGGCGGGCCTTCGCCTTCGCAGTCCTGACCATGGCCCTGATCGCGAGCATCGAATCCCTCCTTTCCGCGGTTGCAGTGGACAAAATGCACACCGGCCCGCGCACCAACCTCAACAAGGAACTCGTCGGCCAGGGCGCCGCAAACATCGTCTCCGGATCACTGGGCGGCCTTCCCGTCACGGGGGTCATCGTCCGCAGCGCCACCAACGTGGAAGCCGGCGCAGCCACCCGGACCTCCGCCGTGCTGCACGGCGTGTGGGTCCTTGCCTTCTCGGCGCTCTTCGCCGGGCTGATCCAGCTCATCCCGCTGGCCGTCCTCGCCGGCCTGCTGGTGGTCATCGGCGCGCGCCTGATCAAGGTGGCGGATATCCGCACCAGCCTGCGGACCGGAGACCTCCTGATCTACGCCGTGACCCTTGCATGCGTTGTCTTCCTGAACCTACTGGAGGGCGTCATGATCGGGCTCGCGCTGGCCGCCGCGTGCGTGCTGTGGCGGGTCCTGCGCGCCCCGATCCAGGCCCATCCTCCCGCCACTACGTCGTCGCCCTGGCGGGTGACCGTTGCAGGATCCTGCAGCTTCTTCGCGCTGCCGCGGTTGAACGGTACGCTGCAGTCCATCCCCGCCGCCGTGGACGTCGTGGTGGAGCTGAATGCGGACTACGTGGACCATTCGTTCCGCGAAGCCCTGCTGGCCTGGCGGGTCCAGCACCAGGCCACGGGCGGCACCGTGAACCTCGAAGAGCACGGGAACACCCTGTTCCGGGACGCGGCGCACCAATCGCCCCGGCGCGGAGAAGCCAGCGAGCTTCCGCTTCCGCCCCGGAAGGAATCCCTGCTGCAGGGGATCAACAAGTATCACCGCCGCTTCGCGGACCAGGTGCGCCCGCTGGTGCACGACCTGGCCGAGGCACAGAATCCGGACAGCCTGTTTGTGGCCTGCGTCGACTCCCGCGTTAACCCTAATCTGATCACCAGCAGCGGTCCGGGCGATCTGCTCACCCTGCGGAACATCGGCAACGTGGTGTGCAACCAGGGCCAGGATGCCTCGATCGACTCGGCCCTGTCCTTCGCCGTCAATGGCCTGGGCGTGAAGTCGCTGGTGATCTGCGGGCATTCAAACTGTGGCGCCATGAAGGCGCTGATCGCCGAGGCGGACGGCGCGGACCACGCCTCCCTGGGCCCGGCGTTCGGGCGCTGGCTGGGGCACTCCCGGCAAAGCCATGCCGAACTGCTGGCTGGCCACCCGGTAGGGAGGCAGGCCGCCGCCGCCGGGTACAGCACGGTGGACCAGCTGGCGATGGTCAATGTGGCCGTGCAGCTGGGCAAGCTCCACAACCATCCGCACGCGGGGCCCGCCCTGGCCGGCGGGCAGGTCCAGGCAACCGGCCTGTTCTACGACATTGCCACCGCACGGGTCCTCGAAGTGAGGCCGGACGGCATAGCGGACCTCGACCCGGCGCTCGGGGCCAGGTTGCAGGACGACGCCCTGGCGTCCGGCTAGTCCGGGTACCTGCGCCAAGGCCCGCCGCCAATAAAGGAAAGGCGCCCCGGTCCACAGACGGACCGGGGCGCCTCCTGCGTGGCGGTGCCTGAACTTACTTGGCCGTGCTTGAACGGGCGATGTCCCAGGCGTTCGTCGATGCTGCCATGAGCAGCGCGGCACCGAGCATGTGGGCCGCCACCAGCAACGCGGGAATGCCGTTGTAATACTGCGTAAACCCGATGATGGCCTGGAGGATGGTGACTCCCAGGAGCATCAGGACCGCCGTCCGGAAGGGGCCGGTAATGCGCCGCCGGATGACCAGCACCAGCGCCACCACCGTTCCCGCGGTAACCAGGTAGGCAGGCACTGCGTGGATGTGGGAGAACAAGTCCCAGTCGAGGTCGTTCCGGGGAGCATCTGCGTCACCCGCGTGCGGACCGGCTCCAGTCACCACCACGCCGAGCATGACGGCCACGGCAGAGAAGAGGGCGACGGCGGCAGTCACCGGGCGCAGGGCCGCGGGCAGGACGGCCGGCCGGGCCGCCGGGAAACGGCCGGTCCGGCCGAAGGCTCGGTTCACCAGCAGGGTTGAGAACACCACCAGGGCCATCGACACCAGGAAGTGGAGGCCCACCACCCACGGATTGAGGTTGGTGAGCACGGTGACGCCGCCGATGACCGCCTGCGCCGGGATGCTGGCGAGCAGCCCGAGGGCAAGCAGGAAGAGGTCCTTGCGTTCCTTGCGCAGGTTCCACAAGTAGACCAGCATGAGCGCGGCCACGGCGGCCAGCGCGAAGGTCAGGAGCCGGTTGCCGAACTCGATGAAGCCATGGATGCCCATCTCGGGGGTGTTTACGATCGAGTCCGAGGTGCAGCGGGGCCAGGTGGGGCAGCCAAGGCCTGACGCCGTCAGGCGGACAGCCCCGCCCGTGACCACCAAAAGCGTCTGGCCGATCAGGGAGGCAACGGCGAGGCGGCGGATGCGGACGTCCACCGTACGGGGAAGCCGCGACGCCAGGCGGCCGGCAATCTGGGGAAGGCGTGAAGCCGTGGTCACGATTATCTCAATTCCACTTGAACCAACGGATGGCTGCGGCTCCGGCAATGACGGTCCAGAGCAGCAGGATCAGGGCGGCGCCGCCGTTCACGGCCCCGCCCAGGAAAGCGGCGCGCATCGATTCCCCGAGGGCGCCGGAAGGCAGGAAATGGACCACGGCCTGCGCCGCGGCGGGCAACCTTTCGGCCGGGATGACGATGCCGCCCATGGCTCCCAGGAGGATCCACAGCAGGTTGGTAATCGCCAGCGTCGCTTCCGGCCGGACGGTACCGGCCACCAGCAGCCCCAGTGCGGTGAATGCCGCTGCACCCAGCGCAAGCAGGGCAAGCCCGGGGAGCCAGCCCGACGCCGTCGGCTGCCAGCCCAGCACCAGGGCGACCAGGCCCACCACTACCACCTGGAGGCACAGGACGGCCAGGACCGAGAGAACCTTCCCGGCAATCAGGCCGCCGCGGCCCAGGGGCGTCGTGGACAGGAAACGCAGCACCCCATAGCGGCGGTCGAAGCCGGTGGCGATGCCCTGCCCGGTGAAAGCCGTTGACATGGCACACAGAGCGAGGATCCCCGGAACAGCCACATTGATGCGGCTGGAGCCCATACCGTCGAGGAAAGGCGTCACCGTCAGGCCGACCAGTGCCAGCAGCGGCAACACCACGGCCAGGATCAGCTGCTCGCCGTTCCGCAGCATTGTCATTGCCTCGTATTTGCCTTGCAGGAGGACGCGGCGCGGCAGGGACGCGGGCTTCTGCGTCTCCCGGATCGCTGCGGTACTCATCGGATGTCCTTTCCTGAGATGTCCAGAAAGACGTCTTCAAGGCTACGCGCCTGGAGGCTCATCGATGCCGGCATGATGCCCTTTGCTTCCCACCACTGGGCCAGGGCGGACAAATGGCGGGGTGTGAGGGCGCCGGTGACGGCGTAGCTGCCGGCACGGGCCTCGGAGACGTCGACGTCGTCCGGCAGCACCGCAGCCAGGTCCAGCCCGGCGGGTGCCTCGAACACCAGGGTCCGGACGTGCTCGCCGGCCTGGTCCGCCACGGGGTTGCGCTGCAGCAGCTCATGGACAGTGCCCTCGGCGACGTTGCGGCCGCCGTCAATGATGTACACGTAGTCCGCAAGGCGCTGGGCGTCGTCCATCAGATGGGTGGTCAGGATGATTCCCATGCCGCCGTCGCGCAGCTCGGCAATCAGGTCGAACACCAGCTGCCGGGACTGCGGGTCCAGTCCGGCGCTGGGTTCATCCAGGAAGAGGACTTCCGGCCTGCCGATCAAGGCTGCGGCGAGTGCCAGGCGCTGCTTCTGGCCGCCGGAAAGCCGGCGGACGCTGGTCCGGCTGAAGGCATCGATGCCCAGCCTGCCCACCAGGTCTTCCAACGGCCAGGGGCGGGCGTACAGGCCGGCGATATGCCGCAACAACGGGATGGGCCGTGCCGACGGCGGGAGCCCGCCGTCCTGCAGCATCACCCCGACGCGGGAGCGCAGGTCAGCACCGGCCGTGGCGGGGTCCTGGCCCAGCAGGGAAATGCTGCCGCCGGTACGTTTCTGCAGGCCCTGCGCGCATTCCAGGGTGGTCGTCTTGCCGGCTCCGTTTGCGCCCAGCAACGCGGTCACCTGCCCGCGTTCCGCGGTGAGGGAGACGCCGCTGACAACCCTGAGCATCTTTCCGTCCAGGCTGGACAGGGGGCCTACGTCCTTGATCAGCCCATGGATGGACAGGACGGGGGACTGGGGGGATCGCACCACAGTATTCTACGGGATGTAGTACTCCGCGCCGTCCGGCGGGGTTGGGAGGAGCGCCGGGAAACTGCAGGAAGTCATATTCCGTGCGGAGCCAAGGTCAGCCTGCCCTTACTGGAGTGCGGGACTAAATTACGACATGATTGTGTTGTGTATTCCATGACCAACGCTACCGCTGTGCCTGTTGCCGGGCCGGGACCCGCTGCAGCCGGTCCTGTGGCAGACGCTGACGAGCGCACCCGGGACCGGGTCCTCGCTGCCGTCCTGGAACACGGTCCCGTCAGCGCGGCCGAGCTGGGGGACATGCTGGGGTTTACCCCGGCCGCTGTCCGGCGCCATTTGGACCACCTTTCCCGGGCCGGAGTCATCGAGGTCAAGCGCCTCGCCAAGCCGGGAACGGGTGCCGGCCGCCCCGCACGCCGTTACGTCCTCAGCTCCCAGGGCCAGTCCAGCCTGGGCAACGACTACCTGGACATCGCCGCCCTTGCGCTCCAGCAGCTGCAAAAGGTAGCCGGCCCCGACGCGGTGCGCGCCTTCGCCGAAGAACGGTTCGCGGATATGGAGCGGCGCTACGCACCCGAAATCGAGCAGGCCGGCCCGGACATCCGGGACCGCGCCACCGCACTCGCAGCGGCGCTGACCCGCGACAACTTCGTGGCTTCCGCTGCGTCCATCGAGGCAAAGGCACCGCTGCCCGCGGCGCTTTCCAGCGTGCAGCTCTGCCAGGGCCACTGCCCCATCCAGCAGCTCGCCGCCCGCTTCCCGGTGTTCTGCGACGTCGAGACCGAAGTCTTTTCAAGGCTGGTGGGCGTTGACGTCCGCCGCCTCTCCACGCTGGCCCGCGGCGGCCACGTCTGCACCACACATATTCCTACAGGCAGGCTGCCTGCCAAACCGGCCACGGTGCCGGCGGCAGCCCCCGCCAGCCTGGACGAAGTAATCAACCATCAGCAAGAAAGGCCGTGATGACGGACCAACTATCAGAGAAAGCAGTCGCCGAAAACACTGTGATCTCGGAGATTCTGGAAAAGAATCCCGAGCTCCACGGCATCGGCAACTACGAGTACGGCTGGGCCGACAAGAACGATGTCGGCGCCAACGCCCGCCGTGGGCTCAACGAAGAGGTAGTCCGGGACATTTCGGCGAAGAAGAGCGAGCCGGAATGGATGCTCGACCTGCGCCTGAAGGGCCTGAAGTATTTCGACCGCAAGCCCATGCCCACCTGGGGCGCGGACCTCTCCGGCATCGACTTCGACAACATCAAGTACTTCGTGCGCTCCACCGAGAAGCAGGCTGCCACCTGGGAAGACCTGCCCGAGGACATCAAGAACACGTATGACAAGCTGGGCATCCCCGAAGCCGAAAAGCAGCGCCTTGTTTCGGGTGTTGCCGCCCAGTACGAGTCTGAGGTTGTTTACCACCAGCTGCGGGAGGACCTTGAGCGGCAGGGTGTCATCTTCCTGGACACCGACACAGCGCTGAAGGAACACCCGGAGATCTTCGAGGAGTACTTCGGCACCGTCATCCCGGTGGGCGACAACAAGTTCGCCTCGCTGAACACCTCCGTCTGGTCCGGCGGCTCGTTCGTGTACGTCCCCAAGGGCGTCCACGTGGAGATCCCCCTGCAGGCCTACTTCCGCATCAACACGGAAAACATGGGTCAGTTCGAACGCACGCTGATCATCGCCGACGAGGACTCCTACGTCCACTACATCGAAGGCTGCACAGCGCCGATCTACACCTCGGACTCGCTGCACTCCGCCGTGGTGGAGATCATCGTCAAGAAGGGCGCCCGCGTCCGGTACACCACCATCCAGAACTGGTCGAACAACGTCTACAACCTGGTGACCAAACGTGCCGTCTGTGAAGCAGGCGCCACCATGGAGTGGATCGATGGAAACATCGGCTCCAAGGTCACCATGAAGTACCCGGCCGTGTACCTTGTAGGCGAAGGGGCCAAGGGCGAGACCCTGTCCATTGCCTTCGCCGGCGAGGGCCAGCACCAGGACACCGGTTCCAAGATGGTGCACGTTGCGCCGAACACCAAGAGCTCGATCATCTCCAAGTCCGTTGCCCGTGGCGGCGGCCGCGCCGCCTACCGCGGCCTGGTCCAGATCCGGGAAGGAGCCAAGCACTCGGCCAACACCGTGCGCTGCGACGCCCTCCTGGTGGACACCATTTCCCGGTCTGACACCTACCCGTACATCGACATCCGCGAGGACGATGTCCAGCTGGGACACGAGGCCACCGTTTCCCGCGTCAGCGAGGAACAGCTGTTCTACCTCATGTCCCGCGGCATGCCCGAGGACGAGGCCATGGCCATGATCGTGCGCGGCTTCATTGAGCCGATCGCCCGCGAACTGCCCATGGAATACGCCCTCGAGCTGAACCGCCTCATCGAACTCCAGATGGAAGGATCCGTCGGTTAATGACTGCCGAAGCAACTACCGAAAAGGCGCGCGTCGGCGCACCGTCGATCGCCGGTTTCACCGAGGAGGGCGAGCACCTCGTCGCCTCCAAGGTGGACCGCCACCACAGCCACGGCACACAGGTCATGGCCTCCCGCGCCGAGAGGCTCACCAGCCATGTCGTGGCCGACTTCGCCCTGCCCAACGGCCGGGAAGAGGAATGGCGCTTCACCCCGGTGCGTGAACTGGCCAACCTGCTGTCCGATACCCCGTCGGAGGCGGGCGCCCTTGGCGTTACGGTCGAGGCACCTGCAGCCGTGGTCCAGCGGACCCTCCGCGCAGGTGAGGCCCCCCGTGGCGCCACCCTCGTCCCCGCCGACCGTGCCGCCGTCGTGGCTTCCGCGAACGCCGGCGACGCCCAGCTCATCTCCATCCCGGCGAACGCCGAGTTGGACGAGCCGGTGCGCCTGGTCCTGACCGGCAACGGCGCAGGCCGCCGGACCAACTCCCACGTGGTGATCGAAGCCGGAGTCAACAGCCGCTCCGTCGTGATCATCGAGCACGACGGCACCTCAGACCACAACGGCAATGTTGAGGTCCTGGTCCGCGAAGGCGCCCACCTCACGGTGGTTTCCCTGCAGCTTTGGGGGGACGACGCCAAGCACCTGGCACAGCATGACGCCGAGGTTGCCAAGGACGCCGTGTACAAGCACATTGCCGTAACTCTTGGCGGCAAGATCGTGCGCCTGAACTCCAACGTCCGCTTCGCCGGGGAAGGCGCCGAGACACAGCTCCTGGGCCTTTACTACGCCGATGCCGGCCAGCACCTGGAGCACCGTTCCTTCGTGGACCACAACGTGGCCAACTGCAAGTCCAACGTCCTGTACAAGGGCGCTCTGCAGGGCAAGGGCGCGCACACCGTGTGGGTTGGCGACGTGCTGATCCAGAAGCAGGCCGAAGGCACCGATTCGTACGAGAAGAACCAGAACCTGGTGCTCACCGACGGCTGCCGCGCGGACTCCGTGCCCAACCTCGAAATCGAGACCGGCCTGATCGAGGGTGCCGGCCACGCCAGCGCCACCGGCCGGTTCGACGACGAGCACCTGTTCTACCTGATGGCCCGCGGTATCCCCGAGGATGTTGCCCGCCGCCTGGTGGTCCGAGGCTTCCTCAACGAGATCATCCAGCAGATCAAGGTTCCGGCCCTCGAAGAGCGCCTGACCGAGGCTGTTGAGCGCGAACTCGCGGCAATCGACTACTAGAGACAGGCGGGCAGGAACGTATGAGCGGCAAACCCAAGGGTGAGCTGGTGTGCAGCGCCAATGACATCAAGGTCAAGCAGGCGCTGCGCATCCTGGTCGACGGCTACCCCGTGGCCGTTGTCCGGGATTCGATGGGGGACATCCACGCCATCGGCGACACGTGCTCGCATGCGGACATTTCACTGTCCGAAGGCGACGTGGAAGGCTGCGCCATCGAGTGCTGGGGGCATGGCTCCCAGTTCGACCTGCGCAGCGGCCAGCCGCTCCAGCTTCCGGCTTACGATCCTGTTCCGGTATTCGCCGTCGAACTCGACGGAGACGACGTCTATGTGGATGTCACCAACGTTTTGAACGGCGCAGCAGTAAACAACTACTGAGCGCCCGCAGCACCAGACTTACGAGCGAAAAGAAAGAAGAGCATGTCAACTCTTGAGATCAAGGACCTGCACGTCAGCATTGAGACGGAGCAGGGCACCAAGGAGATCCTGAAGGGCGTCAGCCTGACCATCAGGACCGGCGAGACGCACGCCATCATGGGACCCAACGGCTCCGGCAAGTCCACCCTCGCCTCCACCATCGCCGGCCACCCGCGCTACACCGTCACCAGCGGCACCATCACGCTGGACGGCGAAGACGTGCTGGCCATGAGTGTTGACGAGCGCGCACGGGCCGGCGTCTTCCTGGCCATGCAGTACCCGGTAGAGGTTCCGGGCGTCACCATGACCAACTTCCTGCGCACCGCGAAGACCGCCATCGACGGCGAAGCGCCCAAGCTGCGTACCTGGACCAAGGACGTCAAGGACGCCATGGAGAAGCTGCGCATCGACGCCGACTTCGCGCAGCGCAACGTCAACGAAGGCTTCTCCGGCGGCGAAAAGAAGCGCGTGGAGATCCTGCAGCTGGAACTCTTCAAGCCCAAGTTCGCCGTCCTGGACGAGACCGACTCCGGTCTGGACGTTGACGCTCTGAAGATCGTGTCCGAGGGCGTCAACCGTGCGCACTCTGAGGGAAACATGGGCACCCTGCTCATCACCCACTACACCCGCATCCTGCGCTACATCAAGCCTGACTTCGTGCACGTGTTCGTGGACGGCCAGGTTGTGGAGGAGGGCGGCCCCGAGCTGGCCGACCGCCTCGAAGAAGAAGGCTACGACCGTTACGCCAAGGGCGCCGGCGCAGCCGCCGTCGCGGCTCCGGCCGCAGTCCAGGCCTAGTAAGGACTTGCCATGACCGAAATCAAGCCGGGCCGCACGGCCCTGGAGGATGTCGAAGAGGCGCTCAAGGACGTCATCGACCCCGAGCTTGGCGTCAACGTTGTCGACCTGGGACTGCTGTACGGCCTGAAGTACTCCGACGACGACGGTGCGCTCCTGATCGACATGACCCTCACCACAGCGGCCTGCCCGCTCACCGATGTGCTCGAGGAGCAGGTGGGACAGGCCCTGGACGGTGTTGTGGACGATTGGCGCCTGAACTGGGTATGGATGCCGCCATGGGGTCCCGAGCGGATCACCGACGACGGCAAGGACCAGATGCGGGCCCTCGGCTTCAACATCTAAGTCCCCACTGCCTTATAGACGACGACGGCGGGTCGCCTTTCGCAGGAAAGGCGGCCCGCCGTCGTCGTCGGTCCATCCGGGGTGAACCGGGGTTAGAGGGTGGCGGCGCTGAACGTATCGCACTGGTTGATGTCGCCGGACTGGTAGCCCCGGGAGAACCAGCGCTGCCGTTCCTCGCTGGAGCCGTGCGTCCAACCTTCGGGGGAGACGCGGCCCGTGGCGGCTTTCTGGATCCGGTCGTCGCCAACCGAAGCGGCGGCGGACAATGCGTCGTTCACATCCTGCTGGGTGAGGGGTTCCAGGTACGGCTGGCCCGTAGCCGGGTCCGGGGTGGTGGAGGCGTACTTGGCCCAAAGACCGGCATAGCAATCCGCCTGCAGTTCGGTGCGTACGGACCCTGACTCCGGTCCCTGCGGATCCTGCTGCGCCCGCTGCAGGTCGCCGAGCAGATTCTGGACATGGTGGCCGAACTCGTGCGCCACCACATATTCCTGCGCCAGCGGGCCGCCGGAGGAACCAAAACGGTCCACCAGCTCCTGGAAGAACCCGGGATCGAAATACGCCGTGGTGTCCGTGGGGCAGTAGAACGGGCCCACCTCGGAGGTCGCAGCCCCGCACGCGGTGTTGGTGCCGCCGCTGAAGATCACCGCTTCCGGCCGCGGGTACTGCACCTTGTATTGCTTCAGGTAGCCGGGCCAGAACGCATTGAGGCTGTTGACGGTGCCCGTGATCCGGCAGTCCAAGCGGGCGTCCGCGTCCGCGCCGGTGCTGCAGGCAGGTGCCGTGCCCTGCGACTGTCCAGACGAGCCCCCGTCCACCAGTCCGCCGAGCATGTTGGGGTTGATGCCCAGGAGGAGGGCAACGAGCAGGACCAGGCCGCCGCCGATGCCGCCGCCGACTTTCACCCCGGTGCCCATGCCCCGGCGGTCCTGGACCTGGGAGGGATCAAGCTGGACGTTGTCGTTGAAACTCATAACGTCACATTACCCGCGGGCCGGGCGCTCAATCTGCCCTGCCGGTAAAGTTGGTCCGTGCCCTTCCTCGACAAGCTCCAGCGCTGGGCCGGGCAGCGGCCGCACGACACCGCCGTCGTGATAGCCGGGCGCCGCCTCGACTGGGAGCAACTGCGGGACGCCGCGAAAGACGAGGTGGCCGGCACGAAATCCGTCACGGCACTCTGCGAAGCCAATTCCGTGGACTTTGCCGTGAAATTCGCAGCCGCCGTGGCGGGCCGCCGGCAATGCGCCGTCCTGGATCCGGCCTGGCCCAAGTCCCTGCAGGAGGACATCGTCCGGCGGGTCGAGGCATGCGCCGATTCCGCATCGGTGTCTCCGGATGACGGGTTGGCCGACGGGCCGGCGGTATCCACCTTCCTGATTGGCCTCACCTCCGGAACCACGGCTGTACCCAAGGCCTTCACCCGCTCCCGGCGGTCCTGGCAGCAATCCTTCGATGCCTCGATCGAGTTTTTCGGTCTCCGGCAGGATGACGTGACCCTTGCGCCTGGTCCGCTGGCCGCCAGCCTGAACCTTTATGCCCTGGCTGAGTGCCTGTATGCCGGTTCCGAGTTCCAGACGCTGCAGACGTTCGACGTCGGCGACGTCCATGCGGCGATCACCCACGACCGTGTCACCCGGCTGGTCCTGGTACCCACCATGCTGCGGATGCTCAGCGAGCGCGGCATGACCGGATGCGTCGATGCGTCCGGTATCCGGACTATCATCTGCGCCGGTTCCAAGCTTGATGCGCGCACCCTCGAAGCGGCCAGACGCTGGGCTCCCAACGCCACCATCTACGAGTACTACGGCGCCTCCGAACTGAGTTTCGTGTCCGGTCTTGGCCTGTCCCCCGGCCAGGAGGCCACCGCCGGCGGGACCGGAATCGGCCGGCCGTTTCCGGGGGTCGACGTCCGGATCCTGGATGACGAGGGCGCACCGGTCCCCGACGGCAGCTACGGCAACATCTGCGTCCGCAGCGGCATGGTGGGCAACGGTTACCTGTGGGGCGACGACGGTGAAGCGCTGCGGTGCTTCGGCGACTGGTACACGGTGGGGGACCAGGGCTACCTGGCGGACGGCGAACTGCACATCCTCGGCCGCCGCGCCGACATGATTCTGACGGCGGGACGGAACGTCTACCCGCATGAGGTGGAACTGGCATTGGCGGCCGTCCCCGGGGTCTCAGCAGCTGTTGCTGCCGGGATGACTGATGACTTGCGTGGCCAGCGCGTTGTCGCCGGCGTGTTGCCGTCCCACGGCGGAATCAGCGCCACCCAGCTGCGGGCCGGCCTGGAGGACATCCTGTCCCGGCACAAGCGGCCGTCGCAGTACTACCTGCTCGCGGAATTGCCCACCACGGACCGCGGCAAGGTCAGCCGCAACCTCCTGCTGGAGTGGATCAATGCCCGCGACCCCAGGGTGCGTGCCCTTGGCGCCTGACGTCCAGCCGCCCGGCCTCCTGCCGCCCGAACGGCAGCCGGTCATCATCGCCGCGCGCCGGACCCCGGTGTGCCCCGTCAACGGAGCGCTGCGGAGCCTGCGCGCCCACGAACTCCTTGCTCCGGTCCTCCGGGAACTGGCCGCAGTGGCGCTGGACCCCGCGTCCGTCACCGACGTTGTTATCGGCAACGCCGTCGGAGGGGGCGGGAACGTTGCACGGCTTGCCCTGCTGGAGGCGGGACTGCCGGCCGCCGTGCCGGGAATCACCGTTGACAGGCAGTGCGGTTCGGGCTTGGATGCAATCGTCCTTGCCGCACGACTCGTTGCGGCCGGCGGCGGACCGCTCTACCTGGCAGGGGGAGTGGAAAGCACCAGCACCGCGCCCCTGCGTGCCCACAGGAAGGACGACGGCGGCCCGGAGTTCTACCGGCGCGCCCAGTTTGTGCCGGACAGCTTCGGGGACCCGGACATGGGCGTGGCGGCGGAAACGGTGGCCGGCGCGTACGGCGTTGCCCGGGAACGCCAGGATGCTTTCGCGCTGGCCAGCCACCGGAAAGCCCTCGCCGCCATCCGGGACGGACGCTTCACGGACGAACTCGTGCCGCTGGAGACTCCCGCGGGGACCGTCTCCGTGGACGGCGGGCCGCGGGCGGGCCTGACGCCGACTGTCATGGCACGCTTCCGGGCCGCCTTTGTGCCAGGAGGGACTGTCACTGCCGGAAATTCCTGCTTTGACGCGGACGCCGCCTCCGCCGTCGTCGTAACCTCCCTTGCGCGGGCCCGCCTGCTCGGGGTGCGTGATGGCCTGCTGGTGCGCGGCACCGGTACCGCCGGGGTGGCTCCGCAGGTGCTGGGGATGGGCGCTGTTCCGGCTGCCAGGGGCGTCCTGGCTGCGGCCGGTGTGAAGGCCGGCGAGCTGGACCTGGTGGAATTCAACGAGGCGTTCGCCTCACAGGCCCTCGCGTGCCTCGATGAGCTGGGCATCGATCCCGGCCGGGCAAACCTCGACGGCGGGGCGCTGGCGCTGGGGCACGCCTACGGTGCGTCGGGTGCCGTGCTGGTGACCCGGCTGCTCGCCCAGGCGCGGCGGGCGGGCACCGAGGGCGCCCTGGGGCTGGCCATGATCAGCATGGCCGGTGGAATGGGCACGGCGGCACTGCTGGAGTACCGGCGGCTGTAACGCCGCCTGGCGTCCCGCCCGGTCAGTCTTCCGGTTCGCCCAAGCCGCGGGCCGCCAGCGCCTCACCTGTTTGGCGGGCGTACGCCACGGATGTGATGAAGACCGGCAGGACCAGTGCGCGGGGGTTGCGCTCCAGTCCCCGGGCCCTGGCGGAGTCGCGCACGTCAGCGAAGGTGCCTGCGATGAAGGGAATGCTGCGGAGCATGATGCCGATGGTCAGCGCGAAGCGTTCGGGATCGGCGCCGAACCTTTTGAAGGGCCGCGCCAGGTGGACCACGCCGTCCAGGAGCCGCTGGATCGGCGTGGTCGCGGTCAGCAGGGATGCTGCCACGACGCAGACCAGGATGTTCAGCACGATCCGGCCCGCTGTGGGTCCGCCCAGCTGCCACCACTGGAAGAGGCCAATGACCAGGAGCACGGGGGCCAGTGGGCGGACGGCGTGCCACAGCCGGCGCGCCCCGGCGCCCGTGGCGAGGAACAGGCCGCAGAGCAGGGCCAGGACACCTGCGGAGATGCGCCAGTCGACGATGAGGAAGGAAAGCAGTCCACAGCCGATGACCAGGAGGAACTTCAGCGCCAGCGGTGCCCGGTGGACCAGTGAGGTACCGGGCACGTAGTTGGCCAGGAGGAAGCCGTGGCCCCTCACGTGGAATCCCGCCCTGTGGCGTCCAATCCCTGAAGGCACCATGAGCGGTAGGCCGCCACGGCCTCCGCCGGGGCGCCGTCGAAAGCCACGCGGCCCTGCTCGATGACCAGGACCCGGTCCATGTCCAGGGCCAGGTCAAGGTCGTGGGTGGACATGATGATTTGCTGGTCCAGGTGCGCCAGAGTCCTGCGGAGCAGCTCGCGGTTGCGCAGGTCCAGGAGGGTGGAGGGCTCGTCCAGCACCAGCACCCGGGGGTTTACCGCCAGCACGGCGGCGAGCGCCATCAGTTGCCGCTCGCCGCCGGACAGCTCGTAGATGCTTTGGTCCGCCAGGTTCAGCAGGCCCAGGCGTTCGAGGGCTTGTTCCGCCAGGTGCCGCCGTTCCGTACCGTTCTTGGTTGAACGGCGGAGGGACAGTTCGACGTCTTCCCGGCCGGTGGGCATCACCAGCTGGGACAGGGGATCGGTGAAGACGAAGCCCACGTTGCGCCTGACCTTCCGGACGGCACCCACAGTGTCGTCGCCGTCGACCGTGACGGTGCCGCTGGAGGGCTGGATGAGTCCGTTGACGAGGCGCAGCAGCGTGGATTTGCCCGATCCGTTGGCGCCAATGACGCCCACCCGGGCTTCGTCCAGCCTGAGGCTTACTGCGTCCAGGAGGACCTTGGGCTGCGGGGAGTCCTCGCTTTCGACGGCGACACGCACCTGGTCGAACGTTACTGCCGGCATGCGTAGTCCCTAGGCGCTTCGGGTGGGTTGGGTGCGGCGGCGGACGCGGCGGACCAGGACATCGGGGAACGCCCGGTGGAGGGCGACGGCGACGGCGGCGGCCAGGAGGTTCTTGATGATGTCTCCCGGGTAGAAGACCAGGTCGCTAAGGAAGGCCTGCTCCAGCGTGGCCTTGGAGTTGAGGGCAATTCCCAGGACGCCCAGCGTATGCACGAAGACGATGCTGGTGGCCGTGGCGGCCAGGAAGAACCACAGGGCGCGGGCTTTCGTGGTCCGGCGGATGACCACAGTCGCCAGCCAACCCACTGCCGCGGCGGCGATGGGGAAGGCGATGATGTAGCCGGCCGAAGGCCCCGCGAGGATGGCCAGGCCGCTGCGGCCCTGGCTGAAGATGGGCAGGCCGGCCAGCCCCAGGAGGGTGTAAAGTCCGACGGCGGCGGATCCGCGGGCGGGCCCCAGCACCAGGCCGGTGAGCATCACGGCCAGGGTCTGGAAGGTGATGGGGACGCCGAAGCCGTTCAGGGCCAGTCCCGGCACCAGTGCGGCGCCGGCCACGAGGGCGGCGAAGACGGCGACTAGGCCAAGGTCGGTGCCGTTCCAGCGCCGGCGCTCCGTCCGCTTGCTGGTTTCTGTGGTGGTCTCGGTGTTGCTCATGGCGGTCCTGTCGGGGTTGTACAAGCGGAATCTAATGTACAGCCGACGCTACCGGCGCGAAACGGGGACCATTTTGTAGGGGTCCTACTAAGGGAGGGCGTGGGCGCTTTTGGGTGGGCACAAAGGGGACCGGACATGAACTGCGCGGGTCTATGCAACGGCCGGAGAGTCGGGGGAGACTGGGCGCCATGCGCAAGCTGACCTTCGCCATGAACCTGAGCGTCGACGGCTACATAGCCGCACCCGGCGGCGACATTGGCTGGAGCGTACCGGGCGACGAGTTGTTCCAGTGGTGGTCCGACCGGGTGGGGGCCACGGGCCTGGCGCTGTACGGGCGCAGGCTGTGGGAGACCATGAGCCCGCACTGGCCCACCGCCGACCAACAGCCTGGGACCACACCGGCTGAGATCGAATTTGCCCGGCGCTGGCGGGACATGCCGAAGGTGGTGTTCTCCTCGACCCTCAGCGCCGTAGACTGGAATGCCCGCCTGGTCACCGGTGACGCGGTCACCGAGATCACCCGGCTCAAGGGCGAAGACGGCGGCCCGATGGACATTGGCGGAGCCACGCTCGCCGCAGCGGCCATGCGGGCCGGGTTGATCGACGAGTACGTGACCGTCACCCATCCGGTCCTGGTGGGCGGCGGCAAACCCTTCTTTACAGCCCTGGACACCTGGGTGAACCTGACGTTGGTGGACACGAGGGCATTTCCCAACGGCGTAGTCATGACGGAGTACCGGACCAGGCGCTGACCCTCCGTTGCTGTCCTGCACGATCCCCGCCTTGGTACCCTGTGGCGCATGCCCATCAAACTCGAAAACGTAGGCATCGCCGTCCGCGACCTGGAAGCGGCCATCGCTTTCTTCACCGACCTCGGTCTCACTGTGGTGGGCCGGCAGACCGTGAGCGGGGAATGGGCCGACACCGCCGTCGGACTCGACGGCAACCACGCCAGGATCGCCATGCTCCAGACCCCGGACGGCGCCGGCCGCCTCGAACTGTTCGAATACATCCACCCCGACGCGATCGAAACTGGGCCCACCCGGCCCAACGAAATCGGAATGCACCGCGTCGCCTTCTCCGTCGACGACATCGGGCAGGCCCTCGAGACTGCCGCAAGGCACGGCTGCCACCCGCTGCGCGGCGTGGCCACCTATGAAGACGCCTACAAGCTCAGTTACGTCCGGGGTCCCAGCGGCATCATTGTGATGCTTGCCGAGGACCTGACAAAGGGCTGAGCCCGCCGGCCGGCTGCAATATACTCCGAACATGCCCATCACGCACCCAACCCTCAATGCTCAACGCCCTGACCACAAGACCCTCGGGGGCCGGCCTTGAGCGGCGGCCTCGTAGCCCTTCTGGATGACGTGGCAGCCTTGGCCCGCATAGCGGCAGCATCGGTGGATGACGTGGCAGCCGGCGCCGCGAAGGCTGGTGCCAAGGCGGCCGGCGTCGTCATCGACGACGCCGCGGTCACCCCGCAGTACGTCTCAGGGGCGGACCCGTCCCGTGAACTGCCGATGATCAAGAAGATCTTCTGGGGTTCCATCCGCAACAAGCTCCTGATCATCCTGCCCGCGCTGCTGCTTATCAGCGCCTTCATCCCCTGGATCATTCCGTTCATTCTCATGCTCGGCGGCACCTACCTCTGCTACGAGGGCGCCGAGAAGGTCTGGCATAAGCTCCGCGGCGGCCACCACGAGGAAGACGAAGCCCCGGCGGTGGAACGCGGGCACGATGCCGAGGCCAAGGTGGTCAAGGGCGCGATCACCACCGACTTCATCCTGTCCTGCGAGATCATGGTCATCTCCATGAACGAGGTGGCCACCGAATCCATCTGGGTCCGCGCGTTCATCCTGGTCCTGGTGGCGTTCGCCATCACGGTGCTCGTGTACGGCGCCGTCGCGCTCATCGTCAAAATGGACGACATCGGCGTGCACCTGGTGGGCAAGGATTCTCCCCGCTCCAAGCGCCTCGGAAGGTTGCTGGTCACCGGAATGCCCGCCGTGCTGGCCACCATCACGTTCGTGGGAACCATCGCCATGCTCTGGGTCGGCGGCCACATCATGCTGCAGGGCGCGCACGACCTCGGCTGGCACGCACCCTATGACCTGGTCCATGGGATTGAGCACCCGGTGGCGGGCGTTGCCGTCGTCGGCGGTCTTTTAGCTTGGCTCGTCAACACCCTTTGCTCAACCGTCGTCGGCCTCGCCTGGGGCCTCATAGTGCTGGCAGTGGTCGGCCCGATCCTGAAGGTGCTGCCGTTCGGCAAGGCAAAAGGCGGGCACAGCGAGTCTGCCGCGCCCGCCCCGAACGGTGCGCCCGACGAACACCATGCCTGACAGCTGCCGCAGCCGGTGCGCGTTTCAGAACGCGTAACGGATGCGGCAGTACGGCGTGATTTCCTCAATGAGCGCGGTCAACTGCGCCACATAGCCAGCCTTTGCCCGTGACCGGTAGCGAACGTTGTTGAATCCGTTGGAGGACGTCTTTGACTCCTGGAGGCCGGGACGCCACAGAACCTTTTCAGCCTGCGGATGCCAGCCCAGGTTGACCTCATGCAACTGCTCGTTGTGGGTCAGGAAAATGACCTCCGCCGCGAGTTGGGCCTTGGCTGCCCCGGTCAAGGTCGCGTCGAGCTGGCGGAGAAGTTCTTCCCAGTCGGCCAGCCAGGTGTCGGTGATGATGACGGGGGAGAAGTTCACGTGCACTTCGTAGCCCGCGTCGACGAAGTCGTTAATCGCTGCGATCCGTTCCGCCACCGGCGACGTCCGGACGTCAATGGACCTGGCCAGGTCCGCCGGCATCAGGGAGAAGCGGATCCGGGTGTGGCCGCCATGGTCCCATGCCAGCATCTCCGGGTTGACGAACTTGGTGGCGAAGGACAGCCTGGCGTTGGGCAGTTCGCGGAAGAGCCCCACAAGCTCCTGGACGTTGGGGCTGATCAGTGCATCCACCGAGCAATCGCTGTTCTCGCCGATGTCGTATACCCACAGTTCCGGGTCGCACTGGTTGGGCTCCAGCTTGAGCCCCTGGCGGGTGGCGTGCCGCTCAAGGGTCGCCGCGATCTGGTCGATATTGGCGAACACCGTAATTGGATTGCTGTAACCCTTGTGCCGCGGAACGTAGCAGTAGGCGCACGCCATCGCGCAGCCGTTCGCTGTGGAAGGCGCAATGAAATCCGCCGAACGGCCATTCGGTTTGACGGTCAGCGACTTTTTGATCCCCAGGACCAGCGCTTCCGTTTTGATCCGTGACCAGCGCGGCACGTTGGTTTCGTCACCATGCAGGTCCGGGATGTTCCAGTGGCTGTCCACCAATACGACGTCGGCTCCGGGCCAGCGCGCGAGAATCTGCTGGCCACGTGGCAGCTCCAGGGCGGCCGGCTGTGCGTAGATACGCCGGATCTGCAGCAGCCGATCGAATTCCATGACCCCATTCTGCTTGAACCCTGGCGGCGGCGTCCCCGGTTAAGCCCTCGGCACCATCGCCGTACAGCCGGGAGTTTCTGCTGCTGAAACCGGCCCGGTCCGCCGGACGGTAGACTGAAGTGTGCCGTTTTCCGGCCACTCTGCCCCAGCGTCCCGTCGCACACACTGCGCGGACCGTGGCGTTCCCTGTTGTGAAAGGCCTTACCTGCTGTGATTACTGTCCAGGATCTTGAACTGCGCGCCGGTGCCCGGCTCCTCATGGACCAGGTGAGCTTCCGCATCGATAAAGGGGACAAGATCGGCCTGGTGGGCCGAAACGGCGCGGGCAAGACCACCCTGACCCGTGTCCTCGCGGGTGAAGGCCTGCCAGCCGCCGGCAAGGTGACCCGCAGCGGCGAAATCGGCTACCTGCCCCAGGATCCGCGCACCCCGGACATGGAACAGCTAGCGCGGGACCGCATCCTTTCCGCCCGCGGCCTGGACGTCGTCGTCGGCAAACTGCGCAAGGCGCATGACGAAATGGCGAGCGATGACGCCGACGTCCAGCGCAAGGCCATGAACCGGTATGACCGGCTGGAGTCCGAGTTCCTCGCCGCGGGCGGTTACGCGGCGGAGGCCGAGGCGGCGTCGATCTGTTCCAACCTTGCCCTGCCGGACCGGTTGCTGAACCAGCCGCTCAAGACGCTCTCCGGCGGACAGCGGCGCCGCGTGGAGCTGGCCCGCATCCTGTACTCAGATGCCGAAACCATGCTCCTGGACGAACCGACCAACCACCTCGACGCCGATTCCATCGCCTGGCTGCGTGACTTCCTGAAGAACCACCAGGGCGGCCTAATCGTGATCAGCCACGACACCGACCTCCTGGAAGCCACCGTGAACAAGGTGTTCCTGCTGGACGCCAACCGCGCCCAGATTGATTTCTACAACATGGACTGGAAGCGCTACCTCCTGCAGCGCGAAACGGATGAGCGCGCCCGCAAGCGTGAACGCGCCAACGCCGAAAAGAAGGCCCAGGTCCTCATGGACCAGGCCAACAAGATGCGGGCCAAGGCCACCAAGGCCGTCGCCGCGCAGAACATGGCAAAGCGTGCCGAACGGCTGCTCAGCGGCTTGGAAGCGGTTCGCGAGCAGGACCGCGTGGCAGCTTTGCGTTTCCCCGATCCGTCGCCCTGCGGCAAGACCCCCCTCACCGCGGACGGGCTCAGCAAATCCTACGGTTCCCTGGAAATCTTCACCGACGTTGACCTGGCGATCGACCGCGGCTCCAAGGTGGTCATCCTGGGGCTTAACGGCGCCGGCAAGACCACCCTGCTGCGCATGCTCGCCGGCGTGGACGCGCCGGACACCGGCGAGGTCATCCCGGGCCACGGGCTCAAGGTGGGCTACTACGCCCAGGAACACGAAACCCTGGACCACGACCGCACCGTGCTGGAGAACATGCGCTCGTCCGCGCCGGACATGAAGGACGCCGAGGTCCGCGGCATCCTGGGCTCATTCCTGTTCTCCGGCGACGACGTGGACAAGCCCGCAGGCGTGCTCTCCGGCGGCGAGAAGACGCGCCTGGCCCTGGCCACCATCGTGGCCTCGAGCGCCAACGTCCTCCTCCTCGACGAGCCCACCAACAACCTGGACCCCGCCAGCCGCGCGGAAATCCTCGGCGCGCTCCGGAACTACACCGGAGCCGTCGTCCTGGTCAGCCACGACGAAGGCGCTGTCGAAGCCTTGAACCCCGAACGGGTTGTCATGCTTCCGGACGGCGTGGAAGACCTCTGGAACGAGGACTACCTGGACCTGATCACGCTCGCCTAGCGCACCGGCAGTTCCAAGGCCCCGGTCACGCGGAGCAGGTCCTGGTAGGTGATGCTGAACATCGAGTGGTGGTCACCTGCTCCAGCCCACAGCAGCCGGTGGGCCTGCAGGGTTTCGTCCAGGAGTGTCCTGATCCTCTTCGGGTGGCCTAGCGGGGCGACCCCGCCCACCTCCTGCCCGGTATGTTCCAGGACGAAGGTGGGGGAGGCCCGGCGGATCCTGCCCGTGCCGAGCCGCGAGGCAACCAGCGCCGTATCAACGCGGGCCGCACCGCTGGCCAGTATCAGCAGGGGCTCGCCGTCGAGGTCGAAGATGAGGCTGTTGGTGATGGCGGCAAGATCGCATTCCAGTGCCTGCGCCGCGGCGGCTGCCGTGGGCACACCGGCAGGAAAGGTTCGCACGGTGTCGCCGACTCCGGCCTTCACCAGCGCCGAACGCACCACGGCGACCGGCCCGTCGTCGAACGTTGCCATCGCTTAGTACCCCTGTGCGTCCAGGAGGGCGTCTTCTTCTTCCTCTGCCGTCGCCTTCTTACGCTTGCGCGGCGGTGCGGGCCGGCGCCGGGCGGCCGGGACGGCTGAGTGGACCGTTCCGTCCAGTTCCGACTCGTCCTGGTCCTCGGCATCGATCGCGGCGTTGCGTGCCTGCTGCCGCGCCGCGTAGCCGAAGCCTACGAACATCAGGACTCCGAACGCGAACCACTGCAGCGAGTAGGACAAGTGCGTCCCTTCGTCAGTGGACGGTTTGGGGAAGGATACCGGCGCATCCGCCGGCGCCGGCGTTTCCGAGGCGAGCTGGCCGTAAGCGCCCGTGAGCACGGGATAACCCAGCTGCGCGGAGTACGTGGGAAGGTCGATGGATGCCAGCTGCCCCTCAGGTGCCCCGCGCTGCAGTTCCGGCTCGCCGTGCTTCAAACGGACGACGGCGGTGACGTCACCCGTGGGCGGGGCGGGAACGGAGTCAGGACTGCCTGGATTCCTGTTGCCGATGGGGAGCCAGCCGCGGTCGATGACCACCGTTTCGCCATTGGCGAGACGGAACGGGACCACCACCTCGTACCCGGGCTGCCCGTTGAGCGGCCGGTTGCGGACAATCCGCTGGCCGGCGGCGTCGTAGGAGCCCTTCAGCTCCACCTGGGTCCACTCTTTGGCCGGGTCAAGCTGGATGAACTGGTCCCGCGCCTGTTCAAAGGGAATGGGAGTGGCCGAATAGTTGCTGACGACGCGGTTGATCTCGGCCAGGGTCTCGGCGCGGCGGTCCATCTGCCAGCGGCCAAGGAACACGCACGCGGTGGCAAAGACAGCCGCCAGCAGGAGGTAGCCCAGCCACTTGCTGGAAAAGAGGAAACGGTACATTCAGATGTCCTGCTCCAGGGAGGCTTCCCCGGGGGCTTCGAGCGGGAGCGTTTCTTTCCAGAGGCCACGCGTCTGCAGGTAGTCCTCCAGCCAGTCCCGGTGGTCGGTGCAGGCCAGCCAGGTCTTGCGGCGCTCGGGGGCATGGATTTTTGGGTTGTTCCAGAGAATCTGCCAGGATGCCTGGGCCCTGCACGCCTTCCGTGAGCAGACGGCGCCGGCCTCTGATGCCATGTCCGATCCAGCTGCGAAATCGAAAATGCTCATAATGCCTGCCGCTCCTCCCCGGGCTCCGGGTCCTCGTCCTTCACCAGCTCGCCCTGCAGTACGGCGCTTCCCGGCTCGTCGTCCTCCACCGGCGCTGGAGGGCTTTCCAGCTCGGCCAGCGGTGCGGAGTCCAGCAGCAGGTCACTGGGCGTCTCGGCTTTGTCGCTGCCGTTGGCGATGATCACGGCGATCCAGGGCAGGAACACAGCTCCGGCAACGGCAATGATCTTCAACCATCCGTCCACCACGAATATCAGGATCAGGCACACCATGCGGATGCCCATGGCCAGGGCATACTTGATCATCCGCTGGCGCATATCCTCCGAATGCGCGCCGGCGGCGTCAGTAATGCTGTGGACTTCGCTGTCGCCGGAGAACCGGCCCGGTTCTTCGGGCGCGGAGTGTCCCGCATGGTTTTCAAGGGTCACGGTGAATGATCACGCTCCAAAGGCTTCCCTTAATTCTCGCACCATCGGCAGTGCTGCCCAAACCCGCCGGGAGCCTGCCGCTAAGATCGGAGGCAGCCCAAACCACACCCGCTACCGCGGCGCAGCCTGCCGCAGAATCCCGGAGCCCTTTATGACTGAAACAGCTTCCGCACCCCGCAGCGTCCTGGTGACCGGCGGCAACCGCGGTATTGGCCTGGCCATTGCCCAGGCGTTCCTCGCCAACGGTGACAAGGTGGCGGTGACCTACCGCAGCGAAACCCAGCTGCCGGAAGGCATTCTTGGCGTCAAGGCGGACGTTACCGATGAGGCTTCGGTGGACGCTGCCTTCAAGGAAGTGGAAGCTGCCCACGGTCCGGTGGAAGTCCTGGTGGCCAACGCCGGCATTACCAAGGACACGCTGTTGCTGCGCATGAGTGAGGACGACTTCACCTCCGTGATTGACACCAACCTGACCGGCGCCTTCCGTGTCATCAAGCGTGCGTCCAAGGGCATGATCCGGCTGCGCAAGGGCCGCGTGGTCCTCATCTCTTCGGTTTCAGGCCTGTACGGGGCCCCGGGGCAGATCAACTACTCCGCCTCCAAGGCCGGTCTGGTGGGCATCGCCCGTTCCCTCACCCGGGAACTCGGGTCGCGCGGCATCACCGCGAACGTGGTGGCACCCGGGTTCATCAACACGGACATGACGGCCGAGTTGCCCGAGGCCACCCAGAAGGATTACCTGGCCAGCATCCCTGCCGGCCGTTTCGCCGAAGCGGCTGAGGTGGCCAACGTGGTCCGCTGGATCGCCAGCGACGAAGCCGCGTACATCTCCGGTGCGGTCATCCCGGTGGACGGCGGCCTGGGCATGGGCCACTGACCCTTTGGCCCACGCCGCTGCAGGAAACTAGCCCCGACGTCCTTATTTGTCGAAGTCAGACAAAGGATGTTGGCAAGGACCGCTGGCATGATGGACTGCAGACCACAACTATTTAGATGTTTCGAACAAAGGAAGCTCGTATGGGACTGCTCGACAACAAGACGGCGATCGTCACCGGATCATCGCGGGGCATTGGCGCCGACGTAGCGAGGATCCTCGCTTCGGAGGGCGCCGCCGTCGTGGTCAACTACCGCCAGAAGGCCCCGCGTGCCAACAAAGTGGTGCAGGGCATCGAAGCCGCCGGTGGCCGCGCCGTCGACGTCGGGGCGGACCTCACCACCCAGGAAGGGGTGCAGGCCCTGGCCAGCGCCGCCATGGAGAACTTCGGCTCCCTTGACCTCCTGGTCCTGAACGCGTCCGGCGGCATGGAAACCGGGATGGGGGAGGACTACGCGCTCAAGCTTAACCGCGACGCGCAGGTGAACATGCTCAACGCCGCCGTGCCCCTGATGAAGGAAGGCTCGCGCGTGGTCTTCGTGACCAGCCACCAGGCCCACTTCATCAACACCGTCCCCACTATGCCGGCCTACGAGCCGGTGGCCCGCAGCAAGCGCGCCGGCGAGGACGCCCTGCGGGACCTGATCCCCAACCTGGCCGACAAAGGCATCTCCCTCGTGGTGGTTTCCGGCGACATGATCGAAGGCACCGTCACCGCCACGCTCCTGGACCGTTCCACCCCGGGTGCCATCGAAGCCCGCCGCGCGGAGGCCGGCAAGCTGTACTCGGTGGAGGAGTTCGCGCAGGTTGTGGCCGGGATGGCTACGGCCGACGTGGAATCCGGACACACCGAGTACGCCGGCGGAGCGGACTACTTCGGCAAGAGCGCAGAAGCTTCCAGCTAGGCTCTGCCCCCACGCGAGATGGCAGTTCGCGGCAATGTTCACGTCGAACACCGCCCGAACTGCCATCTCGCGGTTATAGGAGCGTCAGACCCCGGCGATGTGGCGGACGGCGTCCAGGTATGGCATGTTCAGGGCTGCGTCCGCTACGGCGCGGACAGCGGGCTTGGCGTTGAAGGCCACGCCTATTCCGGCTGCGCCGAGCATATCCAGGTCGTTCGCGCCGTCGCCCACGGCGATGGTGTGTTCAAGCGCAATACCCTCGGCCGCAGCCCATTCCCGCAGGTATTTTTCCTTGGCTGCCCTGTCCACCACCGCGCCCAGCACCTTGCCGGTCAGCGCGCCGTCGACGATCTCCAACTCATTGGCCTGCCAGTAGTCAATGCCCAGGTCCCCGGCGATCGGCTCAAGGATCTGGTTGAAGCCGCCTGACACCACAGCCACTGTATGGCCGGCGGCTTTGAAGGCGGCCACAAGCCGATCGGCACCTTCGCTGAGCTTCACTTCCCTGCGGACGGATTGGACGACGTCGGCGGGCAGTCCCGCGAGCACGGCAACCCGGGCGTGGAGGCTTTGGGCAAAGTCGAGTTCGCCGCGCATGGCGGCTTCCGTGACGGCCGCCACCTCCTCGCGCTTGCCGGCGTACGCGGCAAGGAGTTCGATGACCTCCTGCTGGATCAGGGTGGAGTCCACATCCATGATCAGCAGCTTTCGGGCCGCGGAGCGGAGCCCGGCCGGGACAAGCGCAGTGTCGAAATCATCGGTTGCGGCATCCGCCACGGCCCGCCGGAGGGCGGCCAGGCCGGCGGCGGTGGCATCCGGAAGGGCCAGGTCAAGGACCTGGACCCCGTAACGGCTGTCACCGGCGGAGGATTCGGACAGCACGTCCGCGCCGTGTGCGGCAAGGACGGAACGCAGCTGCTCCAGCCCGGCGGGGGTCACATTGAGGCCATAGCTGACCGCAGTCACGTTCGAAGTCATGCCTGCAATCTTAGCCAGCGCCGACTGGGCGACTGGAATTCGTTGCGGGGCTGCCCGCGCCGGGCCCTTAGGGGACCTTGACACCGGTTATCAGTCATCTTCTTTTTTGTCCTAGTGTCTACTCCTATGAGTGATGTTCTGGAACTGGACTCCGTCAGCGTTGTCCGAGGTAAAAAGACCCTGCTGGACAAGGTCGACTGGCAGGTCAACGAAGGCGAACGCTGGGTCATCCTGGGACCCAACGGCGCCGGAAAGACCACCCTCCTCCAGATCGCCGCGGCCCGCCTGCACCCCAGCAGCGGCAAAGCCGGAATTCTCGACGAGACGCTGGGCCGTACCGACGTCTTCGAACTTCGCCCCCGCATCGGGCTTTCCTCGGCTGCACTTGCCACCCAGATCCCGGAACACGAGAACGTCCTCAACGTCGTGGTCACGGCCGCCTACGGCGTCACCGGCCGCTGGCGGGAAGGCTACGAGCGCGACGACGAACGGCGCGCCTTCCGGCTCCTGAACGACTGGGGCATGGGCCCGCTGCTCAACAGGACGTTCGCCACCCTGTCCGAAGGCGAGCGCAAGCGCGTCCAGATCGCCCGGGCCCTCATGACCGACCCCGAACTACTGCTGCTGGATGAGCCCGGCGCCGGGCTGGACCTGGGCGGCCGCGAGGAACTGGTCCACAAGCTGGGCGAGCTGGCCCGGGACGAGTCGGCTCCGGCAATGGTCCTGGTCACGCACCACCTTGAAGAGGTCCCGCCCGGCTTCACCCATGCCATGCTGCTGCGCGACGGCGGCGTGGTGGCTGCTGGACCCATCACCGAGGTCCTGACGGAAGAGCACCTGAGCACCACCTTCGGGCTTCCCTTGGATGTCTCCGAGAACGCGGGACGCTACACGGCCACAGCACGCCGCTAGACGAGGCCTGCGCTACTATCTTGGAACTCTTCAGCAGCATCATTGTGTTCATCGCCGGCCTGTGGGCCGGCACCATCAACGCGGTGGTGGGATCCGGCACCCTGGTCACCTTCCCGGTACTCATCGCCCTGGGCGTGGCTCCGGTGACCGCCTCCATGAGCAATGCCATGGGCCTGGTCTTCGGAACGGGCGCCGGGGCCTTCGGCTACCGCCGCGAGCTGGCCGGCCGGGGACGGCAGGTGCTGCGGCTCCTGCCCGCCTCGGTCCTGGGCGGCGTCACCGGCGCCTGGCTCCTGCTGCACCTGCCGGAGAAGGTTTTCCACTACGTCGCCCCGGTCCTCCTGGTCCTGGCCCTGCTGATGGTGGTGTTCCAGCCGCGGCTCCAGGACTGGGTGCGCAACCGCGAGGCCAACCCCGAACACGCAGTCCGGGACAAACGCCACGGATTCCTCCTGGTGGTCCTGGTCTACCTGGCCGGTGTCTACGGAGGCTACTTCGTCGCGGCGCAGGGAATCCTCCTGGTCGGGATCCTGGGCGTGTTCCTCACCGGCACCATCCAGAACGCCAACGCCATGAAGAACATCCTGGTCCTCGGCGTGAACATGGTGGCCGCCATCTCCTACCTGTTGTTCGCCTTCGACCGCGTCAACTGGCTCGTGGTGCTGCTGATCGCCATCAGCTCCACCATCGGCGGCCTGGCTGGTTCAAAGGTAGGCCGGAAGCTTTCGCCGCGGGTCCTGCGCGCCGTGATCTTCAGCCTGGGCATCGTGGCCCTCGCCGTCATGATCGCCAACCTGCTGAAATAATCTCCCGGTGACCTTCCACTACCTCGAATCCGCCGCGGACCCCCGGGTCAGCGATTACACCACCCTGACGGACGTGCACCTGCGCAAGCTCCGGGAACCGGCCGAGGGCATGTACATTGCCGAATCCTCGCGGGTCCTGCGCCGGGCCCTTGCGGCCGGCCACCAGCCCCGGTCCTTCTTCCTCGCGGAGAAGTGGATGGCGGATCTTGAGGATGTCTTCCAGGCGTACCCGGACGTCCCGGTGCTCATCGGCCCGGCCGCCCTCCTGGAGGAAATCACCGGGTTTCACCTGCACCGCGGCGCCATGGCGGCCATGCATCGTCCGGCCCCGGTGCCGCTGCCGGACCTTCTCGCCGGGGCGCGCCGCGTGGCTGTGCTGGAGGACATCGTGGACCACACCAATGTGGGTGCCATCTTCCGCTCCGCGGCGGCGTTGGACATCGACGCTGTGCTGGTCTCGCCGCGCTGTGGCGATCCGCTGTATCGCCGCAGCGTCCGGGTCAGCATGGGGACCGTGTTCCAGGTTCGTTGGGCCCGCCTGCAGGACTGGCCCGGTGACCTCCAGGTGCTCAAGGACCACGGCTTCACCGTCGCGGCGCTGGAACTGACGCCGGACGCAGAAGATGTCGACGCCGTCGCCTCCCGCAACGTGGACAAGCTCGCCCTGGTGCTTGGCACCGAAGGTGCCGGCATGAGCCCGGAGACCCTCGCCGCCGTCGACCTCGCTGTCAAAATCCCGATGCGGAACGGTGTGGATTCACTGAACGTTGCGGCTGCCTCGGCCGTCGCCTTCTGGGAGTTGCGCGCCCGGGGCTGACCTGCGGGGGCGCGGGATGCCGCGGATGGGACTGGTTCGTCAGCCCCACCGGCATCGGCTATGATTGATAGCTGGTTGTCCTGCTTTTTCGGCTTCGGCTGATGCGACAGATCGCAGCCATCCCATTCATACCTGGCAGCTGGCAAAATCCAGTTGCGCGAACAAAGGTCCCATTATGAAGTCTGATACCCACCCGAAGTACGAAGCTGTTGTCTTCAACGACCTGGCCTCCGGCACCAAGTTCCTGACCCGCTCCACCGTGTCTTCCAACAAGACCATCGAGTGGGAAGACGGCAACACCTACCCGGTCATCGACGTCGAAATCTCTTCCGAGTCCCACCCGTTCTACACGGGCAAGCAGCGCATCATGGACTCTGCAGGCCGCGTCGAGCGCTTCAACGCTCGCTTCAAGGGCTTCGGCGGCAAGAAGTAATTCCCTTCGCCCAAGCTTGTTGGCAGGAGGCCCGCACCGGAAACGGTGCGGGCCTCCTGCGTTAACCGCGCACCCGCTTTCTGGGGCAGGATGGGAAGCATGAGCGAGCCCGGATTTCCTGCCGATAATGCCCACAACAACCAGCGCCTGCACGGGGAGTACAAGGTTCCCGGCGGCAAACTGGTGGTGGTGGACCTGGCAGTTGTGGACGGGGCCCTGGCGGACGTCTCCGTCAGCGGGGACTTCTTCCTGGAACCTGACGAGGCCCTGGCGGATATCAACCGGGCGCTGACCGGGCTCCCGGACACCACCCCAGCCAAAGACCTCGCTGCGGCCGTCACAGCGGCCCTGCCGGCCGCAGCCGTGCTTTTCGGCTTCTCCGCGGACGCCGTGGCCGTGACCGTCCGCCGTGCACTGGCCAAGGCCACCTCCTGGCAAGACCACGAGTGGAACGTCATCGCGCCCACGGTGCTCCCCACGGAAATTAACGTTGCCCTGGACGAGGTGCTCACCGAGGCCGTCGGAGCGGGGGAGCGCACACCCACCCTGCGGTTCTGGGACTGGCAGGAACCGTCGGTAGTCATCGGAAGCTTCCAGTCTGTGCAGAACGAGGTGGATCCCGAGGGCGTGGCCAGGCACGGTATCAACGTGGTGCGGCGGATCAGCGGCGGTGGAGCGATGTTCATGGAGGCCGGCAACTGCATCACCTACTCGCTCTACCTGCCCCAGACGCTGGTGGATGGACTGAGCTTCGCTGATTCCTACCCGTTCCTTGACGCCTGGGTCATGGCGGCGCTGGAACGGCTGGGCATCAACGCGTTCTACATCCCGCTGAATGACATCGCCACGGACCAGGGAAAGATCGGCGGCGCCGCGCAGAAGCGGCTGGCCAACGGCGGCATGCTGCACCACGTCACCATGAGCTACGACATCGACGCCGACAAGATGGTGGAGGTCCTCCGGATCGGCAAGGAGAAGCTCTCGGATAAGGGCACCCGAAGCGCCAAGAAGCGGGTGGATCCGCTCCGCCGCCAGACCGGCCTGGCCCGCACAGCCATCATTGAGGCCATGATTGAGGTCTTCAGCGAGCGTTATGGGGCCACGCCGTCAACGCTGGCGGGACACGAGCTGGCAGCGGCCAAGGACCGTGTGGCCGCCAAGTTCGGCACGGAGGAGTGGCTCCACCGCGTTCCCTAAACCACGGGGTGCCTTGACCCAGTGGTGGAGTGACAGCCGGGCTCACTGCGCAGGGACAGTCCCTGCGCAGTGAGCCGCAGCGTCAGTGCGCCGGCGCGGCCTGGGGCCGGTGGGGAACGACGGCGGCCTGGGCCGTGAGTGCCCGCAGCAGGTGGCTGCGCTGCTCGACGACGATCCGGCGCAGCGCGCGTGGGGCGTCCGGGTTGGCGTCCAGCCAGGCGTCCGTGCGCCGGACCACCGAATGTTCTGCGGGCTGCATGGTGACCCCAAGGTCCTGGGCTGCAGGGTACAGGCCCCGGACAATCCGGCTGGCGATCTCGATGCTCCGCGAGTCCCACACAGTCCGCAGGCACTCAAAGTAAGGCTCCACATAGCGCGCCAGCAATTCGGGCGGCGCGGTGGTGAAGCCGCTGATGGTGGCCGTGAGGAGCTGGTTGGACAGCTCATTTCCATGCACCGCCGCGTTCCACGCCGCATCCTTGACGGCAGCCTCCGGACGGGCCGCCATCGCCGTTGCATGGCCTGCCCGGCCCGATGCGGTGGTGTCCCGCGCCAGCTCGGCGTCGAGCTCGGCAGCAGTGGCCTCCCCGTGGGCGGCCAGCGCGTGCCACAGCTGCCAGCGCAGGTCGGCGTCCACGGCCAGGCCCGCCACCGGCGCCGAGCCGTCGAGCAGGCCGCGGAGCCGGGGAAGCACGGCGCTGTCATGCCTGCCCAGGGCGGCAAGGGTGCGGGCCCAGGCCAGCTGTGCGTCCGATCCCGGGGCGGCCCGGTGCAGTTCCGCGGCGGCCGCGGACACGAAGGTTGACCGCACCGAGGACCTGGCGGCGGCGGGGGTGTAACGCTCAATGGCGGTGGCGGCGTTGTCCAGGATGTTCAGCAGGACGCCGATGCCGGTCTCGGCCGGTGCGAAGGCAGCCACGGCGTCGACATACTGGGCCGCGGGGCTTTCGCCGTCGCGGGCGGAGTTCCACAGGGCCGTCCAGCACAGGGCGCGCGCCATCGGGTCGGAAATCCGGTCCAGCGACCCCCGGACGGTGGCCTCGGAGACCGGGTCGAGCCTCACCTTGGCGTACGCCAGGTCATCGTCATTGACCAGCAGGAGCGCCGGCCGTGGCTGCCCTGCAAGCTGGGGGAGTCCGGTCCGCCCGCCAATAACATCGGTGTCCAGGCTCGCGGTCTTCAACAGCGCGCCGGAACCGTCAAAGTCGTAGGAACCGACGCGGAGGCGGTGCGGACGCAGCTCATCCCGTCCCGTAACAGGGTCCACCGCCTCCTGGACGATCTCCACTTGCCCCAGGACGCCGTCGTCGTCCGCTGCCGTGCCCTGCGGAGCAATGTCAACGGACAGCGTGGAAATCCCCGAGGTCTGCAGCCACTGCCGGGCCCAACCGGACAGGTCGCGGCCTGAGGCCGCGCCCAGGGCCGCCAGCAAGTCCTGGAGCGTCGTGTTTCCGTAGGCGTGCTTGCGGAAGTACTCCCGGGAGCCTGCGATGAACGCGTCGAACCCCACATAGGCCACCAGCTGCTTCAGCACGGATGCGCCTTTGCCGTAGGTGATGCCGTCGAAGTTCTGCTTCGCCGCTTCAAGATCGGGAATGTCCGCAACGATGGGGTGGGTGGTGGGCAGCTGGTCCTGGACGTAGGCCCATGCCTTGCGCTTGTTGGCGAAGTTGACCCAGGCCGTGTCCCAGTCGGTTGCCCGGTCCACGGCCAGCGTTCCCATGTAGTCAGCGAAGGATTCCTTCAGCCAGAGATCATCCCACCATTGCATGGTCACCAGGTCGCCGAACCACATATGCGCCATCTCGTGCATCAGGGTATTCGCGCGTGCCTGGTACTGGGCATCGGTGGCCCTGGAGGTGAACACGTAGCTCTCGGTGAACGTCACCAACCCGGGATTCTCCATGGCACCCAGGTTGTATTCGGGGACGAACGCCTGGTCATACTTTCCCCACGGGTACGGGAAATCGAACAGGCGGTTGAAGAAGTCCAGGCCCTTCTTCGTGAGGGCAAAAAGCTCTTCCGTGTCGAAGGATTCCGCCATGGAAGCCCGGCAGTAGAGCGCCAGCGGGACGTCCAGGTTAGTGCCGTCGTCGAGCGTTGCCTGCCAGCGGTCCTCCGCCCTGAAGTAGGGCCCGGCCAGGATACTGGTGATGTAGGTGGACATCGGCAGGGTGGTGGCGAAGTCCCAGCAGGCCGTCGCTGGATCGCTGGTCAGCGGGGTCCGGACCACCTCGGCGCCGTTGGAGGCCACTTTCCACTCCGCCGGAGCCATCACGTGGAAGGTGTAGGTTGCCTTCAGGTCGGGCTGTTCGAAGTTGGCGAAGACCCGTCGCGCGTCAGCCGGCTCGTACTGGGTGTACAGGTAGGTCTGGCCGTCGGCGGGGTCAACGAACCGGTGCATGCCTTCACCGGAGCGGCTGTAGAGGGCGGTGCCGGTGACGGTCACCTGGTTCTGGGCCCCGAGGTTGTCCAGCCTGATCCGTGCGCCCTCCACCACGTCCCCGACCTGCAGGCTCTTGCCGTTGAGGAGGACGCTGTGGACGGTGCTGCCGATGAAGTCCAGGAAGGTGCTGCTGCCGGGTTCGGCGGTAAAGGTGATGACACTGCGGCTGGGGTAGCCGGGAACGGCCGGATCTGCTGCGTGCCGCACATCGAGCGAGACGTCGTAGCTGGTGGTGCTGATCCGGGCTGAACGTTCGGCGGCTTCGCTGCGCTTCAGATTCTCATGTGACACCCGGCTATCTAATCACGCTGCCGGTGCGTCCACTCAGCCCGCGATCAGGAAGGCGGCCGCCAGGCCCAGTACGGCAATCAGGAGCCAGGACGCCAGCGCAGCCAGGAGCGCCTGGCCTCCCGTATGCAGCAGCGTGCGGATCCGCACCGCCGATCCCAGTCCGAACAGGGCCGCCCCCAGGAGGACGTCCTGCAGCATGGCCCCGATCTCCAGCCAGGCAGGAGCCAGCCAGCCGGAGGAGCGCAGGGCCACCATCGCCACAAAGCCCAGCACGAACACCGGCACCACCGGCGGCATCTTGGAGGTGGTGCCGTTGGCTGCACCCAGGGCCCGTTCACCACTCCTGTGGTGAACGCCGGCGATTGCGGCGACAGGTGCCAGCAGCAGCACGCGGGTGAGCTTGACGACGACGGCGATCGCCAGTGCGCCAGCCCCTGCGGTTTGTGCTGTGGCCACCACCTGGCCCACGTCGTGGACCGACGCCCCGGTCCAGGCCCCGAAGACCGTGGCCGTCAGCCCCAGGGGGTGGGCGATGAGGGGCAGGACACCGATGGCAAGTGTGCCGCAAAGCGTCACCAGGGCCACTGGCAGGACTGTTTCCGCATGCCGGATCCGGCGGACGGCGGCCACGGCACCGATAGCTGATGCGCCGCAGATGGAGAACCCGGTGGCCACCAGCAGCGACGTCACGGGCGGGAGGCGGAACAGGCGGGAGATGGCATACGTGCCGCCGAAACTGGCCGCCACGACGGCCACGATCAGGACAAGGGCCAGCCACCCCAGGTCAAGGACGTCCATGATGCTGACTTTCAGCCCCAGCAGCACGATCCCGCCGCGCATCAGGTGCTTGCCGGCGAAGTCGAGCCCTGCGCGGGCGCGGCCCCCGGTCCAGCCCGCCGGGCCGGGCAGGTTGGCGGCAAGGACGCCAAGGACCACAGCCAGGGTCATCGCAGGCAACGCCGGCACGAGCCCGTGCACCAGGAACGCCACCGTAACGGCAGCCGCCGCCGTCAGCAGGCCCGGAGCCAGCCGCGCCGCCGCGGGCCGGAAACGGCCGTGGCCCGGCTCGGGGAGGCTTCTGCTGACTGGCACTCACCTACTGTGCCCGACGAGGCCAGTAAAGTACGAACCGGACTGCCGGCGACAACACGCCAGAATGGATGGCAGTAATGAACTCGAAACAAAAAGATGGTTGGCTATTGGACATGTCAGACCTATTCCAGGATTACTCCGAGGCCGCGGGCCGCACCGGAGCGTACGACGAGATGTTCGCCCCGGGGCAACAGGCCAGGGACTCGTACGGGCAGGTGGCCGAGGCCCTCCGGAAGCTCTCCCTGGCGGACGTCAGCGCACGCGCGGACTCCATGGCCCGCACCTTCCTGGACCGCGGTGTCACGTTCGACTACGCGGGCGAGGAGCGGCCTTTCCCGCTCGACATCGTGCCCAGGGTCATCCCTGCGGCGGAGTGGGATGTCCTGGAACGCGGGGTGGCCCAGCGCGTCCGTGCCCTGGAAGCATTCCTGAACGACGTCTACGACAAGATGACCGTGGTGTCCGACGGCGTGATTCCCCGCCAGCTCGTGACCACCAGCGCCCACTTCCACCGGCAGGTCCACGGGTTCGAACCGGCCGGCGGGGTCCGGGTGCATATCTCCGGCATCGACGTGGTCCGCGACGCAGCCGGCACCTTCCGGGTCCTGGAAGACAACGTCCGCGTTCCGTCCGGCGTCAGCTACGTGCTGGAGAACCGGCGCGCCATGGCCAAGGGCCTGCCCGAAGCGTTCGGCCAGCAGCTCATCCGGCCCGTGGAGGAATACCCCCGCCGCCTGCTCTCGGCCCTGCGCAAAACCGCGCCCGCCGGCGTGGACGATCCCACCGTCGTCGTCCTGACCCCCGGCGTCTTCAACAGCGCCTATTTCGAGCACACCCTCCTGGCCGGCCTCATGGGTGTTGAGCTGGTGGAGGGCCGGGACCTGATCTGCCGTGGAAACCGCGTGTACATGCGGACGACGGCCGGCGAGCAGCGGGTGGATGTGATCTACAAGCGCATCGACGATGACTTCCTGGACCCGCTGCAGTTCCGTTCCGACTCGATGCTCGGCTGCCCCGGCCTGGTCAACGCTGCCCGTGCCGGCGGCGTGACGATCGCCAACGCGGTAGGCAATGGCGTGGCCGACGACAAACTGGTTTACAGTTACGTGCCTGACCTGATCCGCTACTACCTCAGCGAGGAGCCCATCATCGCCAACGTGGACACCTACCGCCTCGAGGAGAAGGAAGCCCGGGAGTACACCCTGGACAACCTCGCGGAACTGGTGGTCAAGCCGGTGGACGGCTCCGGCGGGAAGGGCCTGGTCATCGGCCCGGATGCCTCCCGGGACGAACTGGACGCCCTCCGCCAGCGGATCATCTCCGATCCCCGCGGCTGGATCGCCCAGCCGGTGCTGCAGCTCTCCACCGTTCCCACCCTTGGCGGTGACAAGTTCGGCCCCCGCCACGTGGACCTGCGGCCCTTTGCGGTGAACGACGGCGACGATGTCTGGGTGCTCCCGGGCGGCCTGACCCGCGTTGCGCTGAAGGAAGGGTCGCTGATCGTGAACTCCAGCCAGGGCGGCGGATCCAAGGACACGTGGGTCCTGGCCGACTCGCCGCAGATGCCGGTGGAAACGGTGCCCCGCCAGTCCATCACGGTCCGCGAACGGGTCTCGGTATGGCCGGTGGAGAGCAACTGGCGCGACCGCCAGTCGGAGCAGCAGCAGTGAGGCCGGCACGTGAAGGCGTGGCCGGCGTCGCACATTTCTTAGACATCGTTCCGGGCGCGCAGGAGGTAGCCGCGAATGCTTAGCCGTATTGCCGAGTCCCTGTTTTGGATTGGCCGCTATGTGGAGCGGGCCGACGGTACCGCCCGCATCCTGGATGTCCACCTGGAACGCCTCAACCACCTCCCCATGGAGGAACGCAAGAGCGTGGCGCAGGAACTCCTGGCCGTCATGGGAGCCAAGCCGCAGAGCGAGGATTTCGGCCTCCCGGAACTCCTTCACGCCCTGGCGTATGACAAGACCAGCGCCACCTCGATCGCCGGTTCCCTGGGGGCTGCCCGCGAGAACGCCCGCCGTGCACGCGAGACCGTGTCCTCCGGGCTGTGGGAAAGCCTGAACACCACGTACTACGGGCTGAGCCAGCACCGGAAGGACGTGGTGGGCACCTACCGGTTCTGCAACTGGACCCTGGAGCGTACCGCGATGGTCAGCGGCCTTGCCGACACCACCGTGAGCCACGACGAGAGCTGGCTCTTCCTGGTGCTGGGGCGTTCGCTGGAGCGCGCGGACATGACGGCACGGATGCTTTCCACCCGGGATGTGCTCTCTGCCGGCATGTCGTGGGTGAACATGCTCCGCTGCGCCGGCGCCTATGAATCGTTTTTGCGGACCCGGCGGGCAGCGTTTGGCGACCAGCACGCCGCCGAGTTCCTGCTCCTGGACCGGCTGTTCCCCCGGTCCATCGTTTACGCGCTGCGGGATGCGGACGAGTGCCTCGCCAAGCTGGACCCCTCCGCCCAGCGCGTGGGCTTCATCAACGATGCTCGCCGCATCGTGGGGCAGGCCCGCACCTTCCTCGAGTTCCACCGCACTGACGACCTCATGTCCGAACTGCCCGAACACATGGAACGCGTGCAGAAGGCCGTGTCCCAGGCCTCGGACGCCATTTCCCGTAAGTACTTCAATCAGGCGGACGAACTTGCCTGGGTGGGAGAAGTGTCATGACCCGGTTGAGCATCGTCCACAGGACGGCCTACAAGTACAACAAGCGGGTGACGCTGTCCTACAACGAGGCCAGGATGACGCCGCTGACGGATTCGCAGCAGGTGGTGCTGGAGTCCGTGGTGAAGGTCTCTCCGTCGCAGGCAGCAGTAAGCACCTACCGCGACTACTGGGGCACCCGGGTCACGGCCTTCGACATGCAGATGCCGCACGAAAACCTCGAGGTGGTTTCCAACATCACCGTCGAAGTGCACAGGGCGGAGAAGATTCCTGCCGAGGCGGACATTGTGGGCTGGGACCAGCTGGCGTCCCCGGAAACCCTCGACGCATTCAGCGACTGGCTGCCCCAGTCCCGGCTGAGCGGGCCCGGTGAAGAAGTCCTGGGCATCATCCCGGGCGTCGTGGCAGGAAAGAACCCGCACGAGGCCGCCATGGCCGTGTTTGCCTGGATGCGCGGGGAGATGACCTACATGTCCGGCTCCACCGCCGTCACCACCAACGCGGAGGAAGCCTGGGGCCAGCGCCAGGGGGTGTGCCAGGACTTGGCACACCTGGCCATCGGCGCGCTGCGCAGCTGCGGAATTCCGGCCCGCTACGTCTCCGGCTACCTGCACCCCCGCTCCAGCGCCGGGATCGGTGAGACCGTTGCCGGGCAATCGCATGCCTGGCTGGAATGGTGGGACGGGGACTGGCGCAGCTGGGACCCCACCAACCACAAACCTGCCGGCGACTTCCATGTCACCGTGGCCAGGGGCCGCGACTACCGCGACGTCCCCCCGCTGAAGGGGATCCTGTCCGGGGGCGGCGGCTCGGCCTTGAAGGTCAGCGTGGAGATCACCCAGCTCGCCTGACGCATGGGGTTCCCCGGCCTCCTGGCCGGGGAACCCGCGGTCGGCCTATTCCTGGGATGCTTTGGCGGAACCGCTGATCTGGGTCCACCACGTCATCGGGTCCGTTACCTTGAAGCGGCGGCCCGTGACGCTGTCCGGGGTGATGCGGACGAACGCGTCCTTGCGCCCGGCCTGCCAGGGGAAGAGGTACAGGCGGGAGGTCTCCAGCACTTCCTCGGTGGCCTTGACCAGGGCAGCGGTGCCCTTGATCACCACGCTCCACGCCAGGCCCGTGTCAGGGTCCACGCCGTCCGCCTCCACCGCCACGGGGGCATCGCCGGAGGCAGCCGACAGTTTGGTTCCCTGGGCCGTCCTGAAGACCAGGGTGCCGCCGTCCACCGTGAAGTTGACCGGAAAGATGTCTGGCCTGCCCTCGACGAGGACCGCCAGCCTTCCTACGGACACAGTCCGCAGCAGCGCCCAGCATTCGTGGTGTTCAAGTTTCTGCACTTGGGAGGAGGATGACTCGTTGCTCATGCCGTGAGCATACCCCGCATCACCAGGGGCTGGGCTTGTAATCCTTCAGGAAGACCCCGTACTGGTCCTCACCGTTTTCACCCATGACGATCGGATCATAGACGCGGGCCGCGCCGTCCACCAGGTCCAGGGGGGCGTGGAAGCCTTCCTCCATGAGCCGGACCTTGGTGAAGTGCGGGCGCTCGTCAGTGATCCAGCCGGTGTCCACGGCAGTCATCAGGATGCCGTCGGTGTCCAGCATCTCCTGGGCGCTGGTGCGGGTCATCATGTTCAGCGCCGCCTTGGCCATGTTGGTGTGCGGGTGCCCGGGGCCCTTGTACGCGCGGGAGAACTGCCCCTCCATGGCCGAGACGTTCACAATGTATTTGCGCCGCGCCGTGGACCGCTGCATGGCACCGCGGAGCCTGCTGACCAGCAGGAACGGTGCGGTGACGTTGCAGAGCTGCACCTCGAGCATCTCGAGGGGATCCACTTCGTCCACCACCTGCGTCCAACTGTTGATGGTGGCAAGGTCCGGGACCAGGCCCCCGGCGTCGATCGCGGTGCCCGCGGCGATGCGCTCCAGGGAGGCAGATCCGGTGGACAGCGCCAGGGACGTGACGGCATCGCCGGCAAGGACCGGGTGGTCGGTGACGCTGCCCGCCAGTGCCAGCGGGTGCTTGTCATGGGCATGGCCGAAGGTCAACAGTTCAGGGCCGCCATTGGCCTGGTCCAGTGCCGCCGGAAGCGGTTCCTCCTCGGCGTCCACCAGTGGCTTGTAGGCGTTGCCGGATCGGCGCACGGTCTGGGCCGCATTATTGATGATGATGTCCAGCGGACCGGCCTGGTCGAGGGAATCGGTCAGGGCCATGACCTGGGCAGGATCGCGCAGGTCGATGCCCACGATCCGGAGCCGGTGCAGCCACTCGCCGCTGTCTTCCATGGCGGCGAAGCGACGTGCCGCATCCTTGGGGAACCGGGTGGTGATGGTGGTGTGCGCACCGTCGCGCAGCAGCCGGAGGGCGATGTACATGCCGATCTTGGCCCGTCCTCCGGTGAGCAGGGCCCGCCGACCGGTGAGGTCGGTCCGGGCATCGCGCTTGCTGTGGCTGAACGCAGCGCATTCCGGGCAAAGCTGGTGGTAGAAGGCGTCCACCTGGGTGTAATGCTGCTTGCAGATGTAGCAGGGGCGCGAGCGGATAAGGTGTCCCGCGATGTTCCCGGTGGCTGATGTAGCCAGCTTGTTGCCGCGGGTTTCGTCATCGATCCGGTCCGGGGCCGCGGTGGCGGTCTGGGCAATCACGGCGCGGTCAGCCTCGGCGATGGAATCGCGCTTGGTTACCCTGCGGTGGCGCTTGACGGCCTTGAACATCTTCCCCGTGGCGCGGCGCACCGAGATGTAGTCCGGGTGCTCCTCGTCATACGCGTGGATGGTGTTCAGGACCTTGAGGCAGGCCTGAATGTCCTCAGGGGTCAGATCGGGGGAGCTCATTGGGAAGATTTTACAGCGTGCGCCGCAGGCCGGGGCACCATCTCTGGTGCCCCGGCCTGCGGGATGCCGTGGGAGGTCGTGCGTGGCGGGTCAGCGAAGCCGCGCGGCTGGAGCGGCCTCCGCCGCTGCGGCGGCGTGCGTGCCGGCCACCTTGTCGGCTGCCTCACGGACATCCGGGTACTGCTCTGCCGCCGCTTTGATGGCGTTGGGCAGGACGCTCAGGTGGCTCGCGGCGAGCTGCCGTTCCTGCTCACCGGGCTCCGGAACTTCCTGGCCCTTGGCGAGGACCGTGATGCCGGACTCTGTCACCTTGAATCCGCGCGACCGGTCCAGCTCGGGGTCCAGGCCGATGGCGGCTCCGGCGGGGACCTTGACGTTCTTGTCCAGGATGGCGCGGTTGATCACTGCCCCTTCACCCACCTGCACCTTGTCCATCAGCACGGAATCGATGACCCGGCCGCTGGTTGCTACATAGACGTCGTTGGACAGCACGGAGCCCTCCACGACGCCGCCGGAAATCACCACCCCGTTGGCCACGATGGAGTCCAGCGCCGTGCCCACGGTGTTGTTCTTGCCCCGGACGAACTTGGCGGGCGGGGAAATGCTCTGCCGGGTGTAGATGGGCCACTCGGAGTTGTAGAGGTTGAACACCGGCAACGGTGAAATCAGGTCCATGTGGGCGTCGTAGAAGGAGTCGATGGTGCCCACATCACGCCAGTAGGTGCGGTCGCGCTCCGTGGAACCGGGGATGTCGTTGAGGGTGAAGTCGTAGACGCCGGCCTCGCCCCTGTTGACGAAGTAGGGGATGATGTCCCCGCCCATGTCGTGCTTGGTGTCAAGGCGCTCGGCGTCAACGTGCAGCGCGGCCACCAGGGCGTCGGCGTCGAACACGTAGTTGCCCATGGAAGCCAGGAACTGTGAAGGGTCGGCGGCAAGCCCGGGGGTGCTCGAGGGCTTCTCCACGAAGGCGGCGATCTTTTGGGCGTCGTTTTGATCCACTTCGATCACGCCGAACTGGTCAGCCATGTGAAGCGGCTGCCGGACGGCCGCGACCGTGGCCTTGGCGCCGCTGCGGACGTGCTGGTCCACCATTTGGGCGAAGTCCATGCGGTACACGTGGTCCGCGCCCACCACGACGACGATGTCGGGGTTGGCATCATGGATCAGGTTCAGGGATTGGTAGATGGCGTTGGCGCTGCCCAGGAACCAGCTCTTGCCGACGCGCTGCTGTGCGGGGACGGAGGCGACGTAGTTGCCAAGCTGCGTGGACATCCGCCAAGCTTCGGAAATATGCCGGTCGAGGCTGTGGGATTTGTATTGGGTAAGGACCACAATCTGCAGGTAACGCGAATTCACCAGGTTGGAAATCGCAAAATCGATAAGGCGGTAGCTGCCCGCGAAAGGCACCGCGGGCTTTGCGCGGTCTGCCGTCAGTGGCATCAGTCTGTTTCCCTCGCCACCTGCGAGGACAATGGCCAGGACTTTTTTGGTCAACGGCATAATGGTCGCTCCTGTACGCCTTCGTAACTCCCCAAGACAGTCCGGTAGGCCCGGACTCCTTCACACTAGAACAGTTATGCGTGAACGACTACCTTGGGTCTTGTGCGAATAGACATTGTGACTAAAGAGTTCCCGCCGGAGATCTACGGTGGCGCCGGGGTGCACGTAGCCGAGTTGAGCAGGGTGCTTAGTAAGCACGTTGACCTGCAGGTTCGTGCATTCGGGGCCCCCCGGGACGCCGACTACCACGGCGCCACCGTGACGTCCTACCAGGTCCCGGAGGACCTCGGCGCGGCCAACGCGGCGGTGCAGACCCTGGGCGTGGACCTGCGCATTGTGCCGGACGTGCAGGGCGCGGACCTGGTCCATTCGCATACCTGGTACGCCAACATGGCCGGGCACCTGGCCTCGCTGCTGCACGGAATTCCGCACGTTCTGAGCGCCCACAGCCTTGAGCCGCTCCGGCCATGGAAAGCCGAGCAGCTTGGCGGCGGCTACGCCCTCTCCTCCTGGGTGGAGAAGACGGCGTACGAAGCGGCGGCGGCGATCATCGCCGTGTCCGAGGGCATGCGCCAGGACATCCTGCGCAGCTACCCTGACGTTGACCCGGAAAAGGTCCGCGTGGTCCACAACGGGATCGACGTGGCCCTCTGGCAGCGTGATGAAAACGACGACGCCGTCCGTGCCCTGGGCATCGACCCGGCCAAGCCAAGCGTCGTCTTTGTGGGAAGAAACACACGGCAGAAGGGCGTTCCCTACCTCCTGCGGGCGGCAGCGAAACTGCCCGCCGATGTCCAGCTGGTGCTGTGCCTCGGCGCGGCGGACACTCCGGAACTGGCTGCGGAAACAGCGGCACTCATCGAGGAGCTGCAGAAGCAGCGCACCGGCGTGGTGCTGATTGAACGGATGCTGCCGCGCCACGAACTGATCCAGGTCCTCAGCCATGCAACGGCCTTTGCCTGCCCCTCCATCTACGAGCCGCTCGGCATCGTGAACCTTGAAGCGATGGCTTGCGGCGCCGCAGTGGTGGCCAGCGCCACCGGCGGCATCCCCGAGGTGGTCCAGCACGGTGAGACCGGGCTGCTGGTGGACCTGGAACAGGTCACCGATGGCACCGGGACGCCCCTGGACCCGGAGAAGTTCGTTGCGGAGTTCGCGGCCGCCCTGACCGAAGTGGTATCCGATCCCGCACGCGCCCGGGCCATGGGGCAGGCAGGCCGCGAGCGCGCCGAGAAGCACTTCTCGTGGGAATCGATCACGGAAACCACCCTTGAGGTGTACCGCTCGGTGCTGCCTGCCGGAGCCTGAGCGTCCCGGCAGTAGGCACAACGACGGCGCCGCTCCCCTTTGCCAGGGGAGCGGCGCCGTCGTTGTTTGCCTTGTTCGTGGTGTCCGCCGGGATCAGGCCTTCCGGCCGGTGGTCCTGGCGATCAGGACTTTCTCGTCCACCGGAGCCTGCCCGCTGGCCCGCTCGCTGCGGAAGTGCGCACGCGCCTCGTCCTGGCGGCTCATTTCGGCGCCCGTGGCGATGGCCGCCCGGACGTGCTCCCCGCCGTACCCGAAGGCCTCCACCAGATCGAGGGCATGTGGGCGGATCTTTTCCACCAGCCTGTTGATGTAACCGCCCACCGTGCGGGCACGCTGCATGGAGAGCCTGCCGTTCATGAGGTACCAGGACAGGTTCTTCTCAATCAGGGACAAGCCAAAGAGGTCACGCAGCCAGGTGAGCACCGTCCTGGTTCCCGGATCTTCCACCTCCCGGAGAGCCTCCGTGAACGCCTCCCACTGCAGCAGTTCAGCGTGCGCCTGGGCGGCGTCGATGAGTTCATTCTGGTGCCGGTTGAACAATGCAGCGCCTTGGTCCTGCGGCAGGCGCTTGCTGCCCTTCAAGGCAGCGCCGGCCTCAGCCACCATGGTCTGTACCCGATCCGTGAGCAGGGCGCGCTGGCCTTCCTCGTCGCGGAGCGCGATCGCGGCCTTCTGGACCGACCCCGTGTCCGCCATGAACTGGGCCACCTGGCGCAGGCCAGTGCGGTGCACAGCGGCGCCGGCGGCCTGGTTCACTACGTACCGGGCCAGCACGCCGAAGTCCACATTCCTGAACTCCTTGGCGTAGTCGGCCAGCAGGCGCTTGGCCACCAACTGGAGCAGTACGGTGTTGTCTCCCTCGAAGGTGACATATACGTCCAGGTCGGCGCGCAGCGAGGCGAACCTGTTTTCGATAAGGAAGCCGGCACCGCCGCAGGCTTCGCGGCATTCCTGGAGGGTGTCCAGGGCGTGCCAGGTGCTGAGGGGCTTCAGCGCTGCGGCCAGGGTTTCCAGGTCCTGGCGGTCTGCGTCGGTGTCGTGGGCGCCGGAGAAGACGTCGTCGAACTTCTGCAATAGCTGCTCGTGCGCAAAGCCGGCCGCGTAGGTGGTGGCCAGGCGGGTGAACAGGCGCCGCTGGTGCCGCTGGTAGTCGAGCAGCACTTCTTCCTCCGTGTGCGAGGAAGCGTTGAACTGGCGGCGTTCGGTGGCGTACTGGATGGCGGCTTTCAGCGCGACCTTGGAGGCGGCCACGGCGGCGCCGTCCAGGGATACGCGGCCCTGGACCAGGGTGCCCAGCATGGTGAAGAAGCGCCGGCCGGGGCTGGCGATGGGGGAGGTGTAGGTTCCGTCCGCGTCGACGTTGCCGTACCGGTTCAGGAGGTTGGTCCGGGGGACGCGGACGTTGTCGAAGTGCAGCCGGCCGTTGTCGATGCCGTTCAGTCCGCCCTTGACGCCGTCGTCCTCCCCGCCGATTCCGGGCAGGAATTCCTTGGTGTCCGGATCCCGGAGGTCCACGTAGAAGGCGTGGACGCCATGGTTCACGCCGCGAGTGACCAGCTGGGCGAACACGACGGCGCCGAGGCCGTCGTTGGCCGCGTTGCCGATGTAGTCCTTCCAGGCGGCGCGGAACGGGGTGTTGATGATGAACTCTTCGGTGCCGGGATCGTAGGTTGCGGTGGTGGCGATACTGGCCACATCCGAGCCGTGGCCGGTCTCCGTCATGGCGAAGCAACCGGGGATTTCCAGGCTCATGATTCCGGGCAGCCACTTGGTGTGGTGTTCTGCGGTCCCCAGGTGCATCACGGCGGATCCGAAGAGTCCCCACTGGACCCCGGCCTTGATCTGCAGGGACGGGTCCGCCACCACCAGTTCCTCGAAGCCGGCGATGTTGCCGCCATGGTCGTCGGATCCCCCCAGCTCCGAGGGGAAGGCGCGGTGCACGGCTTCATTGTCCACGAGGTACTTGAGTTGTCCGAAGACGCGGGCGCGGTGTTCGGTGTGCGTCAGGCCCTCGATCTTGTGCAGTTCGGGCCGGCCGGCCAGGTCCCGTGCCTGGAGCCTGACATCGGCCCATTTGCCCAGGAGTTGCCTGCCCAGCGCCTCGATGTCGACGGCGGGCGCGGGGCTTTCGTCCGAGGGCTTGGCGGCAGGGGTTGCGGCGGGGCGGAGGCCCTTGCGCGCGGGGCGGTCCACTACGTCAGTCATGTCACAGTCCTTCTTTGGCGGATAACTTGGTGGTCGGTGAAGCGGGGGTGAGTTCGGGGACGATGCCCACGCACAGCCATGCGGTGATCTGGCGGGCCATGGTCTCCTGGTCTGGTTTGGTGGGGGAGTCCGGGGTGCTGAGCCATTGTTCGCCGGCGTTCCGGACCAGGCCGATCGCCGCCTTGGGCCAGTAACCGATGACGGTTTCCTTGACGTCCGCCAGGTGTGACCGCATGGGAGTGGCGATCATGTCCGCGATGGCGTCGAAGAAGGGCCCCAGCGGTCCACCGGCTGCGGCGGGGTGCGGAGGGTTGGCGGCATCAGCCGGGGCATAGCTGGTGACGAAGGTATAGACGTTGGGGCTGGTGGCGGCCATCTGGAGATAAGCCGAGACCATCGCGAGCAGGCCCTCCCGGGGCGTGAGTGCACTTTGCGCGGCCTCCTGGATGCGGTGCTGCATCTGGCTGAGGACTACCTCGCCCACGGCCTGCTGCAGCCCGGCCTTGTCTCCGAAGTACCTGTAGAAGACGGACTTCGATGTCCCGGCTGCCGTGGCGATGTCCTCCATTGAGGCATCACTGCCGAGGGCATGCACCGCGCGCCGTGCCTGCTTGATGAGTTCCCTGCGCCGCTCCTCCCGGTGGCTCTGCCAGCGCGACGAACGCCCGTCGGGGCTGGCCGGCGACGGCAGTTCGATGGTCAAGGGGGAGTGCGTGTCCTGGAGGTTCACGATACCCAGCGTATCAGGTACGCTGGGTATCGGTAACCACTTGTGACCAGAGGAGCCCTCCATGTCCACAGAAGGACAGTCCATCCCCGCACGCGGATCCGCGCTGCCTGCCGTTCCGGCAACGCGCAGGGCGGTGATCGTTGGCGGCAACAGGATCCCGTTTGCCCGCGCAGGCGGAGCCTACGCGAAGTCATCCAACCAGGACATGCTGACGGCGGCCCTCGACGGCCTGATCGCGCGGTTCGGGCTCCAGGACGAACGGATCGGGCAGGTGGCGGCGGGTGCGGTCCTGAAGCACTCCCGTGACTTCAACCTCACCCGGGAGGCAGTGCTGGGATCGGCACTCTCGGCGGAAACGCCCGTGTACGACCTCCAGCAGGCGTGTGCCACGGGCCTGGAGACCGTGGCGGGCCTGGCGAACAAGATCAAGCTCGGGCAAATCGATTCGGCCATCGCCGGCGGCGTGGATTCGGCCTCCGACGCACCCGTGGTGGTCAGTGAAGGGCTCCGCGAGGTTGTACTGGACCTCCACCGGGCCAAAACCCTTCCCCAGCGGCTCCAGATCCTCAGCCGGCTCCGTCCCAAGGACCTGGCGCCTTTGGCCCCGGGCACAGCGGAGCCGCGTACCGGCCTGTCCATGGGCGAGCACCAGGCCCTGACCACCGCGCAGTGGAAGATCTCCCGGGAAGCGCAGGACGAGCTGGCACTGAACAGCCACCACAACCTGGCCGCCGCCTACGACTCCGGGTTCTTTGACGACCTGATGACCCCGTACCGGGGACTGACGCGTGACGGGAACCTGCGGGCGGACACGTCGCTGGAGAAACTGGCATCCCTCAAGCCGGTCTTCGGCCGCAGCCTTGGCGCCGATGCCACCATGACGGCGGGCAATTCCACCCCGCTGACGGACGGTGCGTCCACGGTGCTGCTGGCGTCGGATGAATGGGCAGATGCCCGCGACCTGCCCAAGCTGGCAGCCGTGGTCGACGCCGAGGCTGCCGCCGTCGATTTCGTCCACGGCAAGGACGGGCTGCTGATGGCGCCCGTATTCGCAGTGCCCAGGCTCCTGGCCCGGCAGGGGCTGACGCTGGCCGACTTCGATTTCTTCGAGATCCATGAAGCGTTTGCCGCAACAGTGCTCAGCACGCTGGCAGCATGGGAGGACGACGAGTTCGGACGCACGCGCCTGGGCCTCGACGGTGCGTTCGGCCGCGTCGACCGTTCCCGCCTCAACGTCAACGGGTCCTCGCTCGCAGCAGGCCACCCATTTGCCGCCACCGGTGGCCGCATCGTCGGCACGCTGGCCAAGATGCTCCATGCCAAGTCAGCTGCCACCGGGAAGCCGGCCCGGGGCCTGGTCTCCGTATGCGCTGCCGGCGGCCAGGGCGTCGTCGCCATCCTGGAATCTCTGTAGGGGCCGGCCATGGCAGATACATACACCCAACTGGTCAACAGCGGCATGGGCCGCAGCCTGGCAAAGAAACTTGGCCTTCCGCAACCTGCGGTCCTGCGCCGGTACCAGCCCGGCCAGCCATTGGTCACCGGACCGGTCGTGGTCCTGGGAAACACTCCGGGGGCGGACAAGCTCGCCGGGGAACTGCTGTCCTGGGACCTCGACATCCGGCGGCATGCTGTTCCCGCCGAAAAGCTGGGCGCCATCATCCTGGTCCTGGACGAGCTGGAGCACCCGGCGGACCTTGAAAAGCCCGTGCTGGCGGCGGCAGGCTCCCTCCGTGACCTGCGCGCCGGCGGGCGGGTCATCACGCTTTCGCGCCCGGCGTCGGAAGCGTCCACACCCGAAGCTGCGGCAGCCCGGCAGGGGGTGGATGGCTTCCTGCGGTCCCTGGCCAAGGAACTGCGGGCCGGCGCAACCGGCAACGGCGTGGTTCTGGCCGATGGCACCACCGCCACCAGTTCCAGTGCCCTGGGCGCCCTGCGGTTCTTCCTCTCCGGCCGGTCGTCATTCGTGGACGGACAGTTCCTGACCGTCTCATCGGAGGACGGCAGCCTGCCCGCTGATCCGGAACGGCCTTTGGCAGGCAAGGTCGCCGTCGTCACCGGAGCCGCCCGGGGCATCGGAGCCCAGATTGCCAGGACGCTGCACCGCGATGGCGCCACCCTGGTCCTGGTTGATATTCCTGCCGCAGGGGACCAACTGGCCGCGGTGGCCAACGAGGTGCGGGCCACGGCGCTCCAGCTGGACATCACCGGTGCCGACGCCGGCCAGCGGATCATCGACCACGCCGTTCAACGGCACGGGCGGCTGGACATCGTGGTGCACAACGCAGGCGTTACGCGGGACAAGCTGTTGGTCAACATGGACCAGGCCCGGTGGAACCCGGTGATCAACATCAACATCGCCGCGCAGCTCCGTATCAACGAAGCCCTGCTGGCCTCCGAACACTTCCGGCAGTCACCGCGCATTGTTTCAGTGGCCTCCACCAGCGGCATCGCCGGAAACCGGGGACAAACCAACTACGCCGCGTCCAAGGGAGGGGTCATGGGGATGGTGCGGGCCACAGCCCCGCTGCTCGCGTCCCGCGGCGGCACCATCAATGCCGTGGCTCCCGGCTTCATCGAAACGGAAATGACGGCCCGCATTCCCTTCGCCGTCCGGGAGGTGGCGCGCCGGCTGAACTCGCTGCAGCAGGGCGGACTGCCGTCCGACGTCGCCGAGACCATCGCCTTCCTGGCCAGCGATGCCGCGGGCGGGATCAACGGGGAGGTGCTGCGGGTATGCGGGCAAAACCTGGTGGGGGCATGACCGTCCAGCAACCGGTGGTCCTGGCCGAAATGCCCTCGCTGTCCAAGCTTTATGTCAACGCCGCCGCGCAGGCCGCAAGGCGCAGGCTCCTGGGAACGCATGACTCCGTAGTCCTCCCGGCGGAGAGCCACGAAGTCAAGGGCGTCACGGTCGGGGTGGAAAACCTTACGGCCTACCAGCACCTGATCGGCGAGACGGCCAGTGACGTCCTGCCCGCCGGCTTCATCCACGCCATCGCCTTCCCTTTGGCCATGAGCGTCATGAACCGGGACGACTTCCCGTTGCCACTGCTGGGGATGATCCACCTGCGCAACAGCGTTGAGCAAAGATCACCGCTGTTGTTCACCGACATCCTTGACATGGCCGCCCGGGTGGAAAACCTCCGCGGCCACCGTGCAGGGACACAGGTGGACGTCGTGGCGGAAGTGCGGCGCGCCGGCTCCGGCGAGGTCCATTGGCGCGGAGTTTCGACATACCTGGCCAAGGGCGTCTTCCTGCCGGGGATCGACAAACCCACAGCCATCCCTCCCAGGCCTGACTTCACGGCACCGGACCCCACGGCGCTGTGGCTGCTGGGCGTGGATACGGGCCGTGCCTATGCGGCTGTCTCGGGGGACTTCAACCCCATCCACCTCAGCGTGCTCTCGGCCAAGGCCCTCGGTATGCGGCGATCGATAGCGCACGGCATGTACCTCGCGTCCCGCGCGCTCGCAGATGTGGGGCCCGCCCGGGGTGACTCATTCACGTGGGACGTGGAATTCGAAGCCCCGGTCTTCCTGCCATCCCGGGTGGCCCTGGAGATCGGCACCGAACAGACAGGTTCCGGGGCATGGAAACAGTCCAGCTTCGTCGCCTGGAGTCCACGCTCCGGGCGGCGCCATTTCAGCGGGACGGTTTCGGCACTGTAGGGACCAGGCCCGCTATTTCCGGCCAGGTCCTGCCTGGTCCTCCCGCCGGATGGCCCGCAGGATCCGGTGGAGGCTGAGGAGGACAGATTCTGAGGCAGGGACCGCTCCCTGTTCTGTCGGCCTGTGGGCGGTGGCAGCCATGCAGGCTTCCACCGCCGCGCTGGCAGCGTCGTAGCGGTCCTTCCACTCCTGGACGTCACCATCGGAGTCTGTGGACACCAGTTCCCCGGTGGCGGTGATGGCGTCTGCCAGCGGTTCATTGTCATGCAGCGGAATCTCGTAGGGCACATCGTCCTCCCAGATCACATCGGACAGCACATCCGTCATGTCCTGGATGTGGAAGGTGACCCGTTCGAGGTTCCGCAGGTCCCGGTAGTCGCGGTCCATGTCCCGCGGGTGCAGCTTCCGCCGGGGATTGGCGCGCCGGCTGGCGTCCGCTTCCTTGACCAAATGACGCACTGAACGTGCCGCTTCCGCCAGTTCGTCCGACCTGCGCGACCAGTCCTCGTGCTCAGGGGGCCATTTTTCCTTCAGGGCTGCGCCCATGTCCGTCAGCTGCCGGCCAAGGGCGAGCCGCAGGTCGGCAAGGCTGGATGCGGCGGCGTTGAGGTGCAGCGGAGGAAAGATCAGGAAATTCACCGCGATCCCGACCACCACGCCCGCCGCCATTTGCACAAGGTAGCCGTAGGAGAAATCTTCGGCATTGCTGCCGCCCACCAGCAGGACCAGGAGCGCCGCCGTGGGAATCCAGTCACTGCCTGAGCCGATGCCCGGCAAGCCGCCCAGCAGGACGCCGACCCCCATGAACACGGCGACCGTCAGCGGCGAGGGTTCGCCGATGCTTACCAGGACGAAGGCAAGACCGATTCCCATCGCCAGGCCCGCCAGGGCCTGCGCCCCCTGCTTCATGGACCCGGCGACATTGCGGTACATGGCCACCAGGGCGCCCAGCGGTGCGTAGTACGCGTAGTGCGAGGCGGCGCCAGGCATGAGGGGCGCGATGGCGAATGCCAGCCCCGCGGCTATGGCAGCCTTCCCTGCCAGTTGCAGCCGCTGTGCGGCGAAGGCAGCAGAAAGCCCCGCCACTGATTGTCTAAGAAGTCGGGTCCCCCGAGCCCACCGTGCGTCCGGCCGTGCCTGAGTATTGCCCATCCGGACAACAGTAGGGCCGGGGGTGCCTCAGGACAAACCTGCTGCTGAGCGCCTTACCTCAGCGGCCAGCCTGTGGGCGCGGCCCGGGGTGCGGCCCTCTTCCGCGCGCCGGGGGATGTAGCCGAAGCCCAGCCCGTACGAGGGATCGGCGAAGCCCAGGGCAGCGTTCGCTCCCTCGTGGCCGAAGGCCCGGTGGCTCCCGAAGTTCCGCGAGGGGTGGGGTTTCATGAACACGACGGCGAAGGCATTGTCCAGGCCGGAGGACCGGTCCAGGCCCCAGACCTGTTCCCTCGTCATGGCCGTGATGGTCCCGCGGGAGAGGAACGGCCCTGCGCCTCCGACACCGGTGGTGGCCGCTGCGTACAGGCGCGCCAGCCCCTCGGCGGAGCCCACTCCAGCCGCGGCGGACATGCCCGCGGCACGCACGGAACGGATATTGGGCAGTTCCATGATGGTACTCACCGGGGCGTTGCTGTTCAGGCCGTCGAGGCTAAGCGGATCCAGCCACGCTTCGGCCGGGTCTGCTTCATACAGCACGTCCCGGTACCTGTCCTCCTGGCAGTCCGGCAGGCCCAGAAAGAAATCCACCGCCTGCGGCTTCCGGATTCTCCGTTCGTAGATGTCCTGCAGGGCCTCGCCCGTGGTCCGCCGGCACAGCTCTTCCATCAGGATGCCAATGGTGAGGGCATGGTAGCCGAACTGGCGGCCAGGTTCCCAGGCGGGAGCCGCAGCGGCCAGCCGGGCGGCGGCCCCGGAGGTGGTGAACTCGTCCAGGGCAAAACCGCCCTCGACCCCCAACAGCCCCGCCTGGTGCGACAACGCCTCCCGGACGAGCAACCGGTCCTTTCCGTGGACCGCAAACTCCGGCCAGTAATGGGCCATGGTCCGGTCAAGGTCCAGGACACCGTCCTGGACCAGCAGGGCGATGACCAGTGCGGCGACGCCTTTAGAGCAGGAGTAGGCGCCGGTCAACGTATCAGGGGCCATATCCGGGCCGCCGGTCAGGCGCACCACCTGCACCCCGTTCCGGTAGGCGGCCAACTGCGCGCTGTAGCGGGAGTCCTCCGCGAGGAAGGACTCAAACAGCGCCAGGACACCCTCGTACCCCGGCGCCACGAAACCCAGAGAAGTCTGCATGCCTTCCAGTGTAGGAGGAAAGCGATTTCCGTCCGCGGATAGGTCAGCGGGAGGCGCCGTGTCCGGTGGCGACTTCCTCCCCGGGGCGCACAGGCCCTGGTGGGGTGCCATCGCCAAACGGGCGTCCACCCAGCGCCTCCCGGCCGTGTTCCGTCAACCAACCGGCAAGATCCGGGCCGGCAGGAACAATCCCAGTGGGATTGATGTCCTCATGGACGATGTAGTAATGCCGCTTGATCTGCACGAAGTCGATGGTGTCCCCGAACCCCGGCGTCTGGAACAGGTCCCGCGCATACCCCCACAGGTTGGGCATTTCGCTCAGCTTTTGCCGGTTGCATTTGAAATGTCCGTGGTAGACGGGATCGAACCTGGCCAACGTGGTGAACAGCCTGACATCTGCCTCGGTAATGGTTTCACCCACCATGTAGCGCTGCCGCGAGAGGCGGTCCTCGAGCCAGTCCAGCGCGGTCCACAAACGCTGGTACGCCGAGTCGTAGGCCTCCTGTGATCCGGCGAAGCCGCAGCGGTAGACGCCGTTGTTGACCTCGGTGAAGACGCGCCTGTTTACCTGGTCGATCTCTTCGCGGAGATGCGCGGGGTAGAGCTGTGGGGCGCCCGGGCGGTGGAACTCTGTCCACTCGGTCGAGAAATCAAGGGTGATCTGGGGGAAATTGTTGGTCACCACTTCACCGCTGCGCACGTCGACGATGGCGGGAACGGTGATTCCGCGGGGATAGCCGGGGAACCGCTTGAAGTAGGCGTCCTGCAGGCGCTCGATTCCCAGGACCGGATCCACTCCACCCGGGTCCAGGTCGAAGGTCCAGGAACGTGCATCGTGGGTGGGTCCAGGCTGGCCAAGGGAAATGGCCTCCTCCAGCCCCAACAGCCTGCGGACGATGACGGTGCGGTTGGCCCATGGACAGGCCCTTGCGGCAATGAGGCGGTAGCGCCCGGCTTCCACCGGCCAGCCCGGTTCACCGTTGCTGCCGGGCGTGGCATTCCTGGTGATGCGGTCCTCAATGTAGTTGGTGTCCCGGGTGAATTCCGCCCCGCCTGTCACGTAGGCTCCGCGGGTGCTGTGCGCGTCGGCGGTGTCTGCTGGTGTGCTTTCCGTTTCCTGGCTCATGACACCAGCCTATGCGCCGGCTTCACGCCCTACGCGCCCTGCCGGAGGATTTCCACGATGGGCTGCCACGCCACCAGCCAGGAACCGGCCACGAGGAGCGTGAACAGGGCAATCCAGATGCCGGACGGAACGGAGGTGGCCCGGTACAGGAGGTACGCGTCCGAGGTGTTGAGACGGTCGCGATGGCGGAGGTGCACCTGGGTGAGCTTGACCAGGTCCCGGACGGCGGCCACGAGGAGTGCCAGGCCGAAGATGACGGCGGCATGGCCGACGGCGGTGGGCGGCGCGAGGAAGGTGAGGGCACCGGTCGCGGCGATCGCGGCCCCCGTGATCGCGAAACCTGCAAGGTTGCGAAGGAAGAGGAGCGAGGCAGTCAACACCAATGCGCTGGCTGCCACGGCGGCCGGTCCCCATCCGTTGAGCCCGGACCAAACAAATGCGGCTCCCGCCAGCGCTGGTACCGGATATCCCCAAAAGCAGGACCAGGCAGCGGCCAGCCTGCTCCTGCTGTACGCAGTGGTGGTTCCGGAGTGGTCAAGGCGAAGACGGATGCCGGAGAGCCGCTGGCCTGACGTAAGGGCAGCGAATGCGTGGCCCAGTTCGTGGGTGGCGGTGGCCAGGAGGCCGAAATATCGCCAGCTGCGCCTGGGGATGGACAGCACGACGGCGGCTGCCAGCGACAGCAGCAGCTCAGCCCATGTGATGTTGGGTACGTTCGTGTGGGTGAATGCCGCGCTGAAGGTGTTCCAGAAACTGGCAGGGCTGTCCAATAGTGCCTCCTGGCTGCCGTGTCGCCGTCGTAAGTCCTGCGCCCCACGCTACGCACCCAAGCTGGACGCGGGCAGGAACCTGCCATTGCTTAAAGCCGAAAGGCACGCCTGGTGCGGCGTGCCCTTCTTGCGGGGCCGGGCGTTGCTGCCCCGGTAAAACCTTCTGACTAACCTTCGCACTCCGTGCAGTAGCTGTGTCCGTCTTTTTGCCGGGCGATCTGGGACCGGTGGCGGACCAGGAAGCAGGAGTAGCAGGTGAATTCGTCCTCAGCCTGGGGGATGACCTGGACCACGAGTTCCTCAGCGACGAATTCGCCGCCAGGAACTCCGGCGCCGTCCAGCCCGTCAGCCTCGTCCAACTCCTGCACAACGCTGCGGGCGTCCGGAGCATTCGCTGACTGGAGCTGCTCGAGTGAGTTGTCCTGCGATTCCTTGACGTCGGAACGCAGTTCATCGTAATCGGTTGCCACTTTGGGTGCTTCTCTTTTCTTAGTTGGGCTGTCGGGTATGAAACGTACAGCATGAACCCGGTATTCCCCAACAGGAAGCGTAGATCCGTTGCCGGTTGGGTACAGGTTCATAGGAGCGGCCGCGGGTACTCAAACCGGCATCCGGCTGCGTGGGCAGGGGAGGGACGGCCATGCGTTTCCCTCCCCGGGACGGAAGGGGCAGTTCTTGGAGCAACTCACTGCAGGGCTTGGCGGTGCCGGACAAATCGGTGTGGGGGTAGGCCCGGTGCTGGAGAAGTTCGACGCCGTGTCCCGGATTGCGGTCCTGCGCGGAGGCGGCCTGGGGGATCTGATGTTCGCGATTCCCGCGATGGCTGCGTTAAAGGCGGCCTACCCTGCAGCACACCTGACACTGCTGGGCACCCCAATCCATGAGGCGGTTCTCGGGGCGGTGGAAAGCCCCGTCGATGAGGTGGTTGTCCTGCCCTTTGCCGAAGGAGTCCGGCCCGGGGAGGAAGATGCCGGCGAGCTGGACCGGTTCTTTGCCGGCATGCGCGGGCGCGCCTTCGATCTGGCTGTCCAGCTCCATGGGGGCGGACGGTTCTCGAATCCCTTCCTGCTGCGGCTGGGAGCCAGCCATACTGTAGGAACGCGGACGGCCGACGCCGCCCTGCTTGAGCGCAGCGTCCCCTACCTCTACTACCAGCACGAACCCGTCCGGGCCCTGGAAGTGGCCGGTTTCGCGGGCGCGTTCCCCGTCGACCTTGAAGCCCGCCTGGCCCCCGCCGGGCAGGCATCCTTCCCGCCGCGCCCCGGCGACGGCGCCCAGCCACTCGTGGTGATCCATCCGGGCGCCACCGATCCCCGCCGTCGTTGGCCTGCCGCAAAGTTTGCTGAGCTTGCTGCCGCCTGCGCAGCCGATGGTTCGCGGGTCGTCCTTATCGGGGACGGCAGCGAACAGGGCCTGGCGGCGGAGATTGCGGACAGTGCCGCTTCAACAGCGGTCAGTTCCCTGGCCGGCGCCCTGGATATGGCAGGGCTTGTGGCGTTGCTGGCGGGCGCCGACGTCGTGGTGGCAAACGACAGCGGGCCCAGGCACCTTGCACAGGCGCTGGGCGTGCCCACAGTCGGCATTTTCTGGGTGGGCAACGTGATCAATGCCGGAGCGCTGGGGCGGAGCCTCCACCGTGTCCACGCCTCATGGGTGACGGCTTGTCCAGCGTGTGGTGTCGATGTCACCCAGGTCGGCTGGACCGCAGCGCGGTGTGTCCACGACGACTCACTGGTGGCCGGAGTTGCCGTCAGTGACGTCTACGGGGACGTCTGGAGCCTCGCGGCCGGCAAGTTCGCAAAGCAGGATGCGTGACGGGCATGGATGCGCCACACGAAGCCGTTGTTCACGAGCCGGCAGACGGAAGGCCGGAGCTCCTGGTCCTGCGCGCTTTGAAGCTCGGCGACCTGCTGGTGGCCGTGCCGGCGTTAAAAGGCCTGCGGCAGGCCTTTCCCGGGCACCGACTCCGGTACGCCGCGCAGGGGTGGTTGTCCGAGGCCCTGGGCCTGGTGGGCGGCTATGAACTGCTGCCCACGCACGGGCTGGACGAGCCCCTGGCGCTGCCACCGGGCGTGGTGGACGTCGCCGTCAACCTTCACGGCAGCGGCCCGGAGAGCCAGGGGCGGATAGAGGCGCTGAAGGCCCGGCGGACCCTGGGACATCGAAGTGCGCACCGGAACGGGCCGCACTGGCGGCCGGAACTGCACGAACGCGAACGCTGGGTGCGCCTCCTTGAATGGCATGGGATAGACGCCGATCCGTTGGACGTGCAGTTGGACACGCCCCAGGTCCCCAGTCCGGTCCCCGGTGCCACTGTCCTGCACGTTGGGGCAGCGTACGGCAGCAGGCTTTGGCCTGCGGAGCGGTTTGCGGCGGTGGCGACCGCACTGACGGAAGCCGGACACCAGGTAGTCTTCACCGGCGGCAGTTCCGAGAGAGACCGGGCCGACGAAGTGTGCCGCCTCGCAGGAATCCCTGGTACCGCTGTGCTGGCCGGGGTGTTGGGCCTGGGGGAGTTCGCTGCGACCATTGCTGCTGCCCGCCTGGTGGTTTCTGCCGACACCGGCGCCGCGCACCTGGCATCAGCGTACGGCACACCGTCCGTGGTGCTCTTTGGCCCGGCCCCACCGGAGATTTGGGGGCCGCCACCGGGACCCCATATCGTCCTCACCCGGGCCGAACTGCGGCGCGGGGACACTTTCGCGGCGCGGCCGGATCCAGCCCTCCTGGCTGTCCAGGCCTCCGATGTCATGGCGGCTGTCAAAGCACTGGGCTTGGTCTGAAACACTGTGGGTTTCAGCGTCCGCCATGTGGGTCCGCAAGGGGGTGGAACGAGCCCAATGAGCCTAAAATTCTGTGTATGAGCACTGAGCTGGAAATCGCTTTGGTGTTGGGAGCGGCGCTCCTCTGGATTGCCCTAACGCTTACCATCCTGTCCGCCATCGACCGGCCGGAAAGAAAGGCGCGGCGGCAGGAACGCCGCAACGTCAGGGCCGATAAGCACCGGATTGAGTACCGTCCGGCGGCAGCGGCGGCCCATAGCCCCGGACGTAACCGGCACCCACGGACCCGGCGGCTTCATCCACACTGACATCGGCGGCGCTCCGGAGGTGGAAAGGCGGGGAGCACCCGGGCCGAACGCGGCTCCCGGCGCTCGCCGTCGTGCGCTCATGGCAGTGACGGGCAGGGCAGTGAACCACGCTGCACGCCCCGGCGCTCTCTTCGCGAGGTCTTGACGGGTCTGGCCGGATCCCCGACACTTTCCCGATGGGAGTAAGCGAAGAGTTGCGGGCGCTTGGCGACGTGGTGGACAGGCTTGCCGCGAAGTTTCCAGCCCTGTCCAGGGAATACATCGAAGATGTGGTGCAGCAGGAGCACAGCCTCCTGGATACGGGCAGGGTCCGCGCCTTCGTGCCGGTCCTGGTTGAGCATGCAGCCAGGGACAGGCTGGCACGGTAGGGCGTCAGGGGGCCGGTGCGACGTCGATCAGCACTTTTCCGACTGTCTCCTGTTCCACGGCGTCATGGGCTGCCGGGGTCTGGTCGAGCGGGAACCGTGTCAGGGGCAGTCCGTACTCTTCCCCCACCCGCAGCGCGCCTGCCGCCAGGGCCTCGCCGACGGCGGCAACGGCTTGACGTTTCTGCTCGTCGGTGACGGTGTAGGTGAGGATGAACTGGTAGCGGACGTTCCTTGCCATGCTTTCGCGGATTGGAACAGTGAGTGATTCTCCGGGGTTCGCCGCGTAAATGGAGATCGTTCCGCCCGGGTTTGATGACGTCCAGGTCCGTTGTGACGTTCGCGGGTGCATTGACGTCCACAATCATGTCGACGCCGTTTGCGGCCACCTGGTGGACGGCGCCAACGACGTCCCCGGTCCGGTAGTTGATGATGGTGCCGGCACCGGCACGGCGGGCAAGTTCAGCCTTTTGCTCCCCGCTGACGGTAGTGATCACGGTGGCCCCGGCCCAGCGCGCGAGTTGGATGGCCGCGTGGCCTACGGCTCCGGCCCCTCCCGTGACCAGGACGGTTCGTCCTGCGAGGGCACCGGCTGAGAGCCTCGCCGGGCCGTCCTCGTTCGATGTCAGGGCCCGGTGCGCCGTCAACGCCGGGATTCCCAACGAAGCGCCGGTATCGAAGGATTCGGTATCGGGAAGGGGCACTGCTTTATTGCCGGGCACCACAACGTATTCCTGGGCTGTGCCTTCATTGCTGCCCCAGGCGACGTCCCACAGCCAGACTCGGCCGCCCACGGAAAGGCCGGTCACCCCGGGACCCAGCGCATCGATGACTCCGGCTCCGTCCTGGTTTGGAACTTTGGGGGCATCCAGCTTCTTGCTTCCGTTCCCGGACCGCGACTTCCAGTCGGTGGGGTTGACGCCGGACACCACCACCCGGACGCGGACTTCTCCGGGCCCCGGGACCGGCAGTGGCCTGTCCCGTAGCTTCAGCACGGATGAGGGCCCTGTTTCTTCGTAACTGATTGCCTTCACATCTACTCCCAACCCGGTTGCCGTTGCCCTTAATGCCCCAACCTACCGAACGTGCTGGGGGCGCATGAAAAAAGCGCACCCCGTTCGCTGAGTGCGCTTTTTCCATGACTGCCTGTCAGTGCTTGAAGGCGTCCTTGACCTTTTCGCCGGCCTGCTTCAGATCACCTTTTGCCTGATCTGCCTGGCCTTCGGCCCGCAGGCTTTCATCGCCCGTGGCAGCTCCGGCTGCTTCCTTGCCCTTACCGCCGGCCTTTTCAGCGGCGTTCTCAATCTTGTCGCCCAGTCCCATGGTGTTTCCTCCTCTGGTTGGCAGCCGTTCGCATTCGGCTGTGAATATCATAAGCATGCTTAGGAACCTTTTTTCAAGTCCCCGCCTACTCACTGTCCGCCTAGAACCTGGACGTGCCACGAAGCGGCCGGGGCCGGCCGTCCGGATCAACGATCAGCCGGTAAATCGGATCAGCCCAGATACGGTGGATGGCCCGGACCGGTTCGGGGGAGTGGTGCCGTACCTGGCCTGGCGGCCGCGGCCCAGATCGGCCGGTCCCGTGCCACTTTTCCAGGGCGCCGGCCATCCTGTTCCAAAGATCAATTTCCCCGCCGCCGGTGGTCAGCAGGGGGTCGTCCTGGTCCATGCCCAGATGTTCCGCCCAGAGCTGGAGCCGCAACTTCCGCGGGAGTGGCTGGGGCGTTCGGCCACCGGCGCTGCCATCGGCGTCAGCCGCAGCGGCGGTGTCGATCACTGCGCAGGTGAGCTCGCTGTCGGTGGTCCAGGACCGGCGGTTGAAGTTGTCAGATCCGCAGGTGAACCACGTGTCGTCGATGATGCAGATCTTCGCGTGGACGTAGATCGGTGTCCCGTCATTATTCTCCAGGTCGAACACCCCCACCCGGTCGGGTGCCGCCCGGCGAAGCATGCTGATGGCACGCTGTTGCCCCAAACGCCGGGGCGGGCCGCCAAGGAACCCGTCCGAGTCGGGGTAGCGCGGCACCACGATGATGACCTGCAGCGCCTGGTTGCGCTCCAGCGCCTCTGCGATGCCCGCGGCGACCTCTGTTGACCACAGGTACTGGTCTTCGATGTAAATGAGCGAACGCGCCTGGGCGAAAGCCTTTGCGTAGGCCCGCGCGATGCTCCGCTCTCCGTGAGGCGCGAACGGGAAAGGTGGGCGCTTCACGCCGTAGGTGCGGAGCAGCTGCACGGCGTGCGGTCCGGCATCCGGCGGGGGCGGAGCCGCTTCCGGCAATGGTCTGGGGTGCCTTGGCATGCGGGCCAGGCGCTGCAGCAGCATCCGGTAAGGGGTGCGGCGGTCCAACGGGTGGGGATCGTTCCAGCGTTCCGCAAAAATAGCCAGCACATCGGCAACCACCGGCCCCCGAAGCTCGAGAGCGGCGTCGTGCCACGGGGGCGTCGGCCCGTAGCGGGAGTCCATCTTCACCGCCTGTGGGTCTCCCAGGTGGGCGGCGTTGTCCCGGCGGCTGTGTGACAGGTCAATCCCGCCCACGAAGGCGACGTCGCGGGAAGGATCGTCACGACGACGGATGACCACCAGTTTCTGGTGGTGCGACCCGAAGACGCGGACCCGCTGGTCCAGCAGCGCCTCGCCGCCGGCGTTATTGATCTGGCGGCTGAGGAGTTCGTTGGACCGGCCGCTGATGGGGGCCGATATCCGCTCGCCGTGGGATCTCCAGACGAGGCCCCTGACTTCCACGCCGGACCGGGCCAGTCCCGCGAGCAGCCCGCCGATCGTGGTGCCGCCCGGCTCCAACTGCTCATCGCTGTCGCCGCGCCAGTCGGTGAACCAAACCCGGTCTCCAGCCTTCAAGTCCGAGAGCTCCGCATACAGCCTGGCAAAGTAGGCCTCCCCGTGCACCAGGGGCTCCACCAGGTTGCCTTCCGACCAGGACGCCGAGCCTGAGCCGCCCGCGTGGATCCCCGAGGCAGGGTTTCCCCGCTCAGCGCCGCTCAGGAACCACTTGCCAACGGTGCTGTCCACTCGGTGCTCCTTTCGGGGCCCGGAGACCCAGGCCGCTGCGGCTTCCAAACTAGCCTACGGCCGCTCCGGGGTGTCTTTCCCGCGGGTGGAACCAGCCGGGGACACCGCATTACTCGTGCCGCACGCGGGAATAGGCTTGTCCCGGAACGCTTTCCACCAGAGAAGAACGAGGCACGCCATGTCGTTGAAGGAACAGTTGAAAGGCGACGTCGTCGTCCACATGAAGGCGGGCAACCGGGTTGCCCTTACTACCGTGCGCAATGTCCTCGGAGAGATCGAAACGCGGGAGAAGTCGGGCAAGACCCCGGTGGAACTCGACGATCTCCAGGTCACCGCGCTGCTGCAGAAGGAGGCTGCCAAGCGCCGGGACACGGCCGCCACCTACTCGGCGGCGGGTCATGACGACCGCGCCCAGGCGGAGATCGCCGAAGCAGAGGTCATCGAGACGTACCTTCCGAAAGCCTTGACCCGGGCGGAAGCCGAAGCGATCGTGGATGGGGTCATTGAGGAACTGGGGGCGGACGGTATTGTGCTGACCATGCGCTCCATGGGTGCCGTCATGAAATCCGTGACGCCCAAAATCGGCGGCCGGTTCGACGGCAAGGCCGTCAGCGAGATGGTGAAGGCACGCCTGGCCTGAGTGCTCCCGGGAATGCCGCATCGGCTGCCACTGGGCAGCTGAGCAACGATTTGGCGGCAAAAGTCCATAACCTGGGCTCAGGACCTGCGACGCTGAACATACTTGGCCCATGGGGTTCCAGGCTTTTTGGGCAAGGCCGCCGGGGAAGAGAGTTGTCACGGCGGCCACAGGCTGCGTCTTGTTCGCAAGCTGTTTGTCCGCCTGTGCCGGGACATGGCAAGGAGAGCCGCCCTGTTTTCCTCCCGCCTATGAGGTGAGCCCCGGCGTTGCGGGCCCCGGAGACCCAGTCACCGTCCGCGCAGCCGACGCCGGCTGCAATCCCCGGTACGGAAACAACGCCCGGATTCACATCACCGTCACGGACGCCGCCGGGCAAAACGTCCTGAGTACGACGTCGCCGATGAATGACGCCGGCGGATTCGTTTTCCAGTTTGAAGTCCCTCCGCACGCGGCGCCGGGCGTTGCCACTGTGGAGGCCTACCCGTTCGGCGTGGATTGGTGTGATGACACCGGAACGAATAACCGGGTGCCGCATGCTCAAGGTTTTAGCAGGACCTCGTGCGCGGCTCCCGCGAAACCATTGACAATCGCATCCTGAGCCCTAACCGAATGCCAGGCTCCATAACGGAGGCATTGATCGGATACGCGAAAAAACCCCGGCACATCGATGATGTTCCGGGGTTTTCCCTTTTTGTGCGCGGAGGGGGACTTGAACCCCCACCCCCTTTCGAGGACTAGCACCTCAAGCTAGCGCGTCTGCCATTCCGCCACCCGCGCAGGTGGTATTTCGGAAAGCGATTCCGCCTTTCAGCGTTTCGCGCCTCTCCGAAGCAGCGAGAAAAACTCTAACACGAACTTTCCGGGAACAACGAATCGGGCCAAGTAGGTAGGCTGAAGGCAGCGATTCAGCTCGTGCCACCCAGTCATTCCCTACCAAGGAGCCACCAATGCCTGACGTCCTGCCCGAGGATGAAGTTGTCCGGATCTGCCAGGAACTCATCCGGATCGACACCTCCAACTACGGCGACGGGTCGGGGCCTGGGGAGCGGGCGGCGGCCGAGTACGCGGCGGGGCTTATCGAGGAAGTGGGCCTGGATGCGGAGATCTTCGAGTCTGCCCCTGGCCGGGCGAACGTTGTCACCAGGATGGCAGGGGAGGACCCCTCGGCCAGTGCGCTGGTGGTACACGGACACCTGGACGTCGTTCCCGCACTCCGGGACCAGTGGTCCGTTGACCCGTTCGGTGCGGAACTGAAGGACGGCCTCATCTGGGGACGCGGCGCCGTCGACATGAAGGACATGGACGCCATGATCCTGTCGGTCCTGCGGGGATTTGCCAGGGAGGGCAGGAAGCCCAAGCGTGACATCATCTTCGCGTTCTTCGCGGATGAGGAAGCCGGCGGGGTTTACGGCGCCCGCTACGCTGTGGACAACCGGCCCGAATTGTTCGAGGGCGCCACGGAGGCCATCTCGGAGGTGGGCGGCTTCTCCGCCACCATCGGGGGCCAGCGCACCTACCTGCTGCAAACCGCCGAGAAGGGGATCTCCTGGCTTCGGCTGGTGGCACATGGCAGGGCCGGCCACGGCTCGCAGATCAACAAGGACAACGCGGTTACCCGGCTTGCCGCCGCTGTGACCAGGATCGGCGAGTACAAGTGGCCCATCGAGCTCACCCCCACCACCAGGCAGTTCCTTGACGGCGTGACGGAACTCACCGGCGTGGAATTCGACGCCGACAATCCGGACCTCCTGCTCGACCAGCTCGGCACGGTGGCAAGATTCGTCGGGGCCACCCTGCAGAACACGACGAACCCCACCCTCCTCAAGGGTGGCTACAAGCACAACGTCATCCCCGAGTCCGCCGAAGCCCTGGTGGACTGCCGCACCCTCCCGGGCCAGGAACAGCAGGTCCTGGAGATCGTGCGCGAACTCGCCGGCAACGGCGTGGACGTCAGCTACGTCCACAACGACGTTTCGCTTGAGGTCCCCTTCGCCGGCAACCTGGTGGACTCCATGATCGACGCGCTCCACAAGGAGGATCCCGGCGCCAAGGTGCTGCCCTACACGCTTTCCGGTGGCACCGACAACAAATCACTCAGCCGCCTGGGCATCACCGGTTACGGCTTCGCGCCCCTCATGCTGCCTGACGAGCTGGACTTCACCGGCATGTTCCACGGGGTGGACGAGCGGGTTCCCGCGGATTCCCTCAAGTTCGGTGCCCGGGTGCTGGACACGCTGCTCACCAACTACTGAGAGGAACCGGCCATGACTCCAGAGGACCTGCTGCCGGATGACCTCCTGGAGCGCATCCGCAGCCGTGCCGCCGGCTATGACCGCGACAACGCCTTCTTCCATGAGGACCTGCAGGAGTTGGCAAAGGCCGGGTACTTGAAGCTGTTCGTACCAGCGTCCGACGGCGGCAAGGGGCTGGGGCTCGAAGCGGCGGCGCAGTGCCAGCGCAGGCTGGCAACGGCTGCACCGGCCACCGCGCTGGCCGTCAACATGCACCTGGTCTGGACCGGCGTCGCCCACGTCCTGGCGGCCCGGGGCGACCACTCACTTGCCTTCGTCCTCGAGGAAGCCGCGCAGGGAGAGGTATTCGCCTTCGGCAACTCAGAGGCCGGCAACGACTCGGTCCTGTTCGACTCCCGGACCACGGCGGTGCCGGACGAAGACGGGGGCTACACCTTCACGGGAACCAAGATCTTCACCAGCCTCTCGCCGGCCTGGACCCGCCTGGGCATCTTCGGCAAGGACCCGGACGCGCGGGACGGTGCCGGTGAACTGGTCCACGGGTTCATCACCAGGGAAACTCCCGGCTACCGGATCCTGGACGACTGGGACACCCTGGGCATGCGGGCCAGCCAGTCCGCCACCACGGTCCTGGAAGGCGTAAAAGCTCCAGCCGGCCGCATCTTCCGCAAGCTGCCCGTCGGCCCCAACGCCGACCCGCTGATCTTTGCCATCTTCGCCTGCTTCGAAAGCCTCCTTGCCGCCGTCTATACAGGCCTGGGTGAACGCGCCCTGGCAGTCGGCGTGGAAACCGTGAAACGGCGCGCCTCCTTGAAGAACGGCGGCCGCAGCTACGCGCAGGACCCTGACATCCGCTGGAAGGTGGCAGAGGCTGCCATGGCCCTGGACAGCCTGTACCCCCAGCTCAAGACCGTCACCGCCGACGTCGACGCCCTGGCTGACCATGGCGCCCAGTGGTTCCCCAAGCTGGTGGGGCTGAAGGTGAACGCCACCGAGACGGCGCGGCGCGTAGTTGACCTCGCCATCCGCATCAGCGGGGGATCGAGCTACTTCAGGGGCTCCGAACTGGAGCGGCTTTACCGGGACGTGCTGGCCGGGATGTTCCACCCCTCGGACGACGAGTCTGCCCATAACACCGTGGCCAACGCGTGGCTGGGGCCGGTCGAAGACTGAACGGTCCCCTGGACCGCGAGTCGCTAAACGGTCCTTTGGACCTGCATCACCCGGCGCCGCAGCCAGAACCGCCGGCCGCCGCCCACGTAGAGCTTGCTGCGTTCCAGTTCCCACTTGCCGTATTCGGAGTGTTCAACGAGCCGGCGCCGCGCCTCCGGCAAGGAATCATCAGGGCCCACGGTCAGCACGAGGTACTCGTACTGCCGCAAATAATCCCGCTCCCGCTGGACCGAGCTGGTGAGAAATTGTTCCTTCATTTGCTCTCCATTTTCGTCCTTTTCCGGCTAACGTGAAGTCATGAGCATCGATCCGCGTGTCGCGCTTTCGTCCCTGACCACCGCTTTGGAAGAACACCTTATAGCAGCATCGAACCGCCGCGGGGACGGTGATCCCTCCGTTGAGGCAGCGTTTTTCGCAGTTGCCGATGCTTTCGAAGTTTACGAGGACGCCCTTTACGAGGCCTACAACGAAGTAACGCCCCTGCAGGTCTTCGACGACGAGGATGACGAGGACGATGAAGCCGACGTGGACGAGGATGAGGACCTCGAAATCGTCGAGGAATAGCAGCGCCCCCGGATCAGGGAAATCCGGGAACAAACCCTAGGACACCGCGGAAACATCCTCCAGCGCGCGCGCAATCTGCGGCGGCAGGGGCGCCAGCTGGGCATCGAGGATTTCCTTCAGCTGCACCGGAGTACGGGCGCCAACGATCGCCGTGGCAACTCCCTGCTGCGCGAGCAGCCAGGACAGCGAGACATCCTGCGGAGTCCGGCCCAGCCCGTTGGCAGCCATGCACACGGCATCCACGATCCGCGACGGCTTGTCCTCCAGATACGGCTCCACGTATGCGGCTTCGCTGACGGAGGCGCCGCGTGAACCGGCGGGAATGCTGCCACGGTACTTTCCCGTGAGTACCCCACGGCCCAGGGGGCCCAGGCCATCAGGCCGAGCCCGGCATCGTCGGCGGCCGGCATCAGTTCCGCTTCCGCCGTCCGGTCAAGGAACGAGTACTCCGCCTGGACAGCCACCAGCGGCACAACGCTGGTTGCCGCGGCCTTCGCGGCCTGCCAGCCCCTGTAGTTCGAGATTCCCGCGTACCTGGCCCGCCCGGTGCGGACTGCGAATTCCAACGCCGCCAGGGTTTCGTCGAGGGGAACGTTGCCGTCCCAGGCTTCGGCGAACCAGAGGTCCACATAGTCCGTACCCAGCCTTGCCAGGCTGGCGTCCAGGCCGGTGAGCATCGCATTGCGTGACGTGTCCACCGCGCGACGGCCATCCGGCGTCGTCATCCCCGCTTTCGTGGAGATGGAAACCTCCGTGCGGGACACCACATCGCCCAGCAGCGATCCAAGGATCGCCTCCGATCCGCCGCCCGCATATGACGCCGCCGTATCCACGTGCCGGCCGCCCGCCTCGAGGAAGGTGCGCAGCAACTCCGAGGCGTCCTGCTCATCCGTGTCGCCACCCCAGGACCGGGTGCCAAGGGAGAGGGCTGAGACTCGCAATCCACTGTTGCCGACGTAACGCTGCTGCATAGCAGCAAGCTTACGGGCAGGAGCACCGCCGCCATGCCGTAGGGTCTTAGCGTGAACTGGTTTGAAGCGGCCCTGCTGGGCCTAGTGCAGGGACTGACCGAATTTCTACCGATTTCATCAAGCGCGCACCTGCGGATCGTGGGGGAGTTCCTCCCCAACGCGCAGGACCCGGGGGCAGCCTTTACGGCCATCACCCAGCTCGGCACGGAGACCGCCGTCCTGATCTTCTTCTGGCGGGATATTGTCCGCATCGTCAAAGCCTGGGCCGGCTCCCTTACCGGCAAGGTGCCACGGCAGGACCCTGACGCACGCATGGGCTGGCTGGTGATTCTGGGCAGCCTGCCCATCATCGTGCTGGGGCTGCTCTTCCAGGACCAGATCGAATCCGTGCTCCGCAGCATGTGGATCGTGGCCACCATGCTGATCGTCTTCGGCCTCATCCTCGCCGTGGCGGACGCAACCGGCGCCCAGAAGCGGGACCTGGCCCACCTGACCTACAAGCACGGCATGTTGTACGGACTGGCGCAGGCCCTGGCCCTTATTCCGGGCGTCTCCCGCTCCGGCGGAACCATCACCGCGGGCCTGCTGATGGGCTACACCCGTGAGGCCGCGGCACGGTACTCGTTCCTGCTGGCAATCCCCGCCGTTTTCGGCAGCGGGCTGTACCAGCTGTACAAGGTGGTCACCAAGGAAGGGATCTCCGGACCCTTCGGCCTTCCCGAAACTGCGCTTGCCACCGTCATCGCCCTGGTGGTGGGCTACGTCATCATCGGTTGGTTCCTGAAGTTCGTCTCCACCCGCAGCTACCGGCTCTTTGTCTGGTACCGGATCTTCCTGGGGCTCGCCCTCTACCTCCTCCTCGGTTTCGGCGTCATCAGCGCCTAGGACTAGGCTTGGCATGTGAAATCCTGGACTTCCCGCCCTGTGCCTGCCCTGCCCGGAAACATGCCCGCCATCCGCCTGTTCGACACCGCGGCGGGCCGCGACGTGGCACTGGAACCGGAGGCCCGGCCGTCCATGTACGTCTGCGGCATCACTCCCTACGACGCAACGCACATGGGGCATGCGGCCAGCTACGTGGCTTTTGACCTGCTGAACCGCGCCTGGCGCGATGCAGGCAGCGAAGTCTCCTACGTTCAGAACGTCACGGACGTGGACGATCCCCTGCTGGAACGCGCCACCGCCACCGGCGTCGACTGGCGCGACCTCGCCGCGGAACAGGTGGAACTCTTCCAGACCGACATGGAGGCGCTGAACGTCCTCGCGCCGGACAACTACGTCGGCGCCGTCGAATCCATCGGCCTGATCGTCCCCGAAGTGGAACGGCTGGTCAGCATGGGGCTGGCGTACCGGGTGGCAGGCACCAACGGCGAACCTGACGGGGACGTCTATTACGACGTCGAAGCCGCCGGCAAGCAGTCAATGGCACCTGATGCGTGGGCCCTGGGGTCCATTTCCCACCTGGGTGAAAGCGCCATGCTGGAGCTCTTCGCCGAGCGCGGCGGGGATCCGGGCCGCGCCGGTAAGCGGCAGGCCCTGGACCCGCTGCTCTGGCGGGTGGAACGGGAAGGGGAGCCGAGCTGGCCTGGTGGCAGCCTTGGACCGGGACGGCCGGGCTGGCACATTGAGTGCACCGTGATCGCACAGAAGTACCTCCCCGCGCCCTTCACCGTGCAGGGCGGCGGATCGGACCTGATTTTCCCGCACCACGAAATGGGCGCGGGCCACGCCTACTCACTGGCCGGCGTCCCGCTGGCCAAGCACTACGCCCATGCAGGGATGGTAGGCCTGGACGGCGAAAAGATGAGCAAATCCAAAGGCAACCTGGTGCTGGTTTCGAAGCTCCGCGCTGCCGGGGAAGACCCGGCGGCCATCCGGCTGGCCATCCTTGCCCACCACTACCGTTCTGATTGGTCCTGGACTGACGAAGGCTTCGCTGCCGCGAAGGCAGACCTGGCGGCCTGGCGGACGGCGCTCGACCACGCCCCGGAGGGCTCGGGCCCGGCGCTGCTGGCCGGGATGCGCGAAGCGCTGGCAGCCGACCTGGATGCGCCTGCAGCGGTCGCCGCGGTGTCGCGCTGGGCCCGGGCAGCCAACGACGGCGGTGCTGCCGCCAGTGCCCCTGACGCAGCGCTGGTCAAGGACGCGGTTGACGCGCTCCTGGGGGTCCGGCTCTAGGAGTCGATCCACAGCAGCAGACGGGAAGGGCCTGGCGGGATCGCTCCCGGCCAGGCCCTTCCCGTTGAGGCAGTCAGTACGGCCGCATCAGGGCCGGTCCTGGCCCCGGCGCTTCAGGTAGCGCTCGAATTCACGGGCGATGGACTCGCCGCTGGCTTCGGGCAGGTCTGCGGTGTCCTTGGCTTCCTCCAATTGCCGGACGTACGCGGCAATTTCAGGATCCTCCGTGGCGAGTTCGTCCACGCCGCGCTCCCACGCATCAGCTTCCTCCGCCAGCTCGTGCGTGTCCAGCGGCACCTGGAGGAGCTCCTCGATCCGGTGCAGGAGGGCCAGCTGGGCTTTGGGGGAGGGCGCCTGGGCCACATAGTGCGGCACTGCGGCCCACAATGACACGGTGGGGATGCCGGCCAGGAGGGCCACCTCTGACAGGACGCCCACGATCCCAACGGGGCCCTCATACTGTGAGGCTTCCAGGTTCATGCGCTCACGGAGCGGAGCGTCGTCCGAGGATGTGCTCACCGGGATTGGGCGGCTGTGCGGAACGTCGGCCAGGAGCGCCCCCACCAGCACCACGTAATCCACGTTCAGGGCCTCGGCATGGACCAGCAGCTCGGCCGTGTAGGCACGCCACTTATAGGACGGCTCCGTGCCCTGGACAAAGATGACGTCCACATTGGAGTTGGGGGCACTGGCCTTGTAGATCCGGGTGGAAGGCCACTTGATCTTCCGTTCACCGGCCGCGTTCCGGCGCACCGTGGGGCGGGTGAACTGGAAGTCGTAGTACTCGTCGGCATCGATGGAAGCGACTTTCTTGCCGCCCCACAATTTGTTCAGGTAGCGCAGCGAATCGCTGGCGGCTTCTCCGGCGTCGTTCCACCCCTCAAAGGCGGCAAGCATCACAGTTATGCGCTGTCCGTCAGCGACTGGCTGCAGGAACCGTTCCCGCTCGGGTCCGGCACCCTGTTCGGCGGTGTCTCCCTCGAAGCTATTCATTTCTTCACCCTACGTCCAAGCGGCTGGCCCGTGCAGGGAATGAAGCGCCACAAATCCCGCGAAACCCTCCTGCTGGGCCGTCCGGCCGCGGCATATTCGCCGAGGGCGTAGCCCACAGCCGCCGCCCAGCCACGCCCCGTAGACTGGCGGTATGCCAATTCCTGCCGCCAGTTCCCCGCTTAAAGCCGTCCTCTGGGACATGGACGGGACCATTGTGGACACCGAGCCATACTGGATCGCCGCGGAGCATGCGCTGGTGGAGGCCCACGGGGGAACGTGGAGCCATGACCAGGCAATGCAGCTGGTTGGCCAGTCGCTGACGTTTTCCGCCGGCCTGCTCCAGCAGGCCGGCGTCGAACTCGAAATCCGGGAAATTATCGACACCCTGACCGCCCAGGTGGTCAGCAGCGTCCAGCAGCAGGTGCCGTGGCGGCCCGGCGCCCGTGAACTCCTTGAGGAACTGCACCTTGCCGGCGTGCGCTGCGCTTTGGTGACCATGTCAGAGGGCCCGTTGGCCCGCGAAGTGGTGGCCAGCCTTCCCCGGCCGTACTTTGACGTACTGGTTACCGGGGACACGGTGAGCCAGGGCAAGCCGCACCCCGAGGCGTACCTGACCGCCGTCGAACTCCTGCAGGAGGACGATCCCCACCTTGGAATCCACCACTGCGTAGCCCTTGAGGATTCCGTTCCGGGCGTGGCCGCGGCCGTGGCCTCCGGTGTGGCCACTGTGGCTGTCCCGCACATTGTTCCCCTCCCGGACAACGGCAGCTATGCGCTGTGGGATTCCCTGTTCGGCCGGGGCCTGGAGGAGCTGGAAGCCCTGCTCCTGCCGGCCGGTTCCACTGGGGCGGCCGCCTCGCGCGGTGGTCACCGTGGCTGAACCGGATACCGGACAGGGTCCCGCAGCGGGCACGCCAGCGCGCCGCGCGGGCATTCCCCTGGGGCGCATCGCCGGCGTTCCGGTGGTGCTGGCATACTCGTGGTTTGTGATCGCGGCCTTCACGGTGATCGTCTACGGGCCGGTACTTGCGCGGAACAACCCCATGCTGGGCGCCAGCGCCTATGTGGTGGCGTTCGCCTATGCCGTGTTGCTGCTCATTTCCGTCCTTGTCCACGAACTCGCCCACGCCCTGACGGCAAAAATCTACGGCTGGCCCACCCAAAAGATCGTCCTCAACCTCTGGGGCGGCCACACCCAGTTTGAAAGCTTCACCTCTTCTCCGGGCCGGTCGTTGCTTGTTGCTTTGGCCGGGCCGGCCGCAAACTTCGTCCTGGCCGGCGGAGCGTGGCTGGTGCTCAGCACCAACAGCCTGGGCAGCGTGGCCGAAATCCTGACGAACATCTTCATGTGGGCCAACTTCCTCATCGGTGTCTTCAACGTCCTGCCGGGCCTTCCACTCGACGGCGGCCGGCTGGTCGAATCCATCGTCTGGAAAGCCACCGGCAGCCAGGCGAAAGGCACCGTGGCGGCCGGCTGGGGCGGCCGGATCATCGTCCTCGCCATCGGCTACTGGTTCCTCCTTCGTCCGTTCCTCGCCGGCGACCAGCCCGAATTCAGCCTCCTGATGATCACCATCCTGGTGGGCGGGTTCCTGTGGATGGGCGCATCCGCATCCATCCAGCAGGGCACCCTGCGCGGGCGGCTCCCACTGGTCAGCGCCGCAGCATTGTCGACGCCGGCTGCCGGCGTTCCCTCCAGCGGTACGGTCCGGGACGCCCTCCGCCTCGGCGAAGCAGGAACAAAATCCGTGGTGGTTTACGGCCCCGACGGACGGCCGGAAGGCGTGGTGGACACGGGCGCCCTTGCAGCCGTGCCCGGTTCAGCGGCAGATACGACCCCCGTCACCGCCGTCTCGTTTCCCCTGGCCGCCGGCGCCTATATTCCGGAGTGGTCCAAGGGGCAGGAACTGATCCAGTTCCTCTCCCAGCTTGAGGGCCGCCACTACGCCGTGGTTGACCACAACGGAACCGTCACGGGTTTGCTGACGCAGGAAGCCGTCCTGGCCGCCATCACCGGGAAGCGCCTGCGCAACGATAGGCACCCCCAGGGCCAGAACCGGTAGAGTTACCTGCCGGTCGTGCATTGCCACCGCACGTAGCCGCGTCCCTGGGAGCATCAGGCAGCGGCACAACAGGTTTACAGGAGCGAGGAAGAAACATGAGCAGCGAAACTGCCGTCAACGACGCCAAGGGAGCAGCGCAAGCCGGTGCTGCCGCCAGCGGCTCGCAGCCGGTGGGCGCTGCCCGTCGCCGGGGCCCATTCCGGGAGGGCGAACGCGTCCAACTGACCGACGAGCGTGGCCGGATGAACACCATCACCCTGGAACGCGGCGGCGCTTTCCACACCCACCGCGGATTCCTGAACCACGACGAAATCATTGGCCAGGTGGACGGCTCGGTGGTGGTGAACAACGTGGGCCAGCAGTACCAGACCCTCCGGCCCCTGCTCTCGGACTTTGTGCTGTCCATGCCGCGCGGCGCCGCCGTCGTATATCCCAAGGACGCCGGCCAGATCGTCACCATGGCGGACATCTTCCCCGGCGCACGCGTCGTGGAGGCCGGCGTGGGCTCGGGGGCACTCTCCATTTCCCTGCTCCGCGCGGTGGGGGACAACGGCTACCTGCACTCCTTCGAAAGGCGTGAGGAGTTCGCGGACATCGCCCGCGGCAACGTGGAAACCATCTTCGGTGGCCCCCACCCCGCGTGGCAGATCTCCCTTGGTGACTTCCAGGAGGAAGTGGTCAAGGCCGAGGCGCCCGGCTCCGTGGACCGCGTGGTCCTGGACATGCTGGCGCCGTGGGAATGCCTCGACGCCGTGGCCACCGTGCTCGCGCCCGGCGGCGTCTGGATCAACTACGTCGCCACGGTGACCCAACTCTCCCGCACGGCCGAAGCCATCCGCGCGGACGGACGCTTCACCGAACCCGATGCCTGGGAGTCGATGGTCCGCGGGTGGCACCTTGAAGGACTGGCCGTGCGCCCCGACCACCGGATGGTGGCCCACACAGGGTTCCTGCTGGTCACCCGGCGGTTGGCAGACGGCGTCACCGGGATTTCGGTCAAGCGCCGCCCGTCCAAGACCGAGTTCAACGAAGAGGACGTCAACGCCTGGACGCCAGGAGCGGTGGGGGAGCGGGCAGTGTCCGACAAGAAGCTCCGGCGTGCCGCCCGTGACGCCATCGCGGGGACCAACGTCGTGGACAACCCCGAAGTTACGAACTAGTCCATATTTCGGGAGCCTCCATCCCTACCCGGCCTCTTGGGACTAATGTCTTAAGAGAAGCGCAGGAAGGGGCTGATACATCATGGAGACACCAAACCAGGACTCCGGACGTACACCGGCAGAGCAGTCTGCCGCCAACGACCTCTCGGTTGCTGACCGCCAGGTCAACATACTTCGGGACAAGCTCAGGCACATCGACCGCCAGTTGGCAGCGGCAACGCAGAACAACTCGAAGCTGGTCAGCATGCTTGAGACGGCGAAGGCAGAGATTCTCCGCCTGAAGAACGCCCTGGACCAGGAAGGGCAACCGCCCTACAGCTTCGGCACCATCCTCCAAATCAACCCGAAACGGCAGCCCGCCCCCGGCAACAGCGGCCAGGCTGCCACCGAGGAATCGGTGGACATCTTCAACGCGGGCCGGAAGATGCGCGTGGGCATCAGCCCGCTGGTCAACATCAACCAGCTTGCGGTCGGCCAGGAAGTGCTGCTGAACGAGGCACTCCTGATCGTCGCGGGGCTGGGCTACGAGCGGGCAGGTGAGCTGGCCACCCTGAAGGAAATGCTCGGACGGGACCGCGCCCTTGTGGTTGGCCGCGCGGACGAAGAACGCGTTGTCCGGCTCTCCGGTGCGCTCCTTTCCGAAAAACTGCGGGTCGGCGATGCCCTCTCCGTCGATTCCCGGACCGGATACGCGCTGGAGAAGGTTCCCCGCTCAGAGGTGGAAAACCTTGTCCTCGAGGAAGTTCCGGACATCACGTATGAGGACATCGGCGGCCTTGGCCCCCAGATCGAGCAGATCCGGGACGCCGTGGAACTGCCGTTCCTGCACCCGGACCTCTACCGTGAGCACGGCCTCAAGGCTCCCAAGGGCATCCTGCTGTATGGCCCTCCCGGCTGCGGCAAGACCCTGATTGCCAAGGCCGTTGCCAACTCGCTCGCTGCCCGCGCCGCGGAGCGGTCCGGGAATGTCGACCTGAAGAGCTACTTCCTGAATATCAAGGGCCCGGAACTCCTTGACAAGTACGTTGGCGAGACCGAGCGGCACATCCGCCTGATCTTCGCCCGCGCCCGGGAGAAGGCCTCGGACGGCAGCCCCGTCGTGGTGTTCTTCGACGAAATGGACTCGCTGTTCCGCACCCGCGGCACCGGCATTTCGTCCGACGTCGAAACCACCATCGTGCCCCAGCTCCTCAGCGAGATCGACGGCGTCGAGCGCCTGGACAACGTGATCGTGATCGGCGCATCCAACCGCGAGGACATGATCGATCCCGCCATCCTCCGGCCCGGCCGGCTTGACGTGAAGGTCAAGATCCAGCGGCCCGATGCGGAGGCAGCGGCCGACATCTTCAACAAATACATCACGCCGGACCTGCCATTCCACGAATCAGACCTGGCCGAACACAACGGTGATGTCCAGGCAACCGTCGACGCCATGGTCCAGCGCACCGTGGAGGCGATGTACTCCACCGACAAATCCAACGAATTCCTCGAGGTCACCTACGCCAACGGTGACACGGAAATGCTGTACTTCAAGGACTTCAACTCCGGTGCCGTGGTGCAGAACGTGGTGGACAGGGCCAAGAAGTATGCCATCAAGGACCTGCTGACATCACACCAGAAAGGTCTTCGGATCGAGCACCTGCTGCGCGCCGTGGTGGACGAATTCCGTGAGCACGAAGACATGCCCAACACCACGAACCCAGATGACTGGGCACGCATCTCCGGAAAGAAGGGTGAACGGATTACCTATATCCGCACCATCGTGCAGGGCAAAGCCGGCCAGGAGCCCGGCAAGTCCATCGAGACAATGCCCACTACTGGACAGTATCTGTGACGGGTTCACAGGGATCCGCCGGCGGGGAGGCCCTCCCCGCCGGCGGGGCCATGCGGGTTATGGGGGCAGAAACGGAATACGGAATCCACGCTCCGTCAGCCCCTTCCGCCAACGCCACCATGATGAGCGCCCGCGTGGTCCAGGCCTACGCGCAGGTCACCCGGCAGCGGGCGGCCGGCGGGGCAGAGACGCGCTGGGACTACACGGATGAGGAGCCTTTGCACGATGCCCGCGGCTGGACAGTTGACCGCGGTTCCGCCCATCCCTCCCAGCTGACGGACCAGCCGCCGGTGCTCGATGCGGAGGCGGTGGCTTTGGCCTACGGCCGCGAGGAACTGGAGCTCGACGGCCAGGACGAGTCGGGGACGCTCCTGATGAACATGGTCCTCGGCAACGGCGCGCGGCTCTATGTCGACCACGCCCACCCCGAGTACTCCAGCCCCGAGGTAACGAACCCCCGGGACGCTGTGGCCTGGGACGCCGCCGGTGACCTTGTGGGCCTGGCGGCCGTGCGCCGACTGGCAGCGGACCCGACCCTGCCGCCGGTCAATCTCTACAAAAACAACACGGACAACAAATCGGTTTCCTACGGCTCGCACGAAAACTACCTCATGCCCCGGTCCGTACCGTTCGGAGACATTGTGCGCGGGCTGACACCGTTTTTCGTCAGCCGGCAGGTGGTGTGCGGGGCAGGCCGGCTGGGTATCGGACAGGACAGCTCCATCCCGGGCTTCCAGATCAGCCAGCGCGCCGACTTCTTCGAAGCAGAGGTGGGCCTGGAAACGACCATCCGCCGCCCCATTATCAACACCCGGGATGAGCCCCATTCCACCGCTGACAAGTACCGGCGCCTGCACGTCATCATCGGGGACGCCAACCTCAGCCAGGTGTCCAACTACCTCAAGTTCGGCACCACCGCCCTGGTCCTCAGCCTGGTCGAAGCCGGGCTGGCTCCGAAAATCGAGGTATACGAGCCCGTCACCGCCCTCAAAACGGTGAGCCACGATACGTCCCTGACTGCCAAAATCCGGTTGCTGGACGGCAGGCGCGTCACAGCACTGGATCTCCAGTGGATGTACCACGAAGCCGCCGCCAAACTTGCGCAGGACACCGGTGTGGGCGATGCCGTGGACGGCGACGGACACACCCATGAGGTCCTGGAACGGTGGGCGTCCGTCCTCACCCAGCTCGACAGCGACAGGTCCGCGGCGGCCACCGCGGTGGAATGGCTGGCCAAGCTCTCCCTCCTGGACGGTTACCGCCAGCGCGACGGCCTGGACTGGAGCGACGCCCGGCTGGGCCTTGTCGACCTGCAGTGGGCCGACATCAGGCCCGAGAAGGGCCTCTACTACCGCCTGCTGTCCAGGAACCGGATGCAGCGGGTGGTGGATGATTCCGCCATCGCAGCTGCCGTGGCGGAGCCACCGGCGGATACCCGGGCGTTCTTCCGGGGCAAGTGCATCAGCAGCTTTGGCAAGGATGTGGTGGGGGCAAGCTGGGATTCGGTCATCTTCGACGTGCCCGGCTACGGGAGGCTTCAGCGGGTGCCCACCCGTGAGCCCCTGAGGGGAACCAAAGCCCTGACTGGAGCGTTGTTTGAGCGCTACCGGGAAGCGGGACCGTTCCTGGGTGAACTGCTGGGACACAACAGCACTCCGCCTGCGGAGTAAACAGCGCCGGAACGCCCGTCCCGTGGCAGGATGGGCATATCGGAGGATCCGCCGGATCCACCGACGGAAGAAAGAGGGAAACCAATGGCAGGCCAGGAGCAGCAGCAGCCGCAGTCACGTGACACCCAGGTCGACGAAGACATCCCCGAAGCACCCCCGGCAGCACCGGAGGCGCAGGCCTCGGCATCCACCGAAGGCGTGGATGACCTGCTCGACGAGATCGACGGCGTCCTCGAATCCAACGCCGAAGAGTTCGTCCGGGCATTCGTCCAAAAGGGCGGCCAGTAACCCGGACCGCTGGGTGGCTGAAGCCGCGGAAGGCCGGGATCTGTACCGACGTTGTGAGTACCACATTCAAGGAGTGATGAGTGCAGGAATCAACCGCCAACCAGGTAGCCGCCAACGCCACCTCGTCCTTTACCGAACACCTGCAGCGGGACCGGCCTGAGCTGTTGCCCTTCAGCCGGCCCCTCCCGGGAGGTGCGTCAACCGCTGCGCCGGTCCAGGTTCCCCATGCCACCACCATCATTGCCATGAGCTACGGCGGCGGCGTCCTGATGGCGGGCGACAGGCGGGCCACCATGGGAAACGTCATTGCCAGCAGGCACATCGAGAAAGTCTTCCCGGCTGACCATTTCTCCGTCCTGGGCATCGCCGGAACTGCCGGCATAGCCATTGACCTGACCCGGCTGTTCCAAGTTGAACTTGAGCATTACGAAAAGATTGAAGGCACCCAGCTCAGCCTTGAAGGCAAGGCGAACCGTTTGGGTGCCATGATCAGGGGCAACCTCCCCCTGGCCCTGCAGGGACTTGCGGTGGTGCCCCTGTTCGCCGGATTCGACATCAGCGCCGGCGTTGGCCGCCTGTTTTCCTACGACGTCACCGGCGGCAGGTACGAGGAACACGAACACCACACCGTCGGCTCCGGCTCCGTGTTCGCACGCGGTGCCCTGAAGAAGCTTTGGCGGCCCAACCTGACCCCGGAGCAGGCCCTCTCCGTTGCCGTGGAGTCTCTGTATGACGCCGCCGACGACGATTCGGCAACGGGCGGTCCGGATACAGTCCGCCAGTTGTGGCCGGTGGTGTACACGGTTGACAGGACCGGAGCCCGGCGCGTCCCTGAAGCCGAACTCGCGGCGGCCTCGCGCAGCGTAATCGAAGCGCGCACCATCGCCGGACGGGAGGCCTGAGATGACCCAGCAGTTCTATGTCTCACCTGAACAGCTAATGAAGGACCGCGCGGACTTCGCGCGGAAAGGCATCGCGCGGGGCCGCTCCGTAGTGGTCATCAGCTGCGCCGACGGCATCGCCCTCGTAGCCGAGAATCCGTCGCCGTCCCTGCACAAAATCGGGGAAATCTACGACAAAATCGCGTTCGCCGCCGTCGGCAAGTACAACGAATTCGAAAGCCTCCGCCAGGCCGGAGTGCGCTACGCCGATGTGAGGGGCTACTCCTACGACCGTGAGGATGTGACCGCGCGGGGGTTGGCCAGCGTGTACGCCCAAAGCCTGGGAGCCGTCTTCACCGCCGAGCAAAAGCCCTTCGAGGTGGAACTCGCAGTCGCCGAAGTTGGACCCACGCAGGCCGAGGACCATCTCTACCGGCTTACCTTCGACGGTTCGATCGCCGACGAACATAGCTTTGTCGTCATGGGTGGACAGGCTGAGAAAGTGTCATCCGCCATCGGCGAAGGGTGGCAGTCCTCGCTGGGCTTCGCCGATGCCGTGAGGCTGGCACTGAAGGGACTTACCCCCGCCCAGGAGGGGGACCAGCCGGCGGCACCGTTGCCGCCGGGTGCACTGGAAGTCGCTGTCCTGGACCGGGTCTCCGAAAACTCCCGCGGCACCCGGCGTGCCTTCCGCCGGCTCAACGACGCGGACATCACCGCACTGCTGGCCTAGGAGGACCACATGGACAAGAGAATCTTCGGTATCGAAACCGAGTTTGGGATCTCCTACTCGAGCCCCGACTCGAGACCTCTTGCGCCGGAGGAGGTGGCCCGGTACCTGTTCCGCAAGGTGGTCAGCTGGGGGCGCTCGTCAAATGTGTTCCTCACCAATGGTTCACGGCTGTACCTCGATGTCGGGTCGCATCCGGAATACGCCACGGCCGAGTGCGACGACCTTGCCCAGCTGATCGCGCACGACCGGGCCGGCGAACTCATTCTCGACGACCTCGTGGATGAGGCCCAGGCACGCCTCGCTGCTGAAGGCTTTAACGGGACCGTGTACCTGTTCAAGAACAACACCGACTCGGCCGGGAACTCCTACGGCAGCCACGAGAATTACCTGATTCCCCGGCGCGGCGAGTTCTCCCGCCTGGCCGAAATCCTGATTCCGTTCCTGGTCACCCGCCAGCTCATAGCCGGCGCGGGAAAGATCCTGAAGACGCCCCACGGTGCGACGTATGCGTTCTCACAGCGTGCCGACCACATCTGGGAGGGCGTCTCGTCCGCCACCACCCGGTCCCGGCCCATCATCAACACCAGGGATGAACCGCATGCCGATGCCGAGTTCTACCGGCGGCTGCACGTGATCGTGGGCGACTCCAACATGTCCGAGGCCACCGCGCTGATGAAAGTCGGCACCGTGGACCTGGTCCTTCGAATGATCGAGGCCGGGGTGATCATGCGCGACATGCGGATGGAGAACCCCATCCGAAGCATCCGGGAAATTTCCCACGACCTCAGTGGCCGCGCGCTGGTCCGCCTGGCCAACGGACGGCAGCTCACCGCACTTGAAATCCAGCAGGAGTACCTGACCAAGGTCACAGCCTTCGTCCAGGAGCACGGCGCCCACAACCCGCATGTTCCCCTGATCCTGGACCTGTGGGAGCGAACGCTCCGTGCGATCGAGTCCGGAGATGCCAGTGGGATCGATACCGAAATCGACTGGGCCATCAAGAAAAAGCTGATGGACAACTACCGCGAACGGCACAACCTTGGCCTGGAGGCCCCCCGGATTGCCCAGCTCGACCTGACGTACCACGACATCTCCCGCAGCCGCGGGCTGTACTACCTGCTGCAGTCCCGGGGTGCGGTGCGTCGTATTGTCGACGACACCGTGATCAAGGGAGCCGTGGACGCACCGCCGCAAACAACGCGCGCCAAGCTGCGCGGCGACTTCGTCCGCCGTGCGCAGGAACTGGGACGCGACTACACCGTGGACTGGGTGCACCTGAAGCTCAACGACCGCGCGCATCAGACAATCCTTTGCAAAGATCCCTTCCGCAGCGTTGATGAGCGAGTGGATGCCCTGTTGGACTCTATGGGCTGACGTCCAGCTTCAGGGTCTATTCTGGATAAGGTCCTTTTAAAGGGACCTTCTACGGCATTGTCCGCAGCCATGCGGAAAGCCGTGTCCACCCTGCCCCGACGAAAGTTTTACTACGTGCGCCGACTACTAGCAATCCTCCTTCCCGGCCTGCTGCTCCTGACCGCCTGCGGAGGCACAGCCCCGCAGCCTGAGCCAAGCAGCCAGTCCGCCGGGGAGACTGCAAAGTTCGACTCCCTCAAGCTGACTGACAACGGGGACAAGAAGGCCCCGGGTGTGGACTTCGACAAGCCCCTGGCCGTCACCCAGCCCACCATCAAGGTGGTTTCCGAAGGCAGCGGCGACACCGTCAAGGCAAACCAGGTAGCCAAGATCTCCATCCTGGCCGTCAACGGTTCGGATGGCTCCCAACTGGAGGACACGTTCCCCAATGAGCCGGAAAGCCTGGAGCTGAACGACGAGCTGAAAACCAGCAGTGCCGTGATCTACAACGCGTTCGTCGGTGCAAAGGTTGGCTCCAGCCTTGCCCTGGCCGTCCCTGCCCAGCAGAGTGCACCCTCGGCCAGCCCGAGCCCGTCAGATGGCGCGAGCCCCAGCCCCAGCGCAGCAGCCGGGCCATCCCAGCTGCTGATCATCAAGGTCCTTTCCGCCTCGGACCCCACCCCCGTCCTCGACAAGCCTCAGGGTGACGCGGTGACGCCGCCGGCCGGGCTGCCGACTGTGACGGAAAAAGACGGCGTCCCGGAGATCAACGTCGCAGGGGCACCCGCTCCCACTGCCCTGGTCTCGCAGGACCTGATCAAGGGCACGGGCGCCGCCGTCAAGGAAACCGACACGCTCACCGTGAACTACGTTGGCGTCAATCTCTCCGACGGCACCAAATTCGACTCCAGCTTCGACCGCGGCCAGCCGGCCACTTTCCCGCTCTCGGGCGTCATCAAAGGCTGGACCCAGGGCCTCGCGGGTAAGACTGTGGGCTCCCGCGTCCTGCTTGTCATCCCCAAGGACCTGGCTTACGGAGATGCCGGCCAGGGCCAGGCAAAGGGCGACCTTGTCTTCGTAGTGGACATCCTCGGGGTCAAGTAGCAAGACTTACAGGGACGCCGCGTCCTTCGCGGCACCCATCACCACGCACTCATTAGGAGCAAGCATGTCGTTTGGACAGCGGGAATTCGACCGCCAGAAGCCCGAGATCGACTTCCCGGAAGGCGACGTCCCCACGGAACTCGTCATCACGGACCTCATCGAGGGTGACGGCAAGGAAGCCAAAGCAGGGGACACCGTCTCCACCCACTACGTCGGCGTCGCCTGGTCCACGGGCGAAGAATTCGACGCCTCCTGGGGCCGCGGCGCACCGCTGGACTTCCGGGTCGGTGTCGGCCAGGTCATCCAGGGCTGGGACCAGGGCCTGCTGGGCATGAAGGTCGGCGGCCGCCGCCGCCTGGAGATCCCCTCAGAACTGGCATACGGCTCCCGTGGAGCCGGTGGAGCGATCAAGCCCAACGAGGCACTGATTTTCGTCGTGGACCTCGTCGCCGTCCGCTGAAGCGGCAGCACAAGCGGAAACTGATCGCACCGCAAAGCGCGGCAGCAGGGGGACACCCTCCCGTGCTGCCGCGCTTTCTGCTTTCACCCGGGGAGTTTAGTAACGTAACCAAGGTGTCCGTATCCCGTACTGAACGACTCCTCAACCTGCTGATTGCGCTGCTCAATACCCGCTACGGACTGCGCCGCAGTGAATTGCGAGAAAAGGTCTACCACGACACCTCCGGCAACGACGTCGCGTTCGGGCGCATGTTCGAGCGGGACAAGAACGACCTTAGGGCCATGGGGTTCGAGGTTGAGACCCTGACGGACCTCGGCTGGAGCGAGGATGACCCCGCCACCACGAGGTACCGGATCGGCAAGGAATCCAGCCGGCTCCCGGACGTCCAGCTGGGACCGGAGGAATGGACAGTCCTCCTGCTGGCCTCCCAACTCTGGGAGCGAGCGGCGCTTGGGACAGCCGCCCAAAGCGCCCTCCGCAAGCTCCAGGCTTCGGGAAGGCTGGCCGAGGTGGAACTGCCGGCCGGCGTCCAGCCGCGCATCAAACCCGCCGGACAGGCCTTCGATGACATCGTTGCCGCCATGCACGCCCGCCATCCAGTCAGCTTCACGTACCTCGCCGGAAGCACCGGCAAAGAGGAGGAACGTACCGTTGAGCCCTGGGGCCTGGGCAGCCGTTTCGGCCAGTGGTACCTCATGGGCTACGACCGGGCACGCGAGGCGCCCCGGCATTTCCGCCTGTCGCGCTTCACCAGTGCCGTGGCCGTCCTCAACAAAGAGCACTACCGGCCGCCAGCAGGCTTCAACATCCGCGCCGAACTGGCCCGGCTGCCGGAACTGCCGCTGCGCACCGCCGTCGTTGACGTCAGGCAGGGGCGCCTGCTGGCGCTGCGCCGACGGGCCATGGACGGCCGCGCAGACCAGGGTGCCGGAACGCCCGACGACGGCTGGGACCGGCTGGTCCTCGAGTACCGCGACCCGGAAGTCCTCGCCGAAGAGCTGGCCAGCTATGGCCCCGATGCCCTGGCAGTGGAGCCCGCGGAGCTGGCAGCGGCAGTGCGGCGCCGGCTGCAGGCTGCCGCCGACTTCACCGCCGCGCCCGTCCCCGCCTACGCGTTCTCCGATACCCGGCCCCGGGCAGCCCGGAAGGGGACCTCGGAGGACCAGCTCAAGCGCATGCTGCAGTTGGTCCCGTTCCTGGTCCATAACCAGGGCCTGCACATCCGGGACGTCGCAGAGCATTTTGGCGTCACCAGGGAAGAGCTCGAGGCCGACCTGCGGATCCTCATTTGCTCAGGTTTGCCCGAGGGCTACCCTGACGATCTCCTCGACATCCAGTGGGACGACGACCACGTGTACATCACCCAGGACCTCGACCTGAACAAGCCCGTCCGCTTCACCGTGGCGGAGGCATGTGCCCTGCTGACCGGACTTGAAACCCTGAACACCCTGCCCGGCCTGCCCGGCGGAGGCGCCCTGGAATCGGTCACGCTGAAGCTGCTGGCCGCCGCCGGCGAGGAAGGACTCGGCGCCGCCTCCATCGCAGGGCCGCAGGTGGCTCCCGCGGACGCTGCCACCCATGCCACGGTCCGCGAGGCAATCGAGTCCGGTTCCCAGCTCCACCTGTCCTACCTCGCGCCGCAGCGGGACGCGGTGACTGAGCGTGACGTAGACCCCCTGCGGCTCTACTCCCTGGACAACACCTGGTATTTCGAAGCGTGGTGCCATTTGGTGGACGGGCGGCGGAACTTCCGGCTGGACCGGGTCCAGGAGGTGCGCCCCAACGGCCGGCCCGCCGCCACGCACGGGCCGCCGGCGGGAGGGGTCCCCGCCAAGCTCTTCACGGCGAACGACGACGACACAACAGTCACCGTCCAGCTCACCCGGCAGGGCAGGGGGTTGGCGGAGGACTACTACGCGGAGCGCACGGCGGAGTTGCCCGACGGCGGATTGGTGGCCGAAATCAGATTCGGCAACACGGCGTGGCTGCCGATGTTCGTGGCCCAGCACGGAGGTATGGTCCGCATCCTGGCACCTGCTGGGCTGGCTGACGCCGCGCGGGAGTGGCTGTCTGCCTCGTTGGACAGGTACGCCGGATAGACTTCACAGCATGCCTTGGTGGTCCTGGATTCTTATATGGGTGGCGCTCGTCGCAGTGTCCGTACTGTTTTACGTCCTTCTGGGCATCCGTCTCTTCCGCCAGTTCATGGCGACGGTCAAGGATCTCAGCGCTGCGGGTGAAAAGCTGGGACACCTGGCCCCCGTTGACCTCGAGGAATCTACGGAGACGCGGCCGGCCCCGCCCGGTTCTGCCGTTTTTGCCTCACCCGCCGCGATGCGACATGATTACGAGGCATCCAAATCGGCCCGGCGCGAAGATCGCCGCCGCCGGCGAGTGCAGCGCAAGAAGGACCGGGGCCAGCCGCAGGCGCTCGGAGATCTCGACTTCACATAGAAGTAGGATGTAGTTAGAGGAAAGGATTTCCCGTGGGAAGACTCTTTGATGGCCCTTGGCCGATCGTCATTATCATCGTTGTTGCTTTGCTTCTCTTCGCCGCCCCCAAGCTTCCGGCCATGGCCCGCAGCCTGGGCCAGTCCATGCGGATTATCAAGTCCGAGGTCAAGGAAATGAAGAACGACGGCAAAGCCGACACCACCACAGAGGCTTCCGGCCCGGTGGAAGGCACCATCGTGAACCACCCCAAGGCGAAGCCCGGTGAGCCGACTGACGGCACTGACGTTCCGCCGTCCACCCGCGCCTGACCTCCCGTGGCACTGTCGCGGGCCCGTAAAGCCAATCCCGAGGGGCGCATGTCCCTGTGGGAACACCTCAAAGAGCTGAAGAACCGGCTGATCAAGTCGGCTATCGGCGTCGTTATCGGCGGCATTGGGGGCTGGATACTTTACGATCCGCTGTTGAAGGCCCTCGCCGAACCGGTAAACCGGATTTCGAATGAAACCGGGGGCCTGGCGGCCATCAACTTCGGCACCATAGCGTCGCCCTTCGACTTCAAGCTGCAGATGTCGCTCCTCATTGGGGCCGTCATCTCCAGCCCCATCTGGATCTACCAGCTCTGGGCCTTCATTACTCCGGGGCTTACCTCCAAGGAACGGCGCTACACGCTGGGCTATATGGCAGCTGCCATTCCGCTCTTCCTCGCCGGAATCTGGGTGGGCTGGCTTGTGGTTCCGCAGGTGGTTCACGCGCTGACCCAATTCACTCCGGCAGGTTCCTCCAGCGTCATAGATGCCAGGACCTACATCGAATTCGTCACCCGCATGGTGCTGATGCTGGGCCTGGCCTTCCTTGTCCCCGTGGTGCTGGTTGGCGTCAACATGGCCGGCATCGTGTCCGGCCGCACCATCCTGAAGGCCTGGCGCATCACCGTTTTCCTGGTGTTCGTCCTGGCAGCCATCGCAGCACCGGGTGCGGATGCCATCTCCATGTTCATGCTGGCCGGCCCATTGCTGGCGCTTTTCTTTGCAGCGATCGGCATTTGCATCATGAACGACAAGCGCCGGGAACGCCGCGAGGCCAGGCACGTCGAGGAGACCGAAGCCACTGCCGACATCGCCACCCCCAGCAGTGAACTTAAGAAGCTCTAGCCTGCCGCTAGGCTTGGGTTATGTCCTCCACCACCGGACCCTTCTCCGCCGGCCCCGTCGATCCCGATGAACTTTCGCCAGCCGAGAGGTACCGTGCCAGCGCCGAGCGCCGGGCAGAGGCGGCCACCTACCTCGGACAGTTTTCCCGGACCCTTGAGTTCGAGCTTGATGACTTCCAGCGCGAAGCCTGCCGTTCTTTGCAGGAGGGCAGGGGAGTCCTGGTGGCTGCCCCTACCGGAGCCGGCAAGACCATCGTGGGGGAGTTTGCCATCTACCTCGCTCTCCAGCGGGGCCTGAAGGCCTTCTACACCACCCCCATCAAGGCGCTCAGCAACCAGAAGTTCAGTGAACTGAGCCAGAAATACGGCGCGGACAACGTGGGCCTCCTGACTGGGGACACCAGCATCAACGGGGACGCGCAGGTGGTGGTCATGACCACCGAGGTCCTCCGGAACATGCTGTACGCGGACTCAGCCACGTTGGGCGACCTGGGCTACGTGGTCATGGACGAGGTCCACTACCTTGCCGACCGGTTCCGCGGAGCAGTCTGGGAAGAAGTCATCATCCACCTGCCCAGTGAGGTCCAGGTCGCTTCGCTGAGTGCCACCGTTTCGAACGCCGAGGAATTTGGTGCATGGCTGGATACTGTCCGGGGGGACACCGACATCATCGTCTCCGAACACCGGCCGGTGCCACTGTGGCAGCACGTCATGGTGGGGCGGCAGATTATGGACCTGTTCGCGGGGGAAACCACTTTTGACGAGATCGCCCCGCCAGTGGACGATGAGGGACAGCCACCTGCTACGTCCGTGAACCCGGCCGGGACCGCCAAGGGGCGCGGCTTCGACGTCAATCCTGACCTGCTCTCCGTTGCGCGCAGCGAAAGCCAGCAAAGCTTCCGGAGCCGCCCCGGCGGCCGGGGGCAGCGTGGCCGCCGGGGGTACGAGCGGCCGGGCCGGGGAGAGTCGACCGGAGTGCGCCCTGCCAGCCGGCCCCAGGTCATTGCAAGCCTGGACCGGATGGACCTGCTGCCGGCTATCACCTTTATCTTCTCCCGCGCGGGGTGCGAAGCCGCGGTGGCGCAATGCGTAGGGTCCGGCCTGTGGCTCACCACCGAGAAGGAACAGCGGATTATCGCCCAGCGTGTGGACGAGGCCGGGCAGGACATCCCGCCGGACGATCTCGACGTCCTGGGATTCTGGACTTGGCGTGATGGCCTCCTCCGGGGCTTTGCTGCCCACCACGCCGGCATGCTGCCCACCTTCAAGGAAGTTGTCGAAAAGCTGTTCGCCGATGGCCTGGTGAAAGCCGTTTTCGCCACTGAGACCCTGGCCTTGGGCGTCAACATGCCTGCCCGCTCGGTAGTGCTGGAAAAACTGGACAAGTTCAACGGCGAAGCCCACGTGGATATAACGGCGGGCGAATACACCCAACTGACCGGAAGGGCCGGCCGGCGGGGGATCGACGTCGAAGGCCATGCCGTGGTGCTGTGGCAGCCCGGGACGGACCCGACGGCGGTGGCCGGCCTGGCGTCCCGGCGAACCTATCCGCTGAACTCGAGTTTCCGGCCCACCTACAACATGAGCATCAACCTTTTGGCACAGTTCGGGCGTGCCCGGGCCCGCGAGATACTTGAGTCCTCGTTTGCCCAGTTCCAAGCTGACCGCTCGGTGGTTGGGCTGGCCCGGCAGGTGCGCAGCCGGGAGGAGTCGCTTGCCGGCTACGCCAAATCGATGACCTGCCATTTGGGTGACTTCACTGAGTATGCCCGGCTGCGCCGGGAACTTTCCGATGCCGAGAGCGCCACCTCCCGGACCAAGTCCCGCGTCCAGAAATCGCTCAGCGGCGACTCCCTGGCCCGCCTCCTGCCCGGGGACGTGGTAAACGTTCCCGGCGGACGTGCCCCCGGGCCCGCCGTCGTCCTTAGTTCCGACCACGGAAGCCGTGAACCCCGGCCGGCCGTACTCACCCTGGACAACCAGCTGCGCCGGATTGGAACCGATGACCTGGAGGGACCTATCGCGCCGGTTACCCGGGTCCGGATTCCCAAGTCCTTTAATGCAAAGGTGCCAAAATCGCGCCGGGACCTGGCATCCTCCGTCCGCAACGCCCTGCGCGAAAACCGTCCTCCGGCTCCCGGGCAGAACCGCAACCATGACTTCGGCCGTGGCGCCGCCCTCCCCAACCAGGAGCGGCGGATCGCCGATCTGCGCCGGGCCCTCAAAGCCCATCCCTGCCACGGGTGCAGCGAACGCGAAGACCATGCCCGGTGGTCGGAACGCTGGTGGAAGCTGCGGCGCGAAACGGATGGCCTGGTCCGCCAGATCCAGGGCCGCACCAACACCATCGCCAAGACCTTCGACCGGGTCTGCGACGTCCTTTCCGCGTACGGCTACCTGGAAGACGCCGGAGAGGGCCGGCTGAACATCAGCCCTGACGGCCAGCGGCTGCGCCGGATCTACGGTGAAAAGGACCTGCTGATCTCCCAGTCCTTGCGGCTGGGCGCGTTCGATGACCTGGACGCGGCGGAAGTGGCTGCCCTGGCCAGCGTCCTGGTCTACCAGGCTAAACGCGAAGACAGGGGCCTGCGGCCGCGCATGCCCAGTGTCTCCCTGGAGACCTCGGTGGACATCGTGGTTAAGGAATGGTCCGTTCTCGAAGACGTGGAAGAGGAGAACAAGCTTCCGCTGACAGGCGAACCTGAACTCGGCCTCGTGTGGCCGCTGTACAAATGGGCCCGCGGGCGCCACCTGCAGGATGTCCTGAGCGGCACCGACCTTGCCGCCGGGGACTTTGTCCGCTGGGTCAAGCAGGTGGTGGACCTGCTGGACCAGCTCGCCAAGATCCCGGGCCTTGATCCGCGCCTGGCGCGGCTTTGCGCCGAGGCGATCAACCTCATCCGCCGCGGCGTCGTGGCTTACTCGTCCGTTCTGTAAACCCGATAACCCCCCGGCCGGGCCGACACGGCCTGCCCACCTTCCAGGAGTCCTGACTTTATGCCCCGCCCTGATTCGACCCCCGCCGACGCCTCCCGACCAGCCCCGGTGCTTTACCGCAATGGATCCGTGTATACGGCGGCCGATCCGTTCGCCACCGCCATGCTGGTGGATGGGGACACAGTTGCCTGGGTGGGATCGGAACAGGCGGCGACGTCCATTGCCGACAGCACCATGGACATCATCGACCTCCGCGGCGCCCTGGTTGCACCGGGCTTCGTTGACTCCCACATGCACCTGACCGAAACCGGAATCGCGCTCGAGTCGCTCCAGCTGGGGCCGGTAACGTCGGCCCGGGCACTGCTTGATGCAGTCGCCGGGGACCGCGGGGACGGACCGGTGCTGGGCCACGGCTGGGACGAGAGTACCTGGGCGGATCCCACCCTGCCCACGGCGGAAGAACTTGACCGGGCAGCCGGGGGCCGGCCGGTTTACCTTTCCCGTGTGGACGTGCACTCGGCGCTGGTGTCCACGTCCCTGGCCAGGTCTGCGGATCTTCAGGACAAGGACGGCTACGACGGCGGCGCCCGGGTGGCACGGGCGGCCCACGAGGCAGCGCGGCAGGTGACCCGACGGCTGCCCCAGGGCGTGCTGAAGCGGCACCAGGCCCGTGCCCTGGCGGAGGCTGCGGCGAACGGGTACGTCGCCCTGGCCGAAATGGGCGCACCCCACATCGGCGGGGCTGAGGACCTGAGGCTGGCTGCAGGATGGAACGCCCCTGAAGCCGGGCAGCCCCGCTATCCCGACGTGATGCCGTACTGGGGCGAGCTGGTCTCGTCCGAGGAGCAGGCACGCGCACTGGTGGCCGAACTGGGGGCGGGAGTCCGCGGCCTGGCAGGGGACCTGAACATCGACGGTTCCCTGGGCTCGCGCACCGCCGCCCTGCGCGCCGGTTACAGTGATGCGGGCCAGGAACGGGGCACCCTTTACCTGGGCGTAGACCAGGCGGCAGCCCACCTTGCCGCCTGCTCCCTTGCCGGGATCCAGGGCGGGTTCCACGTGATCGGCGACGCCGGGCTGGACGCTGCGCTCGAGGCCCTGGACCTGGCGGCCAAGGAAGTGGGCGAGCAGCGGGTGCGCGCGGTGGGCCACCGGTTTGAGCACGTGGAGATGGCTGATGCCGCGGCCGTGGCAAGGCTGGCGCACTACTCGGTGACCGTCAGCGCGCAGCCCTCCTTCGACGCAGCCTGGGGTGGCCCCGGAGGCCTGTACGAGCAGCGGCTGGGGGAGCGGAGCCGGTCGATGAACCCGTTCGCTGCCTTCTACTCCGCCGGAGTTCCCGTCTGCTTCGGCAGCGACAGCCCCGTCACGCCTCTGCGTCCCTGGTCCAGCGTGCGCGCCTGCGTGGAACACCACAACGAGGACCAGCGCATTTCCGCGCGCGCAGCGTTCCTGGGGCACACCCGTGCGGGCTGGAGGGCGGCACGGCACGCCAACCCCATGGCCGGCCAACTGGTCCCGGGCGCCCCTGCCAGCTTCGCCGTCTGGGAGGTTGAGGAGCTGATGGTCCAGGTGGCTGACGGGAGGGTGCAGTCATGGAGCACCGATCCGCGCGCCAGGACCCCCCTTCTTCCGGCGCTCGACACGGGCTCGGACCCGGTGTGCCTGCAAACCGTGAAAGACGGTGCCGAACTGTTCGTGAGCCCGGCCCTGCGTTCCTGACCCGGGAACGCTCCACCCTATAATGGGGAGTTGCGCCCGCCGCCGGCCCACCCGGTATCAGGTGCACCGACCACTTCCACCAGGAAAGGCCCTCTGTGCGCGTCCTTACGATCATTCCCACTTACAACGAACTGGAATCGCTGCCCAAGACGCTCCAGCGCCTGCGGACGGCCGTTCCGGCGTCGGACGTGCTGGTGGTCGATGACAACAGCCCTGACGGCACCGGCCAGCTCGCCGACGGCTTTGCAGCAGAAGACTCCCAGGTTCACGTCCTGCACCGCAAGGGCAAGGAAGGGCTGGGCGCCGCCTACATTGCCGGTTTCAAGTGGGGCCTGGATGCCGGCTACGACGTCCTGGTGGAAATGGATGCAGACGGCTCCCACCAGCCGGAACAGCTTCCCCAACTGCTGGAGGCCGTTGAGCAGGGCGCAGACCTGGCCATGGGGTCCCGCTGGGTTCCCGGCGGCAGCGTGGTCAACTGGCCGCTGTACCGCCAGGCAATCTCCCGCGTCGGCAGCACCTACGCCCGGTTGATGCTGGCCCTGCCCATCAGGGACGTGACCGGCGGATACCGCGCCTTCCGCAGGACCACCCTGGAAAAGCTCAACCTGGACCAGGTGGACTCCGTGGGCTACGGCTTCCAAGTGGACCTGGCATGGCGCGTCGCCAAATTGGGCCTGCGCATCGAGGAACGCCCCATCACCTTCGTTGAACGCGAGCTCGGCGCATCCAAGATGAGCGGCAACATCGTGGTCGAAGCCATGGTCAACGTCACCAAATGGGGTCTGGCAGCGCGCTGGAACACCCTTGCCGGCAAGCTGAAGAACAAGCGGGCCTAGGGCGTGTCTCCTAAAACTGTTAGCCAGATGCTGATTGCCCAAAGAACCGCTCCTCCGCGGTAGGTGAGGGCGAGTTTGTCGTAGCGTGTTGCCAAGGCACGCCATTGCTTGAAGACGTTGAAGTTCCGTTCGACGACGTTCCGGCCTTTGTAATCCTCTTTGTCGAAGGCCGGGGGCCGGCCACCGGAGGAGCCGCGTCGCTTCCGGTGGCCGATCTGGTCGGAAGGCTGCGGGATGACAGCAATAATGCCGCGGTCGCGGAGGTGGGTTCGGATCGCTCGAGACGAGTAGGCCTTGTCACCGCGGACACGGTCCGGGCGGGTTCTGGGTCTGCCCTGACCGGCCCGGTTGATCTTCAGCTGGTTCATGAGGTGGGCGAACATCGGCGCGTCCCCGCCCTGGCCCGGGGCGACCAGCAGAACCAAGGGCCTGCCTTTGCCATCAACCAAGGCGTGAATCTTGGTGCTCAGTCCGCCCCGGGACCGCCCAACCGCATGATCGTCCGGCTCAGCAAACAGATTCATGTAATTCGAGCCGGCCCCCTGTGGCGCGCGGAAGGTTGGTGCCGTGCTGGTGGGCACGGTTCACCGTCGAATCGACCGAGACCGACCAATCCACTTCACCCTGAGAGTCCGCGACCGTCAGCAGTGCAGCCAGGATGCTGTCCCACGTTCCGTCACCGCTATAGCGGCGGTGACGCTTCCAAATGGTCTGCCACGGACCGAACTCGGCAGGCACATCCCGCCACGCGATCCCGCACCGATACCGGTAAATGATGCCCTCGACCACGCGCCGGTCGTCCCGAAAAGGACGACCCCGACGACCATCAGAGGACGGCAACAACGGCTGGATGCGGGCCCACTGCCCATCAGTCAAAACAGAAGTACGCGACACCCATCAAGCATCCCGCCTAAACCAACCCAGGTTTAGGAGACACGCCCTAGGCCTCTGCCCGCGGGGGCACCGCCGGCGTCACGCCGGCACAAAAATAGGGGGCGGCCCCGCACCATTGTGCGGGGCCGCCCCCTATTTGCGGACTGGCTCTATGCCGAGCGCCGCTCTCCGCGGCGTTCGCGCAGGATGGTAAGGCGGTCCTCGAGGATCTGTTCGAGTTCAGGCAGGGAGCGGCGTTCGAGCAGCATGTCCCAGTGGGTGCGGACTGCTTTGTCGTTGCTGGTGTCAGGCTTTTCGCCGTCGACCAGGAGCGCTTCCTTACCGGTTTTGGAGACCCACACCGGAGGAATTTCCGCCTCGGAGGAGAACGTGACGAAGACCTGCTCGCCATCCGCGCAACGGTACTCGACCCGCTGGCGCGGAGCCGGCTCAACTCCGGACTCGGTCTCCATGCTCTGCGCACCAAGGCGCATGCCCCGCAGGCTGCGATCGCTCATGATTTCTCCCTCTGGTCGGTTCGCGGATGAAATCTCCGCGCTAGCCGGTGGCGCCGTGGCACCGCCGGACTACTTTGTGCAGTGTGTTGCATCATAGGATTCAACGCATTGCGAAGCTTGGTTGTTCCAGCTGGTATTCTCCTGCCGGACAAATACCCAATTATACGACTCTTATCCCACCGCAGACAAAACAGGAGGGTTCGGCGTCCGCCGCCAAACCCTCCTGGTGTTCGGGGTGCTTATGGTTGCGTGCGCTCTGCGGGAGCGTCCTGGAACAGTGTCCCGGCCTCCCCGTTGGTGCCGCCCAGGGCGTTCCCAATTCCCTTCAGGGCTTCCCCGACTTCGCTGGGGATGATCCACAGCTTGTTGGCCGAGCCTTCGGCGAGCTTGGGCAGCGTCTGCAGGTACTGGTAGGCCAGCAGTTTCTGGTCCGGGTTTCCTTTGTGGATGGCGTCGAAGACCTTCTGGATGGCCTGCGATTCGCCGTCCGCCCGCAAAATGGCGGCCTTGGCTTCACCCTCCGCAGCCAGGATGGACGCCTGGCGCTGCCCCTCCGCGGTGAGGATGGCCGACTGCTTGGTTCCTTCGGCGGTCAGGATCGCGGCCCGGCGGTCACGTTCGGCGCGCATTTGCTTCTCCATGGAGTCCTGGATGGAGTGCGGCGGATCAATGGCCTTCAGTTCAACCCGCGAAACGCGGATGCCCCAGCGGCCGGTGGCCTCGTCCAGGACGCCGCGGAGCTGCCCGTTGATTTGGTCCCGGGATGTGAGGGCTTCCTCCAGGTTCAGGCCGCCCACCACGTTGCGCAGGGTGGTGGTGGTGAGCTGTTCGACCGCCTGGATGTAATTGGCGATCTCATACGTCGCGGCTCGGGGGTCTGTTACCTGGAAGTAGACCACCGTATCGATGGAGACCACCAGGTTGTCCTCGGTGATGACGGGCTGCGGCGGAAAGGACACGACTTGTTCACGCAGGTCCAGGAGCGGCAGGAGCCGGTCCACAAAGGGAATCAGGATGGTCAGGCCCGGATTCAGGGTTCGCTGGTACTTACCCAGCCGTTCAACGACGCCGGCGCGCGCCTGCGGAATAATCCGGACGGACCGGACCAAAACTATGATGACAAAGACGATCAGAACCACCAGCACAATGGCCAGTGCGGTTCCGCCTGCGTTTTCCATACAACTCCTTGTTCCCCAATTGTCAGGCTGTATCGGGCCCGGTGGCCGCCGTGGGCGGCACCGAAACCACTGCTGTTGCGCCGTCGATGGCCGCTACAACCACCGTCTGGCCTGCGGGAAGCACTCCCGCAGCGGAGCGCGCACTCCAGATATCTCCACCGATTTTCACCAGGCCGCCGTCGGACGTCACGGCCTCCATGACCACGGCCGGCTCACCGATCAGCCGGTCCACGTTGGTCCGCTGTTCCGAGGGTCCCTTCTTCAGGTGGGACAGGGCCACGGGCCGGACGAAGGCGACCATGAGCAGCGACACGATGCAGAAGATGACGACCTGGAGCCAGGGCTCGGCGCCGGCGAAATCGGCGACCAGTGCGGCAAGTGATCCGCCGCCCAGCATGATGAAAAACAGGTCAAGGGTGATCATCTCGATCACTGCAAACGCCAGGAAAGCCGTAAGCCACAACGCCCACCAGTTTTCCCCAAGCCATTCGAACATTCCTGCTTCCCCCTTTGTCACGGGGGAGCCGCGTCCGCGGACCCGCCAGTAACTGTCTTTTCATCGTAGTCCGCGGACCTGGCTTGTGGGCGGGTTCACAGCGGGCGCCGGGGGATAGTGGCCAAGTCGTTACGGGGCGCCCTGGGCGCGGGGCCGGAACACGGAAATCCGGAACCTTGCGTCGTCCCGAACCGGTTCCGGGGAGCTTTCCAGCCGGGCCGCGATCTGGTCCCGGTCGAGGTGGTGGCCGGCCGGTCCCATGAACGCCAGGTCCGCCGCGGCCGCGCGGCCCAGCGTGAGAGGTATGTCCACGTCAAGGGATTTTTCGGGCTCGAAGTGCCCGGCCATTGCGTCCGCCAGGCGCTCGTCCTTGCCCTCTTCAATGCCGAGCATTCCGGTTACGGCCGCGATGCCTGCCAAATGTCCGGGCCGCGGCGTCACCACTGCCAGCACACCCCCTGGGCGCAGGACCCGGGCGAACTCTTCGGGGTTCCGCGGAGCGAAGACCACGGTGACCGCATCCACCGAATTCTCCGCCACCGGAAGCGGCCGCCAGATGTCCCAGACCAGGTGGACGGCCTCCGGGTTGAGGCGGGCAGCCCGGCGGAGGGCGAACTTCGAGATGTCCAGTCCGATTGCAGAGGCCGGGCGGCCCGCGGTGGCTGCAGCGTCGAGGATCTCCCGCAGGTAATGGCCGGTCCCGGTTCCGGAGTCCAGAACCACAGCGCCTTCCTCCCGCAGTAAAGGTACGACGGCGGAGGCCAGGGCGTGTGCCAGCGGCGCGTAGTGGCCGTTCCCCAGGAAGGCGAACCGTGACGCCACCATCGCGGCGCTGTCAGGTTCAAAGGGTGTGCCCTTACCCACCAGCAGGTTGAAGTAGCCCTGCCGGGCGGCATCGAAGTTGTGCCCCTCCGGGCACGACAGGCGTGGCTGGTGCGTGGCCTCCGCAGGCAGGTACTCCAGTGGACGTGAGCAGACGGGGCACAGGAGGGGAAGGTCCGCGGAAGGCATGGGAACCAGTTTAGGGCTGGCTGGGCGTTCAGCCCCGCCAGCCCTGCATGCGGAGGAAGCGGTAACTGTCAGCCGAGGGAGATCCCGGCGGGTCCGTCGTCGAAACCCAGCCCTTCCCGTGCCTTGGTGATGCCCGCTTCCGCCCAGTGGGCCGCGTACTCGGCGTTGCTGCTCAACGAACGAAGCTGGGCACGGTCTATGTACAGGATGCCGTCGAGGTGGTCTGTCTCGTGCTGCACGATGCGCGCCTGCCAGCCGGAAAACTCACGCCGCTCCGCCGCGCCGTCGGGCGTTGCATACTCCAGCAGGACGGTCTCGGGACGCGCCACCACCGCCTGCAGCCCGTTGAGGGAAAGGCATCCTTCAAAGAATGACGCATGTCCCGGGCCAACCGGTGTATAGCGGGGGTTGAGGATGGCAAGGAAGTCCAGGGGGCTCCGGTTCCTGAGGGCGGCAGCAGCCGGGTCGATGTCGTACTGGTCCTCCAGGACGGCCAGCCGCAGGGGGATGCCCAGCTGCGGCGCGGCAAGGCCTACTCCGGGTGCTTCATGCATGACCTGGCGCATGACTTCGACCAGGCGGCCCAGCTGGTCGTCTGACAGCTGGCCATCGAAGTCAGCGGCACGCTGCCGGAGTGCCGGGTGCCCGGCCTGGACAATGGGCGGGAGGGATCCGGCAGAGAGGACCTGCTCAACAAGCTCGCGGATCTGGCCGGCGCTGGCGGTGGTCGGGGGAACAGTCTGGGTCATGGGGACAGCCTACTGGCGGACGGCACGCAGGAACGGTCGGCTAGGGTCTACTGCATGGCTGAAGATTCCCTTCCTGCACAGTCCCCGCTGGAACACGTCCTGGCATTCATCCGGGTCCTTGAAGCGGGTGGCGGTGCCGCGGACATCCGGCCGTTCCTCGCGGAGCAGTTCGTGCTGATCGAGGCCCCGCACCTGTTGGCACCGGAAGGTTCCACGCGGACACTGGCGGCGGTACTGGCCGGCGCCGACCAAAGCCGCGAGGTGGTCAAGGACCAGCAGTTCACTGTCCGGCGCACCACGTGCGAGGGCGGCCGGGTGGTGGTGGAGGCTGACTGGTCCGCCACGGTGCTCATGGACCTGAAGTACTGGGACCGGGGCGAGACGATCCGTGCCAGGACGTCGTCCGTCTTCCAGGTCAGCGACGGTGTGATCGTGAGCCAGGACAGCTACGACTGCTACTTCCGGTAACCGCCCTCCGCGCCGGAAACCTGCTACTGCATGGTGAAGCGCTTCGCGGCCCAGCGGTTCACCGCGGGTATTGCCGCGGCCGCACCAATGCCGGCAACACGGAACTGCAGGAGCGGCTGCGGCAGCGGCCTGCCCAGCATCATGTTGATTTCCGCCTGCCGACGGGCCACATGGGCTGCCCGGCGGCGGTTCCGCTCGAATTTCCGAAGTTGAAGGCCCATGGGTTTGCCCGACAGGGCGGCGCAGACCAACGGCGCAAGGTCCCGGGCTCCCAACCACCCAAGGTTCATGCCTTGCCCGCCGATGGGGCTGATTTCATGGGCGGCGTCACCCAGCAGCACTGCGCGTCCGGCGACTGTCCTCTGCGCAATTCCGGAACGCACGCTGAAGGCGCTCAGCATGGAGTTGGACGCTGGATCCGGCTGATTCCCGGTCCGGCGGCGCACCAGCTCCGCAAGATCGTGGGGCCCTGCAGCCGCTCCGGCGGGGGAGTCCAGCCGCACCACCCAGCGCCGGACGCCTCCCGGCAGCGGAAACGACTCAACGATTCCGTCGGGCTCGAGGAACAGGACGGCATTGTCCCCGTACTCCGTGCCGTCCTCAAAATCGCCCATGAGGTAATGGTCCGGATAGGTCCTGCGGACAACGGGGACGCCGAGCCGCTCCCGCAGCGCTGACCGGGCGCCGTCGGCCGCAACGAGCAACGCTCCAGTCGCACTGCCGCACGGACGCGTGGCACCCGGGCCGGCCTCCACCGCAGCGGTGACCCTGCCGCCGTCGTCCGTAACCCCCGTGACGCGGGCGCCCCTGACAATCGCGCCCGGATCGAGGGCGAGGACACGCTCTTCCAAGAGCTGTTCGGTCCTAAACTGCGGGAGTGCCAGCACGAATGGAAAGTCCCTGGACACATGGTCGAACACCATGGTTCCCGTCGTCCTGCCGCCGCTGACCGCCATTCCGGCACGGATGCGGACGCCTTCGTGAACCATGCTGGATGCCACCTGCACCCCGGCAAGGGCCTCCAGGGCCGGCGGGTGGATGCCGATCGCCCTGGTATGCCGGTTCGGGGCTTGCCGCTGCTCGAAAACCCTCACCGTTACGCCTTCCTGCAGCAGCGCGGCTGCCAGGTACAGGCCCACGGGACCGCCGCCCGCGATCAGGACATCGGCGTCCATGTCAGTCCTTCCGGCAAGCCAGGACCTGGTGGAAGGCCGACGGGCGCTCCACGGACCAGCCCGGGGGAGCGGAAGCGGCCAGCTCCGCGGGCGTATAGCTGCGCCGGATGGAGGTGAGGCCGTCCCCGCGGATGTAGGACTTCCTGAAAGGCAGCGCGGCCACACTGAACAGGGCAAAGGCGGCGGGGCTGCGGATGAGGTCGTTGTGCAGCGCTTTCCTGGTGGCCAGGATTTCCGAGTCCGACAGCAGCTGCCGGAGTTCCGCGCGATCAAGGTGGTGCAGTACGTGGTTGGAAATCACGACGTCGAACCGGGCGCCTTCCCGGACCAGGTCGCCGCTGTGCGCCTGCCGGAAGTCGACGCTAGGGATTGCCGGACGCCGGCGGGCGAATGCGGCGGCGCGCGGGTCCGGATCGATGCCGGTGACGTGGATTGGCCGGCCGTCCCGCTCTGCCCAGCGCGCGAGCATGACGGCAAGGTCGCCGCCACCGGAGCCGATGTCCAGCACGGTCAATGGGCGCTGCTGCGACGCAGCGGCGGTGCGCAGCTCCGTCCGGTACAGCCGCCGCCAACCGGACAGCACCCTATTGATGACCCAGAACTGCCGGTACGTATTGTCCAGGAGCCGGGCATCGCAGTCGGCGCGGTCCATCTGCTCCACCGCTCCGGCAGCGCGCGTTCGCAGCAGGATTCCCACGCGAATCCCGTCAGGCCATCTCAGTCATCCGGTCCTGGCCCGGCATGAGGGTGGCCACCGCAGCGGATTCCCGCAGTCCGGGGTCCCAGGTGCATGCCGCGGCTTGCCGGAGCTTGGTGAACAGGCCGGTCTCCACCGTGAGTCCCGGGCCAAAGGCCATGGAACAGATGGCCTCGCCGTCGTGGCGACCATCCGGGTGCAGCGGTTGTTCCAGGATGTGCTTGAGGACGAACAGGACTGTGGCGCTGCTCATGTTGCCGTAGTTGCGCAGAATGTCCCTGGCGGGAACCAGCTGCTCATCGCTGAGGCCAAGCCGGGACTGGACCTTGTCGAGGATGCTGCGCCCGCCGGGGTGGATCGCCCAGTGGGGGATTGCGGTGTAGGGGAGTGCCGCCAATTCCGGGTCTTTTGCCAGCAGCGGCTGCAGGGCACCGACGATGTGGTCATCAATGATGTGGGGCACGTAGTTGCCCAGGACCATCTCGAACCCATGATCGCCGATGTTCCACGCCATGGAGTCCTCACCAACAGGGGTCAGGACTGTTTCGAAATGGTCCAGCTTCAACAGTGCGGCTTCCTCTACGCCGGGGCGTGCAGTCACGACGGCGGCAGCGGCGCCATCTGCGAACAGGGCCGAACCCATGATTGTGTCCGGATCATTGGACGTGCGTACGTGCAGTGAGCAGAGTTCGGCGCAGACCACCAGGACAACCGCATTCGGGTCGGATTCACAGAACAGCTTGGCCGCGCGGAGGGCGGGAAAGGCCGCGTAGCAGCCCATGAAGCCCAGGTGGTACCGCTGCACGGAAGGACTAAGTCCTAGCTCGCGGACCACCTTGTAGTCCGGGCCAGGATTGAAAAAGCCCGTACATGACACCGTCACGAGATGAGTTATGTCAAGTAAATCCAACTCCGGCGCAGCCTGCAGGGCAGCCCGGGCCGCTTCTACGAAGAGTTTGGTGGCTTCCCGGGCAAAGATATCGTTGCGGACTTTGGTGCTGGGGTTCAGCAGGAGCCCGGTGTCCGGGTCGTAAAACTGGGGGTTCTCCGAGCGTGACGCGTTGGTGAGTTCCTGGACGGCGGTGAATCTCGTCTCGATGGCTGCGCCGTCGAAACAGGTGTTGACCAGGCGGGACCCAAGCCGGGAAAGTCCCGGTTGGGCGGCAAAGACATCACGGGCTTCGGACTGGATCAGTTTTGTCGCCGGAACTGCAGTTTCAAGTGAACGCACGTAAACCGTCATCACGTCATTCTTGACGTGCGGTTGGAGAAAGACAATGGGCCCGGTGACTGGAACGGCGGTGCTGGGTCTTTGATGGCGCATCCAGGCCCGGACGGCCGAAGTCGATGCTCCGCTTCCGGACCTGCCCAAAGCGCCGATAATCTACATTATGTCAAGTAATGGCAAGCTGGCACTCCCTCATTCGGCCAGCGCGATGCCGTCCTGCGGCAGAACCAGACATGCAGCCTCTAGTGGCTCCGCCGAATTGAGGCCCCCACAACGGCACCCAGGCCGAGCCCCACTGCGAAACCCCAAAACGGCGTGTGGAAGATCGCCAGGCCCAGGCTGATCCCCAAAGCAGCACCCACCAGGCTGCAGATCCATAGGGCTTTATTCACGGTGTCTCCGTCATGGCTAGGGGGCCTCACCTACTGCAGCGAGATTACTGCATCCCCAACAAGGGGTGCCACGGTGACAGCCCGCTTCAGTAACCGGCACTAGAGTCCACTCCCCTTCTTTAGAGAGCCCGTCAGCGCGCCTCCTGGCGGCAGCTAAGCTCGAAACATGAGTTCCCTGAAAACCAAGCCTGCACCGACCACACCCGCACGGGCAGCACTGGCTGCAGCAGTGGCCGACGTCGTGCTGATCCTTGTTTTCGCCGCTATAGGCCGGGATGCGCACCACCGCGAGGAGCCCGTCCTCGGCGTGCTGCTGACCGCCTGGCCATTCCTTGCCGGCGCAGCGGCAGGATGGGCGGCTGCCAGGGTGTGGCGCAGTCCATTGGCCATCGCCCGGGCCGGCGTTCCAGTCTGGCTCGCTACCCTGGTTGGCGGAATGCTCCTCCGGGCCCTGACCGGGCAAACGGTGGTCCTTCCCTTCATTATCGTTGCAACGCTGGCCCTCGCCGTGTTGCTGGTGGGGTACCGGCTCCTGGTGGCAGGCGTGGTGCGCTTCCGCCGACGGCAGGGCAGGTAGAGAAGGCGGATTCAGGGTGTCAGCCGGGTCCGGCGCCCGTGTAATAGGCTGGCCGGAGAGAAAAGCCTGCCGTGGGTCATCGCGGCGGCACTGATTGAAGGGGTTCAAGCGTGGTTACCGCATTTGTTCTGATCAAGACTGACGCCGCCCGCATCCCGGAGACGGCTGAAGAGATTTCAGCCATCGAAGGCATCAGCGAGGTGTATTCGGTCACCGGTGAATGGGACCTCATTGCAGTAGCGCGGGTCCGCAGGCACGAAGACCTCGCCGACGTCATCGCGGACCGGCTTTCAAAAGTCCCCGCAGTGGTCCACACCACCACGCACATCGCGTTCAGGGCCTACTCGCAGCACGACCTTGACGCCGCTTTTTCCCTGGGCTTCGAACAATAACCGCGGTTTAGGCGCGCGAGAGGGACACCCAACGGTCCAGCACGGCCGCGGCGGCACCGGAATCGATCGAGTCCGCCGCCCGCGCGAATGCCTCCTTCATGCGGTCAAGGAACGGGCCCTCGGCGTCCCGGTCGAACGCAACCAGGCCTGCCGCGGCGTTCACCAGCACGGCGTCCCTTGCCGGGCCCTCACTGCCGGCCAGCACATCCCGGACAACCCCCGCGTTCGCCGCCGCATTACCGCCACGGAGTTGTTCAACAGTAGCCAGCCTGATGCCGAGGTCCTCCGGGGAGAAACGCAGTTCACTGACGGCCCCGTCGCGGATCTCCCAGACAGTGGACGGGCCCGTTGTGGTCAGTTCGTCCAGCCCGTCATTGCCGCGGAAGACCAGTCCCCTGCTCCCCCGGCGGGCCAGGACCCCGGCCACGAGTGGTGCCATCCGCGCATTGGCGACGCCCACGGCTGACGCCTGCACATTGGCAGGGTTGGTGAGCGGTCCCAGGAAGTTGAAGGCTGTGGGTACCGCCAGTTCCCGCCGCGGGACGGCCGTGTGCCGGAACGACGGGTGGAACACCTGGGCAAAGCAGAACGTGATTCCTGCCTCCTCCGCGTTCCGGGCCACCTGGGCAATGGGCAGGTCCAGGCGGACGCCGAGCGCCTCAAGTACGTCAGCGGAACCGGACGACGACGACGACGCGCGGTTCCCGTGCTTGACCACCTTGGCGCCGGCCCCGGCAGAGACCAGGGCGGCCATGGTGGAGATGTTGATGGTGTTAAGTTGGTCACCGCCGGTACCGACAATGTCGAGTTTTTCCCCGCTGATGGTCACGGGGTTGGCGTGGGCAAGCATTGCCTCCACGAGGCCGGAGAGCTCATCCACCGTCTCGCCTTTGGCGCTGAGGGCCACAAGGAATCCGGCGATCTGGGCCGGTGTTGCTTCCCCGGACATGATGGTGTCCATGGCCCAGGAGGTGTTCTCCGCAGTGAGGTCAGTGCCCTTGATGAGCGTTGAGATCAACCGGGGCCAGGTGTTGGCGGACGCTTTAGTTGCCTGAGAAGTCACGTGCTGATGCTATCGACCGATGGCGGCCAGTGACCAATGTGAACCGTCGCGGGAACTTTTCCGGGCAATTTCGCGTCTTTGTAGAAAAAGTCCTCCGAAAAGGCGGTTTGCGTTGGGCAGCACGGACTTTTACAGACATAATGTCTATGTGACATCTGCGACCCATGCCCCCAGTACCCCGGCGCACCCCACGCTGAACCGCCCCAATATGGTTTCTGTCGGAACCGTTGTGTGGCTGTCCAGCGAGTTGATGTTCTTCGCCGGTCTCTTTGCCATGTACTTCACTCTGCGCTCCACGAGCGGACAGATGTGGGCGGAAGAGACAGCCAAGCTCAACTTCCCCTTTGCGCTCGTCAACACGATCGTCCTCGTGGCCAGTTCCTTCACTTGCCAGATGGGCGTCTTCGCCGCAGAGCGGCTTCAGCCACGGCGCACCGGCGGCGCCCTGCAGTTTGCCCGCTGGGGAATGAACGAATGGTTCACCCTGACGTTCCTCATGGGTGCGTTCTTCGTTGCCGGCCAGACCACCGAATACGCCATGCTGGTTTCAGAGCACGTATCGCTCTCCTCCAATGCATATGGCTCGGCCTTCTACATGACCACGGGCTTCCACGGCCTCCACGTGATTGGCGGCCTTATCGCCTTCCTGCTCATCATGGGCCGGTCGTTCGCCGCGAAGAAGTTCGGACATTTCGAAGCAACGTCCGCGATCGTCACCTCTTACTACTGGCACTTCGTTGACGTCGTCTGGATCGGCCTCTTCCTGGTCATCTACGTACTCAAGTAGCCAGCTTTGATTCTTTTTCTACAAGAGGCAGAATTTCAGGTAGCGGCTCCCGGAGCCGGCGCAGGATCGAATAAAGGAACCACCACGTGAAGGCACTCTCACAAAAGCGGCGTCACCCACTTGCAGCAATAGCGCTGCTTCTGATGGGGCTCCTCATCACGGGTGGGCTGTACGCCGTGGCAACCACCGTCAACCAGGCCAAGGCTTCCACCACCACGTTCAGTGCAAGCGACACGGAAGAAGGCGGCAAGCTCTTCGCCGCCAACTGCGCCACCTGCCACGGCATGGGTGCCAGTGGTTCCAAGGATGGCCCGTCACTGGTGGGTGTCGGTGCAGCCGCTGTTGATTTCCAGGTAGGCACCGGCCGCATGCCGATGCAGATGAACGGCCCGCAGGCCATGAAGAAGCCCGTCCAGTTCAACGACGAGCAGACCCACCAGCTTGCAGCCTACGTTGCCTCCCTGGGAGCCGGCCCGGCAATCCCTGCAGAAGACCTGACAAACGGTGGCGGCGATGCAGCTGCCGGCGGTGAGCTCTTCCGCACCAACTGCGCCATGTGCCACAACGCCGCCGCTGCCGGTGGTGCACTGACCCGCGGCAAGTTCGCGCCTGCCCTGGCCGACGTCTCCGGCAAGCACATCTACGAGGCCATGGTCACGGGCCCGCAGAACATGCCGGTGTTCAACGATGCCAACATCACTCCTGAAGGCAAGAAGGACATCATCACCTTCCTGAAGCAGATTGAAACCACCGGCTCGCCGGGTGGGGCCGACCTTGGCTCGCTGGGTCCGGTTGCCGAAGGCCTGTTCGTTTGGGTAGCTGGCCTTGGCGTCATCATTGCCTTCACCATCTGGCTTACGTCCAGGACGTCCTGACTTTCCGCAGGAACCCACAACTTCTGCTGCCCAGTCAGCAGCTTGAAATTAGAAACTAACCCGGCAACTGCCGGGACGAGAGAAGGATGAGGCGAATTATGGGCAACCATAGTGACGGCAGTCCGAACCACTCGGGCACCGTAGCTACGGCTGGTCAGAATGAGGTGGAGAAGTTCCAGGATCCTGGAATTCCCCCGCATCGTTTGCGCCTGGCTGACACGGACCCGAAGGCCGCAAAGCGGGCAGAACGGCAGGTCGCCTTACTATTTGGCATTTCTGTTGTTGGAACCCTGATCTTCCTGGTGGCGTACTTCGCCATTGATCTGGGTGATGACTCCAGCATTGCCACCATCCGGCTCCAGAATGCCCTGCTCGGCATTGGTACAGCCTTCGCCATGCTGGGTATCGGTACCGGTATCGTGCACTGGGCCAAGGCCCTGATGCCCGACCACGAAGTCTCCGAGGAACGCCACGCCATCCGGTATGAAGAAGACCGCCAGGCCGCGGTCCGCATCGTCGACGACATTGTGGAAGAGACCGGCATCAAGCGCCGCCCGCTGATCCGCAACACCCTCCTGGGTGCGGTCGCACTGGCCCCGCTTCCCGCCGTCGCCATCTTCGGTGACCTCGGTCCCCGCCCTGACGACAAGCTCGCGCACACCATGTGGGCTCCGCAGGACGGAAAGCGAAAGCGCCTCACCCGCGACCCCGATGGAACTCCCATCAAGGCCTCGGACGTCACCATCGGTTCAGCCTTCCACGTCATCCCCGAGGGCCTGAATGAACTGCAGGAAGGCAAGCTCAACGAGAAGGCAAAGTCCGTTGTGCTGCTTATGCGCCTTGATCCCGCATCGCTGAACCCCTCAAAGGGCCGCGAAGAATGGGGTTACAACGGCATCGTTGCCTACTCCAAGATCTGCACCCACGTTGGCTGCCCCGTTGCTCTGTACGAGCAGCAGACGCACCACCTGCTGTGCCCGTGCCACCAGTCCACCTTCGACCTCACGCAAGAGTGCAAGGTGATCTTCGGCCCCGCCAGCCGTCCTCTGCCCCAGCTGCCCATCGCAGTTGATGACGAGGGCTACCTCGTCGCTACCAGCGACTTCCATGAACCCGTAGGACCAAGTTACTGGGAGCGTGATTCGCATGAGCGCAGCATCAACAGCTGAGCCGGCTTTCGTCGCCAAAACCAAGACAGGCCGGATCACCGACTTCGTCGACTCACGTGTCGGCGGCTCCGGAATCCTCCGCGAGTTCGGCCGTAAAGTCTTCCCCGACCACTGGTCCTTCATGTTCGGTGAAGTGGCGCTGTACTCCTTCGTCATCCTTCTGCTGTCCGGAACCTTCCTGACGTTCTTCTTTGATCCGTCAATGGCGGAGACCCATTACGACGGCGGCTACATTCCCCTCAAGGGAGTGGAAATGTCGGTGGCGTACAGCTCCTCGCTGAATATCTCCTTTGACATCCGTGGCGGACTCTTCATGCGCCAGGTGCACCACTGGGCCGCCCTGCTGTTCGTGGCCTCCATCGCAGTCCACATGCTGAGGGTCTTCTTCACCGGCGCGTTCCGCCGTCCGCGTGAAATGAACTGGGTCGTGGGCAGCGTCCTGCTGATCCTGGCCATGGCTGCCGGTTTCACCGGCTACTCACTCCCCGACGACCTGCTGTCAGGCAACGGCCTGCGCATCATCGACGGCGTCATCAAGTCGATCCCGGTCATCGGAACGTACATCTCGTTCTTCCTGTTCGGCGGCGAGTTCCCTGGCACGGCCATCATCAGCCGCCTCTACATGCTCCACATCCTGCTGGTTCCGGCCTTGATCCTCCTGATGATCGTCCTGCACCTGTTCATGGTGGTCGTCCACAAGCACACCCAGTACCCCGGTCCCGGCCGGAACGACAACAACGTTGTCGGCTACCCCCTGGGTCCTGTCTACGCAGCGAAGGCCGGTGGGTTCTTCTTCATCGTCTTCGGTGTCATCGCACTGATGGCAGCATTCTTCACCATCAACCCCATCTGGAACTACGGTCCGTATGACCCCTCCCCCGTGTCGGCCGGTACGCAGCCTGACTGGTACATCGGCTTCGTCGATGGTGCGCTCCGGCTCATGCCCGGCACGCTCGGCAACTGGCACGTGGAACAGATCTTCTTCGGACACGTGTTCACGTTCAACGTGCTGCTCCCGGCACTGGTCCCCGCCGGAATCCTGTTCACCGTGATGTTCACCTACCCGTGGATCGAACGCTGGATCACCAAGGATGACCGCGAGCACCACGTGCTGGACCGTCCGCGCAACGCCCCGACCCGTACGGGCATCGGTGTGGCTGGCTTCATCTGGTACTGCGTGATGTGGGCAGCTGCAGGTTCAGACCTCATTGCCACGCACTTCCACGTGTCCCTCAATGACGTCACCTACTGGCTCCGCGCCCTGTTCTTCGTCGGACCGGTAATCGGCTTCATCGTCGCCAAGCGCGTCGCCCTGGCGCTGCAGCGCAAGGACCGGGAGATCGCCCTCCACGGCCGCGAGACCGGACGAATTGTCAGGCTCCCGCACGGTGAATTCATCGAGGTCCACGCGCCGCTGGACGAGTACAAGCGATACAAGCTGGTTGGTTTCGAGTCACCCCAGGTTCTGCCTGCTGTGCCGAACGAGCACGGCGTCGTGACCCGCAAGGAAAAGCGCCGCGCGTTCCTCTCCCGCTGGTTCTTCGAGGACCGTGTTGCGCCAGCAACGCCCGCAGAGCTCGAGGCAGCCCATGGCCATGGCCACGAGGCAGTCGAAGCAGCTGAAGGATCCAAGAGCCTGACGCACTAGGCTCTGTGTTCCAACAGTGAAGGCCCGATCCGCAAGGATCGGGCCTTCACTTGTTTAATTGTTCCGACTGCGGCAAGGCCGCTCGCCGGGGCTGTCCCTGCCTGCTGCAGCAAAAAGGTACTCGTGAACCTGTCAGTGGTTGCGGGCGCGGCGGGCTCCGGGCCGTTGGAGGGGCACCCACAGCTTGTACCGGTCCGCCCGGTAATAGGACACGGAGTAGTCAACCATCGCCCGGGCCACGAAGGCATGCCGCTGGATCTTCAGCAACGGCGCCCCCACCTCTACGTTCAGGAGCCGGGCGGTGGACGGTGAAGCGGCCGTGGCCTCGATCATGTCCTCACCCCACTCCATCACCAGCCCGAACTGCTCGCTCAGGACGTTGTACAGGGACGTGGGCGGCTCACCATCGAGCAGGCCGGGGACGCGGTGGGCCGGGATGAAGTTCTCATCCACACTCATGGGCTCCCCATCGGCCAGCAGCAGCCTGCGGAAGCGGACCAGCGGTGTACCCTCATCGAGCTGGAGCTCGCGGGCCAGGAACGCGCTGGCACCTATTTGCTCGAAGCTCAGCACCTTGGCCGCGGGCACCATGCCGCGCCGCTGCATCTCTTCACTGTAGGAGGTGAGCTTAACCTGGAGATCCAGTTTCGGCCGCCGCACGAAGGTCCCGAGGCCCACAACCCGCTCGATGACCTCCTCCCCCACCAAGGCATCAATAGCCTGGCGCACTGTCATGCGTGCCAGCCCGAACCGCTCCGCCAGGTCCCGTTCTGACGGCAGCGCAGATCCCGGCGGGCAGGACTGGGCGATGTACGTCCGAAGAATCTCACGAAGCTGGACGTAAATTGCCGTGCCGCTGGTGCGGTCAATGTCGCCCGTGATTGCCGCGGCGCCAGCTGCCATGTTCTTTCTCCTGCCGTTGGGTTCATTCAATTTTAGGACGGTCTAGACCAGCGCCGGCACAGTCTCCGTCTTTGCTAACCACAACGTGGTGAACGCTATATTTGGTCTGGAAATTCACTAAATGACGGAGGGGGCCGTCTCTCAAAAAGGAGTCCCTTTGCCAATAGAAAAGGCTGTGGTGGCAGCGCCCGCAGGCCTGCATGCACGTTCCGCAGCGGTATTTGTCCGGGCCGCCACGGACACCGGGCTTCCCGTCACCATCAGCAAGGCCGGCGCCGCGGAGGTGGACGCGCGGTCGCTGCTCCAGGTGATGGGAGCTGACTTCGCGCAAGGCTGTGAGGTGGAGCTCTCGGTGAGTGAAGTTCCGCTGGCGGACGCTCAGTGGCTTGCAAGCGCGAAGGCGGCCCTGCGGGAGCTTCGCGACCTTTTGGAGTCGCAGGGGGCTGGATAAGGGCCGTTGGAAGGCAATAAACGACGGCGGGCCCCACCAATCTGGTGGGGCCCGACGTCGTTATTCTCTTTGTTGCTTAGTGTGCGTGGTCTCCGCGGCTGTACTCGTACACCCAGCCCACGAGGGCTACGACGGCGATGCCGCCGGCGATGAAGATGATCCAGGGACCAACGGCCAGGCCCAGGAAGCCGGTAGCGCAGGCGATACCGAGGACCAGAGGCCACCAGCTCCAGGGACTGAAGTGGCCCTGCTCGCCGGCGCCCTCGTGGATCTCAGCATCGCTGCGGTCCTCGGGACGAAGCCCTACGCGACGGGCGGTGAAGCCGAGGTAGGCACCGATCATGCCAGCCAGGCCGCCCAGCAGCAGGATGCCCAGGATACCGACCCACTCACTCCAGTTGGTCAGGAAGCCGTAGACCAGCGAGACGGGTACGAAGAAGAAAACTCCGGAGCCAAAGATCCAGGATTCGATTTTCACTGTGCAGTGTCCTTCTGGTCGGCGTTACCGAGAACTGCGGCCGCGGGAGCCGGCGAATCGGCGGTGTGGACCTGGCGGAGTTCCGGGTGGTGCAGGTCCAGGGCGGGACGCTCCGAACGGATCCGGGGCAGGGACGTGAAGTTGTGCCGCGGCGGCGGGCAGGAGGTGGCCCATTCCAGCGAAGCTCCGAAGCCCCAGGGATCGTCAACCTGGACTTTCTCAGCCTTGCGCCAGGTGATGTAGACGTTCCAGAAGAACGGGATCAGGGACGCGCCGAGCACGAAGGAAGCGACGGTGGAGAACTGGTTCATCCAGGTGAAGTTGTCCTCCGGCAGGTAGTCCGCGTAGCGGCGGGGCATGCCCATGACGCCGAGCCAGTGCTGGATCAGGAAGGTGCCGTGGAAGCCCAGGAACAGCAGCCAGAAGTGGATCTTGCCGAGCCGTTCGTTGAGCATCTTGCCGGTCCACTTCGGCCACCAGAAGTAGAAGCCTGCGAACATCGCAAACACGACCGTGCCGAAGACCACGTAGTGGAAGTGCGCCACCACGAAGTAGGAGTCGGAGACATGGAAGTCCAGCGGCGGGGAGGCCAGGATGATGCCGGTAAGGCCGCCGAACAGGAAGGTGATGAGGAAGCCGAGGCTCCACAGCATGGGGGTTTCGAAGGTCAGGGACCCCCGCCACATGGTGCCGATCCAGTTGAAGAACTTCACGCCGGTGGGCACCGCGATGAGCATGGTCATGAAGGAGAAGAACGGCAGCAGGACCGCGCCGGTGACGTACATGTGGTGGGCCCACACGGTGACCGACAGGGCTGCGATGGCAATGGTGGCGTAGACCAGGCCCTTGTAGCCGAAGATCGGCTTGCGGCTGAACACCGGGAAGATCTCCGAGACGATGCCGAAGAACGGCAGCGCGATGATGTACACCTCCGGGTGGCCGAAGAACCAGAACAGGTGCTGCCACAGGACGGCGCCGCCGTTGGCGGGATCGAAGATGTGCGCACCGAACTTCCGGTCCGCGCCGAGGGCGAACAGTGCCGCAGCCAGCGGCGGGAACGCCATGAGCACCAGGATGGCGGTGATCAGGGTGTTCCAGGTGAAGATCGGCATCCGCCACATGGTCATGCCCGGGGCGCGCATGCAGATGATGGTGGTGATGAAGTTGACGGCACCGAGGATGGTGCCGAAGCCGGACAGCGCCAGGCCAAAGACCCACAGGTCGCCACCGATACCCGGCGTAAATGTGGTGTTGGACAGCGGCGCGTAAGCGAACCAGCCAAAGGATGCCGCGCCCTGCGGGGTAATGAAGCCGGACACGGCGATGGTGGAGCCGAACAGGAAGAACCAGAAGGCCAGCGCGTTCAGGCGCGGGAACGCCACATCCGGGGCGCCGATCTGCAGCGGCATGATCACGTTCGCGAACCCCGCGAACAGCGGGGTGGCGAACATCAGCAGCATGACGGTGCCGTGCATGGTGAACAGCTGGTTGTACTGTTCCTTGGTCTGCAGGATCTGCATGCCGGGCTCGAAGAGTTCGGCGCGGATCAGCAGCGCCATCACCCCGCCTGCGCAGAAGAACACGAAGGACGCGATCAGGTACATGTACCCGATGGTCTTGTGGTCCGTGGAGGTGATCCAGTTGACGACGATGCGCCCCTTGGACTTGGGTACCACGGGAGCAGACAGGACTCCCGTGGGTGCGGATTGGGTGTACGTAGCCACGTCGCTCCCCTTACTTGGTTTCGTTCAGGTTCGGGTTGCGGTCGTACTCAACACCGAGCAGGCCGGTGTTGCCTGCAGCCTTGAGCTGGTCCATGTGGGCCTGGAATTCGGATTCCGACACCACCTTCACGCGGAACAGCATTTCGGAGTGGTACTCGCCGCAGAGTTCGGCACACTTACCGTCGTAGGTGCCCTCTTTAGTGGGGGTGAACCGGATGTAGTTGGTCTTGCCGGGAATCATGTCGCGCTTCTGCAGGAAGGCGGGAACCCAGAAGGAGTGGATGACATCGCGGGAATTGAGCTCGAGGTCAACGGACTTGTTGACCGGCAGGTACAGGGTGGGGAGCTGTTCCATATCGATGGTGTTGCCAGTGAGATGCGCCTGGACGCCTGCCTCGTGGAGGTCTTCCTGGATTACCTGGCCGGACTTGTAGTTGAAGTCCCAGGCCCACTGTTTGCCGCGGACGTCCACAACGACGTCGGCAGGCTGTGAGCGGTCATCGATCGCCTGCTGGTCACGGTCCGTGAAGTAGAAGAACACCAGGACCATGAAGATGGGGATGGTGAGGTAGAAGACTTCCAGCGGAAGGTTGAAGCTGGTCTGCCGCGGGAAGCCGACGGTTCCCTTGCGGCGGCGGTAGGCGACAATACACCAAATGATCAGGCCCCACGTGATGGCGCCAACCACGAGCGCAGCAATCCATGAGTTGACCCAGAGGTCCATGATGCGGTCGGTGTTGCTGGTTGTGCCCCGTTCAGTGGGCATCCAGCCTTTCTCTACCTCTGGCGAACATCCGGTCAAAACCAACGCGCCGGCTATAGCCAAGCTTGAGATCGTGGTGATCGTTTTGCGTCGGCTGCCGGTTCGGTTCTGCGAACTCACAGACGGCCCTTCCTACTTGTTGCTGTTGTCCGGGCAGCCCATCGGCGCTCCGGGCACAAAAAAGTTTTACTACTCGATGTAGAGCTTACCGCTCCGCCGGGCGTTTCGCCCACATGTCGGCGCCGAGCCCCCGTGCCGTTTTAAACGGCTGGAAGCCCGGCGCCGACATCAGGCGAAATAACCGGCTTAGTGGAATGAATCGCCGCAGGCGCAGGAGCCGCCGGCGTTCGGATTGTCGATGGTGAAACCCTGCTTCGAGATGGTGTCCTCGAAGTCGATGCTTGCACCGCTCAGGTACGGCACGCTCATCTTGTCCACGACGACTTCCACTCCGTCGTAGTCGCGGACAGCGTCACCATCGAGGAGCCGTTCGTCGAAGTAGAGCTGGTAAATCAACCCTGAGCAGCCACCGGGCTGCACGGCAACGCGCAGGCGCAGGTCCGTGCGGCCTTCCTGCTCGAGGAGGCTGCGCACCTTGCCGGCGGCGACATCGGTCAGGTTGACCTCGTGAACGGGCAGTTCGTCGCTGGCCACGGTGGTGGCGGTGCTGTTTTCGTTGGTTGAGGTGCTCATTGGCCTACCTTCTTAGGACGGTCTGGCGGCGTCGCCGTAACGGCGCCTGCCCCTACAAATACGGTATGGGCTATAGCTACATGCTACGCGCGGCAGTCCTGTAGCTCTAACTCCTGGCGTAACCGTCAAAGAACCCAGCTTGTTCCCTGGCAGCAGGGCAGGTGCCGGTGTTCCGAACGGCCATCAATTCCCTGTGGTGAGGCCTTCATTGTTCAACCGGCTGAGCATGAGGGCTTCAGCCAGGATGGCATTGCGGAAGTCGCCGATGTGCAGTGACTCGTTGGCACTGTGCGCACGCGAATCGGGGTCTTCCACCCCGGTCACCAGGATCTGGGACTCGGGATACAACTCAGTGAGGTCGGCAATGAAGGGGATGGACCCGCCGATGCCCGTTTCGACCGCCTGAACGCCCCAGGCCTCCCCCAGTGCCCACATGGCCACAGTTGCGGCGGGGGACGATGTGTCGGTCTGGAAGGGGTTGCCTGCCTCGCCCGGGGTGAAGACAACCTTCGCCCCGAAGGGCGCGTTGGCTTCCACATGCCTGCGCACTGCATCCATGGCCTCGGCCGGGACCTGGCCGGGCGCCAGCCGCAGGCTGAATTTTGCCCTGGCCCGCGGAAGCAGCGTGTTGGACGCCACCTCGACGGCGGGAGCGTCGAAACCGATGATGGACAGGGCCGGCTTGGTCCACAGCCTCGAGGCGATGCTTCCCGTCCCGGCCAGGCGGACGCCGTCGAGCACGGACGCGTCGGCGCGGTAGTCCGCCTCCGGCATCTCCACGGCAGCCGTATCGGTGGCCACCAGCCCTTCGATGGCGACGTTTCCGTCGGCGTCGTGAAGCGTGGCAATGAGCCGGGACAGCAGGGTGGGGGCGTCCAGGACCGGCCCACCGAACATGCCGGAGTGCACCGCGTGGTCGAGTACCTGCACCTCGACAGTGCCGTCGACCAGGCCGCGGAGGCTGGTGGTGAGGGCAGGCGTGCCGACCTTCCAGTTGCTCGAGTCGGCAACCACAATGACATCGGCCCGGAGCAGCTCCCGGTTCGCTTCCAGGAAGGTCCGGAACGTGGGCGACCCCGCTTCTTCCTCGCCCTCGATGAAGAATGTCACGCCGAGGCCCAGGGAACCGCCAAGGACCTCGGCTGCAGCTGCATAAGCGGCAATGTGCACCATGATGCCGGCCTTATCGTCGGCGGCGCCGCGTCCGTACAGCCGTCCGTCCTTCTCGACGGCGGTAAAGGGCTGGGTTTCCCACAGCGACTCATCGCCCACGGGCTGGACGTCGTGGTGGGCATAGAGGAGGACAGTCGGCTTTCCAGCGGCAGCAGGGCGGCGGGCGACGACGGCCGGCCCGCCGGGCGTGCCGTCGTCCTTATTGACGGAAAGCACCTGGACGTCGTCGATCCCAGCGGCGCGGAGGAGCTCCGCGACGGCGTCGGCGCTTCGCTCCAGGGGGGCGCGCTCGAAGCTGGGCCACGCAATCCCCGGGATGGCAACCAACTCCTTGAGCCGTGCCAGGGTCTGGTCGAAGGACCGGTCTACAGCGGACCGAAGGTCTTCCGTCCCGCCGCTGGCCTCCCGGCCCGGTCCTGTCGTAGTGGTCGTGCTGCGCGGGGTTGCCGCAGGTGATGAAGTCATGGCCAAAACATTACCCCCGTCACTTTTGGCCGCCGGCCAGCGGACCTGCCACCGCAGGCAGGAGGCGGTCCGCTGCAAGGTATTCTGGTCAGGTGTTCGGACGTAGAAAAGAAGCGCCCTCGGCGCAGGAGACCATAGACCAGCAGGCAGCGGAGGCGGCGGCTCGGCAAGGAAGCGTGGCGGGCAAGGGCGCACCCACCCCAACGCGGAAGGCCCAGGAAGCCGCCCGCAAACGGCCGCTGGTACCCGAGGACCGCAAGGCATCCAAGGCCGCCGAACGCCAGGCCGTCCAGGACCAGCGCCTCAAGATGCGCCGGGCCTTGGATACGGGCGATGAGAAGTTCCTGCCGCTTCGCGACAAGGGTCCGCAGAAACGGTTTGCCCGCGACTTTGTGGATGCCCGGTTCAACCTCGGCGAGTACCTGATGTTTGGTGCCCTGGTTTTCGTGCTGGTGTCGTTGGTGGTTCCGGCCTCCAGTGACATGATGATCTACGTCCTGGGAGCTTTTTGGGTGATGTTCCTGGCGGTTTTCGTGGATGTGTTCATCCTGTCCCGCAAGCTCCGCAAGCGCCTGGCGGAAAAGTTCGGCGAGGTGGAGCGCGGCACGGTCTGGTACGGCTCCATGCGGTCCCTCCAGTTCCGGAAACTGCGGCTGCCCAAGCCCCAGGTGCAGCGCGGCCAGTACCCCGCCTGACCATCCATCAACCTCTCAACCACAGGCACCCCGGCGGAAATCCGCCGGGGTGCCTGCTTTTGATATGGGCCGCGCCCGTCGCGGGCGCCAGGGGGCTCGAGGGTCAGGAGCGGCGGTTCCTTGCCAGCTGCTTGTTGATCCGGGCAGCCCAGAACGGTCCCTCGTAGAGGAAAGCCGTGTAGCCCTGCACCAGGGTGGCGCCGGCGTCGAGCCTCTCCTGGACGTCCTGCGCCGACTCAACGCCGCCTACCGAGACGAGGCTCAGTGCGTTGCCGGTGGCGTGCTTGAGCCGTTTCAGCACCTCAAGGGAACGCTGCTTCAGGGGAGCTCCGGACAATCCGCCGGCGCCGCATTTCTCCACCGTTTCCGCCGGCGATGCCAGCCCTTCGCGGGCGATGGTGGTGTTGGTGGAAATGATGCCGTCCAGCTTCAGGTCCAAGGCAAGGCGCGCAACGTCGTCGATGTCCTCGTCGCTGAGGTCCGGTGCGATCTTCACCAGCAGGGGTACGTGCCGTCCGGCGGCGCGATCGGCTTCCTGTCCTACGGCGGTAAGCAGGGGACGAAGTGTTTCCACGTCCTGGAGCAGCCGCAGTCCGGGGGTGTTCGGGGAACTGACATTCACCACGAGGTAGTCGGCAGCCGGCGCCAGGCTGCGTGCGCTGACCAGGTAGTCATCAACTGCGTCGGCAAGTTCCACCACTTTGGTCTTGCCGATGTTGACCCCGATGACCGGACGCACGGACGGGTAGCGGCGCTGGAGTGCGGCACGCGCTGCCTTCAGCCGGGGCGCAACGGCAGACGCGCCGTCGTTGTTGAATCCCATCCGGTTGATGACGGCCCGGTCCTGGACCAGGCGGAAGAGCCTCGGCTTGTCATTGCCGGGTTGCGCCTGTCCGGTGATGGTGCCTACTTCGATGTGCCCGAATCCAAGGTCCGCCAGGGCCTCGATCCCGTGGCCTTCCTTGTCAAAACCGGCGGCGAGTCCGAACGGCGACGGAAAAGTCACGCCGAAGGCCGTGGTTTGCAGCGATGGCGCCGGAGCAGTCAGCTTCTGCAGGACCCTCCCGGCTCGCGACGCATGCGCGAGCCGGATGCCCTTAAATCCGATCTTGTGGGCGCGCTCGGCGTCCATCCATGAAAAGGCCAGCCTGAAGAAAGTGGGGTAAACGCGCATGCCTTTAGTTTCGCGTCTCCGGGGCCCCGCACCAAAACGGAGACGCGGCCGAACGGACCGGCGCAGCGCGGCGTCCCGGTCTAGCATGAGGGACATGCAGTGGCAGCAGGACATCCTGGGGGAGGATTTCGAGTCCCTGACCTTTACGGCCGCCGGACCTGACGGGGTGGGCCGGACAGCAACCCTGGTGCGGCTCAGGCCAGGCCAGGGCAACGCGTCCGACAGCGGCCCGCGCCGGGCTGTGCTCTTCCTGCACGGCTGGAGCGACTATTTCTTCAATGTTGACCTGGCCCGGTTCTGGGCTGCCGCCGGCTATGACTTCTACGCCCTGGACATGCATAATCACGGACGGAGCCTGCGCCCGGAGTCACCAGGGGGGTACGTGGCGGACCTGGCCGCTTACGACGCCGAGATCGAAGAAGCCGCCCGCTTGATCCGCCAGGAGGGAATCCCCGGGCCGCTGGTTTTGATGGGACATTCGACCGGCGGGTTGGTGGCGGCCCTGTGGACCAGCCAGCATCCGGAGGCCGTCTCCCTGCTGATCCTGAACAGTCCTTGGCTGGAGATGCACGGAAGTTCGCTGGTCCGGCGGGCAGCCTCCAGCATGGTGCGTCCGGTGGCCCGCTTGCGCCCGCAGGCGGTCCTCCGCCTTCCGGAGCGTGGGCACTACTGGCGTACCATCAGCGACGCCGCCGACGGCGAATGGCCGGTTGATGAGCGCTACCGCCCCCGCCTGGCTTTTCCCGTTCGGGCAGGGTGGCTGCGGGCAGTCCTCGCGGGGCATGCCCGCGTGGCGCGCGGCCTGGACATCGAGGCGCCGATCCTGGTCTTGCTGTCCAAAGGAAGTGCCAACGGCCTGCTCTGGTCCGAAGAAATGCGGCGCACAGACGCTGTCCTGGATGTGAACATCATCAGCACCCGGGCACTTGCCCTGGGCCGTACCGTGACCATCGAGCGGATTGACGGTGCGCTGCATGACGTCTTCCTCTCCCCCGGGCCGGTCCGGTCCGACGCCTATTTCCGGCTGGCCCGCTGGCTGCGGGCGTACGGCGAACGCTAGTCCGCCTGGGGATCCGCCGGTGCAGCGGCAGCATCTATGGCACCGCCGTAGCGGCGGTCCCGCCTGGCATATTCCTCGACGGCGGTCCAAAGGGTCCGCCTGTCGACATCGGGCCACAGCGTGTCCATGAAGACGAACTCCGCATACGCGGACTGCCAGAGCAGGAAGTTGGAGAGCCGCTGCTCCCCCGAGCTGCGCAGGAAGAGGTCCACGTCGGGGAGGTCGGGCTCATCCAGGTACTTCTGGATGGTCCGCTCGGTGATGGCGCCCGGCTTGAGCCTGCCAGCTGCGACGTCCGCAGCGATCGCGGAGACGGCGTCGGTTATCTCGGCCCGGCCGCCGTAATTAACACACATGGTCAAATTGCAGGTGGTGTTGGCGGCGGTGAACTCCTCAGCCTCCTCCAGTTCCCGAATCACGGAACCCCAAAGGCGCGGCCGGCGGCCTGCCCAGCGCACGCGCACCCCCCAGTCGTCCAACTGGTTCCGTTGCCTTCGAAGCACGTCCTTGTTAAATCCCATCAGGAAGCGGACTTCCTCCGGCGAACGGCGCCAATTCTCGGTGGAAAACGCGTAGACGCTGACATACTCAATCCCGAGCTCGATGGCACCGGCCATCACATCAAGCAGGGCCGGCTCCCCCGCCTTGTGGCCCTCGATCCGGGGCAGGCCGCGCTGGTTGGCCCACCGGCCGTTGCCGTCCATGACGATGGCCACGTGCCGGGGAATGAATTCAGCGGGGATGAAGGGTGCCACCGCGCCCGAAGGGTGCGGGTACGGGGCCACCACGGGATGGGTGCGCTTCCGGGGTGCATTGTTCTTTTTTCCCAAGGCCACTGTCAGCTGCGCTCCACATGTTTGAGGGATTTCAGTACTCGTTCAAGATGCCATTGCAGGTATGCCGCCACCAGGCCGGCGGCCTCCTTGCGGTGCTGCGGCAACGACGCATCCGCAGTGGCCCAGTCACCGGTCAGCAGGGCTGCCAGCAGGACAACGGTTTCGGAAGCGGGTGCAGGTGACCCGGGCGGCCTGCACTGTGCGCAGACCATGCCGCCAAGGGGTGCGGAAAACGCTGTATGCGGGCCGGGCATTCCGCAGCGCGAGCAATCGGTAAAGCTGGGGGCCCAACCGCCGGTGGCCAGGGCACGAAGAAGGTAGGAGTCCAGGATGAGGCCTGCGGCGTGGTCGTCGCGGCTCAGTGCGGCGAGGGCGCCCACCAACAGGTTGTATTGGGCGGTTCCGGCTTCACCGTCCACATCGGTCAGTTTCTCCGCGGTCTCCGTCATGGCGGCGGCAACCGTGTACCTGCCGTAATCCGCGGCAATACTGCCGCCGTATGCACCTTTGGCAACTGCCTGCGTGACGATGTCCAGCGTGCGGCCGGACACCAGTTGCAGGTCTGCCACCATGAAGGGTTCAAGCCGGGCACCGAACCGGCTGCTGGTGCGGCGCACGCCTTTGGCGACGGCGCGGACCTGGCCATGGTGCTTGGTCAGGAGCGTGATGATGCGGTCCGCCTCACCCAGCTTGTGGGTACGGAGTACCACGGCGTCGTCCCGGTACGCCCGGGAGGCAAAAGACTGTTGAACCACGCTCTATCTTCCCATCCTGCCCGGCAGCCTGCCGACAGGCCACGGTGGTGCGGCCGGTTGGAACCGGCGGCACCACCGCCAGGTGTCAGGCCCGGGCGTCCCGGATGGCCCGGTTGACCGCCGAAATGACGGCCTTGAGGGAGGACATGCTGGTGTTCGCATCGATGCCGACACCCCACAGGACCCGCTCCCCCACGGCGCATTCGACATACGCGGCCGCGGCGGCGTTGCCGCCCTCGGACAGGGCGTGCTCGCTGTAGTCCAGCACCCGGACGTCCACGCCGTCCTCGTGGAGGATGTTCAGCAGGGCTGCGATAGGGCCGTTTCCCGTCCCGGTGCGGCTGACCTGGGCACCATCGATGGTGAGCGAGGCGTGAAGCGTCATGCCGCCGTCGGCATCCGTTTCCGTCTTGACCCCGCCCAGGGAGTAGCGGCCCCACTGCCCCTCGGCGTTGCCGGACGGCAGGTACTCGTCCTGGAAGATCTGCCACAGCTGTGCTCCGCTGACCTCGCCGCCCACCGTGTCAGTGCGGCGCTGGATGACGCCGGAGAACTCAATTTGCGCGCGGCGCGGCAGGTCCAGGCTGTGCTCATTCTTCAGCAGGTAGGCCACGCCGCCCTTGCCGGACTGGGAGTTCACGCGGATGACGGCTTCGTAGCTGCGGCCCAGGTCCTTGGGGTCCACCGGCAGGTAAGGAACCTGCCAGGTGAAGTCATCCACGGCCTTGCCGGCCGCTGCGGCGTCGCGCTCCAGTGCTTCAAAGCCCTTCTTGATCGCGTCCTGGTGGGATCCGGAGAAAGCGGTGAACACCAGGTCGCCACCGTACGGCGAACGCTCGGGAACCGGCAGCTGGTTGCAGTACTCCACGGTCCGGCGGACGTCGTCGATGTTGGAGAAGTCGATCATGGGGTCGATGCCCTGGACGAACATGTTCAGGCCCAGGGTCACCAGGTCCACGTTGCCGGTCCGTTCACCGTTTCCGAACAGGCAGCCTTCGATGCGGTCGGCGCCGGCCATGTAGCCCAGTTCGGCGGCAGCCACCCCGGTTCCGCGGTCGTTGTGCGGGTGCAACGAGAGGATGATGCCTTCGCGGGGGTGCAGGTGGCGGCTCATCCACTCGATGGAATCGGCATAGATGTTGGGGGTGGCCATTTCCACAGTGGCGGGCAGGTTGATGATCACCTGGCGGTCGGCGGAGGCTTCGAAAACATCGGCGACGGCGTTGCACACCCGCACGGCGTACTCGAGTTCCGTGCCGGTGAAGGACTCCGGTGAGTACTCGTACGTCACGTGCGTGTCAGCGAGGGTTTCCTCGTACTTCCTGCACAGGCGGGCCCCCTGCAGCGCTATGTCCAGGATGCCGTCCTCGTCCTGGTTGAAGACCACGCGCCGCTGCAGCACGGACGTGGAGTTGTAGAGGTGGACGATGGCCTGCTTCGCCCCCACCAGGGACTCGTAGGTCCGTTCGATCAGGTGTTCCCGGGCCTGCGTCAGGACCTGGATGGTGACGTCATCCGGGATGTGGTTACCTTCGATGAGCTGGCGGACAAAGTCGAAGTCCGTCTGGGACGCGGACGGGAAACCAACCTCGATTTCCTTGTAGCCCATGCGCACCAGCAGGTCGAACATCTTCATCTTGCGGGCGGGGCTCATGGGATCGATCAGCGCCTGGTTGCCGTCGCGCAGGTCAACTGCGCACCAGCGCGGGGCCTTGGTGATGACCTTGTCCGGCCAGGTGCGGTCCGGCAGTTCAACTTTGATCTGGTCCTGGAACGGCGTGTACCGGTGGGCGGGCATTCCGGAGGGCTTTTGTGCGTTACGCATGATGTTCGTGGCCTTTTCTATCGATCTTCAGTGAAAGGGTGGCCGGGCAACACAAACTCCGCAGCGAGGGTGGGCCGTGCGCTAGATAGCGTCTGTGGCCTCGCCGCGGCAGCTAAGGAGAAGGAGCTCTGCACGCACACTTTGAGGGTAACACGGGTGCGTAAGATGAAAGGGCACTACCGTCCGTAAAGTCCAGCATGCAGACGCTCTGCGGTGTTCCGCCCGGCAGCGGCGTCCCAGCAAAGGAGTTGCAGTGCCCATTTCGGGGATCGATCTGTCCACCATTGATCACACAGTCCGGCCGCAGGACGACCTCTACCAGCACATCAACGGCGCCTGGCTGAAGGCCACCGAAATTCCGGATGACCGTCCCCTGGAGGGGACCTTCACCGCCCTGCGGGACGGGTCCGAAATTGCCGTCCGGGACATCATCGAGGAGGCCGCGGCCAAGGGCGGCGACGCCACCGGGATCGAGCGGAAGATCGGCGGGCTTTACAGCAGCTTCATGGACGAAGCCACCGTCGAGGGCAAGGGCATGGAGCCCATCCGCGGGCGACTCGCGGAAGTTTTCGCCACCGCCTCGGCGCGGGACCTCATTGCCCTGGCGGGACGGCTGTTCCGCAAGGACGTGGGCGGCTTATTTTACATCTACCCCGCGCCGGATGCGGGCAACCCCGACCGGGTCCTTCTCTACACCGGCCAGGGCGGCCTGGGCCTTCCCGATGAGTCCTACTACCGTGACGGGAAGTTCGCCCCGATCGTTGCCGCGTACACGGCACACGTGGAGAAGATGTTCGAACTGGCCGGTGTTGCGGATCCGAAGGGTGCAGCAGCGCGCGTGGTCGGGCTGGAGACAAAGCTCGCGTCCCACCATTGGGACAACGTCACCCTCCGGGACCCGCAGAAGACCTACAACCTCAAGACGGCGGAGGAGGCCGCCGGGCTCTTCCCCCTGCTTGCCACCTGGTTTGACGCCGCCGGAATCGATGCGGACAAGCGCACTGAAATCGTGGTCAGCACTCCTGACTTCTTCACCGGCGCTGCCGGGCTCCTGGACGAAGTCCCGGTCAGCACGTGGCAGGAGTGGCTGGCCATGCGCGTCGTCAGTGCGGCCGCACCCTATCTGTCCTCCGAGTTCGTGGACGCCAACTTTGCCTTCTACGGCACCACCATCAGCGGCACGCCCAGAAATAAGGACCGGTGGAAGCGCGGCGTCGCGGTCGTCGAAGCAGGCCTCGGTGAAGCTGTCGGCCAGATCTACGTGGCACGCCATTTCCCCGAGTCCCACAAGGCGCGGATGCAGACTTTGGTGGCGAACCTGATCGAGGCCTACCGCCGCAGCATCAATGACGTCGGCTGGATGGGCGAGGACACTAAAGCCGAAGCCCTGCGCAAGCTGGAGGCGTTCCGGGCGAAGATTGGCTACCCGGACGAGTGGATCGACTATTCGGCCGTGGAGATCGACCCCGAGGACCTGCTGGGCAACGTGGAACGCGCCCACAACGCCGATGTCGACAGGCACCTCGATGAGGTGGGCAAGCCCGTGGACCGGAACAAGTGGCTGATGACGCCACAAACGGTCAATGCGTACTACCACCCGATGATGAACGAGATCGTCTTCCCCGCGGCTATCCTGCAGCCGCCGTTCTTCACCGCCGATGCCGACGACGCCGTCAACTACGGCGGCATCGGCGCTGTGATCGGCCATGAGATAGGCCACGGCTTTGATGACCAGGGCTCACAGTTCGACGGCGGCGGGGCCCTTCGGAACTGGTGGACCGACCAGGACCGGCAGGCTTTCGAGGCGCTGACGGCCCGGCTCGTGGCGCAGTACGACGCGCTCTCCCCCACCGCCGCGCCCGGGCACCACGTCAACGGCCGGCTTACGCTGGGCGAGAACATCGGCGACCTGGCAGGGCTCACCATCGCTTACAAGGCGTACCTGATCAGCCTCGACGGCAGGGAACCGGAGGTCCTTGACGGCCTGACCGGCCAGCAGCGGTTCTTCGCTTCCTGGGCCGCGGGCTGGCGCCAGGTCATCCGGCAGGAGGAGGCCATCCGCCGGCTTGCGACCGATCCCCACTCACCGAACGAGTTCCGGACCAACGCCATAGCGAAGAACCTCGATCCGTTCCATGAGGCCTTCGATGTCACCGAGGACGATGGAATGTGGATGCCGGCCGCCGAGCGGGTCAGCATCTGGTAACCGGAGCGCACCAACATGGGCCCCGCCGTTTTCGGCGGGGCCCATGTTCTTGCTGGTGGCACTTGAGCGCCGCAGGAACCGCTGCTGCTACCGGACGATCAGCTCGGGATTGGCCTGCTGGCAGACCTTGTCACCTGCGGTCTGGTTGACAATGTCCTGGGGCAAGGCAGCGGCAGTTCCGCCACCTGCCGCTCCGTAGGCCGTGCCGGTGGTGAAGTCGCTGCCGACATACACCTGAACGCCGGACACGCCCGGGGCGGGAATCATGAGCGTGGCAGGGATTCCCAGCAGCGCGGCCACATCGGCAGCCACATCCGCGAAGCCATTCCCGTAGTAGACCGCTGACTTGGCGACCGGCTGGGCGAGGAATTGCCCGGTCTGGGTGAAGCCGCCGGCTACCAGCGCCTGGACCAGCTCCTGGGCACGGCCGTTGACGCCGCTTCCGTTAGCGACCGTGACCGGCTGGATGGCCTTGTTGTACGGCGGAACCGGCGGAGCGGTCTCCGTGGGGGCCGCCGAAGGCGGTGCCGACTCCGTGGGCGACGGCGTGGTGGGCGCAGTGGGATCGGTCAGGTCCACGTTCTTCCGCAGCGCCGAAAACAGCTGGGCCCCTGCGGGTTCTGCGATGACGAGCCTGTTGGGGTCGACGGGTGCGGGCGTCGTGGGCACCGCAACGAACGCCACCTTGCTGATGTCGATGTTCTTGAGCCGGTTGCCGATGGTCAGCAGCGTGGGAACGGAAGCGAGGCCGTCATCCACCGTCAGGTTCTGGGTTACGACGTCGGCGATCTTCAGCATTTTCGCGGGGTCCGACAGGGTGCCTTCGTCCTTGATCTTCCGCGTCAGCGACGAGAGGAAGCCCTGCTGGGCCTTGATGCGGCCCAGGTCGCTGCCGTCGGCGAAGGCGTGGCGGGTGCGGAGGAAGGAAAGCGCCATCTCGCCCTGTACGGACGACGTGCCGGCCGGAAGCCGCAGCCTTGAATCAGGGTCGTAGACTGCGTCGCTGATGCAGACGTCCACGCCGCCGACGGCGTTGGAAAGTTCCTTCACGGCATTGAAGTCCGCCATCATGAAGTGGTCCACCTGCATGCCAGTGAGTTTGTTGACCGTGTCCACGGCGCAGCCGATGCCGGCCTCGCTCATGGCCTCATTGATCATGACTCCGGTGCGTGCCGGGTAATCCTTTTTGGTCTTGGTGTCCTTGCAGTCGGGGATGTCCACCAGCAGGTCGCGGGGAAAGCTGATGACGTTGACGCGCTTGTTGTCCTCGGAGATGTCCATCAGCATCATCACATCGGACTTGCCGTACCCGGTGGAATCATCGGCAGTCCCATACTCCGAGTTCTTCCCGTCGCGCGTGTCCGAGCCGAGGATCAGGATCTGCAGCCGGCCCGTGGCATCGTTCCCCGGCGACTCGGTGCTCTCCCCGCCCGCGTTCAACGGCGCCTTGGAGATGTTGTTCTGGAGCCGGAAGAACCAAAATCCGGCGAACGCAGCAGCCGCGACGAGGACCAGCGCCACCACCCCGGTGACGGCCTTCAACCACAAGGGCATGCTCCGCAGGGGCCCGAGGTGCCGTGCGGCACCCACGGTATGGCTGTCCGCGTGACGGGATACCGGTCCCGGTCCGGCTGACAGGTCAGCCCCGTTGTCGCGATTGTCGCGGCCTCGACCCACGTGGTGAACCTTCCTCTAAAAACGAAATCCGGTCCATTTTAGTGGTCCAGTCTGGTCAACTTACCTTGCACGCGCCCGCGAACAGTCCCAATGCTGGTCAGAAACCGAGTTTGACCAGTTGTTTCGGGTCCCGCTGCCAGTCTTTGGCCACCTTGACATGGAGATCAAGGTAGATGCGCGTGCCAAGGAGGGCTTCGATGCCTTTGCGCGCGTTGGTACCGACTTCACGCAGGCGGGCACCGCCCTTGCCGATGATGATGGCCTTCTGTGAGGGGCGCTCGACGTAGAGGTTGACACGCACGTCCAACAGGGGGCTGTCTTCCGGCCGGTCATCACGGGGAACAATTTCCTCCACCACGACGGCGAGGGAGTGCGGAAGCTCATCCCGGACACCCTCCAGGGCTGCTTCGCGGATCAGTTCTGCCACCATGACAGCCTCGGGTTCGTCCGTCAATTCCCCGTCCGGGTACAGCGGGGGCGACGGCGGCATGTGGCTGATGAGCACATCGGCCACCGTTTCCACCTGGAAACCGTCGGCAGCGGAAACGGGGACGATGTCCTTCCAGCCGTCCTCGCCCATCACCTCGCGGCCCAGGGCGGCAACGGCCAGGAGCTGTTCCGTCAGTGCCTGCTTGTCCACGAGGTCGGCTTTGGTGACGATGGCGATCACAGGCTTGCGGCCCACGGCTGCAAGTTGGGCGGCGATGAACTTGTCGCCGGGCCCGATCTTTTCGTTGGCAGGCAGGCAGAAGCCGATGGCGTCCACTTCGGCGAGGGTGTCGGCCACCAGGTCATTGAGGCGCTTGCCGAGGAGGGTGCGGGGACGGTGCAGCCCCGGTGTGTCCACCAGGATCAGCTGGGCGTCGTCGCGGTGCACGATGCCCCGGATGGTGTGCCGGGTAGTCTGCGGCTTGGCGGACGTGATGGCCACCTTCTTCCCTACCAATGCATTGGTCAGGGTGGACTTGCCCGCGTTGGGCCTGCCAACCAGGACAGAAAACCCCGCGCGGAAACCGCCGAAGTCGTCCGGTTCGGCAGCCTTACTTTTCTTGCTCACGTGGAACTCCCTGCTGGGTTGTTTCGGCCTCTTCGAGGAGGCCTTCAAGGTCAGTCTCTACTCTTGGTACGGGCGCCGCAATGATGTGGCTGACGCGGTTCCGCCGGCCCTCGAGCCGTTCGGCCCGCAGCGAGACGCCCTGCACGTCAACGCTGCTTCCCACGATGGGGACACGGCCGAGCGCCTTCGCGAGGAGGCCGCCCACTGTGTCAACCTCGTCGTCGTCAATTTCGAGGTCGAAAAGCTCGCCGAGGTCGTCGATGCCCATGCGGGCGCTGACCCGGTAGGAGCCGTCCCCCAGCGCCACGGCTTCGGCGCTCTCGGTATCGTATTCGTCCACGATCTCGCCCACGATCTCCTCGATCAGGTCCTCGAGGGTTACCAGCCCGGCGGTGCCGCCGTACTCGTCGATGACGATGGCCACGTGCGTGGACTCCTTCTGCAGCTCGCGCAGGAGGTCGCTGACGGGCTTCGATTCGGGCACATAGCGCACCTCGCGGGCCAGTGATTCGACCAGCGGCGGCTCCTGCCCGGGTCCCATCTGGTGGATAACGGCGGCCACGTCCTTGAGGTAAACGATGCCGAGGATGTGGTCCGTGTTCTCGTTGATGACCGGGATCCGCGAATATCCCGAGCGCAGGAACAGCGACATCGCCTGGTGGAGGCTGGAGCCAGCGTCGATGCTGACGATGTCCGTCCTGGGGACCATGACGGCCCGCACCAGGGTATCGCCGAAGTCGAAGACCGACTGGATCATTTCGGCTTCGGTGTCCTCGATCATGTCCGACTCGCTGGCGCGGTCAACGAGTTCCCGGAACTCCTGCTCGCTGAAGAACGCGTCGTCGCCGCCGGGTGCGCCTGGAGCTGCCGAACTTCCCAAAGCCACCAGCCAGCCCGGGATGGGACCCAGCACGCTGGTGAGGAACCGGACCATCGGGGCGGTGAAGCGGACGACCGCGGAGGAGTGCAGCCTGCCGAGCTGGCGGGGTGAGACCCCAACGATCACGAACCCCAGGACGGCCATGATGCCGGTGGCGACAAGTCCTGCGAGCCAAACGTTGTCGAGCAGGCTTGCGATCAGGACGGCGACGGCCACCGCGGAGGCCATTTCGAACCAGACGCGCCAGAAGCGAAGCGCCCGGGTGTGGGCCACGGGTTCAGCCAGGATGCGGCGCATCGCATTGTCGCGGCTCCTGTGGAGTGCCTCTTCGGCGTCGTGCCGCGGAAGGAAGCTGAAGGCAGCCTCGGCCGCCGTCAGCAGGGCTGCGACGGCAAGGAAGACCAGAGCCACCGCAACCAGCAGCAGTTGCGTCACTGGGTGGTCTCGGCAGGTGCTTCTTTGCCGGTGAAGCCGGACAGGAGTTCCCGCTGGAGCCCGAACATCTCCGCCTTCTCTTCCGGTTCGGCATGGTCGTAGCCCAGCAGGTGAAGGATGCCGTGCGTGGTAAGCAGCAGCATTTCGTCCTGCAGCGAATGCCCGGCGTTCCTGGCCTGGACCTTGGCGACCTGCGGGCAGATGGCGATGTCGCCCAGCATGCCCTGGGGCGTGGGCCGTCCGGGTGTCCCGGGGGTCAATTCGTCCATGGGCACCGAGAGCACATCCGTGGCGCCCGGTTCGTCCATCAGTTCAATGTGCAGCTTCTCCATGGCCGGCTCATCCACGAGGAGAATGGACAGTTCGGCCTGCGGATGGATGTAAAGGTGTTCGAAGATGTACCGTGACAGGGCCACAAGCGCGGACTCATCCACCTGGATGCCGGACTCGTTGTTGACCTCGATACTCACGCGTGTTCCCCCCGTTTTTCGCGGCTTGCTGAATGCTTGACGCGGCTCCGCTGGGCTTCGTCCCAGATGCTGTACGCGTTGACGATGTCGCCGACCAGCCTGTGCCTGACGACGTCGGCGGCGTCCAGGACGGAGAAGTTCACGCCCTTGATCCCCTGCAGGATTTCTTCGACGATCCGCAGCCCGGATCGCGTCCCAAAGGGAAGGTCCACTTGGGTCACGTCTCCGGTGACCACCATCTTGGACCCGAACCCGAGCCGGGTGAGGAACATCTTCATCTGTTCCGGCGTGGTGTTCTGGGCTTCGTCGAGGATGATGAAGGCGTCGTTGAGGGTGCGTCCGCGCATGTAGGCGAGGGGTGCCACTTCGATGGTGCCGGCGGCCATGAGCCGGGGAATGGATTCGGGGTCCATCATGTCGTGCAGGGCGTCGTAAAGCGGCCGCAGGTAGGGATCGATCTTGTCGCTGAGCGTGCCCGGCAGGAACCCGAGACGCTCCCCCGCCTCTACCGCAGGGCGCGTCAGGATAATCCGGCTGACTTCCTTCTGCTGCAGTGCCTGCACGGCTTTCGCCATGGCCAGGTAGGTCTTGCCGGTACCGGCCGGGCCGATACCGAAGATCACCGTGTTGGCGTCGATGGCGTCAACGTAGGTCTTCTGGTTGAGCGTCTTGGGCCGGATGGTCCTGCCGCGGCTGGAGAGGATGTCGTGCGTGAGCACGTCCACGGGATTCTGCAGCGACTGCGTGCGGAGGAGGGCCACCAGCTGTTGCAGCACCGCTGGGGTGATGACGGTGCCCCGGGCCACAAGGCCACGGACCTCCTGGAGGAGCCGCATGATGCGGGGAACGTCGCTGACCGGTCCGCTGATGGACAGTTCGTTGCCGCGGGCATGGAAGTTGACGTCCGGGAACTGCTCCTCGATGAACCGCAGTGCCTCGTCATGACTGCCGAGCGACTGAACCATCTGGTCGGAGTTCTCGAAGAGGACTACTTCGGTCCGGATGCCGGGAAGGGAGTGCGGGAATTCCCCCGGACTGCCATCGCCCGTGTTGAGCCGGCGCTTACCATTTGCTGATTCAGTCATGGTGCTGGCCCGCAGGCCCGTGGTCCCCTCAAAGATCGACATCAGTTGTTCGCTGCAGCCGATACCCGATGAACGGGGCACCTGCCGGCGGTCCCTTTATCTTACGCCAGCACACGCCCCGGCCGGATACCTGCCGGGCCAGTGACCTGCACCTCCGCCACCCTGAAGTGCCGTTTGCGGGCAGCGAAAAGCAGCGTTTGGTATCAACTTCATATCGGCCTCATATCGTTCCCGTTGCAGTTGGGGCCGGGGAGGCGAATGTGCGGTTGGGGCGGCCCTCCCCTGTGTAATGCTGGAAATCCAGCATCTGCTGGAACGCCAGGCCGCCAGGGGGATCGGCCCGCCACGCCATGAAAGGACAAGGGCAGGACAGTGCCGGAAACCTCTGTGCCCGAAAGGGCAGGACGACCCATGGGGCGCCTGCGCCCGGCCGTCCTGGCAGGAATCCTGGTGCTCGTTCCGGTCCTCACTGCCTGCACTGCCGAAGGCGGACCAGCCCCCACGGGGACCGTCGCCTCGGTCCCCGCCACAGGCGGCACCATGCCGGACGCTCCCTCCACCAGCGCCCCCCTGGAAACCACCCAGTCCTCCAACAAGGCGCCCGTGTACTGGATCGGCCGCACGGGCGGGAACGTCTTCCTCTACCGCGAGTTCCGGGACGTCCCGGAACAGGAAAACCCGGTGACCCGCGCCCTGCGCGCCATGATGTCAGAGAAACCGCTTGACCCTGACTTCTTCACGCCGTGGCAGAACCCGGACAAACTTGCCACGTCCATTTCAGGCAAGGACATCATCACCGTTGACGTCTCCGCAGATGCCTTCAACAGCAACCTCGACGCTGATATGGCAGCCCGTGCCATCCAGCAGCTGATCTATACGGCCACCGCCGCCGCTGCCAGCTCGGGCCTGATCGACACCGGGCAGCAGGTCCGGGTCCGGATCCTGGTGGACGGCCACACGGACTACGTGGCGTTCGGAAAAGTCCAGCTGGGCGCGCTGATGACCCGGGCCGCCGGCCTAGTGGCACCGGTCTGGATCATCGATCCCCAGGAAAACACCGAGGTGCCCAGCGGCAGCGTGAAAATCACCGGCCGCAGCACGTCGCCGGGGGCAAAGCTGCACTGGCAAATCCTGCAGTCCGGGGACGGTGGCAGCAAATCGCCCTTCCTGACCGGAGAAACCACGGCGGCCGCCGGGCAGGGGCAGGCCGGAGTTTTCACGCTGGCGCTCAACCTTCCGCCGGGCGACTATGAGCTCCGGGTGGCCCAGGCAGGTTCCGGCGGGGAGCCGGACCGCAATGAGGACACGAGGTCCTTCAAAGTCAGGTAGCGGTCCACCGGCCAAGGATGTCGCTTGCAAGCACGACGGCGGCGGGACCGGCTGTGGAGGACCGCAGGACGTGGTGCCCCAACAGGGCAGTCACGGCACCTTTGTCGCAGAGTTTCGTTACTTCCCGCGGGCTGATTCCACCCTCCGGACCGACAATCAGAAGGACTTCCAGGATTCCCGCCCGGGCATTCCCCTGCCACTCTTCAAGGACAGCACGCAGCGGGCGCACTGCGTCTTCGTGCAGGATGACTGCCAGGTCAGCGGCCTCCACTGCAGCGGACAGCCCTGCTGTTTCAACCGCTGCCCGGACTTCGGGAATCCAGGCCCGCCGGGCCTGTTTGGCGGCTGCCGCCACGGCGGATTCCCACTTGGCGTGGGCGCGGGCGGCCCTGTCGCCCTTCCACCGGACGATCGACCGTTCCGACTGCCACGGTATGACGGCGTCGATCCCCAGTTCGGTGGCCGTCTCGATCGCCAGCTCGTCACGATCTCCCTTGGCCAGCGCCTGGACCAGCACCAGCCGTACGTCCGGCATTTCATCCGTGGCCACGGCACCGCACTCCACTTCAAGGCCGGAGGGTGCAGCGGAGACGACCTTTCCGGTCATGCGGGTGCCGGCCCCGTCGACGATGTCCACCGACTCCCCCGGCGACAGCCGTTTAACCGTGACTGCGTGGCGTGCCTCGGAACCGTCCAGGACAAAGTGGCCGCCGGGGGCCATTCCGGCCAGCGACCCGGCGGGTGTGAAGAAGACGGGATTGCTCACCGCTACAGGTTACCGAACCGGTCCCGGAGCTTGGCGAACATGCCGCCGCTGGCAGCGAGCTTTCCCTCGGTGATCTGTTCCCCGCGAAGCTTGGCGAGCTGCCGGAGGAGGTCTTCCTGCGCCGGGTCGAGCTTCGCCGGGGTGTCCACCTGGAGGTGGACCTTCAGGTCCCCGCGGCCGTAGCCGCGCAGGTGGGTGACACCAAGGCCGCGCAGGGTGATGACCTCGCCGGACTGTGTTCCCGGCTTGACGTCGATGTCCTGGGTGCCGTCGAAGGTTTCCAGGTTGACGTCGGTGCCCAGGGCAGCGGCAGTCATGGGGATGTGCAGGGTGGCGTGCAGGTCGTCGCCTTCCCGCACATAGGTGGCGTCATTGTTGACGCGGATTTCCACGTACAGGTCGCCGGCGGGGCCGCCCGCCGGGCCGGCCTCACCCTGCCCGGAGAGCTGGATCCTGGTTCCGGTGGCTACGCCGGCGGGGACCTTGATGGTCAGCGAACGCCGGCTGCGGATCCGGCCCTGGCCGCTGCATTCGTTGCAGGGGTCCTTGATGACGGTGCCGAAGCCTTCGCAGGTGCCGCAGGGGGCCGCAGTCATGACCTGGCCCAGGATGGAGCGGACGGCCCGCTGGACCTGGCCGCTGCCGCCGCAGATGTCGCAGCGCTCGGGGTGGGTGCCGGGCCGGCAGCAGGATCCCTCACAGGTGGGGCAGACCACGGCGGTGTCCACTTCGAGCTTCTTGTTCACGCCGAACACGGCGTCGCGAAGGTCGATCCGGACGCTGATGAGGGCGTCCTGGCCGCGGCGGACACGGGAAGCCGGGCCGGAGCTGCCCCCGGCGCCGAAGAAGGTGTCGAAGATGTCCTGGAATGCGAAGCCCTGGCCCGCGTAGCCGGCTCCGCCGAAGCCGTTGTCCGTGCCGTTCTCGTTGCCCGTGGTGTCGTAGATCCGCCGCTTCTGGGGGTCGGAGAGGACCTCGTAGGCGTGAGTTACTGCCTTGAAGCGTTCCGAGGCATCCTCACCGGGGTTTACGTCCGGGTGGAGGGTGCGGGCCAGTTTGCGGTAGGCCTTTTTGATCTCTTCGCCCGTAGCTTCGGGTGAGACTCCAAGGACGTCATAGTGGCTGCTCAAAGTTCGTATCTCTTCCTTGTTGTACTGCGTTCAGTCGGGCGGCCCGGCCCGTTGTTCCCGGCCGGAACATGCTCCGGCCGCGCGGGTCAGGGCCCCAAAATCCTGGAAAGGTACCGGGCCACTGCCCGGACGGCGGCCATGGTGGTGGGGTAGTCCATCCTGGTGGGCCCGAGGATTCCTACCTTGGCGACGCTGTCGGGGCCGTAGCCGGTGGCCACCACCGACGCTTCGGCCAGGCCGTCGTAGGGGTTTTCCCTTCCGATGCTGACGGCAACGCCGCGGTGGTCCTGGGCCATCTCGCTCAGCAACCGCAGCATCACCACCTGCTCCTCGAGGGCCTCGAGCACGGGACCGATGCTGAGGGGGAAGTCAACGTTTGACCGGGCCAGGTTGGCTGTCCCGGCCATGACCATCCGGTCCTCCCTGGTGTTTTGCGCCAGCCCCTCGAGGCCAAGTGCCAGGGCGTGCGCAGCCTGCCGCTGTGCCTGTGCCGTGCCGGCCACGACGGAGGGAAGCGCCGTGGCAAGCCGGCTCAGCGGCGTCCCGGACAGTGCGGCGAGGAAACGCGTGCGGAGTGCTGCCACTGCGTCGTCGCCCAGGTCCTGGCCGACGTCGATGACCCGCTGCTCCACCTTGCCGCTGTTGGCAATGAGGACCACCAGCACCTTGCGGGGGGCAAGCAGCACGAATTCGATGTGGCGCACCAACGCCTTGCTGAGGTGCGGGTACTGGACCACAGCCACCTGGTTGGTCAGCTGCGACAGCAGCCGGACGGTGCGGTCCAGGACGTCGTCGAGATCGTCTGCGCCTTCAAGGAGGGACTGGATAGCCCGGCGTTCGGCCGCCGACAGCGGCTTGACCGCCGAGATCTGGTCAACGAAAAGCCGGTAGCCCTTGTCCGTGGGAATCCGCCCTGCACTGGTGTGGGGGGCCGTGATTAATCCCTCGTCCTCAAGGGCCGCCATGTCATTCCGGATGGTTGCGCTGGAAACCCCAAGGTGGTGCCGCTCAACCAGGGCTTTCGACCCAACCGGCTCGCGGGAGTGGACGTAGTCCTCCACGATGGCCCGCAGCACTTCCAGTTTGCGTGGCTCGCTCACTCTCCACCTCCATCCATGGTGCAGGGCCCATGCCCCGCCAGATGCCACCTTGTTAGCACTCGACATGCCTAAGTGCTAACAGTCTATTATGCCTTGGCCCGTTGTTAGCATTGGTACCGCTCCGGGCGAAATTCCGGTGCGGAGGACCTAGCGCTAGGCGGATCGAATCCATGGATTACCAAAACTGGGGGCCCCGCGGCATTTCCGCCCCGGCCAAGTCGGAATTGCCCGAGGTGCCGGTGGAGCGGGGCATGGTGCTGGAGGATGTGCAGTCAGGCTGGGTAGGCGCCGTGACGCGGGTGGAAAAGTCCGGAGGGATGCACGTGGTTGCCCTGGAGGACCGCCGCGGGAAGTCCCGGTCCTTCAAGCTGGGCTTCGGTTTCCTCCTGGAGGGCCGCCCCATCAGGCTCATACCCCCGGCGCCGCGGCCGGCTGCCGGCGCTCCGGTTGCCGGCAGGACGGCCTCCGGTTCTGTCCGGGTCGCCGGCCAGCGGGCCCAGGTGGCCAAGGCAAGCCGCATCTGGGTGGAGGGCAAGCACGACGCCGAACTCGTGGAAAAGGTCTGGGGCGACGACCTTCGGGTGGAAGGCATCGTCGTCGAACCCCTGCACGGCATCGATGATCTGGCGGCGGCGGTTGCCGGCTTCAACCCCGGTCCCGGCCGGCGGCTCGGCGTCCTTGTGGACCACCTCGTTCCGGATTCCAAGGAGTCCCGCATTGCCGACGCGGTCATGGCATCCCCCGGCGCGGCCGGGAATGTCCTGATCGTGGGACACCCCTATGTTGACGTCTGGCAGGCCATCCGGCCGGCGGTCCTGGGCATCGACAAGTGGCCGGCCGTGCCCCGCGGACAGGATTGGAAGACCGGGATCCTCAAAGCCTTCGGCTGGCCGCACGCCAACAAGGAGGACATCGGCCTCGGATGGCAGAAGCTGCTGGGCGCCGTACGCACCTACGCCGACCTGGAAGCATCGCTGCTGGGGCGGGTTGAGGAAGTCATCGACTTCCTCACCGTGCCCTGAGGGGCGGACACCGCGCCGGAAGCCAGTATTCTTGGTAGTGCAATGCCGCCTTTTTCAGGGGCATTGCACTACGCGCCCGTATTTGACGTCAGCACCACTTGCATCTCCGAAGGAACAGACTGTGGCAGAAAACGCACGTGATCACAGGGATGGCCAGGGCCGCTCCGAGTACCATGGCGTCCCCGCCAATGCCCTGCCGCTCACGGCCAGCGAAGACCGCCAATGGGCCACGCTGGCACATTTCGGCGGGATCCTTGGCTGTGTCCCCTCGCTGCTGATCTACCTGATCTTCCGCGACCGCGGGCCGTTCACCGCGCAGGAATCCAAAGAGGCGCTGAACTTCAGCCTGCCGCCCACCATCGCCGCCGTGCTGGCCAACATCCTGGTGTTCATCCCCTATGTTGGCAACATCTTCGCCGTGATCGCGACCCTGATCTGGGTGGCGCTGACCTGCTTCTCGGTGGCCGCAGGAATCCACGTCAACAAGGGCCAGCCGCACCGCTACCAGTACAACCTGCGCTGGCTCAAGTAGCGGCGCAGGCCCTCCCCCTGGACGCGCCGGTGGCCGTCAGTCCGGAAGGACGCGGCGGACCACAGCGTCCGCCAGGAGCCTGCCCTTCAGCGTAAGAACAAGGCGGCCCTTGAAAGCGGCGGCCGGCTCCACCAGGCCGTCAGCGATGAGCCCGGCAACCTGGTGCCTGCCCCCGGCGCCGAGGGCCGAAACCTCAAGCCCTGACTGCAGGCGCGCCTCCAGCATCACCCGCTCCATGTTCCTGGTTCCGGCGTCAAGGGTTTCCCGGCCCGCCGCGGGCGAATGCCCCTGGGACAGTCGGTTGGCATAAGCGGACGGGTGCTTCACGTTCCACCAGCGCACCCCGCCCACGTGCGAATGCGCGCCGGGGCCGATGCCCCACCAGTCGTCGCCACGCCAGTAGGCCAGGTTGTGGCGGCACGCGTGCTCCGGGCTCCGCGCCCAGTTGCTGACCTCATACCAGCCGAGCCCGGCGTCGGTGATGAGCTGGTCGGCGAGTTCGTACTTGTCGGCGTGGTCGTCGTCGTCAATTCCCGGCACCTCGCCGCGGCGCATCTGCGCCGCCAGCTTGGTCCCGTCCTCGACAATCAGGGCGTAGGCGCTGATGTGGTCCGGCTGGTAGGACAGGGCAGTCTCCAGGGAGTGGCGCCAGTCGGCCAGCGACTCCCCCGGCGTCCCGTAAATCAGGTCCAGGCTGACATCCAGCCCTGCCTCCCGCGCCCACTGCACCACCTGCGGAACCCTGCTGGGCGTGTGGGTGCGGTCCAGGACCTTGAGCACGTGCGGGACGGCGGACTGCATCCCAAAGGAGACCCTGGTGAAGCCCGCCTCCTTGAGGACGGCAAGGGACTCCGGCGTGACCGAATCCGGGTTGGCTTCCGTGGTGACCTCGGCGCCGTCCTCGATGCCCCACTGGCCGACGGCAGCGCGAAGGATCAGGGCAAGGTCATCAGCCGGAAGCAGGGTGGGCGTGCCGCCCCCGAAAAAGACAGTGCTGAGCTTGCGCTCCGGCAGCCCGGACCGTGCCATCACGGTGCCGGCCAGGGACACTTCCGACACAGCGGTTTGGGCGTAGGCGTCCTGTGACGCGCCGCCGCCCAGTTCCGTGGCGGTGTAGGTGTTGAAGTCGCAGTACCCACAGCGCACCGCGCAGAACGGGATGTGGACATACAGGCCGAAGGCCCGGGCCGCCGCACCGTCTGCTGCCTGGGCAGGCAGCAGACCGTCCGACGGCGCCGGGTCGCCGAGGGGAAGCGTGCTGGGCATCAGCGGGTCCCCTGCTGCGCGGTGGTCACTTCTTCTTGGCCTTGTCCTTCGATTCGTCGGTGGTCAGGGCGGCGATGAACGCTTCCTGCGGCACCTCCACCGTGCCCACCATCTTCATGCGCTTCTTGCCTTCTTTTTGCTTCTCCAGCAGCTTGCGCTTCCGGGAGATGTCACCGCCGTAGCATTTGGCCAGCACGTCCTTGCGGATGGCCCGGATGCTTTCGCGGGCGATGATCCTGGAGCCGATGGCCGCCTGGATGGGCACCTCGAACTGCTGCCGCGGGATGAGTTCGCGGAGCTTCCCGGTCATCATCACACCGTAGGCATAGGCCTTGTCCCGGTGGGTGATGGCGCTGAAGGCGTCCACTTGTTCGCCCTGGAGCATGATGTCGACCTTCACAAGGTCGGCAACCTGTTCGCCGTCGGCCTTCCAGTCAAGGGAACCGTAGCCACGGGTCTTGGACTTCAGGATGTCGAAGAAGTCGAACACGATTTCCGCCAGCGGCAGGCGGTACCGGATTTCCACCCGGTCCTCGGAGAGGTAGTCCATGCCGCCCATGACGCCGCGGCGGGACTGGCACAGTTCCATGATGGCGCCGACGAATTCGTTGGGGGCCAGGATGGTGGCCGACACCATGGGTTCGCGGACCTCAGCGATTTTGCCCGTGGGGTACTCACTGGGGTTGGTCACGCGGACCACCTTATTGTCCTCCAAAGTCACCTCGTATTCCACGTTCGGTGCGGTGGAGATCAGGTCGAGGTTGTACTCGCGCTCCAGCCGTTCGCGGGTGATCTCAAGGTGCAGCAGGCCCAGGAAGCCCACGCGGAACCCAAAGCCCAGCGCGGCCGAGGTCTCCGGCTCATAGACCAGTGCGGCGTCATTGAGCATGAGCTTTTCGAGGGCGTCGCGGAGTACCGGGTAGTCCGCGCCATCCAGCGGATACAGGCCCGAGAACACCATGGGTTTGGCGTCGGCGTAGCCGGGCAGGGACTCGGCCGCCGGCTTGGCAAGGTTGGTGACGGTGTCGCCCACCTTGGACTGCCGGACGTCCTTGACGCCGGTGATCAGGTAGCCCACTTCACCTACGCCGAGGCCCTTGGAGGGTGTGGGTTCCGGGGAGCTGACGCCTATTTCCAGGAGTTCGTGAGAGGCCCTGGTGGACATCATCTGGATGCGTTCGCGGGGGTGGAGCATGCCGTCCACCACGCGCACGTAGGTCACGACGCCCCGGTAGGTGTCGTAGACCGAGTCGAAAATCATGGCGCGGGCCGGCGCGTCCGGGTCGCCTTTCGGCGCCGGCAGGTCCTGGACGATCTTGTCCAGGAGGGCCTCCACGCCGACGCCGGTTTTACCGGACACCCGCAGGACATCCTCGGGGTCGCCGCCGATCAGGCTGGCCAGTTCGGCTGCGTACTTTTCAGGCTGGGCCGCCGGGAGGTCGATCTTGTTAAGGACCGGGATGATGGCGAGATTGTTTTCCATGGCCAGGTACAGGTTCGCGAGCGTCTGGGCCTCAATGCCCTGGGCCGCGTCGACCAACAGGATCGCGCCTTCGCACGCGGCCAGCGACCTGGACACCTCATAGGTGAAGTCCACGTGGCCAGGTGTGTCGATCATGTTCAGCGCGTAGCTGACACCGTCCACCTCCCACGGCATGCGGACTGCCTGGGACTTGATGGTGATGCCGCGTTCGCGCTCAATGTCCATCCGGTCCAGGTACTGGGCCTTCATGTCGCGCGCCTGGACCACCCCGGTGGACTGCAGCATGCGGTCAGCAAGGGTGGACTTGCCGTGGTCGATATGCGCGATGATGCAAAAGTTCCGAATAATTGCCGGATCTGTCGCGGCGGGCACCGGTGCGGTGCGGGCCATGGGAGACACGCAGGGTCCTTACTGTTGGCTTTTCTGCAGCCCTCCGCCAGGCACACCGAAAGGCGCCCGCGGTCCAGCCGCACATCTTGAACTTCCAGTGTCCCACGTCCCGGACCCCGCCTCCGCATCCTGGCGGCTCGTCCACAGCACCCGGTGCCGCCACTCCGCCGATAGGCTGTCCGGATGGCAATGAATCTGCGTTCTCTGGGCAACGCCGTCCGCCGCGGCCTGCGCATGCTGCAAAACCGGCCCCCGACCCAGCCGACCGCCCCGGAACAGCATTCAGGCGGCCGCGGCCCCGCGTCCGGCAGCCTCGGCGTGCCCGCCGAGGCTGCCGCCTATCCCGGTGATTACCGCGGCCGCGTCTCCGTCCGCTACGCTCCCCAACCGGACGGAGACCCGGATCCGGGCGAGGTGGTGTGGGCCTGGGTCCCGTACGAAGAGGATCACGGTAAGGGGAAGGACCGGCCGGTGCTGCTGGTGGGCCACAATGGCCCGTATCTTTTGGGGCTGATGCTGACCAGCAAGGACAGGGTTCCCGCCGGTTCGTCGTCCATGGATTATGTGGATTTGGGCGCCGGCGGCTGGGACAAGCAAGGCAGGCCCAGCGAAGTACGGCTGGACCGTATCCTGCAGATCCGCGCGGAATCCATCCGGCGCGAGGGTGCGGTGCTGGACAGGGCCCGCTTTGAAAAGGTGGCGTCCGGCCTCCGGCGGCGACACGGCTGGGAGTGACCGCCCGGAAATGGCCAGAGCGGCCGCTGACCTGCTAGTCTTTATTGCTGTGTGTCCGTGCAGGTCGACGGTCACTGATGGTTGGCCGCCATAGGTATCCCCACGCCGCTCAGTCAAGGCCAGCCTGAAAGCCCTCTAGACCATTTCCGCATTACAAAGAGAGTTCACACGTGGCGAATATCAAGTCCCAGAAGAAGCGCATCCTGACCAACGAGAAGGCCCGCCTGCGCAACAACGCAGTCAAGTCTGAGCTGAAGACGGCCATCCGCGCCGTCAACACTGCTGTTGAGTCCGCTGACAAGGAAGCTGCTACTACTGCGCTCGTTTCTGCCAGCCGTAAGCTGGACAAGGCTGTCAGCAAGGGTGTTCTGCACAAGAACAACGCAGCGAACCGCAAGTCGGCGATCTCCAAGAAGGTCAACGCACTCTAAGGTTTCCAGTTCCCACGAACTGATGGTGTGGCCGGTACCCAAGGGTACCGGCCACACGCTTTTAAGCTGTCCCGCCTGACCGCGGCAGCACGCGTCGGACGTCGCCGGGACATCGCGGGGCGGGACGCCTAAAAAGGATTAGGCGCGTCAGGCGCTATCTTCCCTGGACCGACATGGCAATTACCGTGACGGCATGCTCGACGGCATAGACGGGGTCCCGGGACAAACCCTTGACCTGCGCGTCCGCCTCAGCCGTGGCCTGGATGGACCGCACCAGGCCCTCGGGGGTCCAGCGCCGGACGTCCCGCTGCGCCTGCTCCACCAGCCAGGGCTGCATGCCCAATTCCGCGGCTATCTGCGCAGACGAGCCGGACGCACCAGCCACCCGCGCCACTGTCCGCAACTTCGATGCGAGTGCGGCCACCAGCGGAACCGGGTCGGCGCCGGTCGCCAGGGCGTGGCGCAGGGTAGAGAGGGCAACAGGGGCGTTTCCCGCCATGGCGGCGTCCGCTACCTTGAAGGCAGTCGCCTCGACCCGGCCGCCGTAATACTTGTCCACGGTGTCGGTGGTGACCGTGCTGCCGGCATCGGCGATCAACTGGGCGCACGCGGCAGCAAGTTCTGACAGGTCCGCCCCCACGGCATTCACCAGCGCCTGCACAGCGTCCTGGTTGATGCGGCGTCCGGCTGCCTTGAACTCCGCGGCAACGAACTGGACCTTGTCCGTGTCCTTCTTCAGCGGCTGGCAGTCAACCACCGGCCAGCCCGCCTTCCTGACGGCGTCAAGGAGCTTTTTCCCGCGGACACCGCCGGCATGGCGAAGAACGACGACGGCGTCCTCCTCCGGATGCTGAAGATACTGGAGCGCGTCGGCCAGGAAGGCGTCATTCATGCCCTCCACGGCTTCCACCTCGATCAGCTTGCTTTCGCCGAACAGCGACGGGCTCACCTGCATGCTGAGGGTCCCGGGCTCATACCCAGCCGCATTGATGCGGCTGACTTCCACGTCCGGTGCTGCCGCCCTGACCTGGGCGCGGATCGTGTCCATGGCCCTGATGCCCAGGTACTCTTCGGGCCCGCTCACCAGGACGATCCGGGCCGGAGCTACGTCCCGCCAGGAAGCTGTGTTCGATGCCGGGGAGCGGGATGCTCGCTTTTGCGCAGCGGCCATCGAATGTTCCTTCCGGAGGTTTTATTGCAATAACCAAGCCTGCCACGTCTGTGCCCGCGGTCCAAGCTGCCCGGGTCCCGGAGACCGGTCAGCCGCCGCCCGGCACCGTCCAGCAACCCTACGGTTGCGGCGTGAGCCTTCCGGATCAGCCGCACAACCCTGCGGGGCCGGGCCACCGCCCAGAGCGCAGCCAGCGACAGGACCGACAGCAGCACCATGGACAGCATGCCGGGCACCCCTTCCGGCCATGGCAGCGCCGAGCCCGGCAACTGGGCAGCGAGCCTGGCCGTGGCGGCAACGCCGGCACTGAAGGTTCCGGCCACGGCTACCAACGCCGTGGCGGCCCAGGGCAGCACCACCACCAGGGGCACCGCGGCAGTTCCCAACAGGGTGACCGGAGCCACCAAGGGCGACGCGACGACATTTGCCGCCAGCGAATAGGTTGAAAACTGGGGCTGCAGGAGCACGATGACGGGTCCGCACAGCAGCTGGGCGGATAAGGGGACCGCTAGTGCCGCGGCTGCCCACCGTGGAACTGCCGGGGGAATCCAGCCGATGATCCGCCGGCCCAGGATGATGATGCCGAGCGTGGCCAGCACCGAGAGCAGGAACCCGAAACTCGAGCCCAGCGCCGGGTCGGCCAGCAGGAGCCCCATAACGGCGAGGCAAAGAAAACTGAGGCCACGTCCCGAGCGTCCACCGGCCAGGGAGGCCACCCCGATGGCCCCCATCAGGGCTGCCCGCAGGACACTGGCATCGGGCCCGACCAGGACGACGAAAAGGGCCAGGCCCCCAAGGGCAGCGGCCGCAGCCGGTGCGCGCGGCAGCCGGAGCCGGCGGCAGAGGAGCAGCAGCGCCCCGAGCACCAGGCTGCAGTTCGCCCCGCTGACAGCGGTCAGGTGGGTCATGCCCACGGCCTTCATGGCGTTGTTCAATCCCTCGTCCAGCGCACTGGTGTCCCCGGTAACCATTCCCGGAAGGAGTCCGCTGGCATCGGGCGGCAGGAAGGCTGCGGCGGCGACGAAACGCTCCCGAAGTTTCCTGGCGGACCCTTCCAGCAGTGATCCGCCCACCGCGGGGCCGGGCGGGGTGGACGCTGCCAGGTTTCCGGCTTCCTGGCCTCCGGGGTCCGCCGCCCGCAGCTTGCCCGCTGCACGCAGCGTCTGCCCCGGCACAACGCCGCCCCATCCCTGCCCGCCCATCACCACCAACCGGGCGCGGGTCCGCACCTGGATTCCTCCCGTCGTCACTTCCTGTGTCCACACCGGCACGGACCAACGTCCGTCCGACCCGCCAGGACCGGCCACAGCCCGGGGAGTTCCTGCTACCTCGACGACGGCGACAGCTGACTTTCCGGCTGTGACCGCCTCGGCAAGCGGCCCGGTGAACCGTTGGCTGGAGGCTGTGGCAGAGTGGGCCGCGGCCGCGCTGGCCAGCAGCAGGGCCACGCCGGCAGCGGCCGGGAAGCTTCGAACCCGCGGGCGGGACACGGGATTACGGCCCCCACCGACGGCGTTGGAGGTCGGCCGCGCCCCGCCGCCCCTGGCCGCCCGGGCGAGCACGAGGCCGCCGATTGCAGCCAGGGTGCAGCACAATGCGGCAAGCTCGGTGGGCGGGAGCCACAGCCCTGTCAGCGATGCCGCCCACACCAGGGCCGCCGGGAGGGCGAGCCGGAGGTCCATGCGGCGGCGAGGTTGCCCGGAACCTGCTTCCTTTTCCGCCTCGGTCCCGCTGCGATCGCCCATCTGCTTGCGTACGTGGGCCGTGCCCTGCGCCAGGAGCCCTTGCAGTACCTTGTGGTGCCGTCCGGGCAGGCCATGTGACTTCAGGCGTCCCCGGATTGGTGGCGGCCGCACTCCCCCGGAACGGGACTGTGGTGTGGCAGCATGCACTGTGCCTGCGGGGATCCCGCCCTGCTGTCCGGGCCCGGCGCCCTGAACGGCGGATTCAACGAACCGGCGCCAAGGACTCCCGGGCCCTTCTCCGCCGGTGGCCGCGCCCCGCCCCGTCTGCCCGGCCCCTTCCGTCCTGCCCGTGGTCGCAGACATGGAGCGCCCTAGACCGTTACCAGGGGCAACAGGGCTTCAAGCATCTTCGGCCCGACGCCATCCACCGCATCCAGTTCTTCGATGCTCTTGAAAGGTCCGTGGTCCTTCCGCCAGTCCACAATCCGCTGGGCGAGCACCGGCCCGACTTTTGGCAGGGTGTCCAGCTCCGCAGCATCCGCTGTGTTGAGGTTGACCTTCCCGCCGTGTGCCCCGGATTGCCCGCCGGCAGGACCGGCGCTGCCTGGACCAGGATCCTCCGCACCCGCACCATCCGGTCCTGCCGGCAGTGGCTCCCCTCGTTGCGGCACGTAGATCTTCTGTCCGTCCTCCACTACGAGGGCAAGGTTGAGCCGGTTCACGTCGGCGTCCTGGGCGGCGCCGCCGGCGGCAGCAATGGCGTCATCAACCCGGCTGCCCTGCTGGAGCCTAATGACGCCGGGCGTTGCCACGGACCCTGCAACATGCACCACCACAAGGCCGCCGGCAGGATCCGCAGGTGGCGTATGGTCGGGATCAGCTCCAGCCTCTCCTGCACGTCTGCCGTCAGAACTGGCGCCGCTGAGCGGCAGGACTTCCGGGGATGCCGAACCTGCCTGCCACCAGAACCAGGCTCCAGCCGCCACCGCCAAGGCACCCAGCAGCAGGGCAACCCGCAGTCCTATCCGCCACCGGAGAGACGGCGCTTCGGCTGAACCGGCCTGGGTATTGCTGCCGGTTTCGGTTCCGGCTGCCCCGCCGGCGCCGCGGTACTCGAAGCCACCGGCGACGCCTCCATCCTCCAGAAGCCCGGCGGGGGCCTCTCCCAGTGCCGCTTGCAACCGGTCCCTCGCATGCCTTGGCTGCTGACGTGCTGCTCCAGCATCCCGGCGTGACATGGTCCCACCCTAGGAACCTCCGGTGGCGCGCCGCACCGGGCCAATGATGCTATGTGGAAAGGTGCGCACCTTGGGCTCCGGGAGCACGCATGATCTCCTCCAGCCTCCGGCTGCCGTCCCGAACTGGAACATCGCTGATGGGGGCGACGCTGCGGATTCCGGCGAATGGCCGCCAGAAGAGGCCAGGGGCCCTGCAGTTGGTGTGGCAGCGCGCCACCCACTGTCACCCGCTTAGCTGGGCCCTCCACCGCCATGAATCTGGGCCGACCTGCCGACAATCACCGCAAGGACCCCAAGGCCGGCGTGCGCTGCCAGGACCGCGGGTAGGGAGCTGATCTGCGCGGGCAGACAACCGGGAAGCGCCGCTTCAAGCCTGGCAGCCAGGCCTGCAGCCTCCTCCTGGTTGCCGAAATGGTGCACGGCGAGGACGACGGAATCATCCGGCTGCGGTGCAGCCGCGGCCACGACGATTTCCTCGAGGCGTGCCACGGCCCTGGCCGCTGAGCGCACCTTTTCCAGCGGGACGATCCTCCCGCCGTCGACTGCCAGGATCGGTTTGATGGCGAGCATGGTGCCCAGCAGCGACGCCGCTGCCCCGATGCGTCCGCCGCGCCGCAACTGCTCAAGGCTGGGCACGTAGAAGAAGACCTGGGTGTTTTCCGCCTGGGCCGCTGCAGCCGCGGCCACCTCAGACCGGCCTGCACCGGCTGAGGCGGCTTCAACGGCAGCCTGCACCGCCAGTCCCTGCGCCATGCCCACGGTGCGGGTGTCCACCACGTCCACGGGAATACCCACCCTGCCGGCGGCCAGCCGCGCCGCGTCAGCCGTGCCGGAAAGTTCGCCCGAGATATGCACCGAGACAATTCCATCGAAGCCCCGAAGTTCCGCGGCCCGGTAGGCCTGCTCGAACTGTCCCGGCGAAGGCCGTGATGTTTTGACCGGAGTCCCGGCAGCCAGGGCAACAGCAATGGTCTCGAGGATGTCGTCTTCGCCCTCGCCGTAGATTTCGGCGCCCACCATGACGGGCATCGGAGTCACGGTGAGGATCCCATCCCGGGGAAGTCCGCTGACATAGGCCGCCGGCAGGGCAGCGGCTGAGTCGGTGACGACGGCGGTCCGCACCAGAGCGCCTGGGCCCGGACGCCTGGACCCCGGCCGGACGGCCGGACGCAGGCCCGACAGCCGAGCACGGACCCACGGCCAGGCTGCGGCATTACTGTCGGGCAAGGTGCCTCCTGGAATCGGCGTCCGGCTCAACCGGCACCGGCCGCCGGAAAGCTTCCGACGGCCGGTTAATCACTGCGGGTACAGCAACTAGGCCGGAACGATGTTCACCAGCTTAGGGGCACGGACGATCACTGTCCGGATGCCCCGGCCGTCCATGGCCCGTTGGACGTTCTCCGACGCCAGGGCCAGCTCGCGCAGCTGGTCCTCCGAGACGTCCGGGGACACTTCCAGCCGGTCGCGGACCTTGCCCTGCACCTGGACGACGGCGGTCACCGTGTCCTGGACCAGGAGGGCGGGATCGTGGGCCGGCCAGCCCGCGTTGGCAACCGATGCAGGGTGCCCCAGCAGGTTCCACATGTCCTCGGCAGTGTACGGCGCGAACAGGCTGAGGATCACGGCCACTGCTTCCGCGGCTTCGCGGACCGCGGGGTCCCCGGCACCCGCCCCGGAGTCGATTGCCTTGCGGGTGGCGTTGACCAGCTCCATAAGCTTGGCAACCACCACATTGAACTTGTTGGCGTCCAGCAGTTCGGCCGCATCGGCGATGGTGCGGTGGGTGACGGACCGCAGCCCACGGTCGCCGGCGGCGGCGTCCGCACCCGGGGCACTCGCCACATCCTGTGCCAGGCGCCAGGCCCGGGCCAGGAACTTGGCTGAGCCGGACGGCGACACGTCGGCCCAGTCCACGTCGTCCTCGGGCGGGGAGGCGAACACCATGGTCAGGCGGACGGCGTCCACGCCGAACTTGTCCAGCTGTTCGCCGAGGTCAACGCCGTTGCCCAGGGATTTGCTCATGGCCTTGCCGCCGTTGAGGACCTGGCCCTGGTTCAGCAATGCACTGAAAGGTTCGTCGGCATCGATCATGCCCAGGTCGTGGATGACCTTGGTGAAGAAGCGGGCGTACAGCAGGTGGAGGATGGCGTGCTCCACGCCGCCCACGTACTGGCCCACCGGCATCCAGTCATTGATCTTCTGCGGATCGAAGGGGCCGTCGGTGTAGTGCGGTGAAACGAAGCGCAGGAAGTACCAGGACGAGTCAACGAACGTGTCCATGGTGTCGGTGTCCCGTTTGGCCGGCCCGTTGCAGGTGGGGCATTCCACGTTGACCCAGGACTCGGCTGCCGCAAGGGGCGAGGTGCCCATGGGTGCCAGGTCCTCACCGCGGAGGTCCGCGGGCAGCGTGACCGGCAGCTGCTCGTCCGGGACGGGAACTTCGCCGCAGGACGGGCAGTGGATGATGGGGATGGGCGTGCCCCAGAATCGCTGGCGGCTCAGCAGCCAGTCCCGGAGCCGGAAGTTCACGAACTTCTCGCCGGTCCCCTGCTTCTCCAGCATGGCGATGGCGGCGGGGATCGCCTCACCCTTGGGCATGCCGTCCAGCTCGCCCGAGTTGATCAGGGTCCCCTCCCCCGCCGTTGCGGTGCCGGACACGGCCGGGTCCTCCTCGCCGGTGTCCAGGACCGCCCGGACCGGCAGGCCGAAGGCCCTGGCAAAGTCGAGGTCGCGCTGGTCGTGGGCCGGCACGGCCATGATGGCGCCGGTTCCGTAATCCGCCAGGACATAGTCGGCAGCCCACACGGGCAGCTTCTCCCCGTTCAGCGGGTTGATGGCGTAGCGGCCGGTGAAGACGCCGGTCTTCTCGCGTTCGGTGGACTGGCGTTCGATCTCCGAGAGTGCCTTGACCCGTTCGCGGTATTCGTCCAGGGCCGCGGCGTGTTCGTCAGTGACAAGTTCGACGGCGAGGGGCGCGTCCGCAGCGACCACGAAGAAAGTTGCCCCGTACAGGGTGTCCGGGCGGGTGGTGAAGACCGTGACGTCCCTGGCGGGCTTGCCGCCGTCGGCCTCGATCACGAAGTTCACGTGCGCACCCTCGGACCGGCCGATCCAGTTCTTCTGCATGGCCAGGACACGCTCGGGCCAGTGGCCGCGGAGCTCGTCCATGTCATCCAGCAGGCGGTCGGCGTAGTCGGTGATCTTGAAGTACCACTGGTTCAGGGACTTCTTGGTGACGGTGGTGCCGCAGCGCTCGCAGGCGCCGTTGACTACCTGCTCATTGGCCAGGACGGTCTGGTCCTTGGGGCACCAGTTGACCGGGGAATCTTTCCGGTAGGCCAGCCCGCGCTCGTAGAAGCGCTTGAACAGCCACTGGGTCCAGCGGTAGTACTCGGGGTCTGAGGTGTGCAGGCGGCGCGACCAGTCGGCGGAGATGGCGTACCGCTTGAAGGACGCTGCCTGGGTGTCGATGTTGGCGTAGGTCCACTCGCTGGGGTGGGCGTTGCGCTTGATCGCGGCGTTCTCCGCGGGCAGGCCAAAGGAGTCCCAGCCGATGGGGTGCAGTACGTCGTAGCCCTTCTGCCGCAGGTAGCGGGCCACAACGTCACCCATGGCGAACGCCTCGGCGTGGCCCATGTGCAGGTCGCCGGACGGGTACGGGAACATGTCAAGCACGTAGCGGCGCTCCCGCGACCCGTCGTCCACCGGGGTGAAGACCTTGAGGTCTTCCCACACCTGGGGCCACTTGGCCTCCATGGCGGCGAAACTGTAGGTGCCCTCTTCAGGCTCCGCCGATACTGTTGTTGCTGTTCCGGTCTCTGTCTCCGGCTGAACGCCCACTGCTGCCCTCTTCTGTTCTGTTACGGCATCTGTGCTGCCATAACGGCCTGATCCTCCTGCTGCCGGCCCGGCGCCATGCCCCGGACACACAAAAGCCCCTCTCCATGGAGGGGCTGCCGCTCAGCTGTCCGATAATCGGAGCCGGCGGCTAACTAAGCAGAAGGATCGCACGCATGGAACTACTTTAGCGCACCGGTCCGGCCCCCGCCTCAGCCGGGCCTAACGGCCCGTTGCAATGGCCGGGGCAAGCGCGCATGATCATCCCACAACGTTGGGAGGCGGCACACCATGTCAGAGGCAACCACCGCCGGCCCTGCTGAAGGACAGCCACTCTCCCTCTGGCTGGCAACAACCGGAGCCACCGACTTTCCGGTCCTGCACGGCACCGTAGAAGTGGACGTGGCAGTCATCGGTGGAGGCATCGCCGGGCTGACCGCAGCCCTGGCCCTGAAACGCTCGGGGCGCTCGGTGGCCGTCCTCGAAGCCGGCCGGATCGGCACGGGCGTCACTGGCCACACCACCGGCAAGGTGACCTCCCTGCACCGCCTCGCCTACACGGATCTGCAGCGCAGCCACGGCACGTCAGCTGCCCGCGTTTACGGAGCAGCGAACCAGGCCGCCCTGGAACATATCGGCCGCGTCGTGGCGGCGGAAGACCTTTCCTGCGGATTCAGCCGCGTTGCCAACTACACCTTTGCGGCAGGTCCCGAGGCGCTGCCGAAGGTGCGCGCGGAAGCCGGACTTGCGGCCGCCCTCGGCCTTCCGTCGACCTTCACTACCGACGTGCCCCTGCCGTTTCCGGTGGCCGGCGCCGTCCGGTTTGACGGCCAGGCCCAGATCCACGCGGTCCAGTATCTTCAGGGGCTGGCCGGAAAGGTGGACGGCGGCGGCAGCTTTGTCTTCGAACGGACACGCGCGGTGGATCTTCGCGAGGGCACGCCCGTCACCGTTGCGGCCGCAACAGGAACAGTGCTGGCCGGGGACGCAATCGTGGCCACGAACGTCCCCTTCGGAGACCATGGCCGATTTGAGTCACTTTGCCGGCCGCACCGCTCATACATCGTCGCTGCGCCGGTTGATACGCCTCCCCTGGACGCCACCTTCATCAGTGCCGATGAACCCATGCACTCGCTTCTGACCGTGCGGCTGGACGGGACTACATACCTGCTGGTTGGCGGCGGAGGCCACCCCGCCGACGAGCAGGTTGATCCGGCACCGCGCCAAGCCGCGCTCGCCCGCTACGCGCGCAGCCACTTCAGGGCCGGCAGCGTGTCCTACCGCTGGTCCACCCAGGATGCCCTGCCCCAGGACGGGCTGCCCTACGCCGGACCGCTGAACCCTGACAGCCGGCACGCGTTCGTGATCACCGGCCTGCGCAAGTGGGGCCTGACCAACGGTACGGCCGCAGCATTGGCACTGGCTGACCTCCTCAATGGCACTCCCAATGCGTGGGCCGCCCTGTTTGACAGCAACCGAGCGCCGCGGCGGCCCACAGCGCAGGCAGCCCCACGGGCCGGGGACAGCGTTTCCCACACGGACTCCGCAGCGCGGGCAGCTGACCTCGCGCCGGGCGATGGAACGGTGCTTGACGCGGACGGAACCAGCACGGCCTGCTACCGGGACGAGGCCGGACACGTCCACGCAGTGTCGGCTGTCTGCACCCACCTGGGCTGCACGGTGGGCTTCAACCGGGCAGACCGGACGTGGGACTGCCCCTGCCATGGCTCCCGGTTCGATGTGGACGGCAAAGTCATCCAGGGTCCGGCCACCGAAGATCTGCCACCGCGGCCCGTTCCCTGACATCCCCACGCTTAGGCGGATTTAATCCCGGACACGGCAAGGGGCCGCCCCGCCGGAAAGGCAGGACGGCCCCTGGGTTGAAGAACCTACTTGACGTCCTCGTCCACCCAATCCATGGACTTGGTGACCGCCTTCTTCCAGAGCCGCATCTGGCGTTCCTGCTCGGCCTTGTCCATCTGCGGTTCCCAGCGCTTGTCCTCGGACCAGTTGGCCGAGCACTCGCCCAGGTCCTTCCAGAAACCGACGGCCAGGCCTGCCGCGTAGGCAGCACCCAGTGCCGTGGTCTCGATGACCTTCGGACGGATGACCGGCACGCCCAGGATGTCCGCCTGGAACTGCATCAGGGCATCGTTGGCCACCATGCCGCCGTCGACCTTCAGCTCGCTCAGCGGCACGCCGGAGTCCGCGTTGACCGCATCCAGCACCTCGCGGGTCTGGAATGCGGTGGCTTCCAGCGCTGCCCGGGCGATGTGGTTCTTGTTGACGAACCGGGTCAGGCCCACAATCGCGCCGCGGGCATCCGAACGCCAGTATGGGGCGAACAGGCCGGAGAACGCCGGAACGATGTAAACACCGCCGTTGTCCTTGACTGATGCAGCGAGGGTTTCCACCTCAGGGGCGCTGCCGATCATGCCCAGGTTGTCCCGCAGCCACTGGACCAGCGAACCGGTCACCGCGATGGATCCTTCCAGCGCGTAGTGCGGTTTGGCGTCGCCCAGCTTGTAGCCCACCGTGGTCAGCAAGCCGTTCTTGGAGTGGACGATCTCCTCGCCGGTGTTGAAGATCAGGAAGCATCCTGTGCCGTAGGTGTTCTTAGCCTCGCCCGCATCAAAGGCTGCCTGGCCGAAGGTCGCTGCCTGCTGGTCGCCCAGGATCCCGGCAACCGGTGTTTCGCGGAGCAGCTGCGAACTGTGGACGCTGCCGTAAACCTCGGACGAGGACTTGATCTCCGGCATCATGCTTCGCGGCACGCCAAAGATCCCGAGGATTTCGTCGTCCCACTGCAGGGTTTCGAGGTCCATGAACAGGGTCCGGGAGGCGTTGGTGACATCGGTGACGTGGACACCGCCGTCCACGCCGCCCGTGAGGTTCCAGAGGACCCAGGCGTCGGTGTTGCCGAACACCAGGTCGCCGGCCTCTGCCTTTTCCCGGGCGCCGTCAACGTTGTCCAGGATCCACTTGATCTTCGTGCCGGAGAAGTAGGTGGCCAGCGGAAGGCCCACCTTCTGTTTGAAGCGGTCCGCTCCGCCATCCTTGGCCAGCTGGTCCACGATGTCCTGCGTGCGCGTGTCCTGCCACACGATCGCATTGTAGACCGGCTTTCCCGTGGTCTTGTCCCACACCACCGCGGTTTCGCGCTGGTTGGTGATGCCGACGGCGGCAATATCGTGCCGCGTCAGGTTTGCCTTCGAGAGGGCGGAACCGATCACCTCGCGGGTGTTGTTCCAAATCTCCGAGGCGTCATGCTCCACCCAGCCTGCCTGCGGGAAGATCTGCTCGTGCTCCATCTGGCCGGAGGAGACAATGGCGCCGCTGTGGTCAAAGATGATGGCGCGGGTGCTGGTGGTGCCCTGGTCGATGGCGATTACGTACTGGTTCATAATGACGTCCTTGTCTTGTTGATCGAGCTGTTTGCCGGGGGCTTAGGAGGCGGCGGTGATGATGATCGGAACGATCCTTGCCACAATGCCGGCGAGGGCGCCGCCGACGAGCGGGCCAACCACCGGAATCCAGGCATAGCTCCAGTCACTGGAGCCCTTGCCCTTGATGGGGAGCAGTGCGTGGGCAATGCGGGGTCCGAGGTCACGGGCCGGGTTGATGGCGTAGCCGGTGGGGCCGCCGAGGGAAACACCGATGCCGACAACGAGCAGCGCCACAGCCAGGGGGCCAAGCCCCGAGGGGGTACCGCCGAGAGTCAGGATCACGAAGACCAGGACGAACGTGCCGATGATCTCGGTGATCAGGTTCCATGGGGTGGAACGGATGGCAGGGCCGGTGGAAAACGTACCCAGCTTGCCTGCGGGCTCTGGCTCGTCATCAAAATGCTGCTTGTAAGCCAGCCAGCAAACCACGGCACCGAGGAAGGCCCCCACCATCTCGCCACCAAAGTAGGTCAGCGTGGTGCCGAAATCAACAGCGACTCCCGGGGCGTACTCGGCCTTGCCGTTGAGCAGCAGGCCCAAGGTCACGGCCGGATTCAAGTGGGCACCGGACTTGGCGGCGACGAAGACACCACAGAAGACAGCGATACCCCACCCCCATGTGACCATCAGGAATCCGCCGTTGTTGCCTTTTGTGCCCCGCAAAGCCACGTTGGCAACGACGCCGCAACCCAACAGGGTCAGCATGCCCGTGCCAAAGACTTCGGAGAGGAAGACTATTCCTAGAGACATCTTTGACTCCTTCTTTGTTTAGTTGTCGGTCCTTCGCTGGTGAAGGACCGTTGGGCCGGGACGCTGGCGCGCCCCGGCCGGCCGCCCGGCCTCAGGAGACCAGGCTGTGCGTTTCCACGCGGTGGAATCTCTGCAGCACGTCCTGTGCGTGCTTGATCTCAGCGGCGCGGGCTGCCGCGTCCCACTTCAGCGGCACTGACAACACCTCCGCCACTTCGTTGAGGAGTTCCCCGGTGACCAGCCCCCGGAAGGCCAGGGAGGTACGGCGGATGAGGACATCCACCAGGTGCCCCACCTGTTCGTTGGCCGCCATGAACTCCAGCTCCCGTACGCTGAGCTCGCGGGTGGACCGCAGCGGCTGGTCAGGGGCAGCGTCGAGGTATGCGATCACGTCGTCCGCCCGGGTACCGTACCGGGTCAGCAGCCCTGCTGTGCGGTCCGCGTCGCGGCCGGCACCCATGTGCGCCTTGATCCATTTCTGCACGCCTGCCTCGTCGGCCGGGAAGCCTGCGCCGCCGCCGATGGGGAGCTGCGCCGTCGACACCTTGCGCTGAACCCCGAGCTCGGAGAGGACGTCATTGGTCAAGTGCTCGGCGAGGGCCCGGAACGTGGTCCACTTGCCGCCCACCAGGCTCAGTACGACGGCGCCGGTTCCGTTTGTGCCCGTGGCGCGCCGTTCAATGCGGTAGTCGCGGGAGACGAAGCCGGGCTGGGTTGCGTCGTGGCTCGGCAGGGGGCGCACCCCCGAGAACGTGTAGACGATGTCGTCGGGGGTCACGTCGACGGACGGGAAGACGTGGCCGATCAGGTCGAAGAAGTACTGGATCTCCTCATCGGTGCAGACGGCGTCTTCCGCCATGTCCGCGTCGACGTCCGTGGTGCCCACCAGCACCCGGTCGCCCATGGGGTAGATGAGGACAATCCGGCCGTCGGTGTGTTCAAAGAAGATTTCCCGGCCGCGGCAGGCGGCGAGCAGGCCCGGGTGGTCCAGCACGATGTGCGAACCCTTGGTGCCGCCCATGAAGGCAGAGGCTGCACCCATGGCCTCATTGGTCAGGTCCACCCACGCGCCTGTGGTGTTCACGATGATGTCCGCGGTGAAGTCGAATTCCTCTCCGCTGAGTTCGTCGCGCAGGCGGACGGTGCTGCCCCGGCCGGTCCCTGGGTTGGGCTCCGGGGACATGGCTGTCAACGAGAGGTAGTTGCTGGCCCGGGCGGTGTCACCCTGCGCGGCGGCGCCCTGGGAATGGCCGGCCTTTTCGCCGTCCTGCAGGACGTCAAGGGTCAGCCGCTCCGGGTTGTGCACCGAGGCGTCGAAGTAGGTGGCAGTGTATTTGACGTCGGACCGGAGCGCGGGGAGTTCCTGCAGGGCTGCCTTGTGGGTCCGGAACTGGTGCCGGGGCACCGTGCCGCCATCGCGGGAGAATGAGTCGTAAAGGCTAAGGCCCACCTTGATGAGGAATGCGCCGCGCTCCTTGGGCTTGCCCTGCTGCTTGTGGGTAAGGAAGCGCAGGGGCGCGGAGAGGATCCCGGAGAAGGTGCTGAAGATGGGGATGGTGGTCTGCAACGGCTTGACATAGTGCGGGGCGATTTTCAGCAGGCGGTTCCGCTCCACCACTGATTCGCGGACCAGGCGGAACTCACCGTTTTCCAGGTACCGGATGCCGCCGTGGATCATGTGCGACGATGCACCGCTTGCGCCCTGGCAGTAGTCACCGCGTTCCACCAGCGCCACATCGACGCCCTGCAGGGCCAGGTCACGGAACGTTCCCACTCCGTTGATGCCGCCGCCAACCACCAGCACCTTTGCGTGCGGCCGGCGCCGCAGGCTGTGGACCGACGCGCGTTCGCCTCCCGGACGGGGCGTGTTAACAGTCGGTTGGACAGTTGAATCCTTGGGTCCCAAAACAACTCCCTTGGGGCTTTGTGTGTTGCGGTCACCACTGTGCGGCACCGCCGTTCTGCTCTATTGTTTGGAGAAATGGAAAATGGAGTCAAGCACTATGCACAAACGTGCAGAACGGAAGTGAGATGGCACTTTCCCGCGACCAGGATGCCCTCCGAGCTGCACAAATGTATTACCTGCAGGACCTCACCATGGACGCGATCGCACGCGAACTGCGCACGTCCCGGTCCACGGTTTCCCGGCTGTTGTCATCGGCGCGGGAGTCCGGCCTGGTGCAGATCCAGATCCGCAACCCCCTGGATACCGGACCGGAACTGGAGGGCATGATCCGGCGCCGGTACAACCTGGACGTCCATGTGGTCCCCATCCTCGGGACGCTCAATGAAGCCGAAACCCTGGACCGGGTGGCCATGCAGGCCGCCCGCACCATCGGACCCCTGGTGGACTCGAACGCGATCATCGGCGTGGCCTGGGGATCCACGCTCAGCGCGGTGAGCAGGCACCTCACCAGGAAGATCACCCACGACAGCGTGATCGTCCAGCTCAACGGCGCCGGAAACATGCACACCACCGGCATCACCTACGCAAGCGACATCATGCGCCGGTTTGGCAGCGCCTACGGAGCACGGGTGGAACAGTTCCCCGTCCCGGCCTTCTTCGACCACGCTGCCACCAAGACGGCCATGTGGAACGAGCGCAGCGTGCAGCGCGTCCTGGAACTGCAGAAGAAGATGAGCATCGCCATCTTCGGCGTCGGTTCCGTCCACGCCGACTACCCAAGCCACGTCTACGCCGGCGGCTATCTCGACGAAGAAGACCTCAACGCCCTTGCCAACTCCGACGTCGTCGGAGACGTTGCCACCGTGTTCTTCCGGGATGACGGGTCTTCTGACGGGATCGTCCTCAACGAACGCTCCACCGGCCCGTCACTGGCCCAGCTCCGGCAGGTACGCCGCAGGATCTGCGTGGTATCCGGGGTCTCCAAGATCAACGGCCTCCGCGGAGCACTGGCGGCCAGGCTTGCGACCGACCTGATCCTGGACGAAGCCACCGCACGCCGCCTCGTCGATTACGAGGGCCTGACCAGCTGAAGTAGGTAGAGTCGTTGCCATGAGAACCTCACCCCGGCTCAGCCTGAACAACGGCGTGCTGATCGACCAGCTCGGCTTTGGGCTGTACAAGGTGCCGGCAGCCGAAGCCGAAGGGCTGGTCGCCACTGCGCTCGCCGCCGGCTATCGCCACTTCGACACCGCCGCCATGTACGGGAACGAGACCGGCGTGGCGCGCGGTATCAGTTCCCAGCTGGACGCGGGGTCCGGCAGTGGCGGCTCAGGCGAACTGTTCCCGCCCTTGTCCCGTGAAGATGTGTTCGTCACCACGAAGGTGTGGAACGACCACCATGGCTTCGACGCCACCCTGCGCGCCTTTGACGATTCCATGGTCAACCTGGGCCTGGACTATGTGGACATGTACCTCATCCACTGGCCATGCCCCCGCCGCGGGCTCTTCACCGAGACCTACCGCGCCCTGGAAACCTTGTACCGGGAGGGAAGGGTCCGTGCCATCGGCGTCAGCAACTTCCAACCGGCCCATCTTGACCGCCTGCTCGCAGGCGCCGAGGTGGTTCCCGCTGTCAACCAGATCGAACTCCATCCCTGGCTGCAACAGGAGGAACTGCGCAGCAAGCACGCGGACCTGGGCATCCGCACCGAAGCCTGGAGCCCGCTGGGCCGCGGCCAGGTGCTGGCAGACCCGGTCATCCAGGCTTGTGCCGCCGAGCACGGCCGGACGCCCGCGCAAGTGATCCTCCGCTGGCACATGCAACTGGGCAACATCGCCATTCCCAAGGCGAGTTCGGAGGCGCGCATCCGGGAGAACCTCGATGTCTTCAACTTCGAACTCTCAGCGCGCGACATGGCGGCGATCAACGCTCTGGACCGCGGGCAGCGGACCGGGTCCCACCCGGACAACGTGAACTAGGGCAGGCCATGGATACCGTGAACCCGGGGCCCTCCCCTGCGCCCGCCTACGTCAGTGCCGGCCTTTCCGGCCGTACCCTGGCCTCCGCCGTCACCCTCGACGGCGGCACCGTTGCTTTCTGGACCTATGAGCCGTTGGAGGTCACCCCGGATACCCGCACCATCCTGGTGGTCCATGGATTCCGCGGCGACCACCACGGGCTCCTGCGGGTGGCGGACCAGCTTCCGGACATGCGCATCATCATGCCGGATTTGCCCGGCTTCGGCAGCTCGGACGCTTTTACCCACGGCCCGCACTCCGTGGAACGCTACGGGCGGTTCATCTTCGACTTCATGGCGGCGCTGGGCCTGGGGAGGGACACGGTACTGCTGGGGCACTCGTTCGGATCCATCGTGGCGGCCCACTTCGTGGCCAGCAACCCGGACGCCGTTCGTCCCCTCATCCTCATCAACCCCATTGCAGCGCCGGCGCTGGAGGGGCCCAAGGGGGTAATGACCCGGCTTGCGGTGCTGTACTACAAGCTTGCTGCGCGCCTTCCGCGCAGGCCCGGACTGGCCTTGCTGCGCAATCCCGTGATTGTCAGGGTTATGAGCGAGACCATGGCCAAGACCCGCGATCCCGGCCTGAGGGCCTACATCCACGGCCAGCACCATGCCTACTTCAGTTCCTTCGCCGACAGGGACAGCCTCCTGGAATCCTTTACCGCCTCCGTCAGCCACCACGTGGCCGAGGTAGCCGGCCTGCTGGAGCTGCCCGTGCTGCTGGTCGCCGGCGAGAAGGATGAAATCGCCACCCTCCCCAGCCAGCACCGACTGCTGGGCATGCTCCCGGACGGTGAGCTGAAGGTGATTCCCGGCGTCGGGCACCTGATCCACTACGAAACACCTGAACCGGCCGCCCGCTACATCCGCAGCTTCCTTAAGGACCATCCCGCGTGAAGATCGTCATCGATGCACGTTTCACCCGTACCGACCACCACGATGGCATCAGCCGCTACGGGGCAAGCCTGATCGCCGCAACGGCAAAGATCGCGGACGTCTCGATGCTGGTGTCCGACGAGCGGCAGCTGGCGCTGCTCCCTGACGTGCCCTACACGCTCATCAGCAGCCCGCTTTCGCCCCTGGAACTGTTCGTTGCCCGGAAGGTCAACGCCCTTGGCGCGGATGTGGTTGTCTGCCCCATGCAGACCATGGGCACCTGGGGACGGAAGTACGGACTGATCCTGACCCTGCATGACTTGATCTACTACGAACACCCCACTCCCCCTGGTTTCCTGCCGGCCCCCGTCCGCCTCCTGTGGCGGCTGTACCACAAGGCGTTCTGGCCACAGCGCCTGCTCCTGGACCGGGCCGATATTGTTGCCACCATCAGCCGGACCACCGAGGCGCTGATGGCCAAGTACCGGCTGACACGCCGGCCCGTGCGCATCATTGCCAATGCCCCGCAGCCGGCCCAGGAACCGCGCGAGCCCGCCGCCGGGGCGGACAAGACAATCATCTACATGGGTTCGTTCATGCCGTACAAGAACGTGGAAACCATGGTGGCCGGTATGGCCGGACTCCCGGGCTACACGCTGCACCTGCTCAGCCGGATCACCCCGCAGCGGCGGGCAGAGCTGCAGCGTATTGTCCCCCAAGGCGCCTCCGTGGTGTTCCACAACGGCGTGACGGATGCTGAGTATGACCGGCTCCTGCGCCGGGCCACGGCACTGGTGAGCCTGTCCCGGGCCGAGGGGTATGGTCTTCCGCTCGTGGAGGCGATGGCGGTTGGTACGCCCGTGATCGCCAGCGACATTCCCATCTTCAGGGAGGTGGGGTCGGATGCCGCGATTTACGTGGATCCAGAGTCACCCGCACAGTTCGCTGACGCGGTGGGCCAGCTGCGGGACGACGGGCACTGGCAGGACCTGTCCCGCCGCTCCCTGGCCCGCGCGGCCGGGTTCAGTTGGGACGAATCGGCGCGCCAGCTGGTGGACGCGGCCCACGAGGTAGTTGCGAAGAGGCGACGGGCCTGACGTACGTCCTCCCGCAGGACGGACCTAGAGCACGTCGACGCCGTCCAGCCGCAGCTGCACGGGGTCCATGGTCCGTTTAGCGGCCACGGCGGCGCGGGTGACCCGGAGGACGCGGACGACGGCGGCGGCGTGGCCGTACGGGAAGAACAGCAGGGTCCGGACGTCCTCGGCCGAGCGCCTGCCGGTGGGCGGCGCGGTCAGCAGCAGCGGCGCCGGGCCCGCCGTTCGCACGGCGATGCCCGCGGCGGCCAGGTCCGCTTCCACGGCACCCGTGTAGTGTTCGACGGCGGCGCGCGGCCCCGTCACGGAGGCGACGCGTACCGCCGGTGGAAGCTGGAGTTCCATTCGCAGCGACAGCTCGCGCCGGGCATAGCCGGCCGGGTCCCACCGCAGCAGCGCCCCGGTGGCAGCGGTGTCCGTGGCAGTGACCACCACCAGGCCTTCCGCTGCCCCGGGCCGGACCAGGGCGGCTGCGTTGAACCAGCGGCGCAGGGTGTCTTCGCCTGCGCGGAGGCTTTCCCGGCGCAGCAGCGAATCTCCATCCAGCAGCAGGGCGGCCGCATAACCGCCGTCTGCGACGGGTTCGGCCCCAACTGTTGCCACCACCAGCGCCTTGCCCGCGCCCACTGTGGCCTTCACTTGGTCGCCCGATGACGTGACGACCGTGGTGCCGGGAAAAGCGCGGCCCAGCTCTTCAGCGGTGCGCAGGACTCCGGTGGCCCCTTTACGGAGCCGCCGCCCGCCGCAGTGGGAGCAATTCCATTCCGGAGCCGGTGAGGAACACCAGCGGCACTGGGGCAAGGCGGCTGTTCCTGCCAGGGCCAGGGGCCCCTGGCAGTGCCCACACCGGGCGGGTTCACGGCAGGTTTCGCACACGAGGGAGGGCGCGTAGCCGGCCCTGGCCACCTGGACCAGGACGGGGCCACGATCCAGCCCCTTCTTTGCCGCCTGCCAGGCGGCATGGGGCAGCCGCGCGATAGTGGCCAGGGGATCACGTTCCTGCTCGAAGCTGTCAGCCGTGTTGACCACGCGCGGAACGGTCCTGCGGACCGTGGAACGCTCGGCTTCAACGGGCACGGCCCAGCCGGCCTCCACCAGCCGCTGGACTTCGGTGCTGCGGGCGTGCCCCGCCAGGAGGCAGGCTGTGCCTTCCTGTTCTGCCCGCAGGAGGAGGACCTCCCGGGCGTGCGCGTAGGGTGCGCGCTGCTCGATGTGGAGGTCGTCGCCGTCGTCCCAGCAGGCAACCAGGCCCAAGTCCTGCACCGGCGCAAAAGCGGCGGACCTGGTGCCAATGGCGATCCTTGCCCGGCCCGCAAGGAGTCGCAGGAAGTTCCGGTACCGCGGCGTGGGGCCGTCGTCCGCCGTGAGCCTGGCCACGGCCTCCTCCGGCAGCAGTTCCATCAGCGCCTGCTCCAGCCGGTCCAGGTCGCGGTAGTCGGGCACTACCAGCAGCGCGCCCCTGCCTGAGGCGTAAGCAGCGGCGGCAGCCTGGGCCAGGAGGGCCGGCCACCCGGCGGCCCCATAGCCCTGGAGGGGATTGATGACCGCACGCGGGGATCCCCCGGCAGCCAGGTGCCTCAGGAAAGCAGCTCCGGTGCGGTACGCGGTCCACGCTGGAACGCCGGGGACAGCCGGAATGCCCAGGGCGCCTTCGGCTTCTGGAGCCTGCGGTCCTGCCGTGCCATCCAGGCCGGCAGTCCCACCCCGATCTGCAGGGTCCAGTGATGCGGGGTAGTCCTTTTCGAGCCGGGCGACGCGGGGCGGTATGGCCAGGCGGAGGACGTCGCTGACCGTGCCGGCGTACCGCGCCGCCACGGCCCCGGCAAGGTCCCGGGCTGCGGGCGTGAGGACCGGAACCGGGGACACGACCTTCGACAAGGGCACCAGGGTGTGTCCGGCATCGGATTCCGCCAGGCGCTCCAAAAGGAAACCGTTCAGATCCTGGCCATTGAACTTGACCTTGACCCTGACTCCCGGCTGGGCGTCCTGGTCCAGCGCAACCGGGACCGCGTAGTCGAAGGGGCGGTCCAGGTGCGGCAGCGACGATTCCACGAGGATCCGCGCCACGGGAAACTGCTTGGCCAGGTCGACGCCGACAGGCAGTGCGCGGGCCGGAAACCCCTGCAACAGGGATGGCTGGACGGAACTGTCAGCAACCACCGTGGCTCCCTCCGTTCAGCTGCCGGGTTGGACATGAACAGCCAAGCATAGGCCACTGACAGTGCACTTCCTGTCCGGGCCCACTGCTTCCGGGTCCGGGCAGGAATTCACCTACGCGTTGAAGAACGCCTTCAAATCATCTACCCGGTCAAGTCGTTCCCACGTGAACTCGGGCTCATCGCGGCCGAAGTGCCCGTGGGCGGCAGTCTTGGCGTAGATCGGGCGCTTCAGGTCGAGGGCGTCGATGATGGCGCGGGGACGGAGGTCGAAGATTTCCGCAATGGCGTCGCTGATCCGGGCGGGATCCACAGTCTCGGTACCAAAGGTCTCAACATAGGTTCCTACGGGGCGGGCCTGGCCGATGGCATATGCGATCTGGATCTCTGCGCGCTTGGCCAGCCCCGCGGCCACCACGTTCTTGGCAACCCACCGCATGGCGTAGGCGGCAGAGCGGTCCACCTTGGATGGATCCTTGCCGGAAAAGGCACCGCCGCCATGGCGCGCCATGCCGCCGTAGGTATCGACGATGATCTTGCGGCCGGTGAGGCCTGCATCGCCCACCGGGCCGCCGATGACGAATTCGCCGGCCGGATTGAGGATGTTCGCGGCACGGGAAATGTCCAGGTTGGCCGCGGCCAGGACGGGTTCAATGACGATGGCGGCAAGGTCCGCGCGCAACTGCTGCAGGCTTGCACCCTCGGCGTGCTGGCTCGAAATCACCACGGTTTCGATCGAAACGGGAACATCTTTGTCGTACCCCACCGTGACCTGGGTCTTGCCGTCCGGCCGAAGGTAGGCCAGCTGGCCTGTCTTGCGGACATCGGTGAGGCGCTCGGAGAGCCGGTGGGCCAGCCAGATGGGCGTGGGCATGTAGGAAGGGGTCTCGTCGCTGGCGTAGCCGAACATCAGGCCTTGGTCGCCTGCGCCCTGGAGGTCGTAGTCGTCTTCCTGGCGGCCCTCGCGGGCTTCCAGCGAGTTGAACACACCGCCGGCGATATCGTTGGACTGCTGGCCAATGGAAACAGACACGCCGCAGCGGGCACCGTCAAAACCGTTCGCTGAGGAGTCGTAGCCGATGCCAAGAATGGTTTCGCGGACGATCTGCGGGATCTCGACGTACGCGTCGGTGGTAACTTCGCCCGCAACGTGCACCAGCCCGGTGGTCGCCATTGTCTCCACGGCCACGCGTGACTCGGGGTCCGCGGCCAGCAGGGCGTCCAGGATGGCGTCGCTGATCTGGTCGCAGATCTTGTCCGGATGGCCTTCGGTGACCGACTCGGACGTGAAGAGCCGGAGCGCGGAGGGCGTGGCCCCATGGGTCTGGGGAAGGTGCAGCGGTAAAGTCACTCAACTACCTTACTGGTTGGAAGGCGCCGGCCCCGCGGGAGATGTCCTCCCGAGAAGCAAACGTGGTGCGGAACACTCAGGTACGGGGTGAAACCCTGGTCAGTTCAAAGCCGATGCGGGCAATGATGGCTTCCGAAACCTCAGTCTTGGTTCCGGCCGCTTCCTGTGGTTCGTCGCCGGCGCGCGAAAGGATGACCACCGAGTTGGAGTCCTGCCCGAAGACTTTGTCCGCGCCCACATGGTTGACCACCAGCAGGTCGCAGCCTTTTCGCTGCAGTTTCGCTTCGGCGTATGCGAGGACGTCGCCCTGGCTGTCACCGGTTTCCGCCGCGAAGCCGACGATGAGCTGGCCGGTCCCGGAAGGTCCGGCTTTGCGTTGCTCCACGAGTTCCTGCAGGATGTCCGGGTTGCGGACCAGGGTAATGACGGGGTCTGCGGTGTCGTCGCGTTTCTTGATCTTGGTGTCGGAGACATCGGCGGGGCGGAAGTCTGCCACGGCGGCGGACATGATGATGACGTCGGACCCGGCAGCGGCATCCAGCGCAGCCGCCCGGAGCTGCAGTGCAGTCTCCACGCGGACCACCTCCACCCCGGCGGGCGGCTGCACCTCCATGTGTGCCGCCAGCAGCCGGACGGTGGCACCGGCGTTCCGGGCGGCGACGGCCAGCGCGACGCCCTGCTTGCCGGAGGACCGGTTGCCGAGGAAACGGACGGGGTCCAGCGGCTCACGGGTGCCCCCTGCACTGATGGTTACGGTGCGGCCGGCAAGGGGCAACTGGAAATCGGACTGTCCCTGGACCAGTGCCATGGCGGCGTCAAAGATCGCCTGCGGTTCCGGAAGCCTTCCCGGTCCGGAGTCAGCGCCGGTCAGCCTGCCGGAGGCGGGTTCGAGGACTGCGGCGCCCCGGCCGCGGAGCGTTTCAACGTTGGCGCGGGTGGCGGCGTGCTGCCACATTTCCGTGTGCATCGCGGGCGCGAACAGCACTGGGCCGTGCGCCATCAGCAGCGTGTTGGTCAGCAGGTCACCGGCCTGGCCGGTGGCGGCTTTGGCCAGGAGGTCAGCGGTTGCGGGTGCAACAACCACCAGGTCAGCCTCGTGGCCAAGCCGGACGTGGTTCACCAGGTGGACGTCGTCAAAGACGCTGTTGCTGACGGGGTTTCCGGACAGCGCCTCCCAGGTCGCGGTGCCGATGAAGCGGGTGGACGCCTCCGTGGGGATCACCGTGACGTCATGTCCGGCTTCAGTAAAAAGCCGGAGGAGCGATGCCACCTTGTAGGCGGCAATCCCTCCCCCGACTCCGAGGACTATGCGCACGTGATCTCCGTCAGCAAGTCAGTTGGCGGCAGGTTACTCAGCGGCTTCGATCGGCGTGGAGACCAGCTTGCCTTCGTTGATCTCGCGCAGGGCGATCGAAAGCGACTTCTCGTTCAGCTTGGTGTCAACCAGGGGCCCGACGTACTCGAAGAGGCCCTCGTGCAGCTGGGCGTAGTAGGCGTTGATCTGACGAGCACGCTTGGCACCGAAGATCACCAGGCCGTACTTGGAATCCGCTACCTTCAGCAGATCGTCGATCGGCGGGTTGATGATGCCTTCAAGGTTCGTAGACACGAATTTCTCCAAATTCCTAGCGGGCTGACGGTTCCGGCAGGTGTGGATGCGGTGTCAGCCCCATGAGTGAAACAAGCTCGTCCGCTGCCCGGCGGACGTCATCGTTGATGACGGTGTGGTCGAACTCCGGTTCAGCAGCAAGTTCCAGTTTAGCGGTTTCCAGCCGGCGCTGCTGTTCCTCCGGGGTTTCGGTCCCCCGGCCCACCAGCCGGCGGACCATCTCGTCCCACGTGGGCGGGGCCAGGAAGACGAACTGCGCGTCCGGGACTGCCGCCTTGACCTGGCGGGCGCCCTGGAGGTCAATCTCCAGCAGCACCGAACGGCCTTCCGCGATGGCCCCGTTCACGGTGCTCTTCAGGGTGCCGTAGGTGTTCTGTCCGTGGACCACTGCCCACTCCAGGAGTTCACCATCGGCGATGAGCTGCTCGAACTCCTCCTTGGTTTTGAAGAAGTAGTGGACGCCGTCCACTTCGCCGGGCCGGGGCGCCCGGGTGGTGGCTGAAACGGAAAGCCAGACCTCGGGGTAGTTGTCCCGGATGTAGGTGGACACGGTGCCTTTGCCAACAGCCGTCGGACCTGCGAGGACTGTCAGTCCCGGTTTCTTGCTCACGTATTCCTTTTGCCACGGTTGGGGGAAGGACAGGCGCGGCCTGTGCCTCAGTGCTCGTCTATAAAATCTACCAGCGCCCGGCGCTGGTGGACGCCCAGCCCACGGACCCTGCGGGACGCCGCAATGCCCAGCTGCTGCATGATGGCGGCGGCCCGGACCTTTCCGATGCCGGGCAGGGCCTCGAGCAGCTCCGAAACCCGCATGCGGGCCAGCGCATCATCCTCCAGTGCGGAACTGATGATATCCGCGGCCGACCTGTCACCGTTCCGGAGGCTCTCCTTGGCAGCAGCCCGGGTAGCCCTGGCCGCGGCCGCCTTGCCCAGGGCCTCGGCCCGTTCAGAAGCGGATAAAGGTCGCAGGACCATCACGGACACCCCCGGAGTCGGCGGATTTCATCCAAGGGCGGCCGCCCTTGGACCTGTCCTGAAACTACCCTTTGGTGCAGCCCGAATCAATGCATCCGGACAATTGGCGGCCTATTCGCCCCGCAGTCCCGCCAGCGTCCGCAGGGCGGCCTCACGCAGTCCGCGGATTTCCGGTCCCGCCGCGAGGATGTCGCGGCTCGATGTTCCCAGGACGAGCGGGTAGGCGTCGCCGAACGTGGTCCTCAGCCCGGCCGGGGTAGCCCCCTGGGCACCGAGCCCGGGTGCCAGGATGGGTCCACGGACGGCGGCGAGGTCCAGTTCCAGGTCTGCCAGGGCGCTCCCCACGGTGGCGCCGACCACCAGGCCGACGGAGCCGAGGCTTCCGGCGTACCGTGAGTTCTCCGCGGCCGCGGCCTCCGTGATCCGGCGGGCCACGGAATCCTTTCCGCCGACGTGCTGGACCGAGGCGCCTTCGGGGTTGGAAGTCAGTGCCAGCACGAATACGCCGCGCCCGGTCTCCGCCGCGAGGTCCAGCGCGGGGCGCAGTGACTCGAAGCCGAGGTAGGGGCTGAGCGTGACGGAATCGGCGGCGAGTGGTGAGCCGTCCCGGAGCCAGGCGTCGGCGTAGGCGGCCATGGTGGAGCCGATGTCGCCGCGCTTGGCGTCGGCGACAGTGAGTACCGACTGGTTGCGGGCTTCAGCCAGGACCTCTTCCAGGACGGCCAGGCCGGCCGATCCGTGGCGCTCGTAAAGTGCCACCTGCGGCTTCACCGCGGCAGCGAGGGAAGCCACTGCCTCCAAAGCCGTCAGCGAAAACCGGCGCAGTCCGGCGGCGTCGTCGTCCAGCCCCCATGCCTTCAGCAGGGAGGGGTGTGGGTCGATGCCGACGCAGAGCGGGCCGCGGGCGGCCATGGCCGCCCCGAGCCGGGAGCCGAAGGACTCCCGGCCGGCGCCTGGCCCCGGGGTGGTGCCGGATACCTGCTCAGGCATGCTGCAGGGCCGCCTTCTGCGATTCCGCGAGGGCTGCCGCGTGTTCCTGCAGGCTGGTAACGGACCACTGGTAGGTGCGCATGGCTTCGATAGCCTGGACCGCGGCGTTGAATTCGGCCACGGTGGTGATGCACGGGATGCCGATGGAGGTTGCCGCGGCGCGGATCTCGTAGCCGTCGCTGCGCGCCTCCCCTCCGGAGGGCGTGTTGAAGACCATATCGATTTCCCCCGCCACGATCAGGTCGGCGATGGTGCCCTCGCCTTCAGCGCTGCTGCCCTCGGCCACCTTGCGGACCGGGGTGGCCTGGATGCCGTTGCGGCGCAGCACGTCCGCCGTGCCGCCGGTGGAGACGATCTCGAAGCCAAGGTCCGAGAGGCGCTTGACCGCCATGATCACCGAGCGCTTGTCCCGGTTGGCCACGGAGACAAAGACCTTGCCCTCGGTGGGCAGGGCGTTGTTGGCACCGGCCTGGCTCTTGGCGAAGGCGGTGTCGAAGTGCTTGTCGATGCCCATGACTTCGCCGGTGGAGCGCATCTCGGGTCCGAGCAGGGAGTCCACCACCTTGCCTTCGAGGGTGCGGAACCGGCTGAACGGGAGCACCGCTTCCTTGACGGCCACGGGGGCGTCAAGGGGCAGGGTTGAACCGTCGCCGGACTCCGGCAGCATCTTGTAGGCGCTGCGGAGCTGGTTGATGGTCACGCCGGTGCCGATCAGGGCCGCGGCCTTGGCCATCTGGACGCCCGTGGCCTTGGACACGAACGGCACGGTCCGCGAGGCGCGGGGGTTGGCTTCCAGGACGTACAGCACGTCCGAGGCCAGCGCGAACTGGATGTTGATCAGGCCCCGGACGCCCACGCCTTCGGCGATGGCGCGGGTGGCTACGCGGACACGCTCGATGACGTTGCCGCCCAGGGTGATCGGAGGCAGGACACAGGCGGAGTCGCCGGAGTGGATGCCGGCTTCCTCGATGTGTTCCATGATGCCGCCCAGGTACATGTCGGTGCCGTCGTAGAGGGCGTCGACGTCGATTTCGACGGCGTCCTCAAGGAACCGGTCGATCAGCACGGGGTGGTCCGGGGTGATCTCGGTGGCGTTGGCGATGTAGCGGGAGAGGTTGGGCTCGTCGTAGACGATTTCCATGCCGCGGCCGCCCAGCACGTAGGACGGGCGGACCAGGACGGGGTAGCCGATCTCGTCCGCGATCTTCTTGGCGTCCTCGAAGGAGACGGCGGTGCCGTTCTTGGGCGACACCAGGCCGGCCTTGTCCAGCACGCGGGTGAAGGCGCCGCGGTGCTCCGCGAGGTCGATGGCCTCCGGGGAGGTGCCCAGGATCGGCACGCCGGCGTCAGCCAGCTGCTGCGCCAACTTCAGCGGGGTCTGGCCGCCGAGCTGGACGAAGACGCCCATGACGCCGCCGGTACGTTCCTCTGCCGCGATGACCTCCAGCACGTCCTCGAGCGTGAGCGGCTCGAAGTACAGGCGGGTGGAGACGTCGTAGTCGGTGGAGACGGTTTCCGGGTTGCAGTTGACCATGACGGTCTCGTAGCCGGCCTTGCGCAGCGCCATGGAGGCGTGGACGCAGGAGTAGTCGAATTCGATGCCCTGGCCGATGCGGTTGGGGCCGGAACCGAGGATCAGGATGGACGGCTTGGAGTGCAGCGCAACCTCGTCCTCCTCGTCGTAGGCCGAGTAGTGGTACGGGGTGTACGCGGCGAACTCGGCGGCGCAGGTGTCAACGGTCTTGTAGACGGGGCGGATGCCCAGGGCCTGCCGGACACCGCGGACGACGGCCTCGGAGTTGTGGGTCAGGGCGCCGATCTGCTCGTCGGAGAAGCCGTGGCGCTTGGCACGCTGCAGCATCTCCTTGGTGAGGGCTCCGGCCTGCCGGATTTCGTGGGAGATCTCGTTGAGCAGCTGGAGCTGGTCCAGGAACCAGGGGTCGATCTTGGTCGCCTCGAAGAGCTGCTCCACGGTGGCGCCGCCCAGGAGGGCGCGCTGGACCTGGTGCAGGCGTTCGGTGGTGGGACGCTTGGCCTTCTCGATAAGCTCTGCCACTTCGTATTCCGGGACGCTGCTGAAGTCCAGCTGCGAACCCTTCTGTTCGAGGGAGCGGAGCGCCTTCTGCAGGGCTTCGGTGAAGTTGCGGCCCATGGCCATGGCTTCGCCCACGGACTTCATGGTGGTGGTCAAGGTGTCGTCCGCGGCCGGGAACTTCTCGAAGGCGAACCGCGGGACCTTGACCACCACGTAGTCCAGGGTGGGTTCGAAGGACGCCGGGGTCTTCTGGGTGATGTCGTTGGGGATCTCATCCAGGGTGTAGCCGAGCGAGAGCTTGGTGGCGATCTTGGCGATGGCGAAGCCGGTTGCCTTGGATGCCAGCGCCGAGGAGCGGGAGACACGGGGGTTCATTTCGATGACCACCACGCGGCCGGTGGCGGGGTCGATGGCGAACTGGATGTTGCAGCCGCCGGTGTCAACGCCCACTTCACGGATCACGGCGATGGCTACGTCGCGGAGTTTCTGGTACTCCCGGTCGGTGAGGGTCAGGGCCGGCGCCACGGTGATGGAGTCGCCGGTGTGAACGCCTACGGGGTCGAAGTTTTCGATGGAGCAGACGACAACCACGTTGTCGTTCTTGTCCCGCATCATCTCGAGCTCGTATTCCTTCCAGCCCAGGATGCTCTCTTCGAGCAGCACCTCGCTGGTGGGGCTGTACTGCAGGCCCTGGCCGACGATGCGGCGCAGGTCATCCTCGTTGTAGGCCAGGCCGGAGCCCAGGCCTCCCATCGTGAAGGAGGGGCGGACGACCATCGGGTAGCCGAGGTCACCGGCAGCGTTGAGGGCCTCATCCATGGTGTGGATGATGTGGCTGCGGGCCGATTCGGCGCCGCAGCGCTCCACGACGCCCTTGAACTTCTCGCGGTCCTCGCCGAGTTCGATGGCGGCGATGTTCGCGCCGATCAGCTCCACGTTGTACTTCTCCAGCACACCGTTCTTGTCCAGGGCGATGGCGGTGTTCAGCGCGGTCTGGCCACCCAGGGTGGGAAGCACGGCGTCGGGGCGCTCCTTGGCGATGATCTTCTCCACCACCTCGGGAGTGATGGGTTCAACGTAGGTGGCGTCGGCGAACTCGGGGTCGGTCATGATGGTGGCCGGGTTGGAGTTCACGAGGATGACGCGCAGGCCCTCCTCCTTGAGGACCCGCAGGGCCTGCGTGCCGGAGTAGTCGAATTCGGCGGCCTGGCCGATGACGATCGGGCCGGAACCAATGACGAGGACGCTTTTGAGATCTGTACGTTTCGGCATTACTTCTTGTCCTCAGTCTTGTTGTGGTTGGCGGTCTTGGTGTCCGCCATCAGGTCGATGAACCGGTCGAACAGGTAGGCGGCGTCGTGCGGGCCGGCCGCAGCCTCGGGGTGGTACTGGACGGAGAAGGCCGGGATGTCCAGGCAGGCGAGGCCTTCCACGACGTCGTCGTTCAGGCTGATGTGGCTGACTTCCACCCGGCCGTAGCGTGCCTCCGGAGCCTGGGTGGCGCCGTCGAGCGGGGCGTCCACGGCGAAACCGTGGTTCTGGGAGGTGATTTCCACCTTGCCGGTGCGGCGGTCCATCACGGGCTGGTTGATGCCTCGGTGGCCGTAGCGGAGCTTGTAGGTGCCAAAGCCCAGTGCGCGGCCCAGGATCTGGTTGCCGAAGCAGATGCCAAAGTAGGGCAGCTTCTCGTCCAGGACAGAGCGCAGGAGCTTGACCTGGGCGTCGGCGGTGGCGGGGTCGCCCGGGCCGTTGGACATGAAGAAGCCGTCCGGGTTGACGGCCTTGACGTCCTCGAGGGTGGCGGTGGCCGGGAGCACGTGGACCCGGACGCCGCGCTCGGCGAACCGGACCGGCGTCATGGCCTTAATGCCGAGGTCGATCGCCGCGATGCTGAAGCGGGGTTCACCCTCCCAGCCGTGGTCCTTGGGTTCCACCACGTAGGCTTCGTCGACGCTGACTTCCTCGGCCAGGCGCGAACCCTCCATGGGGGCACTGGCCAGGACGGCGTCGAGCAGTTCCTTGTCGGTGCCCTGCGCCGCCTCGCCGGAGAAGATGCCGGCGCGCATGGTCTTATGCTCACGCAGGTGCCGGGTGATGGCGCGGGTGTCCACACCCTGGATGCCGACGATGCCCTGGGCCACCAGCTCCTCATCCAGCGACCGCTCGGAACGCCAGTTGGAGGGACGGCGGGCGGCGTCGCGGACAATGTAGCCGGCCACCCAGATGCGCCGGGACTCGGCGTCGTCATCATTCACGCCGGTGTTGCCGATGTGCGGCGCCGTCTGCACCACCAGCTGGCGGGCGTAAGAGGGATCGGTAATGGTTTCCTGGTAGCCGGTCATGCCGGTGGCAAAGACGGCCTCGCCCAGGGCGGTGCCGGTGGCACCGTAACTGGTGCCGCGGAAAATGCGTCCGTCTTCGAGGACCAGGGCTGCCGGAGCGGAGGTGGTTGCTGTCAATGTATTCGCTTTCACTGTCTTACTTTCCACTGGTGGCACCAGCCGCTGGGGCTGACGAAATCAATTCCTGAAGGGCCTGGTACAGCACGTCCTTGTCCGCGGCGCGGCGGGTTCGGAAGCCGGTATCCAGTTCATGCGTGCCGTGCGTCCATCCGAGCACCAGGAGGCCGTCCTTTTCCACGAACTTCCCTGCCATGCCGCTGTCCTGGCGGACTTCGGTGAGGGAGGCTGCGGGGATGTACAGCGCAGGTGCGCCGGACCGCCCGTAGAGGACGCCGTGCGGGTACACCTCGAGGGTGGAGTTGGTGCGGATGCCCAGCCCGTGCACGGCGATCCGGTCAAGCCAGTCACCGGCCGTCGTGGTGGCCACGTACTGCCCTTCGGCGGCGGCGGTGGGCTCGCCCGGGGCGGAGGGCGCCGGGGGCAGTTGTTCGACGTCGGACTGGCGCTTAAGGCGGTTGCGCCAGCCCACTGCGAGGAGGACAAACACGACGGCGACCACCGCCAGCATGGCAAGGCCGGGAAGGATCTTATCCATCAGGCAGCGCCTGCAGGGGTTGCGGCGGAGTCCGGGTGGGGCGTGTTGAGGCCACCGTCGAGGACCGTGGGGTGGCCGCGGAAAAAGGTTGCCACCACCTTGCCCGGGAGTTCCCTGCCCTTGAAGGGCGAGTTGCGGCCCATGGTGGCCATCTTGAAGGGGTCCACCGTCCAGCGCGCGGCCGGATCCACCAGGATGAGGTTGGCTGGTTCCCCCGCTTCGATGGGCCTGCCCTGGTCGGCCAGCCGCCCGATCTTCGCTGCCGCGCTGGAGGTGACCCGGGCGAAGTCGGCCCACGTCATCAGTCCGGTCTCAATCATGGCGTGCTGGACCACGGACAGGGCGGTTTCCAGTCCGGTCATGCCCATGGCAGCCTGCGCCCACTCGCATTCCTTGTGCTCGCTGGGGTGCGGTGCGTGGTCGGTACCCACAACGTCGATCGTGCCGTCTGCCAGGCCGGCGCGCAACGCCTGGACGTCCGCGTCGGTGCGCAGCGGCGGGTTGACCTTGAAGACGGGGTCGTAGCTGCGGACCAGGTCGTCGGTCAGCAGCAGGTGGTGCGGGGTGACCTCCGCCGTGACGTCGATGCCGCGTTCCTTGGCCCAGCGGATGATCTCCACAGATCCTGCCGTGGACACGTGGCAGACGTGCAGGCGAGAGCCGACGTGCTGGGCCAGGAGGACGTCGCGGGCAATGATGCTTTCCTCGGCCACGGCGGGCCAGCCGGTGAGGCCCAGGACGGCCGAGACGTCGCCTTCGTTCATCTGGGCACCGGCGGTCAGGCGCGGTTCCTGGGCGTGCTGGGCCACCACGCCGTCGAACGCCTTGACGTACTCCAGCGCGCGGCGCATCAGCACGGGGTCGTGGACGCAAATGCCGTCGTCGGAGAACATCCGCACCCGGGCGCGGGAATCGGCCATCGCGCCCAGCTCGGCAAGCTGCTCCCCCGCCAGGCCGACGGTGACCGCGCCTACCGGGCGGACGTCCACCCACCCTGCTGCCTGGCCGAGGGTGTAGACCTGCTCCACCACACCCGCGGTGTCGGCCACAGGAGTGCTGTTGGCCATCGCGTGCACGGCGGTGTAGCCGCCCAGCGCCGCTGCGCGCGTTCCGGTCTCGACCGTCTCGGCGTCCTCGCGGCCGGGTTCGCGGAGGTGGGTGTGGACGTCCACCATGCCCGGCAGGGCCACCAGCCCGGCGGCGTCGATGACGGTGGCACCATCAGCGGACAGCCCGTGGCCGATCTCGGCAATGATGCCGTCGCGGACCAGCAGGTCGGTGGGTTCGCCGCCCAGGATGGCGGCGCCCTGGATGCGGTACGTTCCGGTGTTGCCTGCCATCAGTTGCTCTCCTTGGTGGACGGGGCAGCGGCGAACGCCGGTGCCCGGGTTGCGGCTGGTTCCCGGGTGTCCCCGGAGAGCAGCAGGTACAGTGCGGCCATCCGCACGGACACGCCGTTCCGGACCTGGGCCAGGACGGTGGAGCGCGGCGAGTCCGCCGCGGCGGCGCTGATCTCCAGGCCGCGGTTCATGGGGCCCGGGTGCATGATGATGGTGTCCGTCATGCCCAGGTCGTCCAGGGCCCGGAGCCGGTTGTCGTCGAAGCCCCATCGGCGGGAGTATTCGCGGGTGCTTGGGAAGAACGAAGCGTTCATGCGTTCGCCCTGGACGCGGAGCATCATGACGGCGTCCACGCCGTTTGCGAGGGTTTGGTCCAGGTCGTAGCTGACGCTGCAGGGCCACTTGTCGACGCCGACCGGCAGCAGGGTGGGCGGCGCCACGAGCGTGACTTCCGCTCCCAGGGTCCGGAGCAGCCAGACGTTGGAGCGGGCCACGCGGGAGTGCAGGACGTCACCGGCGATGGCCACCCGCATGCCCTTGAGGTCCGTTCCTTCGGAGCCCGTTCCGGCCAGGCGGGCCCAGTGCCGCCGCATGGTGAAGGCGTCCAGGAGGGCCTGGGTGGGGTGCTCGTGGGTGCCGTCACCGGCGTTGATCACGGCTGCATCGATCCAGTCCGTGGCGGCCAGGCGGTGGGGTGCGCCCGACGCCCAGTGACGGATCACGACGGCGTCAGCCCCCATGGCGGACAGGGTCTGGGCCGTGTCCTTGAGGGACTCGCCCTTGGAGACGGAGGATCCCTTGGCGGCGAAGTTGATGACGTCGGCAGAGAGCCGCTTGGCCGCGGCTTCGAAGGAAATGCGGGTGCGGGTGGAGTCCTCGAAGAACAGGTTGACCACGGTGCGGCCGCGCAGCGCCGGAAGCTTCTTCACTTCCCGCTCGCCCACGGCCGACATTTCCTCGGCAGTGTCAAGGATGCGGATGGCGTTCGAAAGGCTCAGGTCCCCGGTAGACAGGAGGTGTTTCATGCGCCGCCCTCAATGACGACTTCGTTGACCGGCGCTCCGGCGTCGGAGGTGTCCGTTTCTTCCAGCCGGACCCTGACCTTTTCCGCGGACGAGGTCGGCAGGTTCTTGCCTACATGGTCGGCGCGGATGGGGAGTTCGCGGTGGCCCCGGTCGATCAGGACCGCGAGCCGGACGATCCGGGGGCGGCCGAGGTCAACGAGGGCGTCCAGCGCGGCGCGGATGGTGCGGCCCGAATAAAGGACGTCGTCGATCAGCACCACGACTTTGTTGTCGATGCCGGTCCGGGGAAGCCTGGTGGGGTACGGCGGCCGCGTGCCCTGGTGGGAGAGGTCGTCCCGGAACATGGTGACGTCGAGCTGGCCCACGATGGCGGCGGCATCAACGGTGTTGTCTGCGGCAGCAATCTTTTCGGCGAGCCGCACGGCCAGCGGGTAGCCGCGGCGGGGAATGCCCAACAGGACCAGGTCCCGGGACCCCTTGTTGGCTTCGAGGATCTCATGGGCGATACGAGTGAGGGCCCGGTCAATGTCCGCCTGGCTGAGGACAACCCTGGCTGGAACCGGTGCGCTGGTGACAGATGTCAACGCTCGTCTCCCCTTTCCCCGCCTCACAGGACGGAATTAAAAAAGGAATGTTTGCTGTTCAAAATTACCACACGGACTTTCCCGGTCCGGTGCCGTGGGAACGCGGCGCTGATCACATTCCAGCGGTCCGATGCCGGGGTTCTTTGTGGTGCGGAGGTACGCGCCTAGGCTTTCGGATATGGCGATGTACCCGCAGCAACCCCCTTCCGGGCTTCCCGACGACCCCTACCGCGGCACGCCCGGCCCCCTGCCGCAGCAGGCCAATCCCAGCTGGATGGGCCACGTACACCCGGAGCACTACCGGACCGCCCCGGGCCACCAGGGCCAGCCGCTGGCCGTGATGGCCCCTGCCCGGGCAACGGCGCCGCGGACCCGCGGCGGCCTGGCAGGCCTGTCGGTCGCCGGCGGCATACTGGCCTTCCTCAGCCTGTTCCTGGTGGTGCCGTTCCTGCTGTCCAACACCGGGGCCGGAGGCTTCCTGATCGGCTTCCTGGCGTCCCTGGTCCCCCTGGCCGTGGTCCTGGCCGCCGTCCACATCATCGACAGGTGGGAGCCGGAGCCCAAGCGCCTGCTGTTCTTCGCTTTCACGTGGGGTGCGGCGGTGTCCGTTGCCGTGACGCTGTTGATCCAGCCGTTCTTCGTCTTCGCGTTCCAGTTCACCGGAGAACCGGACCTGCGGACCTACATGGCAACGGTGCAGGCGCCCATCGTTGAGGAATTCGCCAAATCGCTTGGATTGTTGATCCTCCTCCTCGCGGCGCGCCGGCAATTCGACGGCCCCGTGGACGGCGTGGTGTTCGCCTTCACCATCGCCGGCGGATTCGCGTTCACCGAGAACATCCTCTACTTTGGCCGTGCCATTGCAGAGTCCGCATCCCCTGCCGGCGGCCTCGCCCAGGTCTTCTTCCTCCGCGGCGTCATGTCCCCGTTCGCCCATGCGATCTTCACCGGCACCACGGGCCTGGTGATGGGTTTCGCCGCCCGGCGCTGGCATACGGGCGCATCAATAGGTGCATTCTTCGTGGGACTGCTGCCGGCCATGTTCCTGCATAACAGGTGGAACAGCATGGGCCAGGGGTTCCTGCTGGATTACATCGTGGTCCAGGTACCGATCTTCCTGCTCGCGGTGGCCGGCATCATCTTCCTGCGGGTGGCGGAGAAACGCCTGACCCGCCAGCGCCTGCTGGAGTACTCGGCCGCGGGCTGGTTCACCCCGGCCGAAGTCCAGTTGCTGGCTACGGTGGGTGGCCGGCGCACGGCCCTGGCGTGGGCTGCAAGGTCGGGACGGAAACGACAGATGAAGCAATTCCTGAAGGCAGCCACCCAGCTGGCCAACACCCGGCAGCGCATCCTCAGTGGACGCGACGTGCCGCTGCACCAGGCCGAAGAAAGGCAGCAACTCCAGCACATCCTCTCCCTGCGCGCGGCGGTGGCCGGCTGACGACCGGCCGTCAACGCAGAAGGCCCCGCCGGTGGCGGGGCCTTCTGCTGTCACGGTGCATTGTCCTTGGGTCAGGCGAGCAGTGACGGCTTCAGCTGCTGCAGCCGGCCCAGCAGGCCGTTGATGAACTGCGGAGACTCGTCGGTGGACAACGTCTTGGCCAGCGCAACTGCCTCGCTGACCGCCACCCCGTCAGGGACGTCGTCGTTGTAAAGGAGCTCCCAGGTGCCAATGCGCAGGATGATTCGGTCCACGGAGGGCATGCGCTCCAGGGTCCAGCCCTGCGAGTAAGTCTCCAGGAACTCGTCGATGGCCGCCTGCTGGGAGACTACGCCTTCGACGATTTCCAGGGTGTAGGGATTGACCACCTGGTCGGTCTTTTCGCGGCGTGCGCGAAGCACGTCGAACGCCGAAACAGAGCGCTGCTCCGCTTCGAAAAGAACATCCAGTGCCCTGCTGCGGGCTTTACCGCGGGCGCTCACTACTCAGAAACCCGGCCCAGGTAGCTGCCGTCCCGGGTGTCCACCTTGACCTTGGTGTTGTTCTCGATGAACAGCGGGACCTGGATTTCGTAGCCGGTCTCCAGGGTGGCCGGCTTGGTGCCTGCGGAGGAGCGGTCGCCCTGCAGGCCCGGCTCCGTGTAGGTGATTTCGAGGACGACGCTCGGCGGCAGTTCGATGTAGAGGGGGTTGCCGTCATGGATGGCGATGTTGACCATCTGGTTTTCAAGCATGAAGTTGGTGGCATCGCCAACCGTGGCGCCGGAGACGGTGATCTGGTCGTAGTCGGAGGTGTCCATGAAGACGAAATCCGCACCGTCCTGGTACAGGTACTGGTAGTCACGGCGGTCCACTGTGGCCGTCTCGATCTTGAGCCCGGCGTTGAACGTCTTGTCAACAACCTTGCCGGACATCACGTTGCGCATCTTGGTCCGCACAAAGGCGCCGCCCTTGCCGGGCTTGACGTGCTGGAATTCGATGACGTTCCAGAGCTGGCCCTCGAGCTTCAGGACCGTTCCGTTCTTAATGTCGTTAGTGGTTGCCACTGGTTTCCTCTGGTTTCTTTGTCTGGCCGCGTGGTCAGATGCTGTATGCCGGGCGGGCACGCCGCAACGGCCCGCCTGCACGTGTTTGTCAAAAATCGCGTGGATGCAAAAATTCCACAACCATTCTACCGGTAAATACCGGGAAGCCTTTCCGGTGCTGCGGGACGGGGCTCAGCAGGCCAGGTCCAGGACGTCCCGGGCCCGCTGCAAGGCCACGGTGGAGGAGTAGATCTGGGCCGCATCCGCTGACTGTGCCACCCGGAGGTCCAGGGCCTTGGAGAAGGACTCAACGGCGGCCGAGGTCTGGCCGGCCGCGTATTGCGTGCGTCCCAGGTATTGCAATGCGGGCGCTTCGCGGGGTGTCCCGTGCACCTCGGCGACGAGCTGGCGGAACAACTCGATGGCGCGGTCCATCCGGTGCGAGACACTCAGCACCTCGGCCTCGAAAAGGCGCAGCCGGAATGATTCCGGGTCCTTGAACCGGGCTTCGGCAAGCAGTTCGGCGGCGTCGGAGGCATGGCCCTCCACGAGCAGCACGAAGATCGGGTCGGCAGGGTCGGTGGAGGCAGCCAGGGCCTCCCTGACCGCGTCCTCGTTGATGATCTGCGCGCGCAGGGTATCCGGGTTGATCCTGATCCCCGGGAAGCCGGCCTCTGGCCAGTCAGCGGTCCCACTCATATCGCCCTGCATCAGGAAGCAATCTCCTGGTAGGCGGCAAACAGCAGCGACGTGTCCGGGACGTCGAGGATTCCGGGCTTGGCGATGCCGTCCAGGACGACGAAGCGCAGCAGGTCCCCCCGGGATTTCTTGTCACGGCGCATGCCGTCGAGCAGGCCCTGCCACCGGTCCCGCCGGTAGGTGACAGGAAGCCCAAGCCCGTCAAGGATGCTCCGGTGCCGGTCGGCGTCGGCATCGCTGAGCCGCCCGACGCTGCGGGCGAGTTCCGCGGCGAACATCATCCCGACGGACACGGCGGCCCCGTGCCGCCAGGAGTAGCGTTCCACCAGTTCGATGGCGTGGCCCAGGGTGTGGCCGTAGTTCAGGATCTCCCGGAGGCCGGATTCCTTGAGGTCCTCGGAGACCACCTTCGCCTTGACCGCAATGGCCCGTTCAACGAGTTCGCGGAGCGCTTCGGAGCGGGGGTCCACCACCGCGGCGGGGTCCGTTTCGACCAGGTCAAGGATGGCGGGATCGGCGATGAAGCCGCACTTGATGACCTCGGCGAGGCCGGAAATCATCTCGTTTTTCGGCAGCGTGTCCAGCGTGTCCAGGTCCGCCAGGACGGCAGCGGGCGGGTGGAAGGCACCCACCAGGTTCTTTCCCTCAGCGGTGTTGATGCCGGTCTTGCCGCCCACGGACGCATCCACCATGCCCAGCAGGCTGGTGGGCATGTGGATGACCTTGACCCCGCGCAGCCAGGTGGCGGCGACGAAGCCGGCGAGGTCGGTCACCGCGCCCCCGCCCACGGCAACAATGGCATCGGAGCGGGTGAAATCATTCTGGCCGAGGACCTGCCAGCAGAAAGCGGCCACCTGGATGTGCTTGCCTTCTTCCGCGTCCGGGATTTCGGCGGTGAGGGAGGTGAAGCCGGCAGCGGCGAGTTCGTCCCGGACAGTGTCTCCGGTGAGGCGCAGGGCACGGGGGTGGATCACCAGGACCCGCCGGACGCGCTCCCCGAGCAGCCCGGGAAGGTCACCAAGCAGGCCGCGCCCGACGACGACGCCGTAGTTGTTGCCGGCACCTTCGCCGGTGACGTTGATGACTGTTGATTGCGTGTTCACTTTTCAACTTCCTGTTTGGCAGCTGCGTGGTTCCGCAGTGCTGCTTCCAGCCGGCCGCCGAGCTCAGGTATTGAGCCGTGGCGGACGTCCAGGGTGATGTCGGCCAGCCTCTCGTAGACCGGCCTGCGGGTGGCGAACATTGCCGTCCAGCGGCCCATGGCATCGCCGGCGAGGAGGGGACGGCCGGAGTTCCGGGCTATCCGGTCCGCCACGGTATCGGCGTCGCACTCCAGGTACACAACGGTGCAGCGGCTGATCAGTTGCTGCGTTCCCGAGTCGAGTACAGCCCCGCCGCCCAGCGAAATTATCGTGGGTGTGCCTTCGGCTTCCTCGACGGCGTCGGCGACGGTCCGGGCCTCGATCTCCCGGAACGCGTGCTCGCCGCGTCCTGCGAAGATGTCCGCGATGGACCCGTGGCCGGCCACGATCACCGCGTCCGTGTCGATGAACCTGGCGCCCACCTGCTGGGCGAGCTGCTGTCCGATGGCCGATTTTCCTACGGCCATCGGGCCGATGAGCACTATCGGCCGGTCGCCGAGAGGTCCGGGACTGCTGCGGTGGAGCACTACTGGCCGATCGAGTCCAGGGATGCCGGGATGCTGTCCAGGTAACCCTTGATGTTGCGCGCGGTTTCCGCCACGGAGTCACCGCCGAACTTTTCAATGACGGCTTCAGCGAGGACCAGGGCCACCATGGCCTCGGCCACCACGCCGGCAGCCGGAACTGCGCAGACATCCGAGCGCTGGTGGTGTGCCTTGGCCGGCTCCCCGGTGCTGACGTCGATGGTCCGCAGGGCGCGCGGAACGGTTGCGATGGGCTTCATGGCTGCGCGGACCCGGAGGACATCGCCGATGCTCATGCCGCCTTCGATGCCGCCGGCGCGGTTGCTGGCGCGGACAATGCGGCCGTCGCCGTCCCGGACGATTTCGTCGTGGGCAGCGGAGCCACGGCGTGCAGCGGTCAGGAAGCCGTCGCCGACCTCAACCCCCTTGATGGCCTGGATGCCCATGAGGGCGGCCGCCAGCCTGGCGTCCAGGCGGCGGTCCCAGTGCACGTAGCTGCCCAGTCCGGGCGGTAGCCCGTACGCCAGGACTTCCACCACGCCGCCCAGGGTTTCGCCTTCCTTGTGCGCAGCATCCACTTCGGCCACCATGGCGTCCGAAGTTTCGCGGTCGAAGCAGCGCAGGGGGTCCGCGTCCAGGGCGATGACGTCACCGGGCACGGGCAGCGGGCGGCCTTCGGGTACCGTCACGCTGGCGATGGACACGGTATGGCTGACAAGTTCAATGCCGAGGTGCTTGAGGAACTGGGCCGCCACGGTCCCCAGTGCCACGCGGGTGGCGGTCTCCCGTGCGCTGGCGCGCTCCAGCACCGGGCGGGCTTCGTCGAAGCCGTACTTCTGCATGCCCGTGAAGTCTGCGTGCCCCGGGCGCGGCCGCGTCAGGGGCGCATTGCGCGCCTGGTCGGCGAGGAGTCCGGGTTCCACCGGGTCGGCGGACATGATCTGCTCCCACTTGGGCCATTCGGTGTTCGCCACCTGGATGGCGACGGGACCGCCCTGGGTCAGGCCGTGCCGGACACCGCCGAGGATAGTGACCACGTCCTGCTCGAACTTCATCCGGGCCCCCCGCCCGTAGCCAAGCCGGCGGCGGGCCAGGGAGTCTGCGATGTGGCCACCGGTGATTTCCACCCCGGCGGGGACGCCTTCAATAATTCCCATCAGAGCCGGGCCATGGGATTCACCGGCAGTCAACCAACGCATAATTTCCATCCTGCCACGTAGGGCGGTCAGAACGCCCGCCGGGCAAGGCCGACTGCGTCACACATCACATCTATGACAGCTGCATTAACGTCTTCCCCGCGCCGGGTGAAGAGCCGCACCTGTTCCACGGCCTGGTACAGCAGCATTTCCAGGCCGGGCACTACGGCACCCCCGCCGGCCTGCCACACGGAAGCAACCAGGCTGGGCCACGGATCGTAGGCAACGTCCAGCAGGACGCCGGGGGTCCTGGTCTTCAACGCCGCAATTTCCGCGGCGAGTCCATCTGCCGCGCGGGGCGGCAGGGTGGAAATGACGACGTCGGCCTCCGCAGTGGGACGGGCGGCCGCAGCCAGCGGACGGATTTCGAGGGCCACGCCCAGGCTGTCGGCGGCGGAGCGGACCTCCGACGTCCGGGACGCATCACGGACAAAGACCTGCACGGTGCCGGTGCCCAGCTCCTGCAGGGCAGCGATGGCCGATGCCGCTGTTCCGCCGCCGCCGAGGATGACGGCCGACGGGGCCGCCTTGGTGCCGGCGTGCCGCAGGGCATTGACGATGCCTGTGACGTCCGTATTCGAGCCCACAGCCTTCAGGCTGCCCGCCGATTCCTCGAACGTGACGGTGTTGACCACGCCGAGGGTCCCCGCCACCCCACGTACCTCGTCCACCTCATCCAGCATGGCCGTCTTCAGGGGCATGGTCACCGAGAGGCCCCGCCAGCCCGGCTGGTCCCGGATCTGACGCATGAACGCGGGGAGCAGCGCCTCCGTGACGTCGATGGCCGTGTAACTGATGCCGGCCCCGAGCTGCCCGTAGGCAGAGAGGTGCAGCGCCGGGGACTTCGAGTGGCTGATCGGGTGGCCAAGGACGGCAGCCCGCAGGCTCATGTGCAGCGGCCCGCGTTGGCCTGGCACCACGCGTTGTACTGCTCAACGTAGGTGTTGTGTTCGGCCAGCGTCTTGGCGAACTTGGTCTCCTTGGTGTCCAGGTTCACGGTCACCCAGTAGAGGTAGTCGTTGGCCTTGGGCCGGGCGGCAGCGTCGATGGCGGTCTTGCCCGGTGAGCCGATGGGCCCGGGCGGCAGTCCCGGATTGGCGTAGGTGTTGTACGGGTTGGACTTGTCCTTCCGCTGCTCATCAGTGAAGTTGAAGCTCCGGGTGCCGAGGCCGTAGGTGACGGCCGAGTCAACCTGCAGGAACCCGCCGGTCTGGTCGTTGGGCTTGAGCCGGTTGTAGATGGCACCGGCCACGTCGCCGTAGTCGGCCTGCCCGCCTTCGGCCTGGACGATGCTTGCCACAATGACGGCCTCGTACTGCTTGGCCGGATCGGTGATGCCCTGGGATACCAGTTCGTCGGTGGTGGACTTCACCAAGGCCTGCAGGATGTCCTTGACAGGGGTGCCCAACGGAAAGCGGTACTCGCCGGGAGCGAGGTAGCCTTCGAGGTTCTTGGCGTTGGCCGGCAGGCCGAACTGGGCCGGTTGGTTGCTGAGCGCCTGCAGTTGCTGCATGGACGCTCCCGAGCCATCGGAGATCGCCTGCAGGGACTCGCTGATCCGCAGGCCCGCACTCAGCGCAAAGTAGATGACTTTGGTCTTGTCCTTGCCGGCCAGGACATTGACGGCATCGGCGTTCTTCATTTCGTTCTTGAAGACGTAGTCGCCGGGCGACAAGGTTGCCCCGGAGGCATGGAACGCCTGCATGAAAGTGTCCGCGTTGGCTACGACACGCTGGTTTTCCAGCTCGGTGGCGACGGAGCGCGTCCCCTCGCCGCTGGCAACGGTCACGTGCACCTCGCCGGTTCCGGGACCGGGAAAGTCCGATGGCTTCCCGTCGCCCAGCAAAGGTTTGAGGAACTGGGCGCCTACGGCGACCGCCGTCACAAAGACAGCAAGGGTCAGGAACAGGGCCAGCAGCCTGCGGCGGCGCCGGACCTTCTTGGACGGCCGCTTCACCACTTCAGCGGACGCTGCCGGGAGGATTCCGGCCACCGGGTCCGCATGCGCCGACTCCGGGTGGGTGTCGCCGTGGTGGTAATCCGTCGACCCGTAGTGGCCGTGCACGTCCTCCTCATGGTGGAGGTGGGTGTCCTGGTGCGGGACGTCGTGGTGGTGTGCGTCGGCGTAGTGCACCTCGTCCCCGTGGTGCGGGACGTCGTCGTGGTGCGCCGCTTCCCCATGGTGCGCGTCGGCGTAGTGCACCTCGTCCTGGTGGGCGGCGTCGTCATGGTGCGCCGCTTCCCCATGGTGCGGTACGTCGTCGGGGTGGCCGAGGGGCGGCGGGGTGCCGGCGGCACCTTCATCGGAGGTGCCGTGCCCGGCATGGTCGTCCTGGATGGACGGTGGCGTTTGCGGTGCTGCCGGGACATCTCCAGTAACGGGATGCGGGGCAAAGGTGGGCGCGGCCGCCGCGGCGGCAGGAGGTGCCGCCGGTGGCGGCGGGACGTCACCGGTTTCGTAGGCCTGCTCGGGCACGGCGTCGTGGCCTCCGGTGTTGAGGCTTTTCTCCCGGGCCCGCAGTTCCTTGCGGGTCAGTGGCCTCCCGGCCCCGGGGTCCAGCGGACTGGAGGTGTCGTCAATGTTGGCAGGGCTCACTGTTGCCTTCCATTATCTGAAGATTGGTTCGTGTCCGCGGGGATGGCGCGGACGGGCTGGTCCGCCCCACCGGCCCCCAGGTCCACGGACGGGGATGGCGCTGTCACGCGTGAGCCGACATCCGCTCCCCTGGCTTTCTGCATGTCGATGGCGTGCTGAAGAATACCCGCCGCCGCGACCTGATCAACTACTTTACGGTGGTCCCTGCTGCTCATGCCAGCTTCATGCAGGTTCCGGTGGGCCGAGACACTGCTGAGGCGTTCGTCCACGAGGTTAACCGGAACTGCCAGGCCGCGGCCGGCAAGCTCGGTTGCCAAAAGCAGTGCATAGTCGGCCGCCATCCGGGCAGACGCGTGTTCCTCGCCCTTCATGGTTTTGGGGAGGCCGACGATGACCTGAACGGCTCCAAGCTCTTCCGCGAGCTTGGCGATCACGCGCACGTCCGAATTCTTTTTAGCGTTCCGGTCGAGGGTCTTATAGGGCGTGGCAAGAATCGAATCGCGGTCGCAGATGGCCACCCCTACGCGGACGGTGCCGACGTCCACCCCCAGCTTCACGCCCTGGGGGTAGCCGCCGTCAGCAACAGCACTGGTCATGGCCCGGTTATCGCCTTGAGATGGCGTCGACGACGGCTGCCAGGGCAGCGCCGACCTTTCCGGCGTCGGTTCCGCCGCCCTGGGCGACGTCGTCCTTGCCGCCGCCGCCACCACCGAGGACACCGGCGGCGACCCGGACCAGGGCACCGGCCTTAACGCCTGCCTCCCTGGCGGCCTCGTTGGTGGCCACCAGGATCAGGGGACGGTCATTGGCGACGCCGGCGACGGCAACGGCCGCCGCACCGGAACCCAGGCGGTTGCGGAGGTCGAGGGCCAGCCCGCGGAGGTCGTCCGCGCCACTGACGGTGCCGGCGTCATGGGCCAGCACCTGCACTCCACCGGCGTCGCGGGCGGTGCTGACCAGCTGGGCGGCCGACGCAGCAAGCTGTTCCTTGCGGAGCCGGTCCAATTCCTTCTCCGTGGCCTTGAGCTTGGCCAGGGTTGCGGAAATCCTGTCGGCAAGCTGGCCGGACGGAACCTTGAGCAGATCAGTCAGCTCAGTCACCAGCGCGCGTTCGGCCGCAAGGTGGCGGAAGGCCTCCATGCCGACAAACGCCTCCACGCGGCGGTTCCCTGAACCTACGGACTGTTCGCCCAGCAGGGACAGGCTGCCGATCAGCGAGGTGTTGGCGACGTGGGTGCCGCCGCAGAGCTCGCGGGACCAGGCGCCGTCGATTTCCACCACCCGCACTTCGCTGCCATAGTTCTCGCCGAAGAGCGCCATGGCACCGAGGGCCTTAGCCTCGGCCAGCCCCATGATCTTCGTTTCCACCGCGTAGTTGTTGCGGATGGCAAGGTTGGAGACCTCTTCGATCTCGGACCGCGTAGCAGTGCTCAGCCCCTCGCCCCAGGCAAAATCGAAGCGCAGGTAGCCGGCCTTGTTGAAGGATCCGCGCTGGGTGGCTTCCGGGCCCAGGATCTGGTGCAGGGCGGCGTGCACGATGTGCGTGCCGGTGTGCGCCTGCTCGGCGGCATGGCGGCGTTCACGGTCGACGGCGGCGCGCACCAGGGAGTCTGCGCCGATTTCACCTTCGCGGACAACCGCCTTGTGTACGCTCAGTCCCTTCACAGGGCGCTGGACGTCCAGGACCTCGACGACGAACCCGTCACCGGTGATCAGGCCCGTGTCTGCGGCCTGGCCGCCGGCTTCGGCGTAGAACGGCGTCTCGGCAAGCACGAGTTCGATCTCGTCACCGGTGGACGCCTGCTGGACCTGCCGGCCCGCGCTGAGCAGTCCGCGGACGCGGGATTCGCCTTCGAGTTCGGAGTACCCGGTGAAGACTGTCTCGCCCTGGCCCAGGATTTCCTGGAAGACGCTGACGTCGGCGTGGCCGCCCTTCTTGCCCTTGGCGTCGGCCTGGGCGCGCTGGCGCTGTTCCTGCATGAGGCTGCGGAACGCCGCCTCATCAACCTTCAGGCCGGCCTCTTCGGCCATCTCAAGGGTGAGGTCGATCGGGAAGCCGTAGGTGTCGTGCAGGGTGAAGGCATCCTCGCCTGACAGGGGCTTGTTGGCCGCCTTCGACTCCTTGACCGCGTCCTCGAGCCGGGCGGTGCCGGAGGCGATGGTGCGCAGGAATGCCTTCTCCTCGGCGTAGGCGATGCGGCTGATCCGGTCGAAATCGGTCGCCACTACGGGGTAGACGCCCTTCATGGCGTCGCGTGAAGCCGGCAGCAGGTCGGGCAGGCAGGCCTGCTCGACGCCGAGGAGGCGCATGGAACGCACGGCGCGGCGGATGAGGCGGCGCAAAACGTAGCCACGTCCTTCGTTGGACGGTGTGACCCCGTCGGAGATCAGCATGAGGGCCGACCGGACGTGGTCTGCCACCACGCGCATGCGGACGTCGTCGGTGTGGTGCGGATCGTCCTCGGTTTCCGCGGAGGTGTACTCCTTGCCGGAGAGTTCGGCGGCCTTGTCGATCACGGGGCGGACCTGGTCGGTCTCGTACATGTTCTCGACGCCCTGCAGGATCATCGCGAGGCGTTCCATGCCCAGGCCGGTATCGATGTTCTTCTTCGGCAGCTCTCCAACGATGTCAAAGTCGACCTTGGAGCGGACGTTCTCGATCTGGTACTGCATGAACACGAGGTTCCAGATCTCGATGTAGCGGGTCTCGTCAGCCAGCGGTCCGCCTTCGATGCCGTAGGCCGGTCCGCGGTCGTAGTAGATCTCGGAGCAGGGTCCTGCCGGGCCGGGCTGGCCAGTTGACCAGTAGTTGTCCGACTTGCCCATGCGCTGGATGCGTTCGGCGGGGACGCCGGTGTTCTTCAGCCACAGCTCCTCGGCCTCGTCGTCCTCCTCATAGACGGTCACCCACAGCTTCTCGGGCGGAAGGCCGTAGCCGCCGTCGTCAACGCCCGTGGTGAGCAGCTCCCAGGCGAACTTGATGGCGTCTTCCTTGAAGTAGTCGCCAAAGGAGAAGTTGCCGCACATCTGGAAGAAGGTGCCGTGCCGGGCGGTCTTGCCCACTTCCTCGATGTCGCCGGTGCGGATGCACTTCTGGACACTGGTGGCGCGGGAGTATGGTGCTTCCTCGCGCGCGGTGAGGTAGGGAATGAACGGGACCATGCCGGCCACCGTGAACAGCAGCGAGGGGTCGCTGGAGACCAGCGATGCGGAGGGAACCGCGGTGTGGCCCTTGCTGACAAAAAAGTCCACCCAGCGCTTTGTGATCTCCTGCGACTTCATGAGCTGTTTTCTTACCCTTCTTGGTCCGCGCCGATGGGGCACGGGTCTTTCGTTCAGGTGGCCTGGCCCCGGATAGGGGGTCCTGCCGGTTGTTGGCTGGCTGCCGGTGTTGAGCCCTGCCGGGCCTAGCGGCGGACCACTTCAGCGGACTCGATGCCCAGGGCGGACCTCAGGTCTGTTTCCCGTTCCCGCATCCCGGCGCGGACGGCGTCGGCGAAGTCGTAGACCCCGTCGGCCAGCCGGCCCACGGAGCGGTTCAGCCCTTCCGGCCCCAGGCTGGCCTGGGCTTGGCTCACTTTTCGGAAGGCAATGACGCCGATGGCCACGCCGATTCCCATCCAGACAATTCTCTTCATGTTTATTCTTTTCGGATCTAGCGGCTGCGGCGCCCGGCGGCGGGCTTCCGTCGGTTGGCGAAGGCGCTGCGGACGCCGTAGCTGAAGGCGGCAACCTTGATCAGCGGGGAGCCGACCGTTGCGGCGACCAGCGAGGACAGCGCGGAAATGTTGGCCGAGGCATCCGAGACGTTGGACGAGATGCCGTCCACCTTCTTCAGCTGCTGGTTGGTCGTGGAGACGGTGGCCGTGACCTCGTCCATGAGGGGCGTGGCGCCGTCGCTCAGGGACCTGATGGTGGTCCGCACCTCATCGAAGACTTTTCCCAGCTTCAGGATGGGGACCGCAAGCAGCAGGACCAGGAGCGCGAACACCCCGGCAGCGATCAGGCCGGCAATATCGCCACCAGACATAGACGTTCATCTCCTCGAAATTCCGTGGTTGGGTTCCAGCCTGCCCGCGACCGCAAAGGGGCGCCGCGCAGATGTCCCCCAAGTACCTTACATACAAAGAAGCCCGCGGCGCTTGCCACGGGCTTCTTTGGGTACGCTGCTGGGATTTAGCGTGCGTAGAATTCGACGACGAGCTGCTCTTCGCAGGTCACCGGGATCTCGGAACGCTTGGGGCGGCGGACCAGGCGGGCCTGCAGGGCTTCCAGCTTGACGTCCAGGTAGGCCGGAACGGCAGGCAGGACGTCGCGGTGGGCGCCGGCTGCGGCAACCTGGAGCGGAACCATGGTTTCGCTGCGGCTGTGGACGTGGACCAGCTGGCCCTCGCCGACACGGAACGACGGACGGTCAACGCGGACGCCGTCAACCATGATGTGGCGGTGCACAACCAGCTGGCGGGCCTGGGCGATGGTGCGGGCAAAACCGGCACGCAGCACCAGGGCGTCAAGGCGCATTTCGAGCAGTTCGATGAGGTTCTCACCGGTCAGGCCCTTGGTGCGGCGGGCTTCTTCGAAGGCACGGGTCATCTGTGCTTCGCGGATGCCGTACTGTGCACGCAGGCGCTGCTTTTCGCGCAGACGTACGGCGTAGTCGGAGTCCTGCTTCTTGCGGGCGCGGCCATGCTCACCGGGGCCGTACGGACGGCGCTCCATGTACTTGGCGGCCTTGGGGGTCAGGGCAATGCCGAGGGACCGCGAGAGGCGGGCCTGACGGCGAGCACGAGTGTTGTTAGCCACTTGTGTCCTTCCAATATCTGCGGTGTGTCAGGGTTACTGGCCTCCACGATGGAGAGCATCGGCCAACCGCTGCCTTTTGCTACTGGGCACAGGGCATAACCTTGCCAAAGTGAATTGGGGAGATTGTGCGTCCGCGCCTTGCCAGACAAAGATTCAGCTTACCACGCCATCACGTGCCCCGGACAATCCTCCGCAGGCGCTCCAGCCGTTGGGCGATGTCCCGTTCAGCACCGTTGCCGGTGGGCTGGTAGTAGTCGCGGCCCACCAGGTCATCGGGCGGATACTGCTGGGTGGCCACTGCGTGCGGCGCGTCGTGGGCGTACTTATAGCCAACACCGTGGCCCAGCTGCTTGGAGCCCGGGTAATGGGCATCGCGCAGGTGGGCGGGAATTCCGACGCCGAGGCCGGCCCGGACATCTGCGATGGCTTTGTTGATGCCCATGTAGGCGGCGTTCGACTTGGGGGCGGTGGCGAGGTGGACCACAGCCTCCGCCAGGATGATCCGGCCCTCGGGCATGCCAATAAGCTGCACGGCCTGTGCTGCTGCGACGGCGGTCTGCAGCGCGGTGGGATCTGCCATGCCCACGTCCTCGGCCGCGGAGATGACGATCCGCCGGGCCACGAACCGGGGGTCCTCCCCCGCCTCGAGCATCCGGGCAAGGTAGTGCAGGGCCGCGTCCACGTCGGATCCCCTGATGGACTTAATGAACGCGCTGGCCACGTCGTAGTGCTGGTCCCCGGCACGGTCGTAGCGGACGGCGGCCGCATCCAGGGCGCGCTCGGTGTGGCGCAGCTCCACGGTGACCGGCTCTTCGGCGACAGGTTCGGAAGGTGCGCCGTCCTCCCCCGCTGGACGTTCGACGTCGTCCGCGTCACCGAAAGCGACGCCCGCAGCGGCTTCCAGGGCGGTAAGCGCCCTGCGGGCGTCGCCGCCGGACAGCCGGACCAGGTGCTCCAGGGCTTCCTCGCTGAGCCGGACCTTGCCGCCCAGCCCGCGCGGATCCTCCACGGCCCGCACCAGGAGGCCCTCGATGTCCGCATCCGTCAAGGGCTTGAGCGTGAGGAGCAGGGAGCGGGAGAGCAACGGCGAGACCACCGAGAAAGAGGGGTTTTCCGTGGTGGCAGCCACGAGGACCACCCACCGGTTTTCGACGCCGGGGAGCAGGGCGTCCTGCTGGGCCTTGTTGAAGCGGTGGATCTCGTCCAGGAACAGCACCGTGGTGGTCTTGTAGAGGTCGCGGGCGGTCAGGGCGTCGTCCATGACCCGCCGGACATCCTTGACGCCGGCAGTGATGGCGGACAGCTCGACGAACTTCCGGCCCGGCCCCCGCGCAATGACGTGCGCCAGCGTGGTCTTGCCGGTGCCCGGAGGGCCCCACAGGATCAGGGAGCTGGGTCCGGCCGGACCGGCGGCGTCCGCGCCTGCACCGGCCGCCAGCTGGCGCAGCGGCGAGCCTTGGCCGAGCAGGTGCTGCTGGCCCACCACCTCGTCCAGGGTGCGGGGCCGCATGCGAACGGCAAGCGGGCTGCGCGGCGAACCGTTGCCCCGGGAACCGGCGCTCTCCCTGGCGGCGGGCCGGTCGTCGTCGTCGTTTTCTGGCCCGTTCCCGAAGAGATCATCCACATAGATAGGCTACTTCCAGTCCGGCACCTGCTTTTCCCCTCCCCCTGACCGCAAGGAACCGCCATGCACGCCCCCGGCCACTCCGGCGCCCAGTCTTCCGTGAGGACAGCATTCGTGTCCGGCCCGCGGCTGCCGGGCTGGGCGGAACGCTTCGGCACCTCCCACGGCGGTTACCAGTTGCAGGACGGCGACGACGGCCTGCTCCTTGTGGCGGCCGACGGCGCGGAGGCGCTCCTGCAGGCTCCGTGGCCGGCCGATGGTCGTCCGGGCCGCGGCACCGGACCGCTGGAGCGGCTCGCGGCACTTGCTTCCCAGCCGCGCCGGCTGGGACTGCTGCTGGTGAGGCGGGGCGGATACGGCATCGGGGTGGCAAGTGAAGGCATCCTGCTCGCATCCAAGGCAGGCACCCGGTACGTCCAGTCCCGCACCGCGGCGGGCGGCCAGTCCCAGCAGCGCTTTGCCCGCCGCCGTTCCAACCAGGCCGATGCCCTGGTGGGTGCCGTGGCGCAGCAGGCCGTGGAGGTGTTCCGCGGGGCCGCCTTCGAGTATGTGGTGCCCGGCGGCGACAGGACCCTGGCGGACCTCGTCCTTGCCGAGCCGCTGCTGCGCGGGTACGCACGCTTGCCGCGCCTTGCCTACCTGGACGTTGCCGAGCCCCGGACCGCCGTGTTGAAGAAGGCCGCGGCGGATGCCTGCTCGGTGCGGGTCACGGTGACGGATCCGGCGGGTTAGCCGGCCGTCCTTGATTGTCAGCAGCCGGTGGGGGCGCGCCGGGGGCGCTCCTGACGGTACAGGTAGCGGCCGGCTTCGCGGAAGCCTGACTTCGCGTACAGCTCCTGCGCGCCGTGGTTCGCTGCCGTGACCAGCAGCCAGAAGCCGTGCACGCCGCGCGCTTTGCCGGCGTGAAGCAGGCCCTGCAGGATGGCTGCGGCGAAACCCTTGCGGCGCGCTTCCGGAAGGGTGGCCATGCAGTACAGGCCGCCCTGCCCACTGCCGTCCGGGAGGGCAAGGCGCCCGACGGCGGCTGGCCGCCCGTCGCCGTCACGCGCCAGGGCATACACGGAGGGACAGCCCTTGAGGATGGTTTCGGCGACGGCCAGAGGGTCCTCCCCTCCCCGGCCGTCCACGTCCCACCAGACCCGCAGCCACTCCCCTGACGGCTCTGTGGAGAGTTCCACCGCTGCCGCGGCGCCTGCGGGAATCCGGGCGTCCATTGCGCTGCGGGTCATGACCAGGGTCTCGGACTGGCGGGTGAAGCACTCCGCGTCCAGCAGCCGGTGAAGCGCGGACGCTGCCGGGGTGTCGAAGAGCTGGAAGATGACCGGGAGGCGGCGGCTGCGGTACCAGGCCCTGGCCTCCCTGAGCAGGCCCGGGAGGTCGTCGCTGCACTGGTCGCCACCGAACTGTTCACTGCGTGGCCAGATGGAGTTGGCCCGCTGGGTGACGCCTGCGGCCGCCCGAAGCATCCAGCCGCCGGCCTCATGGCGGTCCGGCGCTGGCCACGCTGCGTCCATGGCGGCTTCAAGGCCCAGGGGTGCGGGTTGGACCTGGCTCGGTGTGGTCACGGGGCTGTTCCTTCCTTAACGGCAGGAGGTCCCCCGGGCGGACCGGGGAACCTCCAATGATTGCGGCCTGGGGCCACTAACCGTGCACTACTGCTTGTCTTCTGGCTTCTTCGCTTCCGGCTTTTTGGCCTCCGGCTTGAAGTCCACGCCCGCTTCCTTGCGCTGCTGCGGCGTGATCGGGGCCGGGGCCTCGGTGAGGGGGTCATGGCCGCCGCCGGACTTCGGGAAGGCGATGACGTCGCGGATGGACTCGACGCCCGCCAGCAGCGACACCACGCGGTCCCAGCCGAAGGCAATGCCACCGTGCGGGGGCGCGCCGTACTTGAAGCCTTCCAGCAGGAACCCGAACTTGGTCTGGGCGTCTTCCTTGTCCAGGCCCATCAGTTCGAAGACGCGTTCCTGCACTTCGCGCTGGTGGATACGGATGGAGCCGCCACCGATTTCGTTGCCGTTGCAGACAATGTCGTAGGCGTAGGAGAGCGCCGACTCGGGATCCTTGTCGAATGTGTCAAGGAATTCCGGCTTGGGCGAGGTGAAGGCGTGGTGCACGGCAGTCCACTGGCCTCCGCCGACAGCAACATCGCCGGAGGCGACGGCAGCGGCGGCGGGTTCGAACATGGGTGCATCCACCACCCAGCAGAAGGCCCAGTCTGTGGGATCGATCAGGCCGGTGCGGTGGCCGATTTCCACGCGGGCGGCACCCAGCAGGGCGCGCGAGGGGGTCTTTTCACCAGCGGCGAAGAAGATGCAGTCGCCGGGCTTCGCGCCCACGGCGTCGGCCAGGCCGGCACGCTCAAACTCGGTGAGGTTCTTCGCCACCGGTCCCGCGAGCTCGCCGTCTTCCTTGTACAGGACGTACGCAAGGCCCTTGGCCCCGCGCTGCTTGGCCCATTCCTGCCAGGCGTCCAGGGCGCGGCGCGCCTGCGAAGCACCGCCGGGCATGACGACGGCGCCCACGTAGGGAGCCTTGAACACGCCGAAGTTGGTGTCCTTGAAGAATTCGGTGAGCTCGGTCAGCTCCAGCCCGAAGCGAAGGTCCGGCTTGTCGGAGCCGTACCGGCCCATCGCGTCCGCGTACGTGATGCGCTGGATGGGCGTGGGAATCTCCACCCCGATGAGTTGCCACACAGCCTTGACGATGTTCTCGCCCAGCCGGATGATGTCGTCCTGGTCAACGAAGCTCGCCTCGATGTCCAGCTGGGTGAATTCCGGCTGCCGGTCCGCGCGGAAGTCCTCGTCGCGGTAGCAGCGGGCGATTTGGTAGTACTTTTCGAACCCGCCCACCTGCAGCAGCTGCTTGAACAGCTGCGGGGACTGCGGAAGCGCGTACCAGGAACCCGGAGCCAGGCGTGCCGGAACCAGGAAGTCACGGGCGCCCTCCGGCGTCGAACGCGTGAGGGTGGGCGTCTCGATCTCCACGAAGCCCTCCTGGTGGAGCAGGTCGCGCGCCACCCGGTTGGCCTCGGAACGGAGCCGCAGGTTGCGGCTGGGGCCGGGGCGGCGCAGGTCCAGGTAGCGGTGCTTGAGGCGGGCTTCCTCGCCGACTTCCACGTGTTCGTCAATCTGGAACGGCAGGGGGTCGGAGGTGTTGAGGATGGTGACGTCCTCGGCGATGACCTCGATCCCACCAGTGGCCAGCGCCGGGTTCTCATTACCTTCGGGGCGCTTGGACACGGTGCCCGTGACCTGCAGGACGTATTCGTTGCGCAGTCCGTGGAACACTTCCTCCTCGCGGACCACCACCTGGGCCACGCCGGAAGCGTCACGCAGGTCGACGAATGCCACACCACCGTGGTCACGACGGCGGCCCACCCAGCCGGCCAGGGTTACGGTTTGTCCAATGTGCTCGGAACGAAGGGATCCGAGGTCATGTGTGCGCAGCACAGCACGCCTTTCTGCGGGAAAACAGTGGGAAGTTCAATATGATCGTTGCGGGAACGATCCCGTCCGAGTTTACCCGCTGGAAGGGCGATGCCACCGCATGAGCGAACCGCAGCAGCTGCAGCGCAGGCTCGGGACCTTTGACGCCACCGCGATCGGACTCGGGTCCATGCTGGGCGCCGGGGTATTCGTGGTCTTCGCTCCGGCCGCCGCGCTGGCCGGAAACCTGCTGGTCCTCTCCGTGCTCGTCGCGGGTGTGGTGGCGTACTGCAACGCCGTCGCGTCTGCCGCCCTTGCGGCCATTTACCCCACCAGCGGCGGGACCTACGTGTACGGCAGGAACCAGCTCGGCGAATGGCCGGGCTTCCTGGCCGGCTGGGGTTTCGTCACTGGCAAGACAGCCTCCTGCGCGGCCATGGCTCTGACGTTCGGCAACTACGTGGCACGGGATTACGCGGTCCCGGTGGCGGTGGCCGCTGTCGTGGCGCTCACCGGAGTCAACCTGCTCGGCATAACCCGGACCGCCCTGCTGACGCGCATCCTGCTGTGCATGGTCCTCGCGACGCTGGTGTTCGTCGCGGTTGCTGCGTGGCTGGGCCCGCACGCCGGGGCCGGACCCGCCGGGGCGCCGTCGGACAACCCGGCGGGGGTGCTGCCGGCGGCAGGCCTGGTGTTTTTCGCCTTTGCCGGCTACGCCCGGATCGCCACGCTGGGCGAAGAAGTCAAGGACCCCGCCCGGGCCATCCCCCGGGCCATCCTGGCAGCCCTGGCGGCCGCCTTCGCCATCTACCTGCTGCTGGCATTGCTCCTGCTTGCCCACCTCGGAGAGCGGCTCGGGACATCCGCGACACCGCTGCTGGACGCCGTCCTCGATTCCCGTCTTGCCCCTGCCGCGCCGCTGGTGCAGGCCGGCGCTGCCGCCGCGTGCCTGGGCGCCCTCCTCGCACTGATTACCGGCGTGGGCCGGACCACCCTGGCCATGGCACGGGAACGCGATCTTCCGGGCCCGCTGGCAAAAGTGGGTGGCAGCCATACCGTTCCGTATGTGGCCGAACTCGCCGTGGCCGCCGTCGTGATCCTGCTCCTGGTGACCACCGACGTGATGACCGTGGTGGGCTTTTCAAGCTTCGGCGTGCTGGTCTATTACGCCGTTGCCAACGCCTCCGCCTTCACGCTGGCAACGCACCCCGGGTACGCCCCCCGCTGGCTGAATGTCCTCGGCTTCCTCGGCTGCGCCGTCCTGGCCTTCACCCTGCCCCGGGCTTCGGTCCTGGCTATGGCAGCGGTCCTGGCCGCGGGTGTGGCCGGGCGCGCGCTGGTGCTGCGTTTCCGGCAGCCTCAGCGCCAGCGCCAGCGTCCCGGGCCCCGAGGTCCTGACTAAACGGAGGCAGCTGCCGGCGAGGTGGTTTCAACCTGCACCGTGAGGTCCCCGACGGGCGGCATCCAGGTTTCGGGAGCGGCCAGCACCTGTTCACCGGTGCGGATGTCCTTGACCTGGTGGGTGCCGTCCTCGTCGGTGAACCAGACGAAGGGGATCCCCCGGCGGTCCGCGAACTTGATCTGCTTGCCGAACTTCTCGGCCCTGGCCGCCACCTCGGTGGGAATTCCGCGGCTGCGCAGCAGGGCGGCGACATCCTGGGCCGCGCCCCAGCTGTCGTCGTGATTCAGGGCCACCAGCACGGCGGTGGGAACCGAACGGGAGGCTTTGGCCAGGTCCTGGCTGAGGATGCGCGACACCAGGCGGGTCACGCCGATGGACAACCCCACGCCCGGGAACTTGCGGTTGCCCTTGGACGCCAGGGCGTCGTACCGGCCGCCGGAGCAGATGGAACCCAGCTGCTCGTGGCCCACCAGCACCGTTTCCACCACGGTGCCGGTGTAGTAGTCCAGGCCGCGGGCGATGCTGAGGTCTGCCAGTACCTTGCCGGGAGCCCGCTGCACGGCGGCATCGATGACCTGCTCCAGTTCGTCCAGGCCTTCATCCAGGAGCTCGTTGCTGACACCGAGGGCACGGACCTGCGCCACGAAGGACGTGTCTTCCGTGCGGATGGCGGCGAGCTGGAGTGCCTTGGTGGCCTGGTCTTCGGTTGCGCCCAGTTCGGCCTTCAGCAGTTCCGTCACCTTGGCGGGACCGATCTTTTCAAGCTTGTCGATGCTGCGCAGCACCCCAGCGGTGTCATCAAGGCCGATGCCGCGGTAGAAGCCTTCGGCCAGCTTGCGGTTGTTGATACGGAGGCGGAAGTCCGGGATGGGCAGCGCGCTCAGTGCCTCGGCGATGACCAGCGCAATTTCGACGTCGTAACGGAACGGAAGCTCGCCGTCGCCCACCACGTCGATATCCGCCTGCGTGAATTCACGGGCCCGGCCCTCCTGGGGCCGCTCACCGCGCCACACCTTCTGGATCTGGTAGCGGCGGAACGGGAAGGCAAGGTAACCGGCGTTTTCGACGACGTAGCGGGCAAACGGCACCGTCAGGTCAAAGTGCAGGGCAAGCGCGTTGGGGTCGGCCTTGCCGCCCTTGACCGGATTGTCGCCCTCGTCCTCCTGGAGCCGGCTCAGTCCATAGACTTCCTTGTCGATCTCCCCCTTGCGCAGGAGCTGGCCCACCGTCTCCACGGCGCGGGTTTCAATTGAGGCAAAACCATGGAGCTCAAAGACCCTGCGCAGGGTATCGAGCACATGCAGCTCCACCAGCCGCTCCTCTGGAAGCCACTCGGGGAATCCGGACAGGGAGGCGGTGCGTGCCATGGGGAAGGTTCTCCTTAGGGATGGAAGGCGCGGCGGCACCGGCGGCCACACCGCCCAGGCGGCGTACGGCGGCAGCACAGCCAGCCATGCATAAACTATGTGCGGCAGCCAGTTTATGCGTCATCCGTGTGCATCTCTAATGCAGCGGACGCGTACAGCCTGGCCCCTTTACTTCCTGCGCCCCGCGGCTGCCCGCGGAATGCAGGAGCCCGACGATGAGGAGGACCCTTGGCGGCCAGTTCACGCAGTGCCCGCGAAACGAAACGGCGCATCCAGCAAATGGAAGCCAAGCGTGAGCTCCGGCGCGACCAGGAGAAGCGGCGGAAACGGGACAACCTCGTGGCCGCCGGTGCCGGAACCGCCGCTGTGGTGCTCGCCGTCGTCCTTCAACTCACCGCGTTCGCCGGGAACCCCACCGAGGACGAATATGCGGCAGCCAAGGCGGGGCTGACAGAGCCGTCCGCTTCCGCCAGCGCGTCCGCCACTCCGTCGGCTCCGGCAACCAACGGTCCGAACATTCCGGCGGCAGACACGGCGGCCGGAAAGACGTTCACCGGGCAATTGATGCTGAACGGCAGTCCCCTGGGCGTGGAGGTTGACGGAACCAAAGCTCCGCAGGCCGCCGCCGTCTTCAAGTCCCTCAGCGACGAAGGCTACTTCAACGGCAAGACGTGCCACCGGCTCACCACCGCAGACCAGTTCGGCGTGCTGCAGTGCGGTTCGCCCAACGGCGACGGCCAGGGCGATCCCAACTACACGTGGGGCCCACTGGAAAACACCCCCGCGGACAACATGTATCCCGCCGGGACCATTGCCGTTGCCCGTACCGGCAACAACGCCTACGGCAACGGGACGCAGTTCTTCATCGTCTACAAGGACACCGCCATTCCGGCAGATGCCGCGGGCGGCTACACCGTGGTGGGCAAGGTGACGTCGGGCCTGGATGTGGTGTCCGGCATCGCTGCCGCCGGCATCACGCCGGGTGCCAGCGACACGGACGGAGCGCCAAAACAACCAGTCACGATAGACTCGTTTTCTCTGAAGTAGGCCGGGCCCGCAGGGCTACGGTGCAGTACGTGAGTATTTCCCTCCAAGCGAAAGACTTTTAGCGGTGACAGACAGTCAGAAATCCGACGAAACAGCAACAGGCGCAAGCGACACCACGGCACCGGCCGCCGACGACGCTACCCTTCCTGCTGCAGATGCCGAGCAGGCACTCGTGACACCTGAAGCCACAGCTTCGGAGGAAGGCACCGCTGAAGTTGAGGCCGCCGCGGACGGTCCTGCAAAGCCCGAAGACCAGGCCGGCACGGGCACCGTCGCTGGCGCGGCCGCGCCGGCTCCCGGGCCCCGGCCGTCCGCACCGTCACCCGCTGCCTTTGCTTCGCGCCCCAAGCCGGCCGCCGCTGCCCCCGCTGCCGCACCGGCCCCCGCCGCACCCAGCACGTCCGTCGCCGAGGCCTCCAAGTGGGGCCGCGTGGAAGGCGACGGCCACGTTTACCTGACCATCGACGGCGGCGAACACCCCGTGGGCCAGTACCCCGGCGTGAGCGGCGATGAGGCGCTGATCTACTTCGCCCGGAAATACGACGACGTCGTGGCGCAGATTGTGCTCCTGGAACAGCGAGTCAGTTCCAAGGCTTCCAGCACCGACATGCAGAAGACGGTGGCGCACCTGCGTGAACAGCTCGCCGAACGCAACATGGTGGGCGACCTGCGGGCCGCCGAGGCCCGCCTGGACCAGCTGTCCGGGCAGATCACCGAGCTGGAGAAAGCGGAGAAGGCCGAACACGATGCCGTCCGCGCCTCCGAGCTCGCAGCCCGCGAAGCCATTGTTGCCGAAGCAGAACAGATTTCCGGCCAGGACCCCGCGCAGACCCAGTGGAAGACCTCCAGCGCCCGGATGAACGAGTTGTTTGAGAACTGGAAAACTGCCCAGAAGAGCGGTGTGCGGCTGGGCCGGAGCAACGAGGATGCGCTGTGGAAGCGGTTCAGGGCTGCACGTACCGTCTTTGACAGGCACCGCCGGGCCTACTTCTCCCAGCTGGACAGCAACAACTCGGCGGCCAAGGCCGCCAAGGAGAAGCTGATCGCCGAGGCTGAGGCGCTGTCCACCTCAACGGACTGGGGCTTCGCCGCCGGCGAATACCGCCGGCTGATGGACCAGTGGAAGGCATCGCCGCGCGCCAGCCGGAAGGACGATGACGCGCTCTGGGCCCGGTTCCGCGCCGCACAGGACGTGTTCTTCACCTCCCGGCAGGCTGCCAACGACGAGATCGACCAGGAGTACGCGGCAAACCTTACGGTAAAGGAGGAGCTGCTGGCGGAGGCCAACAGCATCCTGCCGGTGAAGGACCTGGCGGCAGCCAAGAAGGCACTCCAGTCCGTCCGCGACCGCTGGGAAGACGCCGGCAAGGTGCCCCGTGCTGACATGGGCCGGATCGAGGCCGGACTCCGCAAGGTGGAGGATGCCGTCCGCCACGCCGAGGAAGAACAGTGGCAGCGGTCCAACCCGGAGCGGAAGGCACGCACCAACAGCGCGCTCTCGCAGCTGGAATCGGCCATTGCCGGGCTCCAGGAAGACCTCGCCAATGCCGAGAAGACCGGCGACCAGCGCAAGATCAAGGCCGCACAGGAGGCGCTCGAAGCCCGCCAGGCCTGGCTTGACCAGATCCAGCGTTCAGCAAGCGAGCTGTCCTGACCTTCCAGCCCTGAGGTGAGGCCACAGGCCCGGTCCCCGTTATCCACATAACCCGGACCGGGCCTGTTCCCGTTAATCGTGGTCCGGGCAGGATGGAGCCATGGCCACACCTCCAGGTTCATCCTCCGCCGGCCCGGGCCGGGAAGTGTCCGCTGCGCCCCCGCGGCAGGGATGCCCGACCGGCGGGACGGAAGGGGCTGCCCCGCCACGGTTTCCCGAACTCTATGCACCAGGGAAGCCCTTCGCCGGCCCCGAACTCCAATCATTGGCGGCCGACGGACTGCTGGCGCGCTTCCACCACAACGGCTACACCCTGCCCGGGCTTCCCCCGTCCCCGCAGCTGAGGGCACGGGCTGCGGCAGGGGCTGTTCCGGCGGCAATACGCCAGCGTGTGGTGGCGGGCCGGATGACGGCCGCCTGGATCTACGGCTGCGCGGCGGAGCCGGACAGGCTGGCGCTGCTGGTGGATGCCAAGCGGCGCGTCTCCAGCCTGCGGAATACCCGCGGCTGCACGCTGCACGAAGTGAAGCTCGGACCGTTCGATGTGGTCAGCCTGGGCGGACTGATGGTTTCCAGCCCCCTGCGGACTGCCCTCGACATCGCCCTCCACGTGGAAACGGAGCGTGCCGTGCCCGCCCTCACCGGTTTGCTGGCCAGGCCGCAGCAGGACGTGCGGCTGCGGCTCCTGGTGCTCGCGATCGAGGCAACACCGCGGGTTCCGCACAAGCGGGCTGCCTTGGAGAAGCTGGCTTTGCTAGCTCCGGCGCTTGTTTCCGGTAGTACGGTAGACGTCGAACACCCCGTCGATCCTGCGGACGGCGCTGAGGACGTGGCTGAGGTACTTGGGGTCGCCCATCTCGAAAGCGAACTTTGAGATGGCCACCCGGTCCGTCGAGGTGTGGACGCTGGCAGCAAGGATATTGACGTGGTTGTCCGAGAGGACGCGTGTGACATCCGAGAGCAATGACTTGCGGTCCAGCGCCTCCACCTGGATTTCCACCAGGAAGACGCTGGACTGGGTGGGCGCCCAGTCCACATCCACGATCCGGTCCGGCTGGTCCTTCAGGTCCGAGATGTTGGTGCAGTCGGTGCGGTGCACGGAGACACCTGAACCCCTGGTCACGAAGCCAAGAATCGGGTCGGGGGGAACGGGCGTGCAGCAGCGTGCCAGCTTCACCCACACGTCACCAACGCCGCGGACCACCACACCGGAGTCGGAGAAGCGGGCCTTGGTGACCTGGGTGGGGATGCTGACCTCTTCGACGTCATCATCGGCACTCTCGTTGCCTCCCAGGCTTTCGATGAGCTTTTCCATGACGGACTGGGCAGATGTATGCCCGTCGCCGACGCCGGCGTACAGGCCGGAGATGTCCGCATATTTGAATTCCTCGGCCACTACGGCCAGGGCCTCATGGGTCATCAACCGCTGCAGCGGCAGGTTCTGTTTCCGCATGGCGCGGGTCAACAGTTCCTTGCCGCGGTCAATCGCTTCTTCGCGGCGTTCCTTGCTGAACCACTGGCGGATCTTGTTGCGGGCACGGGCGCTCTTGACGAAGTGCTGCCAGTCCTGGCTTGGTCCTGCCCCTTCTGCCTTGGAGGTGAAAATTTCCACCCAGTCGCCGTGGTTCAGTTCGCTGTTGAGCGGGACCAGCTTGCCGTTGACCCGTGCACCAATGGTGCGGTGGCCCACCTCGGTGTGCACGGCGTAGGCGAAGTCCACCGGGGTTGAACCGGCGGGCAGCGCCATGACCTCGCCCTTGGGGGTGAAGACGAACACTTCGCGGGCGTTGATCTCAAACCGCAGCGAATCCAGGAACTCCCCTGGATCGGACGTTTCCTGCTGCCAGTCCACCAGGGAGCGCAGCCATCCCATGTCGCCGTCGCGGGGGCTTCCGGGGCCCACCGCGGTGCGGTTGGGCTGGTCCTTGTACTTCCAGTGGGCCGCCACGCCGTACTCGGCCCGGCGGTGCATCTCATGGGTGCGGATCTGGATCTCCACCGGTTTGCCGCCAGGGCCGATCACGGTGGTGTGCAGGGACTGGTACATGTTGAATTTGGGCATCGCGATGTAGTCCTTGAACCTGCCGGGCAGGGGGTTCCAGCGCGAATGCATGATGCCCAGGGCGGCGTAACAGTCCCGGACGGAATCGACCAGCACACGGACGCCCATGAGGTCGTTGATGTCGTCGAAGTCCTTGTCCCGGACAATCATCTTTTGGTAGATGGAGTAGTAGTGCTTGGGCCGGCCGGTAATGGTGGCTTTGATTTTGGCGCCGCGCAGATCCTCGGTGATCTGGTCACGGATGACGCCCAGGCTCTTTTCCCGCTCGGGGGTCCGGTCCCCCACCATCCTGACGATTTCCTCGTACACCTTGGGATAGAGCGCAGCGAAGGACAGGTCCTCCAGCTCCCACTTGATGGTGTTCATGCCGAGGCGGTGCGCCAGCGGAGCGAAGATTTCCAGGGTTTCGCGGGCTTTGCGGGCGGACGATTCTGCGGACACGAAGCGCCAGGTGCGGGCGTTGTGCAACCGGTCCGCGAGCTTGATCATCAGGACGCGGATGTCCTTGGCCATGGCCACGACCATTTTGCGGACAGTCTCCGACTGGGCAGCCTCGCCGAAGCTGACCTTGTCCAGTTTGGTCACGCCGTCCACCAGCATTGCCACTTCCGGGCCAAAGTCCCGCTTCAGGTCAGCAAGGGTATAGGGGGTGTCCTCGACAGTGTCGTGCAGCAGTGCCGCAGCCAGGGTGGTGCCGCTGAGGCCGAGCTCGGCCAGGATGGTGGCCACCGCCACCGGGTGGGTGATGTACGGGTCGCCGCTCTTGCGCTTCTGCCCGCGGTGGCTGCGCTCGGCAACGTCGAAGGCGCGCTGGATGAGGTCGAAGTCCTCTTTGGGATTGTTGGCCCGGACCGTCCGCAGCAATGGCTCAAGGATGGGCGAATACGTGGCCGTTCCGCGGCCGGTCAGGCGGGCAAGCCGGGACCGGGTGCGCTCCCTGCGGCCGGGAAACGTGGCGCGTGAACCAGAGTTGTCCACGGGAACCAACGATCCAGGGCGCGCCGGGGATGCCATACCGGCCTGTACACCGGCAGGATTCTTTTCATCCTCCGCCGTAGGCACCGACGCCGATCGTTCTTCCAATGAAGCACCCCTCACCACCATTTAATTACCCCAGTCTATTCCCCAAGGCAGCGACTTTTATAACCGGTCCCGCATACGCGGGGACCGGGCAACGCAGAGTCTGCGTTGCCCGGTCCTGGAGGGAGCAGCCGGCGCCGTCGGGGGCGGGTCAGGCCTTGGCAGGCGAGGCGGGAACTGCGCGTTCCGCCGCGCCTGCGCGCCGTTGTTCGACGCGCCGTGCCTGCTTGACCAGGTCCGGTTCGCCCTGGCGGAGCCAGGCGTACAGCGGGGCTGCGACGAAGATTGTCGCAGCGGTGCCGATCAGGATCCCGACGAACAGGGCCAGGGACAGGTCGCGGAGGGTTCCGGCGCCGAGGAGCCCGGCGCCGATGAACAGGATGGCACCCACGGGGAGGATTGCCACCATCATGGTGTTGATGGAGCGCACCAGGGTCTGGTTGACGGCGAGGTTGACCTCCTCACCGAATGTCCGGCGGGTGGAGGCATCAATGCCGGAGGTGTTTTCCCGGATCTTGTCGAAGACCACCACAGTGTCGTACAGAGAGTAGCTGAGAACCGTGAGGAACCCGATGATGGCTGACGGCGTGACCTCAAAATCGCTGAGGGCATAAACGCCAGCCGTGATGAACATGGTCACGGCCATGCCGGCAAGCGCCGAGAGGGACATCTTCCAGGTGCGGAAGTACAGGGCCATGAGCAGCGCCGCGAGGAGGACAAAAACCACCAGGCCAATGAGCGCCTGCTTGGTCACGTCGGCGCCCCAGGTGGGGCCAACGAACGTTGAGGTTACCTCGTTGTCAGTCACCCCGTAGGCGCCGGTGAGGCCCTGCTTGATCCGGAGGGTTTCGTCGTCGGTCAGCTTGTCCGTCTGGATGCGCATGGTGTTTCCGGCGACGTTGGCCACGCGGGGAACACTGCCGGCCACAACATCGGTCACGGCTTTCTCGCCGATTGTGGCGTCCGTGGTCTTGACGTTCGATACCGTGAATTCCGAGCCTCCGCGGAACTCGATACCGAGGTTGAAGCCACCCTTGGCCACCGGGACAATGATGGACAACGCCACTCCAACCAGGGCGATGATGAACCAGATCTTCTTGGCCCCTACGAAGTCGTAGGAACGCTTTCCGGTGTAGAGCTCGTTGCCGAATGTGGCGAAGCCTGACATTACTTGTCCTCCTTCGCGGACGTCTTGGAGGAGCCGGCAAGCTGTTCCTGCTTCTCAGCCAGGCGCCGTTCGGCGATGGTCATGCGGCGCTCGGCTTCGGCCGCCGCACCGGTGTTCTTGGTCCGGACCACCACAGGCCTGTCTTCGGGAGTACGGACACGCCCTGCGCCGCGGTACAGCGGTACGGCGCCCAGCCGTTCGGGGTCCAGGCCGGAGAACTTGTGGCCTTCACCGAAGAAGCGGGTTCGGGCCAGCAGCTGCAGCGTGGGGTGGGTGAACATGAACACCACGATGAGGTCGGCGATGGCCGTCAGGCCCAGCGTGAACGCAAAGCCGCGGACGTTGCCCACGGCCACGAAGTACAGGACCAGGGCGGCCAGGAGGTTGACGGCCTTGGAGGCAAGAACCGTCCGTTTGGCGCGCTTCCAGCCGTTTTCGACGGCGGACACCAGGCCGCGCCCTTCGCGCAGTTCATCGCGGATGCGCTCAAAGTAGACGATGAAGGAGTCGGCCGTCTGGCCGATGGCCACGATGATGCCGGCAACGCCTGCCAGGGACAGCCGGTAGTTCTCCGTCCAGCCCAGGATCGCGATGGCCAGGTACGTCAGGGCGCCGGCCACCACCAGCGAGGCAATGGTGACGAAACCCAGGGCGCGGTACTGGAACAGCGAGTAGACCACCACGAGCAGGAGCCCGATGAGGCCGGCCAGCAGGCCCATGCGCAACTGTTCACCACCCAGTGTCGCGGAGATCTGCTGTTCGCTCTGGATGTCGAAGCTGATGGGAAGGGCACCGAACTTCAGCTGGTCGGACAGCGCCTTGGCCGTCTGCTCGGTGAAGCCGCCGGTGATTTGCGGACGCCCGTCGGTGATCACAGCCAGCGATCGCGGGGCGGAAATGACCTGGTCGTCCAGCACAATGGCGAACTGGGACTTGGGGTCGGTGCCGGACTCGCCGCCGGCGGCCACGTAGAACTGGTTCAGGCGCTGGGTGACGTCCTTGAACTTGGCCGTGCCGTCAGCGTCGAACTGGATGTTGACGGCCCAGTCATTTGTGACGGCACCCTGCGCACCCTGCTGCAGCTGGAAGGACGAGGTCACAATGTTCGTCCCCTTGACCTCTACCGGGCCAAGGATGTACTTGATCGCCGGAGACTTGTCAGTAGCAGGCTCGCAGGTCACGAGCGGCTTGGTGGGATCGGAGCGCTGGGACTTCTCGGGGGCGCTGTTGCAGTCAAGTGCTTCGAACTGCTTGTAGATCTCGGGAGTGATCCAGTTGGTATCGCTGCTGTTGGCCGGAGCGGCCGTCGGCTTGGGCAGCTGGTCCTCGGGTGTCTGTTGCTCCGGCGGCACCGCGGCGCCATCTCCGTTGAGGAGGACGGGACGGAAATTCATGTCCGCGGACGCCTGGATCAGGTTCCGGGTTTCCGCAGAGGGCGTTCCGGGAAGGCTGACCACCACGTTGCGCCCGGACTGGGTGCTGATCTCAGCTTCGGACACGCCGGAGCCGTCAACGCGCTGCCGGATGATCGCTACGGCCTGGTTGAGCTGCTGTTCGTTGATGTCCGAACCACCCTCCACCTTGGGCGCCAGGATCATCTGGGTACCGCCCTCGAGGTCCAGCGCCAGTTTGGGGGCCCAGCTGGCCTGCCCCGCGACGGTGCCGCCTGCCAGGACGGCGGTCAGCGCAGCCAGGAGTACGCCAAGCCAGACCAGGACGCGGAGCCCTGGTTTCTTGCGGCCAGTTCGTGCCATTGTCGATCTTTCTCTTATTCGCGGAAGAACCGCCGGCGCGGGTTGTTACCTGCGCCGGCGGCGATCCGCAGCGGTAGAGGGAGGAAGCGGCCAGCGGGCCTAGCTGTCCTTCTTGCCCTCGTCGTTGAGGCGCTTCAGGGTTTCGTCCGGGGTCTCGGTACCTGTGGAGGTGCTCCCGGCATCCGGGGCGGTCAGGGATGATGCGTCGTCCGGCACTACCGGCGAAGCAGCGGCGGCCTCGGCAGCGGCCTCCGCGGCAGGCTCGACGACCTTGGTGACCGCCTGGCGGTGGACGGTGGCCAGGTTGCCGGGGGAAAGTTCAAGGGTGACCTTGTTGTCGGCGTCGTCGATGTCCACGATCCGGCCGAAAAGGCCAAAGCTGGTCATGACCTCCACGCCCGGGCCAAACTTCGACTGGAGCTCTGCCTGCTGCTGCTGCGTCTTCTTGTTGCGGCGGAACATCATGAAGATGAACACGCCGAGCATGACGAACAGGAGGATTGACATTGGATCCAAGGGGAATTCCGTTCTTTTGCGTGGTGCTGCTGGTTTTCCAGCGACGTCGGCCTCGCTTCGGCCGGGGTGGTTGGCTCCGCAGGCAGAACGCCTGACGTGTCCTTCCCCAAGCGACGGGGGCGTCAGGGCCACCCGCGAAACAAAGACCCGAGCGTGCCGGGCGTCATACCAGTCTAAAGGGAAAAGCTGAACAGAGCCTGCTATTGGCTCTCCGGGGCCCAGTCCCCGGCTGCTTCGGGGTCCCCGCCGGGCTCGAACAGGTCCAGCTGCTCCTGCGCGAAGACGCCGGACGGGATGGCATACCCCAGGTGGGTCCACGCCGGCGCCATGGCAATCCTGCCCCGCGGCGTACGTCCCAGCAGGCCTTCGCGGACCAGGAAAGGCTCCGCCACCGTCTCCACCGTTTCGGTTTCCTCACCCACCGCGATGGCAAGGGTGGACAGTCCCACGGGACCGCCGCCGAACTTGGTGATCAGGGCGTCGAGGACGGCGCGGTCCAGCCGGTCCAGCCCCTTCTTGTCCACTTCATACATGTCGAGGGCGGCGGATGCGGTCCTGGCGTCGATTTGCTCGACTCCGTGCACCAGCGCCCAGTCGCGGACCCGGCGCAGGAGACGGTTGGCGATGCGGGGGGTGCCCCGGGAACGGCCGGCGATCTCGGCGAATCCTGCGGAGTTGACCTTGAGGTCCAGCAGCCCGGCAGACCGTCGGAGGACCAGTTCGAGCTCCGCTACGGAGTAGAACTCGAGGTGCCCGGTGAAGCCGAACCGGTCGCGCAGCGGGCCCGGGAGCAGCCCGGCACGGGTGGTGGCACCCACCAGGGTGAACGGCGGCAGCTCCAATGGGATGGCGGTGGCACCGGCGCCCTTGCCCACCACGATGTCGACGCGGAAGTCCTCCATGGCCATGTACAGCATTTCCTCGGCGGGCCGCGACATGCGGTGGATCTCGTCGAGGAACAGGACCTCGCCCTCTGACAGCGAGGACAGGATGGCGGCGAGGTCTCCGGCATGCTGGATGGCCGGACCGCTGCTGAGGCGCAAGGGAGCGTTCATTTCCGCGGCCACAATCATGGCGAGTGTGGTCTTGCCCAGGCCCGGCGGACCGGAAAACAGGACGTGGTCCGCGGTACGTCCACGCATCCGGGAAGCCTGCAGCACCAGCGAGAGTTGCTTCCGCACCCGGTGCTGGCCTACGAAGTCATCAAGGTTCTTGGGCCGCAGGGCCGCCTCGATGGCCCGCTCCTCCGGCTCCTCCCCCGCCGCAACCAGTGACGGTTCAGCCACGGGTGCCTACGCGGTTGCCGGCCCGGGCCCCGTCCTGTCCCAGCCACCGAAGCGTGGTCCGCAGGATTTCCGGCACGTTGCCGCGGAACGATACTTCAGGATCATCGGCGAGGGCCTTGTCGATGCTTGCAGAGGCGTCTTTTTCGGACCAGCCCAGGCTGGTCATGGCGGCCACCACCTGGGGCTTCCAGGAGGCTTCGGCCGGGGTGGCCGCACCCGCGGCTGCAGGGGTTCCGTGCGGGACGAGCTTTCCGGCCAGCTCCAGCACGATCCGCCCCGCCACCTTGGGTCCGATTCCGGGAACCTTGGTGAAGGTCTTGCTGTCCCCGGTATGCGCCGCCACCCGGACTGCCTCGGGATCGTGGACGGCCAGCACTGCGAGGGCCAGCCGGGGGCCCACCCCGCTGACACTGAGCAGGACGTCGAAAACTTCGCGTTCGTCGTCGGAATAGAAGCCGAAGAGCGTCAGCGAGTCCTCCCGGACAATCAAGGACGTGAACAGCTGGCCCTCGTCGCCCACGCGCAGCCGGCTGAGCGTCTGCGGTGTGGCGTTGACGCTCATCCCGGCACCGTTGAGGTCTATCACGGCCGTGGACAGGCCTACGTGCGCTACGGTTCCGCGGAGGAAACTGATCAAAGCCGGGCTCCCGTTGTACCGCCGGCCTCGTAACTGAGAACCCGGCTATCCGAACATATCTACGAATACCCTAGCAAGCGGCAGGGACAATCACCGTGCACGGCGCGCTTTTGCCTCTGCTTCCGCCCAAGCCCGCTGGGCCTGCGTCAGGGCCGAACTGCCGGGACCGGTAGTGGCCACCGCGGCCCCGCTCCCGGCCCGCCACGCGTGGGTGATGGCCAGTGCCAGCGCATCGGCAGCGTCAGCCGGCCGTGGCGGGGCGTCAAGGCGGAGGATCTTGGTCACCAGCTTGGTCACGGCATCCTTGTTCGAGGTTCCGCTCCCGGTCACCGCCGCTTTGACTTCGGACGGCGTATGCAGAGCCACCGGTATGCCCCGGCGGGCCGCCGCCGCGATCACCACCCCGGACGCCTGGGCCACACCCATCACCGTGCTGACGTTGAGCTGCGAGAAGACACGTTCGACGGCGAGGACCTCCGGTTCGTAACGGTCCAGCCACTCGTCGATGGCCGTGGCAATCACCAACAGGCGCCGGTCAAGGGTTTCGTCCGGGGAGGTGCCCACCACGCCTACCGCCACCATGCTGGCCCGGCGGTTGCGTTCAACATCCACCACGCCGATCCCGCACCGGGTGAGTCCGGGGTCAACGCCAAGGACGCGGAGCGTCACTTCCGGCCCGCCGCGGCCGGCAGACCGGGGCGGGCCTCGCGTGGTGGTCTAGCTGACAAGGCCGGACGTCACTCTGATTCCAGGGCGGCCTGGACTTCGTCGCTGAGGTCGGCGTTGCTGTAGACATTCTGCACGTCGTCGAGTTCCTCCAGCGCGTCTGCCAGCTTCAGGAACTTCCGGGCGCCGTCGACATCCAGTTCCACCTGCATGGAGGGAACGAACTCAACTTCATCCGTGTCGTATTCAATGCCGGCCTCCGCCAGCGCTTCACGGATGGCCGGGAGGTCACCCGGTTCCGAGTGGATCTCGAAGGTCTCGCCGTTGTCCTTGACTTCCTCCGCGCCCGCATCCAGGACGGCCATCAGGACGTCGTCCTCGCTCAGGCCGTTCTTGGGGAGGTTCACCACGCCCTTGCGGGTGAAGAGGTAGCTGACCGAGCCGGGGTCGGCGATGGTTCCGCCGTTGCGGGAGATGGCCAGGCGGACTTCGGAGGCCGCCCGGTTCTTGTTGTCGGTGAGGCACTCAATCAGCAGGGCAGAGCCCTGGGGGCCCCGGGCCTCGTACATGATTTCGGTGTAGTCCACCACTTCGCCGGTCAGGCCGGCACCGCGCTTGATGGCGCGGTCAATGTTGTCGTTGGGCACCGAGGTCTTCTTGGCCTTGGTCACGGCAAGTTCCAGGCCGGGGTTGCCGGCGAGGTCCGGTCCGCCCATGCGGGCGGCAACTTCGATGTTCTTGATCAGCTTGGCGAACGACTTGGCGCGGCGGCTGTCAATGATCGCCTTTTTGTGCTTGGTCGTTGCCCATTTGGAGTGGCCTGACATGGCTTTACGCTTCTCCTCTGATCATTCGGATAAAAAGTTCATGTACGCGTTTTTCGCCGGTCACTTCCGGATGGAAGGAGGTGGCCAGCAGCTGGCCGGAACGCACTGCGACAATTCTAGCCGCCCCGGGCAGCGATACGGCGTGCGACGCCTGTCCGGGGTCCGCCGGTTCCACCTGGGCCAGGACCTCCACGCCCGGCCCGGCCCGCTCCACCCAGGGGCCGCGGATGAAGACGGCGTGCACGGGTTCCACACCCGATGCGGTGGCGCTGAAGTCCAGTCCCTTAAAGTCCAGATCCGTTTCGAAGGACTCCCGCTGCCGGCCAAAAGCGTTGCGGCGGACGGTGATGTCCAGGCCCCCAAAGGTCTGCTGCGGGGCCCCGGAAAGGTCCGTGGCGGGATCGGCGATGTCCGCCGCGAGCAGGATCATTCCCGCGCAGGAGCCATAGACGGGAAGGCCCTCGGCAATGTATTTGCGCAGGGGGTCGGCGAGGTCGAAGGCGCGCGCCAGTTTGTCGATGGTGGTGGATTCGCCGCCGGGAATGATGAGGCCGTCCAGGCCATCCAGCTCAGCCGGCCGGCGGACAGCGATGCCCTGTGCGCCGGTGGCTTCCGCGGCGCGCAGGTGCTCGCGGAAGTCTCCCTGGAGGGCCAGGACGCCAATCCGCAGGCCCGAGCCCACGCGCGCAGGATCAGCAGAAGGGGGGTTTGTCATCCTTCCAGCATACGGTCCCGGCACTCCGGCTGCTGCCGGCAGGAGGCCGCCGTAAAGGGTTGCATGCCGCTGCTGGGATATATTCGGAACATGGTCTTCTTCACTGTTCCGCTCGGCAAGCTGGTCCGCAGGGTATCCCGGCTGCGCGGCGGCGGCTCCGCACTTCCAGGCCTGGTGGTGGAGAAAATCGACCCCGGCTTCATGCGCCGGACACTCACCACCCTGCCCCACGGCGTGGCAGTGGTCAGCGGTACCAACGGCAAGACCACCACCACCAAAATGGTGGTTGAACTGCTGGAAAGCCAGGGCCTGAAGGTGTTCACCAACCGGACGGGCAGCAACTTCACCAGGGGTGTGGCCGCAGCCCTCCTCGGCGAGGTCGACTGGCGCGGCAGGCTGGACGCAGACATTGCGGTCCTGGAACTTGACGAGGCCCACGCCGTGCATTTCGTCAACAGTGTCCCGCCCCGCTATTGCCTGCTGCTCAATGTGCTTCGCGACCAGCTGGACCGTTTTGGCGAGATCGACAAGACCGCACAACTCCTGCAGCACATCGCCGCCAAGACCACGGGAACGGTGGTCCTGAACCGCGAGGACCCGCGGGTTGCCAGGATCGCGGATACGCTGACCGGCCAGGACGTCAAGTACTTCGGCCTTGACGATTCCCTGCTGGGCACCTTCCCCAACGACGATGACATGCGCGCCGCTCCGGGCAGCCCCGCCCCGGCGGCCCTGCCCGCAAAGCCGCAGGCCGACGTCGTGCTCCGCAGGGTGGGCGCGGACAGCGCCGAATTTGAGTACGACGGCGGTACGGTCACCACGGCGATGAAGCTGCGCGGCGTGTACAACATCTTCAATGCGGCCGCGGCCCTCACCCTTGCCCGCAGCATTTGCGGCGGCGGCGCCGCCACGGCGAACCACGAAACCCTGCTGCAGGCGCTGTCCCAGGTGGCGCCCGCCTTCGGCCGCGGGGAAAGCCTCACCGTCGGCGGCCAGCCCCTGGACCTGGTACTGGTCAAGAACCCCAGCGGCTTCCGGCTGGGGCTGAAGTCCTTCCCCGCAAGCGGCTACGCCACCATGATCGCGATCAACGACAACTACGCCGACGGCCGGGACATGTCCTGGCTGTGGGATGTGGAATTCGATTCGCTTCGCGAAGGCGGGGTGGACCTGCTGACGGGGTCGCGCGCCTACGACATGGCACTGCGCCTGCAGTACGACGAAGTCCCGGTGGGCGCCGTGGACACCGACATTCCAGCCGCCCTTGCCGCCTTCATCCGGGAAGGCCAGGGCAAACCCAAGCGGATCTTCTGCACCTACACCGCCATGCTCGCCATCCGCCGCGAGCTGTCCAAAGTCACCACCGTGGAGGTTGTCTCATGAGTACGGCAGAAGCAGCGGAAACCGGCAACCTGTCCAAGGGCACCCTCCGCGTGGTCCAGTTGTACCCGCGGGACATGAACATCTATGGGGACTGGGGCAATGCCCTGGTCCTCCAGCGCCGCATCGCCTGGCACGGATACACGCCCGAACTGCTCGAGTACAACGTGGGCGACCCCTTCCCCGAGGACGTGGACATCATCGTCGGCGGCGGCGGGCAGGACAGCGGGCAGCTGGTCATCCAGGACGACCTGCAGGCCAGGGCCGGCCGGCTGAAGGAATTGGCCGAGGACGGCACACCCATGCTGGTCATCTGCGGCCTGTACCAGCTTTTTGGCAGGTTCTTCAAGACACGCACCGGCGCCGTCATTCCGGGCATCAGCGTCCTGGACGTGGAAACGCACGGCACGGATGAGCGCCTGATCGGGAACGTCAAGGTCTCAACCACCGAATTCGGCGAGGTGCTCGGCTACGAAAACCACAGCGGGCAGACCACGCTGGGCAGCGGCGTGCGCCCGCTGGGAACCGTGGCCAAGGGGACCGGGAACAACAGCAACGACGGCCAGGAAGGGGCGCGGTACCGCAACATCGTGGCCAGCTACCTGCACGGTTCGCTGCTTCCCAAGAACCCGGCCATCGCCGACTTCCTCATCCGCACCGCCGCGGAGCGCAAATTCGGCAGCTTCTCCCCCGGCAGCCCTGACGACACCTATGCGGCCCTGGCGAGGGAGCACGCCGGCCGCCGGCCCCGCTAGGCTGCGACCACCTGGATCACCGCCACTGGAAGTACTCCCGGTGGATATTGGCCCGGCGGACACCCGCTGCCCGGAATGCCCTGCGGAACTGCCGCAGCATGGCATCGGGTCCTCCCATGAAGACGGACAGCATCCGTGGTTCCGTGTCCACCGCCGCAATGACCGCTTGCGGAGTCAGCCGCCCGTCCGTTTCGGTGTCAACCACATGGATGTGGAGCCTCGGGTGGTTCCTGGCGATGGCGAGGATCTCTTCGGCAAACGGCGAAGGGCCGGCCGACGTGACGAAGAAGTGCACCTCCTCAGGCAGGTCCCCGCCCGCTGCTTCCAGCGACCGGACCCAGCTGAGGAAGGGCGTGATCCCCACGCCGCCGGCGATCCAGACCTGGTGGGCAGTGCCCTTGTGCCGGTCAAAGCGGCCGTAGGGGCCGCCCACCACAGCAGGCATTCCCGCCTGGACAACGTCGGGAAGCCGCGAGGTGTGGTCGCCCAGCGCTTTCACCGTGATGCTGATACCACCTTCCGGTGCGGGACCCGAGATTGAAAAAGGGTGCCGCTGCCAGCCGTCCGCCGTTTCAAGGTAGACCATGGCGAACTGCCCGGGTTTGAACTCCAGCGGGCGGCCCAATGGCCGGAGCGCCACTTCCACCAGGTCCGCGGCAACCGGGCGGACACCGGCAACCTGGTAGTCATGATGGGGCAGGAACCGCCTCGCCAGCAGCTCCCGGTATACGTAGAACGCCAACCCGGTTCCGCCGATTGCCACGTAACTCCACCGCAGGCCCGGCGCCGCCTCAAACGCGCTGGCATCGAACAATCCGTGCAGGAAGCCGGCAGCAACGAACAGCCCTGTGAGGCGGTGGAAGCCGCGCCAGCGTTCATAGCCCCCCAGCAGCCGTACCACCAGGCGGACACCTTGTGCCTGCAGCGCCGCTACAACCAGACGCCTTGCCGGGGCGGGCAGCATGGTCCGCCAACGCGGCAGCACCGCCCACACCACCAGGGCGGCCAGGCCGGAAATGGCCACCACCGCCAGCGTCTTTCCCACGCTTGTTGCCTCCGGGTTGGACGCGAGCTCTATGTGCGGCAGCAACAGGACAGTGGCCGTCATGGCCGCCCGGCGGTGCCAGATGGCAGCGTGGTCAATCCCGCCGAACACCGGCTCAACGTGCGGGAGGGTACTGACCAGGACCAGGGCGACGGAATACAGCAGTACGGATTCACCGCCGAAGAGCTGGCCCACATGCCTGGGCAGCGGCTCGGCCACCGGCCGCGCCAGGTACCAGAAAATGGCGTAAGCGGCCACGACGGCTGTTATTGCGCCCGGACCGATCCATCGGAGTGGGATACCCAGGAAGGCAGCTGCCGGCGTCGTTCCATGGTTGCCCATTGAGCAAAGGTCCCTTCATCACTGCCAATCCCGTGCGCCTGCCTGCAGGACGCACAGAATGCGGTCCGGACCGGACCCCTAGCGGCCATTGTAGGTATGCCCGCTGGGAGCACACGCCCACGTGGATGTGATTGAGAAGCGCGTCCCGCTGTGAAAGGTTTAGCCCATGACCAACCCGCTCCTGGCCGCCAGTCCCCTGCCCTACGGCCTCCCTCCTTTCGAGGCCCTTAGCGCAGACATGTACGGCGCCGCCATTGAAGAAGGATTGGCAGCACACCTGGCCGAGATCCTGGCCATCACCGGCAACTCCCAGCCGGCAACCTTCGACAATACGGCCCTGGCCATGGAACGCTCCGGGCAGCTCCTCAACAGGGCAGCCGCAGCGTTTTTTACACTGGTGTCAGCGGACGCCTCTGCGGAGATCCGGGAACTTGAGACCGGGCTTTCGCCGCGCTTCTCGGCCCACCAGGACGAGGTGTACCTCAATAGGGCGCTGTACGAGCGCTTCGCCGCCATCGATACTGTCAACCTGGAGGCTGAGTCGGCCCGGCTGGTGGAGGAGTACCTCAAGGAGTTCCGCCAATCCGGGATCCAGCTCGATGCACCGGGCCAGGAGCGGCTGCGGGCCATCAACGCGGACTTGGCCCGGCTGGGCACGGAGTTCGGCCAGCGGGTCAAGAAGGGGATGAAATCCGCGGCGCTGCTGGTGGAGGATGCCGCCGAACTCGCGGGCCTGCCGGCTGACGACGTCGCCAGTGCCGCTGAGGCAGCCCGCGCCGCCGGGCACGGGGGCAAGTACTTGATCACGCTGATCCAGCCCGGCAACCAGCCTGCCCTGGCCTCGCTCGAGAACCGGGACGTCCGCCGTCGCCTGTTCGAGGCATCCGTGGGAAGGGGCAGTGGAGGCGGACACCTGGATGTCCTGGATCTCGCCAGGGACATGGCCGGGTTGCGGGCCGAAAAGGCCCAACTGCTGGGTTTCGCGAACTACGCCGAACTTGTGGCCGACCGACAGACGGCGCCGGATTTCGAGGCAGTGCAAACGATGCTGGGCCGGATGGCGCCGGCGGCTGTCCGCAATGCCGACGCCGAGGCCGCGGCCCTTGCGGACGTCGCAGGGCATCCACTGGAAGCCTGGGATTGGGCCTACTATTCGGCAAAGGTGCGGCGCGAAAAATACGACGTTAATGAACAGGCACTGCGTCCGTACTTCGAGCTGGACCGGGTCATCACGGATGGAGTGTTCTTTGCCGCCACCGCGCTGTACGGGATCACTTTCCACGAGCGGCCCGACCTCAAGGCCTACCACCCGGATGTCCGGATCTGGGAAGTCCGGGATGGGGACGGAACCGGGCTGGGGCTCTTCCTCGGCGACTACTACTCGCGTGAATCCAAGCGCGGCGGAGCGTGGATGAACTCGCTCGTGGACCAGTCGGGGCTGCTGGGCACCCGGCCCGTGGTGACCAATACGCTCAACATTTCCAAGCCGCCGGCAGGCGAACCGACACTCCTCACCCTGGATGAGCTGCGGACCCTGTTCCACGAGTTCGGCCATGCGCTGCATGGCCTGTTTTCCAACGTCACCTACCCCCGGTTCTCCGGCACCTCCGTGCCGCGGGACTTCGTGGAGTACCCCTCCCAGGTCAACGAAATGTGGATCATGTGGCCGGAGGTGTTGTACAACTATGCCCGGCACCACGTCACCGGCGAACCGCTGCCGCAGGACGTGGTGGACCGGCTGGAGGAATCCCGGCTTTGGGGCGAAGGGTTTGCCACCACCGAGTACCTGGGCGCGGCCCTCCTGGACCTGGCGTGGCACACGCTGGAACCAGGCAATGTTCCGGATGATGCGCTGGAGTTTGAGGCGAAGGCCCTGGCTGCGGCGGGGATCTCGCACCCACTGATCCCGCCCCGCTACCGGACGGGCTACTTCCAGCACATCTTCTCCGGCGCCGGATACGCGGCGGGCTACTACTCCTACATCTGGAGCGAGGTGCTGGATGCCGAAACGGTTGACTGGTTCACGGAAAACGGCGGCCTGGCCAGAACCAACGGCGAACGCTTCCGGCAGGAACTGCTCAGCCGCGGCAACAGCCGGGACCCGCTGGAATCCTTCCGGATCCTGAGGGGCCGCGAAGCGCGCCTGGACCCGCTGCTGAAGCGCCGCGGCCTGGAATAGCCACTACTGCTTAAAAGAACGACGCCGGCCCCCACCAAAAGAGGTGAGGAGCCGGCGTCGTCATTACTTGGGCGAGGAGGGAATTACCAGCCGCGTTCTGCGAGGCGGTGCGGCTGGGGGATTTCGTCGACGTTGATGCCCACCATGGCTTCGCCGAGCCCGCGGGAGGCCTTGGCGATGACGTCGGGGTCGTCGAAGAAGGTAGTGGCCTTCACAACGGCGGCGGCGCGCTGGGCGGGGTTGCCGGACTTGAAGATGCCGGAGCCGACGAACACGCCGTCGGCGCCGAGCTGCATCATCATGGCAGCGTCAGCGGGGGTGGCGATGCCGCCGGCGGTGAACAGGACAACGGGCAGCTTGCCGGCAGCGGCGACTTCCTTGACCAGTTCGTACGGGGCCTGCAGTTCCTTGGCGGCGACGTACAGCTCGTCCTCGGGCAGGGAGGACAGCCGGGCGATCTCCGAGCGGATCTTGCGCATGTGGCCGGTGGCGTTGGAGACGTCGCCGGTGCCCGCTTCGCCCTTGGAGCGGATCATGGCCGCGCCCTCGTTGATGCGGCGCAGGGCCTCACCGAGGTTGGTGGCACCGCAGACGAAGGGAACCTTGAAGTTCCACTTGTCGATGTGGTTGACGTAGTCGGCCGGGGTCAGGACCTCGGACTCGTCGATGTAGTCGACACCCAGGGACTGCAGGACCTGGGCCTCGACGAAGTGGCCGATGCGGGCCTTGGCCATCACCGGGATGGACACGGCGTCAATGATCTGGTCGATCATGTCGGGATCGGACATGCGGGACACGCCGCCCTGGGCGCGGATATCGGCCGGAACACGCTCCAGCGCCATGACTGCCACGGCACCGGCGTCTTCGGCGATGCGGGCCTGCTCGACGTTGACGACGTCCATGATGACGCCGCCCTTGAGCATCTCGGCCATGCCACGCTTCACGCGGCTGCTGCCCGTGACGCTGCTCGCGGACGAACCGGCCTCGTTGCTTACATCAGGTGTAGACACAAAAACCCCTATGGGTAGACAGATGATCTTCGCCGGGCATGCGGCGGCAGCTGCCGGAAGTGCACGCACGGGTTGCCGGGTCGCTTGACCGGGCACTTATATACTAGTCCCCCGCCGCACGGCAGGCTTAATCATGCTTAATCAGCGGGCGTCGGCTCCGCCAGGGCCTGCCGGCGCACCGACAGTACGCGCTGCACCACGGTGACGAGGCTCGCTGCCGCCAGGAGGACCAGGGTAGCCAGGAGCACCACAGCCGGCAGGCCCAGTCCGGTAAGGCCGGTAACCACCAGCACCGAAACCAGGCGTTCGGCCCGTTCTGCGATGCCGACGTTGGCGGTGAACCCCAGCGACTCTGCCTTGGCACGGGCGTATGAGACAACCATGCCCAGCACCAGGCACAGCAGGGCGCAGACGGCGATGGCCCCATTGTTGCCACCGGTGAAGAACCAGACGGACACCCCGGCAAAGAGGGCGCCGTCGGCGATGCGGTCAAGGGTGGAGTCGAGGAAGTTTCCCCAGCGGCTCTTGACGTCCTGCATCCTGGCCATGATGCCGTCCAGGACATCGGAAAAGATGAAGGCGGTGATGAAGACTGTCCCCCAGAAAAGCTGGCCCAGCGGGTAGAAAACCAGGGCTCCGGCGGCAACTCCTGCGGTTCCGAGAATGGTTACCGTGTCCGGGGACACGCCGATTTTCAGGAGCCAGCGGGCCAGCGGGGTGAACAGCGCGGTGAAGAAACCGCGGGCATGCCTATTCAGCATCCGACTCCCCGGGCCAGGCATCAGCCACTTGCTGCCGGACCTCGTCAAGGGTCTGGGTAATGGCTTTGGTCTGCGCAATGATGGGGAAGAAGTTCCCGTCCCCGCCCCAGCGCGGCACAATGTGCTGGTGCAGGTGTGCGGAGATTCCCGCACCCCCAACCACACCCTGGTTCATGCCAAGGTTAAAGCCGCCGGGATTGGAGACCTTTCGGAGGACCCGCATGGCAGTCTGGGTGAGTTCGCTGAACTCAGCTGTTTCCTCGACCGTGAGGTCTGTGTAATCCGGGATGTGCCGATAGGGGCAAACCAGAAGGTGGCCCGGGTTATAGGGGAACAGGTTCAGCACCACGTAGCAGGTCCGGCCGCGGTAGACAATCAACGCTTCCTCGTCAGTGCGGGCGGGGCCGACACAGAACGGGCAGTCGTCCTCATTCTTGAACTGGTGCTGGCCGCCCTTAATGTAGGCCATGCGGTGCGGAGTCCACAGGCGCTGGAAGGCGTCCGGGACACCGGCGAGGGCAAAGTCGTCGGTAACGCCGGCATCGCCCGGATATCCTGCGCCTGTGTTCTCCTGCACTGTGCTGCTTCCGTTCGGCTAGCTGGTCCGGTTGCGGACGGCTTCGGTGATCCGCTTGACCGCTTCCGCGACGGGCACACCGTTGTCCTGGCTTCCGTCGCGGAAGCGGAATGACACAGCGCCCGCCTCGGCGTCGTCCCCGCCGGCGATGAGAACGAACGGGATCTTGTCCTTGCTGGCGGTGCGGATCTTCTTGGGAAAGCGGTCCGAGGTGGTGTCCACCTCGGCACGGATACCCGCCGCCTTGAGCTGGCCTACGACGTCGAACATGTAGTCGTTGAACGCCTCCGCCACGGGGATGCCCACGACCTGGACCGGGGCCAGCCACGCGGGGAAGGCCCCGGCGTAGTGCTCGGTGAGGACGCCCATGAAGCGTTCCACCGATCCGAAAAGTGCACGGTGGATCATCACCGGGCGCTGGCGGCTGCCATCGGCGGCCTGGTACTCGAGTTCGAAGCGCTCGGGCAGGTTGAAGTCCAGCTGGATGGTGGACATCTGCCAGGTGCGGCCCAGGGCATCCTTGGCCTGCACGGAAATCTTGGGACCGTAGAAGGCGGCTCCGCCCGGATCGGGCACCAGCTCCAGCCCGGACTCCTGGGCCACTCCGGCGAGGGTGGCGGTGGCTTCCTCCCAGGTGGCGTCGTCGCCGACGTACTTCTCGGGGTCCTTGGTGGACAGCTCCAGGTAGAAGTCGTTAAGCCCGTAGTCCTTGAGCAGGTCCAGGACGAAGGTCAGGGTCTTGGTGAGCTCGTCCTTCATCTGCCCGCGGGTGCAGTAGATGTGGGCGTCGTCCTGTGTCATGCCCCGGACACGGGTGAGGCCGTGCACCACGCCGGACTTCTCGTACCGGTACACCGAACCGAATTCGAACAGCCGCAGGGGCAGTTCGCGGTAGGACCGGCCGCGGGAACGGAAGATGAGGTTGTGCATGGGGCAGTTCATCGGCTTCAGGTAGTAGTCCTGCCCGGGCTTGCGGACGGTGCCGTCCTCGTTGAGTTCAGGGTCCACGTGCATCGGGGGGAACATGCCGTCCCTGTACCAGTCCAGGTGGCCCGAGACCTCGTACAGGTGTCCCTTGGTGATGTGCGGGGTGTAGACGAACTCGTAGCCGGCTTCGACGTGGCGCTGGCGCGAGTAATCCTCCATCTCCTTGCGGATGATCCCGCCCTTGGGGTGGAAGACGGGAAGGCCGGATCCGAGTTCGTCAGGGAAGGAGAACAGGTCCAGTTCGGAGCCGAGCTTGCGGTGGTCGCGGCGCTCCGCCTCTGCGATGCGCTCCTGGTACGCCTTCAGGGCGTCCTTGGTGGGCCACGCGGTGCCGTAGATGCGCTGGAGCTGCTGGTTCTTCTGGTTGCCCAGCCAGTAGGCAGACGACGAACGGGTCAGGGCAAAGGCGTTTGAGATGAGCTTGGTGTTGGGCAGGTGCGGGCCACGGCAGAGGTCGCACCACACCGTGGTGCCTTCCTTGCGCTCGACGTTGTCGTAGATGGTGATGTCGCCGGCGCCGACCTCGACGTTCACGCCCTCCCCGGCTTCGGCGGCCTCGTTCTTCTTGCCCAGGAGTTCGAGCTTGTAGGGCTCGTTCTTCATGGCTTCGCGGGCCTCTTCCTCGCTGACCACGCGCCGGACGAACTTCTGGTTCTGGTTGACGATTTTCAGCATCATCTTTTCGAGGGTCTTGAGATCCTCGGGGGTGAAAGGCTCGGCGACGTCGAAGTCGAAGTAGAAGCCGTCGGTGATATAAGGGCCGATGCCGAGCTTGGCGTCGGGACGCAGCTGCTGCACTGCCTGCGCCATTACGTGGGCTGTGGAGTGGCGCAGGACGTTCAGGCCGTCGGGCGAATCAATGGTGACGCCCTCCACCTCGGCGCCTTCGGGCAGTTCCTGGTCAAGGTCCTTCAGCTCGCCGTTGACGCGGGCCACAACAACATCACGGCGCTCAAAGAAGAGTTCCGCACCGGTTGTCCCGGAAGTCACCTTGGTCTCTTCGCCATCGACGAGAAGGGTGATCTGCTGGGCATCTGACACGGGTGTCTCCTATTCAAAGTTAAGGCTTCATAGCTTGTGGCATACGGGGACCACAGCCAGCCACCGTCAATGCTATCGGTTCCGGTATGGGGCGACCAACGCGGCACACGGGGGCTGGGACAGAGCCCTCACCCGTTGAACCCGGTGATCGCCAGCGTCCTGGTGATGCCATCCAGCGGATGCGGCCCATCTTCGACAGCCTCATGGCCGGTCACAGGAGTGGGCTCTGTGGCGGATTCCGGGAAGGGCAGGCTCTCCGTACGGCTCAGGTCCCACGCCATGCTCGCGCTGATGCTGATGCCCCTGGGACCGGTCCTTCGGGTGGTTCCACGGATCAGCATCAGGCGGGTACCAAACAAAAGCGGTCCGGCGCTTTCCTGTGCCTCGTGGAAGAACACCGAATCCACGCAGCCGGTTCCGTCGTCGATGCTGATGAACACCACCCGCCTTCCGCCGCGCATCGGCGGCGTTTGGGTGGCAACCCGAACCCCCGCCACCAGCACTTCGGTGCCGTTACGCAGGCTGAGAAGCTTATCTGCCGTGGTGACCCCCAGCTTCTCCAGCAGGGTCCGGTGGCTGTCCATCAGGTGGGTACTGACATCCACTGCCATGAGATCAAGTTCCGCCCTGACATTTTCGACCAGGGTGGGGGCTGGAAGCCCAGGTTTGATATTCCGCAGCTCGATGTCGCCCAGGGGAAGGGACAGCTGCCCATCCAGGACCTCAATGCCTTTCTTTCCTGTCTTTGCTGTTTGGAGCTGCTGCAGATGGTGCACCAGGTCCGCGCGGTTGGCAGGGCCTCCGGCTTCCCGGTGCAGGGAATCAAAAGCCCCCAGTTGCGCAAGTCGCCTGATGCTGGGCTTGCTCAGCCGCGAGCGCGCCCGAAGGTCCGCCAGTGAGTCGTAAGGCTGGCCGGCGACGATCCGTTTCAGTTCTGCAGCAGACAGACCGTAGATTCCGTTCAGGCTGAGCCGGATTCCGAGCCGGCCGGCATCCGTGCCTGACGCGATCCGCTCCACGCGGTATTCGGCTTTGCTTCGGTTGATGTCCAGGGGAAGGATGGGAATACCCAGCCGGCGGGCTTCGGCCACCAGCAGCCGTTTGGGATACATGCCGGGGTCGTGCTCCCATAAGCCTGCGAGGAAAGCTTCGGGGTGGTGTGTCTTCAGCCAGGCGGACTGGTAGGTGGGGACGGCGAAGGCAGCACCGTGGGCCTTGCAAAAACCGAAACTGGCAAAAGACTTCAATGTCCCCCACACCTTGTCCACCACTTCAGGGGCATACCCCTTGGCTTTGGCATGGCGCCGGAAGTACTCTTCCACCCTGGCTTCACCGGCCTCGTTGCTCAACGCCCTGCGGAATTCATCGGCTTTGGCCAGCCCGCACCCGGTCATGACATCCAGGGTCTTCAGGATCTGCTCGTGGAAAACCGTGACCCCGTGCGTCTCCTGCAGCACTGGTTTGAGATCCGGGTGCGGGTAAACCTCGGGGGCGAACCCGTGCCGGTGTTCCAGGAAGGGCCGCACCATGTCCGATTTCATGGGCCCCGGGCGGAACAGGGAAATGTCGATGATGAGGTCGTTGAACTCCCGTGGCGCCATCTTGCCGATCAATTCACGCTGTCCGGGGGATTCGATCTGGAAGCAGCCAAGGGTGTGCGTGCTCCTGATCAGCTCATAGGTGGCTTCGTCGTCGAGGGGGACGGCGTTCAGGTCGATCCGGCCGTTGGCGGCAATGTAATCCGGCCCCGAACCAAAAGGTCCAATGGGGTGGTTCCCAGCCTCCACCACTTCTTCCTTTGAGGGGTGGATCCTGATGATTTCCCGGACGGCAAATGCCATGGCGCTTTGCATACGGACACCCAGGACATCGAGTTTGAGCATGCCCATGGGGTCCATGTCATGTTTGTCGAACTGGCTCATGGGCAGGCCAAGCCCGCTTGGCTGGACCGGTGTGCGGTCCAGCAGCGTGGCATCGCCCAGGATCACCCCACATGGGTGCATGGATATGTGGCGGGGCAGCCGGTCAAGGCGTTCGGTCAGGTCTACCAGCAGGTCAAGTTGCTGGTTTCCCTGCGCATCGGACTGCTCCACCCTTCCGGCAAATTCCCGCAGTTCGGGTTTTTCCTGCAGGGCTTCACGGAATTTCCGCGCTGAGAACCGCCACAGCTGCTTGGCAATCTCCCCCACCTCGCCATCGTCCATGCCCAGCGCCAGCCCGGCGTCGCGGACTGCACCACGGGCCCGGTATCCGTTCTGCATGCTCATGAGGGTTACGCGTTCGGAGCCGAAGCGCTCGAAGATCCTGTGGTAGACGTTGTGGCGCTCTGCACTTTCGACGTCGATGTCAATGTCCGGGAGGGTGGCGCGGTCGTTGGAGAGGAAGCGTTCAAAGATCAGGTCATGCTGGAGGGGGTTCACATGGCTGACGTCTATCAGGTAGTTGACCAGGCTTGATGCCCCCGATCCCCTGGCAGCCGCCCGGACTCCCATGTCCTGGATCATCCTGGAGACCTCCGCAACAGTGAGGAAATAGGAGGAGAAGCCCAGGTTCTGGATGATCCCCAGTTCATGGTCCAAACGGGCCATCATGTCCCGCTCCGCCGTACCGCCGATGCCCGGGAACCGCCTGCCGATTCCGGCATGGCAGCGCTGGAGGAGCTCCGTGTGGGGATCCTGGTTGATGCCGATGACGGCAGCTTCCGGCACCACTGGCTGTTTCCATCCCATATCAGTGGCGGGGTCGATCCGGCAGAGGTCGGCGAGCGCCTCGGTCTGCGCCAACAACTGCTTGAGGTCTGCGGCTCCATAACCGGCGGCGGAGATGATTTCCTTACCAAGGCCCAGCATTTGATCCGCTGATTTCAGCCATCCCTGGCCCGTGGGTTGCAGGAGTGGCTCCCCTGCCAGTTCGGGGAGGGACTTCAAAGTCCGCGCGGAGTCAAGGACATCCGCGGTCGGTGCACCATCGGCTGCGCAATACCGGACGGCGTTGGTGAGGACTGCCGGAACATGGTGTTCCTCCGCGAGCCGTAGCATGCGCACAGCGTGCGCCGTGCTGAAAGGACTGCCCGGCGCACTGAGTTGGGAGACGATCTCCGCCACCACAGTTCCGGCGGGCATTGCGTCGAGCCATTGCTTGAACAGGGTCCTGGGACGCAGGTAGCGCCGGCCTCCCATGGCCCGGCCGACGTCCGAGTCCGGGCCGATCAGCACCGTCAGCACCGGTTTGAGGGTGTGGGGGTCGAGGGTGCGGGAGGCCAGCTCGGCACGGGTCACCGCGGTGGGTACCGCTCCCCCGGCTTTCCCGGAGGTCCTCGCGTGCGCATCGGAAACCAGCCGGCACAAGGCGCGGTACCCGGCACCGTTGTTCTGCCCCCTGGCCAGCACCACCACCCTGCCTGCTACCTGGGTGCGGTGATCGCCGTCGTCGTCAAATACCGCCAGGTCCACGCCTACGATGGGGTCGATGCCCGCCGCCATACAGGCTTTGAGGTGCTTGATGGTGCCGTACAGGCCGTCCCGGTCGGTGCAGGCGAGGGCCGTGGCGCCATCGGCAGCGGCAGCCATGGCCAGTTCCTCCGGCCAGGAAACTCCGTAATGGGCGCTGAATGCCGTGGAAACGTGCAGGTGGGTAAAGCTCATGGTGTTCCGGGTCAGGCAGTCTTGGGGTGAAGGGCGTCATGGATCCGCACCAGCCGCCACCGGTTGCTGCGGAGATGGCGGGAAAGGTCAAGGGTCAGGACTTCTGCCCCGGGCGGTTCCTGTGCCGCGGCGGAACGGGCGGCACCCCGGGCGGGCAGCACCTGGACCCGCCAGATTTCGTGGTCCACCACTCCGGGCCCGCTGCCCAGGGGAGCCCTGCTGTCCTCAGCCCACCACTGCCGGCGTTCGTACCAGCGGACGGGTTCTGCGCAGACGGTATAGGACACACCTGCCCATACCAATGATTCCGGCTCACCTGTGGGGGCACACGCCACGTCAACAGATTCGCTGAACATGCCCATGCGCACCTCCCGGACCTAACCCATCACAACGTGATTCGAACATGTATTCGAATAAATTCAGTCTACGCCGGGTTCTCACCAAAACATAGGCGGGGGTGGACGGGGCGTGCGGCAGGGAGCAGGATGTTGGCATGAGTACCGATGACGCACTCCTGAAGCAGGCCAGCATCAAGACACAGGACTCCACCCTGGTTGCCACGTTCGATATCGACGGCACCATTCCGGGCTCGGGCGCCTACGTGGTGGGTTTGATGGGAGCCTCGCCCGATTTTTCAGCGCAGCGCCGGCTGTGCATTGAGTTCATGAACGGGGAGGCCATAGCCTGCTACTCGTTCAACCGGGACCAGGGAATCGAGGAGGATTTCGACCTTTCCCGAGTGTCCCATTCGGAGAACAGCATCACCGGAAGCTTTCCCATGACGGCCTTGAATGGCCTCGGAAAGGGACATGTCCTGTCAGCCTTCAGCGAGGCGGACGGGCGGGAGTTCCAGCACGGGGTGCCGGTGGAGGAAGCGCTTTAGCCTTCCTCAGCTGTTTTCTTTGTGGATCCGCAGTTCAAGTTCAATGAATGCGGAGATCATGGCCCGGTAGGTTGCTTCAACGATGTCCGGGTCGATGTCCTTTTTCTCCGCAGCGGACCGCACATGTTCAATAATCCGCTCTACGCGGCCGGGGGCACGCACTTCCGCGTCATCGCCCTTCAGCGTGCCGGCGATCCTGATCAGCCGCTCGCGGCGGGCGATCAGGGTAACGATCTGGTCATCGACTTCGTCAACGGCAACCCGGACCGCAGCAAGCTGTTCCCTGTCGGCGCGGGCATCCCGGTCGTTTCCTTGAATTGTCGCCATCATCTGACACTATCGAAGCATGGAGCCCAGAGTCGACTTTATTTCCCTCGGTGTTCGCAGCGTCGAGGAGTCCCGTGCTTTCTACGTTGACGGCCTCGGCTGGCCGGTCCACCGCGAAGTCGCCGGGGAAGTGGTGTTCATCCAGGTGAACCACGGGCTGGTGCTTTCGCTCTGGGATGCCCGCCAGATGCAGGCCGAAGCCGTGACCGGCCGCCCGGACGGGATCCCCTGCATTACCCTGAGCCACAACCTGGGAAGCCCCGAAGAGGTGGACAGCGCCATGGAACAGGCCGCGGCCGCTGGGGCCGCCATTATTGCCGAGCCCGTCACCAAGGCCTGGGGCGGCTATACCGGGTACTTTGCCGATCCCGACGGTTTTCGCTGGGAAGTGGCATACAACCCCACCTGGACGGTGGACGACGCCGGTACGGTCACCGTTTGAGGGCAGTACACCCTGCGCCGGGCTGCTAGAACAGAGCTTCCACCGGGCGGATGAGTTCCGGGCCGTTGTTGCGGACGTTGCCCACGTCCTTGCCTACGGATTCCACGCGCCAGTCCGCAGCGGCGTCCTTAACCCCTGACCGCACCAAGTCAACCAGCGCGGCGGCATCATCCGCCTGCGGGTCCAGCCACGCTTCCATGGTGGACTTATCCATGGGCAGCGGCACTCTGTCGTGGAGTTCGGTCAGCTTCCCGAAAATGGTGGATTCCGCCCCGGGCGGAGGGGTGTCCGCCGTCAGGATCGAGGTGGACAGCAGCCAGCGGCCCGGCTCCCCCTCCGGTACGGACGGGTCCTTCCACCACTCATACAGGCCCGCGAAGGCCAAGCCACGGTCCCCACCGGGATGCACGTAGTACGGCTGCTTCGACTTCCCCGGGCCTTGCTTCCATTCGTAGTAGCCATCTGCCGGGACGGCACAGCGGCGGGACTGCACAGCCTTGCGGAAGGCAGGCTTCTCCAGCACCGATTCACTCCTGGCGTTGATCATGCGCGAGCCGATGCCCGGATCCTTGGCCCAGGACGGAACCAGGCCCCATCGCGCCACATGCAGCTGGCGCACCTGGCGCGGCGCGGCACTGTCATCCACCAGCCGCTCCAGCACGATCGGGACGGCATCGGTGGGTGCAACATTCCACGACGGCGGGATGCTCACCTCGTCCTCGAGTTCGGCGTCGAACTCGGCCAGGAGGTCCCCCACGGCGCGTGCCATTACGTAGCGTCCACACATGGCACCAGCTTGCCACCGCGCGCCACAAACTGTCATCCGGGAACGGCAGCAGCCGCTCGACACCCGGGAATACCGGCCGCCGCGCTACGGTTGACAGTAAGGAAACCTTTTCAAGCGACACTAAGGAGATCCCTGTGGACTTCACTCCCGAATCCGGCACCATCACCATGTTTTCCACCACGTGGTGCGGCTACTGCAACCGGCTCAAGAAGCAGCTGGACGCCCAGGGAATCGGCTACACCGAAATCAACATCGAAGAGGTGGACGGCACTGCCGAACTCGTGGAGCAGCTGAACGGCGGCAACCGCACCGTCCCCACGGTCCTCTTCCCGGACGGCAGCGCGGCCACCAACCCGTCCGCCGCCGAGGTCAAGAGCCGCCTGGCCGCCTGACCGGCCGCGCACCAATTGATGCGGGTCATGCCCCCAGGCTGCTGAAGGAAGCAGTTTCCAGGGTGGCATGGCCCGCATACGTTTCCAGGAGGGCCAGCTCAACGGCGGCCACGTCCAAACCCGGCACCAGGTCATTGGCGGCGCCGGCGGTGGCAGGATCCCAGTCCAGGCCCAGCGCCGCGTAGCTGTCGGTAAGGACCTTGCGGATCGGGGCGGAGTCCTCCACCACGATCACCGAGCTGAAGAGCCATGCACCGGAGACCACCCGTTGGGCGGTGCCCACCAGTTTTATCCTGCGGGAACTGTCCATGGCATCGGTTCCGTGGACGCTGAACTCGCCGGGACAGTACTCGCCGGGGATCTCCCCCACCGCCGCCTGCACGCCTACGTTCTGCAGCGCCTCCGCAAACAGCCCTCCGAAGTACCCGAACCGGGCCTTGGATCCGGCGACGGCGTCCGCGTCCGGCTCAATGTGGTCCACCACCAGGGTGCCCCGGTGGTAGGCGGCCGCGCGTCCGCCGGCCCTCCGGACCAGGGGTTCGAACCCATGATCGCGGCAGGCCTGGGCGGCGGCCCCGAATCCCGGCAGCCGGGTGTCCCGCTGCCCGAACGCCACCGTGGGCGCGGGCCGGTACAGCCGCAGGGTGGGCCCCAATCCGCCGCTTCGTGCCCTCGCCAGCAGCTCCAGCCCGAATTCGAGGTCACGGCCAGCGCCGAGCGACACATCCTGCCGCACCACGGTAAGCGCGCTGGATCCGGTACCGGTGTGGTGCATAGTGCGGGGCTCCCAGGCATTCAGCGTCGACAGCTACGGTGGCGACGGGTTCAACGCCTGCCAATGGGCAGGCCACCCTTAGGTTACGCCCGACGGCGGCGGCGGCCTTAACGCCCCCGGCGCCCCACCCACAGGGCGTGAAGCAGCGGAACGGCCGATGCGGTCATCAGCACATTGCCCAGGGCAAGGTCGTCGGGCCGGACGACTGCCCCGGCGAGCAGCAGGGCTCCGAAGACCAGGGCGGACGCCGCGCGGCGCACGGCCCTGTCCAGCCGGGCAGCCTGGCGTTCCAGACGTGGTACGGCTACCTGCAGCGATCCCTCCTCCAGCCGTCCTGCCAGCGCGTCCAGCCGGCCGGGGAGGCGGAAGGCAACAGCGGCGGCGTCGATGGCCTGCCGGGCCGCGTCCTGCACCAGGTTGCCCCGCTCGTTCCGCAGCAGCCGGGCGGCGTACGGCTCCACCGAGTCCCAGAGGTTGAAACGCTCGTCCAACGCACTGCACACTCCGGAGGTGAGGGACATGGCCCGGATGATGAGGAGGAAGTTTTCCGGCAGCTGGAACGGCAACGAGCGGACCACGTCACCGAACTCCACCGCAAAGTCACGGAACTCGCGCGGGTCCACTTCCCGGAGTTCGGCGAAGCCCATGCCGCCGAAACGGGCAAAGAGCTGCGTCATGGCGCGCTCCAGTCCAACGCTGTCCGCGGACGGCATCAGGACGCCCACATCATTGATGGCCCCCACCAGGCCCTTCCCGTCCCGGGCTGCGGCCGCGATCAGCAGCTTCCGGAGCCCGCTGCGCGTGGAAGGGGTCACCTCTCCCATCATGCCGAAGTCGATGAACGTCAGCTTCCAGGGCAGTTCCCCGTCCCCTGGCGGGACCGGGGTGACAAAGATGTTCCCGGGATGCGGGTCGGCGTGGAAGAAGCCGTTGGTGAACAGCTGGTCGAACATGATGGACGCGAACACCGGCGCCACGGTTGCTGGATCGATCCCTGCGGCACGGAGGGACTGGACGTCCGTGATCTTGATGGCCGTGACGTCTTCCAGGGTAAGCACCCGGCGGGTGGTCCGCTCCCAGACCACGCCCGGAACCTCCACCCGGCCATCACCGGCGAAGTCCGCGGCAAAGCGCTCGGCATTGACGGCTTCGTGCAGGTAGTCGATTTCCAGCAGGCTGGTCTGGGCGAACTCCTCCACCAGCGCCGGCATGTCCGCCCGGCGGGAAACGAGCCGGATGTGGCTGAGCCAACCGGCGACCCTGCGCAGGGCGGCGAGGTCGACGTCGACGATCGCGCCGATGCCCGGCCGCTGCACCTTCAGGACCACGGCATCGAGGCCGGTGTCCCCGGCATCGAGGGTATCCAGGCGTGCCCGGTGCGCCTGGCCCAGGGAGGCAGCCGCGATGGGGGCGGGATCGACGGACGCGAAGACCCTCTCCAGCGGCGTCCCCAGTTCCTGGGCTGCGAGGGCCGAGATGGCCGGGAAGGCCACCGGGGGAACCTCGTCCTGCAGCCCCTCCAGCTCCTTAGTGATTTCCGGCGGCAGGACATCAAGCCGGGAGGACAGGAACTGGCCCACCTTGATCATGAGTCCCCCAAGTTCCACGGCCAGGTCGTGGAACCGCTGGGCGAAGCGCCGCATCCGCCGTGAACGGCTCCGCGCAGCCATCCAGCCGAGCCCCACCCGCGGCAGGAACAGCTCGAACCACCAGGTGGAGGCAAGGTTCCACGCTGCGAAGCGCAGGATCCTCCGGTAGCGCCCGCGGTGCTCCCGCAGGGGTGGCGGAGGGTTGGCCCCCGCCCGGACCGTGGACGCCACCCGGTTCAGTCCTGGGCGAGGATGGCGTACAGGCGGCGGCGGGCCTCATCCAGCACCGCAACGGCCTGGTGCACCTGGTCCTGGGATCCCGTACGGCCCACCTGCGCCGCGGCCTGGGCCAGTTCGATCCCGGCCTTGGGGAGGGAAGCAACGCCGCCGGACACGGGGCCGGCCGGATCCCAGGGCGCCGAGCCATGGTGGGCCGCCGCTTCCTCCCGGCCCGCTTCGGTCAGCGAATAGATTTTGCGGCCGTTCGATTCCTCGGCACTGATCGAACCTTCGTCCGCCAGCAGCTGCAGCGTCGGGTAGACCGAACCTGCGCTCGGCTTCCAGCTGCCGCCGCTGCGCTCCTCGATCTCCCGGATGATCTGGTAACCGTGCATGGGCTGCTCGGCGAGCAGTGCCAGGACCGCCGCCCGCACTTCGCCTTTTCCGGCCCGGGTACCGGCCCGCTTCTCAAACCGGGAACGCAGCTCCTCGACGGCCTGCCACATGCCGTCGAGGTTGTTCCCGCCAAATCCGCCTGCAGGGTGTGAAGCACGCATGATGAACTCCTTTGCCAATCGCGAACGATATACAACGATACTCAGCGATATATGGCCGCGCCATAGCCGGGAGGGGTCAGGATTTGCGCAGTGTCAGGATCTGTTCGGCCCGGCCGAACGGGCCCTGCAGGTCGTGGAGCACGGTGGATGTCAGCCCGATCCCGTCACTGCCGAAGGAAACGGCGTTGTCCAGTCCCAGCCATTCCCCTGGGGGCGGCGGTACATGTGGATCTGCAGGTCCAGGTTGGGGAACGCGTAACTGCCCTTTCCCGGCGGAACCCGGGCGGCAATGCCGTTGGCTGTATCGACCAGGCCCGTGAGCCGGGCAAGGTCGCCGCTGTCGGCGGCGCTGGTCAGCGGGTGGTCGGTGCGGAGCCACACTTTGCCGGCTCCGGGGCGGTGTCCCTCGGCCACCCTCATTTCGAGGGAGCGGATGTAGCCACCGGGCCAGACGGCCGCGCCGTCGTACGGCTTGCATTCGTCCGGGCCGGGGATGGCGGCGTCCTCGACGGCCGCAACGCCGGCGGTATCACTGGTCAGCATGCGCCACCCCGTGGCGCGGATGGCGGTGCGCCCGCCGGCCACCAGTTCCGCCTGGACCAGTTCGATGGTTTTGCCGGGACGCAGCGTGGTGGTGTCGATCCGGAACTCCCCGCCGGGAATCAGCCCGAGGATCTCGTAGCTGATGCGGGCCATCCGCATGTCGTCCCGCGGTTGGTGCCGTTCAAGCACGTCCGCCATGAGGCCCGATGCCGGGGCCATGTGCTGTTCGTGGGCGTTCCAGGCGCCCTGGGCGTGGATGGTGGACCGGAAGCGGGCGCCGCCCAGGTCCTGGTAGTAGAAATTGCCTTCGGCGAGTTCAGGCAGGTCTGCGGTCAAGGCTGGCCCCTTACGGAAATTCAGTGAATTGCCACTAACTCTATCTCCCGGGGACATGGCGCGGCACGGCGGCGCAGGCGGCGAAATGTTGGAGGGTGCAGGGAGCAATCGGACTAGAGTAAGGAACTGGTCCTGTCAGCAACCCTCAAAAGAGGTGTTTCATGCGCGTCATCAGCTACAACCTCCGCAAGCACAAGGCCAGCGGCGAGCTCCTCGCCCTGGCCCGGAACCATGACATCGATGCGCTGTGCCTCCAGGAAGTGGATGCCAGCGACCTCCCGGAAACCCTTGGGCCCCTGCACCTCGCGGATGCCACGAAAGGCAACCGGCTGGGGCTGGCCATCTACTACCGCACCAGCCGCTTCACCGCCCTGGACACGCAGTCCTTCGCGTTGAAGAAATCGATGCATGACAGGGTGCTGGCGCCGGCACACGAGCGGCTGATCGGCACCCGGGTGATGGACACCGAAACACAGCATGAACTGGTGATCGGCTCCTTTCATGCTGCCCCGTTGACGGCGTCGAACTCATTGCGGCGGAAGCAGATCCACGCCGCCCATGCGGAACTCCTGAGCATGGGAAGGGGCCTGATGACCCTGATGGTGGGCGACTTCAACTACCCGTTTTTCACCAAGAACCTGGACATGCACATGAAGAACTCCGGCTACGCCCTCTCCCTGAGCAACCGGCGGACCTACACCCGGTACAAGGTGTTCAAGGGCCATTTTGACTTCGCTACGTCGCTGGGCCTGGACATCGCCAGCGTGGAGACGCTGCCGCGCGGAAATTCCGACCACCTGCCCATCCTGGTCACCGCGGAGTACGGCGAGGGGTACTAGCCCCGGCTCCAGGCACGGGCCGCGCCGGCCTACCAGCGTCCGCCTGCCCAGGGTTCGTCGGCGTCCAGCCGCGCCAGCAGCTCCGGCCACGCCGCGGCGAAACCGGGGTGCAGGTCCAGTGCCCCCACCTCCGCCACCGGGATCCAGAGCAGCGCGATGCTTTCGGGGTCGCTGATCACCGGTTCAAAGGATTCCCGCACCCGCACCACCACCGTGGTGTAGGACCAGTAACCATGGTCCAGCACGGAAGTGAACAGCACCTCCACGCTCTCCGACGGGACGGCAGCTTCCTCGTAGGCCTCCCGGAGGGCACCGTCAACCGGCTCTTCGCCCTGGTGCAGGGCCCCGCCGGGCAGGCCCCAGGTTCCGCCGTTGTGGCTCCAAACCGCGCGGTGCTGCAGCAGGACTCCCCTGCCGGGATCCCAGGCCAGGACCCCGGCCGCTCCGAACCTGCCCCAGAACCGGCCGCGGTCCCCTTCCACCCAGGCATCGCCCGGGTCACGGGGGCCGGTCCGCGGCGGCGGAGTGGCGGACAGGCTGGAGGGCGGGAAATGATCCATTGCCCCAGTTTGACAGGTGAAGCGGCGGGACGTCAGGTGCCCTGCCCGTGGTCGACGGCGAAATCACCGCCGGGATACATGACTGTTTCGTGGCCGTCGTCGAAGCGGACGAGGTACGGCGGGTGCCCGCCCTCGCCACGCACCTCGAGGATCACACCGTGCCGGTCCGCGGATCCCACATTCCTGCCACGCACGACGATCCGGTCGCCTTGGGCTGCCTCCATGGCAATCACCTCCACGGCCCAAGGGTACGACCCGCAGGCGCACCGGAACAGGGCCGCATGGCAGGATTTCCGGTATGCCACTGAACCTCGTCCTGCTCGCTGACACCCATGTGCCAAAACGCGCCAAAGACCTGCCGGAACAGGTATGGGCCGCCGTCGAAAATGCCGACGTGGTGTTCCACGCGGGCGACTGGGTGGAGGCGGAGTTGCTCGACGAGTTCGAGCAACGGAGCAGGCGCCTCTTGGGTGTTTACGGCAACAATGACGGCCCCGACCTTCGCCGCCGGTTGCCCGGGCGCACCACCGCAGTCCTGGACGGGGTGCGTTTTGCGATGGTCCACGAGACCGGCCAGGCAAAGGGCCGCGAACTGCGGTGCGAGGCACTGTATCCGGACACGGACGTCCTGGTGTTCGGGCACAGCCACATTCCGTGGGATACGGTCTCGCCCGGGGGGCTCCGGCTGCTGAATCCCGGCTCGCCCACGGATCGGCGCCGCCAGCCGGCCTGCACCTACATGGAGGCCGTGGTGGACGGCGGCCGCCTGGCGGAGGTCAGGCTGGTGGAGGTCCAGCGCGGCTGACCGCGGCGCCGCTTGGCAGGGCGGGAGCTTTTGCCTAGGCTGGGAACCGTAAGCATGCTTAGCTTCTCGCTGCTGCCCTGCGCAGCATTGCTGCTTCATGATCCCGGGCGACGAACCAGCCCGTGTCCCGCACGAACAGGAGTACCACCATGACCGACCAGTACACCTTCCGTAATCCCGTGACTGCCTACGAAAAGATCTCCCCGCCCAAGCAGCACCAGCCGGAGCCGGGACTTGATGCGGAACTGGCGCCCAAGGCCGACCTCGGCGAAGAAACCTACCGGGGCACCGGCCGCCTCGACGGCCGCCGGGCCATCGTGACCGGCGCGGACTCAGGCATCGGGGCAGCAACGGCAATCGCCTTTGCCGGGGAGGGTGCCGACGTCGTCCTTTCCTACCTGCCGCAGGAAGAGGAGGACGCCGCGCGCATTGCCGGAATCATTGAGGCTGCCGGCCGCAAGGCCGTCAAGGTACCGGGGGACCTCAAGGACTCGGCCGCCTGCCGGGAACTGGTGGACACGGCGGTGGCCGTGCTGGGCGGGGTTGACATCCTGGTCAACAACGCCGGAAAGCAGGTTGCGCAGGAGGACCTGGAAGACATCAGCGACGAGCAATTCGACCACACCCTGAAAACCAACGTCTATGCCATGTTCTGGGTGACCAAGGCCGCGGTACCGCATATGCCGGCGGGCTCAACGATCATCAACACTACGTCCATCCAGGCCTACAACCCCTCGCCTACCCTTGTGGACTACGCCACCACGAAGGCCAGCATCAACAACTTCACCAAGGGCCTGGCCCAGCAGCTGGCCCCCAAGGGCATCCGGGTGAACGCCGTGGCGCCGGGCCCGATCTGGACCCCACTGCAGGTCAGCAGCGGCCAGCCCAAGGAGGAACTCCCGGAATTCGGCCAGTCCACTCCCCTGGGCCGGGCGGGCCAGCCTGCTGAACTTGCCCCCGCCTACGTGTTCCTTGCCTCGCCCGAATCCAGCTATGTGGTGGGCGAAACGCTCAACGTCAACGGCGGCAGCCCGACGCCGTAGCGACCCGGCCGCCTGGGCGGTGCGGCGCACAGGCTGCCGCACCGCCTCCTCCGTGATCAGTCCGCCGCGTCCAGGCCGGCCAGGAGTTCGTCGGTGGCCGGGTCCGGTTCGCCATTGAAGAACTGGCCAGGACGCTCTTGAACACAGTTTCTCCAGGGGCCGCCCGGAGGAACAGCGTCATGCAGGCGCGGAGCTTTTTGGCATCGACGCCACCGAAAATGTCTTCGGCGGACTGGTCGGCGTGGTTTGCCAGGACCAGTGAACACTCCAGGAGCCGTGGACCCAGCAGCTCGTGGTCCAGGTACGCTCGAGCCTCAGCAAGGGACGAAATGGCGTACCTGCGGGATGTGGCGCTCTGTCCCAGCCCGGCAAGCTGGGGGAATACAAACCACATCCAGTGCCCCGACTTCCGGCCCACCTGCAGCTCGCCCAGCGCCTGCTCATAGGTTCCGCCGGTGTTTTGGGCGGCAACAAAACGCTCAAGGTCAAACGGTTCATTCATATGGATCTCCTTGGTACGTTTCACATGGACAAGTATTTTTCAAGGGCGGCGGCTGCCGCCCGGAGCCCGGGGTCCGGATCTTCCCGCCACCGCGCCAGGACAACGCCGGCCCGCTGCCGTTCACGCCCGCCCAGCCCCGCAAGCAGCGGGACCAGGACATCGGAGAGCAGGGGCGCCGCCAGGTCCCCTGCCCGGGCGGAACGGAGGAACCCTTCCAGCCGGGTCAGGTCGGAATGCCGGAGCAGCCGCACCCGCGACTGCAGCAGCACCACGGCGGCCAGGCGGCGCTCGAACACCGGCCGCGAACCGGGCCGCGGCTGTCCCCACAATGCGGAGGCCAGCATGACCGTGCCGTCATGGTCCAGGTCCTTGAATTTCCGCAGCGCGTCACGGACCGTCCCCCGGACGGCCCCCACCGACGATCCATACGAGGCCAGCTGCCCGCCCAGCCGGCTCCCGACGTCGTCGGCCCGGTACCAGGAGCCCTCATTCTGCAGCGTCCGGTCGACGAACTCCGCAGCCGCCGACACCACCTCCGGGGCCTCCGTCATCGCCCGCGGCCGGACGAGGCGTGCAGGATGCAGAACGGCGTCCATGGCCGGGCTTCCAGGCGGCCCTCGGCAATAGGCTCCCCGCACACCGCGCAGGTTCCGTAGGTTCCCGCGGCCAGTCGGTCAAGGGCCGCTTCGATCTGCCCAAGGCCGGCCGAGCTTTGTTTCAGGAGCGCTGAAGCCTGCGAGAGTTCGAAGGCAATGGTGGCACCTTCGGGATCGTGCTCGTCATCCACATTGGAGTCCTGGCGCGCCGAATTTGCGGCCTCGATATCCGCCCGCAGCGCCGGCAGCAGTGCCACGCGCCGGGCCCGCTCCTCTTCGAGCAGCGCGCGGAACCGTTCGAAATCAGGCATGGGGACAGCCTAACGCGTCAATCAGTACCAGTTCAGGGCGACGGAGTGGTTCCATGCCGCGCACGGGGAACCATACCGGTCCTTGATGTAGCCAAGGCCCCAGTCGACCTGCGTGCGGTAGCTGGTGAGCCAGTCGCTGCCGGCACTGGCGTACTTGCCCGGCGGCAGCGCCTGGGCTATTCCATAGGCACCGGAGTAGGCGTTGGTGGCCGTGGTCAGCCAGCTGGACTCCTTGGTCCACAGCTGGGCAAGGCACAGGAACTGGTCCTGGCCCCACCCGTAGGCGGCCAGGCGCCCCGATGCATAGCTTTTCGCTCCGGCCGGATCGTTCACCGCACCGCCGGGAACGGAAGGAACGACGACGGCGGGCTGAGCCGGCGGGGCCGGCGCCTCCGGGGCGGCCGGCCCGGGATCGACAGCGGGAGGAGGGGCCGGAACGGGTTGGACACCGCCGGGCTGGACGGGACCTGCCGGGGCCGGGTTTGCCGCGGGCGCGGGTGCCTTCGGCTGCTGCGCCGCCGCGGCGGAGGCCCTGGCCTCGGCCTCCGCCTGCTGCCGGGCCTGCTCCTGCGCGGCGGCGCGCTTGGCCGCCTGGGCCGCCTCGTAGGCAGCCTGCGCCGCCTGGCCCTGGCGGTACTCACCCTCAAGGGCCGCCGTCGTGCCTTTCAGGGCTGCGAGCTGGGCTGTCAGCTCGCCGCCATGCCGCTGTTCCTCCGCCACCTGCCGGGCCAGCGAATCCTGGGCCGCGCGGGCGGACTCCAGCGTTGCCTTCGCCTCCGCGGCAAGCCGCTCCCGCTCGCTCCTGGCAACCTTCTCCTGGTCGGCAAGGGCGGCGGCTGCCTGTTCAGCGGCCGCCGCCTTGGTGACCAGGGCCGCAGTCTTGTCCCCCACGAGCTTGACCAGGTTGAGCCCCTGGACGCTGTTGGTTCCCAGGGCATCCAGCGCCACGAAGAACCCCGTGTTGGTTCCGCCGGTTTTGTAGGACTCGACAGCCAGGGCGCCGAGGTCTTTCCGGTAACGTGCCAACTCCTGGTTGGCGTGGGCGGACCGGGCGGAAAGGGTCTCGAGGCGGGAAGAAGCTGCCTGGAGCCCGGCGTCGGCGGCAGCGTACCCTGCCGCCGAGCGCACGGCGGCTTCCCCTGCCGCCTCAGACTCGGCTTCGAGGCGGGACAGCAGTCCGTTGATGATGGTGATCTCCCCCGCCTTCGAAGCTTCCGAGGACTGGGCCGCCTGCACGTCTGCCCACGAAGGATACCCGCCGGTTGGGGGCGGGTCGTCGGCAGTGGCCGGAAGGACAACGGTGGCGGCCAGGGCAACAGCCGCCAGGCCCCCCAGTACGGGGAACCTGGCGGTGGTCACGAACAGGGGCATAGTCCCGAAGCTTACCGGCGGATTGGAGGGGCACGCAGGAAGCCGTCTCCACATTGTTACTTGGACGGCAGCCACCGCCATCAGTCGAGGTCAGGCGGGAAGCAGGCTTATCGTCCACACGTTTGCGCAATTCGAGAGGGCAGCCTCGTATGTTACCTAAATGTGACAATCGCCGTGCCCATGGGTTAGGGTCGTCAGGTGTCCCTCTCAGACGGGACATTCCCGTCAGTATGCCGAGCCCTGCCGCTGACCATGGGATCCAACCGCTCCAGTTGGCAGGGACGGGGGAACCAAGTTTCCACGGCCACATGTGGCCTAGGGGTTAAGTCGGCAGCGCCTCCCTCCATCGCGGGGCCGCTCCCGGCCGGGTATCTCCAGCCCGAACCCGACAGCTCACCCCGCAGGCATGGGAGAGGCGATCAACCGTGTCAAAAAATTCCATTTCAGCCCGCCACCGCGCGACTCCGGCCCGCTCCATTGTGCTCGAGGGCCTCGCCGTAACAGCCAAGTCGCAGGCCCGCTCCCTGGGCCGCCCGGCGCTCGCTGTGGCAGCAGCGTCCGGCATTGCGTTCGGCGTGGGCGCTCCGGCCCACGCTGGCGTAACCGCACCGGACACTACTGAGCAGACCAGTGTGCAGGCCACCGCCGCAGCACCTGCTGCAGCCCCTGCCGCAGCAGCAGGGAACGTCCACACCGTGGTTTCCGGCGACACCCTCGGCGCCATCGCCGCGGCGTACGGCGTCAACCTCAATGACGTCCTGTCCGCCAACGGCCTGGGCCTGTCCTCGGTCATTTACCCGGGCGACCAGATCCAGATTCCCGGCGCCGGCTACACCGCAGCGCCGGCACCGGCCCCGGCTGCAGCACCCGTGCAGGCGGCAGCCGCCACCGCACCGGCCAACACCGGCATGAACATGTCCTACGCCTCGGCAACGCCTGTGGCTTCCACTACGGGCACCGGCACCGGCGCGGCGATCCTCGCCTCGGCCTACAGCCAGCTGGGTGTCCAGCAGGACTGCACCGCGATGGTTGAGAAGGCACTGCGCTCCGTCGGCAAGTCCGTAGGCGACCTGGCCCCCACCCAGTTCTTCCAGTACGGCACGGTGGTGGGCTCTCCCGCCCCCGGTGACCTGATCATCACCTCCGGCCACGTGGGCGTTTACGCAGGCAACGGCCAGGTTGTCAGCGGCGGCGTCAACGGCTTCGACACGCAGGTGCACTCCATCAGCTGGCTCGGCGGGTACTCCGCAGTGCGCGTAGCCTAGTCCCTGCCGGTCGGGCCCGCATGGCGGTGCCGACTGTGAAGGAGGGTGGCAGCCAGGAAACCGGCTGCCACCCTCCTGTCGTTAACGCACCCGCCGCGCCGCCGCGGTCAGGTCCCGCAGAACGTCATGTAGCTGCCGAAGTCCTCCGGCGGTCCCTGCATATAGCGTTCCAGGCCGGGCCGTTCAGTGAAGGGGTGGCTGACAGCTGCCAGCAGCTGCTGCAGCGGAGCCCGGTCCCCTCCGGTGGCTGCGGACAGCGCCTCCTCCACAAGGTGGTTCCGGGGAATGTACGCAGGATTCACGCTGTCCATCAGCTGAGCGTCCGGCTGGAGATCCTGCCACCGCACCACCCAGGAATCAAGGGCGGCAAGGTCAAGGACCATGCCGCGCACGGGGCGGCGGTCCCCTCGGGCGGCTTTACCCAGGTTGCGGAAGAACAGGGTGTAGTCCACGGGTCCGTCCTTCAGGATGTCGAGGACATCATCCACCAAGGCCCCGGCGGCGCCGCTTTCATCGACGCCGTCCAGACCCAGCTTGGCCGCCATCCCGCGGGTCCATGCCTTGCTGTACTGGCCCCGGAAACCGCCCAGGACCTCCACCGCCGGGGCCACGGCTTTCTCCTGGTCCTGGTCAATCAGCGGGAGCATGGCCTCGGCGAGCCGGGCCAGGTTCCATTCGGCCAGGACCGGCTGGTTGGCGTAGGCGTAGCGTCCACCGACGTCGATGGAGCTGTAGACGGCGGCTGGGTTGAAGGCGTCCATGAACGCGCAGGGCCCGTAGTCGATGGTCTCGCCCGAGATGGTCATGTTGTCCGTGTTCATGACCCCGTGCACGAAGCCAACGAGCATCCACCGGGCGACGAGCTCTGCGTGGGCGGAGACGACTGCCGCGAACAGCGCAAGGTAGGGGTTTGCGGCATCGGCCGCCTGCGGGTAGTGCCTGCCGATGGCGTGGTCCGCCAGCCGCTTCAGGAGGTCCATATTTTCGGTTGCGCGCGCGTACTGGAAGCTGCCAACGCGCAGGTGGCTGCCCGCAACCCGTGCCAGGACGGCGCCGGGCAGCATGTCATCGCGCCGAACCTGCCGCCCGGTGGCAACAACGGCGAGCGAACGGGTGGTGGGAATGTGCAGTGCGTGCATGGCCTCACTGACAATGTATTCACGCAGCATGGGCCCGACGACGGCGCGGCCATCCCCGGCGCGGGCGAATGGCGTCCGCCCCGAGCCTTTGAGGTGGACGTCCACGAGGCGGCCGCTCCGGTCAATGACCTCGCCCAGCAACAGCGCCCGTCCGTCACCGAGCAGGGGCGAGTACCCGCCGAACTGGTGTCCGGCATACGCCTGTGCCACAGGTGTGGCACCTGCTGGAACGTGGTTTCCCACCAAGAGCCGCACCCCCTCGGGGCTGCGCAGGTACTGCGGGTCAAGGCCCAGGTCCGCTGCCAGTTGGTCGTTCAGGACGAGGAGCTCCGGGCTGGGCGCTTCCTCGGCCCGCCAGGGCACGGCGAGTTCCGCCAGTTCCCGGGCGAATCGGCCATCGAACGTGACCGTGGATTCAGCTGCTGCCGTCATGGTTTAACCCTATCCCCGCAGTTGGACCGGCACCCTCCCGTGCCGGCTGCCGCCGCCGCGGAACGGGGATGCGGTCAAGGTCCTTGGCCGCGATCACAGTAACCCGCGGGGCCCGCGCCTGCGCTTGTCCTGCAAGCAGGGAGGCGTCGTCACCGTACCGTGCGGAGAAGTGGGTGAGCACCAGGGTGCGCGCCCGGGCGGACGCTGCCAGCTCTCCCGCTTGCCCCGCAGTGAGGTGGAGGTACTGCTGAGCCAGGGTACCGTCGTCGTCACTGAACGTTGACTCGGTGACCAGCAGGTCTGCCCCGTCCGCCAGCTCTTCTGCGCCGGGGCACGGCGCCGTATCCATGATGAAGGCGAAGCGCTGGCCCGGCCTCGGACTGCTCATCTCTTCCAGCCTGACTGCCCCCAGTGCGCCATCGCGCTGGAGCCGGCCCACGTCCGGGCCGGAAATGCCTGCCCCCTGGAGCCGCTCCGGCAACAGGGTTCGTCCGTCAGCTTCCCGGAGCAGGTAGCCGTAGGTCTCGATGCGGTGCTTCAGGGGCCGGACCTCCAGGCCTTCCGCCACGGGCCCGGGGCCCGAATGCGGATGGAGCCGAAGGTCGATGCCGGGTGAACTGACTGACACCAGCGCCCGGACCACCGGGTCGCCGGAGGCCGGGTAGTGCAAATGGACAGGGTGCGGCACGCGGTCCAGTGCCATTCGGGACAGCACCCCGGGGAGGCCGTAGCAGTGGTCTCCGTGCACGTGGGTGAGGCAGATCCTGGTGATGTGGCTGGCCGCCACACCCGCATGGATCATCTGGCGCTGGGTGCCCTCGCCGGGGTCGAAGAGCAGGCCCGCGCCGTCCCAGCGAAGAAAGCAACCGTTGTGGTTCCGGGTCCGGGTTGGGACCTGGGAAGCGGTGCCCAATACCACCAGTTCACGCACCGCGGGCGTCTGCCGTCCCTGGGTGCAGGCCCCGCGCGTATGCCGCCTGGCCGACGTGCTGGAGGCAGTCCCCCAGGATACTGACCAGCCGCACCCCGAGGGTCACCGGCGGGTCCCAGTGCCGGTCAACCACACGGTCCAGGTCGGAATCGACGAGGCCGCCGAGGACTCTGGCGGTCTGCCGGTGCACGGCATCGTAGTACTCCTGGAGCAGTTCCCGGGGCGCCGTGACGGCATCCACCTGCTGACTGGAGTGCCCATAACCTGTGTCACGCTCCCCGAGAGGAAGGCCAAAGCGGTCTACGAATCCTTCCGCCACCCAGACCTGCCCCAGTCCCGCGGCGGAGGCCACCTGCGCATCTTCAACCCGGCCCGTGTGCCAGATCAGCCAGGCAATTGAATTGCCCTGGCCGCCTGGGCGGTCCTGCAACTGCGCTGCCTCCATGCCGTCGAGTGCCTGCCGGACCAGGCCAGGGAGCCGGCCGAAGGCCTCCTGCAGCAGTTCCTTGGATTGCATGGTTCTCCTCCCCACTTCGGGCCGGGCCTGATACCCGCCCGGGTTGCTAGCGTTCCAGGTCGTCAGGCTCGAACTCGCTCAGGGGCGAGCCGCCAAAGTTTTCCTCGTCATCGCTGGCGTCGGCCTCAAGGCCGGTGGGGACTTCCCCAAAATCGACATCCGCGGCGGCTTCGCCGAGGGTGGGAGCGTCCGGCGGCACCTGCTCATCACCGGAGCGGTACCGCGCCTGGGCGCTTTCATCCCGCAGTGCCTGGTCGCTCAGGAAGTCTTCCTCCCCGCCCGTGCGGGCCTCGTCCTGCAGCAACGGGTCTTCCTGCCAGCGGTCCGGGTTGTTTTCGGCAGCGCCGGGGTAGTTGTCCGGCTCCCCCGCCACAGGGTCCAGTTCAAGGGACGACGCCGCGCCCGGGCTTCCATCCAGAAGGACGTCGTCTTCCTCCACAACTTCCAGTTCATCGTCGGGGACGTTTTGTTCAGCCATGGTGATGCCTTTCTGGTTGACTGTTGGGCAGACAATAGTAAGCATACTGACCACCAAATGCTGATGGAACCTCGGGTGCACACGGCAGGCAAGGAGAAGGCCATGGAACGGATTGATCCCCCCAACGGGGACGCGGCAGGCCCGTCCCGTCCGCAGTCCTTCACCGGCAGGATGTCGGTGCTTTGGACCGATGCCCTGGGCCGGGCAAGCATACGGGCCGTCCAGACGCTCGCCGTGCTGGCGCTCGCCTGGACGGTGGTGACGGCGGCTGTCCGGGTTCCGCTGGTCACCATCCCGGTCCTGGTGGCGCTGATCCTGGCCTCGGCGATGGCTCCCGCGGTCCGTTGGCTCGCGGCGCGTGGTTGGCCCCGCGCCCTGGCCGTCCTGTCGTCCTTCCTGCTGATCCTGGCCATTGCCGCAGGCGTGGTGGGCGGAATCATCGCCCTGGTCCGCCAGGAAGCCTCCGTGCTGGCGGCCCGGGCAGAAGCAGGAATCGGCCAGTTGCAGCAGTTCGTCACCACCGGCCCCGTCGCCCTGACAAACGACCAGATCGGGGCCGCCCGCGCCGAGTTCCAGAAGTTCCTGGCCGGCGGCACCCTGGGCGCCGACGCGCTGACCGGGTTGAGGACTGCGGGTGAGATTGCAGCAGGTACGGTCCTGACGGCCGTCATCCTGTTCTTCTTCCTCAAAGACGGGGAGAAGATCCGGGCCTTCCTGATCGGGTTCCTTCCCGGAAGGCGCCAAGGGAAGGCCCATCTCGCTGCCGACCGCAGCATCGTGGTGCTCGGCGGATATGTGCGGGGAACCCTTGTCATTGCTGCCATTGACGCCGTCATCGTCCTGATCGGGCTCCTGGTGCTGAGGGTTCCGCTGGCAGTCCCCCTGGCGGCGGTGGTTTTCCTGGGTGGCTTCATCCCCATTATTGGCGCAACCACCGCAGGCAGCCTGGCCGTGCTGGTCGCCCTGGTCGAAAATGGGCCTGTTCCCGCACTCATCGTCCTGGTGCTCCTGGTGGCTGCCAACCAGTTTGAGCACCACATCCTGCAGCCCCTCTTCATGGGCCGGGTACTGCGGATCCACGGATTGGTGATCATCCTGGCCCTGGCGGCAGGAGCCACCCTGGCAGGTGTCATCGGTGCCCTGCTGGCGGTCCCGCTCACCGCCGTCGGCTGGACCGTGTACAAGACCCTGGCGGAAGGCGATGCGCCCGGCCCGGAGCCCGTTGCCCCTGACGGATCCGGGCCTGCGGGGTCCTGACCCGCGCTTCGTGACCTTTGGCCCTACAGCCCCGGGCGCACCGGGGACAGTCTTGACAGGCAGACCCGGATTACGAGGAGCAGGAAGTGCGGCCATGACATCCCAGAAACCCATCGCTGTGGGCACCAACGACTCAGCCCAGAGCCAGGCCGCCGTCCTGTGGGCAGCCCGCCGCGCCCACCGTGCGGGGCTGCCGCTGGTGGTCCTCCACGTGGTGGACGACCGCTGGGTTGCCGAGCCCTATCCATGGTTCGGGACGCTCCAGCAGGCGGGAGAGGAACTCCTCAAGACCGCCGTGGGACGCCTCGAAGGAGCCGTTCCCATCACCCCCGCAACTGAACTGCTCACCGGAAGCGTGGGCGGGTCACTGGCCAAGTACTCCAAGAAGACCTCGATGATGGTGATCGGTTCCGGCAGCGGGCACTTCGGCGGATCCCTGGCCGACCGCGCACTCCAGGTCGCCACCGCCGCCAAGGTCCCTGTCGCCGTCGTCGGAACCCAGGACCTCGAGGGCAGGTCAGGGGTGGTGGTGGGCGTTGACGGATCGCCGGAGTCCACCCAGGCCGTGGCCTTCGCTGCCGCCGAGGCGGACCGGGAGGGAGACGAACTCACGGTGGTTTATGCGGTGAGCGTCCCCGACCCCATTGTCGACGCGGGCCTGACCCCGGCCACGCTCGCGGACCTCATTGTGGATGAGGACAGGGTGGTCCTCTCGGAAACCGTCGCCGGGCTGAAGGAAGACTACCCCGACCTGACCGTGCACCAGCGGCTGGAAAACGACAGGGGCCCGGTGGACGCGCTTGTCGGCACGGCGGCCGGAGCCCGGCTCCTGGTCGTCGGCAGCCGGGGCCGCGGCGCCTTCAAGCGTCTGCTGCTCGGTTCCACGGCCCACGGTGTCCTCAAGCACCTGCCCTGCCCCACCATCATCACCCGGACGCAGGCCGCCAAGAACGCCATCTAGGCCGCAGCGCCGGCCGCCCCGCAACGCGGAAGGTCCAATGCCATGAAGAAGACCGCGGCCATCATCATGCTCATCCTCGGGATCCTGCTGACCCTCCCGGGCCTGGGCGCGCTGGCAGGCGGGGCCGTGGCGTCAGCCGTGGGAACCATCCAGGGAGATGGCTACCTCACGTCCGGCACGTCCCGTTTCTCCGTCAGTTCCTACGCCCTGACCTCCCGGCGCGCCGACGCCATCGGAGACGATGTTCCGGGCAGGCTGCCCTTCGACGTCGGCACCCTGCGGCTGCGCGTTGAACCGGTGGCCGCGGACAAACCGGTCTTCATCGGCATTGCCCCGCAGGCCGACGCCGAACAGTACCTCTCCGGGGTTCACCACTCGGAACTGCTCAACATCCGCCAACGGCCGTTCCGCGCCGAATACCGCGACGTACCGGGCGGCAACCCGGCTTCACCGCCCGCGGACCAGCGCATCTGGACCGCCTCCGCGTCAGGAACGGGAGCGCAGGAGCTCACCTGGAACATCACGCCCGGCACCTGGGAAGTGGTGGTAATGAACGCGGACGCCTCCGCCGGGATCGATGTGCAGGCGCAGGCCGGCTTCCGTTCCGACCTGATCCGGCCGGCCGCCATGGGACTGCTGGTGGGCGGCATCATCGCCCTGCTGATCGGTGTTCCCCTCCTTATTATTGGGGCCGCCGGGCTGGGCCGGCATACAGTTCCCCCAGCGCCATCCCCTGTAGGAACAGCCGCGGCCGGAGGGCTCCCCGGCTACCCGGCCCGGCTCTACGGCGAGATTGATCCGGCCCTTACCCGGTGGATGTGGCTGGTCAAGTGGTTCCTGGCGATACCGCACTTCATCCTGCTCTTCTTCCTCTGGTTCGCATTCGCCATCACCACCATCGTGGCGGGGTTCGCCATCCTGTTCACCGGCCGCTACCCGCGGGCACTCTTCGACTTCAACGTAGGCGTCCTGCGGTGGAACTGGCGTGTGGCCTTCTACGCTTACGCCGCCGTGGGGACTGACCTTTACCCGCCGTTCACGCTCAAACGGGCCAACTACCCCGCCGACTTCGAGGTGGACTACCCACAACGGCTCTCGCGCGGACTGGTCCTGGTGAAGTGGTGGCTCCTGGCCGTCCCCCACCTGCTCCTGGTGGGCGCCTTCGCGGGGACCACGGGAGCTGTCTGGCGGTGGCAGGCCGACGACAACGTCTTCGGCAGCACCTACGAACGGGGTTCCGGCCTGTCCCTGCTGGGCCTGCTGGTGCTGGTCGCGGCAGTGATCCTGCTGTTCACCGGCCGGTACCAGCGCCCGCTCTTCGATTTCATCCTCGGCATCGACCGCTGGATCTACCGTGTCCTGGTGTACACCGCGCTGATGCGGGACGAATATCCGCCCTTCCGGCTGGACCAGGGCGCCGCCGAACCCGGCTGGCCCGCCCCGCCCCTTCCCCCGGCCGTGCCGCCGCCGCCCGTTGCGCCATGACCTTCGGCCCTAGCCCCAGCACGTATCCGCAGGCATGATGGGCGGGACAACGCGGGTCCGATGAGGGAGCAGACATGAGCATTGCCGGGGCACCAATAGCCAGGATCGTTGTGGGCGTCGACGGGTCGGAAGCGTCCGTGGAGGCACTTCGGCAGGCCCAGAGGATGGCCATGCCCCTCGGCGCCAAGGTCCAGGCCCTCGCCTGCTGGGAATACCCGCAAATGTACAGCGGCTACGTGATGATGGGCGTCGAGGGCTTCGAGGAGGGTGCCAGGAAGGTCCTCGACGACGCAGTGGAACAAGCCTTCGGAGGCGAGACACCGGCCAACGTCACGTCGACCCTGGTCCGCAGCCATCCCCGCGAAGCGCTGATCGACGCCAGCCGCGAGGCCGACATGGTCGTGGTGGGCCGGCGGGGGCACGGCGGGTTCGGCGGCCTGCTCCTGGGCTCGGTCAGCTCCGCCATCGTGGCGCACGCGCATTGCCCGGTGCTGGTAGTCCACACTCCGGAGACCGGACCCGGCGGCCCCAAAGGTTCCTGAACGGAACATCGGCGGCAAGGACGGCTGACATCCAAGGCAGGTGATGGTGGTGCCGGCCGGTGAGGTACGACGACGGGCGGCCGCGATGGCGCTGGCCGCCGCCCTGGCGGTCCTCGCCATCATCCTGGCCCTGTTGCTTCCGGCACCCACGGCCGGACCGCCGTCGGCCGCTCCGTCCCCATCAGTGGCGCTTCCGCCGGCGCCGCCGGGATCACCCAATCCGCCGGCTCCGGGCGGTTCCGCGCCGGCGCAGGAGCTGCAGGAAACCGACACCCCCGAGGCAGGCCAGGCTCCGGTCCAGCCACCCGTGACCGAGCCGCCGGTTCCCGAACCAGGGCCACCCGAAGCTCCGGACCAGCCTCCGGAACCGCCCCGGCCGGTGCCGCTTCCGGAGTCCCTCCGGGGCCAGGACCTGACGGTAATCCCCGGCGCCGGCCGCGTAGTGGCCCTCACCTTCGACGCGGGAGCCAACGCGGCAGGGCTGGCAAAAATCCTGTCCGCCCTTGCCGCCCGCGGCGTGCCCGGGACCTTCTTCCTGACCGGGAACTGGGCGGCGAACAACCCGCAGGCCGTGGCGCAGATCGCGGCCGCCGGGCACCGGGTGGCCAACCATTCAATGACCCATCCGGTGTTCACCGGACTGGGCGATGACCAGATCGTCCAGCAGGTGCGCGGTGCAGAGCAGGCCATCCTGGCGGCCGGTGCCGACCCCAGGCCGCTGTTCCGCTTCCCCTACGGCGAACGCGACGCCCGCACCATCGCGGCGGTCAACGCACTGGGCTATGCGGCCGTGAGGTGGACCGTGGACACCCTGGGCTGGAAGGGGACCAGCGGCGGCGTGGACGTCCAAACGGTGGCAGACCGCGTCCAGGCGGGACTGCGGCCCGGCGAAATCGTCCTGATGCACATCGGGTCCAACCCCGACGACGGGACCACGCTCGATGCCGACGCCCTCCCCGGTGTCATCGACCGCGTCACGGCCGCGGGGTATGGTTTCGCCACGCTCGACGCCCTGCTGGGCCACTGACCCCGGGCCGGAACAGGACCAATGGCTCTCCCCCGCACCCCTGTGGGGCCAGATACTGGAACGGAAAGCGGGCGGCTGGCGTCCGCCTTCATGGGACCGGAGGTCGCGGAAGTGTACGGCTGGAACGATGGCATGGGCCTGTGGGGCTATGTCCTGATGAGCATCAGCATGGTGGTGGTCTGGGGTGCGATCATTACCGGCATCGTGCTGCTGGCCCGTTCCCTGCGGGCACCCTCCCCCTACGGCGCCCATCCACAGCCCCCTCGGACGGCCGAGGACGTACTGGCCGAGCGCTTCGCCCGCGGGGAGATCGACGCCGCGGAATACCAAAACAGGTTGGCCGTCCTGCGCGGCCACCCGGGTCCCTGAGACCGTCGTTCCCGCAGGCAAAAGGACAGTGGGCTGCAGCCATGCCACTCTCTGAATTCGAGAAACGCGAACTCGACCTGATCAGCAATGCCTTGGAGTCGGAAGACCCCAGGCTGGCTGCCCTGCTCAACAAGGATGCCTTTGCCGTTTCGCTGCGTACCCGCTTCCGGCGCGGACTGGCCCTGGTTGCCGCGGGCGCGGCCGTCCTGATCCTGGGGCTGGTGGTCCGGGTCCCGCTGCTGGGTATCGCGGGGTTCGCGGTCATGAACGGGGCAGCCTACTGGGCCATCAAGGACCTCCGCTGGTCCCTGCGCACCACCAACCGCCATGCCACCCAACTGGAAGGCAACAGCGAATAAGCGTCAGGGCGCGGCAGTGGAATGGGCCGCGCCGGCGTCAGCCTTGGCTCCGGCTTCCGGGGCGTGCACCACCAGCACCGGGCAGTAGGCATGGCTCACGCAGGCTGAACTGACCGAGCCGGGCACGAAGTTTCCGTGCCCCCGCCTCCCGACAATCAGCAGTGAGGCGTTTCGGCTCGCATCGATCAGTGCGGGGCCGGGCCTGCCGCGCACCAGGCGGGGGTGCACGAAGGACGGCACCTCACCGAAAGCGTCCGCCAGCGTCTGTTGGAGTACCTGGTCGGCGGCATACTTGAAGCCCTCGATCCCCACGGCGAGGTACACCCCGTAGCCCGCTGGAACGTCCCAGCATGCCCAGGCTTCCACCGGTGCTGAGAGGGGCTCCGCCATGGCCCGGGCCACCCGCAGCGCTGCGACGGATGCCTCGGATCCGTCCACTCCCACAATGATCCTGGGACGCTGGCCGGAGCCGGGCACCGCCGCCCCGTTCCCATGTTCTGCCACGTTGCCTCCTGTTTTCTCCCACCCCAGCGTGGACCGGAAGGGGTGCGGAGAACAGGGCCAAAGGTCATCACGGCGGAACGCTGCTGTGGTGCCGGCCGCAGCCGCGGCGGCGACCTGCGGGGCCGGCCGGACTTTGGTCCCTTCCCGCGCACCGCTGCGCAGGGAACAATGGGACCAGGCCCTTCCCGGGGGCCGCCCCGCGCAGGCGGGTTGAATCGTGGAGATTGTGGGAGCGTTCGGTGCAGATGCATGAGACTGGGGCTGATGAAGCGGCGGGATCTCCCGGGCAGGTCCGTGTGTTCATCCTTGATGACCACGAACTCGTCCGGCAGGGGCTGAAGGACCTGTTGGAGGGCGAAGGGTTCCTCGTGGTGGGCGAGAGCGGGTCCGCAGCAGAAGCCACGCGGCGCATCCCCGCGCTGCACCCGGACATCGCCATCCTCGACGGCCGGCTTCCGGACGGCACCGGGATCGAGGTCTGCCGGGATGTGCGCTCGCTTGATCCCCGCCTGCGCTGCCTGATCCTCACCAGCTACGACGACGAACAGGCCCTCCGGGGAGCGGTCCTGGCCGGCGCATCCGGGTACATCCTGAAGCAGATCAGGAGTGATGACCTCCTGGCCGGAATCCGGAGGGCTGCTGCCGGTGAGTCACTCTTTGATCCGGGAGTTGAGCAGCAGATCATTGCGGGCCTGTCCACGGCGCCTACCGACCCCCGGCTGGACGGCTTGAGCGCGCAGGAGAAGAAGGTCCTGGCCCTGATCGGCCAGGGGCTGACCAACCGCCAAATCGGCGATGACCTGTTCCTGGCCGAAAAAACCGTCAAGAACTACGTTTCGTCCATCCTGGCCAAACTGGGCTTCGAGCGCCGGACGCAGGCAGCAGTCTTCGTCACCAGGAGTTCCACGGACCCTGCCTGACGCCGCCGCCTGGGGCTACGCCAGCGGGACCGACCATTTCAGGCATGTGCCCATGCCGGGTGCACTGTCAATGGTGCAACTGCCCTTCAGTTGGCCTGCGCGTTGGCGCATGTTCGCCAGGCCGCTTTCGTGGCCCGGTTCGGTGAAGCCCCGGCCGTTGTCGCTGATGAGGAGCTGCACCTGGTCCCGGCCCACGGCCACCGACACCTGGATGTCTTCCGCCCCCGAGTGCCGCAGGGCATTGCTGAGTCCCTCCGACGCCACGGACAGCAGGTGGACGGCCACGTCTTCCCCCACCGAATCCACCGGCCCGTCCAGGGATACCTTGGGCGTCACCGCGTAGCTGCGGGAGCTTTCCCTGACCACGCGCAGGATCCGGCCGGTCAACGGTTCGCGTTCCTCGTCAGCGGTCCTGAGCGAGTAGATGGTGTCCCGCAGCTTGCGGATGGTGTCATCGAGTTCGGTGGTCACGGCGGCAATCCGTTCGTGCGCTACCGGGTCAAGGGTGTAGCGGCGCAGGCTCTGGATACTGAGTCCGGCTGCGAACAGGCGCTGGATCACCAGGTCATGCAGGTCCCGGGCAATCCGTTCACGGTCGGTGAAAAGGAGGTTCTGTTCACGCAGTGCGTTCACGCGGGCCAGGTCCAGCGCCAGGCCTATGCGGCTTCCAAAAACGGCACTGGACTCCGCTTCCGCCTGCGTGAACACGGGGGCCCCGTGGGCGCGGGCCAGGAGGAGCACCCCGTTGTTAGCGGAACTGTGCCCCAGCGGGCACACCAGGACGGAGCCGAGCTTCTCCGCCACCTCGCCGTCGAAAACCAGCCGCGGGTCCCGCGCCACGAATGAGCCGCCGTTCTGGATAACGTTGGACACGGCACTGGAGGCCATCAGTTCCTGGCCCGACTGGAGGCCTTGGACACCAAGGCATGACCGGCACCTCAGGGCTCCGTCACCGGCAGGAACGGCGATCACCGCAAGCACCGAGTCGGAGACCTTCAATGCGGTGCCCGCAACGAGGTCGAGGTTATCCGGGTCCCCCGGTTGGGAGGCCATGATCAGGCGGCTGCTCAGTTCCATGCCTGCTTCCAGCCATCGCTGCCGCCGGCTGCTGTTTTCAAAGAGGCGGGCATTCTGGATTGCCACTCCGGCCGCGGCCGCCAAGGCAACGGCGAGATCCTCATCCTCCGCGGTGAAATCCTGGCCCCCCTGCTTCTCGGTCAGGTAGAGGTTTCCGAACACTTCGTCGCGTACGCGGACAGGGACGCCAAGGAAGGTCTTCATGGGCGGGTGGTTCGGCGGAAACCCGGAGGTGATGGGGTGCCGGCCCAGGTCGTGGAGGCGCAGGGGCTTCGGTTCGCGGATGAGCAGGCCCAGGACGCCATGGCCGGTGGGCAGCTCGCCAATGGCACGGATACCTTGCTCATCGATGCCCACGGTTATGAAGTGGCTCAGCCTGCGGTCCTCGCCGATGACACCCAGCGCGCCGTACCCCGCCCCAACCAAGGCACAGGCCGAACGGACAAGGCGGTCCAAAACGGCCTCCAGGCTAAGGTCCTGGGCGAGCGCAACCACGGCCGCCAACAGTCCGTTGATCCGCTCCTGGTTGTCCGGCGGTTCGTCTCCCCGGACAGCGAAGTCCCGGAGCAGGTCCTCCACCGTGTCCCGCGTCGGGGAGCGCCACGGTTGCTCAGTGCCCACGTCCCACCTCCTGCGGAAGGAACCTGCGGCGCTGCGGATCCCTGGCGCGGTCTAAGTGTCCGAAACGGAAGTGCCGGCCTCCGCCCCCAATTCCGCCTTCACATGAGCATGAAGACGCTTCTCCTCCAATGGTAGGAGAGCAGGGCGAAAAATACCCTCAGTAGTCTTGGTATCGGCCCCCGGCCCGTTGGGCGGGACCTTCTTCCCTAGCCGCGGCGGCCCCACCGCCCTAGGCTACGGCCATGAACAGCGCAGCGACAGAACCGGAAATCAAGGAACTCGGCGTCCACGACTGCTGGCGGTACCTCCGATCCACGTCCCTTTGCAGGATCGCCTTCACCGACGGGGGCGGGGTGGAAAACTACCCCGTGAACTTTGTCCCCACTAACGGCACGCTGCTCATCCGTACCGGCGAAGGAACAAAGCTGGCCTCCCTTCCGGACCGGAAGGCGGTGGCCGTCGAAGCGGACGGAATGAACCAGTACGGCACCATCGCCTGGAGCGTCATCCTGAAGGGCCATGCCATGGTGGTGTCCGACGACGAGGAAATCAGGGACGCCATGGAGGCGGGCCTGTCCCCGTGGCAGCCGGGCCGGAAAAACGTCCTGGTCCGGATCACGCCGGAGGACATCAACGGCCGCCGGTTCGTCATCTCCGCCCCAACCCATTGGTGGCCGCCCCGGGAGCCCGCCGCAGACTAGGCCATGCAGCCCCACCCCTCACCACTCACGAAGAACCAGCAAAGGATGGTCCCCATGGCACCTGCCAAGCCAATCGCCGTCGGCATCTCAGAAACTTCCGCGGCCAATGCTGCCCTGATGTGGGCAGCTGCCCGGGCCAACCGGCTCCACTGCCCGCTCGCCGTCGTGAACGTTGTTGACGACCGTTGGATGGCAGCAGAAGTCCTGCCGTACCTGGAAGTCCTGCGTGAATCCGGCCTTGGGCTGCTGAAGGAGGCCGGCGAAAAGGCCACCGCCGCCCAACCGGGCCTGGAGGTCTCGCTGCAGCTCCTCGAAGGCGGCGTGGGGGCTGCACTGGGTGATTATTCCAAGAATGCCTCCATGCTTGTCATCGGGACCAGCGGGCACAACCGCGGCGCCCTGACGGACCGGGCGCTCCAGGCGGCTGCAACGGCCGAGTGCCCCGTGGCCGTCATCGGCGACGGCCAGTCGGAGGGCCGCGGCATCCTGGTCGGCGTGGACGGGTCACGGGAGGCAACCCAGGCAGTAGCGTTTGCGGCCGCCGAAGCTGACGCGCTGGGCGAGGAGCTGACCATTCTCTACGCTTTCACCGGCCCCAACCGGTGGATCGCTGCAGGACTCCCGCAGAGCAGCTTCGCCACCCATGTGGTCGAGGAGGAACGGATCGTGCTGTCCGAAACAGAAGCCGGCCTCCGGCAGGACTATCCGGACCTCGCGGTACACACCGTCATGGAAACCGTGCTGGAACCGGCGGACGCCCTGCTGCGCGCTGCCGCCGGCGCCCGGCTGCTGGTCCTGGGAAGCCGCGGAAAAGGTGCCTTCGGGAGGTTCGTCCTGGGGTCCACGGCGCATGCCGTGCTCACCCAACCACCGTGCCCCACCGTGATCACCCGGATGCACAAGCAACACGACGGCTGACCGGGCCTGCCGCCTGGCCGCACGATGCCGATACCTGCGGACCCCAGCCCACCGCGCCCGGGAGTGGACATGCGCCGTTCCCGGGACGGGCTCTCCACCGCCGAAGTAGGTGAGCGGACCGCTGCCGGGCGCGTCAACAGTGTGCCGACGGCAACCAGCAGGAGTGCCGGCGAGATCATCCAGGCGAATGTGTTCACCCTCTTCAATGCGGTGGTGGGAGGGTGTTTCATCCTGCTGCTGGTTTTGGGCCAGTGGCGGGACGCGCTCTTCGGCCTGTCAGCAGTCAGCAACTCACTGATCGGCATTATCCAGGAGTACCGGGCCAAGCGGTCCCTCGACCAGCTGGCCATATTGCAGGCAGCCAGGAACATGGTGGTCCGGAACGGTGCCCGGGAAGTCATCTCCTCGGAAGATCTGGTTCCTGATGACCTCGTTTTGCTCAATGCCGGAGACCAGGTCACGGCAGACCTGTTGCTCATCGGCAACAGCCCGCTCGAAGTTGACGAGTCCCTGCTGACCGGCGAATCCGAGCCCGTCCCCAAACAGGACGGGGCCGTCCTGCTGTCCGGTTCACTGATCCTCGCGGGAAACGGGCAAGCCACCGTGCTCCGGGTTGGACCTGAAACGTCCGCTTACCGGCTGGCCGCCGAGGCACGGCGGTTCTCCCTGGTCACGTCGGAGATCCGCAGGAGCCTGGAGAAGGTCTTCACCGTCATCACCTGGCTGCTCCTGCCCGTTGCCTTGCTGCTCACTAATGCGCAGATGCAGGACCAGGGCGGTTGGGGCGGAGCGATGGGATCGGGACGGTGGGTACCGGCGGTCGTGGGAGCCGTCGCCGGCATCATGGCCATGATTCCCCTGGGGCTCCTCCTGATGACCAGCGTGGCGTTTGCCGTGGGCGGGCTTCGGCTTGCCCGCCAGAAAGTCCTGATCCAGGAACTCGCCGCCGTGGAAGTACTGGCACGGGTGGACGTCCTCTGCCTGGATAAAACGGGCACACTGTCCTCCGGCTCCATGGTCTTCGATGCCGTCCACCACACCGGGGACGTCTGCCCACCCGGGTGGCGGCGGGCGGTGGAATGGTTTGGCGCAAGCCCGGACGCGAGCAGTACCGCTGCGGCGATCGGGGCAGCCTTTCCTGCCGAGATTCCGCTCACGGAGCAGGATTCAGTCCCGTTCTCCTCCGCCCGGAAGTGGAGTTCGGTGACGTTCGCGCCGGAATCCGCCGCTCCCGGAACGTGGGTCCTCGGAGCCCCCGACTCGGTGCTCGGCTCCCCTGGCTGCGGCAAGGTGCACGGCATGGCGGTGGCCCTCGCATCCACCGGGCTGAGGACGCTGGCACTGGCACATCTCCCGGGACCGCTGCCGCCGGATGCCGCAGGGACTGACCTGCCGCCGGAGCTGGTGCCGGTCCTGCTGCTCACCTTCCGTGAGAGCATTCGTGCCGACGCCGCGGCAACGCTGGATTACTTCCGCCGGCAGGGGGTTACCGTCAAGATCATCTCCGGTGACGATCCCCGGACGGTGGCAGCGCTGGCCCGCGGGGTGGGCTTTGGAACCGGGACTGCCTACGACGCACGGACGCTTCCCGGCGATCCGCTCCTGCTGGAGGAAGTCGTCGAGTCCCAAGACCTCTTCGGAAGTGTGACGCCATCCCAGAAGCGGGACCTGGTCCAGGCCCTGAAGCGACGGGGACATACCGTGGCAATGACCGGGGACGGAGTGAACGACGTCCTGGCCCTCAAGGAGGCGGACCTGGGAATCGCCATGGACTCGGCGTCGCCTGCGACCAAGGCCGTGGCACGTATGGTCCTCCTCGACGGGCGTTTCGAAAGGCTGCCCGCTGTAGTGGACGAGGGACGCCGCGCCATCAGCAACATCGAACGCGTCTCCCTGGTCTTCCTGAGCAAGACCGTCTACGCAACGGTCATCTCCGTGGTCACCGGCATCCTGTTACTGGCCTTTCCGTTCCTGCCGCGCCAGCTTTCCGCCCTGGACGGCCTGACCATCGGCCTGCCGGCGTTCTTCCTGGCCCTGCAGCCAGGCGGCCAGCGCTACGCCGCCGGGTTCCTGCGGCGTTCCCTGACCTTCGCGGTCCCGGCAGGAACCTGCACGGCCCTGTGCGTCCTGGCGGTCAGCGCATATGGGCAGTTATGGGGCGGACACAGCCTTGCGTCCGCGCAGTCTGCGGCCACCATAACCCTGGGACTGGTGGCGGCGTGGATCCTGGTGATGGCATCGCGCCCCCTCAACTGGACCAAGGTGCTGATCCTCGCCGGGATGTACGCGGGACTGGTCCTGTTGTTCAGCCTCCCATTGACGCAGGACTTCTTCCGGGTGGAGTGGCCGCCCTCCGGACTCCTTGCCGTGTCCGTTGCGGTTGCGGTTGCCGGGTGCCTGGCCATCGAAATTGTTGGCCGTTTCACCCGCCGGCCGTCCACGCCTGCCCGCGGAACAGGGCTGGGACCTTTGGCTCTGGAACCGGATTCCCGGGAAGGGGATGGTGGAACTGCCGGGCAACGCGATGGACCGGCATCCACCTGAGCAGGAGACAACAATGAATGACCTGATGAAATGGTTCGACAACCGCCGCTCCCCCATGGACGTCATCGAACGCCTTTTTGAAGGCGATGTGGGGACGTCCGCCATCCGGGTTGAAGAGATGGTGGACGGCAATACGCTGGTGGTGCGCGCCGAACTGCCCGGCGTCGATCCGGAGAAGGACGTGGACGTGACGGTCACCGACGGCGTCCTGACGATCAAAGGCGAACGGCAGGAAAAGAAGGAACACAAGGACAAGGACAGCTACCGTTCCGAGTTCCGCTACGGTTCGTTTGTCCGGCGGATTCCCCTCCCAAGTGGAGTTCAGCAGGGCGACATAACGGCATCGTACAAGGATGGAGTCCTTGAAGTCCGGGCGCCAATGCCGGACCAGGGACAGGCAGCCGCGGCGTCGAAGATCCCCATTAGCCGGGGTTAGGAACAGCCAGGTTACGACGCCGGTGCCTGGCCCTGTGAGGGCCAGGCAGTTTATTGCCCCTTGGCCAGGGCTGCCTCCGCTGCCGCAATGACGGGCAGCGTCCTGACGTAGGTATCAGGATTCAGGGACACCGAGTCGATTCCCTCCCTGACCAGGAACTCCGCCAGGTCCGGATGGTTGCTGGGCCCCTGTCCGCAGATTCCGATTTTGATGCCGGCGGCGTGGGCCTTGCTGATCGCCTGGGCAATCATGGACATCACTGCCGGGTCCCGCTCATCGAACAATCCAGCAAGCTCCTCGGAGTCGCGGTCCACACCCAGCACCAGCTGGGTGAGATCGTTGGACCCGATGGAGAAGCCGTCAAAACGCTTGGCGAATTCCCCGGCCAGGACCACGTTGGACGGGATTTCGCACATCATGTAGAGCTGGAGCCCTTCCTGGCCGCGGACCAGCCCTTGCTCCTCCATCGCCTCGATGACCTGGTCCGCCTCGCGCACGGTGCGGCAGAACGGAACCATGACAATGACGTTGCCGAATCCAGCCCGTTCCCGCACGCGTTTGAGGGCCCTGCACTCGAGTGCGAACCCTTCACGGTAGTGGCTGCTGTAGTAGCGTGAGGCGCCGCGGAACCCCAGCATGGGATTTTCCTCTGCACGCTCGAAAGCACTGCCGCCAATGAGGTGGCTGTATTCGTTGCTCTTGAAGTCGCTGAGCCGGACGATCACCGGCTTGGGGTGGAAGGGCGCCGCGATCTTGGCTATTCCGGTTGCCAGCACGTCGATAAAGTACTCCTGCGGATCCGGGTAGCCGCTGGTGAGCTGCCGTATCAGGGCGGCCTCTTCCGGATCCGCAACTTTTTCGGGATGGACCAGTGCCATCGGGTGGATGCGGACCAGGTTGTTGATGATGAACTCCATGCGGGCCAGGCCCACGCCGGCGGCGGGTAAACGCCACCACTTGAAGGCTGCCGCCGGGCTCGCAATGTTGATCATCACGGCCGTGCGGGTGGCTGGCAGTGCATGCATGTCCACGTCTTCCACGGAGAACTCCAACAGCCCCTCGTAGACGCGGCCCTCCTCGCCTTCCGCGCAGGACAAGGTGACCTCGACGCCGTCGGAAAGCACCTCGGTGGCGTTGCGGGACCCCACGACGGCGGGCACCCCCAATTCGCGGCTGACGATCGCTGCGTGGCTGGTTGGACCGCCGTGGTCGGTGATGATGCCCGCGGCCCGCTTCATGATGGGCACCCAGTCCGGGTCAGTCATCCGGGTGACCAGCACGGAGCCATCAACAAAGGACTCGATGTCCTTTGCATCCTGGACCACGCATGCCCGGCCTTTGGCGATGGAGTCGCCGATTGCTGCTCCTGTGACGAGGACCCGGCCGGGCTTTGCCAGGTGGTACGTGCGGAAGCTGGACGTGCTCCGGCGCGCCTGCACCGTTTCCGGCCGGGCCTGCACCATGAAGAGTTCGCCGGTCACGCCGTCCTTGGCCCACTCCATATCCATCGCACGGCCGTAGTGGTCTTCTACGGCCACTGCCCACCGGGCCAGCAGGACCACTTCCGTGTCATTCAGCACCAGCGAGCGCTGCTCCCGCTCCGTAGTATCGACCATCCGGGTCCGGGCATCCCCGCCCTGGCTGTAGACCATCTTGCGTTCTTTGGCCCCGATCTCCCTCTCGATGACCGGGCTGAAGCGCTGGTCTGCGAGGAGCCCCTTGAAGACCTGGTACTTGTCCGGGTTGATGGTCCCCTGCACCACTGTCTCCCCCAGTCCCCAGGCCGCACTGATAACCACCACGCCGGGGAATCCGGATTCGGTATCGAGCGAGAACATCACGCCGGATGCGCCAACGTCCGAACGGACCATGTGTTGCACGCCGACGGACAGGGCAACGTCCATGTGGCCGTAGCCCTTCATTTCGCGGTAGCTGATGGCCCGGTCCGTAAACAGCGAGGCGTAGCAGCGCCGGCACGCGTCGAGCACCCCGCGCTCGCCGGCCACGTTAAGGAAGGTTTCCTGCTGCCCGGCAAAGCTGGCATCCGGCAGGTCTTCCGCTGTGGCGCTGCTGCGGACCGCAACGGAAACCGCGGGCTGCCCGACCCGTTGGCAGAGGTTCCGGTAGTGCTCCTGGATGTCTGCGGCGATGCTTTCCGGGAAGGTTGCCTGCAGGAAGAGTTCACGGATCGCGGCCCCCGCCTGGCGCAGCGTGAGGGTCCCGGCGCGCTGTTCCTCCATGTGCATCTTGATCCGGGGCTCCAGGTTATTGGCAGCAAGGAATGCCCGGTAGGCGGCCGCCGTGGTAGCGAACCCTTCGGGAACCCTGACTCCTGCGGATTGGAGGGCCCGGCTGAGCTCCCCGAGGGAGGCGTTCTTTCCTCCCACGGAGGGGATGTCCGCGATTCCGGTGTCCTCGATCCATACGACGTTCGCGACTGTAACGGAGGATTCTGCGGCGGCACTCATGGCTCGATTCTTGCCGGGGGCAGCAGGGGGCAGTCAGAGGCTTTGGTCCTTGGTGCGGCGCAGGCGCCCCCGGACGGATTTGTGCATCCAGTCCGCCAGCAGGACAGCGGGGGCTGCCAGGAGGGCGAGGAGGAGCCCTTCGGGGGGCGGCGGGGACTGGCCCAGCAGCGCAGCGAGCGACGGCAGGTACAGGCACGCCCCCAGGATGGCAGCTTCTGCGAGCACGGCCCAGACCAGGAGCCGGTTCGTTCCCCAGCCCAGTTTCCATGGGGGCACCGTTGCGCTCCGGCAGGCAAAGGCGTTGGCGAGTTGTCCCAGGACGACGGCGGTGAAGGCGGCCCCGGAAGCGGCCATCAGCAAGGGCACCTGCGGGTCCCGCCCCCGGGTCCAGCCGCCGCCTGCCAGGACAGCGGAGAACACGGCCATTTCGACTGCCGCTTCCACCGGGCCCAGGATGCAGAACACGCGGATGATCAGGCGCCGGTCCATGAGGTGCCGGCGTTCGGGCGGTCGGGTCAGCACGCGCCTCCCCGGCGGCTCGGCACCCAGGGCGAGCGCCGGCAGCAGGTCGGTGCCGATGTCCAGGGCGAGGATCTGGAGGACACCCAGGGCCAGCGGAAAGTGGCCGCCGGAGAGCGCCCAGATGACGAAGGGGGTCAGTTCGGCCACGTTGTCGGTGAGGTGGTAGGTGAGGAAACGGTGGATGTTGGCGTACGTTGCCCGGCCTTGTTCGATGGCGGCCACAATGGTGCCGAAGTGGTCATCGAGGAGGACCAGGTCCGCGGCTTCGCGCGCCACGTCGGTTCCGCTCAGGCCCATGGCCACCCCGATGTCGGCTTCACGCAGGGCCGGGCCGTCGTTGACGCCGTCGCCGGTCATGGCTACCACGTGCCCGCGGGACTGCAGGGCCCTCGCGACCCGAAGTTTTTGCTCGGGTGAAACCCTGCTGACCACCACTCCGTCACGGTCCAGGAGCGCTCCGAGCACCTGGTCGTCTTCCGGCAGTGCTGCGCCTTCCAGTACGTATTCCGGCGTTCCCGTCAAACCAATCTGCCGGGCGATCGCGGCGGCGGTGGCCGGATGGTCCCCGGTAATCATGGCCACCCTTAGACCTGCCTGCCGGGCTGTGCGGATCACGTCCCCGACATCCGGCCGCGGCGGGTCCTGCAGCCCGATCAGGCCCAGCAGTTCCATGCCCGTTTCAAGCTCCGCTGCGGCGGCGGACTGCCATGTTCCAGGGGCGCCTCCAAGCCGCCGGCGGGCCACCGCAATGACGCGCAGGCCCCGGTTCGCCATCACGTCCACCTGGTCCCTGACCGGGCCAGGAACGGACTCACACACGGGAAGGACGGTTTCCGGGGCACCTTTACAGAAAAGGTCCTGCCCCACGATCGCTGACTCCCTGCGCCGGGCAGGATCGAACGGGAACCGCCGCGACGGCACGGGCCCGGACACTGTGCCCGTCAGCCTGCGTGCCAGGACGTCCATGGCCGCTTCCATCGGATCACCCTGGGCACGCCATTGTCCGTCGTGGAGCTCGGCACGGCCCTGGGAAGCGGTGCGGGCGGCGAGCGCGGCCTGGGCAGCTTTCTCGACGCCACGGCCTTCGATGTGCGCCTCAGGGGAATACCCATCCCCTGCCACCTCGATGGCGCCGTCGGCCGTGAAGACTTCGACGGCGTTCATCCGGTTCTGCGTCAGGGTCCCGGTTTTGTCCGTGCAAATAAAAGTGGTTGAGCCCAGGGTTTCCACTGCTTCGAGGTTGCGGACCAGTCCCTTGCGCGATGCCATGCGCTGGGCGCCCATGGCCAGGGACAGCGTGACGGTGGGCAGGAGTCCTTCCGGCACCAGCGCTACGGCAACGCCAATGGAGAACAGGAACGAATCGCGCCACTGGAAACCCACCAGCAGCGATGCCAGGAAGAAGACCGCCGCGATGCCCAATGCCATGCCCGCCGTAACCCGGACAATCCGCCGCAATTCCAGGGACAGGGGCGTTGGTGGCGGAACGGCAGCGCTGGTGAGGGCGGCGATCCCCGCGAGCCTGGTCTTGGCGCCTGTTGCGGCGACGGCGGCCTCCCCGTAACCGTTGACCAGGAAGGTGCCGCCCCAGGCCTGGTCCCCTGCGGATTTGGGCACCGGGTCGCTTTCGCCCGTCAGCATCGATTCGTCCACCGCGCAGGCCTGGGCAGTCAAGAGGACCACATCTGCCGGTACGCGGTCGCCGGCAGACAGCAGCACCACATCTCCCACCACCAGTTCACTGGCGTGGACCTTTCGCACCTTTCCGTCCCGCCGGGCCAGTACGTCCGCCGGCAGCAGTCCCCGCAGTTTCGCGGCGGCGTGCTGGGCGCGTTCCTGCTGGATGTGGGCGAACACCCCGTTGACTATGACGACGACGATGATCGCCACTGCCAGTTGCGGCATGTCCGCGATGAAGGCCAGCGCGGCGGCGCACCACAGCATGAGGGCGAAGAAGTGCGTCATCTCGCCCCAGAGCTTCCGCCACTGGGATACGGGTTTCTCAGTGGGGAGCTGGTTGGGGCCTGCCTGTTTCAGGAGTTGCGCGGCCTCCGCTGAGCTCAGGCCCTCAGCGGTCCTCACACGGCGTCCGCCTCCTGCCCTACCAGGAGTACCGGGCAGTTGGAGTGGGCGGCGCAGGCCTTGCTGACCGAGCCCATGGCTGCCTTCAGCAGGCCGCCCTCGCCGTGCCGTCCCACCACCAGCATCTGCGCCCGCCGGCTCTCCTCCACCAGCACCTTTGCCGGTGGTCCAAACTTGATGGTGACGTCGATGTTTTCGGGCCGGTCGCCGGAAAAGGCCCGGCCCAGGGCGTCCTCAACCAGCCGGCCCGCCGCATCCTCAAGCCTGGCGGTGAATTGCCGGTCCGCCCCTTCCAGGCGTGACATCACCAGGTAGTCAGGCATCCCGACGCAGGAGATGACTTCGAGGCGGGTGCCCAGACGGGCTGCAAGCGTGCCCGCGTAGCGAAGCGCGGCGGAGGAGTATTCAGAACCGTCCACACCCACGATGACGGGCTTGGCCCCTGTTTCTGCGTTCATGGGAACCACGATCCCGGCCGGGCAATGCCGAGGGAAGGGCCAAAGGTCATGCCGGCGGCGCAGCCGGCTTCCGGTCAGCACCGTGAAGCGCGCGCAGCCCGTTCAGGATGGTGGCCAGGTCCACGAACTCCTGCAGGAGGGCACCGGCGACGGCGGGAATGTACCCCGTCATGGCTATTGCCATCAGGACCAGGCTGAGCCCTATCCCGGTCCAGATGCTCACCAAAGCCACCGAGACGGTCCGTTTGCCAATGGCCACGGCCTGCGCAACTTTCGAGACGTCGTCGAGCATGATCACAACGTCCGCCGATTCACTGGCCGCGGTGGCACCCTTGGCACCCATCGCGATCCCCACGTCCGCCGCTGCGAGGACAGGTGCATCATTGACGCCGTCCCCCACCATCAGCACCGGCCGTTCCATGATGGCGGCCACCGTGTTGACCTTGTCCTCGGGGAGGCAATCCGCCTGGACGCGGCCGATCCCCGCTTCCTCGGCAATATGGGCTGCCGTGGCCTGCGCGTCACCTGTCAGCAGCATGGTGTTCCGCACGCCCAGGCTGCGCAGGCGGGCCAGGGTGTCCACGGCATTGCGGCGCAGCGGATCCTTCATGACCAGGGCACCGGCGTATCCGCCGTCCACGGCCACATGGACCGCCAGCTGCCCGCTGTGGACGGTGGCCTCCTGGAATCCGGTTGAGGAATTCCGCACCAGGCCGGCTTTGCCTACCACCACCCGCTGGCCGTCGCAGACGGCTTCCACGCCGTGGGTTGCGTTCTCCGTGGCCTGCTGCACGGGAAGGAGTGTCAGGCCGGCGGCCGCGGCGGCTTCGATGACGGAGCCTGCCAGTACGTGCGAGGAGTACTGTTCGGCGGAGGCGGCCAGTTGCAGGATTCTCTGGCTGCCCAATGCCTCGCCTTGGCCCGGTGCCACCTGGATGCGGTCCAGGACCGGGCGCCCCGACGTGAGGGTTCCGGTCTTGTCGAAAACCGCTGTCTGGGCCTTCGCCAGCTGCTCGAGGGTGCGGGTGTTCTTAATGATGATGCCCTTGTGGGCGGCCTGGCTGGTACCGGCAAGGAAGGCCACCGGCGCCGCGATGAGGAGTGGGCAGGGTGTGGCCACCACCAGCACCTGGGCGAAGCGGAGGGGCTCGCCGGACAGGAACCACGCGGTGCCGGCCATGGCCAGGGCCAGGATGGTGAAGGGAACGGCGTAGCGGTCAGCAAGCCGGACCACCGGCGCGCGGCTGTTGGACGCCTCTTCGACCAGCGCGATGATCCGGCTGTACTGGGAGTCCGCGGCGGTGGCTGACGCGCGCATGCGGATGGCGGCCACCCCGTTGACAGAGCCGCTGAGCAGGGTTTCCCCCATGGTGTGCTCCACCGGCAGGCTTTCCCCGGTCAATGAGGACTCGTCGAGGCTGGCCGAGTCGGACAGGAGTTCGCCGTCCACGGGTACCAGTTCGGAGGGGCGGACCACCAGCACGTCCCCCTGGGCCACGTCGCCGATTGGGGTGTCCTCAAGGACCGCACCAGCTCCCTCGCGGTGGGCAAAACGCGGCGCCCGGTCCAGGAGGGACCGCAGTTCACGCGCGGCTCGTCCCTGGGCAAAGTCCTCCAGCGCCTCGCCGCCGGTAAGCATCAGGATGACCACCAGCGCAGCGAGGTATTCGCCCACCACCACCGTACTGACGATCGCCATCAGTGCCAGCAGGTCGATCCCCCAGCGTCCCTCCCGCAAGGACCGGACCATGCCGGCAGAACGTGCCACCACGATGACGGCAGCGTAGGCCGACGCGAGGACGCGGACCTGCAGTTCCAAACCGAATTGGAGCAGCACCAGCACCGCTGCGAGCACCACACAGGTCAGCGCGACGACGGGATACCGCCTCATAAAGCCCCAGGCCCTTTCGACGGGCGACCCAGCGGATCCCCCTGCGTCCAAGCTGCCCGGGCTCCCGCCGGTGGCCGCAGGCAGGGCAGCAGGCTTCCTCATCCAGGACACTTCCGCAGGTGCTTCATACGGTCCTCACACATGAAGCCGAACCTACCCTGCCGTCGACAGCCGGGCTAGGGCATTTCGCCCCGGCAAGCCGGCATGACCTTTGGCCCTGCCCCAACATCCGGTCCGGGGCGAATGTTAAGGGGCCACCATCAACCCCCACTCCGGAGCCCACCATGAACGCCGTCGTCCTCTACGACACCGCCTATGGGAACACCCGCACAGTCGCCGAATCCATAGCGTCCGCGCTGGGACTGGGTGCCTCCGCCGTTCCGGTTGACGGTTTCGATCCAGCCACCCTCTGCCCGGGCGACCTGCTCGTCGTCGGGAGCCCCATCAATGGCTGGAAGCCTACTGCCCGCATTGCTGAATCCTTGGCCAACCTCGCCCGCCGCGGACTGAACGGTGTCCACGCCGCCGCATTCGACACGCGGGTGAAACTGTTCATCCACGGCGACGCCGCCAAGAAAATGACCAAATCCCTGGCGGAGGCCGGTGCCACCATCGTCTCCGGGCCCATGGCCTTCTATGTCAAGGGCAGCGAAGGTCCGCTCCTGGAAGGTGAGGTGGAGCGGGCCGCATCATGGGCGGCAGACCTGGCGGCCTCGTTGCAGGGCCATGCGTAACCGGGGCCGAAGGCGTGAACCCGCTAACGGTGGAGCGGTTCGTCGACGGCGCACCGGACCACCCACGGCCTCTAGAGTCCTAAGGCCCTGTCGTGCCGGGGCATGGACCGCGAGGCTGGTGCAATGACTGAACCAGGCCCGCAGCCGCAAAAGATCCACATCACCGAACAGCCCGTGGCAGTGGTCCGCGAGCGGGTTCCCATGGACGCGCTCACCAGTTTCTTCGGCCGGGCCTTCGGTGCGGTGATGTCCGCGGTCCAGGTGCAGGGCGCCAGTCCGGCGGGTCCGCCGTTTGCGCGCTACCACGGAATGCCGGGCGAAACGGTGGACGTCGAAGCCGGGTTTCCTGTCACCGGCAACTTCCACGGCACCGGCGAGGTGGCCAGCGCGGTACTCCCGGACGCAGATGCCTTCGAAGCCATCCACACCGGTCCCTACGACACGCTGGCTGCCACGTATGACGCCATCCGGCAGAGCATGGAAGCGGACGGAGCCACCCCGGCGGACTCCATGTGGGAGTACTACCTGACCGATCCTGAACAGCAGCCTGATCCAGCCACCTGGCAGACCAGGGTGGTCTGGCCACTCGCCTGAAGCTTCGGCAGGCCCGTCCCGAGGAGGGCACCATGGCCAGTCACCGCCCGGGCCCCCAGCCTGGGACTGCCGTTGCCGGCGCCGGCGACCAGCACGGCTGGGCGCACCTCTACCTCGTGGCAGGGGCGTCGTCGATCCTTTTCGTGTTCCTGTTGATCGCCGCCCTGGTGCTCGACTTCATGGCGCCTCCCCCTGTGCACGGCGGGGCCGCGACACTTGGGTTCATCGCCTCGAACAAGGCCGGCTATGTTGCGGAGCAGATCCTGTGGATCCTGCCAAATGTCTTGCCGGTGCTGGTGTTCACGGCCCTTTTCGTGGCGTTGTCGACGGTGCGGAGAAGCCTGCCCCTGATAGCGCTGATCTTTGGTGCACTGCCCTGGGCGCTGCTGCTTGCGGTACCGGTCAGCAGCCGGGGCTCCCTGAACCTGGTCTACCTCAGCGACCGCTTCATGGCTGCCGGGTCGGAGGACGAACAGCGGATTTACGCTACCGCAGCTGAAGCCATCATCGCCGAGAACAACACCCCGGCAATCGTTGGCGTGCTCTCCGCCCTCGGGATCCTGCTGATGGGCCTGGCGATGCTCAGGGCCGGACAGGCAATTTTCCCCCGCTCCCTGGCCTGGGTCGGCATCGCCACCGGGGCCCTGGGGGTGGTCAGTGAGGTCCTGCGCCACGCGGCCCCCAGCTTCTACTGGGGTTACGGAATTTTGCTGTGGATATGGTTCGTCGCCACGGGCATTGCGCTGATCCGCCTGTCGCGCTCTGCTGCCCTGCGTCTCCGGCGCGACTGACCTCCGGCGCCCCTGATCAAGGACCTTGGTCCCTAAAGCCGGTACGGGCCCTTTGAGATGGTGGTTGGGCCGGGAAGGTGCGCAACGCTGGAGTCGCGCCCCTTTGGTGGCCGTGCCGGAAGCGGGCACGGCGTGCAGCCCCATCCACGGGGCATGATTTTGAGGAGGACACGGCTTATGGCAGGTACGTTCGAACTGTTTGTCGATGATGATTCACAGATTCGGTTCCGGCTTGTGATGCCCGATGGACACGTGCTGGCGGTTTCCGGACAATTCGCCGACAAGCAGGCGGCCGCCGCTGCCATCGAGGAGGTCCGCGAGTGCGCCGGCACGGGCCTGATCCAGGACGTGGTACCGCCGCGTCCCGGTGTTGTCCGCGCCTCCCCGCAGCACCCCCGCTATGCCGTGCACCGTGCGCCGCGGAGGCTCAATAACCTCGGGGCCGCCTGAGTCCGGCCTGGCACGGAACCCGCCTTTCGGGCAACCCATTCAGGTAGTGGGGCACGTCCAACGACGGGCCCCACTGCTTTGTCCGCGACGGCGTGCCTGCCCGCTGCGCTAGAAGCTTGAGGAACTGCCGGATCCGGAGAAGCTGCCGCCGCTGCTGCCGTATCCGGTGGTGCCGCCACCACCCCTGGCTGAATTGACGCTGCTGACCCCCGTATTGAAGCCGGAGTTGAAGGTGGCCACGGAGAAGAACGTGTAGGACGGGTACACCGTGCCGAGGATGCTCGGTTCGTACGTCCGCTGCCTGCGGTGGTCCGTGCCGCCGTGGGCCGTTTCCATCTGTTCCCGCATCAGCCGTGCTTCGCGGTCTGTCCGGGCGAAGCCCTGGATCACGGTTTCGGCATGGTTCTCCAGCAGCTCCGAGAGCCGGGAACGGGCGCTGTACAGCCGGTCCAGGGCCTCCTCCGGCGTGATCCGCCGCTCGGCCAGTGCGGCCGTCCAGCGCTCAATGTCCCGCAGGCTTTCGTCACGGAAGGACCGGAGCGCCGTGGCAGTGGCCGAGTCCCCCTGCCCGTGGCGTTTGGCCAGGAGCTGCTCCAACCCGGCGAGGTCTTTACGGAAGGGAGCAAGCTGCCGGTCCCAGGCCGTAGGCCAGGTATCGGCACGGTTCAGCAGGGCATTGCTGTCCGAGATGACGTCGTCCAGGGCGTCCAGCTCCGCCGCACTGTCGGCGAACCGGCGGGCCAGCTTGAGGTTCTTCCTGCTGCTCAACGCCCGCTTACCCAGTGCGTGAACCTGGTTGGACAGCTCCGTCGCTGCGGCATACTTGCTGAGGAACGTCCTGTGTTTCTCAAGGACCTGGCTTCCGTAGCGGGATGATTCCGGGATAGTGCCGGCATTCAGTTCCGTAACCTCCAGGTCCATGCTGACGTTGGAGTAGCTGCGGTCCCCGCGTTCAATCTGCTTTCGGCATCCGCTCCTGGTCACGGCACGCACAATCAGCCAAGCGGCTGCACCCAGGGCCGCGGTTCCGGCGAGAACCCAGGTCGTGACCAGGAACGCCGTCGAGCGGTACCAGGGCTGGTTGATGAGCTCTGCCCCGCGGCGGATTCCGGCAACTGTGCCGTCGGTCCACTGGGCGTCGCGAAACAGTTCCTTGGACGCATCCTGGATGTCGCTGCGCTGCTCGAGGGACACTTTCCGGTCCTCGCCCATGTACGTCCCCACGTGCCGGCCCACGGGGTCAAGGGCGAAAATGAACAGTCCGTCGGCCCATTTTTGGCCGTCCGGGCTGATCCACTCCGGGTGCGTGGACCGCGCGAAATTCAGGACTTGTTCGTTGAGGTTGTCCGCCGGGGTGCCGTTGTAGGTGAAGACAGCAACACGGGTGGGCTCATAGAACTGGATGCGTTCGACGGCGGGCACCAGCGTGTTCTGGTCAAGCACCCCTGCGGTGTCCGCCACGATGACGGCCACAGGCGCCACCGCGGTGCCGGGGGCCGCGGCGCCGACCAGCAGGGCGGCGAGGGCAAGCACCACCACGGCTATCCGGCGCATGATGCTGCCCATGTTCCTCCCCACTGTTTAGAATCAGGATGAAACCAGGGAGCAGGGCCGCCAAAGGGCCTAAGGTCCTGTGAAGATCGTGTTGGTCAGGAGCGCAGTGCCGTGGCGCAGGATGCAGGGTCCATTGTGGCCGGTTTTGACGGTTCGGAGGAGGCTGCGGCCGCCGTCCGCTGGGCGGCGCGCCACGCGCACGCCATCGGTTGCCCCCTTCATGTTGTGCACTGTTCGCTGTGGCCACTCCTGACCCGGCACCTCGGTCCGGTTCCCGGTGTGTCAGGCAGTGGCCTGGAACAGTCCGCCCGGTCCATCCTCGAAGACGGCGTGGCGGTTGCCACCGCGGAAGTACCCGGGCTTCAGGTCAGGAGCACCCTGCTTCACGGATTGCCGGCGCAGCTGCTGGCCGAAATATCCGCGGGCGAACGCATGCTGGTGGTGGGCAGCCGCGGCCTGGGCGGCTTCCTTGGCCTCCTGGTCGGCTCGGTGAGCCTTGAACTGGCAGCCACTGCCGCCTGCCCTGTCGCCGTGATCCGGGAGGAACACCACCCGGCCGGACCCGTCGTCGCCGCCGTCGATGACTCGGGTTCCCCTGCCGCGCTGGATGACGCGTGTGCGCTGGCAGCTGTGTGGCACGCGCCCCTCAAAGTGGTCCATGTCCGGCACCAGCCTGCGGGCTACCGGCTGCTGGAAGGACAGGACGCGGCGGCCGGCGCCCAGGCCGTCCTGGCGTCGGCCTTGAACCGTGCAGCGGCTGTGGCGCCCGCGGTCCGGGTGGAGACGGAGTTGCTGACGGACAGCTCGGTCCCGCACGCGCTCCTCAAAGCCGCTGAATCGGCCCGGATGATTGTTGTGGGCACGCAGGGCCGCGGAGTGCTCAGGGAAACCATTGGTTCAACGGCCCACGCAGTATTGCATCACGCCCGCGGACCCGTCCTTGTCTCACGGCGGGGCGGATGACGCACAGTACTCCGGGTGTCGGGCCGGTTGCCTGCCGGGCCTCCGCCTAAGCTGGTCGCGTGACCCCTGTTCCCTCCCCCGGCCCGCTGGACGTTGTGGTCCATTCCGGACCGGCGGACTGGTGGGTCATCCTTGCCGGTTTGGGGCCTCTCGCGGTTCTCACAGCTGCCGTGCTGGCCTTTTACATCAACTGGCGCACGCTCAAGCAGCGCACCGCTGCGGACAAGACAGCGCTCGACCAGAAACGCGAGGCTGACGCCAACGCGCTGCAGCAAAAGACCGAGGCGGACAGCCGGGCGGAGTGGTGGCGCCGGACCCAGTGGGCGCTGGACCGGGCCTTGGATCCGGATGAAGGCACCAAGGCGCTGGGGCTGGCGACGCTGGAAGTCCTGGCCAGGAGCGAATTGGCGCGCACCGAGGAACTCGAGCTGTTCGACATCGCCTGGAAGAGCGTGTCCGGCGACGAGAACGGGGACGATGCCGCGCCCGAGCCCGGTTCCGGGCAGGAGGCGGCCTTCGTGGACGACCGCCACAACTTAGGCGAGAATGGAACAACGGATGAAGACAGCAGCAAGGAGGTTGGACCATGAGTGCAACGTCGCCTGAGCACCGGTACGTCCACGCTCCGCGGAACAGCGCTGCCAAACCCGCCCAAAAGAAGACCACCCCGGCCGAGCACCGTGTCCAGGTTGCCGCCGCGCGGCTGCGGGTCACGCTGGATGAACGGCTGGGACGCGAGACGCCGGCAAAGACCAAAGCGCTGGCCAAGGAACCGATCTAGCGCGCCTTGCCGGCACTTGGGGGTCGACGACGCGTGGCGGGTTTTGGTGGTCAGCTGTCCGATGGACAGCCGCGAAGCGAGTACGGACCCGGTGACCAGTGGCCGCGGTAATCCTGAGATGTGACGCAGAGGTCCTGCGCCGCTGGAACTACCATGCCGTCGTCGAACAAGTGGCCGGATCCGGGATATTCCTTGACCGCTGGCGCGCGGACTCTTGTCCCGGCGTTGATCCCGGCAGCGAGGCGTGGCTCGTCGTGGAGGGCAGCACTGAGGCTTCCAGTGGCTTGATCGGCCACGGGTTCGTGACGTCCCAGCCGTACCGAATTGCGGCCCCCGCCGATCCCGGACCCGCTCACTGGTTCTTCTGGGTGGCCTGGGATTCCCTTCTTCCGCTTGGCGAGCAGGTACGGCCCGGACTCCTGGGCGAGGCACTCACCGACGACCTTGCGTCGAGGGCGGACGGACCGTCCCTGGTGACCCTGCCGCCGTCGTCCGTCCCTGTACTGCGCCGGCTGTGGCGCGCCCACGCGCCGTCCACGGCGGATCCCCTCGAGGTGGCGGGTGGAACCTTTCCTCCGGAGACCCTCCGCACCGTCCGCGTGAACCGGTACGAGCGCGACCCCGACGGGCGCCGGGCGTGCATTGCGTTCCACGGCACGCAGTGCGCCGCGTGCGGCTTCTCGTTCGAGTCCGCTTACGGCGTGGCAGGGGTGGGAGCAATCGACGTCCACCATCTAGTGCCCCCGGAGATCCTGGACGGCGCTTATCAGCTTGACCCCATTGCGGACCTTGTCCCGCTCTGCCACAACTGCCATGCCATGGCACACACCGCGACCCCGCCGCTGACCGTGGGTGAACTCCGAAGCATTATGTCCGCGGTCGGCCACCTAAAGGGTGAGGTGGTCACGGAGGTGGCCCTCCAAGCGCAGGAAGATGCGCGGCGGATCCTCGATGGCGGCCGGATGTAGGCTGCTGGACTATCTTGGGACCATGGCGGAGCCGGGCCGGAAGGAATACGGGGTAGACCCCGAGGAATTCCGTTCTGCCCAGGTTGATGCGGCCGCCCTGCTGGATGCCGGATTGGGCGACGTCGATTGGTCGGTTCCACCACCGGGCGCCGTCCGGTTCACCATCGACGTTCCCAGTGGGAAGCTGGCCGCCATGGCCTTGGGCAAGCCGGATGATCCCAGCGTGGTGCTGGTGCCCGGCGCCACCGGGTCGAAAGAGGATTTCTCGCTGATGATGCCTGGCCTCGCCGAGGCCGGCTACTACGCCCTGACGTACGATCTGGCGGGCCAGTACCAGTCGGCCGGCGCCGGCCCCGAGAACCTGGTGCCGCCCCGACAGCACTACGACTACCAGTTATTTGTGGACGATTTCCTGGCAGTCCTGGAAACCACAGCTACCCCGGCCCACGTGGTGGCCTATTCCTTCGCCGGCATTATCGCCCAACTCGCCTACGTGCAGCGGCCCGAACTGTTCCGGTCCATCACGTTCCTGGGCTGCCCGCCGGAACCCGGCCAGACCTTCCGGGGCGTGAGCCGTATTGGCCGGTTCAGCACATGGGTGAACGGGCGGGCTGGTGCAGCCCTCCTGATTTGGGGCATCCGGAGCGGCCGGGTGGCACATGTGCCGCCGGGACGGCAGCGGTTCGTCAACTACCGGTTCCGTTTCACCCGCCGCGCCTCCGTCCGCGATATCTACACCCTGATGCAGAACGTCCCGGACCTTCGGGCGGAACTGGCAGAGGCGCCGCTGCCCAAATTCGTGGCCGTGGGCGAACATGACCTGTGGCCGCTCCAGTTGCACCGGCTGTTCGCCCAGGCAATCCGGGCCCGCATAGGGGTGTACCGGGGCGGGCACAGTCCGTGCGAAACATCCCCGCATGAGTTCAGCCGCGACCTCCTGGCCCTGTACGCCAGGGACGGGGACGCTTAGCACCCAGGCAGCCCGCCGCCGTCGTGCCTGGTCAACAAGGCGCCGCAGGGCGTCAAAGTTCCGTTGCAGCCCCGACTGGTCACCCCCGGCCAGCACCCTCCCCCTGCGTGCCGTTGAACTTACGACGCCGGCAGGCACCGTTGGAGATCCGCCGCACCCACTTCCAGACACCGGGCCTCCAGGGCTACGATCTTCCGGCACGCTCCAACGCCAGGGTGGGGGCCAGCGGCAGAGGGAGGACACCGACGTGGCCGGACGAGCAGGAATGAACGGTCCGCATTGGCGGCGGGTGCTGGCAACGCTTGGCAACACGGACGCGAGGATTGCGTACGCGCAGATCGTACTGGGAGCCGCTCACGCCGACCTGCTGCCCGATGTGAAGCCGCAGCGGAGGCAGCGGGCCCTGGCGGCCCTGCTTGAGTCCGGGCTCGTGGGGCGGCAGGCGTCGGGTGTGTTGATTGCGCAGGACTCCGTGTTCAGCGACTTCAGCGACCTGCTCGCCCAGCAGCCGCGCCGGCAGCAGCGGACCGGACTGGACAGATTCATGCGTCTGGGGCGGATCGAGCGATACCCCGCCAACGTGGCCGAGCGGCGGGCCCTGCTGGCAAGGATCGCCAATGAGATCATCGAACCCGGCGAGAAGCTCACGGAGAGGCAGATCAATGAGCGGCTGCTCAGCTATACCGACGACGTCGTCCTGCTTCGCCGCTACATGATCGACTTCGGCCTGCTGCAGCGCACGGCCACGGGCTCTTCGTATTCTTTGCCGGAATAACCAACTGCCCGCCGTGTGATGGCGTGCAGTAGCTTGGACAGCATGGGCGAGACGCCGGGCTTGAGGCCTGCAGGCAGTCGGAAGGGGGCCATCGCTTTCGGCGCGGTGGCACTCATGTGTGTTGTGGCAGGCGGGTTGGTCGCGGCAGTTACCGGGCCGCTGCACCTTGAGCACGGATCGTGGGCCGCTGCCTATCTGGTGCTCGTCGGAGGAGTAGCCCAGGGCGCGTTGGGCATCGTCCAGTACTTCCTGGCGGCGCAACGCTTTGTGGGGTGGAGAGTTATTGCGGAATTGGTGGCGTGGAACGGCGCGTCCGCGGCAGTTATTGGCGGGACGCTGGTTGGTAACCCGTGGGTTGTGGATGCCGGCGGCGCAATGCTGGTTGTTTCGCTGGCGTTGATGTTCCGGACTGTTCACTGGCGGAGCGCGATGTCTGGTTGGGTCCCCTGGGGATACCGGGCCCTGTTGCTGGTGATCGCCGTCAGCATACCCATCGGGCTGGTGCTGGCTCACTTTCGCGCTCCGTGAACTCTCCTGCGGCATGACAGGCCGCGCCGCCGATGGGATCTCGCCTAGAATTCTGACATGCCTACACTTGTTCACGAGTTCACCTGGCCGGATCGGGTCGTCATCGGCACCGTCGGAGCTCCTGGTGCGCGCACGTTCTACCTGCAGGTACGCGCCGGGGCGCAGCTGGTGAGCATCGCCATGGAGAAGCAGCAATCGGCCCTGCTTGCGGAGAAGATCGATGAAATACTCGACCAGCTCATCACCCTGGACGGCAACCCGTTCAGCGTTCCCACCGGCACGCCCGTCGAACTGGTTGACAACGATCCGCTGGAAGCCGTTGAGGAGCAATTCCGGACTGGCGCCATGGGCCTGGGTTGGGACCCGGCGACGGCTCAGGTGGTGATTGAGGCTTATCCCCTCACTGAAGCAGATGCTGATCCGGATGATGAAGCATTGGACCAGGACGGCGTCGAGGCCCCCGAAATGCTGTTGGTGCGGATGCCGGTGGGCACCGCCCGAGCGTTCACCAAGCGCACGCGTGAGGTTGTGGGCGCGGGCCGTCCGCTCTGTCCGCTATGCGGATACCCGATGGACCCCGAGGGGCACGTCTGCACCCCGCCAGAACTCTAGTCCTGACGGCCTGCCGGCCAAGGACTACGAGGATTCGGACTCGATGGCATGCTCGATTTTCTGGAGGGTAGCCGGTCCGGCTGCGATTTCAATGACGCCGCCGTCTGAGCCCAGGGTGATGATCCGGAAGTCCAGCGGCACGTCCTGTTGATTGTCGTGGCGGTTCGCTTTCCGCACCGGGACGTCCACAACCCCAACTCCAGTGAGAGTCCTCCCGCGGCCACTGGGGGTCAACGTGTCGTCGACGATGGGCTGGAATTCGATCCTCTCTGCGCCGGGGACAGCGATTCCCATCCGCCAGACGCTGTTCAAGGAGCCCAGCGATGATTGAGGGAATCGCAGGAAGACAACCAAGTCGCCGTGTTCATCGAGTCTCTCCGCGGCCGTCTGGAACCGCTTCGTCATGAAGAAGACGACGCCCCCGATCATCATCGCGTAGAAGATGGCGTTGGCCGCGGCGTCGTCGAGGCTTTGCCCGGCGATAAGGCTGGCCGCCAGGATGACAGCGCAGGCTGCTGCGCCAACCAGGACGGCCCGGAGCGCGGGATGCATCTCGCCCCACTTCCTCATGGCGCCATCCTAGGGGCAGGATTTTCCCGCAGCTACGGCCGCATCGTTTGGAACGTCTAAGTGATGACGCGCCCACTCTTGAGCGAACCTTGCGCCCATCGTGGGTTGCCGTTCAGCAACGGGTCCTATCGTTGGGGCCAGGATCCGGCCGCTGGGGCAGGGTCTGGAGTTGGACAGGGCCGGCGGCTGGAGCATCCCGAGACCGGATGCAGCCCCCCAATCCGCCGCCGGCCCACACCGCCTTGGCTGCAGCCGCCGCAGTTCGTCCCAACACAGGCGTGACAAGGATTTGCGGCAAAAAGTCGTGCCCCGTCCACCACCCGCCCGAAATGTCAGACCCTCCCTTCATGATGAGTACATGGGAAGCGGCACGGCAGCACGGGCGTTTGAGGCGATCGAGGCTGCCTTGTCCGTGCTCCGTGGCGAGGTAGCCAGAGCCGCAAACGGACCGCTCGCACAGAGCGATCCCTTGGCCGCCGTCGCCGATGAATGCCTGGACATCCTGGCCGGAGTGGCCCGCACCGAAGCCCGTGTAGCGGCGCTGAAAGCCGCGGCTGCGGCTGCGTTCGCGGAGTCAGCGCGGTGTATGGCTCCCCCAGACATGCCGGTGCAGGCGCAGGAAATGGCCGTCGCCGCGGAGGTGGGCTGCATTCTCGCCATCGGTGACCGCGCCGCCGGTGCACTTCTGGCACAGTCTTACGCTCTCACCACCTCTCTGCCCCGGACCTTGGAAGCGCTCACGGAGGGAACCATGTCGTGGCAGCACGCCCGCGTCATGGTGGACGAAACCGCCACCCTCAGCTCGAAGGCCGCGACCGCATTGGAAGCCCACTTCCTCGATCCGGATGCGCCGAACGCCGCCCGGGGGTGCCCCGCCGGGGAGATGCCGGCGTACCGATTCCGGCACAAGGCCCGCGTCTGGCGCGAACGTCACCACCCGGAGAGCATCGAAAAACGGCATGCAAAGGGCATCGAAGACAGGTGCCTAGAGTTCTCTCCGGAGCAGGACGGCATGGCGCGCTTGTCCGCACGCCTGCCGGCCGACCAGGCCATGGCCATCTGGAACCGCTACACTGCCATCGCCCGAGGGCTCCAGGGACGCAACGAGGAACGCACACTCACCCAGCTTCGCGCGGATCTGTTCGCCGCCACTGCGCTTCGCGGGGGCACCGGCTGCACCGGTTGCTGCGGCTGGAACGGGGTCGGAGTGGACGAGGCCGGAAACCCACCGAAGGGGCTCGCCGATGTGCAGGTTCCCCGGGCGGAAGTGCTGGTCACCGTCCCCGTGTTTTCCCTCCTCGGAGCCACCGACGAACCCGCCATGCTTGACGGCTATGGCCCCATCCCGGCTTCCATGGCACGGGACCTCGTAGCTAATGGAGCCGCTTCGTTCTACCGGGTGCTCGTGGACCCCCGCGACGGCGCGCCGCTGGAAATCGGACGCACCAGCTACCGCCCCGGGAAGGCCATGCGAAGGTGGCTGCGCTTGCGGGACGGCAAGTGCCCCTTCCCTGGGTGCAACAACAATTCCCTGGACAACGAAGCCGATCACCTGCTCGCCTGGCACCAAGGCGGGACCACCGGCATCAGCAACCTTGGCCAACCATGTCCAAAGCACCACCGGTTGCGGCACGTCAGCAGGTGGCGTCCAACGGCTGCATCGAAGAATGAGCCGCCCGGCTGGGTTTCGCCCTCAGGACGCAAATACAGGAGCGAGCACCAGGACTGGGAACCGCCAGAGTTGCCTCCGCCGCTTCAGGCGCGCGCTGGCATCCTGACTCAACCAGGCCGCGACGCAATGATGCCGAATAAAGGCACAGTGGACTACTTCCGCCCGCCAAGGTCCCACGTAGAAGAATGCCTGGCCGAGTACCTCGCGGCGCGGTGAGCGGTGGTGTTCTGGAGATTCGTCCCGGGAAACACAATGGACCCCGCACAGAACGTGCGGGGTCCATTGAAGCCGGCTGTAACAGAACAGGCCGTGCCGCCGGCGTACCGGCGAAACCGGTTAGAAGTCCCAGTCCTCGTCTTCCGTGTTGACTGCCTTGCCGATCACGTAAGACGAACCTGACCCCGAGAAGAAGTCGTGGTTCTCGTCCGCATTCGGGGACAGGGCCGACAGGATGGCCGGGTTCACGTCGGTGACGGACGCCGGGAACATTGCCTCGTAGCCCAGATTCATCAGGGCCTTGTTGGCGTTGTAATGCAGGAACTTCTTGACGTCCTCGGCCAGGCCCACGCCGTCGTACAGATCGTGGGTGTACTGGACCTCGTTCTCGTACAGCTCGAAGAGCAGTTCGAACGTGTAGTCCTTAATCTCCTGGCGGCGTTCCTCGGAGACCTTCTCCAGGCCCTTCTGAAACTTGTAGCCGATGTAGTAACCGTGCACGGCTTCGTCACGGATGATCAGGCGGATCAGGTCAGCCGTGTTCGTCAGCTTGGCGCGTGAAGACCAGTACATGGGCAGGTAGAAGCCCGAGTAGAACAGGAAGCTCTCCAGCAGCGTCGAAGCCACCTTGCGCTTCAGGGGGTCGTCACCCTGGTAGTAGTCCATGACGATCTGGGCCTTCTTCTGAAGGTTCTCGTTCTCGGTGGACCAGCGGAATGCCTCGTCGATCTCCTTGGTGGAGGCCAGCGTGGAGAAGATGGACGAGTAGCTCTTAGCGTGTACGGACTCCATGAACGCTATGTTCGTGTACACGGCTTCTTCGTGCGGGGTCAGCGCGTCCGGGATCAGGGAAACAGCACCAACAGTGCCCTGGATGGTGTCCAGCAGGGTCAGGCCCGTAAATACGCGCATGGTGAGCTGCTGCTCGACGGGGGTCAGCGTGTTCCACGACTGGACGTCGTTGGACAGCGGCACCTTCTCCGGCAGCCAGAAGTTGTTCACCAGGCGGTTCCAGACATCCACGTCCTTGTCATCCTGGATGCGGTTCCAGTTGATGGCCTCGACGTGGCTGAGCAGCTTGACCTTCTCGGTCATGTCATCCCCTATGCGTTGGGTGGTTTTCTCTAAGTTAAAGCGTACGACGGCGGGCGGGCACCCGCCGTCGTACTTGGCTAGTTAGTTGAAGCTGCAACTACAGCATGCAGCTGACGCAGCCCTCAACCTCGGTCCCTTCCAGCGCGAGCTGGCGGAGACGGATGTAGTAGATGGTCTTGATGCCCTTCTTCCAGGCGTAGATCTGGGCCTTGTTGATGTCGCGCGTGGTGGCGGTGTCCTTGAAGAACAGCGTCAGCGACAAGCCCTGGTCCACGTGCTGCGTAGCGGCGGCGTAGGTGTCGATGACCTTCTCGTAGCCGATCTCGTACGCATCCTGGTAGTACTCCAGGTTGTCGTTGGTCAGGTACGGCGCCGGGTAGTACACGCGGCCCAGCTTGCCTTCCTTGCGGATCTCGATCTTGGACGCCACCGGGTGGATCGAGGAGGTGGAGTTGTTGATGTAGGAGATCGAGCCGGTGGGCGGAACGGCCTGCAGGTTCTGGTTGTAGATGCCGTGCTCCATCACGGAGGCCTTCAGCTCGCGCCAGTCAGCCTGCGTGGGGATGTGAACGTTCTTGAAGAGCTCGCGGACCTTTTCGGTCTGCGGAACCCATTCCTGCTCCGTGTACTTGTCGAAGAACTCGCCCGAGGCGTACTTGGACTTCTCGAAGCCGCCGAACGTTTGGCCGGTTTCGATGGCCAGCAGGTTGGAGGCGCGCACCGCGTGGTACACCACCGAGTAGAAGTAGATGTTGGTGAAGTCCAGGCCCTCTTCGGAGCCGTAGTGGACCCGCTCCCGCGCCAGGTAGCCGTGCAGGTTCATCTGGCCCAGGCCAATCGCGTGGCTCTGGTCGTTGCCCTTGGCGATGGACGGCACCGAGGTGATGTTGGACATGTCCGAGACGGCGGACAGCGAGCGGATGGCCGTCTCGATGGTCAGGCCGAAGTCCGGCGAGTCCATGGTCTTGGCGATGTTCAGCGAGCCCAGGTTGCAGGAGATGTCCTTGCCGGTGTCGGCGTAGGACAGGTCATCGTTGTACGTGGTGGGCTGGGAAACCTGGAGGATCTCCGAGCACAGGTTGGACATGATGATCTTGCCGTCGATCGGGTTGGCCCGGTTCACGGTGTCTTCGAACATGATGTACGGGTAGCCGGACTCGAACTGGATCTCGGCGAGGGTCTGGAAGAACTCGCGCGCCTTGATCTTGGTCTTCTTGATCCGGGAATCGTCCACCATCTCGTAGTACTTTTCGGTGACCGAGACGTCGGAGAACGGCATGCCGTAGACGCGTTCGACGTCGTACGGCGAGAACAGGTACATGTCCTCGTCCTTCTTGGCCAGCTCAAACGTGATGTCCGGGATGACGACGCCCAGGGAGAGGGTCTTGATGCGGATCTTCTCGTCCGCGTTCTCGCGCTTGGTGTCCAGGAACCGGTAGATGTCCGGGTGGTGCGCGTGCAGGTACACGGCACCGGCACCCTGGCGGGCACCAAGCTGGTTGGCGTAGGAGAAGCTGTCTTCGAGGAGCTTCATCACGGGGATGACGCCGGAGGACTGGTTCTCGATCTGCTTGATGGGCGCACCCACCTCGCGGATGTTGGTCAGTGCGAACGCCACACCGCCGCCGCGCTTGGACAGCTGCAGTGCGGAGTTGATGGAGCGGCCGATCGACTCCATGTTGTCTTCGATGCGGAGCAGGAAGCAGGAGACCAGCTCGCCGCGCTGCTTCTTGCCGGCGTTCAGGAAGGTGGGGGTGGCCGGCTGGAAACGGCCGTCGATGATCTCGTCCACCATCTGCATGGCCAGCTGTTCGTTGCCGCGCGCCAAGTGCAGGGCCACCATGCAGACGCGGTCCTCGTAGCGTTCAAGGAAGCGCTTGCCGTCGAACGTCTTCAGCGTGTACGAAGTGTAGAACTTGAAGGCGCCCAGGAAGGTCTCGAAGCGGAACTTCTTCTTGTAGGCACGGTTGAACAGGTCACGGATGAAGTTCATCGTGTACTGGTCCAGCGTCTCGCGCTCGTAGTACTGGTTCTTCACCAGGTAATCGAGCTTCTCTTCCAGGTCGTGGAAGAACACGGTGTTGTTGTTAACGTGCTGCAGGAAGTACTGGTGGGCGGCCTCGCGGTCAGCCTCGAACTGGATTTCGCCATTGGGACCATAAAGGTTCAGCATGGCGTTCAGCTCGTGATAACCCAAGCCCTTGTAGGCAGCCGGCATCTCAGGCTTCTGGGCCCTGGTTACTTCTGTGTCTGCGACAGTCGTGTCCAAAACGTGTCCAATCCTTGGTTGACCCGGGTGACGTCTTCCGGCGTTCCCATGAGTTCGAATCGATAGAGGTGGGGTACCTGGCATTTGGCGGCGATGATGTCCGCGGCCATGCAGTAGTTTTCCCCGAAGTTTGTATTGCCGGCGCCGATGACGCCGCGGAGCAGTTGCCTGTTCTGCGGGTTGTTCAGGAACCGGATGACCTGCTTGGGAACGGATCCCTCTCCCCCGGTGCCGCCGTAGGTTGGCACCACCAGCACGAACGGCCGGGTGGCGAGGAGGGGTGCGTCCTTTGGATACAACGGGATCCGGGCCATCTCACGGCCAAGCTTCGCGACGAAGCGGCTGGTGTTCTCGGATGCCGAGGAAAAGTAGATGAGCTGGCTGTCCGTGACAACCTGCTCCGGCTGGTGGTGCGAAGTGGCCGGCGGGGACACCTCCACGCGCTGAGCCGCGTGGTGTTGCGAAGCGCTTCGCTGTGCTGTTGGTGCTGCCATGGGAGTCACCTCAGCTGGTTGATGGTTGCCGGCAGGAAAAGCGGAACTCCTAGGCCACGGAGGAAACGGCCGACAGCGCGAGTTCCTCGATCTTGTCGGGGCGGAAGCCGGACCAGTGGTCCTGGTCGGTGACCACAACGGGAGCCTGCATGTAGCCCAGTGCCTTCAGGCGCTCGAGTGCCTCGGCGTCCTGGGAGATGTCAACGCTCTGGTAGGTGATGCCCTTCTTGTCGAGCGCGCGGTAAGTGGCGTTGCACTGAACACAAGCAGGCTTCGTGTATACCGTTACGGTCATTGTCCCTGTCCCCTTAGTTGAACTCTTTTGCTGGGCCGGTGTCCCCGTCCAGCTGTATGTAGATACTACATGTAGTGCAGACGCCTCTTTGGAACCCCAAGATGATGTATTACAAGTATGTCATTTAATGCACCGTTAATCCACAGGCGGGGACCGGAAAAATGCCCGTGATCCCGGGTTTTTTGCGGGCTGGGTCCACAACCTGTGGACGGGGTTGCACACTTTTGCACAGTGCGCGTGTCGTGATTTCCCGGCGTGTCGCGCTGCCTGCCCCGACGCCGAAGAAGGGTCCCTCATCACTAGACGTAGTGATGAGGGACCCTTCGATCAAGCACCTCAGCCGAGGATTTCCTTCGCTTCTACCTGCTGGCGGGATTGAGCCGGGCGATGGCCGTGGACAACACAGTGGCGAAACTGCACCATGCCGCGTACGGAGCCAGCGATGCTCCGGCAACCCGGTTCAACCGGTACGTCCGCCGCACCAGGTCCGCGCTGCTGGCCGCCAGTACCGCCGCCTCGGCAGCGGCCAGCCACGGCCGGCGGGAGCGCCAGAAGAACCAGCTCCATGAAGCGTTGAGCAGCAGGTTGGCGGCCAGCGCACCACGGTAGGCGCGCAGTTCCCGGCTGTGGTCGTTCCTGACCGGCCCCGGACTGTCGGCACGGTCCAGTTCAGCAGCCCGGTCCAACGCCACGGCGGACGTCACGGCCAGGTCCGCGTACAGTGCCGTCCACACCACGGGAAAGGCAATTGCGGGTGGCTGCCAGTCCGGCTTGCGCAGCTTCAGGTACCAGCCACTTCGGGGGTCCGTCGCAACACCGCCCGCCGCGGCGGTGGCCACCGTCGCCGCGGTGGTCCATGCGAGTGTCTTTAGTTTCATGCGTCCTCCTGTCCCCGCTGGATACACGGTGAAACCTACAGCTGCGCCTCCCGGCGGTCCAGCACAATCTGCTGGACGTCCAGGTAGCCGGACTGGAACCCGGCGCGCGAGTAGCAGAGGTAGAACAGCCACATCCGCTGGAACACGGCGTCGAAGCCCAGGTCCCCTACCTCGCGGGAGCGGGCGAGGAACCGTTCCTCCCACAGCCGCAGGGTGGCTGCGTAGTGGTCGCCCATGCCCATCCGCTCCCGCACGCGCAGGGTGGTGTGCTGCTGGGTCACGCCCTCGATGGCCCGGACGGACGGCAGGAAGCCGCCGGGGAAGATGTATTTGTGCACCCACGTGTAGGCGTTGCGGGTGGCGAGCATGCGCCCGTGCGGCATGGTGATCGCCTGGATGGCCACCTTTCCGCCCGGGGCCAGGACGCGGTCGATCGTCTGGAAGTAGATGGGCCAGTACTCGTACCCCACGGCCTCGATCATCTCGACCGACACGACGGCGTCGTACTCCCCTTCCACGGCACGGTAGTCCTGCAGGGCCACCGTCACGCGGTCCGCGAACCCGGCCGCCGCGATGCGTTCCTGCGCCAGCGCCTGCTGCTCGCTGGACAGCGTGACGCTGTAGACGGTGGCACCACGGGCAGCGGCACGCAGGGCAAGCTCGCCCCAGCCGGTACCAATTTCCAGCAGCCGGGTACCGTCGCCCACCCCGGCTTTGTCCAGCAACCGGTCGATCTTGGCCTGCTGGGCCTCCGCCAGGGAATCCCACGCCACCTCGGACAGCGGCCCGGCCCCGCCGGGAAACAGCGCCGACGAGTAGCTCATGGTGGAGTCCAGGAAGTTGGAAAACAAATCGTTGGACAGGTCGTAGTGCCGCGAAATGTTGCTGCGGGTGTTCTGCTCGGCGTTGCGCTCCTGTCGGGGCGTCCGCGGCAGGTACAGCGAGCGCAGCTTTTGCAGCGGCACGGGGATGAGCGTGTCCACGGAGGCGGCGAAGACTTCCAGCACCGCGGCCAGGTCGGAGGCTTCCCAGTCTCCGGCCATGAAGGACTCGCCCAGTCCGATCAGCCCGTTGTCGCCGATCCGGGCTTCGAATGCCGCGGGCCGCACCATGGTCATTACGGGAGCGTCCGGGCCGCCCATCCCCAGGACCGAACCGTCAGGGTATTCGACGCGCAGCGGCAGCCGCCTGACCGCGCCCTTGAACATCAGGCCTGCAGCCTTCCCTGCCACGTCGGCCTTGAGGCCCGACGGCGGCTGGGCAACACCGGGCCACAGGTCAGGATCGATGGTGGCCGGCGCAGCGGGGACACCACCGGCGGTCCAGGCTGCGGGCGAGTGGGTGGCGGCCGGCCCGTGGGTCTTGTTGTCGGCGGAAGCTGAAGCAGTTCCGTTGTCGTCAGTCATTGTCATTGAACTGCCTCCTGTGAGGGGTGATGTGGTCTGGCAACGACGGGCAGGCGTCTTGCCCAGAGTTTAACGCCCTGGACCCGGATCAGGGCGGATACCAGCAGCGGCGCGGCAGGCACTGTCAGTGCCGCCACAAGGATGTTGGGGACGGTGGCGGCCCGGCGCCTGCCGTCCATGGTGGCCACGAAGGGACGGTGCCCTTCGCGCTCCAGGATGATGGACACCGCGAGCCTGTCCCCGGGCGCTGGGACTTTCATCCTGTACTGCCCGTCGACGTCATTGAACGGGGACACATAGAACGCCTTCGGCACCGAGGCGCGGCCGCCGGGATCGGTCCGCAGCAAATAGCAATGCCGCTCCCCGTAAGTGTTGTGGACCTCGGCCACCACGCACTGGAGTTCCCCGCTGGGGCGGTAGCACCAGAACAGGGTGAGCGGATTGAAGACGTACCCAAAAACCCTGGCGCTGGTCAGCATGTGGATGGCGCCGCCGTCGGGCTCTATGCCCTGGGTCCGCAGGAACCGCTCCACGTTGGAGCGGATGTCCGCGTCCGGATCGCCCAGGTGGTCACCGGCCCGGAACACCGCCAGGGGCCGGAGCAGGAGGGGAAGCCGCGGAAGGTGGTCCACGTCCACGAACCAGCTGTAGCTCCGGTAAGTGAAGGCATTCTTCAACGGGGTGCGCCGCACATGGGAAATGGAGGTGCGGTAGATCGAGGCGTCCATGGTCACACCGGTTCTGCGGACAGCAGTTCCCGCTCCCCCTCGCCGGTGGAGTCCGCGGAATCGGCGGCGCGGGCCACGGGCCAGGTGCGGCCCAGCTTCTCAGCAGCCCGCACCCCGGAGAGGGCGCCGTCCTCGTGGAAGCCCCAGCCAAGGAACGCCCCGGCGTACGCGATCCTGCCGTCGCTCAGCGCGGCGATGGCCTGCTGGGCCTTCAGGGATTCAGGGGTGTACTGCGGGTGTTCGTACACCATCCGTTCCAGCACGGCGCTGTCGGAGATGAGTTCGGACTCGCCCAGGCTCACCAGGTAGGGCCTCCCGTCCACGGGCTCGAGCCGCTGCAGCCGTGTGAGGTCGTAGCTCACCAGGACCTTGTCCGGGCGGGCGTCGCACGCCGGAAGCCGGTAGTTCCAGGACGCCTTGGCGTTGTCCGCCGCCGGCAGGACAGCGGGGTCCTGGTGGAACACGGTGTGGTTCACCGAGTATGGCATCCCACCCAGCGCCTCCTTCTCCTCCGGGGTGGCATCGGCCAGGAAGCCGAGTGCCTGGGCAGGATGGGTGGCGATCACGACTGCGTCGAAGTCTTCCAGCCCGCCTGCCGTTGCGAGCTCCACGCCCTCGGGCAGGCGCCGGATGGCGGTGACGGGAGTGTTGAGGCGCACGTCGGGGAGCGTGGCGGCAAGTTTTTCGACGTATCGTGCCGAGCCGCCTGTCACGGTGCGCCACTGCGGTGAGCCCTTGATGCCGAGCATCCCGTGGTGGCCGAGGAACGTGAAGAGGTAGCGCGCCGGATACGCGAGTGCGGTGGTGGGATCGCATGACCAGACAGCGCTGACCACCGGGGTCATGAAGTGGGAAATGAAGTAACTGCTGAATTTTTCCCGCGCCAGGAACTCCCCCAGCGTCAGTTCGGGGACGTCAACTTCGCCGCTGACGGCCGACGGCGCCGCGGTCCTGAGCAGTTCCCTCGCCTTCCGGTAGAAACGGGTGACCTCAAGCAGCATCAGCAGGTAGCGGCCGCGCAGCAGGCTGGAGGGCTTGGCAATGATGCCGCGGGCGCCGTCGCGGGCGCCGGCGTATTCCAGGCCGCAGCCGTCGCAGCGGATGGACATGCTCATCTCCGAATCCTGGGTCTCGACGCCAAGTTCCGCGAAGAGCCGCAGCAGGGTGGGATACGTCCGTTCGTTGTGCACGATAAACCCGGTATCCACGCCGATGACGCTTCCGTCGGCCTGGGGCATGTCATGGGTGTGGGCATGGCCGCCCAGGCGTGAATCGGCCTCGAACAGGGTGACGTCGTCCTGCCTGTTCAGTACGTAGGCGGCGGTCAATCCGGCCACCCCGCTGCCGATCACGGCGACGCGCCGCCGGCCGCCTGCACTTACTGCTGGGTCAAGTGACACTTCAGGCTCCTCTGCTGAACATTGCCGCTGTTCTGGTTATACAGAGGGCTATTCGGCGCGGTCGCGGCGGCGGATGGGTGCAGTACTGTGAACTGGTGGTAAATCCCGTGCACCTGAAGACCCTCCTGGAGGTCACGCGGCTGGGCTCGTTCGCTGCGGCAGCCGCAACGCTTGGCTACACGGCCTCTGCCGTCTCGCAGCAGATGTCCGCGCTGGAGCGGGAAACGGGCGTCACCCTCTTCCAGCGGTCGGCGCGCGCCGTGATCCCTACGGAAGCCGCCGTCGTCATGACCCGGCACGCCGCCAAGGTGCTCACGGACATCGAAGCGCTGATGGCCGCCGCCTCACGGACGCAGGACACCGGGAGCCAGGAACTGCGGCTGGGCATCTTCCCCAGCCTGGCCACGTATGTCCTGCCGCGGATCCTGAAGAATCCGGCGTGGAAGAGGCTGGGGATCGACCTGCGGGTCTCCGTCGCGGAACCGGGCCAGACCATCCAGGGGCTGCGCACCGGTGGCGACCTGGACCTGGCGGTGGTGTTCCAGGTGGGCCAGACCGGCTTCGCGTGGCCCAACACGATCAACCGGCAATGGATCGGCGACGATGATTTCCGGGTGGTCCTGCCCGCCGGGTGGGGCTTCCGGGCCGATGCGAAGGTCGCGGCCGACCACCTGTCGGAGATGCCCTGGATCATGCATCATCCGGGCACCAGCGACGCCATGGTGATCGAGCGGCTGTTTGCCGGCTGCAACCTGCACCCCCGGGTGGTGGCGCACAGCGATGACTTCCACGCCAGCCTGGAGATGGCAGCCGCCGGCCTGGGCGCCGCCCTGGTTCCCGAACTGGCGCTCCGGAACAAACCCGCCGGCGTGGTGGTGCTGGACGTGCCGGAAATCCGGCTGGCCCGGAACGTCTTTGCGCTGCTGATCAATGACCGGAAAACCGCCAGGGTGCAGCTCTTCGTAGACCTGCTGGCCGAGACTCTCGCCGGGATGCGCACCGCGGTGAATTAGGCGCGAACGCTGGAATGGTCTGCCCTTCGGGTCTATGTTGAGACTATGAACAAGGTAGCGAGCCAGCACTTTGGGGAGATTGAGCTCAACCACGGCATGGATCATCTCTTCGCCGCCAAACATGAGCTGCGCGGCCATCCGCTGGAACTCGACCTGAAAATCAACGCCCACGACCACTTCGATGAAGCCGCACTGCGCAAGGTCGAATACCGGCTCCGCTTCCTGCCCGAACTGGTGGACGAGGTCCGGGGAATGATCGCCGAGGAGCTGGAGCAGGACGGCACCAGTCCGCAGGAATACCTGCACTTCCACTGCAACGCGCTCAAGGACGAACAACTGCATAAGGTCTTCGGCGTCCAGGACCGGAGCCAGCTCACCAACGAGGTGTTCCTCAAAGCCCTGAAGCTGGGGCATGTAGCCATCTACCCCGGGCAGCCGGAACGCTACTTCGTCCTGGACTTCACCCTCGGGGAGCACTTCACCGATGAGATCCTGGTGGCATCCGCTGACCAGGACGGCGTGGTGGACGACGAAATCGTCTGGGAGTCCTGAAGGGGACAATCTCCGGGGCGTTTGACCCTGGTGCTGCCGCGCTGCCGGTCCCAGCATAGGTGTTATGCAAGAGATCAGAACCGGTACGTGGCGGCTCGCTGCGTCGCTGATACTCGCCGGCGTGCTGGCATCGATATTCGCCGGCGTGTTCCACGCTGAGTCCCACGACGCCAACGACCACGTGGCCTCCTTCACTGCATACGCCAACAGCGGCATCTGGACCGCCGTGCATCTGGGCCAGTTCCTGGGGATGGCGTTGGTGTGCGCTGGACTCGTTTCCCTGTGGTCAGCAAGTGGCGCGCAGCGCCACGCCATGACCTGGATTGCCCGGTTTGGTGCCCTTGCCGCCGCTGCCGCCCTGGCACTCTATGCCGCCCTGCAGGCAGTGGACGGCGTGGCCCTGAAGCAAGCGGTGGATGCATGGGCCGCAGCTCCGGAACCCGAAAAGGCAGCCCGGTTCGCCACGGCCGAAGGCATCCGCTGGCTGGAGTGGGGAATGCGCAGCTACCACAGCTTCCTGCTGGGAGCCGCGCTGGTACTGCTGGGCGTTGTTGTGGTGGCCATGCACCGTGTTCCCCGGATCATCGGATTACTGATGGCGCTGTCCGGAATGGGCTATTTGGCGCAGGGGTGGATCATCGGCGAAACAGGGTTCTCGGGTGCCAACTCGGTGCCAACTTTGGTTGCTATCGTGGCGATCGTCGCCGCGAGTGTATGGCTGTTCATCACCGCCGTGCGGATGAAGGACACCACGACGGCGGCGGCCCACCCAAGGTGACCCGCCGCCGTCGAGCGTTGCCTTACTTCGCCGTTTCCAGCAGGCCGGCGCGCACCGTCTGCGTGGCCTTGACCAGGTTCCGCAAGGACTCTTCAGTCTCGGCGTAGCCGCGGGTCTTCAGCCCGCAGTCAGGGTTGACCCAGAGCTGGCGGGACGGGACATGCCGGACGGCGGTGCTGAGCAGCTCCGTGACTTCCTGCTCGCCGGGAACGCGCGGGGAGTGGATGTCGTAGACGCCCGGGCCAACCCCGCGGCCAAAGCCGTGGGCCTCGAGGTCGTGGACCACCTCCATGCGGGAACGGGCGGCCTCGATGGAGGTCACGTCGGCGTCCAGGCCGTCGATCGCGTCGATGATCACGCCGAACTCGGAGTAGCAGAGGTGGGTGTGGATCTGGGTGGAATCGGCGGCACCGGCCGTGGCCAGGCGGAATGAGCCGACGGACCACTTCAGGTAGTCGGCCTGGTCGGCCTTGCGCAGCGGCAGCAGTTCGCGCAGGGCCGGCTCGTCCACCTGGATGACCTTGATGCCGGCGGCTTCGAGGTCGGCAATCTCGTCCCGCAGCGCCAGTCCCACCTGGTTGGCGGTTTCGCCCAGCGGCTGGTCGTCGCGGACGAAGGACCAGGCCAGGATGGTGACCGGGCCGGTGAGCATGCCCTTCATCGGCTTGCTGGTCAGGGACTGCGCGTACTCCGCCCACTTGACGGTTATGGGGGCACTGCGGGTGACATCTCCCCAGAGGATGGAGGGCCGGGTGCAGCGTGAACCGTAGGACTGGACCCAGCCGTGGACGGTGACGTCGAAGCCTTCCAGGTTTTCGGCGAAGTACTGCACCATGTCGTTGCGCTCGGGCTCACCGTGCACCAGGACGTCGTAGCCCAGCTCTTCCTGCAGGTCCACCACGCGCTTGATCTCGTCCTTCATGAGCTGCTCGTACTGTTCATCACTCAGCTCGCCCTTGGTGTTGCGCGCGCGGGCGGAGCGGATCTCTGACGTCTGCGGGAAGGAGCCGATGGTGGTGGTGGGCAGCGGCGGCAGGTGCAGCGCCTCCTCCTGGGCCGCTTCGCGCACCGCGTAGTCGGACCGGGTGAAGTCCGCAGCGGTCAGGGCTTCGGTGCGGGCCCGGACGTCCGCGCGGTGGACGCCTTCTGTGGTGGCACGCGAGGCGATCACGGCGGCTGCCTGGTCGATGGCGGCTTTGGCGGAGGCGGGGTCTGCCAGGTAGGAGGCCAGGGTGGTGACCTCCGCGGCTTTCTGGTCCGCGAACGCAAGCCAGCTGCGGAGCTGCGCGGGCAGCCGGGTCTCCTCGTCAACGTCATGCGGGACGTGCTGGGTTGAGGTGGACGTGGAGACTGCCACCTTGCCTGCGGCGGCCCTCAGCCCATCGAGTTTCGCGGCGGAGGCGGCGAGGTCGTTGCGCCAGATGTTGTGGCCGTCCACGACGCCGGCAACCAGGGTCTTGCTGCCCAGGCCCGCCAGTGCTGCGGCGGAGGGAACAGCGCCCTTGAAGACGTCGATGTGCAAGGCGTCGATGTTAGTGGCGGCAAGCGTCCCCAGCTGGCCGCCGAGGGACCCGTAGGGGGTGGAGACGAGGATCTGCGGGCGGTTGGCCGCCGCGGTGAGGATGTCGTAGGCGCGGGCAACCGCTGCTTCGACCTCTGCAGCGGGGGTGTCCTGGTCGACCACCAGTGCGGGTTCGTCGAGCTGCACCCAGCCGGCGCCGGCGGCGGCCAGCTTTTCGAGCAGCTGGACGTACACCGGCAGGACGTCCTCGAGGCGGGACAGCGGCGCGAAGCCCGCCGGGGCGTCGTCGGAGGCCTTGGACAGGAGCAGGTAGGTAACCGGGCCGACGATATACGGGCGGGTTTCGATGCCGTTGGCCAGTGCGAAGGCGAACTCGTCGACCTTGGCGGTGGAGGCCAGGGTGAATTCGGTTTCGGGGCCGATCTCAGGGACCAGGTAGTGGTAGTTGGTGTCGAACCACTTGGTCATTTCCAGCGGCTGCTGGTCCTTGGTGCCGCGGGCCAGGGTGAAGTAGCCGTCGATGTCCAGCTGCCCGGCGGCGTTGAGGAGCCTGCCGAAGCGTGCGGGTACGGCACCCAGGTGGGCGGTGGTATCCAGGACCTGGTCGTAGTAGGAGAACGTGCCGGGGACGGCTGCGGCCTCGGTCAGTCCCAGGTCATGGAGGCGCCTGGCGGTGGACAGCTGGATGTCCTTGGCGGCCGCGTCCAGTGCGGCGGCGTCGATTCGGCCGGCCCAGTAGGCTTCGACGGCCTTCTTGAGTTCGCGGCGGCGGCCGATCCTCGGGTAGCCGAGGAGTGAGGCGGACGGGAAGGGCGTGTTGTTTTCAGGCATGGCAAAGGTCCTCAGGTCGGAGGTAGGTCAAAAAGGGCGTGGGTCAGCGCGGTGAAGCGTGGAGGGTGCCGGGCCGGCGTTCAGCTGGCCAGCTGGGTCCGGGCAGCGGCGGCGCGGGCGTGGCTGCTGCGGTTATGCCGCGGCAGGGCCAGCTTGTCCAGGACTTCCAGCGCGCTTTGGTGCTCGTTGAAGGTGTAGAGGTGGAGTCCGGGGGCTCCGGCGTCGAGGGCGGCATTGGCCAGGTCGACGGTGGCGTCGACGCCGATGTGGAGCCGTTCAATGTCGTTATCGGCAGCCGCGAGGCGATCCATCAGCCTGGGTGCCGGTTCCACTCCCGCCAACTCCCCCAGCCGCTTGAGGCGGCGGAGGCTGGTGAACGGCATGACGCCGGGAATGATGGGAATGGTCACGCCGGCACGGCGGGCCCGGGTGAGCAGGTCCTCGTACTGCGAGGCTTCGAAGAACACCTGGGTAATGGCGAAATCGGCGCCGGAACGCTGCTTGGCGAGCAGCACTTCGACGTCGTGGTCTTCGCTGGGTGACTCCGGGTGGCGGGTGGGGTAGGCCGCCACGCCAACAGCGATCTTCCCGGCACAGAGCAGGGCCGAACGGCGCTGCTCCACCCGGCGGATGAGGTCGATGAGGTCCTGGGCGTACCGCAGGGACCCGGCCGCCGGCGGGGCGCCGTCCTGGGGGAGGTCGCCGCGCAGGGCGAGGATGCCACGCACCCCGATGTCCAGTAGGTCGCCGATGATCGCAGCGAGTTCCTGGGGGGTGTTGCCCACGCAGGTCAGGTGGGCCAATGGCCGCAGCGTAGTTTCGACCAGGAGCCGGTTAATGAGCTCGAGGGCGGTGTCCCGGTTCGATCCGCTGGCGCCGTAGGTGACGGAGACGTAGTCGGGCTCAGTAGTCTCCAACTCCCGGATTGTGGTCCAGAGGGTCTCCGCCGCCGCGGGCGAACGCGGCGGGAACAGCTCATAGGAGAGAGCCACCGGGGCGGTCTCGGATAACTGGGGATGTGCGTCAATAAGGCTCGGTGGTGACATTTGCGTCCTTGGCTTTTGGGCCATTGGGGCTGCCTGCCCAAAGGGGCGGACAACCGGCAATGAATTTGAGTTTGGGAACACGGAGGGACTCCACGAGGACGCAGCCGCGACTGTTACGCCTGGAATGAAGTAGTCCGTGAGCAAATGTCAGGCCCACATGGGGGCACCCACACCCTCCGGAGCGGAGGATCGCTGACACGTTACCGCGGTAACTTGTCTAAGACTCTAAGGGGCCCGGCGGGCCGGGGACAAGTCGGTACCGAATTAAGACGCAGTTTTACGGGTTGTTTCTTGCGACAACAGAATAATGTTCGTGAATGGGCGCCCTACCACGGTCGCTCCGGGGCGGTGGCGTCCCCGCCGTCCAGGTATTCTTCCCGTTCGCGCCCGCTGTTCCGCTCCCGTTCCGCTTGCCGGGCACTGTCCTGCAATTGGTCCAGCTGACCCTGCCGGTTGTCACCGGACGGGTCCGGGGACGGCTCCCCCGCCGGCGCAGGTTCCTGCGCCGCTTTTTGTCCGGCGGCCCCCAGTTTGTCTTCCAGCCGGCCTTCAGCGTCCGACAACCGGCCGCCCGCTCCACCATCCGCGTCGTTGGACCGGCAGCTTTCCGGCGCCTGCCCGGCAACGTCCAGCCCCTGCGTGAACAGTTGAACGGCCGACGCCGGGTCCCCGGCCTGGAGGCGCTGGTCACCCAAACGTTCAATCACCAGGACGAGGTTCACGCGCACCGGGCATTCGTCACCGGATCCGTCCGGGACCATCGCCAGCGACTGTTCGAACAAGGTCCGGGCACTCCGGTGGTCACCCGACAGCACGGCAGCATCGCCGGCGGCAAACGGGGCCTTGTGCGGCTCCACCAGGTTGGCTATTCCAAGGCCGCCGGCCGCACTGCCCACCGCGGACGTGTTTTCGGCGACGAAACCGGTGGCGGCCTGACGGGCGAGGACGCCCAGGCTGAGGAGCTTGGCGGCGACACACAGCGCCAGGAGCACCGGCAGGGCGGACCACAGCAGCAGGCGGCGCCTGCGGATGTTGGCCGTCACCGTTTGCCCCCATTGCGGGACGCGGGACGGAGCCCCTGGAGTTGACGGATGATGCCCACCGCTTCCGGCAGGGCCAGCAGGAAGGCGCCGATGGACAAGGCCCAGTAGAGCTCGCTGGCAGCTCCCACCGATCCGTCCTGGACCGTTCGTTCGGCCCTGCCGGGGTGGGCCCGTTCCATCATGGCTGCCACAGGATCGCCGGCAGAACGGTGGAGGTAGGGCACGCCCAGCTGGGAAGCGACGGTCCGCAGCCGCCCTTCGTCGATGACGGACAGCGCGTCCCCGGAGCTGCCGGGCCGGGTGTCCTGCACGTAGTTCGCCGGGGCACCGCTGCCGCCGCCGTCGGAAGCCTGGCCGGTGTTCGCTTTCATCCGGCCGCCGCCGGAGGTGCCGTACCCCAGCACCGCGCCCCCGGCCACCAGCCCGCCGTCGACCTTCATGGCCTCCGGCTCCTTGCCGCTGGTCTGTTCACCGTCCCCCAGGTAGTACACCAGCCGGGGCCGGTCCGGCCGGCTGTCCCGGGCAGCGGCCAGCCGTTCGGAAAGGACCTGCCTGGCCGCGGTGATGCTGCTGCCCCTGGCGTAGGCGGTCACCTGGGGTTCCATGACGTCCGTAATGGTTTCCAGCGCCAGGGTGTCGGTGCTGAGCGGCATCCGGACATGCGCCGTGGTGTCGAAGGTGATGACGGAGAAGCGGGCTCCCGGCAACTGTTCGGCGATGGCCATGATGTCCCCGCGGACGCCGTCCAGCCGCGGGGACCTGTTGCCGTAGTCCTCGGCCACCATGCTGGTGGTGGTGTCCACCACGAAGAACACGTTCAGGTCGGCGGTGGCGGCCTGCACCGAACCGCCGGGCATGGCGGGCCGGAGGGCTGCCACCAGGACCAGCAGGACAATCCCGCCCCGCCGCACCGCCACGCGGCTGCGCAGCGGTGTCCGCTGCAGGTGCCACAGGACCGCGGACAGTACGAGCCCGGACAGCAGCGCAACGGCCAGCGGCAGGCCCGGCACTTCGGAAAACACTGCCCGCGGTGCTCCCTGGATCGCCGCCCTTTCGGTCTGCTCCACGGCGGTGACAATTTCCGGCACAGCATCGGGACTGCCAAGGGAGTAGTACGAACCGCCGGTAGACAAAGCAGCGGCGCGCAGCCGGGCACCGGGTTGGTCGGAATCGCCGCCGTAGTCCAGATCGCCCGGATTAAGAGCGTAGACATGCACCGACCGCTCCTTCGCCAGCTGGGCAGCCTGCTCCAAGGTCATGATCGGCTTGCCCGAAAGGAAGTTGTCCGTCGCCAGCACCACAGACCGCGAACGCGTGGGCATACTGCCGCCGCCTGCCGCGTTCCCGTCCTCACCGGAGGGTCCGCCGGTGGCTCCCGGGAAGCTGTTGAGGCAGGAGGCCAGGCCATCCCCGATAAGCGAGGATCCCCTGCTGCTCCAGGTGCCGTCCAGGAATCCGGAGCTGCCTGGTTTGCCGTCAAAGGCGTCCTTGGCAGCCTGCAGCTGCTCCTGGGCGTAGGCATAGTCATCGGTCAGCGGAAACACCTGGATGGCGCTGCTGTCGAAGATGGTCAGGCCGATCCGCTCGCCGCGGAAGCTCTTCGCCAGGCCGGCGAAGACCTCCGCGACCGCAGCGTCGGCACCGCTCATGGAGCCGGAGGCGTCCAGGCAGAGCATGACGTCGCGGTTGTGCTGCTCAGGGCGGATGGTGGTCACGTCCGCCGGCCGCGCTGCCGCAACGGCCGTGGCGGCCAGCAGCACCGTGCAGGCGGTCGCGGCAGCGGCCAGCCAGCGGCGGTGCCGCCGGAGGGCTGCCTGGTATTCCGGGAGGGCGGTGAGCCTGTCGGCGTGCGCCACGGGCCGGCGCCGTACGTTGGAGCCCCCGCGCCCGCGCAGCGCAACCCAGGCCGCCGCACCGGCGGCCACAGCGGCGAGCGGCAGCAGCCACCAGAAGATCAGTTCCATGCGCGCACCGCCTCGGAAGCTTTTGCTGCCGAGGCAGCCACGGAGGGCAGCGGTCCGGGGCCGAATTCGGCGGGATAGAGGGCCTCGATGACGTGTGCCGCAGCCGGGAGCGGGTGCCGGGCCAGGTCCTGGTGCGTCATCCTGGTGGCATCGACTCCCGTTGCGTCCCGCACGAACCCGCGCAGCAGGAGGCTGACCTGCTGGTGCGCTGCGCGTGCGTCAAGGTTTCCCGCCGCCGCCTCCTGTTCCACATCGCGGATCCGCTGCAGGTACGCCGCCTTCAGCCCGGGCAGGTCCGTCAAGGCGGACCGGGAGCGGGCCCGGCCGGCCGTGGAGCGCACAGGAGGACGCGTGGTGGCAAACACGAAGACGTACCACCCCGCCACCAGGGCCAGGACTGCCGCGCCGCACCACATCCAGGCCGTGCTGTACTGCAGCGGGCCGTAGAACCCAGGGTCAGCCTGCACGCCGGTGCCTCTCCAGGAGGGCAAACAAGCCGGCGATGACATCCCCGCTGCCGGCCACCTCACCTTCGGTGATTCCGGCCGATTGCAGCATGGCTTTGCGGGCCGCGTCACGGTCCTTAGCGGCTGCGGCGTAGGCCGCCGCTACCACGGAGGACGTGGCCGGCTGCCAGGCCAGGAGGGAGGAATCTGCCACGCTGTAGGAGTCGCCGCTCCGCTGTAACCTTGCGTCGGCCAGGGGTGGAGGAACCAGTTCCGCATCCCTGACCGTCAGCCACAGGATCTCATGCTGGGCGCACAGCCTGCGCAGGAGGCGTCCGGTGGCATCGTCCGCAGCCAGTTCATCCGCGACGACGAACAGCAGGTGCCGTCCGCTGATGTTCCGTGCGATGTAGTCGAGCTGGTCCCGGATGCTGCTGCCAGGCGCGTCGAGGCCAGTGTGTGAGTCCACGTGCCGGAGCAGCCGTTCGAGATGCGCCTCTCCGCCCTTCGCCGGGAAGGACCGGGTTGCGGCCGAGTCACCGCACACCATTCCCACCACGTCGCCGTGACGGAGGGCCAGGTAGCCCAGGACGCCGAGGGACAGCACGGCAATGTCCTTCTTCGCTTCCCCGGACCGCGCCTCCGCCGCCATGTTGCGTCCGGTATCGGTGACCAGGAGGACTGTCTGCCTGCGGACGGCCACGTAACGCCGGATCAAGGGCGAGCCGTGGCGCGCCGACGCTTTCCAGTCAATGTCGCGGACTTCGTCACCGGGGACGTAGGCGCGCAGGTCGTCGAAGTCCAGGCTGCGGCCCCTGAACACGGAACCGTATTCGCCGTCGAGCATGCCGCGGGCTTTGCGGTGCGCGAAGATGGCAACCTTCGATTTCACGCGCTGGAGGAGGGTGGCCATGCGGGGTCAGGGAGTCTGGACGGCGGCGACGATGGCGTCGATCACCGATTCCACGGGAACCTGCTCGGCCACCGCGTCAAAGTTCAGGATGAGCCGGTGCCGGAGCACCCGGTGGGCCAGCGACCTGACGTCCTCGGGGATAACGTGGTCCCTGCCGTTCAGCAGGGCCACCGCCCGGGCTGCCTGGCTGAAGGCAATGCTGGCCCGGGGGCTGGCGCCAAACTCGATGAACCCGGCAAGTTTCGCATCAATGTACGCGGACGCATTCCGGGTCACGTACACCAACCCCACGATGTAGTTGATCACCGCCGGATCGATGTAGATGCGGGCAGCCAGTTGCTGGATCCCGGTGACGGCGTCCAGGGAGGCGGCAGCGGCGGGCTTCTGCTCCGGGGTGTAGACGCCGGCGTCGATCCTGCGGATGATCTCGACCTCTTCGGCCGGGCTGGGGTAATCCAGGACGTCCTTGAGCATAAACCGGTCCATCTGCGCTTCTGGCAGCTGGTAGGTACCCTCCTGCTCGATGGGGTTCTGGGTGGCCAGGACAAGGAATGGCGAGGGCAGCCGGTAGTCCTGCCCGCCGATGGACGTCTGGCGTTCCTGCATCGCCTCGAGCATTGCGCTCTGGGTCTTGGCGCTGGAGCGGTTGATCTCGTCCAGCAGCACAATGTTGGCGTGGACCGGTCCGAGCTGGGTGTGGAAGCTTCCCTTGGCGGCGTCGTAGATCTGGGTTCCCACGATGTCGCTGGGCAACAGGTCCGGGGTGCACTGGATCCGGCGGAATTCACCGCTGACGGCGGCGGCAAGGGCCTGCGCGGCGGTGGTCTTCGCCAGCCCCGGGACGCTCTCCAGCAGGATGTGTCCACCGGTCAGCAGGCCCACCAGCAGCGATTCCCGCAGCCGGGACTGCCCCACCACCTTGGCATCGAAACTTCGCGAAATGTTGGCGGCCACCTGCTGCGCCCTGGCCAGCTCCGCGGGTTGGATTCGTGCGGGCACGCTGGTCGAAAGCACTGGATTCCCCCTGATGACGGTGTTGGGCGGACGGTCCGGGCCGGCCGCGTCCCGTCCGTCATCCTATCCAAGCCGGGCAGCCCCGGCCCGGCAATGGGCACCCCTCCCCATGCGGGTCCGGCAGGTCTATCCTTTTGCCATGATTGAGCTCCCAGCCAGTTACAAGGAATATCTCGCCGACAAGAGCCAGATGGTCATCGACACCGTCAGGCCCGTCCTGATGCAGTCCGCTGCCGATAAACTCCACGGCGTCCGCGTGGTGGACACCCACCACGGCCACCAGGCCCATCTGGACGACACCCTGCCGTTCGGTGTGGTGCTTGAGGACATCGATTAGCCCCTTACAGCTCCCGACAGGGCCAGTGAGTTGCCGGACCCGCGCGCCACGATGGCGTAGAGGGCCAGGACCGGAATCGAATAGAGGATCGAGAATGCGGCCAGTTGGCCGTAGGCAACTGCCCCGTGCTGGCCGAAGAAGCTGAAGATCGATACTGCTGCCGGCTGCCTGCCCTCGGAGAGCAGCAGCACGAACGGGACGAAGAAGTTCCCCCAGGCCTGGATGAAGGCGAAGATGAATACCACGCCCAGCCCCGGGCCCATGAGCGGCAGCACGATTGCACGCAGGCCCGCCAGCCGGGAGGCACCGTCCACCCAGGCCGCCTCCTCCAGCGCCAGGGGCACGGCATCCATGAAGTTCCTGGTCATCCAGATGGCCATGGGCAGGCTGGTGGCTGCCAGGAACAGCACCGTGGCCGGGAGGGAATCCAGCAGCCGGAACTGCACGAACAGGCCATAGACGGGCACCATGATGGCCGTGACGGGCAGGCAGGTTCCGAAGAGGATGCCGGACATGAACGGGGTGGTGAAGCGGGAGCGGTAGCGGGACAGCGGGTAGGCGGCGAGAACGGCGGCGGCCAGCGTCACGATCCCCGTCCCGGCGGACAGCAGCAGGCTGTTCCACAGCGGCCGGAACAGCAGTTCCGGAGTGAGGACGGCGGCGAAATTGTCCAGGGCCGGCCGTTGCGGGACCTTGACCGCATGTCCCGCGGCAGGATCCAGCGAGCCGAGGACCAGCCAGAGCAGCGGCAGCAGGAAGCACCCCCCAATCAGCAGCAGGACCACATCCGCCAGGGTGCTGCGCCTGCCTTTTCGCCCGGCGGTCACGGCTTCTGCTCCTTCAGCAAACGAAGGTATGCTCCCCCGAATACTCCGCCGATGAGGATCAGGACCGTAGCGACGGCGGTGCCATAGCCGATGTCTCCGAACTTGAAGGCCTCCTGGTAGGCCAGCACGGGCAGCGTGGTGCTGCCGTTGGCAGGACCGCCGGCGGTCATGACCCAGATCAGGGTGAAGACGGCCAGGGTCTGCAGCGTGACCAGCATCAGGTTGGTGGCTATGCTGCCCCGGATCACCGGAAGGGTAATGGACACCAGCCGCTGCCAGGCGCCGGCACCGTCCATCTGTGCAGCTTCGGTCAGCTCGCCGGGGACTCCGGCAAGCGCGGACCGGTAGACCAGCATGGAGAAGGCGGTCCCGCGCCACACGTTCGCCAGGATCACGGCCGCCATGGGAACCGCGTAGAGCCAGTCTGTCTCCGCCAGTCCCAGCCCGCCGAGCAGCTGGTTGAGTGTCCCGTCGCGGCTGAAGAAGGCGTAGGCTGCGAACGCCGCCACGATCTCCGGCAGGACCCAGGCGGCGACGACGGCGGTGCCGACAGTTGCGGAGACCACCGGCCGTGCACGCCGCATCAGGACCGCGAGGGCGAGCCCCAGCACATTTTGGCCCAGGATCGCCGAACCGGCGACGAAGAGGACGGTTAAGGCCAACGACAGCGGAAAGGTTTGGTCCTGCAGCAGCCGCTGGTAGTTGTCCAGGCCCACCCAGTCGGGGTTCCTGGCGTGGCGCCCGGTGAGTGCGGCGTTGGTCAGGGAGGCGTGGAAGGCCCACAGCACCGGACCGGCGAGGAACACAAGCAGAAGCACGACGGCGGGCAGCACCGGCAGGTACCGGACCACGTGCCGGGTGCGGTGGCTGGCGGGCACCGCTTACTTCCGGATGGTTTTGTCGCCGCCCACAATGCCGGCCACGGCCGCGTCGTAATCGGCTGCCGCCTGTTCCGGGGTCCTGTTACCGGTGATAACGGCTTCGGTGGCCTCCTGCACGGCAGCGGAGATCCGCGGATAGTCGGACGTCGCGGGGCGGTACCGGGTGACTGCGACCAGGCTGGACACGTCCTTCACGAACGGGTTGGCAGATTGGTAGCCGGGGTCGGCAGCGACGTCGGTGCGGACGGCGATCTGCGAGCTGTCCACCGTGAACCTGAGGGAGTTCTTTGCGTCCAGGGCGGTGGTTAGGAATTTGAACGCGAGGTCGGGCTGCTTGGTTTCCGCGCCCACGGCCAACGTCCATCCTCCGGACATGCTCACTGCGCCGGGCGGGCCCCCTGCCTGGGTGGGGAACGGGGCCACTCCCATGTCCTGCCCGTACTCCGGCCAGGCGTAGCTGCCGCCATCCTGCCAGAACGACGGCGCGTAGGAGCCTTCCACGGTTGCGCCAAGTTTTGCCTTCGGGAACCATTCGCCGAACACCTTTTTCCAGACGTTCGGATCCAGCGCCTCAGCCGGAGGCACTGCGAGCTTTTCCCCATAGAGGGTTTTGAGGAAGGCCAGCGAATCCTTGAAGCCGGCCGAGCCCACAACCCACTTCTTCGAATCCTGGTCATAAAGGGCCGCCCCGGTGCTGTACAGGAGCTCGTAGAAACCCTGCATCACGCTTCCTTCACCGGTGCCCTTGCCGGCATACATGTTGAAGGGAATCACATCCGGCTGGGAGGCCTTGATCTTCCTGGCGGTGTCCAGGATCTCCTGCCAGCTTGACGGGCGCCACGGCAGGCCAATGCCGGCAGCCTCAAAAACCTTCTTGTTGTACCAGATGGCACGCGTGTCGGTGCCCAGCGGGACCGCGTACGTGCCGCCGTCGTCCGCTTTGCCTGCTTCCTTGGCGCCGGCATCGAACTTGTTCCAGTCCCCCCACCCGGACAGGCGGCTGTCCAGGTTCAGGAGGTAGCCGGCGTCCACGTCGGAGCGGACCTTGAACGTGTCCTCGTAGAAGACGTCCGGGGCGGTGGCGGGCGACCGCAGCGCCAGCGCCAGCTTGGTGCCGTAATCGTCGTCATTGGCCTGGATGGGCTGCAGCTCAATTGCCACACCCTGGTTGGCGGCCTCGAACTCCTTCTTCGCCTCCTGGAACATGGTGTCCAGTGCCGTGAACGAGTCTGTTTTCTGGTACGCCACCTTGATGGTCCGGTTTCCGCCGGCAGGATCGGCGGGGGTGCAGGCCGCGAGGACCAGGACTGCGGCGGCCGCCAGCGATGCGGCTTTGGATGCCCGGCGGAACACGGCCCCGTCAGCTTTCCAGCAGGAGCCGCTGGGCGCGCGGCGCGAGCGTATGTTCCAGGACCAGCGAGGCGGCGCCGATGGCGCCCACGTCCTCCCCCACCCCTGTACCCACGACTTCGATGGGGTGGATCAGGCGTGCGGCGCTGTTGGCGTCCAGCAGCGGCGGGACCAGTTCGAGGTAGCGCTGCGACAGGCAGGTCCAGAACGGGCCACCGAAGACCACCCGTTCAACATCCAGGGTGTTGGTGACCACCGAGACCGCCCGGGCAACCAGGACGGCGGACTTGTCCAGGATGGCGGCGGCGCCCTCGTCGCCGGCGTAGGCACGGGCGCACAGCTCGGAAAAGCTCTGCTGGATTTCGGCGGCACTTCCGGCCTGGGCCCCCTCCAGGACTCCCGCTGCCACAGCTTCCGCCACCAGGACCTGCGGTATGCAGGATGACTTCACGCAGCCGCGCTGGCCGCAATCGCAGGGCGGTCCGTCCGGGTCCACGATGATGTGGCCGATCTCGCCGGCGTTGCCGGATGTGCCGCGGACCACCTCATCGTTCAGGACGATCCCGCAGCCGATGCCGGTCCCCATGTACATGAACACGAAACTGCCGGCGCCGCTGGGGCCGCCCGCCCATGTTTCCGCCACGGCGGCGCTGGTGACGTCCTTGTCCACCAGCACGGAATAGCCGGTGGCCTTGGCCAGCGCGTTCCGCAGTTCCACCCTGTCCCATCCGGGAAGCAGTGGCGGGTCCACCACGGTGCCGTGGTCCAGGTCGATGGGACCTGGAGCGGCCACTCCGAGTCCTGCGATGCGGGCATGGTCCACGCCGGAATCCTCCACGAGCTGGGCCAGCTCCGCGGCGATGGTGGCGATCACGGCGGCGGGATCGTTTCCGCCCGGGGTCTTGATCCGGGAGTGCCGCACCACGGCTCCCACGAGGTCAAGCACCACGAATGTGGTCACGGCCGGGTCCAGGTGGACACCGAGGGCGTACATGCCGCCGGGGTTCAGGCGCAGGATGGTGCGGGGCTTGCCGGGGCCGCTGCCCTCCTTGCCGGCTTCGACGATCAGGTTCTGGTCCAGCAGGCGGCGGGATATGTTCGAGATGGTCTGCGGCGACAGGCCAACGATCTGGGCGAGTTCCACCCGGCTCAGTCCCCCGGAGGTCCTGCGGATTGCGTCGAGGATGACCGTGAGGTTGAAGTCCCCCATCCTGGGCAAGTTGGTTCCGCGCCTCGGAGAGGATTGGCGGATCTCAGACACGGTGTCCCCTAAACGTCTTCGGCTACCTGGCGGTGGTGATGCTTTGAATCGTACGTTACGCGTCCGCCACCGCCCACATGTCCTGCCAGCGGCGCGGCGGATGTCGTGGCCGGTGAGGGGATGGAAGGGGTCAGTGGGACCTGCGGGTGCTGCGGGTGACGGTGAACTTCGGGTTACGGCCCTCCACCGCGGTGGGCCCGGCGGACCGCTCCAGGGCGGGCAGGTAGTCCAGGTGCCGGTTGTACACCGTCCACAGCTCGCCCCCGGAGCCAGGACCCGTCCCGCGGCTTCGATCATCTTCACCCCGGCGCCGGCGTGCACCCCGGCACCAACATGGAACGGCGGGTTCAGGAGTACGGCGTCCACCGAGCCGTCCGCGAAGGTGCTGAGCGCATCGTCCTGCAGCACCGTGATCCGGTTCCCAAGACCATTCAGGCGGGCGGTGGCCAGGGCGGACTGGACGGCCGCCGCGGACTGGTCGGTTGCCGTCACCGCGGCCTCCGGGAACTGCCTGGCATACATTGCGGCGAGGATACCGGTGCCGCATCCGAGGTCGACGGCGTGGCGTGCCGGCTTCATGGCGGGCAGGAACGTCAGCAGGAAGCGCGTGCCGATGTCCAGCCTGGCGCCGGCGAAGACAGCGCCGTGCGCGGCGACGTCCAGGTCCAGTTCCGCAAGGTGTTCAACCACCGGAAAACGCGGGGATGCGGCGGCGGTTTTGGGACCGGCCGCGAGGAGGATCCGCGATTTTTGCCGCGCCAGCTGCGGCTGCACGGACACGAAATACCGTTCAAGGACGGCGTTCATGCCCAGTGACATGTGCTTCACCCGCCCACCTGCGAGCAGCCGGACATCCGGTGCGGCGTACCTGGCAACGGCGGCAGCGATCTCCTCAAGCTCGGCGAGGGTCTTGGGGAGTTGCAGCAGGACGGTGTCCGCTCCGGCCAGCAGTTCGGGCCCCAGGGGCAGCTGCATGAAACTGGACCCGGCGCTGTCTGCCGGAAGCCCGGCAGCCTCCCGCCTCGCTGACAGTTCGGCCGCGTTCAGCCGCAGGGCCCGCTCCCCGGTGACCAGGTCCTGGTGCACGCGAAGCGACGCCGGAGCCAAGGTCTCGGCGGTGCCGAGAGTGAGTGCTCCGTAGCGGTCTCCAATAACCGCCACGCCACCGCCCGCCCGTCCCAGGGCGACAGCTGTTTCCAGCAAGAGCCGGTCGGTGGCATCCCAGGCCTGCAGGTTGGGGGCTTCCACATCAGGCCGCCGTCGCAGCCCGTCGAAGATGTCCGCCAGGGTGTTTGCTGCCACCGGTGTGCTGCCGCCTTCTGTCGCCTCTGCCGGCCCCGGGACCCGGGGCATCACCCCCACGTTACCGGTTCCGCCGCCGTCACCGTCGCCATCGCCGGCAGCTTCAGGATCGCTGCCACTGCTGCCCGTCCGGCACGGTTGGCGCCGATGGTGGACGACGACGGGCCGTACCCGACCAGGTGGACGCGCGGCTCGGCCGCCACCTGCGTTCCGTCCATGGCGATCCCGCCGCCCGGTCCCCGCAGCTGGAGCGGCGCCAGGTGTTCCAGTTCCGCCCTGAACCCTGTGGCCCACAGGATGACGTCGGCCTTGAGCAGGGTGCCGTCGGCGCGGCGGACCCCCTCGGGTTCAATGGCGGTAAACATGGGCTGCCGGGCCAGCGCGCCCCGTTCCTTCGCTGCACGAAGGGCGCGCGTCCAGATCAGGCCCGTCACCGATACGACGCTTTGCGGTGGGAGCCCCATGCGGACGCGCTCCTCCACGAGTGCCACGGCGTCATGGCCCGCCCTGGCATCAAACGCTTCGTCGCGCCACACCGGCTCCCGGCGCGTGAACCAGCTGGTGGAAGTGACGCGGGAAATCTCCTCCAGCAGCCCCACGGCAGAAATCCCGCCGCCCACCACGATCACGTGCCGGCCGCGGAACTCATCCGCGGACACGTAGTCGGCCACATGCAGTTGCCTGCCGCGGAACGAGGAACGGCCGGGATAGATGGGCCAGAACGGGCGGGTCCACGTGCCCGTGGCGTTGATGAGTGCCTTGGCGCGCCAGTCGCCGTCGGACGTTTCGATCCGCAGCCGCCCGGCCGGATTGCTGTCCTCGCGCCGCACGGCCCGCACCTTCACCGGCCGGTGGACGGCAAGCCCCAGCTCCGCCTCATAGCCGGCGAAATAGCGGGTCAGGAATTCCGAGCTTGGTTCCGCGGGGTCCACCTCCGGCTTGGCGATCCCGGGAAGGTCGCTGATCCCGTTGACGGTGGCCATGCGCAAGCTCTTCCAGCGGTGCCGCCACGCGCCGCCGGGACCTTCCTCGGCGTCGAGCACGGCGAAGCTGAGCCCGCGGCGCTGGAGATGGTACGCCGCCGACAGGCCTGCCTGGCCGGCCCCGATGACCACCACATCGGTTGGGTCAGGAATCACTCCCCCATGATAGTCGCGGAGGGCTGCCGGGCCTTAGGGTGGGCGCATGGACACTGAAGACGCCGGACAGAGCGGAACCGGAGCGCGCGGGCACGCCGCCAGGCTGGAGAAGGCGCTGGGGGTCGTTTTGGGCACCAGCGAAGTCCCGCTGAGGCTGCGGGCATGGGACGGCTCGGAAGCAGGCCCCGCCAACGCACCGGTCCTGGAGTTCAAGTCCCGGAAGGCTTTGCGGCGGATGCTCTGGTCACCGGGGCAGCTTGGCCTGAGCCGGGCGTACGTGGCAGGCGACATCGACGCCCCCGGTGACATCTTCGCAGCCTTCGCTGCGTTGAGTTCGGCCGGGAAGTTCGCCGAGCCCGGACCCTTCCGGCCGCTTTCCGCCAGCGAACTCTGGCTGCTGGTGCGTACCGCGGTCCGGCTGGGCGCTGTTGGACCCAGCCCTGCCCCTCCGCCCGAAGAGGCGCGGATCGCCAGGAAGGGCAGGATGCACTCCCGTGGACGGGATTCGGCTGCCATCTCGCATCACTACGACGTCGGCAACGATTTTTACGCCTTGGTGCTGGGACCCTCAATGGTCTACTCCTGCGCTGTGTGGCCGGACGAAGGCGCCCCTCCCGGCGGCGGCCCGGACAATGGACTGGACTCGGCGCAGGAAGCCAAGCTGGACCTTGTCTGCCGCAAGCTGGGCCTCCAGCCCGGGATGCGGGTCCTCGATGTTGGCTGCGGGTGGGGCAGCTTCGCCCTCCATGCCGCGGCAAGGTACGGCGCCAGGGTGGTGGGCGTGACGCTGTCAATGGAGCAGGCCATCCTGGCACGCAAGCGCGCAGCCGACGCCGGCCTCACCGACAGGGTGGAGATCCGGGTCCAGGACTACCGGGACGTCAACGACGGGCCCTACGATGCCATCAGCTCCATCGGCATGTCCGAGCACGTGGGACGGCCCCAGACCCCTGCCTATGCCGCAGCGCTCTTCGGGCTGCTCCGCCCCGGCGGCCGGCTGCTGAACCATGCCATCTCCTGGAACGCCGGCCCCACCGCCCCTGATCCCGACTCATTCATCCCCCGGTACGTCTTCCCGGACGGCGAGATGATCAGCCTGGGCGAAATGGTGTCCGCCCTGGAGACTGCCCGGTTCGAAGTCCTCGACGTGGAAGCACTGCGCCCCCACTACGCGCTGACCCTCCGGGCGTGGGTCAGGCGGCTGGAGCAGAACTGGGCGGAAGCGGTGCAATTGGCCGGAGAAGGGCGCGCGCGGGTGTGGCGGCTGTACATGGCGGCCAGCGCCATCGGATTCGAAAACGGACTCACTGGAGTCAACCAGGTCCTGGTGCGCCGTCCGGGCGGGGAGGAACCGCCGTTGCGCCGCACAGCCTGGCTGTGACGCAAGCGCCTTCCTGCCAGGACGCAACCTGGCAGGAAGGCGGCTTGGCGACCCCGCGGTCAGGCCCCAGCGCGGTCAGGCCACCGGGGAAGGTCCGCCCGGCTGGGTGAAGTGCTGGGTCTTTTCGATCTGCACCACTTTGGGATCCGTTTCATCGGCGGCGTAGTCCGTGGGGCGGGTAAGGTCTTCGCCGGTCCGGACCTTGAGGGCCCGCATCACCAGGGTCAGCACGGCGGCGACCACCAGGTTCAGCGCGAACGCCGACACGGCAATGTAGACGCTGAAGTCCGTGCCGGGAATGGGGGCCACCGAACCACCAAAGTGTGCCTTGGTCACGGGGTTGACCACGTTGTAGGCGGAGACGGTACCGAAGATGATGCCCACCGCCCAGCCGATCAGCAGGGCCCAGCGGTCGAACCAGCGTGTGTAGAGGCCGGCCACCACTGCGGGGAAGGTCTGCAGGATCCAGATGCCGCCCAGCAGCTGCATGTTGATGGCCGCCGACTGGTCCATGGCGATCACGAAAACCAGGGCGCCCACCTTCACCACCAGGGAGACAATCTTGGACACCTTCGCCTCCGTCTTTGGATCGACGTCCGGGCGGATGAAGTCGCGGTAGATGTTCCGGGTGAACATGTTGGCGGCGGCAATGGACATGATCGCTGCAGGCACCAGGGCCCCGATGGCAATCGCGGCCAGTGCGATCCCGGCGAACCAGGCCGGGAAGTGGTCAAGGAACAGCTGCGGGACCACCAGCTGCGGATTGACCGATCCGTCCAGGTCGATTGGCTTGGTGCCCGCCTTGATGGCCACGAAACCCAGCAGGGCCAGGAATCCGAGCATCAGGGAGTACAGCGGCAGGATGGCGGCATTGCGGCGGATGGTGTTGCGTGCCTTCGAGGCCAGCACCGCGGTCACCGAGTGCGGATACATGAACAGCGCCATGGCCGAGCCCAGCGCCAGCGACCAGTAGGCGGAGTAGTTCGCCGCCCCGGGGACGAAGACACCCGCCGGCTTGCCCGTGGCCTGGTTCACCGCCCCCAGCTTGGTCTGCGCCGCCCCGAAAATGGTGTCCCAGCCGCCGAACTTGATGGGCAGGTAGATCACGGCGACAATCACCGCAAGGTAGATCAGGAGGTCCTTCACGACGGCGATCATCGCCGGGGCGCGCAGGCCCGAGGTGTAGGTGTAGGCGGCCAGGACCACGAAGGCCAGGATCAGCGGCAGGTCGGTCAGCAGCACGTTGCCGGAGCTCCCCAGGCCAAGGACGGTAAGGACTGCTTTGATACCCACCAGCTGCAGCGCAATGTAGGGCATGGTGGCGACGATGCCCGTCACGGCCACGGCCAGGGAGAGCCAGCGGCTGCCATAGCGGCCGCCCACGAAGTCCGCCGAGGTGACGTAGCCGTGGCGGTGCGATACGGACCACAGCCGGCTCATGATGATGAAGATGATCGGATACAGGACGATCGTGTACGGAACCGCGAAGAAGCCGCTTACCGCGCCGGTGGCCCACATGGCTGCCGGCACCGCCACGAAGGTGTACGCGGTGTAGAGGTCCCCGCCCAGGAGGAACCAGGTGATCCAGGTGCCGAAGCCGCGGCCGCCCAGTCCCCACTCGTCCAGGCTGTGCAGCCCTTCCACTTCGGTGCTGCGGCGCCACTTGGCGGCGAGGAAGCCCATCACGGCCACGATGACGAACAGCAGCACCACAATGATCAGGGCAGTCCAGTTGATCTCGCGCGTGTTCATGGCCGGCCACCTCCCAACCCGGCCCCGGCGGAGCCACTGCCTGCCTGGGGCGGGCCACCTGCGCGCGCCTCGGCCCGCCGTCGTCGGTCTTCCTTGGTGACCAGCCAGTACGCACTGCCGGTCAGGATCGCAGAGATTGGCACCCACAGCAGCTGGTACCAGTAGAAGAAGGGCATGCCTGCCAGCCGCGGCGCGTCAAAGGAGTAGAGCTGCGGCATCAATGGGAAAAGGATGGCGGCGGCCAGCAGGATACCGGCGCCGATATAGGGTGCGGGCCTGGCCGGTCCGCGGATAGCGGTGTCCCGGGTCAGGCGCGGTTCATCGGGAAAAGCCCCGCCGTTGCGGTCGTAGCCGTCTGCGTGGGACATCTGTGACCTCCTCGTCAGCCTGTCCCGCGGCCGCCGCTTTGGATGAAAGCTGTCCGGAGGCGGGACGATGTGCCCTCAACCACAGTTGTACCGCGCTTTGACCTGCGCCGGAAGGGTTTCGGCCCAGTATCGGTTGCCGGTGGCAACAAAAAAGGGAACCATCACGGGTGATGGTTCCCTTTCCGTACTGGTGGAGCTGAGGGGACTCGAACCCCTGACCCCCTGCATGCCATGCAGGTGCGCTACCAGCTGCGCCACAGCCCCGTACGTTTGTTTTCCGGTGGAATTCCCCGGAGCAACCTGACCAGAGTAATGCACTTTTCCGCTGGACGCCAATCGGCGGTGATCAGGCGTTTGGGCACCCCGCCACGACGCCTTGACGCGACAAAAAAGTCCGCCGGAACCACATGGTTCCGGCGGACTTTCCGGTGGAGCTGAGGGGACTCGAACCCCTGACCCCCTGCATGCCATGCAGGTGCGCTACCAGCTGCGCCACAGCCCCGGATTGTTGCTGCCCTTGCGAGCTATCTTCAGGGTCTCCCCCGAAGCAACTCAAATATCTTAGAACAGCATTTCCGAAAATTCCAAATTGGGAATATTCGCCGCCAGGCGTGGCCTACTCGCTGTCGGAAACAGCGCCGGCTTTGGCTGACGCGTCATCACCGAGCTCCAGGTCGACGACGGGGCAATCCTTCCAGAGACGCTCAAGGGCGTAGAACACGCGGTCCTCCTCGTGCTGGACGTGGATCACGACGTCGGCGTAGTCCAACAGGACCCAGCGGCCGCCGGACCGGCCCTCGCGGCGCACCGGCCGCAGGTCCTGCTTGGCGAGCTCTTCCTCGATGCCGTCCACGATGGCGTTGACCTGGCGTTCGCTGGGCGCCGAGGCGATGAGGAAGACATCGGCGAGGGCCAAACGTTCGCTGACGTCCATGGCGACGATGTCCTGGGCGATCTTGTCCGCGGCGGCCTTGGCGGCCGTGCGGGCTATAGCGATGGACGATGATGTTGCAGTCACAAGACTCCTTGTTTTGGTTAAGTGTTGGTGCCGGCTGGCAGGTCAGCGGGACATGCCGCTGACGATCAGGATGATCCCGGCGATGAGGGCCAGGATCCCGAAGGCGAGGATGCAGAACTGGAGAATGCGGTTCCGGCGGGCCCTGGTGAGGCCGGCGGTGGCGGCATCCAGGGGATCGAGCCCGTAGGCGGAGCGGGCGGGAACCCGGGGAAGGTCTTCGAAAAGATCCTCCGACTGGTCTTCCGGCCGCGAAACCGGCTTGGGACGGCTGGCGGCTTTGGCAGCCGCCTCGGCGCGGGCGATGACCTGTGAGCGGCCGGTTGCCGCATCCGGGGCTGGCGCTTTGGGCCGTGCGGCGGGCCTCCGTTTTCCAGCGCCCGGTACTTTCGTGCCGGGCACCTTGGTACCGGGCCGGGTGGTCACCGGAACGTGGGAGGTGGCCGGCGGTTTCATGACCGGCCGCTCCACGCCCGGCACCTGGACGAACTCCAGGGGCGTCACCATCGCGAGGTTGCTGGCCGTTGACGGGCCCGCGGTGTCCTTTTGCGCCGGAGCGCTGCCGGGGGCGCCGGCGGGATTGCCGGCCTGCTCGGCAAGTTTCTGCCGGGCCATGGCGCGGCGGTTCAGGACGGCGGCCCGTTCGGCCAACGCAATTTGCTCAGCCAGGATTTCGGGATCCACGGCTTCCGGATCCAGGGAAGCGATGTGCTCCATCTTGGCAATCTGGTTCCTGGCCTGCGCGGCGATGAGTGCGCGCGCTTCCAGGGCCTGTTCCACCGTCATGCCCTCCGGGGCGCCGGCGGGGGCATGGGCAGGGTTGATTGCGTTGGTATTGTCCGCGCCCTCTCCTGCCCCGCCGGTGTCTTTGCCTGGCGTGGCAGGCTTGGGGGTACCTGGCGTGGCCGCCTTGCCCGCACGAGGAGGGGCGGCCGGAACGATGGGGTTGGCGGACGTCAGGGCCTGCTCCTTGAGCTGCTGCAAGCGCAGCTGGCGCCGGGTGGGGGGCCCGCCGGCAGCAAGCTGCCCTTCCTTTTCCTCAAGCTCCTTGATGGTGCGCAGTGCGGCACGGTCGCGGGCGCGGATCTGGGAGGAGCGTTGCATGGCGGCCTGGTCCGACGGCGCCTGGGTGTGGGGTGCCGGGGCGGCTCCCCCTGCGGAACCGGAGGCGGGCGCCGAATCCTGGCCGTCCTGCGCGGGCGCGCTGTCAGCCGGCCGGTTAGCGGCCGGTGGGCGCTGCTCCGTGGCAGGCAAGGTGGCCTGCTGGGCGTCCCTGGCCTTCCGGAGTTCCCGGCGGCTGCGGATTGGGGGCTGTTCCTGACTCATTGAGAACTCATTCAGTACTGGCTGGTTCGCGTGCTTCGGACGGTGCGTCATCCGCGCCTGCCGGTGCCTCCGAGTACAGACCGTACTTGGCGATGTACTGGACCACCCCGTCCGGGACGAGGTACCAGACCGGGCTGTTGGAGGCTACCCGGGCGCGGCAGTCCGTCGACGAGATGGCCATGGCGGGCACTTCCAGGAGGCTGACGTCGTCCCGGCCCATGCCGTCCAGAACGTGCCCGGGCCGGGTCACGCCAACGAAGTGGGCGAGCGACCAGAGTTCGTCGATGTCCTTCCACGACAGGATCTGCGCCAGCGCATCCGCGCCGGTGATGAAGAACAGGTCGGCGTCCGGGCGCTGCGCCCTGAGGTCGCGCAGGGTGTCGATGGTGTACGTGGGACCGGGGCGGTCGACGTCGACACGGCTGACGGTGAACCGTGGATTGGAGGCCGTGGCGATGACGGTCATCAGGTAGCGGTGTTCGGGCTCGCTGACCTGTTTATGGGACTTTTGCCATGGCTGCCCGGTGGGAACGAAGACCACCTCGTCAAGGTCGAACTCCGCTGCGACTTCGCTGGCCGCCACAAGGTGGCCGTGGTGGATGGGATCGAAAGTCCCGCCCATCACGCCCAGCCGCAGCCTCCCCCGGGCCCCATTGCGTTGCAGGTTGTGGGAAATGTTAGTGGCCCTGCCCGCGATCGTGCTTGTTGGGGTGCTGGCGGTGCGGATCCGCGTGCTCATCCGTGGCAGCGTGCCGGTTGCCCAGGTTGTTGTAGGACCAGGCAATGAGCATCAGCACCACCAGGATGCCGAACATGGACACGCCGAAGACCCACGGTTCGGCCCACAGGGGCGCGAGCTCCTCGTGGCCTGATTCGCCTGCAGCGGCGACGGACGTGGCAATCTGCTGGAGCAGCATTTTCTCCCCTTGTTCAAGGATTTACAGGCAGCGGAACCTTCCGCTGCTTTCCGGGTTCTGGTCTATGTTACCGCGTTGCTACCCGCGGACCTGGCCTTCGCCCTGGACGATCCACTTCGTGGTGGTGAGTTCGGTCAGGCCCATGGGACCGCGGGCATGCAGCTTCTGCGTGGAGATGCCAACCTCCGCACCCAGGCCCAGTTCCCCGCCGTCGGTGAACCGGGTGGAGGCGTTGACGATTACGGCAGCGGAGTCAACCTCGGCGATGAAACGCTCGGCGCTGGCGAGGCTGTTGGTGAGGATCGCCTCGGTGTGGCCGGTGGACCAGGTCCGGATGTGCTGGACGGCTTCGTCCAGGCTGTCCACCATTGCCACGGCCAGGTCCAGGTCCATGTACTCCGTTTCCCAGTCCGCGTCCGTCGCCGGTTCGGTTTCGACCGTGGCGGGCAGTGCGGCACTGATGCGCCCGTCCACGTGGAGCCGGACACCGGCGCTGCGAAGGGCGGAGGCGACGGCGGGAAGCACCGTTGAGCCGGAATGGACCAGCAGTGTCTCCACGGTATTGCAGACACTGGGCCGCTGGGTCTTGGCGTTGAGCAGGATCTCCACGGCCATGTTCTCGTCGGCGGACTCATCGATGAAGATGTGGACGTTTCCCTCCCCTGTTTCGATGACCGGCACGGCGGAGTTGGTGACCACGGTCTGGATCAGGTCCCGGCCGCCGCGGGGAATCAGGACATCCACCCTTCCGCGGGCTTTCATCAGGACGGTGGCGCCTGCACGGCCGTACTGGTCCACGGTCTGGACTGCGTCAGCCGGCAGGCCAACGGATTCCAGGGCTTCGCGGAGGATCCGGACCAGCACCTGGTTGGTGGCTTCTGCCGCGCTGCCGCCGCGGAGGATGACGGCATTGCCACTCTTGAGGGCAAGTCCTGCGATGTCAACAGTGACATTGGGCCGTGCCTCGTAGATGGCAGCAACCACCCCCATGGGCACATTGACCTGGCGGAGGCGCAGCCCGTTGGGGAGGGTCTGCCCGCGCACCACGTTGCCCACGGGGTCCGGAAGGCCGGCCAGGTTTTCCAGGGCCGCCACCAGCCCGGCGACGCGGGATTCGGTGAGGGTGAGCCGGTCCAGGAGGGCAGCGGAGGTCCCGTTGGCCTTGCCCCGCTGCACATCCATGGCGTTGGCAGCGAGGATGGCCGGGACATTCTCCTGCAGGGCGGCGCCCACGGCGCGGAGGGCACGGTCTTTCCAGGCCCGGTTGGCGGTGGCCATCCGGCGGGCGGCCAGGCGGGCGCGGTCGGTGATGGCGTGGACGGCCGACTCCACCCCGGCAGCGGACAAGGGTGCCTCGGCCGATTCCGGTTCCGCTGCGGGAACCGGCTGCTCCTGCGCAGCGGTGGTTCCGGAATGTTCAGCAGCGTGGATCAGGGCGTCAGTCATGATCCAAGTTTAGGCGAGGAGGCAGCTCAGACCAGCACCAGGTCATCAACATGAACAACTTCACGGTTGTAGCCGCTGCCCATTTCCTCGCCCAGCTCATGCGTTGACCGTCCCAGCATCCGCGGCAGCTCCTCGGAGGAGTAGTTCACCAGGCCGCGGGCAATAATGGTGCCGTCGGCTCCGGCCAGCTCAACGGCGTCGCCGGCTTCAAATTCGCCATGCACGGCGGAGATGCCAGCCGGCAGCAGGGACGTGCGGTGGTGCCGCACAGCGCGGACTGCCCCCTCGTCCAGGACCAGCCGGCCCTGGACCGACGCAACGTGCGCCAGCCACAGGAGGCGGACCGGTTTGCGGGAGCCGTTGACGGCGAACCACGTGCCCACGTCCTCGCCGTTCAAGGCCGCTGCGGCATTGGGTGTGGACGTCACCAAGGCGTGGATTCCCGATCCTGCCGCCATGCCGGCGGCCTCCACTTTGGTCATCATGCCCCCGGTGCCCACGCCCGCCTTGCCCGCCTTGCCAATGGATACGCCCTCGAGGTCGTGGGCGCCGGTGACCAGCGGGATGCGCCTGGCACCCTGGGAAGGTGGGCCGTCATAGAGGGAGTCGACGTCGGACAGCAGCACGAGTGCGTCGGCGCGCACCAGGTGGGCCACCAGGGCGGCCAGCCGGTCGTTGTCGCCGAAGCGGATCTCATGGGTGGCCACGGTGTCGTTTTCGTTGACCACCGGGACTACCCCAAGGTTCAGCAGCCGGTCCATGGCGCGGAGGGCGTTGGTGTGCTGGCTGCGGCGCATCAGGTCCTCGGCGGTCAGCAGGACCTGGCTGACGGTGACCCCATGGGCACCGAAGGCCTGGGTGTACCGGGCCATCAGGAGCCCCTGGCCCACGCTGGCAGCGGCCTGCTGGGTGGCCAGGTCGCGGGGCCGTTTGGCCAGACCAAGCGGCGCCAGGCCTGCGGCGATGGCGCCCGAGGACACCAGGATGATCTCGGCGCCCGCATTGCGCTTGGCCGCCAGGGCGTCAGCGAGGGCGGTCAGTGATTCCTCCGAGATGCCGCCCTTGATGCTGGTCAGCGACGAGGAGCCTACCTTGACCACGATCCGGCGGGCCCCGGCCAGCGCGCTCCTGTCCCCCGCGGGCACGGCGGGTACTGCAGTCATGCCCCTAGAGGTCATCGTCCGCTTCCAGTCCGCTTTCCTTGACGGGCTGGGCGGCACGGCGGCCGCTGACGGACTCGGTCCAGATCCCGGCTTTCCGCTCTGCCTCGAGCTCCGCCCGGGCGGCAGCCTTGGCGTCGCGGCGCTCCTGCTGCTCTTCGCGCTTCTGGCTGCGGGTGGGGCGGTCGCCGATATCGGCGAACCGGACGTCGGTGCCGCGCGGCGACGCCAGGAGCTCAGCCCCTGCCATCATGGTGGGCTCCCAGTCGAACACCACGCCGTCGTCCTCGCCAATGACCACGGTGTCACCGGGCTTGGCGCCCTGCTTGAACAGTTCGGTTTCAACACCGAGCCGGGCGAGCCGGTCCGCCAGGTAGCCGATGGCCTCTTCGTTGGTGAAGTCGGTCTGCTTGACCCAGCGCACGGGCTTTTCGCCCAGGACGCGGAACAGCGGTTCCAGGTTCTTTTCCTCGCGGCGGATCTTGAACCCGGCTTCGTTGACTGCACGCGGCCGCAGCACCGCGGGCTGCACCTTGGGCGGTGCGGCAGCCACCGCATCCCGGGCTGCCTTGACGATCTCCGCCATGGCGAAACCGAGCTGGCGCAGGCCCTCATGGCTGGTGGCGGATACTTCGAACACACGGTAGCCGCGCGACTCGAGTTCCGGACGCACGAATTCCGCCATGTCCTTGCCGTCGGGCAGGTCCACCTTGTTCAGCGCGACCAGCCGTGGGCGGTGGTTCAGGGGAACCACTTCACCGTCCTGGCCGGCATAGCTCATGTCGACGGCGTACTTCTCCAGCTCACCCTCGATGATGGCGAGGTCCGTGAGCGGGTCCCGGTCCGATTCAAGGGTGCCGCAGTCCAGCACGTGGACCAGGGCCGCACAGCGCTCGACGTGGCGGAGGAAGTTGTGGCCCAGGCCCCGCCCCTCACTGGCGCCCTCGATGAGGCCGGGGACGTCGGCGATGGTGAAACGTACGTCGCCGGCCTGCACCACGCCGAGGTTGGGAACCAGGGTGGTGAACGGGTAGTCGGCGATCTTAGGCCGGGCGGCGGACATGGCTGCAATCAAGCTGGACTTGCCCGCTGACGGGAAGCCCACCAGCGCGATGTCGGCAATGCTCTTGAGTTCCAGGACGATGTCCCGGGAATCCCCCTCGATGCCGAGCAGCGCGAAGCCGGGGGCACGGCGCTTCTGTGAGGACAGGGCAGCGTTGCCGAGGCCGCCCAGGCCGCCGGCGGCTGCCACGAACTCGGCGCCTTCCCCCACGAGGTCGGCCAGGACTTCGCCGTCCTTGGTCTTGACCACCGTGCCGTCCGGAACGGGGAGGATCAGGGTCTCGCCGTTCTTGCCGCCGCGCCAGTCGCCCATGCCGGGACCGCCGTTGCTCGCGTGCCGGTGCGGTGCGTGGTGGTAGTCGAGGAGCGTAGTGGTCTGGTGGTCCACGCGCAGGATCACGTCGCCGCCGTTGCCGCCGTTCCCGCCGTCGGGACCGCCGAGTGGCTTGAACTTCTCGCGGTGGACGGAGACGCAACCATGGCCGCCGGTTCCGCCGGATACATGCAGTACTACCCGGTCTACAAAGCTGGCCACGTGGATCTCCTCAGGTGCTGTTTATGGGGCGCCCGGGGACGCCACATCGATTGTAATGCTGTTAAAAGAACAGTGGAGCGGACCCTCAGGCCCGCTCCACCGCTTCAGAACTGGTTGTTACTCTGCAGCTGCAGCAGCAACGATGTTGACTACGCGACGACCGCGGCGGGTGCCGAATTCAACGGCGCCCGGGGTCAGTGCGAACAGGGTGTCGTCACCGCCACGGCCAACGCCGGCGCCGGGGTGGAAGTGGGTGCCACGCTGGCGGACGATGATCTCGCCGGCGGAAACAACCTGGCCGCCGAAGCGCTTGACGCCGAGGTACTGAGCGTTGGAATCGCGACCGTTGCGAGTGGAGCTCGCGCCCTTTTTATGTGCCATCTGAAATGCCTGCCTCTAAATTCTGGGGAATCTGTTGAAATGCCTGAACAGTAACCGGTGGTTACTTGATGCCGGTGATCTTGACCTTGGTCAGTTCCTGGCGGTGACCCTGGCGCTTCTTGTAGCCGGTCTTGTTCTTGAACTTCTGGATGACAATCTTAGGACCACGCAGGTCCTGGAGGATTTCAGCCGTAACAGTTACCTTGGCCAGGTCAGCGGCGGCAGAGGTGACCTTGTCACCATCAACCAGGAGCAGTGCGGGCAGCTCAATGGTGCTGCCGGCTCCACCGGCGACGCGGTTCAGGGTAACGAAGTCTCCAACGGAAACCTTCTCTTGGCGGCCGCCTGCGCGGACAATCGCGTACACCACTTGGGAACTCACTTCTCTCGACGTTTATTACAAAATTTGCGTGCGGAACCGACTCAAAAAGCCAGGGTTCGCGCTGTGCCTCAACGCCGTGGGGTCATAACCCAAGTGTTGGCGTAAGCACCGAAGATCCAGAATACGCTAAATCCATCTACGGCCGCAAATGAGGCTGGTTCCGGCGGCCCGGGTGTGGTAGTAACCACACTCCGACAGGCAGCACCGCAACCATGGACTCCATCATAGCGGCGGCGCTGCCCGGAGGGTTCAGGAATGCAACCTCGGCGCGTCGAAGAATTCCACTTCCAGGCGGCAGGACTGCTTGAACGCAGTCACCATCGCCGCGCGTTCGTGGTCGGAGGCCCTCCGTCCTGCTGCGTCCACGATGGCGATGGCCCGGCGGGTGGCCTCGGCGAAGCCCTCGTCCGCGTAGGTCCGGAGCCAGGCTGCGTAGGCGTGGCCGCCCGGCTCTCCCGAGGCAAGGAACCTGGCGTGCAGCTTTTCCCCGACTTCGGCGTAAAGCCAGAAGCAGGGGAGGACGGCGGCGGCCAGGACGGCGTAGCTTCCCGACGCCGATGCTGCGGTGAGGTGGTCCACGTAGGCCTTGGTGACGGGGCCAAGTCCGCCCTGGGCGGGGCGGGTGCTGAGCCACGAGCGGTGCAGCTCCGACTCCACTTCCAGGCACTGCTGCGATGATCCGGCCCAGAACAGCTGCTCCCCTTCTGACGGGGCCAGGGCACTCGCCCGGGCAAGGACCCGGGAGTAGCCGTTCAGGTACAGGGCATCCTGCGCCAGGTAGTAGGCGAAGTCCTTCTCGGCCAGGTCCCCGGCGGCCAGGCCGTGGATGAAGTCCAGGGCGTAGATGTCCGCCAGGTCATGCTGGGCTTCCGTCCACAGCCGGGCAGCGAAAGCGCCTTCCGCGAGGGCCGGCCGCACATGGTGGAAATGGTGCACGGGTCCGTTTCCCCGGCCCACTTCAAGCTGCTCCGCCTTCTCAAGGGCGCCGGCCAGCCATGGCTTGACCGTTCGGAGCGATGCCTCCCAGTCGCCAAGGCGTGCCTGGACGGTGGCCATCGCGGAGGACAGGGAACAGCCGGTGCCGTGGCTGTTGCGCGTGTCGATGCGGTTTCCCTGCACCTCCACCACTTCCCCTGGCAGGAGGCCCGCCGTATTGACCAGCGCATCCGGGCAGTCCGCACCCGCCAGGTGCCCGCCCTTGACAAGGATGGTGGCGCCGGTGGCATCCGCCAGGCGCCTCCCCTGCTCCAGCGCTGCCGCCCAGCTGTCTGCTGGATCCGCGCCCACCAGCATGGCAAGCTCCGGCAGGTTGGGGGTAATGAGGTGGGCCAGGGGCAAGAGGTCCCGGAGGGCGGCCTCGGCGGACTCTGTCAGCAGCCGGTCGCCGCTGGTGGCCACCATCACCGGGTCCAGGACAACGACGGCGGGACGGACCTTCTCCAGCCAGTGCCGGACAGTGCGGATCACGGCCTCGTCCCCCAGCATGCCGATCTTGACGGCGTCAATGGAGATATCATCGCTGACCGCGTCCAGCTGCTGTGCCAGGAAGGCTGCGGGAGGAACGTGGACTGCCTGTACACCGCACGTGTTCTGCGCCGTCAGCGCCGTGATGGCAGCCATGCCGTAACCGCCGTGGGCGGAAATGCTTTTCAGGTCGGCCTGGATGCCTGCGCCCCCGGACGGGTCGGAGCCGGCGATGGACAGGACCCGCGGGACTTCCCGGCCGGTTGGCAGCCCGGTGCTGGTGGCGGAGGAAGCTGGCAGGGGCATGGAAAGGGTCGAAGACAAGAGACATCCCTTCGCCGGTACTAGCCGGACAGGTTCAACGGGTCTGGATCTCAGCCGGCCTGCTGCGCGGCACCCCGTGTCGGTTCCTACCCTAGCCCGTGTGCCGCACCCGGGAAAAAGGTGACAACGGCCGCCGCAAAAATGGGCCATCCCGCAACGGCAGGAATCCCCGCCCCGCACGGTACCCCCGGTAATCCGGGTGGACCGATGCGCAGGACGGGGATTCCTGGCTGGAAGCTCCTGTGCCTAGAGTTCCGAGGCAGGCACCCCGACGCCGAGGATGATGGGTTCCTCGGCCGCCTTCCGCGGTTCCGGCTGGTCCTTCGCGGGTTCGGGGGCCTTCGCTGCGTGCGAGTGCCCACCGGCATCAGCCTGGACGTTTTCATGGTGCTGGACGGCGGTCTCGTTGGCGGCACCCTGGGCACGGCTGGCGGCCCGGTGGCGCCGGGGCCGGCGCTGCCGGGACTGCTCCAGCGTGTGGTCCGAATAGTCCTTTTCAGGGGACGCCTCAGGAGCGGCACCGGCGCGGGCTCCCGCCGCCCCTGCCCCGGCCGGCTGCTCCGGTGCTGCCTCTTCTGCTGCCTGCAGAGCCTCTGCCTGATTGGCAGGCGCATCCCCCACAGGGGAAGCCGGCTGGCCCAGGTGTGCGAATGCTTCCGCAAGCCGGTCCAGCGTCAGGGCAGGCTTCGGATGCTGTTCCCCGGCGTGCTCCACGAACGGAAGCGGGACTTCCTCGCCGCCGAACGTGAGGACGGCTGCGGGACGTGCCGGGGCATCGGCGTCGTGCTTCTCCTCAACGGGTACCTGCGCGGGCTCCGCGGCCGGCACCTGCCGGGCAGCCGCTACCTCGTCGTCGTGCAGGTGGGCCGCATGGGCGGCAGCGGCGATGTTCGCCAGGGCAAGCCTGGTTGCCTCCGCCTTGGCGTGCCGCTCGGCGTCGGACGGGTCCGGCTGGACGGTGTGGACATGGACGGCAGGTGCCGGGGCAGCCTCGGGCTGCTGGCCGCCGCGTCCCCGCCGCCGCTTGCGTTCGGACCGGACACCGGGCTGGGCGTCGTTCCGCTGCGCTTCCGGGCGGGCCTCCGCACGGGTTTCGGGCCGGTTGTCGGTGCGCTGGACGTGGTGCTCGGCCGCCACCGTGTTGGCCCGGCGGTGCTCCACGGGATCGTCGTGGGTCACGACGCCCCGGCCGGCGCAGGCCTCGCACTGCTCGCCGAACACCTCCAGCAGGCCGGTGCCCATGCGCTTGCGCGTCATCTGGACCAGTCCGAGTGAGGTCACTTCGGCAACCTGGTGCTTGGTCCGGTCGCGGCCCAGGCACTCAACCAGGCGGCGCAGGACCAGGTCGCGGTTGGATTCGAGCACCATGTCGATGAAGTCGATCACGATGATGCCGCCGATGTCGCGCAGCCGCAGCTGGCGCACCACTTCCTCGGCCGCTTCGAGGTTGTTCTTGGTGACGGTTTCCTCGAGGTTGCCGCCGCTGCCGGTGAACTTGCCCGTGTTGACGTCCACCACGGTCATGGCCTCGGTGCGGTCGATCACCAGGGAGCCGCCGGAGGGCAGGAAGACCTTCCGTTCGAGGGCTTTGTGGATCTGTTCGTCGATTCGCCAGGCGGAGAAGATGTCCTGGTCCTTGGTCCACTTCTCGAGCCGGCCCACAAGGTCCGGCGCCACGTAGGTGACGTAGGCCTCGATGGTGTCCCAGGCCTCCTCGCCGGAAACGATGAGCTTGGAGAAGTCCTCGTTGAAGACGTCACGGACCACCTTGATGGTCAGGTCGGGTTCGCCGTAGAGGAGCTCGGGGGCCAGGATCTTGGTGGAGGTGGACTGGCTTTCGATGCCTTCCCACTGGGCGCGCAGCCGGTTGATGTCGTGCGTGAGCTCTTCCTCGGAAGCGCCCTCGGCGGCGGTGCGGACAATGACGCCGGCGTGCTCGGGAAGGCGGTCCTTGAGGATGCGCTTGAGCCGGTTGCGTTCGACGTCGGGCAGCTTCCGGGAGATGCCCGTCATGGAACCGCCGGGGACGTACACCAGGTAGCGGCCGGGCAGGGAGATCTGGCTGGTGAGGCGGGCACCCTTGTGGCCCACCGGGTCCTTGGTGACCTGGACCAGCACGGTGTCGCCGGACTTGAGCGCGTTCTCAATGCGGCGCTGCTTGCCCTCAAGGTTGACGGCTTCCCAGTTGACCTCGCCGGCGTACAGGACGGCGTTGCGGCCGCGCCCGATGTCCACGAACGCCGCTTCCATGGATGGCAGCACGTTCTGGACCTTGCCCAGGTACACGTTGCCGATCAACGAATCCTGCTGGGTCTTGGACACGAAGTGCTCTGCCAGGACGCCGTCTTCGAGGACGCCGATCTGGATTCTGTCATCGCGCTGGCGCACGATCATCTGGCGGTCCACGGATTCGCGGCGGGCCAGGAACTCGGCTTCGGTGATCACCGTGCGGCGGCGGCCGGTGTCGCGGGATTCGCGGCGGCGCTGCTTCTTGGCCTCAAGGCGGGTGGAGCCCTTGACGCTGGTGACCCGGTTGTTGACCGGCGCTTCACTGACCGCGCGCGGCGCACGGACCCTCGTCACGGTATTGGGCGGATCGTCGTCTTCCCCACCGGTCAGCTCAAGGTCCTGGTCACCGCGGCGGCGGCGACGGCGGCGGCGGGACGTCACGCCGTCTTCCACCTGGCCTGCGTTGTCCTCGTCGGACTCGTCCTCAGCATCGGAACCGCTGTCCTCGTTGTCCTCCTCCGCCGCACCACCGATGCGGCTGCGGCCCCTGCGGCCACGGCTGCGGCGACGGCGGCGGCTGGAGGAATCCTCGGCGTCTTCGGATTCTTCTTCCTCAGGCTCCGCGGCGGCCGGCGCTGCGGGCCGGACTACGGTGCTGAGGTCCGGGGCCTGGAAGAGTACTGAGGTGGGGGAAGCGGGTTCCAGGAACAGCGAGCCGAAGGGGCTGGCGGCAGCGGCGGCCTCGCCGTCTTCCGCTGCCGGCGCTTCCGTGGGCTGCTCCGGTGCCGGAGCCCCTTCCGTTGCAGGAACGGCCTCCTGCCCGGCGGGCACGTTCGCCTGCTCCACGTCCTGTTCCGCGATCTGGTCAGCGGCCTCCGGCAGCACTGCCTCCGGGGCTGCGGCGGCAGGTGTTTCACCAGCCGTTCCCGCGGAGTCGGCTGCGGGGGCGGCGGCTGGAGAGGCAGCCTTGCGGGTGGCTACCCGACGGCGGCGGACCGGCTTGGTTTCGGGATCTGCCGTTGCCTCCTGGGCAGGAACGGCAGGGCTGTCGGCCCCGGGGTCCGGAACTGCGGCCGGCGCGTCAACGGTCGCCACTTCGGCAGCACGCTCCGCGTCAGCGGCGAAGGCAGGCAGGGGTTCCGCGGTGTCGGCCTTCTTCCGGGCCCGGGTGCGCCGGGCGGGCGCCTTCTGCGCAGTGCCGGCTTCTTCGGCAGCGGTTGCGTCCACGGTGGTTGCTTCAACCGCGGTTTCTTGACCGGCCGGGTCTCCACCGGGGGCCGAATCGGCATCCGGTGCACTGGTCACGGCATCCGCAGGGGCATGCCCGGTTTTGGGTGCCGCCTTGCGGCGGGTCCGCGGTGCCCTCTTGGGCGCGGCAGCCGCTGCTTCATCGTTAACGGCGAGTTCCTGGTCATTCTCCATACGTGGCAACACTCCTGCCCCTGACGTACCGCCACATCCGGCACCCATTGGGGCACATATTGTCAACACCCGCAGGCATTGACAGAAGTCAAGTGGATACTCCCAGGTTCGCACCGTCGTTGGGGTGCGGCAGCCCGTGGGAGCCGGCGGATGTTCTGAAAACCCGTTGTTCTTCGTGCTACAACCAGGTGCCGCTCAATGGAGTCGCGGGTGTGCCGGAAGAATCCGAAGCCTGCCCTGCTCATCATTGGCGGTCTTGGGAACAAACCACCGGACCGGAGTCCGAATGTGGATCGGCTTCCAGCCACGTTCATTCTCTCATACCCGCGCCGGATCGCAGCGGAAGCGGGCGTTGCTGTTCCTTTGCCTGTGTGGTGGCTCCAGCCGGCGGCGTTACAATCAGGCACAGGAGCACCGGACGAAAAGGACGCCATACCCATGCCCAGCATCTCCCCCGTCAGCGCCCACGAGCAGGAACGGGCCGCCGAGCCGCAGGCCAGCGCCGCCGGAAGCCTTCCGCGGATGGCGCGCAACCGGCCCTTTGGTTGGTTGCTGGTCATCACCGGAATCGTCGGCTGGCTCGCTTCCGGAACCCTGGTCCTGGAAAAACTCGAGGTACTCAAGGACCCCAACCACACCACCGTGTGCGACGTGAATCCGTGGATCTCCTGCGGGCAGGTCATGCAGACCTGGCAAAGTTCCCTCTTCGGCTTCCCCAACATGTTTATCGGCATCGTGGCCTTCGCCATCACCATCACGGTGGGCATGGCCCTGCTGTCCGGAGCGACCTTTGCCCGCTGGTACTGGCTCGGGCTGCAGGCAGGAGTCACGCTCGGCTTCGCGTTCGTCGTCTGGCTGTGGTCCCAGGCCCTGTACTCCATCCACATCCTGTGCCCGTTTTGCATGATCGTCTGGGCGGCCATGATCCCGCTCTTCGTGTGGACCACCATCCGGAACATCAGCGCGGGCGTCATCCCCCTGCCCGCCCGGGCAACCCGCATCCTTGGCGATTCCGGCTGGATCATCACGGCGCTGCTGTATGTTGCCGTCATCGCCACCATCTTTTTTGCGTTCATCCAGGTGTTCGCGGGTACCTCGGGCTTTTAGGCCGCAGACGACAGAAGCCCTTGGTTCCGAAGAACCAAGGGCTTCTTGCTGTTCCGGGGCCGCTCAGCCCTGGAACCAGATCTTGATCTCCCGGTCGGCTGACTCAGTCGAGTCGGAGCCGTGGACCAGGTTCTGCTGCACCTTCAGGCCCCAATCCCGGCCGAAGTCGCCGCGGATGGTGCCGGGGGCCGCCGTCGTGGGGTCCGTGGTGCCCGCCAGGGAGCGGAAGCCTTCGATGACACGGTGGCCTTCGAAAATGGCCGCCACCACGGGGCCGCTGAGCATGAATTCCACCAGGGGCTCGTAGAACGGCTTGCCCACGTGCTCCTCGTAGTGCTGCTCCAGGAGCTCACGGGTGGCGTCAACCTTCTTCAGCTCAACAAGGCTGTAGCCCTTGGCTTCGATGCGGGCCAGGATGGCCCCGGTCAGGTTACGGGCGACGCCGTCGGGCTTGATCAGGACGAGGGTGCGCTCAGTGGTCACAACTGCTCCAATGCGTTGGTGGGGTTTCGGGACAAGTCTACGGGGGCTGGCTTATGGGGTCTGCGGTTGGGCGGGACCCGCGGCCTGGTCGGGGTGCGTGGCTTCCCATTCGGCCTGTTCGCGGGCGCGCTGGGCGGCTTCCCGGTCCAGCCGGATGCCGGTGCGGATGCCGTACCACCAGGCCACCGCAAAGAGGGCGCCCACCAGGAACATGGCCGGCTCGAAAATGCCGGTCAGGATCAGGACGATCTGCAGGACCCATCCAAGGCCGATGCCCCAGGGCTTGTTGAGGACCGCGCAGGCGAAGACCATGACCACGCTGAGGGCAATGCCGACGCCGAGGATCAGGGCGGGCGGGAATTCCCCGCGGCGCAGCCCAAACACCACCAGCGTGGCAAAGAACATGACAAACGCTTCGAGCAGCAGCACGGTGGAGGCGAACATGACCTTGGTGGAACGCCGCTTCCTGGGCATGCCGGGCCGCCACTCGCGCTGCGCTTTTGTCAGTCTGGCCATGGTCATGCCTCCGTTTTTCCGAGCAGGATCCGCGCCTCGGCCACCAGGGTGATCGAGCCTGTGACCAGCACGCCGCCGGAAAGGTCGTCGTTGGCCTCGGCCCGTTCCACAGCCCATTCCAGTGCATCGTCCAGTTTCTCGGCGACGTGGACGTTGTCCTCGCCGAAGCCCAGGTCAATGGCCAGCTCCGCCAGTTCCGCCGCGGGAACGGCGCGCGGGGAGTTGGACTGGGTGAAGCAGTATTCCCCAGCCACGCCCCCCAGGGATTCCTTGAGCTGGCGAAGGATCTCCTCTGCGTCTTTCTCCTTGAGCACTCCCACCACCGGAACCAGCCGGGTGAAGGTGAACGCTTCCTGCAGCGCGGCGGCCGAGGCCTTGATGCCGTCGGGGTTGTGGGCGGCGTCCACGATGATGGTGGGCGCGGTGCGGACCACTTCGAGGCGCCCGGGTGACGTCACCGCGGCGAACCCTTCCTGCAGGACCTCGAAGTCGAGTTCCTTTTCGCCCCCGAAGAATGCTTCCAGGGCTGCCACGGCCACGGCGGCGTTCTGCGCCTGGTGGGCGCCGTGCAGCGGTACCAGCAGGTCCGGGTAGCGGCCGGCGATGCCCTGGATGGTGACCATCTGCCCGCCCACGGCCACTGCCCGTGACTCGACGCCGAACTCAACGCCCTCGAAGCGGAAAGGCACACCCACTTCCTTGGCCTTTTCCAGCAGAACCTGGGCCGCGTCAAGGGGTTGCGCTGCGCTGATGAGGTAGCCGCCGGGCTTGATGATGCCGGCCTTTTCGTAGGCGATGTCCTCGGTGGTGTCGCCCAGCAGGTCCGTGTGGTCCAGCGAAATCGGCGTCACCACCGATACCTGGCCGTCGCCCACGTTGGTGGCGTCGGTGATGCCGCCAAGGCCCACTTCGATGATGGCCACGTTGACGGGCTGGTCGGCGAAGATGGCGAAGCCCAGGATGGTGAGGCACTCGAAGTAGGTCAGGCGGGGCTGGCCCTCGGCTTCCAGTTCGGAGTCCACGATCTGCAGGTAGGGCCTGATCTCGTCCCAGATCCGAACGAACGTCTCATCGGACACGGGGTGGCCGTCGATGCTGATCCGTTCGGTGACCTTGGACAGGTGCGGGCTGGTGTACCGCCCCGTACTCAGGCCATGGGCGCGGAGCACGGATTCGATCATCCGCGAGGTGGAGGTCTTGCCGTTGGTTCCGGTGACGTGGATGATCGGGTACGCCTTGTTGGGCTCGCCGAGCACGTCCATGGCGCGGAACAGCGGAGCCAGCCGGGGTTCCATCTTGTTTTCCGGCGCACGTCCCAGGAGTTCGGCGTAGACGCTTTCCACGGAGAATTCGTCGGTCATGTCCTAGGCCTCCACTTTTTCGACTGCGACGGCGGGTTCGGACACGTCGCCCGGCCCTGCGGCCAGCTCTACCGTCAGCGTCTCGCCCTTGACCAGTTCAGCGTTGGCCAGCAGGGCATCCACCACGTGCTGCGCGGCTGTGACCGTTGTCCGGATCCGGTCGCTGACGTTGAGCCCGGCGTCCTTCCGGGCCTGCTGGATGGCGCGGACCATGTCGCGTGCCAGGCCTTCGGCCTCCAGTTCGGGGGTGACCTCCGTGTTCAGGACCACGAACCCGCCTCCGGGCAGCACGGCAACAGCGGCAGACCCGCCCTCGGACTCAGCCACCACCGTCTCCAGCGTGTACTCCTGGGGCTCCAGTTGCAGCCCACCCGCGGTGACCACACCGGCGTCGTCCACGGACCAGTCGCCGGACTTGGATCCCTTGATGGCCACCTGGACGTTCTTGCCCAGGCGCGGGCCCGCGGCACGGGCGTTCACCACCAGCTTCTGCTGGATGCCGAACTCTTCAGGGGAAGCGGTGGCCGCGTCGAGCAGGCGCACGGAGCGCAGGTTGAGTTCATCGGCGACGACGGCGGCGAAGCCTTCCAGCACATCCGCCCCGGGTGCCACGACGGTGAGTTCCTGGAGGGGAAGGCGGACCCGCAGGTTGGCTGCCTTGCGGAGCGAGGACCCGGTGGAGCAGATCTGCTGGACCCGGTCCATGGCCTCCACCAGCGCGGGGTTGGCGGGGAAGAGGTCCGCGTCCGGCCAGTCGGCCAGGTGCACGGAGCGGCCGCCGGTCAGGCCGCGCCAGATCTCCTCGGAGACCAGCGGGAGCAGCGGGGCTGCGGCGCGGGTGACGGTCTCCAGCGCGGTGAACAGGGCGTCAAAGGCGTCCTGGTCCTCGTCGAAGAACCTCTGCCGGCTGCGGCGGACGTACCAGTTGGTGAGCATGTCCAGGTAGCTGCGGAGCGAGTCGCAGGCACCGGAGATGTCATAGGTGTCCAGCTGCACGGTCATGTTTCGCACCAGGTCGCCGGTGTTGGCCAGCAGGTACTGGTCCAGGGTGTCCGCATAGCCGTCGTAGCGCAGCTTCGCATCGTAGCCCTGTCCTGCGGCGGCAGCGTTGGTGTAGAGCGTGAAGAAGCTGTACACGTTCCAGAGCGGCAGGATCACCTGGCGCACGCCGTCGCGGATGCCTTGTTCGGTGACGATCAGGTTGCCGCCGCGCAGGATGGGGCTGGACATCAGGAACCAGCGCATGGCGTCGGAGCCGTCGCGGTCCAGGACCTCGGAGACGTCCGGGTAGTTGCGCAGGCTCTTGGACATCTTCTGCCCGTCCGAGCCCAGCACGATGCCGTGGCTGATAACGTTCCGGAACGCCGGCCGGTCGAACAGCGCTGTGGACAGGATGTGCAGCATGTAGAACCAGCCGCGTGTCTGACCGATGTATTCGACGATGAAGTCAGCAGGGTTATGCGTGTTGAACCAGGCCTCGTTCTCAAATGGGTAGTGCACCTGGCCGTACGGCATCGAGCCGGAGTCGAACCAGACATCCAGGACGTCTTCCACCCGGCGCATCACGGACTGGCCCTCTTCGGGCGTGCGGGGATCGTCCGGGTTGGGCCTGGTGAGCTCGTCGATGAACGGGCGGTGCAGGTCCACCTGTCCGTCCTTGTTCAGCGGCAGCCGGCCAAAGTCGGCTTCGATTTCCGCCAGGGAGCCATAAACGTCCGTGCGCGGGTACTCGGGGTCCGTGGACTGCCAGACGGGGATGGGGCTGCCCCAGAAGCGGTTGCGGCTGATGGACCAGTCGCGCGCGTTCTCGAGCCACTTGCCGAACTGGCCGTCCTTGACATTGCCGGGGATCCAGTTGATCTCCTGGTTCAGTTCGGACATCCGGTCCTTGAACTTGGTGACCTCCACGTACCAGGAGGACACGGCACGGTAGATCAGGGGGTTGCGGCAGCGCCAGCAGTGCGGGTAGCTGTGCTCGTAGCTGGCCTGGCGGACCAGGCGGCCCTGGGCACGGAGCACCTGGGTGATCGGCTTGTTGGCCTCGAAGACCTGCAGCCCCACGATGTCGTGGAGGTCGCCGTGCTTGAACAACGGCAGGAACTTTGCGCCCTCGTCCACGGAGAGCACCACGGGGATGCCTGCCTCCTCGCAGACTTTCTGGTCATCTTCACCGTAGGCGGGCGCCTGGTGCACGATGCCGGTGCCGTCCGTGGTGGTGACGTAGTCGGCCACCACGAAGCGCCAGGCGTTCTCCATGCCGTATTTCTCGTTGTCGGCGAAGTCGTCCCAGAGGCGCTGGTATTCCAGACCCTCCAGCTCGGCGCCGGTGTGGGTGGATACGACGGCGGCTTCAGCATCCTCGAAGCTGTCATAGCCAAGGTCCTTGGCGTAGCTGCCCAGCAGGTCCGCTGCAAGCATGAAGCTCCCGGTAACCGGGGCGTCGGCGGAGGCCGCCTTGATGCCGTTGGGGCCTGCCGGCAGCACGGCGTAGGTGATGGAAGGCCCGACGGCGAGCGCGGCGTTGGTGGGCAGCGTCCAGGGGGTGGTGGTCCAGGCGAGGGCCTGCACGCCGTCGAGCTGCTTGGACAGCGCGGAGCCGCCGGCCAGGATGGGGAACGTGACGGTGACGGTCTGGTCCTGGCGGTTCTTGTAGACGTCGTCGTCCATGCGCAGCTCGTGGTTGGACAGCGGCGTTTCGTCCTTCCAGCAGTAGGGCAGGACCCGGTAGCCGTTGTAGGTCAGCCCTTTGTCGTGCAGCTGCTTGAACGCCCAGAGGACCGACTCCATGTACTCGACGTTGAGGGTCTTGTAGTCGTTGTCGAAGTCCACCCAGCGTGCCTGGCGGGTGACGTAGCTGCGCCATTCGTCGGCGTACTTCATCACGGACGCGCGGCAGGCGTCGTTGAACTTGTCGATGCCCATGGCCTCGATCTGGGTCTTGTCCGTCATCCCCAGCTGTTTCATGGCCTCGAGCTCGGCAGGCAGGCCGTGGGTGTCCCAGCCGAAGCGGCGCTCCACGCGCTTGCCGCGCTGGGTCTGGTAGCGGCCCACCAGGTCCTTGGCGTAGCCGGTGAGGAGGTGGCCGTAGTGCGGCAGGCCGTTGGCGAAGGGCGGGCCGTCGTAGAAAACGAATTCGTTGCTGCCGGGCTCGCCGCCGGGGGCGTCGGCACTGCGCTGGTCGATGCTGGCCTGGAAGGTGCCGTCCTGGTCCCAGTACTTCAGGATGCGCTCTTCGATCTCCGGGAACTTCACGGAGGCGGAAACGCCGGCGCTGCCGTTGGAACCGGTGCTGGAGGCTGAGGCCTTGGGGTAAAACGTCATGTTCGACATCCTGGGTTGAGCGTGGTGAACCCCGGCAGGACCGGATGTTCCGTTCAGGATGCGAGGACGGCTGCCGTGCCGTCTTTGAAAGACTTCACGCCCACCGCGGTACCACCTCACTTACCGGCGCCGCGTGTCTTCCGCAAGGAACACGCGCTGCCCCGGCCTCTCATTACTGCTGTGACGGGCTTACCCGTCCGGTTCTACTGGCGCGGCCACCCTTTACCTGGGCCGCGTGTTCTTCCGGAAGCTCGCCGGTGATTGCCGGGTCATCGCCAACCCAGATTCTACTATCGCCATGGCGTCCTGTGCCATTCCGGCCCGTCGCGCCGCATCCCGTTCCCGGTCCGGAGGCTCCGGGACCCGGCGCCTCCCGGGGAACCGGTGCAGGGAACTGGTGGTGACGTGGTGCGGAATTAGGGAGGCAGTTACGGGCAGTGACCGCTGTCCGGCCCGGACCGGGCCGCGAATAATGGACAGATGCAAGCGGTGCAGCCATCCGTGCCGGGCATGCGGCCCAGCCTTTTGCGCCGGGCGGGTTCGTGGGCCTGCTGGTCAATCGCGGCCGTCCTGTGGCTGCCCGCAGCAGGACTGACCATCGTGCGCCTTGCCGGCGGCGGGTCCGGCACTCCGTGGGTCCAGTTGCTGTCCCTGTTCCCCGCCAGTTTGTTCGCGTCCCTTGCCGCAGCGGCAGCCGCACTGGCCGCCGTTGCCCTGGAACTCCGGGGTGCGCGCATTGTGCTGGCCGTGCTGGCCACCTGTCTCCTGTTAGGCCAGATGTCGATAGTGGCGCCGCGTATCGTCCCGGCGTCCGCGGCCCCGGGCACACTCTTTGAGCGGCCGGCCCACGCCGGTGCGGGCGCAAGCCATGCCGGCGTCCACCCGCTGACCGTGATGGCATTGAACGTGGGATCAACGGGCGTGGATCCCACCGTCCTGCTGGGGCAGGCCCGGGCACGGGACGTGGACATTCTCGCCCTTCCTGAACTGGCACTTGAAGGCCTGGCAGGCCTTGAGGCGGCAGGAATTGGCGTGGACTTTCCGTACCGGGTCATCGACGTTGACGGAGCCGGCACCGGCAACGCCATCTTCTCCCGCTATCCACTCGTGCCGATGCCGCGGGTGCCCGGTACGTCCTTCTACCAGACCCGCGCCGTCGCCGATGTCCCGGGCACCGCCGGCGGCATCCGGCTGACCTCGGTGCACGTTGACTCCCCCCGCCCTGGACATACGCCATCCTGGCGGGCGGAACTCGACCAGCTGGCAGGCCTGCAGCAGGGACTACCGGCGGACGGGAGCTCAGTCCTGCTGGGCGACTTCAACGCCGGGCAGGACCATGCAGAGTTCCGGAACCTGCTCACCACCGGCCTTACCGATGCCGCCGGGACCGTAGGAATGGGCCTGGTCCCCACCTGGCCCATGAATGCGCCGGTCCCCGCCTTTACTGCGATCGACCACATCCTTGTGAGCCGCGGCATCAGGGTGGCGGGGTTCAGCACCGTCGGATTCCCCGGGACGGACCACGCCGCCGTCGTCGGCATACTGGACACCTGGCCTTGAACCGCGCCCCTGTCCCGTGCCGGAGGAGGGCGGCCACCGTGTGCCGGTGGCTGTTCGTACCGGTTGCGTTGCCGGTGGCTGCCGTGTCGGCCGTCCGCGCCATACCGGTGGAATGGCCCGTCCTGGGGGTGCAGCTGGTGGCGTTCATGCCCTGGGTTGCCGCGCCTGCCGCGGCAGCCTTGCTCCTCGCATTACTGGGGCGTAGCCGGTGGCAGCGGGTCCTGGCTGCATCGCTGATGGGCTGCCAGGCCTTCTGGCTGCTTCCACTGGATGTCCGCGGGCCCACCGCCGAGGCGGCCGGACGGCCGGTCACCCTGGTGGCCATGAGCATCAACGCGGAACTGGGCGGCGCGGACGCAGGGAAGATCGTGGACCTGGTCCGTGAACGGCGCGTGGGCCTGCTGGCAGTGCAGGAGTACACGCCCCAGCTCTCGCTGAAGCTGACGGCGGCGGGGCTGGACGGACTGCTTCCGCACCGGATTGCCCACGCCAGGGAAGGCGCCGGGGGAACTGCGGTCTACTCGTCGTCCATGCTCGAGGACGCCGGGGTGCTTCCGGACACCCGGTTCAGCATGCCGGTTGTCCGGCTCGACCTGGGCCGTGGCGGGGGTGCAACCCTTCGTGTCGTGGCCGTGCACACCCTGGCGCCGGTGGGCAGCGCCGTGAACCAGTGGCGCAAGGAACTGGCCACATTGGCCGGGGCCGGCACCGGCTCCGGTCCCCTGTTGCTGGCCGGAGACTTCAACGCAACCTATGACCACCAGGAATTCCGCTCGCTGCTGGCCGGGGCTGGAGGCGCCCGGACCCTGGTGGACGTGGCGGCGTCAGCGGGCAGCAGGCTGGTGCCCACCTGGCCCATGCGCGGCTACCGCCTGCCGGGCATTGCCCTGGACCACCTGGGACCACCCGCGACATCACCGGCTCCGGCTACTCGGTCCACCCGATCGCTGGGACGGACCACGCCGCCGTGGTGGCCACCCTGCACGTCCAGGTCCCCTAGCCCTTCCGGATCAGCTTGTGCGTGGCTGCCTGCGCCACCGGCCGGACGACGATCTGGTCAAGGTTGACGTGGTGTGGGGCGCTGACGGCGTAACGGACGACGTCGGCCACGTCTTCTGCGGTAAGCGGCTTCTCCACGCCCTGGTAGACCTTTTCTGCGGACTGCGCATTCCCGAGCCGGTTGAGGGCGAACTCCTCGGTCTGCACCAGCCCCGGCGCCACCTCGATGACCCGCACATTGTGCTCAGCCTCTTCCAGCCGGAGGGCATTGGTCATGGCGTGCTGCCCGAACTTGGCAGCGTTGTAGCCGCCCCCGCCTTCGTAGGCATCCAATCCGGCGGTGGAGGTGAGGTTCAGGACGGTGCCCTCACCGGTGGACCGCAGCATCGGAAGGAACGCGCGGGTGAGCTTGAGGGTTCCCAGGACGTTGACCCGGTACATCCACTCCCAGTCAGCGGTGTTGGCATCGCCCACCTTGTCGGCACCCCTGGCACCACCGGCGATGTTGATCAGCGTGTCAATGCCGCCTGCTCCGGTGACCTGGGCGAGGAGCCGGGACACGTCGTCGTCCTCTGCGATATCGGCCGGGATCGCCACGGCGCCTGTCTCCCTTTCCAGTGCCGCCAGCCGCTCCGCCCGGCGTGCCACCGCGAAGACCGTCCACCCGCCGGCGCGAAGCGCACGCACCGTTGCCTCTCCGATTCCGCTGCTCGCGCCGGTCACCAATGCTGCCTTTTTCTGCAAGTCCTCAGTCATGGCACCACCCTAGCGGGATCAGCCGCCGGGCCGTCCCATGAGGTAATCAAGCAGGACCCGCGGGTGGTTGGCGTCAGTATCACCGGCGGGCGCAGGTCGACGGCGGCGTTTTCCCTGGCCATCCCCCGCGGCCCGGGCCGGTCCACCAGCACCCGGAAGCCGTCGTCGTCGTCCCCCGGGGTGACGGGTTGGGTGGGATGGAGCCAGCATGAAAGAATTGCCCAATGGCTGAAGACACGCAGGGTACAGACACGCCCACCACCGCCCCCATCAAAGTTCCGGACAAGCCGGCCCTCGAAGGCCTCGAAGCCGCGCTCACCCGGCGCTGGCTGTCCGAAGGAACCTACAAGTTCAACCCCGACACCACCCGGGAGCAGGTCTACTCGATCGACACTCCCCCGCCCACCGCGTCGGGATCGCTGCATGTGGGGCACATGTTCTCCTTCACCCAGACTGACGTCCAGGCACGCTACATGCGCATGACCGGCAGGAACGTCTTCTACCCCATGGGCTGGGATGACAACGGCCTGCCCACCGAACGCCGGGTCCAGAACTACTACGGTGTCCGCTGCGATCCGGCCATCCCGTACAACGCCGACTACCAGCCGCCCGCGCAGCCGGCCAAGAACCAGCGCGATTTCGACGTCGTGTCCCGGCAGAACTTCATCGAACTGTGCGAAGAACTGGCCGTTGAGGACGAGAAGGTCTTCGAAAACCTGTTCCAGACCCTGGGCCTGTCCGTTGACTGGGACCTGACCTACCGCACCATCGATGACACTTCCCGCGCAGTGTCCCAGCGCGCCTTCCTGGCCAACCTGGCGGCCGGGGACGCCTACATGGCCGAAGCTCCCACACTGTGGGACGTCACCTTCCGCACGGCCGTGGCGCAGGCCGAGCTTGAGGACCGCGAAGTCGCCGGGGCCTACTACCGCTACCCTTTCTTCACCGAAGACGGGGACAAGGTTTTCATTGAGACCACCCGTCCGGAGCTGCTGGCGGCGTGTGCCGCACTGGTGGCGAACCCCGACGACGAGCGGTACCAGCCGCTGTTCGGCAAGACCGTGAAGTCCCCGCTGTTCGATGTTGAACTCAAGGTCAAGGCCCACCCCCTGGCAAAGGCGGACAAGGGCTCCGGCATCGCCATGGTCTGCACCTTCGGTGACCTGACCGACGTCACCTGGTGGCGCGAACTGCAGCTTCCCACCCGTGCCATCATGGGCCGCGACGGCCGCATCATCGCCGAAACGCCCGAGTGGATCACCAGCGGAGCCGGCAAGGAGGCGTACGCCGCCATCGCCGGGAAGACTGCTTTTTCCGCCAAGGAAGCCGTGGTGGAACTGCTCAAGGAAGCCGGCCTGCTGGACGGTGAGCCCAAGAAGATCACGCATCCGGTGAACTTCTTCGAAAAGGGCGACAAGCCCCTGGAAGTGGTTACGTCCCGCCAGTGGTACATCCGCAACGGCGGCCGTGACGAGGACCGCCGCAAACGCCTCATTGGCCGGGGCAAGGACATCGACTTCCACCCGTCGTTCATGCGTTCCCGCTATGAAAACTGGATCGCCGGCCTGAACGGTGACTGGCTGGTCTCCCGCCAGCGGTTCTTCGGCGTGCCCATTCCCGTCTGGTACCCGCTCGACGCGCAGGGAAACCCGGACTACGACAACCCCATCCTGCCCTCCGACGAGCTCCTGCCCGTCGACCCTGCCGCCGACGCCGCCCCGGGCTTCGACGAGGCACAGCGCGACCAGCCCAACGGCTTCACCGGCGACGCCGACGTCCTGGACACCTGGGCGACGTCCTCCCTGACCCCGCAGATCGTGGGTGGCTGGAGCCGGGACGAGGACCTGTTCGCCAAGGTCTATCCGTTCGACCTGCGCCCCCAAGGCCACGACATCATCCGCACCTGGCTGTTCTCCTCGGTGGTCCGCGCGGACTCCCTGCAGGACAGTGCCCCCTGGAAGCACGCCGCCATCTCCGGCTGGATCCTGGACCCGGACCGCAAGAAAATGTCCAAGTCCAAGGGCAACGTGGTGGTCCCCACGGACGTCCTGAACGAGTACGGCTCCGACGCCGTCCGCTACTGGGCCGCCTCTGCACGGCTGGGCGCAGACACCGCCTACGAGATCGCGCAGATGAAAATCGGCCGCCGGCTCGCCATCAAGCTCCTGAACGCCTCCAAGTTCGTCCTGAACCTGGGCGCAACCGAGAACTCGGTGCTTTCGGGCGATATTGCCGTGCTGACGAACCCCCTGGACCGTGCGCTCCTGGCCCAGCTGGCCGACGTCGTGGCCCAGTCCACCAAGGCATTCGACAACTATGACTACGCCCGGGCGCTGCAGCTCACGGAGTCGTTCTTCTGGCAGTTCACGGATGACTACGTGGAGCTGATCAAGGACCGCGCCTACGGAGCTGCGGGAGATCCCGAGCAGGCCTCGGTTCTCGCCGCCCTGGCCACCACACTAGACACCCTGCTCCGGCTGTTCGCCCCGTTCCTGCCGTTCGCCACGGAGGAAGTGTGGAGCTGGTGGCGCAACGGGTCCGTGCACCGGGCCGAATGGCCGGCTGCACTGGAGATCCCGGACGGCGACACCACCATGCTGGCAACGGTGGGGGTGGCACTCAGCGGTGTCCGCAAGGCCAAGTCCGAGGCCAAGGTCAAGCAGCGCACCGAGGTGCTGTCCGCCACGATCACTGCGCCGGAAGCGCTGACAGCGCAGCTGCAGGCCGGGCTGGCGGATTTGAAGGCTGCGTCCAACGCCCGGGAGATCACCCTGGCGGTGGGCAGCGGCGACCTCACGGTCTCCGACGTTGCTTTGGCACCCAGCGACGAGCCGGCCAAGGCCTGACGCCGGACCATAGCCAGGTCAGCCTTTTCGAGGCAAAGGGGAAGCCCCATCAGCGTTTTGCCGTTGGTGGGGCTTCGACTTTTCGGCCATCCGGTGACGTGCTCTGATGGTCTGGCAGGATCCGCTGATCTTCAGGTCTTACTACCCCGTCACTGGTAGCTTGCATTCAACTTTGCCGATGGCTGCGTTAACTGACAAATCACTGAATCTTTGGTTCCTGCGTCCCCTTCTTTCGAAGTGGTAGGAACTATTGTTCTCCTGCGCCGGACCACGTGCAAGGGCCCCGGGATAACTACATTCAGGTAGTTTTCCCGGGGCCCTCCCAGAGTGTCAGTGCCCGGCGTTCAGTCGAATTCCGGGCTCTCGGTGCGGCTGCGCTTCAACTCGAAGAAATGCGGGTAGGCAGCGATGGCCGTGGTGGCGTCCCAGATCCTGCCGGCTTCCTCACTGCGGGGGATACGCGTCAGCACCGGGCCGAAGAACGCGGTGCCATTGAAGGCGACCACCGGGGTGCCGACGTCCTGGCCCACCAGCGAAATCCCTTCCTCGTGGCTGGCCCGGAGCTTCTGGTCGTACGCGTCGGAGGTGGCGGCATCGGCCAGGGAGGCGGGGAGCCCGCACTCCGCAAGGGCTTTGGTGATGACCTCGGTGCGGTCTTTTTCACCCTGGTTGTGGATCAGCGTGCCCATGGCATCGTAGAGCGGCTTGATGACCTGCGGTCCATGCTCTTCACGGGCGGCGATGATCACCCGGACCATGCCCCAGGCGTTGTCCATGGATTCACGATAGCCGGGGTCCAGGTCCCGTCCCTCGTTCAGGACTGCCAGGCTCATGACGTGCCACTCGGTCTCGATGTCCCGCACGGTTTCCACTTCCCCGATCCAGCGGGAGGTCACCCATGCGAACGGGCAGAGGGGGTCGAACCAGAAGTCGGCTTTGTTCTTGGCGGGTACAGTCACGGAGGTCCTCTCGGTCAGGCAGACTTACGGCGCTTGGCCACGTGCGGAATCATGGTGGGTTCGGCCCCGCGCAGGACCACGTCCTCGGTGATCACCACGCTGGCCACGTCCTCGCGGCTGGGAAGGTCGAACATCACGGGAAGCAGGACTTCCTCCAGGATCGCGCGCAGGCCGCGGGCGCCGGTGCCCCGTTCCAGGGCCTGGTCGGCAATGGCATCCAGGGCGGTGTCGTCGAACACCAGCTCCACGCCGTCGATCTGGAACATCTTCTGGTACTGCTTCACCAGGGCGTTCTTGGGTGTGGAAAGGATTTGGATCAGGGCATCGCGGTCCAGGTTGGACACGGTGGTGATGACGGGGAGCCGGCCGATGAATTCGGGGATCAGGCCGAACTTCAGCAGGTCCTCCGGCATGACTTCACCGTAGGAGTCCACCTTCTTGCTGGCCTCGTTCAGTGGAGCGCCGAAACCGATGCCCTTGCGGCCGGAGCGGGAGCCAATGATCTCTTCCAGGCCGGCAAAAGCGCCGGCCACGATGAACAGGACGTTGGTGGTGTCGATCTGGATGAATTCCTGGTGCGGGTGCTTCCGTCCGCCCTGCGGCGGCACGGATGCGACGGTACCTTCGAGGATCTTCAGGAGGGCCTGCTGCACGCCCTCGCCGGACACGTCGCGGGTGATGGACGGGTTCTCGCTCTTGCGGGAGATCTTGTCGATCTCGTCGATGTAGATGATGCCCTGTTCGGCCTTCTTGACGTCGTAGTCAGCGGCCTGGATGAGCTTGAGGAGGATGTTCTCCACGTCTTCGCCCACGTATCCGGCCTCGGTCAGGGCAGTGGCGTCGGCGACGGCGAACGGGACGTTCAGCCGGCGGGCGAGGGTCTGCGCAAGGTAGGTCTTGCCGCAGCCGGTGGGACCAATGAGGAGGATGTTCGACTTGGCGATCTCGACGTCGTCGTGGTGGGCGCCGTCCCCGAGGTTCCCGGACTTGGGCGCGTGGCCGGCCTGGATGCGCTTGTAGTGGTTGTACACCGCGACGGCGAGGGACCGCTTGGCGGGCTCCTGGCCGATCACGTATTCCTGCAGGAAGTCGAAGATTTCGCGCGGTTTGGGAAGCTCGAAGCTGCCGAGGTCGGCGACCTCCGCGAGCTCTTCCTCAATGATTTCGTTGCACAACTCGATGCATTCATCGCAGATGTAGACACCGGGGCCGGCAATCAGCTTGCGCACCTGCTTCTGGCTCTTTCCGCAGAAAGAGCACTTCAGCAGATCCGTGCTCTCGCCAATCCGAGCCATATGTGAACCCCTTAGTATCCTGCTGCCTGGCAGCCTTGCACCATTGCTGAAATCTCTCCCGGGCCGCACGGCCCGGTTTGTGACAACATCCACTCTAGGTCACATTGGCCCCCAAGGGTGGAATGAAAAGGCCGGTGCGGCCAAATGAACTGGACCGCACCGGCTTCCGGTACTGCTACCTCGTGATTGCCTGGGGCTTGATCTTGCGGGAGTCAAGAACCTGGTCGATGAGGCCGTATGCCTGGGCTTCTTCGGCGGTAAGGATCTTGTCGCGCTCGATGTCGTTGTTGACCTGCTCCGACGTGCGTCCGGAGTGGTGGGCCAGGGTGTCCTCCAGCCAGGAGCGCATGCGCATGACCTCTGCGGCCTGGATCTCCAGGTCGGAGGCCTGTCCGCCCTGGCCGCCGGACAATGCGGGCTGGTGGATGAGGACGCGGGCGTTGGGCAGCGCCAGCCGCTTGCCGGGCGTGCCCGCAGCGAGCAGGACGGCAGCCGCGCTGGCGGCCTGGCCGAGGCAGACGGTCTGGATCTCGGGGCGGATGTACTGCATGGTGTCGTAGATCGCCGTCATGGCCGTGAAGGAGCCGCCCGGCGAGTTGATGTAGAGGGTGATGTCGCGGTCCGGGTCCGTGGACTCCAGGACCAGCAGCTGGGCCATGATGTCGTCAGCGGAAGCGTCGTCCACCTGCACGCCGAGGAAGATGATGCGGTCCTCGAAGAGCTTGGTGTAGGGGTCCTGGCGCTTGAAGCCGTAGGGGGTGCGTTCCTCGAACTGCGGCAGGACGTAGCGGCTGGACGGAAGATTACCGGCTGACCACCCGAAGTTGTAGTTCATTGTGTTTGCTCCTGATCGAAAGGGGTTCTGGATGCCGGTTAGTTCTGGGAGGCTGATTCGCCGGAGGAACCGTTGGACGTTCCGCCGCCGCCTGAGACGGAGCCGGCGTGCGCGGCGATCTTGTCGAAGAAACCGTATTCGAGGGCTTCGGTGGCTGTGAACCACTTGTCGCGGTCGTTGTCCTTGAGGATGGTTTCAACGGTCTGGCCGGTCTGCTCGGCGGTGAGTTCCGCCATGACCTTCTTCATGTGCAGGATGAGCTCGGCCTGGATCTTGATATCGGAAGCGGTGCCGCCGATGCCACCGGACGGCTGGTGCATCAGCACGCGGGCGTTGGGCGTGGCGTAGCGCTTGCCCTTGGTGCCGGAGGAGAGCAGGAACTGTCCCATGGATGCGGCCAGGCCGGTGGCGACGGTCACGACGTCGTTCGGGATGAACTGCATGGTGTCGTAGATGGCCATGCCTGCAGTGACGGAGCCGCCGGGAGAGTTGATGTAGAGGTAGATGTCCTTTTCCGGGTTTTCGGCCGAGAGCAGGAGCAGCTGCGAGCAGATCGCGTTGGCGTTGTCATCACGCACCTCCGAGCCCAGCCAGATGATCCGCTCCTTGAGGAGGCGGTTGTAAATGTAGTTGTCCTGGGCTGCAGGATCGACGGTCGCCATCCGGGGGGCCTCTGAGTGCTGTGACATGTTTACTTACCTCTCACTGGTGACGGTGACATCACTGAAAATCACTACTTGGACACTAACCGGTTTCACGGGTGTTTTGTTCGCGCACCGACGGCTGTTCGCTGACGGCGCACGATCACCGAACCGGCAGCGGGCTGCTTCCCGCAGAACGCGAACGGCCCCCGGATCGAAGGGATCCGGGGGCCGTTGCTGCGGGTCAGGAAGGACTACGCCTTGGCGTCAGCCGTAGTGTCCCCGGCTTCGACAACCTCTGCCTCGGCAGCCTCGGCCTCAACACCCTCGGCGTCGGCGGCGGGAGCCTCTTCACCGGCGGGGCGGACGAAGTCGCTGAGGTCAACGGTGTTGCCCTCGGTGTCGGTCACGGTGGCCTGGCCCAGGACGACGGCCAGTGCCTTGCGGCGGCGCACCTCGGAAACCATCATGGGGACCTGGCCGCTCTGGTCGATGATCTGGGCGAACTGGTTGGGGTCCATGCCGTACTGGCTGGCGGTGGTGACGATGTAGTCGATCAGCTCGCTCTGGCTGACGTTGACTTCTTCCTTCTCCGCGATGGCGTCGAGGATGATTTCGTTCTGGAAGGCGCGGGCCGTGTTGGCGCGGACCTCTTCGCGGTGCTCTTCGGTGTCGTGCTCGCCGTCACCGTGGCCGTTGCCCTCCTGGAAGTGGGCTTCGAGCTGCTCTTCGACGACGGAGTCCGGAACGGGAACCTCTACGAGTTCAACCAGCTTGTCCAGGACCTTGTCGCGGGCTTCAACACCCTGCTCAACGATCTTGGACTCGGCGGCCTGCTTTGCCAGGTCTTCGCGCAGTTCGGCGAGGGTGTCGAACTCGGAGGCCAGCTGGGCGAAGTCATCGTTCGCCTCAGGCAGTTCGCGTTCCTTGACGGCCTTGACCACTACCTTGACCTGGGCGGCTTCGCCGGCGTGGTCGCCGCCCACCAGGGTGGTGTCGAAGATGGCGTCTTCGTCGGCGCTGAGGCCGGTTACGGCTTCGTCCATACCCTCGAGCATGGTGCCGGCGCCTACCTGGTAGGACAGGCCGGCCGCGGAGTCGACCTCTTCGCCGTCGATCGTGGCGGTGATGTCGATGGTGAGGAAGTCGCCGTCGGCAGCGGGGCGGTCAACGGACTTCAGGGTGCCGAAGCGGCCGCGCAGTTCGTCCAGGGCCTTGTCCACGTCGGCGTCGGAGGATTCCGCAGCGGCAACCTGGACCTCGAGGCCGGCGTAGTCCGGGAGTTCGATCTCGGGGCGGACGTCGACCTCGGCGGCGAACTTCAGGCCACCGTCGGTGGCGGTGGGGTCGGGAACCTCGGTGATTTCCACCTCGGGCCGGCTCAGCGGGCGGATGCCGGATTCCTGCACGGCAGCCTGGTACCAGCCGTTGAGGCCGTCATTGATGGCGGTCTCCAGGACGTAGCCACGGCCGACGCGCTGGTCGATGAGCTTGGCGGGAACCTTGCCCTTGCGGAACCCGGGAACCTGGATCTGCGACGCGACGGTCTTGTAGGCCGAGTCGATGCTGGGCTTCAGTTCCTCAAAGGGGACCTCAACATTGAGCTTGACCCGCGTGGGGGTGAGGTTCTCGACAGCGCTCTTCACGGTCTAAGTACTCCTGGGTTGTGGGATGGGTTTCTGCAACGCAATGTGTGTCCAGGCCGGCTGGTCCTGGCCGCAGAGTCGGGGTGACAGGATTTGAACCTGCGACTTCCTGCTCCCAAAGCAGGCGCTCTAGCCAAGCTGAGCTACACCCCGTAAGTGCACAGGCAAGTCTACGGTGATACGCGTCGCGAATGCACATTTGACACGTAGGCCATGGATTAGGTTTAGTTGTATCCGGCTTGGACAGCCAGCCCGGAGTTTCCGCGAAAAACGGATCTTCCTTCGGGGACGTAGCTTAATGGTAAAGCCTCAGTCTTCCAAACTGATTACGCGGGTTCGATTCCCGTCGTCCCCTCCATGGCAAAAGGACCCCTCGGTTGAGGGGTCCTTTTGTGCGTTTGCCCCTAGGCCTGCGGCTGCTGGCAGTAGGGGCACCAGTAGAGGTTCCGCCCGGCGAGGTCGGCCATGAGCACGATGGTGCGGCATACCCGGCAGGGCAGACCGTGCCGTTTGTACACGAAATGGACGTCGTCACGGTGCGGGAAGTGGGCGCTCCTGGCCGGCACCGGTTCCCCTGCCGCGGCCGCCTTGGCCGCCGTGGTGCCGTTGAGCGTCCAGTATTTCGGCGGGGTGGTGATGATCCGCCCATCGGCGACGCCGTCGTTCATGACGGTAACGACGTCGCGCCACAGCCTGCGGGCGTCGGCCTCCGGCAACTCAGCCCCGGGAAGGAGCGGATCGAGGCGGCGGCGGAACAGGACTTCGGCGCGGTAGACGTTCCCGACGCCGGCAATCACCTTCTGGTCCATGAGCAGGGCCGCCAGCGGGGTCTTCCGGGTCCGGACATTGGCGGCGAACCGCCCGGCGTCGCCGCGAAGGTTCCGCAGCGGATCAGGTCCCAGCCGCGCGAGGACCGCGTCGGCCTCCGCTGCGGTGATGGTTTCGCAGGTGGTGGCCCCGCGCAGGTCCGCCCAGCCGTGGCTTCCGGCGAGCCGGACCCGGACGGCCCCGACGGGCGCCGGCGGACCTGCGTAGGCGGCGCCGCCGTCGTCGTCCCCGTCAGTGAAGGCCTCCTGCTCCCCTACCCGCCGCGGCGCACCGATGCTTGACGCGCCGGTGAAGGTGCTGTCGCCGCCGAAGCTCCAGGCCCCGTACAGGCCGAGGTGGACGTGCAGCACCAGCGAGTGGTCGAAGTGCAGGAACAGGTGTTTGCCGTGCGCCTCTGCGGCGACCATGGCGTGGCCGTCCAACAGCGCCGCTCCCCCGCTGAACCTGCCCTGGGGACTGGAGACAGCAAGTACTTCGCCGGTGAAGACGTCCCCGAACTGGCGGGCGAGCCGGCGGACGGAATGGCCCTCGGGCACTACTCGATGACCTCGCCGGTCGCTTCGTAGGCCGCGATCTTGCCGATCCTGCGCACGTGCCGCTCGTCATTGCTGAACGGTTCGGACAGGAACGCCTCGATCAGTTCGGTGGCTTCCTCCACCGTGTGCTGGCGTCCGCCCACCGCCACGACATTCGCGTCATTGTGCTCGCGGGCAAGGGTGGCGGTGGAGAGGTTCCAGGCCAGCGCGGCGCGCACGCCCTTGACCTTGTTGGCGGCTATCTGCTCGCCGTTGCCGGACCCGCCCAGCACGATGCCCAGGGCGTGTACTCCCGCCTGCTGGTCTGCGACCACGGCGAGGGCGGCGTTGATGCAGAACGAGGGGTAGTCGTCCTGGGCGTCGTAAGCCTTGGGCCCGTGGTCCACCACCTCGTATCCCTTCCCGGTCAGGTGGGACACAAGGTGGGCGCTGAGCTCCATGCCTGCATGGTCGGTGGCAATGTGGACCCGCGGGAAGGCAGGGGTAGTGGTCACGTGCTGATTCCGTTCGTTGGTGGGGCTGGCAGGCCGCCGGTGGGGGCCGGAACGACACCGATAAGGATACTAGGGCGGCGGTGGGGTCAGGGGTTCCGGACATCCGGTGGCGGCGGACCACCGCCACGGGCCCTGGCCGCCACCCGGGTGAGCACTTCGGCAAGCCGCGCGGCCGAGGCCTGGCTGCCGCCGCTGACGGCAAGGCGCTGGCCGTCGGTCTTGCTGACGACGACGGCGGGCCCGCTGCCGACGAGCATGGCGGCGGTTCCGCCGTGGTGCCGGTAGCCCCACCCGCCGTAATCGGCGGCCCTCACGTCGGCCGCGCTGGCGTCGGAAATGGCACCGGCGGGTACGTCCATCACCGGCACCACGCCGGCGAGCAGGACCTTCAGCCCACGCCGGTCCGCGCGGACGCGGGCGAAAAGGAACGCCGCACCCAGGAGGGCCAGGATCACCAGGAGGATCCCCAGCCAGGGCACCACGACGGCGATCAGGGCCGCCGGGAACAGGGAGGCGATGGCGATCATCACGAACACCGAACTGCGGGCGTGGACCCAGAGCCTGATGCTGTCCCGGGCAAGGTCCGGGTCCAGTTCCCTGGCGATGGCGACCTGGAGCGCGCGGTCATCATCAGGGGACCACTGCCGGTCGGCCTTGTACACCATAGCCATGGTCACGCCGAGGGAAACCGCCGCACCGCTCCCCAGGGCGAGGACCGTCATGTCCACGTGCGACTGCCGGGCGTCAGCCAGCCCCGTTTGGCCGATCAGGCCTGCGGCGAGCGCGGAGGTGATGAACAAGCTAAGGAAAAGCCCGGCACCCATCATGATCCTGCGCATCAGGACGGGCCGGCTTAGCGGCGCGGCCTGGAGCAGGACCAGCCACCCGGACACGATGATTCCCGCGGCGCCGGCCCCCACGTAGGCGCCGAAGGGCGCGAAGGCGGCGCCGCCGCTGTCCGTCCACTGGACCGCAAGCGGCTCCGGCAGATCCGGGCGCAGCAGGAACGCGCAGTAAACAAAGGCGGCAGCCAGGACGACAGGAAACCCGACGGCGAACCGCAGGGCCCTGGCATCCACCGAATCCAGCAGCTTTCCCATGCATCCAACGCTACCCCCGCGGCTGCCGGGGCCGCCGCCCGGGCCTGCCCCGCCCCCGCTGTGGGCTGCGCTACTTGCCATGGGAGGCAAGGGTGGAAGAATGCATCACAGTGCCGGCACCGGAACCACCGGCCGGCAGCCGAAAATTCTTTGGAGGACCTCCTTTGCCAGGCATGAACCTGACGCGCGCCGAAGCCCGTGAGCGCGCCGAACTGATTTCCGTCGAGTCCTACGATGTCAGCCTTGACCTGACCCGCGGCGGAGAGGTCTTTGGCAGCACCACCACCGTGAAATTCACGGCGGTTCCCGGAACGTCCAGTTTCATTGACGCCGTCACCCGCACGGTACACAGCGTGACCCTCAACGGCCGCGCCCTTGATCCGGACACCGTGGCCGACGGCGTGCGGATCCAGCTGGCGGACCTGGCGGAGCACAACGAGCTGACTGTGGTGGCGGACATGCCCTACATGAACACCGGCGAAGGCCTCCACCGGTTCGTGGACCCCGTGGACAACGAGGTCTACCTCTACACCCAGTTCGAGGTTCCGGATTCCCGCAGGATGTTCACCGTCTTCGAGCAGCCCGACCTGAAGGCGACGTTCGCCTTCACCGTTACGGCTCCGTCCCACTGGGATGTTGTGTCCAACTCCCCCACCCCCGAACCGGCACAGGCACAGGCCGCCGAAGACGGCGCCGCCCGGTCCGTCTGGGCGTTTGCCCCCACGCCGCGGTTGTCCTCGTACGTCACTGCCCTGGTCGCCGGCCCGTACCAGTCCGTCCGCAGCGAGGTCACCAGCTCGGATGGCCGCGTGATCCCGCTCGGGGTCTTCGCACGGAAGTCGCTGATGCAGTACCTGGACGCAGACAACATCTTCGAGCTCACGCGGCAGGGCTTCGGGTTCTTCGAGGAACAGTTCGGCTGCCCCTACCCGTTCGAGAAGTACGACCAGCTGTTCGTGCCGGAATTCAACGCCGGTGCGATGGAAAATGCCGGTGCGGTGACCATCCTGGAAGGCTACGTTTTCCGCAGCAAGGTCACCGGGGCGCAGATCGAGCGGCGCGCCATTACCGTGCTCCACGAACTGGCGCACATGTGGTTCGGCGACCTGGTGACAATGCGCTGGTGGAACGACTTGTGGCTCAACGAGTCCTTCGCCGAGTACATGTCCCACCTGGCCGCGGTGGAGGCCACGTCCTTCACCAGCGCCTGGACTACATTCGCCTCCGTGGAAAAGTCCTGGGCGTACCGCCAGGACCAGCTGCCCACCACGCACCCGATCTTCGCAGAGATCAACGACCTGCAGGACGTTGAGGTCAACTTCGACGGCATCACCTACGCCAAGGGGGCCTCGGTGCTCCGGCAGCTGGTCGCCTGGGTCGGACCCGACCAGTTCATGGCCGGCGTCCGGGAGTACTTCGCCAAGCACTCCTGGCACAATACCGAGCTGCAGGACCTGCTGGTTGAGCTGGAGAAGGCAAGTGGCCGCGACCTGGACCACTGGGGCCGGCAGTGGCTGGAGACCGCCGGGGTTAACACCCTGGCTCCCGAGCTGGACGTGGACTCCGATGGAAAGCTGCGGTCCTTTGCCATCCTGCAGTCCGCGGTTCCGGAGTGGCCCACCATCCGGCCGCACCGGCTCGCCGTGGGCTTCTACAACCTGGACGACGCCGGCAAGCTTACCCGGGTGCACCGCGAGGAGCTTGACGTCGACGGCGAACGTACCGACGTCCCGGCGCTTGCGGGCGTGGCCCGGCCGGACCTGATCCTCATCAACGACGACGACCTTGCCTATGCCAAGGTGCGCCTGGATCCGGTGTCCCTGGCCACGGCCACGGCACACCTCAAGGACTTTGCCGAAAGCCTGCCGCGGACCCTGGTCTGGAACTCCGCGTGGGACGCTGCGCGGGACGGCGAAACACCGGCCCGCCAGTACGTGGACCTGCTCCTGTCCAACGTGGCCGCGGAGACTGATTCCTCCGTGATCCTGGTCCAGCTCCGGCAGCTGGCAACCACCCTGAACTTCTATGTGGCTGAGGAACACCGCGAAGCCACCACCGTTGCGGCCGTGGACCGGTTGTGGGATTTGGCCTCGGACGTTCCGGGCGGCTCCGACGGCCAGTTGCAGTTCATCAAGTCCTTCGCGCTCCTGGCCCGCAGCGCGTCCCAGCTGGACCGGGTGTCCGGCCTGCTGGACGGGTCAGTGGTCCTGGACGGCCTGGCCGTGGACCAGGACCTCCGCTGGGAGCTGGTGGCTTCGCTGGTGGCCGGCGGCCGGATGGGGCAGGACGGCATCGACGCCGAACTGGAGCGGGACAACACCTCCAGCGGGCAGAACGCAGCCGCCCTGGCCAAGGCTGCCATTCCCACCCCCGAGGCAAAGGCTGCGGCCTGGGAAGCCATTGTGGTCAAGGGAGAGCTGTCCAACGCGCTGCAGGGCTCCGCGGTGGCCGGTTTCATGCGGGTGCTGGACCGTTCCCTCCTGGAGCCGTACTCCGAAAAGTATTTCGCGGCCGTGCCGGGGATCGTGGCAACCCGCACCCACGCACTCGCCCAGCAAATCGTCGTCGGCCTCTACCCGGCGCTGCTTACCACGCAGGCCACCATCGACCGGACGGACGGATTCCTGGCCTCATTGCCGGCGGAAAGCGCGGCGCTGCGGCGGATGATGTTGGAAAACCGTGACGGCGTCGCCCGCGCCCTGCGTGCCCGTGCCGCCGACGTCCTGCCGGCGGGCGGCCCGGAGTGAACCTCCACGAACACCACTACGCACTGACGGTCCAGTGGACCGGCAACCTGGGGGCGGGCACGTCGTCCTACCGGGGTTACTCCCGGGACCATGACGTCGCCATTCCCGGCCTGCCGGTCCTGAAGGGTTCGGCGGATCCGACTTTCCACGGCGACCGCGGGCGCTACAACCCAGAACAGCTCCTCCTGGCTGCGCTGGCGCAGTGCCACATGCTGTCCTACCTGCACGTGGCGGTGAAGCACGGCGTGGTGGTCACTGGCTACCGGGACGAGGCCACCGGGCTGATGCGGCTGAACCGGGACGGCAGCGGACAGTTCGAGCGGGTGGTCCTGAACCCGCACGTGACGGTGGCCGACGCGGCGCAGGCGGATCTGGCGGCCTCGCTGCACCGTGAGGCCAACCAGGTCTGCTTTATTGCCCGGAGCGTGAACTTTCCGGTGGAGCACCAGCCGGTGACGGTGGCCGCTTAGTCCCTCCCGCCTGCCGCTGCCCTGTGGCGGCGGCAGGCCGGCCTTCCGGTGCCCGGAAATTTCCCCGGGAGCGGAAGGCGGTTCCGCCGAGGATGGGAATGCGGATTGCTCCACGCTGCGGCGCTAGGGTTGAAAGAGAACAGAGCAATATTCCAAGGAGCTATTTCCACCCATGGTCAGCATGTTGTCCATCCTTCCCCCTGCCACCAGCCAGCCGAGCGGCGTGAGCCTGCCCGGCATCGTGATCAGCCTCGGCGTCGGCGTTGCCGTCTGGCTCGTGGCCACGTTCATCATTTCCCGCATCACCAGGCGGGTGGCGTCGGGCAGCAACTTCTTCAAGAAGCCCACGTTCAAGTGGGCTGCCCCGGCCTTCCGGGCCCTCGACCACGAACGCCGCGTCCAGCGTGCCGAAACCATCGGTTCGCTGCTCAACAGCGTGGTGGGCGTGCTGGTGGTGATCATTACCGGCATGTATGTGCTGCAGAACCTGGACATCAACATTGCCCCGCTGCTGACCAGCGTGGGCATCCTCGGTGTAGCCATCGGCTTCGGCGCCCAGCAGCTGATCCGCGACTTCCTGGCGGGGATCTTCATTACGATTGAAGACCAGTACGGAATTGGCGACGTCATTGAAACCAGCGAAGTGGTGGGCGTGGTGGAGTCCATGGGGCTGCGGATCACCCGCGTCCGCTCCGACGACGGCGCGATCTGGTACCTGCGCAACGGCGAGATCCTGCGCGTGGGCAACCGGTCCCAGGGACGCTACGTTCCGCTGCACGAGACCGACGACGGCACCACCGACCAGGGGTCGGCGCACGTTGAGACCAAGAAGACTGACCAGAAAGCCGGGGACTAGCATGTCGCTTCCCATTGAGCCGGGCCCGGGGCAGCGGCCCCAGTTGATGCAGAACGATCCGTTCAGCAAGCCGGACTACACCGACAGCTTCTATGACGCCGTGGGCGGCCACGGCACCTTCGTGAAGCTCATTGACGTCTTTTACGACGGCGTTGCCACCGATCCCGTGCTGCGGCCCATGTATCCGGAAGAGGACCTGGCCCCGGCGAAACGCCGGTTCCTGATGTTCCTTGAGCAGTACTGGGGCGGTCCGACAACGTACGGCGAGGAGCGCGGCCACCCGCGCCTGCGGATGCGGCACATGCCTTTCAAGGTCACGCCCGAGGCAAAGGACCGGTGGTTGTTCCACATGCGCACCGCCGTGGATGCCCTGGAGCTGCCTCCGCTTTACGAGGGCACGCTGTGGGACTACATGGAGCGGGCGGCGCTGTCCATGGTGAACAGCCCTTCCGGCTCCTGAGAATCTGTCCGGCAGGCGCCCTGCAGTCCGGCCTAGGGCAGGCCGCTGCCGGTCCGCGCCAGGACGTGGCCGCGGGGTCCGGTAAGCCGGAACCAGCGGCCCGCCCGGTAAAGCTTCTGGTCCCCGTCCCCCAGGAACCCCAGCGCGAAGGCAGCGAACGCCGCACCGGCGGGCAGGCCGGCGTCGTCCAGTTCCCGTCCCCAAACCGCGGCCCGGGCGTTGTTGACGATCAGCGCCCCCGGCTTGTCCGGCACGATGCCGGCCACCTCGGCGATACCCGCCTCCGCTGCCGCACGCAGTCGGGCGTCGCTGACGGACCCCAACAGCTCCCAACCGCCCCGCGGGGCGCCAACACCCGTCCAGGACTCGGTCACCGTGGTGGGCGGAACCGGCAACTCGACGTCGGCCTCCCCCGCACGTGCCAGCCTGTCCAGGACAGATGACAACGCCACGGTGACATCCGTTCCGGAAGGCTCCGCCAGCGCCATGGTGCGCAGGCCCAGGATGGTGGGGGTCGCTTCGCCCAGGAGCCGGGGCCGCAGGACGCACACGTAGGCGGCCAGGACCGAGCCGGCAGCCTGCAGGCGGATGGCGCCGTCGTCAATCGCTCTGGCCCGGGTGGCGAAGGTCTTCAGGTCGGCCAGATCGCGTGGATCGGCGAAACGGAAGGACGAAGTGAGTAGTTCAGACACACCTAGAACACTACCGGCTGCACTCCGGTTGAGTGGTTTGCGGGGTGCCGTCTAGAGTCGGACCATGACTGAAGCCGAAGCCGGACTGCTGGCGCCGCCCAGCGGCGACCCCACCTCATCGCTGATCGAACTGCTGGACCTTGGTGAGCTTGAGGGCGCCCGCACGGATGAGGATATTTTCCTGGGCCCGTCGCAGAAGCAGCCGCACCACAGGGTGTTTGGCGGACAGGTGCTGGCCCAGTCGCTCGTGGCCTCGATCCGCACGGTGGATCCGGACCGGTTTGTCCATTCCATGCACGGATACTTCCTGCGGCCCGGTGACGCCAACAAGCCGATCACCTTTGGGGTGCAGCGGCTCCGCGACGGCCGGTCGTTTTCCGCCCGGCGCGTCCACGCCTACCAGGACGGCGTGCCCATCCTGTCCATGATCGCCTCCTTCCAGGGCGACGACGAAGGAATCGAACACTCCTCGGAAATGCCGGCCGGAATCCCGGACCCCGAATCCCTGCCCAGCACGGCGGACCTGCTCGGCCGGTTCGACCATCCGGTGGCACGCCACTGGGCCTACGAGCGGCCCTTCGACATCCGGCATGTCAACCCCGCCCTGTATGTTTCGGCGGCCGGTCCGCGGGAGGCCAGCAACGCCGTGTGGATGAAGACGTTCGGGCCAATGCCTGATGACGCCAACCTGCACCGCGCCGCCCTGGCGTACGCCAGCGACTACACGCTGCTCGAATCCATCCTCCGGCGGCACGGACTGAGCTGGATCACGCCGGGCATGAACGTTGCCAGCCTGGACCATGCCATGTGGTGGCACCGGCCGGCGCGGGTTGATGAGTGGCTGCTCTACGTCCAGGAATCCCCCAGCGCCCACGGGGCACGCGGCCTGGCAACGGGCAAGATCTTCAACCGCGAGGGCCAGCACGTCGCCACGGTGGCGCAGGAGGGGATGGTTCGCATTCCCACCGGTCCCGCGGGCGCCTGACGTCCCGGGCACCGTAAAGTACCGGGCACGCAGAAGGCCGGCACCCACGAATTCCTTCGGGTGCCGGCCTTCTGCGTGCCGCGCGGGGTTCCGCGCTGTTAGTCGCGGGTCAGGCGGCGGTGGGTGACGCGGTGCGGCTTGGCAGCATCGGGGCCCAAGCGCTCCACCTTGTTCTCCTCGTAGGACTCGAAGTTTCCTTCGAACCAGTACCACTTGGAGGGGTTCTCGTCGTCACCTTCGTAGGCCAGGATGTGGGTGGCCACCCGGTCCAGGAACCAGCGGTCGTGCGAGACCACCACGGCGCAGCCGGGGAACTCGAGCAGCGCGTTTTCCAGGCTGCTGAGGGTTTCGACGTCGAGGTCGTTGGTGGGTTCGTCGAGGAGCAGCAGGTTTCCGCCCTGCTTGAGGGTCAGGGCCAGGTTCAGGCGGTTGCGCTCACCGCCGGAGAGCACGCCCGCCTTTTTCTGCTGGTCCGGGCCCTTGAACCCGAAGGCTGCCACGTAGGCGCGGGACGGCATCTCCACGTTGCCCACCTGGATGAAGTCGAGTCCGTCGGAAACGACCTCCCACAGGGTCTTGTTGGGGTCGATGCCGCCGCGGCTCTGGTCCGCGTAGGAGATCTTGACCGAGTCACCGATCTTCAGCTCGCCGCCGTCGAGCGGTTCCAGGCCCACGATGGTCTTGAAGAGGGTGGACTTGCCCACACCGTTGGGACCAATGACGCCGACGATGCCGTTGCGCGGCAGGCTGAAGGACAATCCATCGATCAGGACACGGTCCTCGAAGCCCTTCTGGAGGTTCTTCGCCTCCAGGACCAGTCCGCCGAGGCGCGGTCCCGGCGGGATCTGGATTTCCTCGAAGTCAAGCTTGCGGGTGCGGTCCGCTTCCGCGGCCATTTCCTCGTACCGGGCCAAGCGGGCCTTCGACTTGGTCTGCCGGCCCTTGGCGTTGGAGCGGACCCACTCAAGTTCCTCCGCGAGGCGCTTGGCCTGCTTGGCATCCTTCTTGCCCTGGATCTCGAGGCGGGCGCGCTTCTTCTCCAGGTAGGTGGAGTAGTTGCCTTCGTACGGGTACAGGTGGCCGCGGTCAACTTCGGCAATCCATTCCGCCACGTGGTCCAGGAAGTACCGGTCGTGGGTGACGGCGAGGACGGCGCCGGGGTAGCTCGACAGGTGCTGCTCGAGCCACAGGACACTCTCGGCATCCAGGTGGTTGGTGGGCTCGTCGAGGAGCAGCAGGTCCGGCTTCTGCAGGAGGAGCTTGCAGAGGGCCACACGGCGGCGCTCACCACCGGAAAGGTTGGTGACATCGGCGTCGGCCGGGGGGCAGCGGAGGGCATCCATGGCCTGCTCCAGCTGGGAGTCGAGGTCCCAGGCATCGGCGGCGTCGATGGCTTCCTGCAGCTTGCCCATTTCCTCGAGGAGGGTGTCATAGTCAGCATCGGGGCTGGCCATTTCCTCGGAGATCTCGTTAAATCGCTGGATCTTCCCGTAGATCTCGCCCACGCCCTCCTGGACGTTGCCCAGGACGGTCTTTTCCTCGTTGAGGGGCGGTTCCTGGAGCAGGATTCCCACGCTGTAGCCGGGGCTCAGCCTGGCTTCACCGTTGGAGGGCGTGTCCAGCCCGGCCATGATCTTGAGGATGGTGGACTTACCGGCACCGTTTGGGCCCACAACACCAATCTTGGCGCCCGGGAAGAAGGACATGCTTACGTCATCAAGAATGAGTTTTTCGCCAACGGCCTTACGGGCCTTGGTCATTGTGTAGATAAATTCCGCCATGGTCTCAAATCTAGTGGGTTGGCGGGCAGATCTCACATTTGCGGCCGGAATGCCGGCGGGATCAGGAGCCCACGAAGCACTTGCCGCTGGCCAGGACCGGAAGCACTGTGACGGTCACGGCACCTTCGCGCACCTGGCCGATGACACAGTCTTTCCCCTGCAGCACCGCAGCCTCAATGGCATCCGCCTCCAATCCGGTGGGCGTGCGGCTCTGCGAGACCTGAAGCGCCGCCGGCGCGATGCCCGCTCCCGTCAACGCGTCGCTGACCTGCGCCGTAGCCGGTTTTGGCGTCCCTGTTGCAAGTTTCGCCAACGTATCGGTGACAGTCCGCTTGACGTTGTCGGTGGCCGCGGTGCCTGCAGCGGACGTCGCACCGCCGGACGTGTTGGCCATCGCTTCCCCTGCGGGCGTACTGCCCTCCCGGGCTGCACCCGACGGCTGTGCGGGCGCTGCCGCCGTCGGCGTCAAGGATCCTTCACTGCCGCCAACTAAAGGGCTGTTTGCGGCAGCACCTGCGGCACACCCTGCCAAGAGTGCGGCCAGGGCGGCGCACGTCAGCGCTGCACCGGCCCGGTATATCTGCTGGCGGTAAGGGGTGGGACGCATGGTGCCATTGTTCCACGACCGGGGTGGCGCGGCCGCCGCGACCGGCCGTGGCCATCCACGGCACAGGACGGGGCAGTATGTCCTGGCGGGCGGACGGACGGCAGCCGGGGGGTGCTGCCAATCCGTCCGCCCGGGACTGAACGGGGAACGTCGATAGCTGATGCGTGTTCCTAGACTTCGGCGAGTTCCCCGGTTTCCAGGTCAAGGGACGCGAGGCCGCCGTCGTTGTCCTCGATGACCACCGCCGCGACGCCGTGCTCTTCGGGATGCCCGTCCTCGCGGTCCTCCGGTTCGTCAAGGTCAGGGTCCACCACAGGGCCATCCTCCGGGGACTGGGGCTGCTCCACGAGGGACAGCGCAGGCCTGGACGCGGTCCGGATGAAGTTCGCCGACCCGAAGGCAAGGTCGTGCCCCACGGCCTCGGCATCGATGATGGTGGAGTGGTAGACCCGGCCTTCCTTCTCCCAGGTGCGGATCTTCAGCTTGCCCACGACGATGACCGGCTGGCCCTTCCGGATACTGCAGCCCAGGGTCCCGGCCAGGTTGCGGTAGCCCTGCACGGTGAACCAGTTGGTGTGCCCGTCGCCCCAGGTTTTGGATTCCCGGTCAAACCGGCGCGTGGTGGAACCGAGCCGGAAGGAGGCTGTTGCCACTCCCCCTGGCGTGGTGGAACTCGTGATCTCGGTGGCAACAAAGCCCCGGATGGTAATCGTTTCGCTCATGTCTACGTCCTGTCTGGATGGTGGCGCCTGTAGCAGGCATGACCAGCATCACCCCGGATGCCGGCGGCGGGGAGGCACGGGTTCCCGTATGTGGACAACAGGCCCCAGCCCGCCACGTGGGGAGGAACAGTGGAGGCCGGATGACGCCGCCGGCAGCCGGGGCAATGTAAACTTTTTGAGGCGCCGGCCTGCAGGCCGGAAGCTGATGCCTCAGTAGCTCAGGGGATAGAGCAGCGGCCTTCTAATCCGCCGGTCGGGGGTTCGATTCCCTCCTGGGGCACCCTGGTGGCCGATGCCCCGGTCTTTGGACCGGGGCATCGTGCATCTGTTGCTAAGCGCTCAGCCGGTGCGGGGCTTCCACCAGGGACCGGATCACGCTGCCGGCGGCCCCCAGCAGGGCGCCATACTCCCCCACTGCGGACATCGTGATGGCCTCCGGCGCATACTTGCCCGGCGCGTAGGTCTTTACACTCTCCAGCAAGGGTTCCCGCAACCAGGGGTCCAGGACCGCGAAGTGGCCACCGAGGACCACCGAATCGATATCGACCACCCGGGCCGTTGAAGCCAGTGCGATCCCCAGGCAGCGGCCCGCATGCTCGACGGCGGCTACCGCCCCGGGCTCCGCGGCTTCCAGCGCCCGCAGGAGTGCGGCCATGGCGGCCGACCGGGAGCCCCCGTCAGCTGTCAGGCCGGCGGCGGAGAGGATGGCGTCCTGTCCCGCCGCCGTCTCAAGGCAACCGGTGCCTCCGCACGAACAGCGGCCGCCGTCCGGGTCCACCACAATGTGCCCCACTTCGCCGGCGTGGCCGCCGGGGCCAGTAAACAGCTCAGAACCAATGACGATCCCGCCGCCTACGCCCACCTCGCCGGAGACGAAGAGGAAGTTTGATGCGCCGTCCGGGCGGTGCCGCAGTTCGGCCAGGGCGGCAGCATCGGCCTCGTTGAACAGCGCAACTCCCAGTGCGGTTTCCGGCAACAGGGCGTCCAGGTCGAGGTCCACATCGATCCAGCCCAGGTTGGGAGCGGCCAACACCCGCGCAGCGGCCGGGTCCACCAGGCCGGGCACCGCCAGCCCTCCGCCCAGGACCTCGACCCCCGCTCCCCTGCGGCGCTGCGCACCCTTGCGGCGAGGACTGCGAGCGCGGCGAGGACCGGCCGGTCCGGGCTGTTCCGGTTGTCACGTTCCTGCACCTCGCGGAGCAGCACCGTTCCGGCAAGGTCCACCACGGCTGCAGAGATGTAGTCAACGTTGACCTCCATACCCATGACCGCACGGGCAGGGCTCAGTTCCAGCCCAACCCCCGGCCGGCCGCGGCCCTGCGGGTTCAGGCCGATTTCACGGATGATCCCGGCCTCCAGGAGATCCAGCACCAGGCTGGACACAGAGGCCTTGGTCAATCCGGTGGCTCCGGCCACCTGGGCGCGGCTGGGGCGGGTGCCGGGCGGGAACTCGGCAATCGCCCCCAGCACCAGCGCCAGGTTGCTGCGGCGCACATCCCCCACGTTTCCGGGGGCCGCCCCTCCGGGTCCTGGCATTGCCGGCGCCGGCATCACCATCACACAGCTCCTCGGTCCGGCGCTTCCGCCAAATTTTTCCGGCGGCCTGCCTGCCGGACTATTGACCCCACCCTACGTCCGTCCATATAGTTCAGGCAATGAACTAATGCCTCGCAATTCCGCAGGCACCTGATCGCAAGGACGCATCATGACTCTTTCCCCCACCCCCGCTGACAAGTTCACTTTCGGTCTCTGGACCGTCGGCTGGACCGGTGCCGACCCGTTCGGCGTGGCCACCCGGTCCGCCCTGGATCCGGTGGAGGCCGTACACCGCCTGGCCGAACTGGGCGCCTATGGCCTTACGTTCCACGACAACGACCTGGTCCCGTTCGATGCCTCCGCTTCGGAGCGGGAGCTGATCCTGAAGAACTTCCGTGCAGCCCTGGCTGAGACCGGACTGAAGGTTCCGATGGTCACCACCAACCTGTTCAGCCACCCCGTCTTCAAAGATGGCGGCTTCACCTCCAACGACCGTTCCATCCGCCGCTTCGCCCTGTCCAAGGTCCTGCGGAACATCGACCTTGCTGCTGAACTTGGTGCCGAAACGTTCGTCATGTGGGGCGGCCGCGAAGGCAGCGAGTACGACGGTTCCAAGGATCTGGCTGCCGCCTTGGACCGGATGAAGGAAGGCGTGGACACCGCTGCCGGCTACATCAAGGAGAAGGGCTACAACCTGCGCATTGCGCTTGAGCCCAAGCCGAACGAGCCACGGGGCGATATCTTCCTGCCCACGGTCGGCCACGGCCTGGCCTTCATCGCCCAGCTCGAGCACGGCGACATCGTTGGACTGAACCCCGAAACCGGCCACGAGCAGATGGCTGGGCTGAACTTCACCCACGGGATTGCGCAGGCCCTCTGGGCAGGCAAGCTCTTCCACATCGACCTCAACGGCCAGCGCGGCATCAAGTACGACCAGGACCTCGTCTTCGGCCACGGCGACCTCACGAGCGCCTTCTTCACGGTGGACCTGCTGGAGAACGGCTTCCCGGGTGGCGGCCCCAAGTACGGCGGCCCGCGCCATTTCGACTACAAGCCCTCCCGCACCGACGGCTACGACGGCGTATGGGAGTCCGCGAAGGCGAACATGGCCATGTACCTGCTCCTTAAGGAACGTGCACTGGCGTTCCGCGCTGACCCGCAGGTACAGGAAGCCCTCAGGACCTCCGGCGTCTTCGAACTTGGCGAGCCCACCCTCAAGGCCGGCGAAACGACCGCCGACCTGCTGGCCGACGCCGCCGCCTTCGAGGACTTCGACGCCGACAAGGCCGCTGAGCGCTCCTTCGCCTTCGTGCGCCTCAACCAGCTCGCCATCGAACACCTCCTGGGCGCCCGCTAGGCCATGGTGCTTGTCGCAGGCATCGACAGCTCCACCCAGTCGTGCAAGGTGGTCATCCGCGATGCCCATACCGGGGAACTGGTCCGGGAGGGCAGGGCGGGGCACCCGGAAGGCACCGAGGTCCACCCCGACCACTGGTGGACGGCGCTGCTCAAGGCCGCCGCGGATGCCGGTGGCCTGGATGACGTGGCCGCCATCTCCGTCGGCGGCCAGCAGCACGGAATGGTCTGCCTGGACGCGGACGGGACGGTGGTCCGGCCGGCACTGCTGTGGAACGACACCCGCAGCGCGGGCGCAGCCGCGGAACTCATCGCACAAGCCGGCGGCGGGGACCCTGCCGTTGGCGCGGCGTATTGGGCCCGGGCGACGGGGACCGTCCCCGTCGCCTCGCTGACGGTGACCAAGCTGCGCTGGCTCGCGGAGAACGAACCGGAGAACGCCGCCCAGGTCGCTGCCGTGTGCCTGCCGCATGACTGGCTCACCTGGCGGCTCGCAGGCCACGGTCCAGGCAGTGGCGGGGAAGGACTGGCGGCACTGGCCACCGACCGTTCGGATGCGTCGGGCACCGGGTATTACTCGACGGCGGAGGACCGGTACCTTCCCGATGTCCTTTCCGCCGCGCTCGGCCACCTTCCAGTCCTTCCGCGGGTGCTGGGCCCACTGAAGGCGGCCGGAAGGACGCCGGCAGGTGCCCTGCTGGCCGCAGGCGCCGGGGACAATGCGGCCGCCGCCCTGGGGGCAGGTGCCGGGCTGGGCGACGTGGTGATGTCGCTGGGCACCTCCGGCACCGTGTTCGCGGTTTCCGCTTCGCCGGCGGCAGATGCCTCAGGGCTGGTGGCCGGGTTCGCCGACGCCGCCGGGCATTACCTGCCGCTGGTGTGCACCTTGAACGCCACCCGCATCTTCGATGCCACTGCTGCGATGCTGGACGTGGACCTGGCGGAGTTCAACAGGCTGGCACTCTCCGCCGAACCGGGCGCCGGAGGCCTGACCCTGGTCCCGTACTTCGATGGGGAACGGACGCCCAACCTCCCGGACGCCACCGGCTCCCTGCACGGCATTACGCGGGCGAACTACACCGCCGCCAACCTGGCGCGCGCCGCCGTCGAAGGCGTGGTCTGTTCCCTGGCGGACGGCCTGGCAGCCCTGCAGGAGCAGGGGGTGTCCGCCCAGCGGATCCTTCTGGTGGGCGGCGGCGCCCAGTCCGCCGCTGTGCAGGACGTAGCTGCACGCCTGCTGGGGACCCGTGTCACGGTTCCCCGCCCGGGCGAGTATGTTGCGGACGGAGCGGCCCGCCAGGCCGCGGCGGTACTCACCGGACATTTCCCCACCTGGGCGGCAGGCGCCGCCGACCTCCCAGAGACAAAGGACGACGGCGCTGTGCTGGCAAGGTACCGCCGGTTCGCCTCGTTGTCCGACTGAGGCCACAGCGCAGAGGAGGCCCGGACCGTCTGAACTGCTCCCCGAAAGTTGGACTGAGAAATCAGTTCTGACTTTCGGGGAGCAGTTTTATGCATGGAAGAAGTTCGTTGTCCGAGGAGCAGCGCGAGGCCGCGGTAGCGTTGTTTGAAACGGGTTGGGGTGCTTGGGCGGTAGCGACCCGACTCGGAGTAGGTAAAGGTGCCATCAAACGCTTGTATGGTCGATGGCGGACGCGCGGAGGTACGACGCTGGTGGCGAAGCCAACACGACCGGTGTTCTCGTTTGAGTTCAAACTTGATGCTGTGCAGCGATACCGTGCGGGTGAGCCCAAAGTCGCCCTGGCGAAAGAGCTTGGGCTGTCCTCTCCACTGTTGCTCGAGAAGTGGGCGCGTCAGTACCGGACCGAAGGCGAGGACGGGCTGCGCCCCAAGCCGAAAGGCCGTCCGAAGACGAATCCTGGGACAGCAAGGAAACCTGAGTCTGAGGTAGAGCAACTGCGCCGTGAGAACGAACGCCTGCGCGCAGAGGTGGCCTTCCTGGGAAAAGTAAACGCCTTGAGGGACGGGGAACAGCGCTAAAGGTCCGTGCTGTCATCGCTCTCAAGGCCGAACATCGATTGGAAGTTCTCCTGGACGTAGCCGGGCTACCCCGGTCCACGTTCTTCTACCACCAGTCCCGCCTCCAAGCCCCCGATCCGCGGGCTTCCCTAAAGGCAGCTGTCACGGAGATTTTCAAGAGGAACCACGGCCGGTACGGACACCGCCGGATCCATGTTGAACTGCTCAAGCAAGGGTGGACGGTCGCGAAGAAGACCGTACTGAAGCTGATGCGTTCCCTGCGGCTGGTCTGCAAGGTCCGAAGCAGGAAGCGGTACAACTCCTACCAGGGCGAGCAGGGCATCGTGGCCCCGAACCTGCTGAAACGCCAGTTCGAAGCGGACGCCCCAAACCAGAAGTGGGTCACCGATGTGACCGAGTTCAGTGTCGGTGACCGGAAACTCTACCTCTCACCGATCATGGACCTTTTCGACCGGCAGATCATCTCCTACGCGATTGGCACCTCGCCCAATCTAGAGCTGGCCAACGCCTCGCTGCGCGGCGCCTTGGCCACGCTGGAGAACGGGCAGAAACCACTCGTGCACTCCGACCAGGGATTCCAATATCAGCACAACTCCTGGCGCACGCTCTTGGCGAACGCCGGCGCGGTCCAATCGATGTCCCGCAAAGCCAACTGCTACGACAACGCTGTCATGGAGAACTTCTTCGGACACCTCAAGGAAGAGCTCTTCCACCGCGTCGGGTTCCTCAACACCGACGCACTCGCATCAGCGCTGCACGAGTACATCCGCTGGTACAACACCGAAAGAATCTCCACCAGGCTCAATGGTTTGAGCCCGGTACAGTACCGGGCTCAGACGCTTGCGGCATAGGTCTCTCCTAGCCAACCTTCAATGAGTCAAGATGTAGCGGCGTTCCGGTCGGCCTGACGAGTTACGAACCTTAACTTCGGTCGTTCGGGTCCATCCAGCACTTTCGTAGGAAGCGATCGCTCTGCTGTTGTCCGCGATAACCCAAAGTTCCATCGGAGTCTTTTCCTTTGCTGAGTGATGGCGGAGGTGGTCGAGGACCTCGCGGGCGAGGCCAGTGCCCCAGGCCGTCGGATCAACCGCCAAGTAGAGCACTTCCAGAACATCGACGCGGGGAATGACTAGCGCAAAGGCCCTTGCTTCTCCCTCGACGCGAGCGATCAAAAGCAGCGCCCCATCGCAGGCAAGAGCTGATTCAATACCGGGCAGCTTGTCCTCGAGCATCGGGACCGCAGGGAGTCGGTCGCGACGGGCAGTAGCACGAGCCCAGATCCCTGCAGCATCTCTCGCGGCTGCGTTTCCTCGCTCCTCGCGTACAACTGGCAGTGGTGATGAAGTCATACGACGATCGTGTCACGAACCTTCTGCGGCTTCTCCTCACCGTTCGGGCTCCTCGAGCTACGTCACCAAACGCCTGATCAATAGCCCCTGCGCACGTATGGCCATTCCTCGCGCAGAACGGAATAGATGGCCGTGTCTCGCCAGCTGCCGTCTCAATCGCGTATCCATTGACACTGGAACGGGCAGAATCCTCGGGAAGAAATTCACCAAGTAGCTCTGTCAGTCGACGGCTCTGCACCAGCAACGACAGAAGTCCCCCGTCCCAATGGGAAGAGGACTTCTGTGAAGGGCCGATCTCTGGCCGCTAAAGTGGAACCCGCACATTAACGAGTCCAACTTTCGGGGACCAGTTCAGTCCGCGGTCCGGGCCTCCTCTGCGCTGGCGCGGAATTATGCCGGGTCAGGCGAACGGGAGGACAAGCTCCGCGTACCGCTCCTTGACCGTGGCCAGGACGGCATTGCCGTCCGTATCCCAAATCTCCTGGTTGAAAATCTCCACCTCGATGTCCCCGGTGTAGCCGGCGTCCCGTACCCAGGTACCGATCGTGGCGAAGTCCACCACGCCGTCGCCCATGTACCCGCGGGACAGCAGCGGGTCCGCGGCGATCGGCATGTTGAAGTCGCACACCTGGTAGGAGGCGATGCGCTTCTCCCGGCCTGCGCGCCCGATCTGCGCCTTCAGGTCCGGATCCCACCAGACATGGAAGGTGTCCACGGCGACGCCCACCGTTGCGGCATCGAACGGCGCTGCAAGGTCCAGCGCCTGCCCCAGCGTGGAGATCAGGGCACGGTCGGCCGCATACATCGGGTGCAGCGGCTCCAGGACCAGGCGGACGCCATGTTCGGCGGCGAAGGGAACCAGGTCGGCGAGCCTGTCGGCAACGCGCTGCCGGGCGGCCACGACGTCCTTCTCCCCCGGTGCAAGCCCGCCGACCACCAGGAACAGTTCCCGGGTGTCCAGGGCCACGGCTTCAAGGATCGCTGCGCGGTTGTCCGCGAGCGCGGCCGCCTGGCCTTCGGCGTCTGCCGCGGTGAGGAACCCGCCGCGGCACAGTGAGGACACGCGCAGGCCGGCGTCCTTGATCAGGCGGGCCGCCTTATCCAGGCCGGATTCCTCCACGCGGTCCCGCCACGGGCCGATCGAGGGAATGCCTGCGTTGACGCACCCCTCCACGACCTGGGCGAGCGTCCACTTCTTGGTGGTGGCGCTGTTGATGGACAGGCGCGCGACGTCGCTCATACCCCCACCCCGTTGATGCGCAGGTAGTCGGACATCCGGAAGGCCGCCAGCGCGGGGTCTTTAAGCAGTCCGGCCTGGTCCGCGAGCTCAAAGGTTCTGGCCAGGTGGCAGACCGAGCGGCCCGAATGCAGGCCGCCCACCATCTGGAAACCGGGCTGCTTGCCGTTGAGCCAGGACAGGAAGGCGATTCCTGTCTTGTAGTAGAAGGTAGGGGCACTGAAGATGTGCTTGCCCAGTTCCCGGGTGGAGTCGAGGATTTCGCGGGCCTTGGCGGCGTTGCCGGCGTCGTAGTTCTGCAGGGCAGCCGAAGCGGCGGGGTAGATTGCCGCGAAGATTCCCAGCAGGGCGTCGGAGTGGTGGCTGCCATCGCCGTCGATGAGTTCCGGGTAGTTGAAGTCGTCGCCGGTGTAGAGCCGGACGCCGTCGGGCAGGGCCGCCCGCAGGGCCACCTCGTGGCCGGCATCGAGCAGCGAGACCTTGACACCGTCCACCTTGGCGGCGTTGTCCTTGATGAGGCCGAGGAACGTTTCGGTGGCCGTGGCGACGTCGTCCGACCCCCAGTAGCCGGCGAGGGCGGGATCGAACATGGTGCCCAGCCAGTGCAGGATGACCGGCTGGTCCACTTCCCGCAGGAGGGTGGAGTACACCGTCAGGTAGTCTTCGGGGCCGCGTGCCACCTTTGCCAGGGCGCGGGAGGCCATGAGGATGACCTTGGGCCCGGCCTCGGTGACGACGGCGATCTGCTCGCGGTAGGCCTCAAGGACGGCCTTAATGCCGGCCTCACCTGCGGGAAGCGAATCAGTCTCCAGCTGGTCGGTGCCGGCGCCGCAGGAGACGAGGTCGCGAACGGACTTGCCGGCAGTCGCGGGATTGGTGGCGGCGACCACCGAGGCTGCTTCGACACCGGTGCGCTTGATGAGCTGCTGGGTGGCGGCCCAGTCAAGGCCCATGCCGCGCTGGGCGGTGTCCATCGCATCGGCCACGCCCAGGCCATAGGACCAGAGCTCGTGGCGGTACGCCATGGTGGCGTCCCAGTCGAGGCGTGCAGGGGCCCCGGGGGTGTTGTCCGCGAGTACTTCGGGAATGACGTGGGCCGCGGCATATGCCCGCCGGGCTGTCAGTGGCGCGGTGGGGCGGGCCCAGGTGGTGCCACCCTGCAGGCGGTACTCCCTGGTGCCCCCGTCGGAGGAGGGAAGGATGAGGGAAGTCATTGGACGGTGATCTCCGGGATGTCGATGGTGCGGCGTTCGTCGTTGGACTGCAGGCCCAGTTCCGCGAGCTGCACGCCGCGGGCGGCGGAGAGCAGGCCAAAGCGGTGTTCGCGGCCGGCCACGACGTCGCGGAGGAATTCCTCCCACTGCAGCTTGAAGCCGTTGTCCAGCTCGGCATTGGCCGGAACCTCCTGCCACTGGTCGCGGAAGGATTCGGTGACGGGCAGGTCCGGGTTCCAGACGGGCTTGGGCGTGTGCGCCCGCTGCTGGGCGACGCACTTGTTCAGGCCGGCGACGGCCGAGCCGTGGGTGCCGTCCACCTGGAATTCCACCAGTTCGTCGCGGTATACCCGGACAGCCCAGGAGGAGTTGATCTGGCCGACGACCTCGTCGCCGGCCGGGGTGACGAGCTCGAAGATGCCGTAGGAGGCGTCGTCGGCCGTGGCCTTGTACTCCTTGCCGGCTTCGTCCCAGCGTGCCGGAATGTGGGTGGCGGTCTTGGCATTGACGCTCTTGACCTTGCCGATGATGCCTTCGAGCACGTAGTTCCAGTGGCAGAACATGTCGGTGGTCATTCCGCCGCCGTCTTCCTTGCGGTAGTTCCAGGACGGGCGCTGGGCGGCCTGGATGTCGCCTTCGAAGACCCAGTAGCCGAACTCTCCGCGGATGGACAGGATCCGGCCGAAGAAGCCTTCATCCACCAGCCGGCGGAGCTTGACCAGCCCGGGGAGGTACAGCTTGTCGTGGACAACACCGGCCGTCACCCCTGCCTGCTTGCCGATCCGGGCAAGCTCGATGGCCTCTTCAAGGGTTTCGGCCGTGGGCTTCTCGGTGAAGATGTGCTTCCCGGCCAGCATGGACTTCTTCAGGGTGGCCGCGCGGAGGCTGGTCATCGAGGCATCGAACACGACGTCGACAGTGGGGTCGTTGATCACGGCGTCCAGGTCGGTGGTCCATTCCGAAACCTTGTGCTGCTCTGCCAATTCCCGGATTTTCGCCTCATTGCGCCCCACGAGGATGGGTTCAACCTGGACGCGGGTGCCGTCCTCGAGGGTGAATCCGCCGGCGTCGCGGATGGGCAGGATGGAGCGCAGCAGGTGCTGGCGGTAGCCCATCCGGCCGGTGATGCCGTTCATGGCGATGCGGATCGTCTTTGTTTCGAAGCCCATGTGTCCTCCACGGTGAGTGAGCAATGTACTCAAGCCAACTGGGAAAGCGCATTCCCACTGCATCCATGATGCATCGCGCCCTTTCTCTTGGCAAGCGCTTTCCGGAAGAAGTTTGAACTGCCATAATGTGCTTAGCCTTCGAGCCCGTACCGAGACCAGGAGATGCTGTGGCTGCAAGTACCCTTACCGAGGTGGCCCGCCTTGCCGGCGTTTCCCCCGCTACGGCCTCCCGCGTGCTTAACGGTTCCGCCCGGAAGCCGGGCGAGGACATCGCCGAACGGGTCAGGCAGGCGGCGGAGTCGCTGGGTTACGTGCCCAACGCCCAGGCCCAGGGGCTGGCGAAGTCCAGCTCCGGCCTCATCGGCCTTATTGTCCACGACATCGCGGACCCCTACTTCGCGGCCGTGGCCCGGGGCGTGCAGGCAGCCGCGCGGGAACAGCACCGGATGGTGCTGCTGGCCACTACCGGCGGCGGGCCCGCGGAAGAAAGGGAAGCAGTGGCAGCCTTTGCCGCCCGCCGGGCGGACTCGATTGTCATCGCAGGTTCCCGCTCGTGCCGGGATGAAGACAAGGAAGGCAACGCAGAGCTGGCAGCCGAACTCGACCGGTACTGCCGCAACGGCGGACAGGTGGCAGTGGTGGGCCACCCCGTGGTCGGCGCAACGGCTCCGGAGGGATACCACGTGGTGAAAGTCCCCAACCAGGAGCTCGCTGGCCGCCTCGCCGCGGAGCTTGCGCGCAGCTGGGACGGGGACTTCGTCATCGTTGGCGGCCCGGAAGGCCTCCTGACCTCCGATGACCGGGTCCGCGGCTTCCAGGAGGGACTGGACAAGGCCGGACGCCGTCCGGCCGAAGTGCTCCGCAGCGCGTTCAATCGGTCCGGCGGATATGACGCGGGCCTGGAACTGGCGGCACGGATCAAGGCAGCCCAATCCGGCGACGCGCACGCCACCGCAAAACTCTGTATTTTCGCCGTCAACGACGTCATGGCCATCGGCGCCGCAGCGGCCCTGCGGTCCGAAGGGCTCCGCATCCCCCGCGACGCCGCAATCGCCGGTTTCGACGACATTGAAACCCTCCGGGACTTCCGGCCCGCCCTGTCCACGGTCCGCCTGCCGCTGGAGGACATCGGCCGGCTCGCCACGCTTGCCACCGGACCGAGGTCCGCCGGCGACGCTGCGGAAGCCGCCTCCCCCGGTGGCATCACAGGCGAGGTCACGCTGCGGCGCAGCACCGAAGCTGCCGCCTGATGGCGTTGCCGGCACTGACGGCAGTTCCGGCCCGCCCGGAGGGTGCCGGCTCCCGCCCCGCCATCCTGGTCCTGCCCGGAGGAGGTTATGCCGGGCAGGCCGATCACGAAGCGGAGCCCGTGGCGGAATGGCTGGCAGCGCTGGGCATCCACGCCTTTGTGCTCCGCTACAGGGTTGCCCCTGACCGGCACCCGGCTCCCCTGGAGGACGCAAAGGAAGCCATGCTCCACATCAGGGGTGGACAACATGGGTTGGCCGTCGACCCGGGGCGTGTCGGCGTCCTGGGCTTCTCCGCCGGCGGCCACCTGGCAGCCACCCTGAGCACGGCAGCTGCCACCGGGAATCCGGAACTGGACGTGCGCGCAGCCGTCCCCGACCTTTCGGTTCTTTGCTACCCCGTAGCATCACTGACCCACGAAGCCCACCAGGGATCGGTGGCGAACCTCCTTGGCGACGCACCGCCGTCGGCCCTCCTCAGGGCACTCTCGCCGGAGCTGAACGTCACGCCCCTGGCACCGCCGGCATTCCTCTGGCATACCGCCGGCGACGATGCCGTCCCGGTGAGCAACAGCCTGAACTACGCCAGGGCGCTCTTTGCCGCCGGCGTTCCGGCGGAGCTGCATGTCTTCCCGGAGGGGCGGCACGGGCTGGGGCTTGCCGCAGACCAACCAGGACCCGGGCAGTGGACCGGGCTGTGCGCGGCCTGGCTGCAGCGAGCCGGGTGGACGGATACCCCCGCCGCAGCCCCTGCGACCGGCCGCAGTTAGTCCACTGCCCGAATGGTCCAGCTTGCCGAATGTGCCTGGCCAGGCTGCAGATGCACCAGGTCCGTCCCTGAACGCAGGGCATCCGGCGGGCAGGTCATGGGTTCAACGGCCAGGCCCAGCCGGTCCGGGCCGACGGGCTTGTCGCCGGTGTGCACCTGCACCCAGGGCCACTCGGTGCCCCACTCGAGTTCCACACCCGTACCGGACGGGTCCAGCACCCGTACCCGGGCAAGGCCCTCTCCGTCCCAAGCGATGTCCGTAAACGCATGGTCGATCTTCACCGGTCCCAGCCGCCGCGCTGACCGGAAGTCGAAGGCGGCCCCCGCCACCGGCCGCATGCCCACGGGCAGCAGCCGGTCAGGGGTTACCTCCAGGTAGGAGCCGGCCGGAAGTTCCAGCGACCAGTCATCCAGCGGGGACGGGCCGGCCACCAGATAGGGGTGGGGGCATACCCCGTACGGCGCGGGCGAGGTGCCGGCGTTGACCGCCCGCACCTCGCCGCGGAGCCCGTCTTCGGAGAGGGAGTAGCTGACGGCCAGTTCCAGGTCTGTGGGGTAATCGGGGCCGGCAGGAATGCGGCATCCCAGGACCGCCCGGCCCGCGGCTGTTTCCAGTACTTCCCAAGGCCTGTGGATGGCCAGGCCGTGCAAAGCCGAGCCACGCTCCGGCTCGTTAACGGCGGCGGTATAGCCAATGCCCGCGTAGGAGTAGCTGCCGTCCGCCAGCCGGTTGGGCCAGGGCGCGCAGATGACGCCCCGGTAGTCGGGCACGGGACCGTCCGGCCCAAATCCCACCACCAGGTCCCTGTCCCCGTGGCGCAGTGCGCGGAGCGCCCCGCCCCGAAGGGTGACGACGGCGGAGTAGGGTCCGTGGGCGAGGTGGACTTCGGTTCCGGGCATGGTTCCCTCTTCGTCGCGGGGTGTTAGCGCTCACCAGCCTACCGCACCGCACGCACTTTCCACCGGTTAAAGTTGCCCCATGGACTCCGCCCCCGACCAGGACCTCATCGCCTCCGTCAGGGCCGCCCTCCGGGCAATGGCCGATCCGGTGCGGGCCGCGGGAGCCCAGGCCTACATGAAGTCCCTGCTCCCATCGCTCGGCGTCCGGGTTCCCGACGTGCGGCGGATCACGGCGGACGCTGCGCGGACGTATCCCCCGGCATCCGCGGCCCAGCTCCGCGCCACGGTGCTCGACCTGTGGCGCACCGCTATGTTCCGCGAGGAAAAGTACGCGGCCATCGACCTGACAGCACACCGGCTGGTGACCACCTACCTGGACATGCTTCCTGTCTACGAGGAGATTATCCGGACAGGGGCGTGGTGGGATTTTGCCGATGGCGTGTCCGGCCGGATCTGCTCCCTGCTGCTGGCGCACCCTGAAGAAATGGCCACCCTCCTTCGGCAGTGGAGCCGGGACCCGGACCTCTGGATCCGGAGGGCTGCCATCACGTCGCAGCTTCGCGCGGGAACAGCCACGGACACGGAGCTGCTCGCCGCCGTCATTGAGCCGAACCTGGCGGATCCGGAGTTCTTTATCCGGAAAGCCATCGGTTGGGCACTGCGCGAGTACGCCAAGAGGGCGCCGGACTGGGTTGAGGCGTTTGCGGCCCGGCACCGGGATGCCATGAGCCCGCTGTCACGCCGGGAGGCCCTGCGCAGGATCAGCTCCGCGGCCCCGGACGGTAGCGGCCGCTAGATCACAGGACGTTCGACGACGGGCTCGTGCGACTTCCGGAACAGCCTGCGGGTGCCACGGTCCCAGAAGATCAGGTAAAGCCCAAAGAGCAGGGCGGTCAGGGCCGCCGCAATCCTGGCCAGCAGGAGGGCGAAGCCCAAGTCCTGGGTCTGGAGGTACGGGAAAACATCCAGCTGGTCCGAGATGGCGTAGATCATGAAGAACGACACCACGAAGTAGAGGGCCTTGACCTGCCAGTCGTTACGAATACCCGTCACGGCGAACAGCGGAATCAGCCACACCACGTACCAGGCCTGGATGATGGGGGCCAGCAGCACCACGGCAGCCAGGCCGAGCGTGAGGCGGCGCATCAGGCGGTCATGGTCGCCCCTGAGGATCTGCCAGGCAAGGATGGCCACGGCAAGAAGCTTGCCGGCGTCGAACACCCAGCCTGCGGGCACGGACCCGTCAAAACCGAAGGCGCCGGCCAGCGACCCAACCACCATGCCGATCAGGCCCACCGGGGCGTACCAGATGGAGATGCTGCCCGGCGCGGAAAGCCCGTTGATCCAGCCGAAGCCGAACCCGTTGACCATGCTCATTGCTGCCAGCAGCGCCAGGCTCAGGCCCGCCGTCAGCGCCCAAAATGCCACTTTCCGCAGCCATCCCGCATTCCTTCCCGCCCAGAGGAGTCCAACGAACGGCAGGAAGACAATGGTGATGGGCTTCACCGCGATGGACAGGGTCACCAGGACGATGCCGCGGACCTGGCGCCGGGTCGCGGAGTAGTACAGGCCCGCCAGGGCCAGCCCGATCATCAGGGAGTCGTTGTGGACGCTGGCAATGAAGTTGGTCAGGAAAAGCGGATTGGCCACCGTCAGCCAGAGGGCCCGGTGCGGATTCACGCCGTGCAGTTCAGCGAGCCGGGGAACATAGCTGACGCAGAGCAGCACGCCCGCCAATGCCACCAGCCGGAAGAGCATGACGCAGGCCTCCGGCTGGACGTTGGTCACCCAGACGACGAACTGCTCGATCCAGAGGAACAGCTGGCCGTAGGGAACCGGGGCTTCGGTCCACTGCTTGTCGGCTCCCAGCTGGAAGTAGTTGGACAGGGCGGAGATGCCGTTTTCGTACGGGTTGAAGCCTTCCACCATCAGCCTCCCCTGGCCAATGTAGGCATACACGTCACGGCTGAACAGCGGCACGCTGAACATCATGGGAAGTCCCCACGCCACCACCGCGGCCAGGGTTGCACGCCGGGCCTGTTCGCCCCACACTCGGACTTTCTGCCCGAGCCGCAGCCAGGCACGCACCAGGAGCATGCCCCCCACGGCCACCAGGACAATGGACAGCGCCACCCCCGGGGCTTCGGTCCGCATCCAGATGAACACGGGCATGCGGCGCAGCTCCGAAACGGGAGCCAGCCAGCCCACGCCAATCGAGCCGATCATCATGGACAAGGAGCCCAGGAAGCCGGCAAGCAGGGGTGAGCGTGGATTGTCCACCTCGGCACTGCCCGCTCCGGCAACGCCGTCCGCCGCCATCTCCCCCGCTGCGGGCACAGGCGCCGTCATCTCAGGATCGTCCAATCTTCATGCGTTTTTCCGCGGTTCACCCGGCGGCCGCGCGGGCCCGCCGGAACAGGATTCAGGGCGGAAGGGCGACCCGCCGCGTACCCGAAATCCTAGCATCGGCAGGGTGCCCGGAGGTGTAACGGTAGGCTGGTCCGGTGCCTATATCTAACGAACGAATCGTCTGGATCGACTGCGAAATGACCGGCCTGGACATCAAGAACGACGCCCTGATCGAGGTGGCAGCACTGGTCACGGACTCGGAGCTCAACATCCTTGGCGACGGCGTCGACGTCGTCATCAAACCCGACGATGCTGCCGTGGCCCAGATGTCCGACTTCGTCCGGGACATGCACACCAGGTCCGGGCTGCTGGCGGAACTGCCGCACGGCAAGACGATGGCAGAGGCAGAGGCAGCGGTCATGGAGTACATCTCCGCCTGGGTCCCGGACCCGCGCAAAGCACCCTTGGGCGGGAACTCGGTGGGAACCGACCGCGTGTTCCTGTCCCGCGACATGCCCGCGGTAGTGGAGCACCTCCACTACCGGGTCATCGACGTCAGCACTATCAAGGAGCTTTCGCGCCGCTGGTACGCCCGGGCCTACTTCCAGTCGCCGGCGAAGAAGGGCGGCCACCGCGCTTTGGGAGACATCAAAGATTCCATCGATGAGCTCAGGTACTACCGCGAAGCCGTATTCGTCCCCGCCCCGGGACCTGACAGCGCCACCGCCCAGAAGATTGCCAGGGGAATCGCCAATGCCGCTGCCGAAAGCAGCTCCGGAGAGTAATCTGCGCCACGTTTGGTGAAATTTTGCCCCAAATCGCAGAAAGTGGACAAAGCACCCCTTCCGAGCAGGTAAGCTATTTGAGTTGCGTTTCCAGGGAGCCGCTACGGTGGAATTCCCTTGAGGCACATGGTGGGCGTAGCTCAGTTGGCAGAGCGCCTGGTTGTGGTCCAGGAGGTCGCGGGTTCAACCCCCGTCGCTCACCCTCACGGGGCGGCACATGCAGCCGTCAACAAGGGAGGCCGCACCGGATATCCGGTGCGGCCTCCTTTGTCGTGCCCCACCGGGTACATGCATTGCAGCCGGGGACACCATAAGCCGAAGGACAACTGATATGACTGTTCTGCCTATCACCATCTGGGGCGAGCCTGTGCTGCACCGCCGCGCCGCCGAGGTGGAGGTTTTCGACGACGAACTGCGCACCCTGATTGCCGACATGTTTGAAACCAACGACGCAGCCAACGGAGTGGGCCTCGCCGCCCCGCAGATCGGTGTCGGCAAGCGGATCTTCGTCTACAAGTACGCAAACGACGACGGCGCTCCCCCAAGCGGCGTCCTGGTGAATCCCGTCCTGACCCTGTCCAAGGTCTCCGGCGCTGCTCCCGACCCCGACGAGGAGGAAGAGGGCTGCCTTTCCTTCCCGGGCGAACAGTACCCGCTCAAACGGGCGGAATGGGCCCGCGTGGAAGGCTTCGACGGATTCGGGGAACCCGTCCGGTTCGAGGCCACGGGCTGGTTTGCCAGGGTCATCCAGCATGAATACGACCACCTCGACGGCAAGCTGTATGTCAACCGGCTGATGGACCGGTATTCGCGCAAAGCCATGAAGCAGGCCAAGAAGAACGGCTGGGGCGTGCCGGGGCTCACCTGGATGCCCGGGGTGGACCCTGACCCCTTTGGCCACTGACCGTGTCCGGGCGGCGTCCGGTCAGCCTGCGGTGATGGTGGGCTGCTGGGGGCAGGAGGATAGGACCCGCCGCATGGCGTCTTTCTCTGCCGCCGTCACCCACAAGCCGTAGGCGGCTTTCACGGAGATCTGCCGGGCCACGTAATGGCAGCGGATTGCCGTGTTCTTTGGAAGCCAGGTAGCGGCGTCACCCGCACTCTTTTGCTGGTTGGCGGCGCCGTCCGCTGCGACGAGGTTCAGCGGATCATTGGCCAGGCTCTGGCGTTCCTTGGCCGTGAGCCGCTGGGCTCCCTTTTGCCAGGCGTCACCCAGGGCCACCACATGGTCGATCTGGACGGCGCGGCTGCTCTCGGATCCGCGCCGGAAGTCCACGTCCTGGCCCGTGTAGGGTTCCCGGAAGTGCCCGGCCGTCACTTTGCAGGAGGACCCCTCGGAGAACACAACGCCGGCAAGGTCCCTGCGAAGGATGTCGTTCCGCGTGTCGCAGCCGTTCCGATCGACATCAAGCCAAGCCTGTCCGAAGGCCTCACGGCTGTAGCCGGTGTTGGGCGCCCTGCCTTTCACGGCCAGGCCGTCGAGGGCTGCGAGGGCGCTGCCGGAGGGCACCGGGTTGGGCTCCTGGACCGGTTTCATCCAGGCGGCGTCGAAGACCGGCGCCTCAGTGGGGCCATCTGCCGCCGGTCCGGCTGCCGCGAACTGGCCGGTGGTGAAGAACCAGACCAGGGCCACGAATATGGCTGCGGCGGCGGCGGCGAGGAGCACCCAGGCCTGCCGCGAACGGCGCCGCGCGCGGCGGTACGCAGACCAGCTGATGGTCACGGGGCTGACGCCGGGAAGGGAAAGTCGGGCACCCCAAGAGCCTAGGACAAAGGGCGCGCCCGGCCACTGATATCCACACTGTTGGGGAAGAGTGATGGGTCACAGCGCCCGGGGCTGCCCCGGGTTACTGTTCCCTGGTGACGCGCCGAAGGTCTTCTTCCGCCACGGCCAGCAGGCTCTCGAGCTGGCGCACCCGGTCATCGCTGACGTCCCCGGTCTTATGGGCGTCCCTGGCGCGTTCCAGCAGGCGCAAGGCTTCCTTATGGTTGGCCTTGGCCACGTCCAGTGCGTGCTCGAGGGTGGTTTCGTGCTGAAGTGTCGATTCGTTGTCCATGCCACCAGTGTGGTCCGCTTTCCCGGCTGATTCCAGTGAACCAGCCGGGAAAGACCTGAGCGTTACTAGACTGCGATGGCTGCCAGGGCGGCAGCGCTTTCCTTGGCGGGGAAGGACGGCGGGTTCACGCCTGCCATCTCTTCCATGACGCGGACCACCTGGCAGCTGTAGCCGAACTCGTTGTCGTACCAGACATAGAGGACCAGGTTCTTGTCCGTGGACACCGTGGCCAGGCCGTCCACGATGCCGGCACGGCGGGAGCCCACGAAGTCGGTGGAGACGACCTCGGGTGAATCGATGTAGTCGATCTGCTTGCGCAGGTCCGAGTGCAGCGACATTTCGCGGAGGTAGTTGTTGACCTCGTCCTTGGTGGTGCCGTTCTCAAGGGTGAGGTTCAGGATGGCCAGCGAAACGTCCGGGGTGGGGACGCGGATGGAGCTGCCGGTGAGCTTGCCCAGGAGTTCGGGCAGGGCCTTGGCCACGGCCTTGGCGGCACCGGTTTCGGTGATCACCATGTTCAGCGCTGCCGAACGGCCGCGGCGGTCGCCCTTGTGGAAGTTGTCGATCAGGTTCTGGTCGTTGGTGAAGGAGTGGACGGTTTCGACGTGGCCGTGCACCACGCCGAACTTGTCGTTGATGGCCTTCAGGACCGGGGTGATGGCATTGGTGGTGCAGGATGCCGCGGATACGATCTTGTCCGAGTCCGTGATGTCGCTGTGGTTGATGCCGTGGACGATGTTCTTCAGTTCACCCTTGCCCGGTGCGGTCAGCAGGACGCGGGCCACGCCCTTGCTTTGCAGGTGCTGGGACAGGCCCTCGGCGTCGCGCCAGCGGCCGGTGTTGTCGACTACCAGGGCGTTGCTGATCCCGTAGGCGGTGTAGTCGATCGTGGCGGGGTCGTTCGAGTAGATGACCTGGATCTGGACGCCGTTGGCCGTGATGGTGTTGGCGGCTTCGTCCACGCGGATGGTGCCTTCGAAGGAGCCGTGGACGGAGTCGCGGCGCAGCAGGCTGGCGCGCTTGGAGAGGTCGTTGTCGGAGCCGCGCCGCACCACGATGGCGCGCAGGCGCAGGCCGTGGCCACCGCCTGCCTTTTCGATGAGGAGGCGTGCAAGGAGACGGCCGATCCGGCCAAAGCCGTAGAGGACGACGTCGGTGCTGGTGCGGTCATCGCCGCCCCGCTTGCCCACGATCTCGGCGAGTTCTGCGCGGAGGAATTCCTCAAGGGTGGCGCCGTTGCCCTCTTCCTTGAATTTTTGGTTCAGCCGGGCGATGTCGATCGCGGCGGCACCGAGCTCGAGTCCGGCCAGCGTGTTCAGCAGGGGCGCCGTGTCCTCCAGGAGCAGTTCGTCCTTGCTCATCCGGCGCGCAAAGCGGTGCGCCTTGAGGATGTTCATGGTGGACTTGTTGATCAGGCTCCGGCCGTGGATGCTGGTCACCACGTTGTTTTCGCGGTACAGCCTGCCGATCACGGGGATCATGGCCTCGGCGAGGGCCTCCCGGCCCATCCACGTATCAAGACAAGAATCAGACGTCTGGCTCACAGAAATACCTTCCTCGGTTCAGCCGTGTACGTCTTCGTACACGGATGTAGGCCACCTGATGATGTCCAGGGGCACCGGCACCTGCAGGGATGGCCCCCAGGCACCTGGATCGCGTGCAAAGAAAAACCGCCGGTTGCGGACGCAATTTTCGGCGGTAGAACTCCTGCGTCCGGGATCCATTCTAATTTGGCGCGGTCCAGGGAACACGCCCGCGCTGCGTGAAATCACTCACATGGCGGGACGGCGCCGGAAGGATACCGTGACGGGCGCCTCAGTTGTGGATGGCTGAGTACAGGTTCAGGCTGGCGCAGTAAACCAGCCACGAGAAGTACGGCAGCACCAGGCAGCCGGCGGTGGCGTCCACCGGGCCGAACCTCAGGATCAGGAACGCGAGGGTTGCGGCCAGGGCACAGATGACTGCAAAGGCCGCCCACAGGGCCACGGCTCCTAGCGCTGGGTACAGGGCGAAGAAGGTCACGGGCCAGGCGGCGTTGAGAAGCAACTGGGCTACGTACCAGGAGCGGGTGCCGCCGGCAAGGCGGCCTTTGCGCCAGACCAGCCACGCCGCGGTGGCCACGCCCGCATACAGCAGCATCCACGTGCCTCGGAACATCCACGACGGCGGCATCCACGGCGCTTTCACGGAGCCTGCGTACCAGCCGCCGGAGTTGAGGATGATCGGGACCGAGGAGAGCAGCCAGGCCAGCGCCGAAAGGGCCAGGAATCCGGCGAGCGCCAGGCCTTGTGAACGGATGCCGGGAACGCCCGCTGCGGGTGCGGGACGGGTTTCAGGAATTGCGGGCACGGTTCAGGATCCCTGACGCATCGCGCGTGGTCAAACGCGGTTTATGGATGGGACAGCCGATACGCCGGGTTCTGTTCTCCCCTGCCGTTGCCGGCGAGGGAGCGACGGCCATCCATCTACGAGTACCGTTGCCGGCACCCTCCAGCGGCCTACCCGGACACTCGGGCGGGCAGCCCTCGAACGTGTCCTGTCTGGCCTTGCTCCGGGTGGGGTTTACCTAGCCTTCCCGGTCACCCGGGAAGCTGGTGGTCTCTTACACCACCGTTTCACCCTTACCTGCCCTCCCCGGCCGGGGCCGGAAAAGCAGGCGGTCTGTTTTCTGTGGCACTGGCCTGCGGGTTACCCCGAGTGGGTGTTACCCACCACCCTGCCCTGCGGAGCCCGGACGTTCCTCGAGCCACTTGCGTGGCGCGCGGCCGTCTGGCTGTCCCATCCGGCTCCCAGTCTACCGGCGCCACCGGCCGCTTTTGTCGCCGGTAGGATCGGACGGTGCTGATTCTGCTTCCCCCTTCCGAAGGCAAGACGCCGGCGCTCCGCGGTCCCGCCGTCGACTGGACCGCCCTGGGCTTCCCGGAGCTCAACCCGTACCGCGCGAAGGTCCTCGAGGCGCTTGGCACGGTCAGCGCCCACCAGGACGCCCTCGCCCTGCTGGGCGTAGGGGCATCGCTGCGGGACGACGTCGAGCGCAATACCCGCCTGCACGCCGAGCCGGCGGCCCCTGCCCACAGCATCTACTCGGGTGTCCTGTACGACGCCCTGGGGTACCGGAGCCTGACGCCGGTGCAGCGCCGCAAGGCCGATGAGTCCGTCCTGGTGATCTCGGCGTTGTGGGGAGCCCTCCGCTTTGGCGACAGCGTTCCCGCCTACCGGTTGTCAATGGGCACGTCCCTGCCCGACGTCGGGCGCTTGGCTCCGTTTTGGAAGGAACAGCTTGGGGATACCCTCAGCGCCGCAGCGCAGGGGCACTTGCTGGTGGACTGCCGGTCCAGCACCTATGCCGCAGCGTGGGCTCCGCCGGCGCAGCAGACCGTCACGGTCAACGTCTTCACCGAAAGTGGAGGAGTCCGGAAGGTGGTGAGCCACTTCGCCAAGCACACCCGCGGCGAACTGGCGCGGCACCTGCTGGTGCGCCGTGGAAAGGCCCCCGGGGCGCCGTCGGACCTTCTGAAGGCTGCCCGCGAAAAGTGGGAGGCGGAGCTGGTGCCCGGCACCGCACGCAAACCGTACGCCTTGAACATCATCCTGCCGGGCTAACCGTCCGGCAGGTTGCCTTGCAGTCCGGTCAGGACCACTCGTCCGAACGGACCAGGATGGCGCCGGAGTCCGGGCAGAACACGATGTCGTCGGCAGCGGCTGCCTTGATCTCGGCGAGGTCGCCCGGGCTGAGCTTCATGCCCGAGGCTTCCGAGGTGCCGTGGAAGAGCCGCGCGGCGCCCACCCCGCGCTTCGCGAGCGTTTTTTCGTAGATTGCCAGCAGGCCCGCGTCCAGGCCTTGGGCAAAGTCGCCCCGTTGGGTACGAAGCCCTGCCGCTTCCGTTTCCACGTCCGCCAGGGCCGCATCGAGCTCGGCCCTGATGGTTCCAAAGGACCCCTGGATGTCGTCGACAATCTGCTGCTGGGCCGCCTGCCGTTCCCGCAGCGAGTCCAGCCGCTCCATGACTTCCAGTTCCACGTCTTCAAGGTCGGAGCGCCGCTTGTTCAGCGACGCAATGTCCTTTTGCAGTGCCACCAGGTCCTTGGACAGGCCGGTGCCGCTGTTGAGCCGCGCTTCGTCACGCTGGATCCGGGAGGCAACCTGTTCGACGTCGGCCTCGGCCCGCTTCAGCGCAGCCTCGGCGTCGTGCACGGCCACCTTGGCCGCGCCCAGTTCACCGTTGGCGACGGACAGGGCGGCCTCGAGGTCCTTGATGCGGGGATCGTTTTCGAGCGTGCGGCGGCGGTTGGTGAGGCCTTTCAACCTGGCGTCAAGGCCCTGCAGTTCGAGCAACTTCAACTGTTCCGCCGGTGCTGCCTTGGCCACGTTTACCTCCGCTGGATTCTTCCGGCCTTGGCCGGGCACCGAACCGGCGCTTCCTAGACTCTAGCCGGGAGTGAGGATGAAGTCCCACGGATCGCTGTTGGTGGTGCTGACCAGGATCTCCACGTCATGGCCCTGGTCGGCCAGGACGTTGCCCAGGGCCGCGGCCGCGGCTGGCAGCCAGAGCCATTCGCTCGCAAAGTGCGACACGTCCACCAGGTACGGCCGTCCGTTGGCGGCGGCCTCCCGCGCCTCCGACGCCGGGTGGTGGCGGAGGTCAGCGGTGACGTAGACGTCGGCGTTGCTGGCACGCACCTCGTTGAACAGCGAATCCCCCGCACCACCGCAGACCGCGATGCGCCGCACCAGCCCGTCCTTGTCGCCGGACACCCGCACTCCCCCGGCAACCGACGGCAGGATCCCGAACACCCGTGCGGCAAAGTCGCCAAGGCTCATGGCATCCGCAAGGTCCCCCACCCGCCCAATGCCCTCCTCCGGCAGCCCGTTGGCCGCCACGGTCAGGGGGGCGACATCCTGGAGTCCCAGGGCGTCGGCCAGGACATCGGAGACACCTCCTACGGCGGAGTCGCCGTTGGTGTGCACGGTCAGCAGTGCCGTCCCCGACTCGATAAGCCGGTGGACCGCCCTGCCCTTTGCCGACGTGGCTGCCACGGACGTGACGCCCTTCAGCAGCAGCGGGTGGTGGGTGATGAGCAGCTCCGCTCCCCACTCAACCGCTTCCTCAATGACTTCCAGGGTGGGATCGACCGCGAACATCACCTTCGTGACCGGTGCCGAGGGATGGCCCGCCACGAGCCCCACCTCGTCCCAGTTCTCCGCCAGGGATTCGGGCCACAGCTCCTCAACCGCAAGCAGCAGTTCGGCCAATGTGGGGGCGTCCGCGGAACCGGCCGCGGCCGGCGTGCCGGAAGAGGCGTCGCCGTCGTGATCTTCCTGGCCGCTAACGTCGGTGTCCACAGGTTCCATAGTCTTAGTTTTACCCCATTGGCCCCGCGCCGCCGCAGTTTGCGGCACTGGGCCGGGGTGCCGGGGAATCTTCCGGCGCCGTCAACCATTGAAGAGGTCATGAAAACTTTTGTTTTGGGCGGAGGGTGCTTCTGGTGCCTGGACGCCGTCTACCAGAGGACCAAGGGCGTCACCTCAGTGGTGTCCGGCTACACCGGCGGACACGATCCGCAGCCGGATTACTACTCGGTCTGCAGTGGAACCACCGGCCACGCCGAAGTTGTGGCCGTGACCTTCGATGAGGACATCATCCCCGCGGAGGTGGTCCTGGACATGTTCTTCGCCCTGCATGATCCCACCACGCTGAACCGCCAGGGATACGACGTCGGCACCCAGTACCGCTCCTCGATGTTCTACGAGACCACAGAGGAGAAGATCCTCTTCGAAGAGGCGATCGACCGCAACCAGGCATTATGGGCGCACCCCATCGTCACCGAGGTCAGCCGGCTCCCGCGGTTCCATGTGGCGGAGGAGTTCCACCAGAATTACTACGCCAAGCACCCGGAGCAGGGGTACTGCCAGGTGATCATCAACCCTAAGCTGGCCAAGGCCCGGAAATATTACTCTGCATGGCTTAACGCTTAGCCCACCGTTACGCGGCCTCGTTAGGCTGACCTCAGTATCCACCCCTTAGAGATAGGCGTATGTACATGGCACGGATCTATGACGATGTAACGCAGCTGGTCGGCGGGACCCCGCTGGTTCGGTTGAACCGGCTCAGCGAGGGACTGGACGCCACCGTTGCCGTGAAGCTGGAGTTCTACAACCCGGCCAACAGCGTCAAGGACCGCATCGGTGTGGCCATCATCGACGCCGCGGAAAAGTCCGGTGCCCTGAAGCCCGGCGGCACCATCGTCGAAGGCACTTCCGGCAACACGGGCATCGCCCTGGCCATGGTGGGTGCTGCCCGCGGGTACAAGGTCATCCTCACCATGCCGGAGACCATGTCCACGGAGCGCCGGGTCATGCTGCGCGCATTCGGAGCCGAGATTGTACTGACCCCCGGTTCAGAGGGCATGCGCGGCGCCGTGGAAAAGGCCCAGGAAATCGTGGCCAACACCGAGAACTCCATCTGGGCACAGCAGTTCGCCAACGAGGCCAACCCCGAGGTGCACCGCAGGACCACCGCCGAGGAAGTCTGGGCCGACACTGACGGCGCGGTAGACATCTTCGTGGCGGGCATCGGCACCGGTGGAACCATCACCGGCGTCGGACAGGTCCTGAAGGAGCGCAAGCCCGGCGTCCAGATCGTGGCTGTGGAACCCAAGGACTCCCCCATCCTGAACGGCGGCGCTCCCGGCCCGCACAAGATCCAGGGCCTGGGCGCCAACTTCATCCCCGAACTGCTCGACACCAACATCTACGACGAGGTCATCGACGCCACCCTTGAGGATTCGGTCCGGGTAGCCCGCGAATTGGGCATCAAGGAAGGCATCCTCGGCGGCATCTCCTCGGGCGCGATTGTCTGGGCCGCCCTGGAGCTGGCCAAGCGGCCGGAAAACGCAGGCAAGCTGATTGTTGCCGTAGTGTGCGACTTCGGTGAGCGTTACATCTCCACCGTGCTCTATGACGACATCCGCGGCTGATCAGTCCGCTGTCCGCCCGTTTCCTGTAGAAAGAACTTTGTGGGCTTTTTCGCAAGACTGAAGGAAGACCTCGACGCCGCCCGGTCCCACGACCCGGCGGCTCGAGGTTCTTTTGAGAACTTTTTCGCCTATTCCGGCCTCCATGCCATCTGGATCCACCGGCTGACGCACCGCATGTGGCAGAACCCGTCGCTTCGCTTCCCGGCGCGCCTGCTGTCCCAGCTGGGCCGGTCCTGGACCGGTATCGAGATCCATCCGGGTGCCACGATCGGCCGCCGCTTCTTCATTGACCATGGCATGGGTGTGGTGATCGGCGAGACGGCAGAGATCGGCGAGGACGTGATGATCTACCACGGTGTGACCCTGGGCGGACGTTCCCTGGCCCGGATCAAGCGGCATCCCACCATCGGCGACCGCGTGACCATCGGCGCCGGTGCCAAGATCCTGGGGCCAATCACCATTGGACGGGACAGCGCCGTGGGCGCCAACGCGGTGGTGGTCAAGGACGCGCCGCCGGAGTCGATCATCACCGGAGTTCCCGCCAAATGGCGGCACCGGGATGCGCAGCGGGAAACCAAGCCCGCCGTTGACCCGGCCGAATACGACATCGAGTACCGGATCTAGCGGACGCAATTCGGGCGGGGCCTGGTGCGTTGCTAACCGGGGAAACGCCTGTAGATGGCCCACAGAACGGTATCGAAGGCACGGTCCGGGAGCAGCCGGCGCAGCAGCAGGATGGCCCGCGCGCCCTTGCCCACCGGATACCGGGTCCTGGGCCGCGGCGACGTGGCTGCATGGACAATCGCCTCCGCGATAACTTCCGGATGCGAGGACATTGCCGAACCGTCGGTGGAGGCCAGCGCGGCTGCCACGACCTTGGCCTGCGCTGCATATGGTCCCGAGCCCGAATTGGCCAGCAGGCCTTCGGCGGAGATGGTGCCCCATTCGGACTGGGTACCGCCCGGTTCGATAATGGATACGTCGATTCCGTGTGGCTTGAGCTCCACCCGGAGCGAATCGCTAAGGCCCTCCACAGCGAACTTCGTGGCGTGGTACCAGGCACCCAGCGGCTCGTACATCTTTCCGCCGATCGATGAAATATTGATGATCCGGCCCCTCCCGGCGGCACGCATGGCCGGCAGCACGAGCTGCGTCATCCGGGCCAGCCCGAAAAGGTTGACCTCGAACTGCCGCCGGCCTTCAGCCAACTCCACTTCCTCCAGCGACCCGTAGGACCCGTACCCGGCGTTGTTGACCAGGACGTCGATCCTGCCGTGGGCTGCGAGAACTTCCCCCACGGCCGCACCCATTGACTCCTCGTCTGTCACGTCCAGCGGCAGGATCCGGACGCCGCCAGCCCTGAGCGGCTCCATTTTCTCCACCCGGCGGGCGCCGGCATAGACCGTGAAACCGTGGGCAGCGAGCTTCCTTGCGGCTTCAAAGCCGATTCCCGCGGACGCGCCGGTGACGAAAACGACGGGCTGGCTCATGGGAGGGACTCCTTGGGACGGGGCGACGGGACGGGCAGGCAGCGCGGATCGACGGACGGTCCGGCCGGAAAACCAGCGGCCGGCGCCCCCAGAGTATCTGGTCGCGCCGGCCGCCAGGCTGGAAACGGTGCTGACTAGTGCGTGTCCACCGCTTCAACCTCGGACTTGTCCTCGCCCCAGAGGGTGTGGAACGTCCCTTCGGTGTCGACGCGGCCGTACGTGTGGGCGCCGAAAAGGTCGCGCTGGCCCTGGATCAGGGCGGCGGCCACGCGCTTGCGGCGCAGTCCGTCGTAGTACGCCAGCGAGGACGAGAACACCGGTACCGGGATGCCAAGCTGTACGGCGGTGGCAACAACGCGGCGCCAGGCGGGCAGGGCGTCTGCGATGGCCTTGGTGAACGCCGGGGCGAAAAGCAGGTTGGCCGGCTTTTCGTCGGCGGCGTAGGCCTTGGTGATGTCCTTGAGGAGCTCGGCGCGGATGATGCAGCCTGCCCGCCACAGGGACGCGATTTCGTCAAGCTTCAGGTCCCAGCCGTATTCCTTGGCTGCGGAGGTGAGCATGTCCAGTCCCTGGGCATAGGAGACCAGCTTGGAGGCGTAGAGCGCCTGGCGGACGTCCTCGACAAACGTCTCGGGGACCTCCACGGTGGCTTCGTTGCCGGCCAGCAGTTCCTGGCCCAGCTTGCGCTGTGCGGCCTGGGAGGAGAGTGCGCGGGCAAAAACGGACTCGGCGATGCCCGAGACCGGTGAACCCAGTTCCAGGGCAGAGATGACCGTCCAGCGGCCGGTGCCCTTCTGGCCGGCAGCGTCAACGACGACGTCGACGAACGGCTTGCCGGTCTTGGCGTCAACGTGGCCCAGGACCTCGGCGGAGATCTCGATCAGGAACGACGAAAGATCACCCTTGTTCCACTCGGAGAAGATCTTTGCCTGCTCGGCCGGCTCGATGCCTGCACCGGAGCGGAGCAGGTCGAAGGCCTCGCCGATGACCTGCATGTCGGCGTATTCGATGCCGTTGTGTACCATCTTGACGAAGTGGCCCGCACCGTCGGTGCCGATCCAGGCACAGCAGGGCTCGCCGTCGACCTTTGCGGAGATTTTTTCCAGCAGCGGGCCCAGGGCCTTGTAGGACTCCTTGGAACCGCCGGGCATGATGGAGGGGCCGTTCAGGGCACCCTCCTCGCCGCCGGACACGCCGACGCCCACGAAGTGCAGGTCCTTCTTGGCCAGGGCCGCTTCCCGGCGGCGGGTGTCCTCGTAGTGGGAGTTGCCGGCGTCAATGATGATGTCGCCCGGCTCCAGCAGCGGCTCCAGCTGCTCGATTACTGAATCGACCGGCTTGCCGGCCTTGACCATGATGAGCACCCGGCGCGGCTTCTCCAGGGAATCGACCAGTTCCTGCAGGGTTTCGGTCCGGATGAAGTCACCTTCCGAGCCGTGTTTTTCCAGCAGCGCATCCGTCTTCTCCACGGACCTGTTGTGCAGGGCAACGGTGAATCCGTTGCGTGCCAGGTTGCGTGCGAGGTTGGCGCCCATGACGGCGAGGCCGGTGACACCGATGTGTGCAGACATCAATAACTCCAATTCATTGTTCGCCTCGGCTGCCGGCTTCCGCAGGCGGAAGTCACCGGGGCAGATCAGGGGGTCGGAATAAAGCATATATATTCTCGTGGTGGCGCGAAAGTGGCGGCCACGAACTGGGACCGATTATGTCGGCGCCCGTCCGGTACGCTGCCGGCCACATGGTTGCCAACAACTAGGCTTACAGCATGACCAGCAGCCTCCACCACCGTGCCATCGAGAACCTGGGCACCCGGATCGTCACGGGGGAACTCCCCGCAGGCCATGTCATGCTCGCGGAGCAGCTGGAGGATGAACTGAAGGTGTCCCGGTCCGTGATCCGGGAAGCGGTGCGGGTCCTGCAGTCCCTGGGCCTGGTGGAGACCACCAAGCGGGTGGGGATCCGGGTGATGCCGGCCAGCCACTGGAATCCCTTCGATCCGCAGGTCATCCGGTGGCGCCTGGCCAGCGATGCACGCGGCGCCCAGCTGCGCTCACTGGCTGAGCTGCGCGCGGCCGTGGAGCCTGCCGCTGCCGAGTTGGCAGCGCAGAATGCTCCGGCGGCCCTGCGGATGGAACTCGTGGACGTTGCCCGTGCCATGCGCGAAGCCGGCAACAACGGCGAGGTGGCGCGGTTCCTGGAGCTGGACATCCGCTTCCATTCACTGCTGCTCTCAGGCTCCGGTAACGAGATGTTCGCCAACCTCATGGGCCAGGTGGCAGAAACCCTGACAGGCCGTACGGTGCACGGCCTGATGCCCGACCACCCGCACCAGGCTGCCCTGCAATGGCATGAGGATGTGGCGGAGGCGATCGCCCGGGGTGACGCCGCATCAGCACGTGATGCGTCGGACCGGATCATGCGGCGCACGATGTCCCAGATGGCCGATACCTGGACCGAACAGCCACGGGTATTTATCCCCGTCCGGCAGTAAGCACGGCCCGGCAGCCGGGGACCTCCGGAAATATGACGAGGCGTGACTTTTTGTTTCCGGAAGTTCACGGTATATTCATCGCAGGCCCTCCACCGCGGCATCCCCCAATAGTCGCGGTGGAGGGTTTTCCAATGCCCGGGGGACGTAGCCCGGCCTCCTAGGCTGCCCCCGCCACCGGCTCCCTTAATCTCCAACCGCCGCCCAGCCCGTCCCGCTGGAGATACATGGTGGTAAGTGCCGACCTGTCATTGTGCCCCAGCCTCACCTGGACCTGCAGGACTTCGACGTCGACGCCGCCGGCGCCTTTTGGCATCCTCCGGGTGGTTTCCCACCAGTTGATCCGCTCGAACCACCTCGTCGGCTCGGCGCCGACTGCCCATTCCCTCCCCCGGCTCAGCACCGCAGTGGGCATCCCTTCGCTGTCCGTATGCACTATGACGTGTTCCATGCCTGCAAGCTACGGCAAGGCACCGACAATCACGCCCGGCAGGAGGGATCAACAAAAACCCCGCCGCCTCCGCCATCAGGCGGGGCAACGGGGTTTCCCTGGTGGGTCCTACCGGGATCGAACCGATGACATCCACGGTGTAAACGTGGCGCTCTACCAGCTGAGCTAAAGACCCGAATTGCGCTGTTTCCGGCCGTTCCGCCGTAACCAACGAACATAGACTCTACCCGACCGGGGACCGGAAACGCGAATCCGTGGAAGAAAGGGACGGCCTACAGTGGCGGTAGTTCCGCGGCGAGGTAATCCAGCGCCTGGCTGACCCCGGCTTCAAGCTTGATGGTTGCCTTGTCATCGCCGCGGGTGGCGCCCCGGTTGATGATGACCACGGGCTTGGATTCCTTGGCAGCGTGCCTGACGAACCGCAGGCCGCTCATGACTGTCAGCGACGAGCCGGCCACCAGCAAGGCTGCGGCCTCGTCCACCATTGCGTAGGAGCGCTCCACCCGGTCCTTGGGCACGTTTTCCCCAAAGTAGACGAAGTCCGGCTTCAGGGTGCCACCGCAGGCAGGACAGACTGCCACCACAAAGCTTTTGATCAGGGCCTGGTCCTCTATGGTGGCGTCAGCGTCCGGTGCCATTTCCACCAGGCCGCCCGCCGCTGCCCGTTCCAGGAAGCCGGGGTTCAGTTCCTCGAAAACACCAGCCAGCAAGCGCCGGGAGTAAGTGCGCCCGCAGTCCAGGCAGACCACCTGGTCATACCTGCCGTGGAGGTCCACGACGTTGGAACTGCCGGCGTCCTGGTGCAGCCGGTCGACGTTCTGGGTGATGAGGCCGGTGAGGTAGCCGCGCCGTTCCAGCTCAGCGGCGGAGTAGTGCCCTTGGTTCGGGTCCGCGTGCCGCATGTGGGACCAGCCGATGTGGTTCCGGGCCCAGTACCGTTGCCGGTTGGCTGCGTCCCGGACGAACTCCTGGTAGGTCATGGGCGAACGCGGTGGCGAATCCGGGCCGCGGTAATCCGGTATGCCGGAATCGGTGCTCAGTCCGGCACCCGTCAGCAGGGCGAAGGGGGCGCCCGCGAGGAGGTCGCGGATGCGGGCCAGGACATCGAGGTCATTTCCCGACGGCGGGGCAGGGGCCACCGGCGGCATGCTGGCGAACCCGGTAAGGCCTGTCCCCCGCCGCTGCCCGGCCATGGCTTCCTAGTCCCGCTTAAGGTCCGCGAGGGCGGAGCGGTATTCGCTGAAGTCCCGGGCCTGTCCGCGGGGGTTCACCACGCTGTAGCGGATCCTGCCGTCGCCGTCGATGATGAACGTGGCCCTCTTTGCCATGCCGCTGCCGGCGTCGAACACACCGTACGCGCTGGCGACAGCCCCATGCGGCCAGAAATCGGCCAGGAGATCGAAGCTGTAACCCTCCTGCGCCGCGTAGGCGCGGAGGCTGAACTTGCTGTCCACGGACACGCCCAGGACAACAGTGTCCGAATCCTCGAACATGCCCAGGTTGTCCCGAATTTCGCATAGCTCGCCGGTGCAGATACCGGAGAAGGCAAAGGGGTAGAAGACCACAGCAACGTTCCGGCCCCGGAAGGAGGACAGTTTCACCGGCTCACCGTATTGGTTGGCCAGCTCGAAATCGGGAGCTTCGGCGCCCAGCGAGGGTACGGCTGCGGCGACGGGCTGGACCGCTGCCGTCACTTGTTCTTCCTGCTGACCAGGCGGACAGCGCTCCAGTCCTTTGAGACTCCGGCGGAGGTTGTGACGTGCAGGCCGGCGGTGGGGGCAGCTTCCTGGATTTCCGCAGGCGAAACGTAGCCGTCCCGGCCGGACTTGGGAGTGAGGACCCAGACAACGCCGTTTTCGCTGAGCGTCGTGAGGGAATCCATCAGGCTGTCCACCAGGTCCCCGTCGCCGTCACGCCACCAGAGGATGACGGCGTCCGCCACCTCATGGTCGTCCTCGTCGAGCATTTCGGAACCGGTGAGGTCCTCAATATCGTCACGCAAGTCGAAATCGACGTCGTCGTCGTAACCGAACTCCTGAATCAGATCCCCGTTCTTGAAACCCAATTTTTCCGCCACATTTACCGAAGTGGCGGCGTCGGCCTCGCTCACGTGTTCCTCCAATACCTCATATATGCGGTGCGCATAGTGATTTCCATTACTCCCAAGCCAACACCCTTTGTGCCTGCGCTTCAAGCTGCCGCCCCCTGGACTGCGCATATTCTGCGTCACATCCGGCCGCGGCATCCCCGTCGCAGGGGCTTTTCGTCACACAACCAGTATGACGAACGAAATACAACTGCAGCACCGGGCCGCGGCTACGCATCGTGTTCCGGTCAGGGCTAGAGTGGCTGGTGACAACTATGCCTGCGGGACGACTACCTTGTGACTCCGTGCAGACATAGGAGCGCTAGGAAGCTGCCCGGCACACATGCCCGGGCTGTTGTAACCGATACGTCGCACACGGCGTATGTACGCCGGGCAGTCATCCTGCCTGGCCTGAGTGCGCCGATTCATGCGCGCAAAGAGAGGTTGGACGTGGCTGCAGGAGAAGATACCTCCCATATCCTCAGCGGGTTGACTAACCAGCTGCCTGATCGTGATCCGGAAGAGACTGCCGAGTGGGTTGAGTCCCTGGACGCGTTGATCAGGGAACAGGGTACCGAGCGTGCCCAATACATCATGCGGAGCCTGCTGCAGCGCGCGGGCGCGCAGAGCGTGGGGGTGCCGATGGTGACCACCACCGATTACGTGAACACCATCCCGGTGGACCAGGAAGCGGCGTTCCCGGGCAACGAGGAGTTCGAGCGCCGCTACCGGGCGTACATGCGGTGGAACGCCGCGGTCATGGTGCACCGGGCGCAGCGGCCCGATATCGGGGTCGGCGGGCACATCTCCACCTACGCCGGGGCCGCGACCCTGTACGAGGTCGGGTTCAACCACTTCTTCCGCGGCAAGGACCACCCCGGCGGCGGGGACCAGGTCTTCTTCCAGGGCCACGCTTCCCCCGGCATGTACGCTCGGGCGTTCATGGAAGGCCGCCTCTCCGAGGAGGACCTGGACGGGTTCCGGCAGGAAAAGTCCCGCGAGGGCCACGCCCTCTCCTCCTACCCGCACCCGCGCCTGATGCCGCAGTTCTGGGAATTCCCCACCGTGTCCATGGGTATCGGGCCGATGAACGCGATCTACCAGGCCCAGAACAACCGCTACCTGCACAACCGGGGCCTGAAGGACACCTCGGACCAGCAGGTCTGGGCGTTCCTGGGCGACGGTGAAATGGACGAGCCCGAGTCCCGGGGCCTGCTCCAGCTCGCAGCGAACGAGAACCTGGACAACCTGAACTTCGTGATCAACTGCAACCTCCAGCGCCTGGACGGCCCGGTCCGCGGCAACGGCAAGATCATGCAGGAACTCGAAGCGTTCTTCCGCGGCGCGGGCTGGAACGTGATCAAGGTCGTCTGGGGCCGGGAATGGGATGACCTGCTCACCCGCGACACCGACGGGTCGCTCGTGAAGATCATGAACGAAACCGTCGACGGGGACTACCAGACCTACAAGGCCGAGTCCGGCGGGTTCGTCCGCGAACACTTCTTCGGCAAAACCCCGCAGACCAAGGACCTCGTCGCGGACCTCACCGACGACCAGATCTGGAACCTCAAACGCGGCGGCCACGACTACCGCAAGGTCTACGCCGCCTACAAAGCCGCCACCGAATTCAAGGGCAAACCCACCGTCATCCTCGCCCACACCGTCAAGGGCTACGGCCTCGGACCGCACTTCGAGGGCCGCAACGCGACACACCAGATGAAGAAGCTCACCCTCGATGACCTGAAGAAGTTCCGCGACCACCTGCGGATCCCGGTCACCGACGAGCAGCTGGAGAAGGATTCCTACCGGCCGCCGTACTACCACCCCGGTAACGACGCCCCGGAAATCAAGTACATGATGGAGCGCCGGGCGGCCCTGGGCGGATCCGTCCCGGAGCGCCGCGACACCCACGCCGAGATCGTGCTGCCGGAGGCCAAGTCCTACGAGGTGGCCAAGCGTGGCTCGGGCAAGCAGATGGCCGCGACCACCATGGCGTTCGTCAGGCTCCTGAAAGACCTGATGCGGGATAAGAACTTCGGCAAGCACATCGCCCCGATCATCCCGGACGAAGCCCGCACGTTTGGCATGGATGCGTTCTTCCCCACCGCGAAGATCTACAACCCCAAGGGGCAGAACTACCTGTCGGTGGACCGGGACCTGGTCCTGGCCTACAAGGAATCCCCCGCCGGGCAGCTGATCCACCCCGGCATCAACGAAGCCGGCGCCGTGGCAGCCTTCACCGCCGCCGGAACCTCCTACGCCACCCACGGCGTCCCCCTGGTCCCGGTCTACGTGTTCTACTCCATGTTCGGCTTCCAACGCACCGGCGACGCCTTCTGGGCCGCCGGCGACCAAATGACCCGCGGCTTCATCATCGGCGCCACCGCAGGACGGACCACCCTCACCGGCGAAGGCCTCCAGCACGCCGACGGCCACTCCCCCCTCCTGGCCTCCACCAACCCCGCCGTCCTCACCTACGACCCCGCCTACGGCTACGAAATCGGACACATCGTCCGCTCCGGCCTGGAACGGATGTACGGGCCGGACTCCACGGACAAAAACGTCATGTACTACCTCACCGTGTACAACGAACCCATCATCCAGCCCGCAGAACCCGAGAACCTCGACGTCGAAGGCGTCATCAAGGGCATCTACCTCCTCGCCCCGGCCAAGATCGACGGTCCCCGCACCCAGATCCTCGCCTCCGGCGTCTCCGTACCCTGGGCCATCGAAGCCCAACGCGTCCTCGCCGACGACTGGAACGTCTCCGCCGACGTCTGGTCCGTGACCTCCTGGAACGAACTGCGCCGCGACGGCCTCGCCGCCGAAGAAGAAGCCTTCCTCAACCCCGGCCAACCCGCCCGCGTCCCCTTCGTCACCCAGCAACTCGAAGGCGCCACCGGCCCCATCGTCGCCGTCTCGGACTACATGAAAGCCGTCCCCGACCAGATCCGGCAATTCATCCCCAACGAATACGCCACCCTCGGCGCCGACGGCTTCGGCTTCTCCGACACCCGCGCAGCAGCCCGCCGCTACTTCAAAAACGACACCCACTCCATCGTGGTCCGTGCCCTTGAAATGCTGGCACGCCGCGGCGAGGTGGATGTTGACGCCCCGGTCAAGGCAATCGAGAAGTACAAGCTGCTCAACGTCAATGCCGGCACCACCGGCAACGCCGGAGGCGAAGCCTAGCCTTCCGGCTGGACGGATCCAGCAGTGAACCACGACGGCGGCCCTCACCCCACAAGGTGAGGGCCGCCGTCGTTCTGTCCCGGGTGGACCAGCCGTGGGGCGGCGGGCGCTGTGACGCAGGGCAAGGCGCGTTGTAGCCTTCGCACAAATGGAGCTTGCGCGGCGGTGGCCGTATGCTCAGAGGATGCCAGCACCAGCCAGCCAGTCCTCGAAGCGGAAACCCTCGCCGCCGAAGGTCACGCCGGAGAAGTCCGAAACCCTTAAGCAGCTCCGCGCCAACGTGGGCCAACTGTCCACCACCACCATGCGCAAGCTTGAGCAGTCCCTCCCCTGGTACAGCCGGCTCAGCGCGGACGAGCGTTCCGCTCTCGGCATGGTGGCGCAGAACGGTATCGCCGCCTTTGTCACCTGGTACGAACGGCCCAGCTCACCGTCGTGGATCCTGACCGACGTCTTCGGGACGGCACCTACGGAGCTGACCCGTTCCATCAGCCTGCAGAAGGCGTTGCAGCTGATCAGGATCGTGGTGGAGGTGGTGGAGGACCAGGTGCCCGTCATTGCACCCGAGGCCGACCAGCCGTCCCTGCGGGAGGCCGTGCTGCGCTATTCGCGGGAAGTCGCTTTCGCTGCCGCGGACGTCTACGCGCGGGCCGCAGAGTCCCGCGGCTCGTGGGACACCCGGCTGGAAGCTTTGATTGTGGATGCCATTCTGCGCGGCGAGAACACCGATGCCCTGCGCTCCCGCATTGCGGCGCTGGGCTGGAAGGCACAGGAGCGCTTCACGGTGATGGTGGGTAATTCGCCGTCGGAACCAAGCGCCAGCTATGTCAGCGAACTGCGGCGGATGGCGGGCCGTTACGCCGAGGACGCGCTGGTGGGAATCCAGGGCGACCGGCTGATCCTTATCCTTGGCGGGGTGCAGGACCGCGAAACCGCTTACGTGAAGCTGAGCGACATGTTCGCCCCGGGGCCGGTGGTCTACGGACCCGAGGCCAGTTCACTGCTGGAGGCCAGCGGCTCTGCCCAGTCCGCGTTTGCCGGCCTGACGGCGGCGCGGGCGTGGCCGTCAGCGCCGCGTCCGGTGGCCGCGGACGACCTGCTGCCCGAGCGGGTGATTTCCGGGGATGACGCCGCCCGGCGTTCCCTGGTGAAGAACATCTACCGGCCGCTCCTGGCTGCCTCCAACGGCCTGGTCGAAACGCTGGGAACCTACCTGGAGCTGGGCCATTCACTGGAGGCCACCGCCCGGGAACTCTTCGTCCACGCCAACACAGTGCGCTACCGGTTGAAGCGGGTCTGCGACGTCACGGGGTGGGACCCGTTGCTCCCGAGAGAGGCCTTCGTGCTGCAGGCGGCACTGGTGGTGGGCCGGCTTTCAGCGCCGCCGAAGGCCGCCACGGAGCGCCAGCCGTCCCGGAACCAGGCCTGAGGCATTGTAGACTTCCTACAATCTGACCCCGTGAGCTTGGTGCGGAGAAACACCGCTGGATCACACAGTAATTTGGAAAGCTGGTTACGTGCTTGCAATAGTCTGCCCTGGACAGGGCTCACAGACCCCGGGTTTTCTTGCCCCCTGGCTGGAACTTCCCTCGGTGGCAGGCCAGCTGGCCTCCCTGAGTGACATCGCAGGCATCGACCTGATAGCCCATGGCACCACCTCCGACGAGGAAACCATCAAGGACACTGCCGTGGCGCAGCCCCTGATCGTTGCTGCCGGGCTTGTCGCCGCGGCCTCCCTCTTCGATGTGGAGCTCAATTCCCTTCCTGTCATCCTTGCCGGCCACTCGGTAGGCGAGATCACCGCAGCAGCCCTGGCCGGCGTGCTGACCGAAGCGGAAGCCATGACGTTCGTGCGGGAGCGTGCCAACAGCATGGCGGCAGCGGCAGCCGCCACCCCCACCGGCATGAGCGCTGTGGTGGGCGGTGACCCCGCCGAGGTCCTGGCCGCCATCGAGGCATCCGGGGCTTCCCCTGCCAACGTCAACGGCGCCGGCCAGACGGTGGCGGCGGGCACCTTCGACCAGTTGAAGGCCCTCGCCGAGAATCCACCCGCCAAGGCCCGGGTTATTCCGCTTAAGGTGGCCGGAGCATTCCACACCAGCCACATGTCGCCCGCTGTTGATGCGCTCAAGGCGCTGGCGCCGACGTTGAACCCGGTGGCCCCCAAGGTGCCGCTGCTGTCGAATTACGACGGCGGCGAAGTCACCGACGGTGGCGCCGCCGTCGAAAGCCTGATCGCCCAGGTGTCCCGCCCCGTCCGCTGGGACCTGTGCATGGAAACCATAGTGAAGCGGGGCGTCACCGGCCTGATCGAACTGGCGCCCGCCGGTACCCTGGCAGGCCTTGCCAAGCGCGGCATGCCCGGCGTCAAGACCGTTGCTGTCAAAACCCCCGATGACCTGTCCGCCGCACTGGCGCTCTTCGCAGAACTGGAGGGCAACGCATGAGCGTTCCCACGCTGAAACAGGCTCCCATCCAGGAGCACACCCGCATCCTCGGCCTCGGCGCTTACCGGCCGGACGTCATCGTCACCAACGAGGACGTGTGCCAGTGGATCGATTCCTCGGACGAGTGGATCCGCCAGCGCACCGGGATCGTCACCCGCCACCGCGCTCCTGCCGACGTCAGTGTGATCGATATGGCCGAAGGCGCTGCCCGCGAAGCCATGGCCAAGGCAGGCATTGAAGCCTCGGAACTCGGCGCTGTCATTGTCTCCACGGTCACCCACCCGTACGCCACTCCCTCAGCCGCGGCCAGCCTGGCTGACCGCATCGGTGCCACGCCCGCGCCCGCCTTCGATATCTCCGCGGCCTGCGCCGGTTACTGCTACGGCATTGCCCAGGCCGATGCCCTGGTCCGGTCCGGCACCGCTAAGTATGTGCTGGTGGTGGGCGCCGAGAAGCTGTCCGACGTCATCGACAACCGGGAGCGCACCATCTCCTTCCTCCTCGGTGACGGCGCCGGCGCCGTCGTCGTGGGTCCTTCCGACACCCCCGGCATCGCTCCGTCCGTGTGGGGCTCGGACGGCAGCAGGTGGGATGCCATCGGCATGACCCGCTCACTGCTGGACGTCCGCGACCTGGGCCTGGCAGCCCGGCAGTCCGACTCCACGGGCGACCTCGCGCTGCTGGAGGAAGCCCAGGAGCTGTACCCCACCCTCCGCCAGGACGGACAGACGGTGTTCCGATGGGCAGTGTGGGAAATGGCCAAGGTGGCCCAGCAGGCACTCGATGCCGCCGGCATCCAGGCTGAAGACCTGGTTGCCTTTATCCCGCACCAGGCCAACATGCGCATCATCGACGAGATGGTGAAGAAGCTGAAGCTGCCCGAGACCGTTACAGTGGCACGGGACATTGCCGAGGCCGGCAACACGTCGGCTGCCTCCATCCCGCTGGCAACCCACCGGCTCCTTCAGGAGAACCCCGGACTGAGCGGCGGGCTGGCCCTGCAGATCGGTTTCGGAGCCGGACTGGTCTTCGGCGCACAGGTAATTGTCCTTCCCTAGATACGCCCAAGGGTCGCATCCGCGGCCCGGACCGTTTCCGGCAGCCCCTGCCGGCAATACAAGAAAAGGAGCCACCAATGGCTAGCAACGAAGAGATCCTGGCCGGCTTGGCTGAAATCGTCAACGAAGAAACCGGCCTGGCCCCGGAGGCCGTCGAGCTGGACAAGTCCTTCACCGAGGACCTGGACATCGACTCCATCTCCATGATGACCATCGTGGTCAACGCCGAGGAAAAGTTCGGCGTGCGCATCCCGGACGAAGAGGTCAAGAACCTCAAGACCGTCGGCGACGCCGTCAGCTTCATCGCCGGAGCCCAGGCCTAACACCAGGCTTTTCGCCGTCTCACGGCTTGGCAGGGCTGCCGGTCCGGAATGACCGGACCGGCAGCCCGCCGTTTTTATCCGGCGCAGAACCCCGACCGGGACTGGCCGATCATCAATATGTGCGGGACCCTGCGACAGGTGCAGGCGGATTCCCCACCGACGAAAGAGTGATCCCATGACGCGCAAAGTAGTCATTACCGGTCTGGGTGCCACCACGCCCATCGGCGGCGATGTACCCACGATGTGGAACAACGCCCTCAAAGGGGTCTCCGGTGCCCGCACCCTTGAGGACGACTGGGTCGCCAAGTACGAGCTCCCCGTCCACTTCGCCGCACGCTGCAGCACCCCTGCGCTGGACGTCCTCAGCCGTGTCGAAGCAAAGCGGATGGACCCGTCCACCCAGTTCGGCGTTATCGCCGCCCGCGAAGCCTGGGCCGATTCGGGCATCACCGAATTCGACCAGGACCGGCTGGCTGTCGCGTTTGCCACCGGCATCGGTGGCGTCTGGACGCTTCTTGATGCCTGGGACACGCTGAAGGAAAAGGGCCCGCGCCGGGTCCTGCCCATGACAGTGCCCATGCTGATGCCCAACGGTGTTGCTGCGGCCGTCAGCCTGGACCTCGGTGCCCGCGCCGGCGCGCACACACCCGTCTCCGCCTGCGCTTCCGGTACGGAAGCCATGCACCTGGGCCTGGAACTCATCCGCTCCGGCAAGGCGGACGTGGTGATGTGCGGTGGGGCAGAAGCAGCCATCCACCCCATGCCGCTGGCGGCCTTCGCGTCCATGCAGGCGCTCTCCCGCCGGAACGATGATCCCCAGGGCGCTTCCCGCCCCTACGACACCGCACGTGACGGCTTCGTCATGGGTGAAGGGGCCGGCGCCCTGGTCCTGGAGGCCGAAGAGCACGCCCTGGCCCGCGGCGCACGCATCTACGCTGAACTGGCCGGCACGTCCGTGACCGCCGACGCCTACCACATCACCGCCCCGGACCCCGAAGGTCTCGGTGCCACCCGTGCACTCAAGGCTGCCATGTTTGACGGCCGCATCCAGGCTGAAGACGTGGTGCACGTCAATGCGCATGCCACCTCCACCCCCGTTGGTGACAAGCCCGAGTACACGGCCCTGCGCGCTGCGCTGGGCACCCACGTGGACAACGTGGCCGTCTCGGCCACCAAGTCGCAGATGGGCCACCTCCTGGGTGCTTCCGGCGCGGTCGAGGCGGTCCTGACCGTGCTGGCCGTCCACGAGCGCAAGGCACCGGTGACCATCAACCTTGAGAACCAGGATCCTGAGATCCCGCTCGACGTTGTCACCTCCGCCCGTGACCTGCCTGCCGGCAGCATCGTGGCGCTGAGCAACTCGTTTGGTTTCGGCGGACACAACGCCGTGGTGGCCATCCGCAGCGTCTAGCCATGTCCGGGCAGCAGCCCGGAAACCCAAGGGAGGCCCCGCCAACAGGCGGGGCCTCCCTTTTTGTTGCTATGGAAGTGTTGCGGGGGACAGGCCACCGCGGGGACGGACGACGGCGGTCAGCCCACCTGGTGGAGCCAGCGCACCGGGGCGCCCTCGGCAGCGTGGCGGAACGGTTCGAGTTCCTCGTCCCAGGCCTCCCCGAGGGCGAGGGAGAGTTCGTGGTAGACGGCGGCCGGGTCTCCGGCGCCGGATTCGTACGCGTAGCGGATCCGGTCCTCGGACACCATGATGTTGCCGTGGACGTCCGTGACGGCATGGAAGATCCCCAGCTCCGGGGTGTGCGACCATCGGCCGCCGTCCACGCCCTGGCTTGGCTCCTCCGTGACCTCATAGCGAAGGTGCGCCCAGCCTCGGAGGCAGGACGCCAGTTTGGCTCCCGTGCCGGGGTTTCCGGTCCAGGACAACTCGGCCCGGAACATGCCGGGGGCGGCAGGCTGCGGGGTCCACTCAAGGTCCGTCCGCTTGTCCACGACGGCGCCAACCGCCCACTCAACGTGGGGGCACAGCGCCGTAGGGGCCGAGTGAACGAACAGCACACCGCGGGTCATTGCAACAGACATTCCATCCTCCATAGCTATAGGTACGTCTTCCCCAACGACCTCTGCCTGGATGGAACTGCCGTGCACTGCTCTGCGGTGGTGGTTCCTTGTGCATATTTAGATGTATCGAATAAAGCCGCGTCCGGACTTGCTGTGCAGCGCGAAGCTCAGGGAGCTTCAAGCCGCACTTGAAAGTTGCCGGACGTGACTCTTATTGTGCCGCACCCCGCAAAATTACGCCAGTGCGATTAGCCACACCGCTCAGGCTCTGGGATGCGCCTGCTGATAGCTCTTCCGAAGGCGGTCCACCGAGACATGGGTATAGATCTGGGTGGTGGCCAGGCTGCTGTGGCCCAGGATCTCCTGCACCGCCCGAAGATCCGCGCCCCCGTCCAGCAGATGCGTGGCGGCGGAGTGGCGCAGCGCGTGGGGCCCGGAAGCGGCAGTGTCCCCGAGCGCCTCGAAGAGGGTGTTGACCAAGGCACGGACCTGGCGCTGGTCAACACGTCCACCGCGCGCCCCGAGGAAAAGGGCGGGTCCGCTGCCGTCCTTTACAAGGATCGGGCGCCCCCGGCGGAGCCAGTCGTCAACGGCCACGGCGGCCGGAACCCCGAAAGGGACGGTGCGTTCCTTGTTGCCTTTGCCGACCACCCGGAGCGTCCGGCGGTCCGGGTCAAGGTCGTCGACGTCGAGGCCGGCAAGTTCCCCCACCCGGATACCCGTGGCGTAGAGGAGTTCCACCATGGCCCGGTTCCTCACGGCAAGCGGTCCGCCGTCCGCGGCCTGCGCCTCGAGTCCCTCCAGGATGCGGGTGAGCTGCGAGGCCTGCAGCACGCCCGGGAGGGATCCTTCCCGTTTAGGTGCCTTCAGGCGAAGGGCGGGGTCGACGTCAATGACTTCTTCCCTGAGCGCCCAGGCCGTGAACACCCGGGCCGTGGCGGACCGGCGCGCCAAGGTGGCCCGGGACGCGCCGGCTGAGCTCTGGGTCCCAAGCCAGCGGCGGAAAGTGCCCAGTTCAAGGTCCTTCAGTCCTGCCACGCCTTCCGAAGCCGCGTGGGCGAGGAGGCTGTGCAGGTCGCCCAGGTAAGCCCGCTTGGTGTGCTCCGACACTGCGCGCTCCCCCGACAGATAGCCGGCGAACGCGTCCATTGCCTTCCCGAGTTCCACGGGCAGTTGTTCATGTTCCACTCCTCTACTTTCCCAGCTGCGTGTGCTGCCCGGCGTGCTGACACGGTTACCCTTTGCCGCGTTTCCAGCCACCGCGCTCCGCCACGGCCAATCCCAGCAACCCCAGCCTGCCAAGACCTGCCCGGACGGAATCCTGCCCCAGTCCGGCCACGACCGAAAGCTTTTCCACCGACGTGGTGGAGCGCAGCGGCAGCGCATCCAGCAGGATCAGGTCCTCCAGGGTCAGCCCGTCCTGGACTGCCGCTTCTGAGGCCCGTTGCTCAGGCAGTCCTGTTCCGCTCGGCGAGGCGAGCTCGGCCACTTCCGCCGCATCGGTGACGCAGACTGCCCCTCCGTCCCGGAGAAGCCGGTGGCAGCCGGCGGAGTTGGCGCTGTGGACAGACCCGGGGACAGCGCCGACGGCGCGGCCCAGCGTCTCAGCGTGGTGTGCCGTGTTGAGGGCGCCCGACCGCCAGCGCGCTTCCACCACTACTGTCACCGCGGACAGGGCAGCTATCAGCCGGTTCCGCTGCAGGAAGCGGTAGCGGGTCGGGGCGGACCCCGGTGGTACCTCTGCCAGGACTGCGCCCTGGTTGGCGACAGCCCGCAGCAGGTCTTCGTTTCCGGACGGATAGAACCTGTCCACTCCCCCGGCCATGACGGCGATGGTAGGCACGGCTGCGGATCCGCCGGCAAGGGCAGCCCGGTGCGCATGGGCGTCAATTCCGTAAGCGCCGCCGGAAACAATCGTATAGCCGCGCTGCGCCAGGGAGTAAGCGAGGTCTCCGGTGACCGCTGCCCCATAACTGGTGCTGTCCCGGGACCCCACGAGGGCGATGGACTTCTCCAGTGCAGGCAGCGGCTGTTCCTGCCCGCGCCACCACAGGCAGACGGGTTCTTGGATTCCCAGGTCCGCAAGCTGGGCAGGCCACAGCTCATCGCCGGGAATGATGACGCGTCCGCCCAGCCTGGCCATGGTGGCCAGGTCGCGTTCGGGGGCGAGATCGGGGATCCGCGGCTGCCAACGCCTTAGAGCTGCTGCCAGTCCGGCCCAGCTGCCGGCCGATCCGCTGTCTGCCAGGAGTGCCGTGACGTCGCGCTCCAGGTCAGGGCCGGCCGCCACCCGACCTGTGGCGATCCGCAGTGCCTCCGTCGCCCCAGCAAGCTGCACCAGGGCCAGGCCCGCCGCATCCTGCGGTTCCATCAGCCGTGAGAGGGCGGCCCGCGCCAGCCGTTCCGTTTCCATGTCCCGCGTCTTTTCCACGGCCCGTTCCTTTTCCACCCGCAGTTCCATTAGTCCGTTCCGTTCCTGGCCAGCTGTCATGCCGCGGCCGCCGTGGCCTGCCGGAGGCCCAGCGCCTGCCCGATGTCGTTGGTATCGGGCGCGTCGCGGCGCCCCAGGTCCGCAAGGGTCCAGGCGAGCCGAAGGACGCGGTCGTACCCGCGGGCAGTCAGGACTCCGCGCTCGAGCGACTGGTCCAGGATCCGCGTTGCTGCGGAAGCGAGGCGCAGGTCCCCGCGCAGGATCCGTCCGGGCACCTGTGAGTTCGTCTCGAGGCCAAAGCGCTGAAGGCGTTCCGCCTGCCGGGACCGGGCCTCCCGGACCCGGCCCGCCACGGACGCGGTGTCCTCTTCGGCACCGGATTGACCGAAATCTGTCAACGAAACCCGCTCCACCTGGAGCTGGATGTCCACCCGGTCCAGCAGGGGCCCGGACATCCTGGCGAGGTAACGTCGGCGCATCACGGGAGTGCAGGTACAGTCCAGCCCTTTGCCCGAGGCCTTGCCGCACGGGCACGGGTTGGCCGCAAGCACGAGCTGGAAGCGGGCCGGGTACGCCGCGGTCCCGGCAGAGCGGTGAATCACCAATTCCCCGCTTTCCAGGGGCTGGCGCAGGGCATCCAGGACCCGCCGTTCGTATTCCGGTGCCTCGTCAAGGAAGAGCACGCCCCGGTGCGCACGGGAAGCCGCGCCCGGCCGGGGCAGCCCCGACCCGCCGCCGATGATGGCTGCAGCGGTTGCAGAGTGGTGCGGGTTCTCGAAGGGCGGCCGCCTCAGGAGCCGCACAGTGGAGGAGGGCAGGCCGCACAGCGAATGGATGGCGGTGACCTCCATCGACTCATGGTCGCCGAGGTCGGGCAACAGGCCCGCAAGCCGTTCCGCCAGCATCGTCTTTCCGGCCCCCGGCGGCCCGGTGAGCAGCAGATGGTGGGCACCCGCGGCCGCGACCTCCAGGGCCCGCCGGGCGTCGCCCTGGCCGGAGACGTCCGCCATGTCCGGACACGGGCCGGGAAGGGCCGCGACGTCACCGGACTCCCCGGAATCGTCAGGCTCGAAGTCCAGGGCAAGTTCCTGCGGATCGGCGCCAAAGTCGAGCGCGAGCCGGGCCAGCGTGCGGTAGCCCCGTACCGTCGCGCCCGGGACAAGGGAGGCCTCGGCCAGGTTGGCGTGGGCCACGACGACCTCGGGGTAGCCGGCCCGCACGGCTGCCATGACCGCCGGCAGGATTCCCCTTACCGGCCGGAGCCTGCCGTCGAGCCCCAGCTCGGCGATGAAGACGGTGTTCCCGGTGGGCTTGATGTCGTTCGCGGCCCGCAGGACGGCCATAGTAACGGCGAGGTCGAACCCGGATCCGCGCTTGGGCAGCGAGGCCGGAATGAGGTTGGCGGTGATCTTCCGGCGGCTGAGCGGAATCCCGGAGTTCTTCGCCGCAGACCGGATCCGCTCCTTGGCCTCGTTCAGCGACGCATCCGGCAATCCCAGGATGACAAATGCCGGGAGGGTCTGGCCGATGTCCGCCTCAACCTCAACCATGTAGCCGTTCAGGCCCACGAGGGCCACTGAGTAGGTCCGTCCCAAGGCCATCACCCCACCCCCTTGAGGTGCTCCACCAGGGGTTCCCCGCCGCCGTCGTCCAGGACCGCGACGACGTCCACGCGCCGCAGCGGCATCCGCAGCTCGCGGTCACGGCACCATGCGGCACCCAGCCGGTGCAGCCGCGCAAGCTTTTCCGGGCCCACCGCCTCGAACGGGTGGCCGTAGTCCAGGGAGCGGCGCGTTTTGACTTCGGCGATGACCAGCGCATCACCGTCCAGGGCAACGATGTCGATCTCACCCCCGGGGCACCGCCAGTTCCGCTCCAGCACCAGCATGCCCAGCGCTTCGAGATAACCCACGGCGAGGTCTTCGCCGCGCCGGCCCAACAGGTCTTTGGATTTCATGTCCACCTCCGCAACCAGCCTGGCGGCGGACGCAGGCCGAAAACAGACGGCCCCTGTCCTATGTGGACAGGGGCCGGTGTGGAGGGAAGGTTGGGCTGCAGCCGGTGCCTAGTTTCCCAGGTCCACATCCTTGGGCAGCGCGAGCTCCTCGTTGCGGGGCAGCTCCTCGACGTTGACGTCCTTGAAGGTCAGCACCCTGACGCTCTTCACGAAGCGGGCGGAACGGTAGACGTCCCAGACCCAGGCGTCCTGGAGGGTCAGGTCGAAGTAGACCTCGCCGTCGGCGCTGCGGGCCTGGAGGTCCACGTGGTTGGCCAGGTAGAAGCGCCGCTCGGTCTCGACAACGTAGCTGAACAAACCGACGACGTCGCGGTACTCACGGTAGAGCTGAAGCTCCATGTCGGTTTCATAGTTCTCAAGATCTTCGGCACTCATGCTTCCATCTTGCACCATCTCCGGCGCCCCCGGCGCCGGAGGCCGCTGTCAGTCCCGGTCCGGTGCGTCCACGTTGGAACCCGCTGCGTCCTGGAGTTCGCCGCCCAGGAGGCGCCAGCTCACCCGGTGGTAGGGCGTCGGCCCGGCTGCGCGGAGGACGGACCGGTGGGCTGCCGTGGCGTAGCCCTTGTTGATGTTCCAGCCGTAGTCCGGGTATTCGGTGTGCAGGTGGCGCATCATCCGGTCCCGCTCCACCTTCGCGATGACGCTCGCGGCGGCCACGCTGAGGCACTGCATGTCGGCCTTGACCTTGGTGTGCACCGGGGCCTCGCAGGCGGCCTCCACGACGGGCTGGTCGAAAAGGGACAGTTGGTCTGCGGGTGAGAGCCAGTTGTGGCTTCCATCCAGCAGCACAGCTTCCGGGACAACGCCCGCAGCGATGATGCTGCCCCAGGCACGGGTTCCGGCAAGCCGCAGGGCGGCGATGATGCCGAGCGAATCGATCTCCCCGGCGGTGGCGTGTCCCACCGCGGAGGCCACGCTCCAGCGCCGCACCAGAGGATCGAGCCGTTCCCGCTCGGCCGGGCTCAGCAGCTTGCTGTCGCGCACCCCGGCCAGCGGCTTTTGGCGCTCAAGATCCACGACGGCGATTCCCACGCTCACGGGTCCTGCAAGCGCTCCCCGGCCCACCTCGTCAACGCCGGCCAGGAACCGGACTCCCTGGGCTTTGAAGGTGCGCTCATGCCGCAACGTTGGCGCCTTGGTTCCGCTGGCGGCAGCCTTGCGGGCCGGACGCGCTGGGGTGGCTGGGGAAGCCTGGACCGCGGAGGACATGGTCAGCGGGCCGCCGGAACGCTCTTGAAGACGTCCGGGTAATTGTCCAGCGTCTTGATCCTGTTCAACGGCCATGCAATCACGGCAGCCTTGCCCTCGAGGTCCTTGAGGTCGACGAATCCGCCGTCGGTCTCCATGTGCGCGCGGGAGTCTGCGGAGTGGTTCCGGTTATCACCCATCACCCACACCTTGCCCTCCGGGACGGTGACATCGAAGTTGCGGACCTGCGGGACTTCGGCGGGGTTGATGTACGTCTCGTCGATGGCAGTGCCGTTGATGGTCAGTTTACCGCCGGTGTCGCAGCAGACCACGTGGTCGCCCGGCAGTCCGATGACCCGCTTGACGAGGTGCTGCTCAGAGTTGTCCGGCAGGAGCCCCACGAACGTCAGTCCGTCCTGGACCCAGGTGAAGGGGCCCTGTGCCTTGGCCGGGGCCGGCGGCAACCATCCCTTGGTGTCACGGAAGACGACGACGTCGCCGCGGCTCAGGGCGAAGGGCTCGGGAACCAGGAGGTTGACGAAAATCCTGTCGTCGACGTCCAGGGTGTTCACCATTGATTCGGACGGGATGAAGAAGGCGCGGAAGAGGAAGGTCTTGATAAGGAAAGACAGCACCACCGCGATGACAACCACGGTGGCAATTTCCTTCAGCCAGCCCAGGAAGGGATTCCCGGCGGACTTGCCGGCGGCTTTGGACCCCAACCTACTCCGCCTGCTGGCTGGAGCTTCCGGCCCAGTGCCTTCGCCCGGCTCGGAAGAAGAAGCTGGAACGGCCGGTTCCTCGGAAGCGCCGTCATGGCGCGGTTCAGGGTTCCGCGCTTGGTTCTCGGGCATTTACCGTCCGTTCTCTGTTGTGGGCCCCGGTGCAGGCGGCCGTGCTACTGGGGCAAATCTATCAAGCGGCCAGAGGATCTGGACCGGCCTGCCGATCACCCGGTCAAGTGGAACGAGTCCGCCTCCCGGAGCACCGAGCAGGCTGCGTGAATCGGCGGAAACAGAACGGTGGTCCCCCATCAGCCACAGCCTGCCCTCGGGGACCACCGTATTGAACTTCTGCGTGCTCGGCGCATCCCCGGGGAAGACATAGGGCTCATCCAGTGCTGTCCCGTTGACCGTGACTTTCCCTCCGGCATCACAGCAGACCACGGTGTCACCGGGAAGGCCGATCACGCGTTTGACGTAGGTAGTGTCGCTGCCGGCCAGCCCGACCCATTGCATCGCAGATGCAGTGGCATCTACCAAAGGGCCTTTGCCGCTGTTCAGGGGCGCAAAACTCCCGCGCCCGTCGAAGACGACAACGTCGCCATGCCGGATAGGTTCGGTTTGGAAATCGGTGCGGGAGACAAGGATCCGGTCGCCGCCTTCCAGGAGCGGTTCCATGGACTCCGAGGGAATGAAATAGACATCGAGCCACAAGGACCTGACCAAACCGCTGATGGCGATGGCAAGGATCAGGGCCGGAAAGACAAAACGCCAGCCCATTCTGCGGGGCTGGCGTTTTGTCTGGTGCATGGTCCGTATCCTGGCGCTGGTGCATTGCTCCGGCGCTTGCCGGGTACGGCCGCGCTCCAGCTGGCAGTAAGTCCGGAAGACTTACTTTGCGGTGCTGAAGTCGCGCTTTTCCTTGATCTTGGCAGCCTTGCCGCGCAGCGCACGCATGTAGTACAGCTTGGCGCGGCGGACGTCACCCTTGGTGACAACCTCGATCTTTTCGATGATCGGGGAGTGCACCGGGAAGGTACGCTCCACACCGACACCGAAGGAAACCTTGCGGACCGTGAAGGTTTCGCGAACGCCGTCACCCTGGCGGCCCAGGACGAAGCCCTGGAAGACCTGGACACGGGTGTTCTTGCCTTCGATGATGTTCACGTGCACCTTGAGGGTGTCGCCCGCGCGGAACTGCGGAACATCGTTGCGCAGCGAGGCTGCGTCGAGGGAATCGAGAATATGCATGATTGCACTCCTGGTGAACGCCACAGGTCATTCACTTTGGGTCACGGCGGGCAAGTCCGGCTGCTGGAAAGCAGGCCGGGGGCTCACCGCCGAAGTAAAGTCCCGGCTGCTTCAAGGGTTGAGGGAGCCGGTTGTCGGGCTGTTGGCCGCGCTACCCCCTGTGGCAGGTGCGGACCCAGCAGACACAAGGGTTAATTTTGCCACAGCGGCAGGGTTACGCCAATTCGGGCGGAGTTAGTCCCGGCGTTCCGCCGCCGCTAGCCCGACTGTGCAGCTGCCGTGCCGGGGCGGCGGACAAGCCTGCCGTCCACGACGTCGTAGCCCAGGTTGTGCAGTTCGGTGCGGTCCGCGCGCGGGAGGCTGCCGGCGTCGAACCCTTCCAGCAGGTCCGGACGGCGCTCCGCCGTCCGGCGGTACTGTTCGTGGCGGCGCCACTGTGCGATCCGGCCGTGGTTGCCGCTGAGGAGCACCGGGGGCACTTCGCGCTCCCGCCAGACGGAGGGCTTGGTGTAGACCGGGTATTCCAGCAGCCCGTCGGAGTGTGATTCCTCCACCAGCGACTCGGGATTTCCCACCACCCCCGGCAGCAGGCGGCCAATGGCCTCCACCATGGCCAGGACCGCCACTTCCCCACCGTTCAGGACGTAGTCGCCGAGGCTAACGGGCCGGACCGTGAAGTGCTCCTGCGCCCATTCGATGACCCGCTCATCGATGCCCTCATACCGCCCGCACGCAAACGCCAGGTGCTGCTCCTCGGCCAACTCGTAAGCGAGGGCCTGGGTGAACCGCTCCCCCGCCGGCGAAGGAACAATCAACACGGGCTTGCGGTCCCCATCCGGGTGCCCCTCGGCCACGGCGGAAAGTGCCTGCGCCCAGGGCTCGGGCTTCATGACCATCCCGGCGCCGCCGCCGTATGGGGTGTCATCGACGGAACGGTGCTTGTCCGTGGTGAAGCTGCGCAGGTCATGGACATGCAGGTCCAGGATGCCGTCCTGGCGGGCCTTGCCGATCAGCGAGAGTTCAAGCGGGGCGAGGTATTCGGGGAAGATGCTGACGACGTCGATCCGCATCTAGGCGTTGCCTTCCGCTTCCGGGGCGGCGGCTTCGTCCGAGTTGATGCCGAAGAGGCCGTCCGGCGGGGTGAGGAGAATGAAGCCTTCCTCGATGTTCACCTCAGGGACGATCTGTTCCACGAACGGAATGAGGATCTCGTCGCCACCCGGGGTGGTGACCACCAGCAGGTCCTGGACCGGCATGGTGTTGAGGGCTGTCACCTTGCCCACCACCCGGGACTCGACCCGGGCTTCCAGGCCGACCAGTTCGTGCTCATACCAGCCTTCGTCGTCGTCCTCGTCCAGCTCTTCGGTTTCGATGAAGAGCTTGGCGCCGCGGAGCGTCTCGGCTTGGTTGCGGTCCGCCACTTCCTCAAAACCGAGCAGCAGGATGTCCTTGTTCCAGCGCGCGCTGCTCACAGTCAGCGGGCCGGACGCTGAAGGCTCCACCACGAACTCCGTTCCGGGGACAAACCTGTCTTCCGGGGCGTCCGTAAGCACCTGGACGGTGACCTCCCCGCGAATGCCGTGCGGCTTGCCAATCCGTGCCACCTGAAGCTGCATCTGTTCCTCTGTTCCGGGTTGTGGTGGTGCTGGTAAAGCTTTGTGCTGGGAAAGAACTCCGGCCCCTCCACCTGGTGGTGAAGGGGCCGGAGCAAACTGGATAGTGCCGAGCGCTCAGCGGCGGCGGTCGGTGTCGACGACGTCGACCCTTACCGGTTCGCCGCCGGCCAGTGCTGCCACCACGGTGCGCAGTGCGCGTGCCGTGCGGCCCTGGCGGCCGATCACCCGTCCGAGGTCGTCCTGGTGAACGCGCACCTCGAGGGTGTCCCCGCGGCGGTTGCTCTTTGAACTGACCTTGACGTCGTCCGGGGAATCAACGATCCCGCGGACCAGGTGCTCCAGCGCTTCTGCCAGCAATCTACTCAGCCTCGGTGGTCTCAGCTTCGGCGTCGGCCGGGGCCTCGGCAGCGTCAGACTTGGAGGCCTTCTTGGTGATGGCTTCCGGGATGATGACCGAGCCCTTCTCCGGAGCAACGAAAGCTTCCTTCGCGACCTTGGTCTTGAGGGTGCCTTCCTGGCCCGGCAGGCCCTTGAACTTCTGCCAGTCACCGGTGATCTTCAGGATCGCGGCAACCTGCTCGGACGGCTGGGCGCCGACGGACAGCCAGTACTGGGCACGCTCGGAGTTAACCTCGATGAACGAGGGCTCTTCGGTGGGGTGGTACTTGCCGATCTCCTCGATGGCGCGGCCATCACGCTTGGTGCGTGAGTCCGCAACGACGATGCGGTAGTACGGGGCGCGCATCTTGCCGAAGCGCTTAAGGCGAATCTTTACGGCCACTTTTGTGGTCACTCCTGTTTCAGAAAAAGGGGTGAACCCGGCTTTCTGCACCCGTGGGGCGGGCCGTACTTGCGGGCTCGAAGGACAGGATCCGGACGCGGAGAGAGGGGCCACGCAGATCGAGTACCTGTTTATTGTGCCAGATGAACGCCGTTATTTCGACTTGGCGTAGCCGCCGGTGACGCTGCGGGAAGGTTTTCCGGGCGCGGCCGGGAGGGTCAGGCGGACCAGACGTAGAGTCCAGTCCGCTCGGAATCATTGATTCCGGCAGCAAGCGCCGCGAGCTGCTGCACATACGTCCGCGCCTGGGCGGCCCCGAACGGCATGTCCTCCTGGGCGGCCCACTGTTCGGCGACGTCGTCCAGGACGTTGCCCTCGCCTTCGGTTTCGTAAGTAAGAAGGTCCGCCAGGGCGCGGACCATGGCCGGCGGAACGGCGAGGAGGGAGTCGCTGGCGACATCCACCATCGTCAGCTCGTAGTCGGCTCCGCCGGCATGGACGGCCGTCCCGGCAAGATCGCCAAGCTGTTCCAGTTCAAAATCGCTGATTCCCTCAATCCGCACCGCAGCAGTGTCCCCCGCGGAGGCGCTGCGGCCTTCATCAAGGAGGCCGGCATGTTTCAGCGCGGCGTCATGGGTGGCGACAAAGATCTCGGTGAAGCCCATGGCTCGTGTCCTTCTTCCGTTGGCGGAACTGCGCGCCGGACACTTCCTGCCGCCCGGCCGTACGGAATCAGCCTAGTAGCTGCGGGGCCGCCCCCGCACGCCGGACCAGCCTCCCGCGGAGTGGCGCAGGAGGCCGCAGCGGTCAGCGGACGGCGACGCGGATACGGTTGCGCCACGGATCCTCGAACCGAAGCTCCGAGCCGGTGTGGTGGGCCGGCACCCCGGCAACCTTGAGGCGGTCGGTCAGCGCTCCGACGTCGTCCCCGGACGGAACCTCGATGAGCACCTCGCCAAGCCCAAGGGTGTCCTTGCGCGGACCGGCGCCGCGGCTGTTCCAGACGTTCATGGCCATGTGGTGGTGGTAGCGGCCTGCGGAAACGAACAGTGCCTGCCCGTGCCAGCCTGCGGTCTTTTCGAACCCCAGAGTGCCCACGTAGAAATCCCGGGCGGTCTGCACATCGCCAACCTGGAGGTGGACGTGTCCCACGCCGGCGGCCGTTTGCCGCTGTCCCTCCAGGGACTCTTCGGTGAGGTACTGCTCGAGGTAGCGCTGCGGCGGGAGCGCCAGGCTGTCCATCACCACGTCCGTCCCGTTCCAGGACCAGTTGCTGCGGGGACGGTCCCAGTACAGTTCGATGCCGTTGCCCTCGGGGTCGGTGAAGTAGAAGGCTTCGCTGACCAGGTGGTCGGCGCTGCCGGTGAAGGCCCGCGGCTCGTACTGTGCGGCAGTGGCGACGGTGGCGGCGAGGGAAGCCTGGTCCTCGAAAAGGAGCGCGGTATGGAACAGGCCCGCCTCTCCCCTGCCGGGAAGGTGCAGTCCGGGAGCCGGCGCAAGGTGGACCAACGGCCGGCCCAGGCGGCCAAGGTAGAGCCCGCCGTCCTGTTCGGCGACCACCTCAAGGCCGAGTGCGCGCTGGTAGTAGTCGGTCATGACCTTCATGTCGCCCACCTTGAGCATCACGGTGCCCATGGCGAGGTCGGCAGGAAGAAGATCCTGGCTGCTGGCTGATCCGGTCATTGAAGGCTCCTAGCATTGGCGGCCGTCCCATTGGCGGCCTCTCACACATTAAAATTACTTGAAGCTTCAATTTATTCCAAGTCCTCCGTGAGCCGTTTTTCGTCAGCGAATAATCCGCCCGCCCAGCACCACGTGCTCCAGGGCCGTAATGGTCTCCGGTGCCGCCCGCGGGTCTTCCCGGCATACAACGACGTCGGCGCGGGCACCCTCCTCCATCCCGTCCGCTCCCAGCCACGCACGGGCTGCCCAGCAGGCGGCGTCCAGGGCCGCCTCCATGGGCAGGCCGGCGCCGTGCAGGGCGAGGATTTCGTCCGTGATCCTGCCGTGCCGTATCACGCTGCCGGCATCGGTACCGGCAAAGATGCGTACACCCGCGGCATGGGCTTGCGCCACCCGCTCCATCCTGCCTTCCCAGAGGACGCGCATGTGGGCGGCATAACGCGGGAACTTGGGCTCCGCCTGCGCAGCAATGTCGGGGAAGGTGGCGATATTGATGAGCGTGGGCACGATCGGTACGCCCTGCTCCACGAACCGGGGCACGTGGCGGGGAAGGAGCCCGGTAGCGTGCTCGACGCAGTCGATGCCCGCGTCCAGCACCTGGTCCAGGGTGTCTTCAGCGAAGCAGTGCGCTGTTACCCGGGCACCTTCGTCGTGTGCCGCCTGGACGGCATCGCGTACGACGGCGGCAGGAAAGGACGGCGACAGGTCGCCGGCGCTCCGGTCAATCCAGTCCCCCACGAGCTTGACCCAGCCGTCGCCGTCGCGCGCCTGCTTCCGGACGGCCTCCACGAGGCCCTCGGGTTCCACTTCCTCGGCGAAGCCCCGCAGGTAGCGGCGCGTCCGGGCAATATGGCGCCCGGCCCGGATCAGCACCGGGAAGTCCACTCCGCCCTGCATCCAGCGGGTATCTGCCGGCGAGCCCGCGTCCCGGACCAGCAGGGTTCCCGCGCTAAGGTCCGCCTCCGCCTGGTCCCTGGCCGCCGCGGGCTCGACCGGACCAGTGGCCCCAAGCCCAATGTGGCAGTGGGCGTCCACGAAGCCCGGCAGCACCCAGCCATCCAAAACCCGGTCCGGAGCAGCCGCCGGCCGGCTGAACGTAAGCCTGCCGTCCACGGACCAGAGCCCGTGCCGCACCGTGTCCGGTGCGGTCAGGACGGGGCCGGGGAAGTTGATGATGCCTGCCATGGGGCTCCTTTCGATGCCCGGCCAGGCTAGCACCGCAATTATGACAAGGCCGCTCCAGGCGCCTGTGGTAGCTTCGTTCCTGACCACACGGGTGCCCTTGCAGGGGCTGAGATCGGGCTGACGCAGCCTGCGACCGTTGAACCTGTCCGGGTAATGCCGGCGAAGGAAGTGAGTATTCCCTTGAGTACGCAAAACACCCAGTTGAACCCTGCCCTCCAGCCGTCTGACAGGGTGCCCGGCGGCGCGTCCATGCCGCCGGAAACCCAGTCGTTGAAGTCGCATTCCCTCGCCTACCTCGGGGATGAGGCGTCCGGGATCCGGGTACCGGTGACGGAAATTGCCCTTGAGCCGTCCCCCAACGGCCAGCCGAACGCACCGTTCCGGACGTACCGGACGGCGGGGCCGGGAAGCGACCCCGTCCGCGGCCTGGACCCTTTCCGCGCGGAGTGGATCGTGGCGCGCGGAGACACCGAGGCCTACAGCGGCAGGGAACGCAACCTGCTGGACGACGGCCGCTCGGCCGTCCGCCGCGGCGCCGCCTCCGCGGAGTGGAAGGGCGCGCAGCCCGTGCCCCGCCGCGCCGTCGACGGCCGGACGGTGACGCAGATGCACTATGCCCGGCAGGGCGTCATCACGCAGGAAATGCGGTTCGTGGCGCTGCGCGAGAACTGCGATGTGGAATTGGTGCGCAGCGAAGTGGCTGCCGGCCGCGCCATCATTCCCAACAACATCAACCATCCGGAATCCGAGCCCATGATCATCGGCAAGGCCTTCCTGGTGAAGATCAACGCGAACATCGGCAACTCGGCCGTGACGAGTTCGATCGCCGAGGAAGTGGACAAGCTGCAGTGGGCAACCCAGTGGGGCGCGGACACCGTCATGGACTTGTCCACCGGCGATGACATCCACACCACGCGGGAGTGGATCATCCGCAACTCCCCGGTGCCCATTGGAACCGTCCCCATCTACCAGGCCTTGGAAAAGGTCAACGGTGAGGCCAACGCCCTGACCTGGGAAATCTTCCGGGACACCGTGATCGAACAGTGCGAACAGGGTGTGGACTACATGACCATCCACGCGGGCGTGCTGCTCCGCTATGTCCCGCTCACCGCCAACCGCGTCACCGGCATTGTCTCGCGGGGCGGCTCCATCATGGCGGGCTGGTGCCTGGCCCACCACCAGGAGAACTTCCTGTACACGCACTTCGACGAGCTGTGCGAAATCTTCGCCAAATACGACGTCGCCTTCTCGCTGGGCGACGGCCTCCGCCCCGGTTCGACGGCGGACGCCAACGACGCCGCGCAGTTCGCTGAGCTGGACACCCTCGCCGAACTGACGCAGCGGGCCTGGGAGTACGACGTGCAGGTGATGGTGGAGGGGCCGGGCCACGTTCCCTTCCACCTGGTCCGCGAGAACGTGGAGCGGCAGCAGGAGCTGTGCAAGGGTGCGCCCTTCTATACCCTGGGGCCCCTGGTGACGGATGTGGCGCCCGGGTATGACCACATCACCTCGGCCATTGGCGCCACCGAGATCGCCCGGTACGGCACAGCCATGCTCTGCTACGTCACGCCGAAGGAACACCTGGGCCTGCCCAACAAGGACGACGTGAAAACGGGCGTGATCACGTACAAGATCGCAGCGCACGCCGCGGACCTGGCCAAGGGCCACCCCGGGGCGCATGAGCGCGATGACGCCCTGTCCAAGGCGAGATTCGAATTCCGCTGGCGGGACCAGTTCGCGCTGTCCCTGGACCCCGTGACCGCGGAGTCGTTCCACGATGAGACGCTACCGGCCGAACCGGCCAAGACGGCGCACTTTTGCTCCATGTGCGGTCCGAAGTTCTGCTCCATGCGGATCAGCCAGGACATCCGGGACGAATATGGCTCAGCGGACACGCAGGCGGCGCTGGCGGACCTGGCCTCCGGCATGCGGGGGAAGAACGAGGAGTTCCTGGCAGCCGGCGGCAAGGTCTACCTGCCGGAGCTGCGGGTCCCCGCTGACGGCTAGGACGCCCGGGCTGGCTGGCTCCTGCCGACCCCGCTGATGAACTGGCGGATGGCCCGGTCCCCGTCCCGGGAGTCCTGGGGCCGGTGCCCTCCCGCGGCAACGCGGTGCAGGGCGCCGGTCTCCCGGAGGTACCCGGCAATTTCCTCGTACAGCGGCTCCCAGCCACCAGTCAGGACCAAGGTGGGGACGCCGGGAACAATATGCAACGGCGCTTCCCAGGAAGGCTCCTGGAGCCGCAGCCGCCGCGCGGACCGCTTCTCCTCGGTGGTGGCAGGCTGCTGCAGGTCGGTGGCGTAGATCCGGCGGACAAACTCGCGCTGGAAGTCGTCATCGCTGAGCTGGTGGCGGACGTCGAACAGTGGCTGCATCAGGCGGATGTGGGCGGCCGTGGCCGGCAGTTCCGCCGTCAGGGACAGGCAGGCGGGCTCCACCAGCGTCAGGGAAAAGACCAGGTCCGGGCGTTCGACGGCGGCCATCATGGCGGCGATTGCCCCCTGGGCGTGCGCAACGACGTGTCCGCCGGCAGCGCCACGGCCGTCGTCGCCCAGGGACCGCAGGATGATCGCGGTATCTTCCGTGAACGACGAATCCACCGGCTCCGCGGCGGCATCGTAGCCGTGCCGGCGGAGGAACAGGGCGTCATAGGACAGCGCCATGCCGTGCTGGCGCGGCCATGCGGCGGCACCGAAACTTCCGGCGCCGTGCACGAAAACTACCCTCTGCTTGAACATGTCCCAACCCTATTCCACGCTGCCGACATCCCCACGAAAAAGCGCCAGGTGTCGTCTTGAGCGGTCAAAACGGCACCTGGCGCTTCCTGATGCTGGAAACTCCTACTTGCCCAGGAACTTGTCGAAGCCCTTGGGGAGGTTCAGCGAGGACGGGTCGAAGTCGCCGCCCTGCTGGCCGAACGCAGCGCCGGTGGGGAGCGCCTTGGCGGCGTTGGCACGGCGGGCTTCCGCGTCCTTGCGCTCCTGTGCGGCCTTGGCGGGGTTGCCGGATTTTGCCTTCTTCTTGGGTGCGTTCTTTGCGTTCTTCCGCGCGCCGCCCCCGGCTCCGGGAAGGCCGGGCATCCCTGGCATCCCCGGCATGCCGCCCTGGGCCATCTTCTTCATCATCTTTTGGGCCTGGGCGAAGCGCTCCAGCAGGCCGTTGACCTCCGACACATGTACGCCGGAACCACGGGCAATACGGGCCCTACGCGAGCCGTTGATGATCTTGGGCGCAAGCCGCTCGTGCGGGGTCATGGACCGGACGATCGCTTCGACGCGGTCGATTTCCCGCTCGTCGAACTGCTCCAGCTGCTGCCGGATGTTCTGGGCGCCCGGCATCATCATGAGCATCTTCTTCATGGAGCCCATGTTGCGGATCTGCTGCATCTGGGCCAGGAAGTCCTCGAGGGTGAAGTCTTCCTGGTCGGCGAACTTCTTCGCCATCCGGGCAGCTTCGTCCTTGTCCCACGCTTTTTCGGCCTGTTCGATGAGCGTGAGGATGTCGCCCATGTCCAGGATGCGCGAGGCCATCCGGTCCGGGTGGAAGAGCTCGAAGTCGTCCAGGCCTTCACCGGTGGAGGCGAACATGACCGGCTTGCCGGTGACCGACGCAACGGACAGCGCGGCACCACCCCGGGCATCGCCGTCGAGCTTGGACAGCACGATGCCCGTGAAGTTCACGCCTTCATCGAACGCGAGCGCCGTGTTGACGGCGTCCTGGCCAATCATCGAGTCGATCACGAACAACACTTCGTTCGGGACAATGGCGCGGCGGATCTGGCGGGCCTGCTCCATCATCCCGGCGTCCACGCCAAGGCGGCCGGCGGTGTCAACGATCACGACGTCGTGCAGCTTCTGGCGTGCTTCCTCCACGCCGGCGCGGGCGACGGCGACCGGATCACCGGCGGGCTGGTCCAGTTCCGTGGAGGTGGCTCCGGGGTGCGGGGCGAAGACCGGCACGTTGGCGCGCTGGCCTACCACCTGGAGCTGGGTGACGGCGTTGGGGCGCTGGAGGTCGCAGGCCACCAGCATGGGGCTGTGGCCCTGGGCCTTCAGCCATTTGGACAGCTTGCCGGCCAGGGTGGTCTTGCCCGCGCCCTGGAGGCCGGCGAGCATGATGACGGTGGGGCCGTTCTTTGCCAGCCGGATGCGCCGGGTTTCACCGCCGAGGATCTCCACGAGTTCCTCGTTGACGATCTTGACGATCTGCTGGCTGGGGTTCAGCGCGCCTGAGACTTCGGCGCCCAGTGCGCGTTCGCGGACGCGCCCGGTGAACTCGCGGACCACCGGAACGGCGACGTCAGCGTCCAGAAGGGCACGGCGGATCTCCCGGACGGTGGCATCAACATCGGCCTCCGTAAGGCGGCCCTTGCCGCGGAGATTCTTGAAGGTTGCTGTCAACCGGTCAGAGAGTGAATTGAACACGCGCCGTGAACTTCTTTCAGGAGATGATCGGGACTCGACTACCTAGGGTATCAAGTCAGGCACGGTAGATGGCATGCTGGCCAAATGACGAGCCAAACGACTGTGAAGACCTTGCTCATCCTCGGCGCCTCGGGCGACCTCACCGGCAGGCTCCTCCTCCCGGGCCTGGCCCGCCTTGTTGCGGCCGGCCGTGCGGAAGGCTTGGCCCTGGTGGGCGCCGGCTCGGATCCGTGGACGCCGGAACAGTGGCGCGGGCGGGTGGAGTCGTCCTTCGCCGCTGCTGCCGGCGCGGCAGGTGATGCCGGGAAGGACGCCCTGGAGTCGATGCGGAAGGAAACGGCCTACCACCAGGTGGACGTGACGGAGAAGGGCGCCCTCGCAGCCCTGCTCGCCGGGCTGCAAGGGCCGGTGGCGGTCTACTTTGCCCTTCCGCCGCGTATCAGTCAGCTGGCCTGCGAGACACTCCAGCCGGAAGAGGTTCCGGAAGGCACCCGGCTGGTCATGGAGAAGCCGTTCGGTTCCAGTGAGGAGTCGGCCCGCTCGCTGAACCGGACCCTTGGCCGCCTGGTACCGGAGGACCACATCCACCGGGTGGACCATTTCCTGGGCAAGGCCACGGTCCTGAACATCCTGGGCCTGCGGTTCGCCAACAACTTCCTGGAACCCGTGTGGAACCGGCAGCATGTGGAAAAGGTGGAGATCTTCTTTGACGAAGACCTGGCGCTGGAAGGCCGTGCGCGCTACTACGACGGTGCCGGCGCCCTCCGCGACATGATCCAGAGCCACCTCCTGCAGGTCATGGCCATCATGGCGATCGAGCCTCCGGCCACCATCGGCGAGCGCGATCTTCGCGATGCGGTCTCCGCCGTCCTCCGCGCCGGCAGCGTCAAGGATCCCGTCACTGATTCCCGGCGGGCCCGATACACGGCGGGTTCGGTGGCGGGAAAGCAGGTGCCCGATTACGCCGCGGAGGAGGGAGTGGATGCGGCGCGCGGAACTGAGACACTGGCCGAGATCGAGGTGGGAATCGACAACTGGCGCTGGCGGGGCGTCCCCTTCATCCTGCGCTCCGGCAAGGCCCTCGGGGACAAGCGCAAGGAAGCGGTGGTTACGTTCCTCCCGGTGCCCCACCTCCCGAAGGGGTTTACCGGCGTGGACTCCCCCAACCAGCTGCGGATCGGCTTTGGTCCGGACACGCTGGAGTTCGACGTCGACGTCAACGGACCCGGGAACATCTTCAGCCTGGGCCGGGTCACCCTGGAAGCGGAACTGAGCGCCTCGGATCTCCTGCCCTACGGTGAAGTGCTGGAGGGTGTCCTGGCCGGCGACCCGCTGCTGTCCGTCCGGAGCGACACGGCAGAGGACTGCTGGCGGATTGTTGAGCCGGTGCTTAGGGCGTGGGAACAGAGCAGCGTCCCGTTGGAGGAGTACGACGCCGGCTCGGCCGGCCCGGCGTCCTGGCCCACCAACCGGCAGAAGGACTGAGCCCCGACGACAGGCAGGACGGGCGGGAACTTTTCGGTTCCCGCCCGTCCTGCATCAGTCTTCAGTTGTCCCCGGAGGGGCCGTGGTGTGCGCCTTAGATGGCAGCCACTCCGCGTTCCCCGGTCCGGACCCGCACCGCTTCATGCACGTCCATGGTCCAGACCTTGCCGTCCCCGGCCCGGCCGGTGTTCGAACTGGCAATGATCACGTCCAGGATGTCATCGGCCTGCTCGTCCGTGGCCAGGACTTCCACCCGGATCTTGGGCAGGAGGTCCACGTTGTATTCCGCTCCGCGGTAGACCTCGGTGTAGCCGCGCTGCCGGCCGTAGCCGCTGGCTGCGCTGACGGTCAGGCCCTGGACCCCATAGGCTTCCAGCCCTTCCCGGATTGCATCGAGCTTTTCCGGCCTGACGATTGCAGTGATCAGTTTCATGCCCCCACGCTTTCCTTACCTGTTGCCGGCTGTGCCTTTTGCGCACCGGATGATGACGGGACCGCCTCGGGGGACTCGCCCTGGCCCTTGCCGGTGATCATGTCGTGCAGCGGCTGGAAGCTTCCGCCGTGGCCGCTGAGGCCGAACTCGTAGGCGGTTTCGGCGTGCAGGCTGAGGTCCACACCCACCGTTTCCTGTTCCTGCGAGACCCGGAAGCCCATGGTCTTGTGGATGGCCAGCGCAATGATGGCCGTCAGGACCGCTGAGTAGGCGATGGCGATGCCGGCTGCCGCGAGCTGCGCCCACAGCTGGGTGAGTCCGCCGCCGTAGAAGAGGCCGCCGCCGGCACCGTCGGTGGGCAGTGCGATGAAGCCCAGGGACACGGTGCCGATGATGCCCGAGACAAGGTGGACGCCGACGACGTCCAGCGAGTCGTCGAAGCCCCAGCGGAACTTCAGGCCGACGGCAAGGGCGGAGGCCACACCGGCGACCACGCCGAGGCCGAGGGCACCGACGGGGCTGACGTTGGCGCAGGCCGGGGTTATGGCCACAAGGCCTGCCACGACGCCGGAAGCGGCGCCGAGGGAGGTGGGGTGTCCGTCGCGGATGCGCTCGGTCACCAACCAGCCGAGCATGGCTGCTGCCGGGGCTGCGAGGGTGTTGATCCAGATCAGGCCGCCCTGCTCGGCAGTGGTTGCCGCACCGCCGTTGAAGCCGAACCAGCCGAACCACAGGATGGCCGCGCCGAGCATGACGAACGGAATGTTGTGCGGGCGGTGGTTGGGGTCCTTGCCGAAGCCCTTGCGGTTGCCGATGATCAGGACCAGGATCAGTGCCGCCACACCTGCGTTGATGTGGACCACGGTGCCGCCGGCGAAGTCGATGGCGGGGCCCAGGGCCTTGCCGATCGCGCCTTCGGGACCGAACAGGCCGCCGCCCCACACCATGTAGGCAAGCGGGCAGTACACCAGCGTGACCCACACGGGAACGAAGACCGACCACGCGCCGAACTTGGCGCGGTCGGCGATGGCGCCGCTGATCAGTGCCACGGTAATGATGGCGAAGGTGGCCGCGTAGCCGACCTTGATCAGGCCGTCAGGGGTGGTGATTCCCTCCAGGCCGAACGTGGCGAACGGGTTGCCCACGATTTCCATGAACCCTTCCCCGGAGCTCATGGAGGCGCCCCACAGCACCCAGACGACGCCCACCATGCCGATGGAGATGAAGCTCATCATCATCATGTTCAGGGCTGCCTTGGCGCGGGTCATGCCGCCGTAGAAAAATGCCAGACCGGGCGTCATGAACAGCACAAGGGCTGCCGCTACCATGACCCAAACGTGACCTGCGGTAAGTTCCATGGTGCACGTCCTCTCTCATCGAATCTTGCGGAGTACTCCGCCTGCCAACGCCTTTTTGCGTCCTGTAATGAGTTTGTCGGCGGCGTGTTTCGCCCGCGGAGGATTTAGATTGCCGGCCTGTTACATCAACCTCTAGGAAGTAAATGGTGCATATCCGCCTTGTTACGGTTATGTTTCCGCACCCGCGCAGCCATCCGGCTCCCGTTCCAGCAAGGACTCCCGCACCATGACGGCACCACCCCGCCCCAGCCGCGCCACTTCGAGGTTTTTGGCCCGGCTGAGGCCGCAGCGGGAGAAACTCCCCCGCGACATCAAGGTGATGCTGGCCGCGGCGTTCCTTATCGCCCTCGGCTTCGGGCTTGTTGCGCCCGTATTGCCGCAGTTCGCAACAACCTTCGGAGTGGGGAACACGGAAGCCGCGGTGATTGTGGCCATCTTCGCCTTCATGCGGCTGGCCTTTGCTCCTGCCGGCGGTGCCCTGATCGGCAAGCGCGGCGAACGGCCCATCTATGTTGCCGGGCTGCTGATCGTGGCGTTGTCCACTGCGGCGTGCGCCTTTGCGCAGGACTACTGGCAGTTGCTGCTGTTCCGCGGGCTCGGCGGGGCCGGATCCGTGATGTTCACGGTGGCATCAATGGCGCTGGTGGTCCGGCTGGCGCCGCCCCAGAGCCGGGGCAGGGTGTCGGGAGCCTACGCCTCGGCCTTCCTGATCGGCAATGTGTGCGGCCCGATTGTGGGTGGCCTGCTGGCGGGGCTGGGCCTGCGGGTCCCGTTCCTTGCCTACGCCGCCGCGCTGCTGGTGGCCGCATTCGTGGTCCAGACGCAGCTGAGCCACCAGCGCCGGGGAGGCGGGGAGATACAACACCGTGCCCCTGACATGCGGTTTGGCGAGGCCCTGGCGGCCGGAACCTACCGGTCCGCCCTCATGTCCAGCTTCGCGAACGGCTGGGCAACGTTCGGCGTGCGGATGGCAACGGTGCCGTTGTTCGCCGCGGCCGCCTTCGGGGCGGGTCCGCAGGCCGCCGGCCTGGCGTTGGCGGTGTTCGCTGCCGGCAACGCCGCTGCCCTGGTGTTCTCGGGGCGGCTGGCGGACTCGGTGGGACGCAAGCCGATGATGATCTCCGGCCTGCTGGTGGCGGCCCTGTCCACTGCAGCCATTGGCATCACCTCTGACCTGCCCTGGTTCCTGGCGGCTTCGACGCTCGCCGGCGTCGGATCCGGGCTTTTCGGTCCCGCCCAGCAGGCCGCCGTCGCGGACGTCATTGGCAACGCGCGCTCCGGCGGCAAGGTGCTGGCCGTGTACCAAATGACGTCCGACGTCGGGGCGATTGTTGGTCCGCTGGTGGCGGGCATGCTCGCGGACGGGCTGGGATTCGGTTGGGCCTTCGGCGTGACCGGGGGGATCATGCTCCTGGCAGCCGCCAGCTGGGTGCCCACGCGTGAGACCCTGCGAAGGGCTGGCTCCTAGGCTGCGGTGCGGGCCCGGCAAACCCGTGCAGCAGTGCGGTTCAGCCGTCCATTCAACAGCTCAGTCCGAGCATCTCAGTTCAGCAGGGCGTCAACGAAGCCTTCGGTATCGAAGGGGGCAAGGTCGTCGGCTCCTTCGCCCAGTCCAATGAGCTTGACGGGCACGCCGAGGGTTTTCTGGATGGCCACGACGATGCCGCCCTTGGCGGTTCCGTCCAGCTTGGTCAGGACGATGCCGGTGATGTTGACCACCTCAGAGAAAACCCGCGCCTGGTTCAGGCCGTTCTGGCCGGTGGTGGCATCGAGCACCAGCAGGACCTCGTCCACCTCGGCCAGCTTTTCCACGACGCGCTTGACCTTGCCCAGTTCGTCCATCAGGCCCACCTTGTTCTGCAGGCGGCCGGCGGTATCGATCATGACCACATCGACTTCCTGCTCGATGCCGGCCTTGACCGCCTCGTAGGCAACCGAGGCGGGGTCGGCGCCGTCGATGTCGGACTTCACGGTGGGAACACCGACGCGCTGGCCCCAGGTGGCCAGCTGCTCGGCGGCGGCGGCCCGGAACGTGTCGGCGGCGCCGAGCAGGACGTCCTTGTCCTCGGCGACCAGCACGCGGGCCAGCTTGCCCACGGTGGTGGTCTTGCCCACGCCGTTCACGCCCACCACCATCATCACGGCCGGCTTGTCCGCGTGCCGCTGGACGTTGAGGCTGCGGTCCATCGTGGGGTCCACAAGCTTGATGAGTTCTTCCCGGAGCATGGTCTTGACGTGTTCCGGAGTTCGGGTGCCCAGGACCTTGACGCGCTCCCGCAGGGCATCCACCAGCTGCATGGTGGGTTCGGTTCCCAGGTCCGCGAGCAGGAGCGTCTCCTCGACTTCATCCCAGACGCTCTCGTCGATCCGGTCGCTGGACAGCAGCGCCAGCAGGCCCTTGCCCATAACGTTGTTGGAGCGGGCCAGCCGTTCCCGCAGGCGCGCCAGGCGGCCGGCGACGGGCAGCGGGGTTTCGACGGGAATGGTTTCCAGGCCGGCCGCATTGTCCGGAACGGTGGTGGTGTCCAGCCCCTCAAGGTCCGCGCCCTCCGGCGCCCGGGCCCCGATTGTTCCTTCGCGGTCCGCCACCGCCGTGCTTCCGCCGGAGCGGATTTCGGGGTCGTTGGCATCCCTGGTGCCCGGGTAGCGGGTGATGTTCCTGCGTGTCTTGAGCAGGACCGGAATCAGGCCGCCGATGACCACCAGCGCAGCAAGGATGGACAGGACAATGGGAAGGATGTCATTCACTCCCCTAGCTTCTCACAAACGCCCTGCCCGGTTCCGGCGGCCGGCACGTAACTGACCTGCCCCTTTGCCCAGGCCACCGGCTGCTGGATGGCACCGCCAACAGCAGGTGCAGGGGCTATACCTCGGCCCCGAGCCGCTGGCTGATGACGGTGGAGACGCCATCGCCCCTCATGGTGACGCCGTACAGCGCGTCCGCCACTTCCATGGTCCGCTTCTGGTGCGTGATGACGATGAGCTGGCTGGATTCCCGGAGTTCTTCGAAGATGGTGATGAGCCGGCCCAGGTTGGTGTCATCCAGTGCCGCCTCCACCTCGTCCATGACGTAGAACGGCGAAGGACGGGCCTTGAAGATGGCCACCAGCAGCGCCACCGCGGTCAGGGAACGTTCGCCGCCGGAGAGCAGGGACAGGCGCTTGATCTTCTTGCCCGCAGGCCGGGCCTCCACCTCGATGCCCGTGGCGAGCATGTCCGTGGGGTCGGTCAGCACCAGGCGGCCTTCGCCGCCCGGGAAAAGCCGTTCGAATACCCGGATGAACTGGGCCTGGGTGTCCTCGAACGCTTCGGTGAAGACCCGCTGGACCCTGTCGTCCACTTCCTTGATGATGTCCAGCAGGTCGCGCCGGCTGGCCTTCAGGTCCTCGAGCTGGGTGCTCAGGAACTGGTGACGCTCCTCCAGGGCCGCGAACTCCTCGAGTGCCAAAGGGTTGACCTTGCCCAGGCTTGCCAGGTCCCGTTCGGCTTTCCGCAGCCGCTTCTCCTGCTCCTGCCGGACAAACGGCTTGCCTTCCCTGATTTCCTCCCCGTCCGCATCAACGGGGGCGCGGAGGGCAGCCCACTTGTCTTCGGATTCCTCCGCCGGAACAGGCACCGGCACCTGCGGCCCGAACTCGCTGACGAGCGCTTCGGGGGTGATGCCGAGCTCGTCCACGGAGCGGGTTTCCACTGCCTCGATCCGGGCACGCTGCTGGGTCCGGGCCAGTTCGTCGCGGTGCACGGTGTCGGTGAGCTGGGCCAGTTCCCGGGACAGGGCCTCGTTCGCTTCCCGGATGTCCCGCAGGCCGCGGTCGCGCAGCTCCCGGTTCTCCTCGGCGAGGTCCCGTTCGTGCCGGGCCAGGTCGACCGAGACGTCCACGTAGCCGAGTGCCAGTTCCACGCCGGCGGATACGGCCGCAGCGCGCCGGGCCTGGACGCGGCGGCGCCGGGCCCGCTCCGCCGCTTCCTCGCGGGCCCGGCGTTCGGTGGCGGCTGCACGTTCCAGGGATGCCACCCTGTTGCGGGTGGCCGCCAGTTGCTCTTCGGCGCTGCGCAGGGACAACCGCGCCTCCACTTCGGCTGCGCGGGCGGCAGTGGCGGCGCGGGCCAGGGCGTCGCGCTGCCCGGTGGAGGGTTCCTCTTCCACCGGTGCTTCGTGCGCCGCGGCCAACCGGGCGGCGACGGCGGCGAGCGCCTCTTCCTCCGCCGCGACATTGGCTTCGGCCCTGGACAGGGATGCCGCCAGCCGTTCGCTCTCGCCAACGGCGCTGCGCAGGACAGAGTTCAGGTGGCCCAGCCGTTCGGCCACGGCGGCGAGGCGGGCATCGGATTCGTGCAGCTTGTCCAGGGCAGCGTCCGCTTCCTCCTGCGCCCCCTTGCGCCGGGCCTCTGCGGCGGCCAGGGCGAACCTGTGCCGTTCAAGGTCCGAGGTGACCGCCGACAGTCCGCGGTCGGCGTCGTCCACCGCCGCCTGGACCTCAAGGAGGGACGGCGCCTTGGCAGAGCCGCCGGTGGCGGAGACGGCGGTGAACACGTCCCCTTCCCGGGTGACAGCCGTCAGGGCCGGAGAAGATGCGACCAGGGCGGCCGCAGCGTCGATGCCGGTGACAACGGCGGTCCGGGACAGCAGGTGCCGGACCAGGGCAACGTGCTCCGCAGGTCCGTCCACGAGATCAGCCGCCCACTGCGCCCCGTCGGGCAGTGCCAGGTCCTCCGCGCCATCCCCCTGGAGTGCCGCGGCCGTGGCAAGGAGCAGCGACGCCCGCCCGGCGTCGTGGTCCTTGAGCCGCTTCAGCACGGCTCCTGCCGCGTCCCTGTCCCGGACAAGCACGGCTTCGGACGCCTCCCCCAGGGCAGCGGCGATGGCCGGCTCGAACCCGGCCTGGACCGTGATCCCGGCGGCGAGGCTTTCCTGGACTCCGGGAAGCCCGGACTCCAGCACGTGCCTGGCGCCGTCCTTGCGGTCAAGGCCAAGCTTCAGGGCGTCGAGGCGCGCGGCGAGGGCGTCGCGCTTGCGCATGCCTTCGTTGACGGCGGCTTTGAGGTCTGCGATCTCCTGGAGGACGGCGTCCAGGACATCGCTGGCGGCTTCGTAATCGGCGTCGAGGGATTCCTCCCCCTCCTCCACACCGGCCACCTGGTTCTCCAGCGCCGTGAACTCCGCCTGGGCGCGGGCCCGTCGTTCCGTTCCGGCCGCGAGGGATTCGCGCAGCCGTCCCAGTTCCGCCTGCGCGGACTCCACCCGGGACCTGGCCGCCGCAACCTGGCCGGCAAGCCGCGCCAGGCCCTCCCGCCGGTCGGCAGCGGCGCGGAGCTGCGCCGTCAGCCGCTGGTCCTCGGCATGGGCGGCCCGCTCCGCTTCCGCCTTCGCGGCACTGGCCATGTCAAGGGCGCCCCGCCTGCCCTGGATGTCCTGTTCGAGTTCGGACAGCTCCTGCCGGACCCTTGCCGCCTGGCGCTCCAGCTGTTCCGGGTCCCGGCCGGACGTCGGCGCAGCCTCGTCGGAGCCGAGCAGGCGGCTCCGTTCGCCGGCCAACGAGCCCAGCGACCGCAGCCGTTCACGCGCGGTGGAGAGCCGGTACCAGGTGTCCCGGGCGGCATTGAGCCGTGGCGTGGCCTCGGCTGCCAGCTGCTCCAGCGCCGCCTGCTGCCTGCGCCCCGCGTCGAGTTCCTGCTCGACGGCGGTCCGGCGCGCCTTGAGTTCGGCCTCGTCCGCCACATCCTGCGCCAGGGCCTGCTGCAGCTGGACCAGGTCATCGGCCAGCAGGCGGGCGCGGGCATCCCGGACGTCGAACTGGACCCGCTGGGCGCGGCGGGCAACCTCCGCCTGCTTCCCCAGGGGGGTGAGCTGCCGGCGGATCTCCCCGGTGAGGTCGGTCAGGCGCTGCAGGTTGGCCTGCATGGCCTCCAGCTTCCGGACGGTGCGTTCCTTGCGCCGCCGGTGCTTGAGGATTCCCGCCGCCTCCTCGATGAAGCCGCGGCGGTCCTCGGGAGTGGCGTGCAGGACGCGGTCCAGCTGGCCCTGGCCCACGATGACGTGCATTTCCCGGCCCAGCCCCGAGTCCGAAAGCAGTTCCTGGATGTCCAGCAGCCGGCAACCGGCGCCGTTGATGGCATATTCGGAGCCGCCCGTCCGGAACAGTGTCCGGGATATGGTCACTTCGCTGTACTCGATGGGGAGTGCGCCGTCAGTGTTGTCGATGGTCAGCGAGACGTGGGCGCGGCCCAGCGGCGGCCGCCCGGACGTCCCGGCGAAGATGACGTCCTCCATCTTGCCGCCGCGCAGCGTCTTGGCCCCCTGTTCGCCCATGACCCAGGCCAGGGCGTCCACCACGTTGGACTTGCCGGATCCATTGGGACCCACGACGGCGGTGACGCCGGGTTCGAAGTCGAAGGTGGTGGCAGACGCAAACGACTTGAACCCCCGGACGGTGAGGCTTTTGAGGTGCAAGGCTTTTCTGGTCTCCTGGAGCGGGTAGGGCACTTTGCTGGAACCGGCTCACTACAATCTACTGCGCAGGACCGGCAATTCCCCGCAGCAGCACCCGGGAACCGGCCGGGGCACGAGGAGTGGATATGCATGATCCGGCGGTACAAAGGCATAGTTAAGCTCTTGAGCCTGCATAGATGTGGGTACAGTCACCGCAGGAATGCGGGACGAAAACGAAGAGGGGCTTGAATTGGCAGGTAATGCAACCTTCCGCCACAGCAACACCGCGCTGCTTTCGGTCAGCAGCGTCGAAGCGCCCAGGATTGTGAGCTCCACGGACTTTGACCGCCGGCTGGCATCGACCCTGCAGCGCCTGAAGTTTCCGCCGCGGCTCCTGGAGCGGGTGGCGGGAATCACGCACCGGCGCTGGTGGGCTGCCGGAACATCGTTCGACGATGCTGCCGTGGAAGCCGGCGCCAAAGCCCTGGCCGAGGCCGGCATCGAAGCGTCCGACGTAGGCCTGCTGATCAACACGTCGGTGACACGGCGCAACCTGGAGCCCTCCGTGGCGGTCAAGATCCACCACAGCCTCAGCCTGCCGTCGTCGGCCATGAACTTTGACCTTGCCAACGCCTGCCTGGGATTCGTCAACGCCCTGACCCTGGCTGCCAACATGATCGACTCCGGCCAGATCAGGTACGCCGTCATTGTCAACGGCGAGGACGCCCAGCTGACGCAGGAAGCAACCCTGGCCCGCCTGCAGCGGCCCGAAACAACGCGGGATGACTTCAACCGGGAGTTCGCGACGCTGACCCTGGGATCGGGCGCTGCCGCGGCAGTCCTGGGCCCTGCGGACGAGCACCCGGGCGCGCACCGCGTGGTGGGCGGGGTGATGCGCGCCGGCACCGAGCACCACGAGTTGTGCGTGGGCGGCATCGACGGCATGAACACCGATACGAAAGGGCTGCTCGACGGCGGCCTGCAGCTGGTAGTCGATGCATGGCAGGAAGCCCAGCCGGAGTGGGACTGGGCAGCCATGGACCGCTATGTCACCCACCAGGTCAGCAACGCCTACACCCACGCGATCATCGATGCCATCGACCTGGACCCGGACAAGGTGCCCATCACGTTCCCGCACTGGGGCAACGTTGGGCCGGCCTCGCTTCCCATGACGCTTGCCGCCGAGGCGCAGTCACTGGGAAGCGGCGACCGGGTCTTGTGCATGGGCGTCGGTTCCGGACTGAACACCGCAATGCTGGAAATCGTTTGGTGATCGCGGCCTGGCCGGGCGTCAACGCCGAGTGGTCCCGCGAGATCGATGTCCCCTCCACGTCAAGCGTTGACGCACCCGGGACGGTGCGGCGCTGGCACCTCCTGGACAACGGGGCCGAACTGTCCCGCCGCGGCCTGGCTCCGCTGGGAACGCTGCTGTGCGTGCACGGCAACCCCACATGGTCCTATCTGTGGCGGAGCCTGCTGGCCGCCGGGACCGACCCTGCGCATCCGTGGCGCGTGGTGGCTGTGGACCAGTTGGACATGGGGTTTTCCGAACGGACGGGTACCTTCCGGCGCCTGGCAGACCGGATCAACGACCTGGGCGACCTGACCGAGGCCCTGTCCCTGGCCGGCCCGGTGGTCACCGTGGGCCACGACTGGGGCGGGGTGGCCAGCCTCGGCTGGGCGCTTGCCCATAGCGACCAACTGGCCGGCGTGGTCCTGACCAACACCGCCGTGCACCAGCCTGCCGGCTTCCCCCTTCCGCCGGCACTGCGCCTTGCCCTGCACCCGGCCGTGCACCGGTGGGGAACCACCACCTCCGACGCTTTCCTGCGGGTGACGCATTCGCTGGCACGCCCACCACTGCCCGCTGACGTGCGGAGTGCCTTCATGGCCCCGTACCGCGGCGCCGCACGCCGCGCAGGGGTGGGCAACTTCGTCGCTGACATACCCGTCGACGGCTCGCACCCGAGCTTCGCTGCCCTCAACGGCGTGGCGGAAGGCCTGCGCGCCCTTAATGTGCCGGCCCTGATGCTCTGGGGCCCGCGCGATCCGATCTTCTCCGACCGCTACCTGAAGGACCTGCTCACCCGCCTTCCGCATGCCGACGTGCACCGCTACGAGGGCGCGGGACACCTGGTGGCAGAGGACCGGGACATTGCCACCCCCGTCTTCGACTGGCTGGCCGGCCGCGTCACGCAGGGCGAGGACAGTCCTGCTGATAATGGCTCCATGGGAGCCGGCGATGGCTTCACGCCCCTGTGGGTGCTCCTGGGGGAGCTCGCCGCCGGACCATCCGCTGGGGCGGGGGCCGTCGTCGAAATGGCCCCGGACGGCACGGAGGCACGTTCGCTCACCTGGAGGCAGCTGGAGGAAAACGTGGGGCGCGTTGCCGCGGGCCTGCAGGGGGAGGGTGTCGGGCCCGGCACCCGGGTAAGCCTGATGGTTCCCCCCGGCGTGGACCTGACCGTCGCCCTGTACGCCTGCCTTCGGCTGGGCGCCGTGGTGGTCGTGGCCGACGCCGGCCTGGGCACCAGGGGGCTGAGCCGGGCGGTCAAGGGAGCGACGCCCGATGTCCTGATCGGGATCGACAAGGCCCTTGCCGCTGCCCGGGCACTGGGCTGGGCGGCCCGGCGTATCAGCGTAAGGGACCTCCCGGCCGTGCAGCGCCGGGTCCTCGGCGTAAAGACCTCGCTCGCCGACCTGGCCAGGACCAGCCCGGGCCAAGGCGGTGCCGCTCCCGCCTTCAGCCCGACGGCGGACTCCCCCGCCGCCGTGCTTTTCACGTCCGGCTCCACCGGGCCCGCCAAGGGCGTCCAGTACACCCACGGGCAGCTTGCCGCCATGCGGGACACGGTTGCCGGAACCTTCGGGATCGAGCCCGGCGACAGGCTGGTGGCCGGCTTCGCACCCTTTGCGCTGCTGGGACCTGCGCTGGGAACCGTGTCCGTGACGCCGGCCATGGATGTCACCGCGCCCCGCACCCTGACCGCGCACGCCCTCGCTGCTGCTGCAGCGGCCATTGACGCCACGGTGGTCTTCGCCTCCCCCGCGGCCCTGCGCAACGTCGTTGCGACCCAAGCCGGGCTCACCCCGGAGGGCGCTGCGGCGCTCAAGCGGGTCGACCTTCTGCTCTCCGCCGGCGCTCCCGTTCCCGAACCGCTCCTTGACGAGGTGCAGCGCCTGCTGCCGGCCGCCTCGCTGCATACCCCTACGGCATGACCGAGGCCCTCCCCGTCACCGACATCAGCCTTGAACAGATCAAGGCCGCCGCGGCCGACGCGGGTTCCGGGACGATGACGGGGGCCGGGAACGGCGTCTGCGTTGGCCGTCCGGTCCAGGGCGCCCGCATAGCCCTGATCCCGCTGGCGGCGGACGGTACCGCCCCGGGGACAGAACCGGTGACGGAAGCGGGTGTCACCGGGGAAATCCTGGTCAGCGCGCCGCACGCCAAGGGCGGCTATGACCGGCTTTGGCTGACTGACCAATTGAGCGCGGGCCCGGCCGGCTGGCACCGCACCGGCGATGTGGGCCATTTCGACGCCGACGGCCGCCTCTGGGTGGAGGGGCGCCTGGCACACATCATCACGGCGCCCGGCGCAGTGGTCACGCCGGTAGGGGCCGAACAGGCCATCGAAAGCCTGGACTGCGTCAGCATGGCAGCGGTTGTCGGGGTGGGGCCGGCCGGCACCCAGGCCATCGCCGCCGTCGTCGAAACCATGCCGCCGGCGCGTAAGGCGGGGCCGGCCGCCGCTGGACTCGCAGCACAGGTACGCCGTGCCGCACGTGCCGCAGGCGTCTCCGTGGCTGCAGTCCTGGTTGTCCCTGCGCAGCCCACCGACATCCGCCACAACGCGAAGATCGACAGGTCGCGGTTGGCGCGCTGGGCATCATCCGTCCTGGCCGGCGGCCGCCCGGGGAAGCCATGAGGGTACTGGTTACGGGTGCGAGCGGCCTGCTGGGGCGGGAGGTGGCGGGCCAGCTGGTACGCAAGGGCCACGAGGTCACTACCTTCCAGCGGCGTCCCTCGGGGGTCGACGGCGCGGCGGACCGGTGCGGTTCCCTCACCGATGATGCAGCCGTCGCGGAGGCAGTCCGGGGCGCGGACGCAGTCATCCACCTTGCCGCAAAAGTCTCCTTCACTGGCCGTGCCGAAGAGTTTGACCAAGTAAACGTAGAGGGAACGCGGCGCCTGCTCCTGGCGGCACGCGAAGCCGGGGTCCGGGACGTGGTCTTCGTTTCTTCGCCTTCAGTGGCCAACTCGGGCGCCGCCATTGCAGGTCTTGGCGCGGAGCCGGCCGACCCGGTGCATGCCCACGGCGACTATTCGCGCACCAAGGCGCAGGCTGAACTGCTGGCCCTGGCCGCCGACGCCCCGGACTTCCGGGTCGCCGCCGTGCGGCCGCACGTCGTCTGGGGGCCGGGCGACACCCAACTGGTGGAACGGGTCCTGGCCCGGGCCGCCAGGAAGCGGCTGCCGCTGCTGGATGCAGGCGCCGCGCTGATCGACACCACCTACGTGGACAACGCGGCGGCAGCGATCGTTGCTGCCCTGGACCGCGTCAGCCACATCCACGGCAGGGCCCTGGTGGTCACCAACGGCGAGCCCCGCCCCGTGGGCGAACTCATCGCCGGCATCTGCGCTGCCGGCGGCGTCGCTGCGCCGTCATGGTCAGTGCCGGGGAAGCTTGCCCGGATCGCGGGATCGGCAGTGGAAAGGGCTTGGCTCCGGCTCGGTAAACAGGACGAACCCCCGATGACCAGGTTCCTTGCCGAACAGCTGTCCACCGCCCATTGGTTCGACCAGCGGGAGACCCAGGAGCTTCTTGCCTGGACGCCGGCTGTCTCGATTGACGAGGGCCTGGTACGTCTCGCTCAGTACTACGGGTCCCGCTGACACCCAGCCAGGTGGATGGTGGGACTACCAGCGGCCGTTGCGGGGCCGCGGCTGGCACACCGGGCAGGTATGGGAGGAACGGTTCATGAACTGGTCCCGGCGGATGGTGGAACTGATGCCCGCTGCGGCGCACCGCCTGCACGGCTCACCTTGGCGGCCGTAGGCGTTCAGGGACCGGTCAAAGTAGCCTGAAGCGCCGTTGACGTTGACGTACAGGGAGTCGAAGCTGGTCCCGCCGGCGGCCAGGGCATCGAGCATGACCTCGCGGGCACTGTCCAGGACGCGTTGGGCCTCGTTCCTGCGAAGGGTGTCGGTGGGCCTGGCAAAATGCAGGCGGGCACGCCAGAGGGCTTCGTCAGCGTAGATGTTGCCAATGCCGGACACCAGCCCCTGGTCCAGCAACGCCCGTTTCAGGCCCGTCTTGCGCTTGCGCAGGCGCTGGTAGAAGAGGTCGAACGAAAAGGCAGGGTCCAGGGGGTCCCGCGCAATATGGGCGGCTTCCGCGGCGATGAGCGGAAGGGGGGACTCGGCGAGGCCGCCGGGGCCGCCGTCGTCGGTGGGTACCAGGGCGGTGACGAAGAGGCCCCCGAAGATCCGCTGGTCAACGAACCGCAGCTGGGCCGGCATGCCGTCGCGGGGACTGAGGCGAAGCCTGACCTTGAGGTGCTTTTCGTCGGGGACGTCCTGATCCTGCATCAAGAGCTGGCCGCTCATCCCCAGGTGAGCCATCAGTGCAACATCCGGCAGCGCCGCGGTTTCAGGGTTTTCCGGTGCAGCGGGGCCGTCCGTCAGCGGCATCCACAGGAATTTGCCGCGGCGCACGACGTCGCTGACGGTTGCGCCCTGGAGGTTGCCGATGAAATCCCCCGCGCCCAGGGCATGGCGGCGGATGGAGCGGGGATCAAGGACGTCAACAGCGCTGATGGTCCTGCCGCGGACCCAGTTCACCAGGCCGCGGCGCACCACTTCGACCTCGGGCAGTTCAGGCACGGGACGCTACTTGGCGGTGACGGAACCAGCCGAAGTGCCGGCAGCATTCCGGGTTTCGGCGCCGGAAAGCACCCGCCAGGCGTCCGCGGCCGCTTCCTGCTCCGCTTCCTTCTTGGAATGCCCGGAACCCTTGCCGTAGGCGTTTCCGCCGATGTTCAGGACAGCGGTGAAGGTGCGGGCGTGATCCGGGCCGGTCCCGTCCACCGCGTAGTGGATGCTGCCAAGCTGCCGGCTGGCCGCGAGTTCCTGGATGCTGGTCTTCCAGTCGGTGCCGGCGCCCAGGACAGCGGCGTCCTTCAGCAACGGTCCGATCAGCCGCATGACGAGTTGGCGCGCGGTCTCGATGTCGTTGGAGACATAGGTGGCCCCGATCAGGGCCTCCATGGTGTCCGCGAGGATGGACGCCTTGTTTTTCCCGTGGGTGAGCTTCTCGCCCTGACCCAGGTAGATGTACTCGCCGATGCCCAGGCTACGGCCGATGCCGGCCAGGGCCCGGGTGCTGACGACGGCGGACCGGCGCTTGGCGAGTTCGCCTTCGGGCAGGTCCGGGTTGTCCCGGTACAGGGCGTCGGTCACGGAGAACCCCAGGATGGAGTCGCCCAGGAATTCGAGCCGCTCGTTGGTGGGGATGCCGCCGTTCTCGTATGCGTACGAGCGGTGGGTCAGCGCAAGACGAAGCGTCCCGGCGTCAATAGTGACACCGAGACGCTTCAGAAGCTCTTCAGTTGAAGACATCAGTCAGCCTGTTGGGCCGATTAGACGTCAGCGACCTTGCGGCCCTTGTACTCAAGGAACAGCGCAGTGCCAGCAGAGTCGGTAACGACCTTTGCCTGGTGCGGCAGGCTGTAGGTGACCTGCCCGTTCTCAACGGTCTTCACCAGGTGGGGGGCGGTCGCCTTCCACTGCGAGCGGCGGGCGCGGGTATTCGAGCGAGACATTTTCCGCTTGGGAACAGCCACGGCTAACTCATTTCTCTCTAGACAAACACGTACAAATCAATTTTGCCGGTCAGGCTTAGCCATATCAGCTAGGGCAGCCCAGCGAGGATCCAGGACCTCGTGGTGGTGCCCCGGCTCGTCTTCCAGGCGAACTCCGCATTCGGAGCAAAGGCCCTGGCAGTCTTCCCGGCACACCGGCTGGAACGGCAGATTGGTGACAACCGCGTCCCGCAACACCGGTTCAAGATCGATTACATCGTGCTCGACTCGACGTTGCTCTTCATCTTCTTCTCCGTCCGAGAGCTCAGTGCCCTCGTAGAAGAAAAGTTCTTGCACATTGACCTCAAGGTCATACGCAAGGGGATCCAGGCATCGGCCGCACTCGCCGGTTACTTCGGCGAGGACAGTTCCTGATACCAGAATTCCTTCGTGTACGGCCTCCAGCCTCAGGTCGAGCTCGACATCCGAGCCTTCCTGAACACCAATGAGCGCCACACCAAGATCACCCGGTGCGGGTACATGTTCCGTCAGTGTCCGCATGCTTCCCGGGCTGCGCCCGAGGTCCTTGACGTCGAACGCCAGGGGCGAACCAGCATCTCTGTTAATGAGAACTCCTGTTGAACATATGACCGACGTACCATCTTAGCCCGAAGAGCCATGGTGACTCAAACCGGCGGCGGGCAACGCCGAAGTACCGATCCAGCCTACCGCCTCGGCTGCTGATCCGGCGAAGGCTCGCCGGCAACGATGCGCCGGTGCACTGACCGGGGAACGTAGTCCGAGACGCTTCCGCCCAGGGACGCCACCTCCTTGATCAGGGTGGAGGACAAATGCAGGTAGCTGGCCTCGGCCGGGAGGAAGACCGTTTCCACGCCGCTCAACTGCCGGTTCATGGTGGCCATGGGGAGCTCGTAGTCAAAGTCCGACGACGACCGGAGCCCTTTGACGATGGCGGACACCCCCCGGTGGCGGCAGTATTCCGCGAGGAGTCCCGCGCCAACAGGCTCCACCACGATGCCCTTGAGCGAAGCCAACGTCTCGCGCGCCATGTCCAGCCGCTCCTCCAGGCTGAACATGTACTTCTTCGCATAGTTGGTGGAAATGGCCACAATGACCTCATCAAACAGGCCGGCAGCCCTGGCAATGACTTCGAGATGGCCGTTGTGGATGGGGTCGAAGGATCCGGGGCACACAGCGCGTCTCATGCTCCGAACCTACCGCATGGAAAGCCCGGGATACCATGACTGGATGCATCCAGCACGGGAACTTTCCACACCCCTGGCACCTGCTCCCTGGCAGCGCACCGCGCTCGGGGCAAACCTCCTGGCCGCGGACGGCGGACTGGGAGTGACCATCTTCGAAGAGATGACAACCCTGGCCGTCAGGACGGGCGCCATCAACCTGGGACAAGGCTTCCCCGACGAGGACGGGCCGGTTGAAATCAGGGAGGCGGCCCGGGCGGCCATAGCGTCCGGCGCCAACCAGTACGCGCCGGGCAAGGGCCTCCCCGAACTCCGCGAGGCGGTAGCCGCGCACCAGGAGCGCTTCTACGGCCTGGCTCCGGATCCGGCAACGGAAGTCATCATCACCACCGGGGCCACTGAAGGCATCGCCGCTGCCCTGCTGGCTTTTGCAGGACCGGGCGATGAGGTCCTGACGTTCGAGCCGTTCTACGACTCCTACGGTGCGGTCATCGGGCTTTCCGGGGCCACCCACACCACCGTTCCCCTGGCTGCCCCGGACTTCATGCCGGACGTGGCGGCATTGGAGGCGGCGTTCAGCGTGCGGACCAAGGTGGTGCTGCTGAACAACCCGCACAATCCCACCGGCGCTGTGTTTCCACCCGCGGTCCTGCAGCGGGTGGTGGACCTTGCCGGCCGGCACGGCAGCATCATCATCACCGATGAAGTGTATGAGCACCTCACCTTCGGCGTGGGCCACACCCCGGTGGCCACCCTTCCGGGCGCTGCCGGGCGGACCATCACCATCTCCTCTGCCGGCAAGACCTTTTCCCTCACCGGCTGGAAGATCGGCTGGCTGAGCGGGCCGGAGGAACTGGTGGCCGCCGTCCGCACGGTAAAGCAGTTCCTGACCTACAGTTCGGGTACGCCGTTCCAGGCAGCGATCGCCAAGGGTTTGGCCCTCCCCGATGATTTCTATACGGGCATCGCTTCTGCCTTGGAGCAGAAACGGGACATTCTCAGCGCCGGGCTCCGGGCCGCCGGCTTTGACGTCTTCACCCCGCAGGGCACCTACTTCGTCAACGTGGACACCGCACCGCTGGGCATCACCGATTCCCTGGACCTCGCCCGGCGGCTGCCGGAACTGGTGGGGGTCGCAGCCATTCCCGTTCCGGTCTTCTGCCATCCGGAAGGCGCCGAGCGGACGCGCAGCCTGCTCCGCTTTGCCTTCTGCAAGAAGACCAATGTCCTGGAGGAGGCCGCCGCGCGGTTGGCAACCCTGCGCGGCAGGCTCTGATGCCCACCCGCGGGGCCGCCAGCCGTTTCCTGCGCACCACCGGCCAGCACGCCACCATCGAGCCTGATGCCTTTACCGACGGCGGCTACGTGCTCAGCATCGGCGGAGCCGAACAGTCGCACGTCAACCTTGACCGGCCGGAAGACATCTTCTACGAATACCTGCGCCGGATCGGACACCTCGTGGATCTTGCTGCGCCGCCCGGACGACCAATCACGGCGCTCCACCTGGGAGCGGGCGCGTTGACCCTGGCGCGGTACATCCAGGCGACCCGTCCGGGCTCAGTGCAGTATGCAGTTGAGCTGGAGCGCGAACTGCTGGACTTCGTCCTGCGGCACCTTCCCATGCCCGAAGGAACCAACCTGACCACCATCATCGGCGACGCCCGCGAAGCGCTCGGTGCGCTGGACCCCGGCCTGGCGTTCGACGTCGTGATCCTGGACATCTTCTCCGGACCGGAGGCGCCGGTCCACATCGCCACGGACGGTTTCTACCGTGAAGCCAGGGACCGATTAAGCCCGGGCGGGCTCCTGATCGTCAATGTCGGGGACGAACCGGCGCTCACGCTTGTCAGGAGCCAGGTGGCCGCCATGCGCGCTGCCATGGCCGATGTTGCGGCGTTCGGGGAAGCCGGAATGTTCGACGGACGGTATCCGGGAAACGTCATCCTGGCAGGAACGCAGGACCCCTGGCCGGACTCGTGGACAACAGACCTGGCCGCCCGCGGCCCCCACCCTGCCCGGGTCCTGTCCGGAGTGGACCTCGACCCCTTCTCGGCTTAGGCCCAAGGCCCTATCCCTCTGCCACGTCCGGCAGGTCGTCAGCGGAAATGGCATCGGGCACCGACGGCTCCGCGAACCACAGCCTGGTTTCCCCGTATTTCTTTTCGGCGAAACGCGTCATCCCTTCCGGCCACCCTGGTTCCGGGGAGCGTGACGAACGTTCCACCACCACCACGGCTCCGGACCCCAAATGGCCGGCGAGCTTCTGCAGCACGGCGGCGAGCGTGCCGTCCTCCAGCGGATACGGCGGGTCCAGGAACACGACGTCCCAGGCGGCCGCCGCCGCAGCGCGGTCAAGGAACGGCTCCACCTTGGACCGGTGAACCGTCACGGTCTTAGCGCCCAGCACCCCGTTGATGAGGTCCGCGTTGCGCTGGCACACGGCACTGGCTTTGGCGTCCGACTCGACGAGGTCCACCGACCGTGCACCCCGGCTGCCGCTTTCCACCCCCAGGGCACCGGAACCGGCGTAGAGATCCAGTACCCGGGCGCCGGCAAGCACGTCAAAGGCATCCAGGCGGGAAAACAGCGCTTCCTTGACGCGGTCCGTCGTGGGCCGGGTCAACGATCCCGGGACCGCGGCCAGCGGCGTGCCGCCGGCCGCGCCGGCGATGATCCGCGTCACCGCACCCACCGCAGTTCGGCCGCGCCGGCCACGTCGTTGCTAACCGCGTTCAAGGAACGCCTCCTTCTCGGGGTTGAGGTACTTCTCGATGGCCCCGGCGAGCTCGGGGTGGCCGGACAGCAGCGGGTCCCCGCCAACGATTGCCTGTGCGTCGTCCCTGGCCCGGGCTATCACGTCTTCATGTTCAAGGACCCGGAGCAGCTTCAGTGTGGACCGGCCGCCGGACTGGGAAGCACCAAGGATATCGCCCTCGCGCCGCAGCTTGAGGTCCTCCTGCGAGAGGACGAACCCGTCCGTCGTGGCAGCGACCGCGTCCAGCCGCCGCCTGCTGGGGTGGCCGGGTTCGAGGGCGGTTACCAACAGGCAGGTTCCTGGCAGGCCGCCGCGGCCCACGCGGCCGCGAAGCTGGTGGAGCTGGGAGATTCCGAACCTGTCAGCGTCCAGGATGACCATCAGCGTGGCGTTGTGCACGTCGACCCCCACTTCGATCACGGTGGTGGAGACGAGCAGCTTGATGCGGTTGGCGGTGAACCCGGCCATGGTCTCCGTCTTCAAGTCGGGGTCCTGGCGTCCGTGCAGGGGAGCCAGCGGCACCCCTGCCAGCGAGGGCTCGCCCTTTAGATGGTCCACGACGGCGGTGACGGACGCGAGCTCCCGCGTCTCCTCTGCGTCCATGCCGGAAGGTGCGGCCTCGCCGGGGCTGAAGTCGCCGTCGTCGTCCGTTCCGATCTTGGGACAGACCACGTACACCTGGTGGCCGGCGTCGATCTCTTCCCGGGCACGTGCCCAGATCCGTGCCACCCAGCCGGGATTTTCCGCAAGGCCCACGAGGTGGGTGGTGATCGGTGCCCGGCCCTTGGGCAGTTCGTCGAGGGTGGAGGTCTCAAGGTCGCCAAACACGGTCATCGCTACCGTGCGGGGAATGGGTGTGGCGGTCATGACGAGCAGGTGCGGCGGTTTCCGGGCTTTGGCCCGCAGGGCATCGCGCTGTTCCACGCCAAAGCGGTGTTGTTCGTCCACCACGATCAAGCCGAGGTCATAGAAGGAGACGTTGTCGCTGAGCAGTGCGTGGGTGCCGATAATGATTCCCGCGGTGCCGGAGGCGGCGTCGAGCATTGCCTGCTTCCGTGCCGCCGTAGGCATGGACCCGGTGAGCAGCGTGACCTGGACGGAAGGCCCGGCGCCGCCGGCCAGGCCGCCCAGGAGTCCGTCGCTGGAAAGCGGACCCAGGGTTCGCCGGATGGAGTCGAAGTGCTGGGCGGCGAGTACTTCGGTGGGGGCAAGGAGCGCGGCCTGGCCGCCGGCGTCCACCACCTGGAGCATGGCACGCAACGCCACGACGGTTTTCCCGGAACCCACTTCACCCTGCAACAGCCGGTTCATGGGCGTGTCCTGCGCCAGTTCCGCGGCCAGGGTCTTGCCGACGGAGGCCTGGCCGGCCGTGAGCGTGAACGGCAGCGCGTGGTCGAATGCGGCCAGGATTCCGTCGTTGACAGGACGCCGGGCAGTGGCTTCCTCCGCGGCAAGCTGGGCCCGGCGCCGGGCCAGCGCTGACTGCAGCACCAGTGCTTCCTGGTAACGGAAACGGTCGCGGGCACGCTTCCAGTCGCCGGCGGTTTCGGGAACGTGGATGAGGCGGTAGGCGTCTGCGACGGGCAGGAAGCCTTCCCTCGCGGCGACCTCCGGGGGAACCGGGTCCGGCAGCGAACCAAGGTCGGAAGTTTCGAGCAGCGTGGCGATCACCTTCTGGATCTTCCAGCTGGGCAGTTTGGCCGTGGCCGGATAGACCGGTATTGGCATGGCGGCAAGTTTCCCAGGGTCTTTTCCGGAGTCGCTGAACGGATCTTCGTCCAGGAGCTGGAAGTCGGGGTTGGTAAGGCCCAGCTTTCCCTTGAAACTGGTTACCCGGCCCGAAAACAAGGCACGGCGGCCCTGCAGGAGCTCGTTCTTCGCCTTGAACCCGTTGAAGAAGCTGATTTTCAGGGTGCCCGGAACCTTGCCGGTGTAATCCCGCCCGCCAACCAGCCGCAGCCCCTGCTTCCCGTCGTCGTCTGAGACGATGACGTCGGTGATGGTCCCGCGCCGCGCCTGCATCTGCCGGGTGCTGCTGGAGAGGACCCTGGCTATCAGGGTCACATCCTCATCGAGCGGAAGCTCTGCGATGGGGGTCAACTCCCCGCGGCTCATGTAGCGGCGGGGGTAATAGTTCAGGAGGCCCTCTACGGTGGTGATGCCGAGGTGTTTCTCAATGACCGCCGCTGAGCGCTTCCCGATCCGCCGCTCCAGGGCGAGTTCCAGTTCAGCGTTCATGCCCGCCGGTGTTCACCGCGTCCGCACCCGGGTCCCGCGGCAGGGCCAGTTCGCTGATGCTGATCTGGGAAGGTTCGCCCAGGGACCGGATAATCCCCACCGCCGGGGCGGCGTCCGGCACGTGCACGTGCACCCGCCACCGGTAGTTGCCATCGGCGTCCGGCCCGTTGCCCACCTGGCTCATGATCACTGACTCGCCGATTTCGTCGAGACGCTGCCGCAGGGTGGCGGCATTCAATGGCGACAGGCTGATGGTGCACATGACTTCCACGCCGTCGTCGGCAGGCATGGACGTATGGATGTGGGGATCAGAAACATCGTACCCGTGGAGGCCATCGAGAAGCTCCCCCTGCAGCTCCTCCCCCATGACGGCGGAGCGGAGGCAGTCAAGGATCAGCAGCATTCCCACGCCGCCTGCATCCACCACGTGGGCAGACTGGAGCGCATCGAGCTGTTCTTCGGTGTGGATCACGGCGGCCAACGCCCCCTCCACCGCCGCGTCCAGGGCAAGGCCCAGGGCATGGTTGCTGTCGTCGCCGTCCTGGCCGGCGTCCACGGCGGCGGCCGCACGTGCCGCCGCTTCCATGACGGAAAGCATGGTCCCGGGAACGGGATCGCTGAGGGCAGACCACGCCCGGATCTGCGCACGGTTCAGGGCCGCCGAGAGCAGGGTGGACGTCAACCGGGTATGGCCGGCCAGCGGTTCAGCTGCCGCACAGAGGAACACCGAGAACAAGGTCCCGGAATTTCCCCGCGCCTCCTCCATGGCAGCCTGGCCGGCCATCGAGAGGACTTCCCCGACGTCCACCGGGGCAGGCTGGTCAGGGTCCAGCACCAGCGAACGCGCCGCAGCGCGGACCGTGAGGTAGAGGTTTGTGCCGGTATCACCGTCAGCCACCGGAAAGATATTGATGGCGTTGAGCCGGTCGCTGTGGTTTCCCAGCGCAGTTTCAGCCTTGCCCAGCCACCTCTTCATGGCCAGCGCGTTGGCGGCAACCTTAGTGTGCAAAGTGATCCCATCCCCCGGTGTCCGCGGCCCGGCCAGCTATCAGGACACCCGGGCCTTCGTCGGTGCCGAGTGCATGTATCGAGCCTATCGCAGTGAATCCGGGTGGCAGCTGAACATCGGCAGGGAATGTGGCCAGCAGCCCGTGGTCCTCACCCCCGCCGAGCACCCACGGCGCCGCATCCGCTCCCAGCCGCGCCGCAGCGGGTCCCAGGAGTTCCGCCAACCCGGCCAGGCGTGCCGGGTCGAGGGTAACGGCGACACCGCTCGCGGCCGCAAGCCGCTTTCCGTCGCGCAGGAGTCCGTCCGATACATCCAGCATGGCTGTGGCCCCTGCCTCCCGGGCTGCAGGCCCTGCTTCCAACGGCGGCCGCGGGCGGCACTGCAGGTCGACGAAGGCATGCTCCGCGGGCGTCAGGGTATCCACCCCGATTCCCGACTCGAGGAGGGAAAGGCCTGCTGCCGCATGGCCCACCGTTCCCGCGAGCGCCAGGATGTCACCCGGCCGGGCACCGGAGCGGAGCACCGGCCGGGCGCCGTCGAGGGTTCCAAGGACAGCGGCGGTCACGGAAATTTCCCTGCCGCGGCCGAGGTCGCCGCCCGCCACGGAACAGTGGACTGCCCCGAGTTCCCGGATTCCGGCTGCCAGCCCGTCCGCCAGGTCCTCTACCCAGGCGACCGGGGTGTCTACGGGGAGCGTAAGGCTGACCACCATCGAGGTGGCCCGGGCGCCCATGGCATTGATGTCACTGAGGTTTTGCGCTGCTGCCTTCCAGCCGACGTCGAACCCGGTGGTGCGGTAGCCGCTCGGCCACAGGAGCCGGAAATCCTGGTCCTGGACCTGGGTGTCGATGCTGATGACGGTTCGCCCGTCCGGTGCCGCGACAATGGCGGCGTCGTCCCCCGGCCCAAGCAGCGTGCTTGCAGTGTATCCGGCCTCCGTCCGGAGGCGCGGAAAGATCCGGGCCAGCAGGTCGGCTTCGGAAAGCCCGGCCACGGTGGGCTGGTGGTCTATGCGGTTACGAAGGTCTTCAGGCACGCCACTACGCTACCGCGCCCGGCCGACATTCTGTCCGGACTTGGACGGCGGCGGCGATAGGCTGGAACCATGCACCATCCCCAGCTGCCCCTGTCCGCCCGCGCCGCCAGGATGGCGGTGGTTGGTGCAATTGCCGCCCTTTCCCTGGCATCCTGCTCCGCCGCAGTGGATGTCACCGCCGCAAAGGACGCCGCCAACCCGGCGTGCGCGCCCATGATGGTGGCCCTGCCCGATGCCATTGGCGATTCGAAGCTGCGGAAGACCAACAGCCAGGCCACTGCGGCCTGGGGCGATCCTTCGCTGGTCATCCTCCGCTGCGGCGTCAACGTGCCGGGGCCGACCACCGACCGGTGCGTCACCGTCAACGGGGTTGACTGGGTGATCAAGGAAGGCGATCCGGCGTGGACGCTGACCACCTATGGCAGGGAACCGGCTACGGAAATCGTGATGGATCCGGACAAGATCAGCTCCGCGACAGTGCTCGCGGACCTGGCGGCCGCTGCCGGCAAAATTCCGTCTACGCGGAACTGCGTGGGCCAGGAGGATCTGCAGAACCTGCCCAAGAGCCAGTAGGGTTCCCTGGCCGAAGCGAAGCGAGGTTAGGGTGCCGGTGGTGGGCCCACGCCGGCAGGGTCCCCTGGCCGAAGCGAAGCGAGGTTAGGGTGCCGGTGGGGATCAGCGGAGGCCGGTGTTGCGGTGCAGGGCCAGGTAGATCAGTTCGTCAATGAGGTCGGCGTACCCAAGGCCTGAAGCTGCCCACATCTGGGGGTACATGCTTTTGGGCGTGAAGCCGGGCATGGTGTTGATCTCGTTGATGATCAACTCGCCGTCCGGGGTGTAGAAGAAATCCACGCGGCTGAGGCCTTCGGCACCCACGGCATCAAACGCGGCTGCGGCCAGCTCCCGGACCCGGGCGATGGCCTCCGCGGGCATGTCGGCCGGGCAGCTGAGGGATGCTGCATCGTCCTCGACGTACTTGGCATTGAAGTCATAGAACTCGTGCGTACCTCCGGCCACGGAGATTTCGCCGGGCATCGATGTCCGCGGCGCGTCAGTGCCCCGGCCTTCCAGGACCGCGCACTCGATTTCGCGTCCCACGATGCCGGCTTCGATCACCAGCTTCAGGTCGTGCCGCCGGGCTTCCTCGATGGCCGCATCCAGCTCCTCGAGGGAGTCGACTTTGGAGATTCCCATCGAGGAACCCGCGCGGGCCGGTTTGACGAAGACGGGGAAGCCCAGTCGGTCCACCTGTTTCCGGACAGCTTCGGGGTCCTTGCGCCACTGCCTGTCCATCACGGCCACGTACGGCCCGACGTGCAGCCCGGCTGCTTCGAAGACCACCTTCATGTAGTGCTTGTCCATGCCGACGGCGGACGCCAGCACTCCGGCCCCGACGTACCGGGTGTCGGACAGTTCAAGGAGTCCCTGGATGGTGCCGTCCTCGCCAAAGGGGCCATGCAGCAGCGGGAAGACCACATCCACGGCGCCAAGTTCCTGCGGGACCTGGTTGGGCGAGGCCACGATCAGCTGGTGTTCCCCGCCGATCTCGGCCAACGTAACCGTTTCCGGGGACGGAACGACTTCAGGAAGCGACGAGGCCGCGAGGGACCATTCGGCGGTTTCGGCGGGGGCGAGGACCCATTGGCCGGTCTTGGCGATTCCGATGGGAATGACCTCGTACTTGTCCTTGTTGATGGCACCCAGCACGCCAGCCGCGGTGACGCAGCTGACGGCGTGCTCGCTGGACCGGCCGCCGAAGAGCACGGCAACGCGCGGTTTCCTCGTGGCTGTTTGACCCGTGGTGGGTGTGTCTTGGGACATGGTCAGTAATCGCCTTCAGGTTTCAGTTCCCGGGACAGCAGAACCGGCCCAAGTTGGTCAACGGACAGCTTGCCTGCCAGTACCGCCACGACGGCGGCAGTGATAGGCATTTCGACGCCGAGCTTGCCGGCAAGTTCATGGACGGCCTGGCCGGATTTGATGCCTTCGGCGGTCTGGGTCATCTTTCGGCCCACCTCCTCGAGCGTCAGGCCCTCGCCCAACAGCCGCCCTGCGGTGTGGTTGCGGGACAGTGCGGAGGAGCACGTTGCCACGAGGTCGCCGAGGCCGGCAAGACCGGCCATGGTTTTGGCTTCGCCGCCCAGTGCCAGGGCCAGGCGGGATGTTTCGGCCAGGCCACGGGTAATGACGGAGGCTTTGGTGTTGTCCCCCATCTGCTTTCCCTCGCAGATACCCACGGCCAGGGCAATCACGTTCTTGACGATACCGCCGATTTCAACGCCGACGACGTCCGCCGTGGTGTAGGGCCGGAAGTATGGGGCCGTGCAGGTCCTCGCCAGCCAGCCGGCCGTCGCGGAATCAGTGCACGCCACCACTGACGCCGTGGGCTCCTCGCGGGCAATTTCCAGGGCCAGGTTGGGTCCGGAGACCACCGCGATGCGTTCCTGCGGCAGGCCCAGTTCCTGGCTGATGACTTCGCTCATCCGGGCGTCAGTTCCCAGCTCCAGGCCTTTCATGAGGGAGACGACGACGGCCCCGGGGGCAATCATGTCCTTCCATTCCCGAAGCTGCGGACGGAGGGACTGGGCCGGAACGGCGACCACCACGAGCTCAGCCCCGGCCAGCACCTCACGGACCTCGGTGGAGGCGGTGATGCTTTCCGGCAGGACGATGTCCTTGAGGTAGTCGCTGTTGCGGTGGCTGGTGTTGATCTCGTCCACTACTTCGGCGCGCCTGCCCCACAGCTTGATCACACGCGGGGTCCCCGTTGCAATGGCGGCGTCGGCAAGGACCTTCGCGAACGTAGTCCCCCATGATCCCGCACCGAGGACGGCCACTGTGCGGGCCGCTCCCGGCTTTCCGTCAGCGGTCACTGGGCTTCCGTTCCCGCGCCCGGCTGCTGCCCGCGGTCCACGAACCGCCCGTGCTTGGACTGCTGCTGCTTGGAAGGGTCCCAGCGCTCGGCCGGCGGTTGTTCTCCGCGCAGGCCGGCGAGGAGCTCCGTGATGGCGTCCATGATGAGTTCGGTGGCCTCGCCGAGTGTGGCCTTGTCCAGGGGACGGCCCTTGAAGGCGCTCAGGTCCACGGGATCGCCCACGACCACCCGGGAACGCTTCCGCGGGAACAGGTGGAACCGCTTGCCGTACCTGGGGAAGACCTCGTGCGCACCCCAGTGGGCGATGGGAACCACCGGGATGCCACCCTCGAGGGCCAGCCGTGCCGCGCCGGTATGTCCCTTCATCGGCCACAGCCCGGGGTCGCGGGTCAGCGTGCCCTCCGGGTAAATGATGATTGCGCCGCCCTCAGCCACAATTTCCTGGGCCACCTGCAGCGACCGGTTCGCTCCCGCCGTCGAACGCTCCACCGGCACCTGCTTGGTGGCGCGCAGGAGCGGGCCCAGGCCGGGAACCTTGAACAGTGTGGCCTTGGCCAGGAAGTGGGGGGCCCGTTTCTGGTTGTAGAGCATGTGCCCCACCACCAGGGGATCGATTTCGGTGCAGTGGTTGGGCGCGGCAATGAAGCCGCCTGCGGGAAGTTTTTCCGTGCCTTCCCACGTTTTGGACATCATGAGGTTCATCAGGGGCCGGACGACGCCGGCGATGAACACAAATGTGGCCCTGCTCTTGGCAGATTCCTTCACGGTCCCGCTCTACTTCGTGGTGGTGATGTCGAAATCGGCACCGAGGCCGGCAAGCTTCTCGGTGAAGCGCTCGTAGCCGCGGTTGATGATGTCGATGCCGGTGACACGCGAAGTCCCCGATGCGGCCAGTGCTGCGATCAGGTGGCTGAAGCCGCCGCGGAGGTCCGGGACGTCGATGTCGGTTCCCTTGAGCTGGGTGGGGCCGGAAATGACGGCCGAGTGGAGGAAGTTCCGCTGGCCGAACCGGCAGGGAACGCTGCCCAGGCATTCCCGGTGCACCTGGATGCTGGCGCCCATGCGGATGAGCGCATCCGTGAAGCCGAAGCGGTTCTCGTACACGGTCTCGTGGACGATCGATACGCCTTCGGCCTGGGTCAGGGCCACCACCAGCGGCTGCTGCCAGTCGGTCATGAAGCCCGGGTGGACGTCCGTTTCGAGGACCAGCGGGTTCAGCTTTCCGCCCTTGTGGTAGAAGCGGATGCCGTCCTCGCCGATGTCCATTCCGCCGCCCACCTTGCGGTAGGTGTTCAGGAAGGTCATCATGTCGCGCTGGGAGGCGCCCTCGACGAAGATGTCGCCGCGGGTCACCAGCGCAGCGGAGGCCCAGGATGCGGACTCGTTGCGGTCCGAGAGGGCCCGGTGGTTGTACCCGCCAAGGTCGCGGACGCCCTCGATGCGGATGGTGCGGTCGGTCTGGACGCTGATGATGGCGCCCATCTTCTGGAGCACGGCGATGAGATCGATGATTTCCGGTTCGGTGGCAGCACCGGAGAGTTCGGTGATGCCCTCGGCGCGGGTGGCGCTCAGCAGGACCTGTTCCGTGGCACCCACAGACGGGTACGGGAGGGAGATCTTGGCTCCATGGAGCCCTTTGGGGGCCGAAATGTGGATGCCGCCGGGGCGCTTCTCCACGACGGCGCCGAACTGCCGCAGGACATCGAGGTGGTAGTCGATGGGCCGGTCGCCGATCTTGCAGCCGCCCAGGTCCGGGATGAAGGCCTCGCCGATCGCATGGATCAGGGGCCCGCAGAGCAGGATGGGAATGCGGGAGTCGCCGGCGTGGGCGTCGATCGCGGTGCTCGGCGCGGTCTTGGCAGCCTTGGGGTCAAGGGTCAGGTCGCCGTTGACGGGGTCTTTCTCCACCGTCACGCCATGCAGCTGCAGGAGCGAGGTGAAAACCTCCACGTCCTTGATTTCCGGCACGTTCCGCAACACCGAGGGTTCGTTGCCCAGCAGCGCCGCCACCATTGCCTTGGGGACAAGGTTCTTTGCCCCACGGACGCTGACGCGGCCTGTAAGCGGGACACCGCCGCGGATTGTCAGAACACTACTCATATACCGGTTTCCTCACGATCACTAGCCCCCAAAACCTTGCAAAGGCTCCAACCAAGCATAGGAGGTCGCGTTACCGAACCGAAATAAGGGGGCACCGGCGGCGGGGCGTGGCGCGGCCTTCGCCCGCTGCGCCCCGCCGCCGGGATGGTGGCCCAGGGGCTAGGAAAGCTTCGCCGGCAGGGTCTTGGGCTTGAACGCCTGGCGGGTCGCCTCGTACGCGGTGATGTCGGCCTCGTGCTGGAGCGTCAGCCCGATGTCGTCCAGGCCTTCCAGGAGCCGCCAGCGGGTGTAGTCGTCAATGTCGAACGGTGCCACGATGTTGCCGCACACCACGGTTTTGGACTCGAGATCCACCGTGACCTGGGTGCCCGGCGCGTTCTCGAGTTCCTTCCAGATGAGCTCGATGTCGTCCTGGGCCACCTGGGCGGCGAGCAGCCCCTGCTTGCCCGAGTTGCCGCGGAAAATGTCAGCAAAGCGGGACGACAGCACGGCCTTGAAGCCGTAGTCCTTCAACGCCCAGACGGCGTGCTCGCGGGAGGACCCGGTTCCGAAGTCCGGGCCGGCCACCAGGACCGAGCCCGCGCTGTACGGCTCCTGGTTCAGGATGAAGGAGGAGTCCTTCCGCCATGCCGAGAACAGGGCGTCCTCGAAGCCGGTCCGGGTGATGCGCTTGAGGTACACCGCGGGGATGATCTGGTCGGTGTCAACGTTGCTCTGGCGCAGCGGGACGCCAATGCCGGTGTGCTTGGTGAACTTTTCCATGGTGATGTCCTAGGCTGCGTCGATGCGGATGGCTGCGGGTTCGGGAGCCGGTTCAAGATCCGACGGCGAGCTGAGCGTGCCGCGCACAGCCGTGGCGGCGGCTACCACCGGCGAGACCAGGTGCGTGCGTCCGCCCTTGCCCTGGCGTCCCTCGAAGTTGCGGTTGGAGGTGGAGGCGCACCGCTCCCCCGGCTCCAGCTGGTCCGGGTTCATGCCCAGGCACATGGAGCAGCCGGCGAAGCGCCATTCGGCGCCGAAGTCTTTGAAGACCTTGTCCAGGCCCTCGGCCTCGGCTTCGAGCCGGACGCGGGCCGAGCCGGGCACCACCAGCATGCGGACCTGCGGGTCCTTTTCGCGGCCGCGGATGATGTCCGCTGCGGCGCGCAGGTCCTCGATCCGGGAGTTGGTGCAGGAACCGAGGAACACGGTATCTACCCGGATGTCCTTCATCGGCGTGCCGGCCTGGAGCCCCATGTACTGCAGGGCGCGCTCGGCGGCGGCCTTGGCGTTTTCGTCACCGAAGTCCCCGGGCGACGGCACGGACCCGGACAGGGATACACCCTGGCCGGGGTTGGTGCCCCAGGTGACGAACGGCTCCAGCGTGTTGGCGTCCAGGTCCACCTGCACGTCGAAGGTGGCGTCGTCGTCGGTACGCAGCGTGTTCCAGTACTCGACGGCGGCGTCCCAGTCCGCGCCTTCAGGCGCGTGGGGGCGGCCCTTCATGTACTCGTAGGTGGTCTGGTCGGGTGCCACCATGCCGGCCCGGGCGCCGGCCTCGATGGACATGTTGCAGATGGTCATCCGCGCTTCCATGGACAGCGCCCGGATGGCGGAGCCACGGTATTCCAGGACGTAGCCCTGGCCGCCGCCGGTGCCGATCTTGGCGATCACGGCGAGGATAATGTCCTTGGCGGTCACGCCCGGGCGCAGCGTGCCCTCGACGTTGATGGCCATGGTCTTGAACGGCTTGAGCGAGAGCGTCTGGGTGGCCATGACATGCTCCACTTCGGAGGTGCCGATGCCCATGGCCAGCGCGCCGAAGGCGCCGTGGGTGGAGGTGTGCGAGTCGCCGCAGACAACGGTCATCCCGGGCTGGGTGAGGCCCAGCTGGGGACCCACCACGTGGACGATGCCCTGCTCGGCATCGCCCAGGCTGTGCAGCCGGACGCCGAACTCCGCGCAGTTGTTGCGCAGCGTCTGGATCTGGGTGCGGCTGGTGAGATCGGCGATGGGCTTGTCGATATCCAGCGTGGGGGTGTTGTGGTCTTCGGTGGCGATGGTCAGGTCAGGCCGGCGCAGCGTGCGCCCGGCCAGGCGCAGGCCTTCAAAAGCCTGCGGGGACGTGACCTCGTGGACCAGATGGAGGTCGATGTACAGAAGGTCTGGCTGGGCGTTGGCTCCATCGCCGTCACCTTTGCGCACCACGTGTGCGTCCCAGACTTTCTCGGCCAATGTCTTTGCCATGGCCATCTCCCTTCACTGCTGTTTGGCTGAATGATCCAACTGAATCAGGACGGCTCCGCGCTGCGCCAGCCGAAAGATTTGCATCTCAGATATTGAGACGGCAATATCATTACATGGACAATTCTAGTGGAGTCGGTGTCATTGATAAAGCGGCCCAGGTGCTCGATGCCCTTGAGGCCGGCCCCACCACGCTGGCGCAGCTGGTAGCCGCCACCGGCCTGGCCCGGCCCACTGTCCACCGCCTCGCTTTGGCGCTGGTGCACCACCGGCTGGTCAGCCGCGACATCCAGGGCCGGTTCGTGCTCGGCAGCAGGCTGGTGGAGCTTGCCTCCGCCGCCGGGGAAGACCGCCTGATCGCCTCGGCCGGGCCCGTACTCATGCAGCTGCGCGATGCCACCGGCGAAAGCGCCCAGATCTTCCGCAGGCAGGGTGACTGGCGCGTATGCGTCGCCTCCGCCGAGCGCCCCATCGGCCTGCGCGACACCATCCCGGTGGGCACGCAGCTGTCCATGAAGGCCGGCTCTGCCGCGCAGGTCCTGCTCGCCTGGGAGGACCACGACCGACTGCTTGAGGGCCTGCAGTCGGCCCGTTTCACGCCCACCGTCCTGGCAGGAGTACGACGCCGGGGCTGGGGACAGAGCCTGGGCGAGCGTGAGCCCGGGGTTGCCTCCGTTTCGGCACCGGTGCGGGGTCCGTCCGGCCGGGTGATCGCCGCCGTCTCCATTTCCGGCCCCATTGAGCGGCTGACCCGCCAGCCCGGGCGCCTCCACGCCGAAGTAGTTTGCAATGCAGGACGCATCCTCACCGAAGCGCTCCGCAAGAACAACGACTAGGACGTTCCGCTGCCCCGGCCGCCCACGCCGCTAGGCTGGGCCCATGGGCAGCTATGCAGTGTTCCTCCGCGGCATCAATGTGGGCGGGATCAATATCAAGATGGCGGACCTGCGGGACGCACTCAAGACCTGCGGTTTCACGGACGCAAAGACACTGCTCGCCAGTGGAAACGTGGTGCTCAGCAGCACCCTGGACGCGGCCGCCGTCAAACAGGAGTGCGAAAAATGCCTCCGGGCCGCTTTCGGCTATGAAGCGTGGGTTGTGGTCCTGGACGCCGCGCGGGTGGCCAAACTGGTGGATGCCTGTCCCTATCCGGAAGACGACAGGTCCACCCACACCTACATCACCCTGTCCTCGGACACCGCCGTCCTCGACGACCTGGAGGCGGCCGGGTCAGCCCTTGAAAGCCAGATCCAGCAGCGGCTGGGGCCTGAGGCGCTTGCCTGGCTTGCACCGGTGGGCGGGACCCTGGACAGCCCCTTCAGCAAGGTCAGTGCGAAAACGAAGTTCAAGGCCGCAACCACCACCCGCAACCTGCGCACCCTGATCAAGGTCCGGGACGCCGCGGCCGCCCTCACCGCCGGCTAGGTCCTGCAGGCCGGCAACGGCCTACGGCCGCGCGGCTTTCTTCAGCGCTTTGGTAAATGCCGCAAGCCTGGCAACCTCCGCCTCCACCGGCTCCACCACCAGCTCCTGCGCCGCCGCTGCAACGGCACTGTTGAGCCGTCGCCGTGCCCTGGCAGCCCTGGCCCGGGCAGCTCCGGCAGCAATGAAACGTCCGGTGATCGCCAGGAAGATTCCCAGCACCACGCCGAAGGCAATCATCAGGGTGGGCACCGGCCATCCCTCCACCCGCGGCACCTCCGGCACCGGCAGCTGAAGGTATCCCAGCGCGGCCAGGACGCCCAGCCAGCCCAGGCCAGCCAACAGGATCAGCAGCGCCAGCCACTGCACCACGTTGAACACACCCCACCACCACGCCTTGCGATTGGCACCCAGGTCCGTTCCGGCAATGGCCTGGTCCAGCGCATCGGGCAGGCGCTCCCGCCCGGTCCTCGCAGCCCCCCGGATGGCTGCCCGCCACGGGCCGGGTGCTCCGGCGCTGGCCGAGTCCGCGAACTCCCTGACCGCTGCGTCGGTGCGTGCCCGCTCCGGCGCACCCGCCGGCGGCAGTGAAGTCCGGTTCAGGCCGGCAGGAGCGCTGCTTCGCAGGTTGAGCCGCCGCAGCGGGTCAACCCGGAACCGGGAAAGCCAGCGGGTTACCGGCCAGCCGGTACGGCGCACAGATTCAAGGCGGTACGACTGCCCCACGGCCCGCACCACGGCAGGCACGTTGGCCGCGATGGCCAGTTCGTCTGCGAGCCGCGCCTTGGCCGTGGACCGGGTCCCTGCAGCCTCACCGTCACCGGAAGCCAGCCCCAGGTCCCCAGCAGCTTTGCTGATGTCCGCTTCCAGCCGCCGGGACTGTGCCTGCCGCTGGACGGCCACCTTCCGGATCGCAGCGCGCACCTCTCCGATTCCTGCCCCGGTCAGGGCGGATGCAGGAAGCACCCGGACCTGTCCCAGCCCTTCGCCGGCAAGGATCGCGTGCAGCGAGTCAAGCACCGGCTGCACATCATGCGCCGGCAGCCGGTCCACCTGGTTCAGGACCACAAGCGTGACGGCCCCATGGGAGGCAAGGGGTGCCAGGAACCCGTTATGGACGGACGCGTCGGCATACTTCTGCGGATCGAGCACCCAGACCAGGACGTCAACCATGCCCACCATGCGCTGCACGATCTCGCGGTTGGCGGCGCGGGTGGAGTCGAAGTCGGGGAGGTCAAGCAGGATCAGGCCGGTCCCTTGGTCGGCGAAGCCGTCCACGGGCGCGGCGTGGTGGCGGTGCTCCACCTCGAGCCAGTCGAGGAGGGCTTCGCTGCCTGTTGCTCCCCAGACCCCTGCCAACGGTTCCGACGTGGTGGGACGGCGGGCGGCCGCCGTCGCGATCTCGGCGCCGCTAACGGCGTTGAAGAGGGACGACTTGCCGCTTCCCGTGGCCCCAAAGAAACCAACCACCGTGTGGTCGCCGGACAGGGAGCGGCGGGAACTTGCCCGTTCCAGGACATCGAACGCCTCCTGCAGCACCTGGTCCGGCAGCACGCCCTCCCCCAGTTCGCAGGCATCCTGGAGGCCCTGGAGCCGGCCGTCCAGCCGTGAGGACCCGCGGGCCGCGCCGTGCCGGCTCACGCGCGCTCCGCCAACCGCGCCAGCTCTCCGGCCTGCGCAGCCAGTGCCTGCGCCAGGGCCGGGTTGACGGCCGGCAGCCGCTGCAGGAACTTCTGCTGTTCATCCTTCAACAGCCCCTCGCAGCGCGTGGCCAGGTCCTTCCGGGCCTGGTCAGCCATCCGCCGCACGGCGTCCTCGCCGAAAACGGCTTCCAGGAGGCGCTGGCCTACGACGGCGGTGCCACCGGCCACGCCGATCTCGAGACCGGTCAGTCCCGCGGTCATCGAAAACATGACGATCATCAGTGCGGCGCCAAGGCCGTTGATGCCGAACGACAACCAGCGGGCCTGGGTCCGCTTGCCCTGGCCTTCGGTGCGGATCAGCTCCATCAACGCTTCCTGCCAGGCCCGGATCTCCGCGGCGGCACGGTCGGCGAACCCGGGCTCCGTGCCGGACAGGTCGTCCGGCCCCAGCAACTGCCGGCCTGCCGGGTCCGAGCGCCACCTACGGTCGGTGTCCTCGGCAGCGTTGGCTGCCTCGTCGACGATGACCGCCTGCAGGCCGGTCTCGATGGCCGCTTCCACCCGCACCGCCGGCGCGGGTTCGCCACGGAAGAACGCTCCCAGGCGGTCCCTGAACCGGCCCACATTCTGCTCAAGGGTGCGGAAAAACTCGCCGGTGCCCACGAAGTCCTGCCAGCGGGCCAGGACCTCGCCCCGCAGCAATGCTCCGTCCCGGGTTGCGTCCAGGATGCGGGCGGCTGCATCCCCGTAGGCCGCCACGGCATCGGCTTCGAGCCGGGCGGCTGCGCGTTCCTGTTCACGCACGGACCCGGCGAGGTCCGTGATCCGCTGGGCCAGTGCCCGGACCGCCCCGCTCAGGGTCCGGCGTGCCACATCGGCGCGGCCAGCCGCATCAGAGGCCAGCGAGGCCAGCCACTCCCGCAACTCATCCACGGCACCGGCGGGCAGCATGCCGTGGGCATCCAGGACAGTTTCGGCGATGATGAACAGGCGGCTTCCGGCCAGGCCTTCGCGGTCCAGCAGGCGCCGGAGGTCCTGGCTCACCTCGGCTTCGGCGCCCTGCGGCACCCGGTCCAGCACCACGGCCACCGTGATGTCCCGGGAAGCGGCGTCCAGGAGGAGCTTCCAGGGGACGGCGTCGGCGTAGCGGTTGGCGGTGGTGACGAAGACCCAGAGGTCCGCGGCCGCCAACAACTGTCCCGCGAGCAGGCGGTTGCGGTCCGAGATGGAGTCGACGTCGGGCGCATCGAGGAGGGCGATGCCGGCAGGCACCGCGGGATCCGCCACCAGCAACAGCGAGTCCGCGGCTCCGGACTGTTCCCCGGGCCGGCCTGCTGGTGGCGGACCGGCAGCCAACATTCCCCTGATGCGGGCCAGTCCCGGCAATACGCGCTGGCCTTCAAACCAGGCTGCTTCGGCAGGGTTGTGCAGCAGGATGGGCTGGCGGGTGGTGGGGCGGATGGCGCCTGCGCGGGTAACGGGATGTCCCACGAGTCCGTTCACCAGGGTGGATTTGCCCGCCCCCGTGGAGCCGCCGACGACGGCAAGCAGGGGCGCGTCCAGGCTGCGGTACCGCGGAAGGATGTAGTCGTCCAGCTGGGCCCTTGCGGCTGACGCGTCGCGGCGGGCCTGGTCGGCGTCCGGGAGGGCCAAGGGAAGCGTGACACCGTCCAGCCCGGCGCGGATTTCCTCCAGGAGCATCACCGCGGCCAGGGCGTGCGGGGGTGGTTGGGAGGGGCGGCCGTGCTCGTCATGGGAGGTCACAGCAACATCATGCCAGTTGAGGCGATGGGGAGGTCGGCCCCGGCGCGTCGGCGGAACGTGATGGGAGTCTGCGCGACAGGCTCACTTGCTGGGATGCCAAAATGGTCCCGGGCTGTTGCCCGGGACCATTTCCGATGGTGACCCCAGCGGGATTCGAACCCGCGTTACCGCCGTGAGAGGGCGGCGTACTAGGCCGCTATACGATGGGGCCGTGTACTTCCGGCAGCGTTTCCGCTGCTCAAGCTCAGTGAGTATTTCACACACCTTGCCGTGGTTTCAAATCGGAAAACCGAGTGGAAACCGCCTGTTTTGCAGCTGAAATCAGCTACTAAACAAGAGCTGGGATACCAGGACTCGAACCTAGAATGACGGTACCAGAAACCGTAGTGTTGCCAATTACACCATATCCCAATGGCACTTTCGGGCCGGTTTTCAGGGCTTTTTCCCTGCTCCGTGCGCCTCAGCACGAGAAATTACTTTACCCGAGACTTTCGGCTCGCACAAATCGGGCGCCACGGCGCGTCCGGACCATTGCGTGGACCGATTGGAATAAACCCTTGCCCACCCTCCGGTCCTATGGTTACCCTCGAGTAAGTTACCCATCGGTAACAATCTCCCTGTCCCGCATGTTGGGTCACCCACGAGGAAAACGGGAACGCCCTACCAGCCACGGTTTCGCCCCCGGGCAGCGTCGTCCGGCGGAAAGTTAGGAAGTGTCAGCGTTGACAACCCGCACAGCAACCATTGCCGCAGCAAAACCCAGACCCCGGTCACAGTCCATCGCCATCACCGCGTTGTCCCTGTTGCTTGTCCTTTTCCTTGCGTTCTACACCTACCTCACCGGCCAGATCTCCAACGGCGCGGCCCAGCTCATGGACGGCGCCGAGCAGGCCGCAGCGGGAGCGTCGCAGCTCAAGGACGGTTCCGGCCAGCTGGCCGCAGGGGCTGGCGCCGCGAATAAAGGCGCCGTCCAGGTGAAGGACGGATCGGTCAAAGTCAAGGACGGCAGCACGGCATTGAACACCGGGGCCGCAGCCCTGCAGGCGGGCGCGGGGAAGATCTTTTCCGGGGTCCGCGACCAGCTCGCACCTGGGGTGGATAAGCTGCATGCCGGGACCACGAAGCTGCAAAACGACGTCCTGAACAAACTTGTTCCGGGTGTCTACCAGGTGGATGACGGCGCCCGGAAGCTCCAGGCAGGCGCCGTGGCCCTCTCAGCGGCACTGACTCCCACAGCTTCCGGAAACGCACCGAACAACCTTGCAGACGGCGCGGGGCAGCTGGCAGCGGGAGCGGGCCAGCTCGCGGGCGGCGCCGGACAGCTCGACGCCGGTGCCACCAGCTTGACCGCGGGGACCGCCGCGCTGAAGAACGGCACAGCCCAGTTGAAGGGCTACCCCGGCGCGGGCAACGACCCCACCAAGGGCGACGGACTCGCCGCGCTCAGCCAGGGCCTGGACCAGCTTGAAGCGGCCGCGAACGGTCCCCAGGGCCTGGTGCCCCTGGCGGTGATCAAGGACCAGATCGCCAAGCTGGCCGACGGCGGGCGCCGTGCCTATGCGGGAGCGGGCCAGCTTGACGCGGGGGCAGCAAAACTTAACGACGGCGCCGGGCAGCTTAAGGCCGGAACCGGCAGCCTGGCCGCCGGGGCCGGCCAGTTAAACGACGGCGCGGGCCGGTTGAAGGCGGGCTTCGCTACCCTGGCGGAAAAGCTCAATGCAACGGACCCGCAGAACCCGGGCGTCGTACTGGGCACGTCCATGCTGGCGGAAGGCACGGCGAAGATCAGGGTGGGAATGGATGGTGTCCCCGGCAACCCGGACAGCCCGGGCCTGATTTACGCGGCGAACAACCTGCAGGACGGCACCACCAAACTCAGCGCGGGGATCAACGGCGGCGGCGACCCGGAGAACCCGGGACTGCTGGCCGGAACCGAGGCGCTCTCGGACGGCACCGTTGCGCTAAGCCGCGGAACAGGTCAGCTGCAGGCGGGATCAGCCCAGCTCGCTGACGGAACCGGGCAGCTGGCCGACGGCAACGGCAAGCTTGATGACGGCTCGGGCAAGCTGGCCGACGGCGCGGGCAAGCTGGCCGACGGCAATTCAAGGATCGCCGCCGGCACGCAGGAGCTGCACTCCAAAGTGGCTGCTGTCTCTCCGTCGTCGTGGCTGGACAACCCTGTGGTCGCGCTGCTGCTGGTGGCACTTCTGGTGGCCTCCGCAGTGGGGGCCTACCTGCTCCTCCGCAGGCGTTCCTTGCGGCCCGCCGCAGCAACCTGACGCAGCGGCCTGACGGAGGGAGCGCCGACGGGCAACGACCGCGGTCCTGGGACAGGACCGCGGTCGTAGTGTACGGAGGCTACTGCAGCAGCTGGGCCAGGGAGGCGACGATGCCGCCGTCGAAATCCTCGACGACCTCGCCCCCTCGGTTGAGCCACACGCCCACCAGGCCGGCCGCCGTCGAGCCCTCGGCATCCAGCAGCCGGTTATCGCCCACGTACAGTGTCTCCGAAGCGGGCGTGCCCAGCAGCCTGACCCCCTCCAGGTACATTGCCGGGTGTGGCTTGGCCACGCCAAGCGTGTCGGTACCCACCAGGTGGACGATCCGTTCCAGTCCGGCGCCGTCCAGTTTTGCCCGCTGGTAATCGTGGACGTTGTTGCTCACTGCCCCGTAGGGGACGCCCGCGCTGTCGAGGACATCCAGCAGGGGTAAAACGTCGGGAAACGCCTTGACGTACGCGGGTTGCTTCTCCACGTAGGCGCTGAGCCACCGGTGGGATTCCTCACCGTCGGCCAGTTCCACGCCGAAGTGCCCCAGGGCCGCCCTGCCCCGCAGCAGGCGCTGTTCGTTGAACGTCAGCTCACCTGCAAGGTACCGGTCGTAGTAATGCGTGGTTTCGTGGGTGAAGATCCGGCCGAACCGCTCCCACCCGGCCTGGTCCAGGCCGGGGAGGAGGTGTTCACTGACCTCGCGCAGGGCGGTGGTCATCGAATATTCGAGGTCCACCAGGGTGTCATCAATGTCGAACAGGACGCCGCGGACAGCGCCGAAGGGCGTCTGCAGCACGCCGGTGCGTGCTTGGCTGGGAGCGGCCATCAGCCGCGGAAGGCGCGGAGCCGGCGCAGGGAGGACTCCTTGCCCAGAATCACCATGGACTCAAACAGCGGCGGCGACACGCGGCGGCCGGAAACGGCCGTGCGGACCGGGCCGAACGCGAGGCGCGGCTTGATGCCCATGTTTTCCACGAGGGCCTCCTTGAGTGCGGCCTGGATGTTCTCCGCCGTCCAGTCTGCCACCGGTTCCAGCGCGTCGAGTGCGGCATCCAGCACCTCGGAGAGGTTCGCGGGGAGGCCCTTGCGTGCGTCGTCGGCAACGTCGACGGCGTCGTCCGCCTTGAACAGGAAAGCCAGCATCTCCGGCGCTTCCCCCAGCAGCGTGATGCGCTCCTGGACCAGGGGTGCCGCTTCGGTGAGGATCTCCTCCTCGCGGTCGGTGAGGATCTCCCCCACCAGGCCGGCTTCGCGCAGGTAGTGTGCCACGCGGTCGCGGAAGTCCTTGGGTTCAAGCATCCGGACGTGGGTGCCGTTGATGGCTTCGGCCTTCTTCAGGTCAAAGCGGGCAGGATTGCCCAGGACGTCATGGATGTCGAAATGCTCAACGAGCTGCTCCACCGTGAAGATGTCCTCGTCTGCGCTGAGGGACCAGCCCAGCAGGGACAGGTAGTTCAACAGCCCCTCCGGAATGAAGCCCCGCTCGCGGTGCAGGAACAGGCTGGACTCGGGGTCGCGCTTGGAAAGCTTCTTGTTGCCCTGGCCCATGACGTACGGCAGGTGGCCGAATTCCGGCATGTACTCGGCAACGCCGATGGCGTAGAGGGCCCGGTAGAGGGCGACCTGGCGCGGCGTGGAGCTGAGCAGGTCCTCCCCGCGGAGCACGTGCGTGATGCCCATCAGTGCGTCATCCACCGGGTTCACCAGGGTGTACAGCGGTGCGCCGTTGGCCCGCACGACGGCGAAGTCGGGGACGGATCCTGCCTTGAAGGTGATGTCGCCGCGGACCAGGTCGGTGAACGTGATGTCCTCGTCCGGCATGCGCAGGCGAAGCACAGCCTGCCGGCCCTCGGCCCGGTACTGTGCCAGCTGCTCCTCGGTCAGGTGCCGGTCGAATCCGTCATAGCCCAGCTTCGGGTCCCTGCCTGCGGCACGGTGGCGTGCCTCGATCTCCTCCGGGGTGGAGAAGGACTCGTAGATGAATCCGCCCTCGTGCAGCCTCTTGATGACGTCCTGGTAGATGTCGCCGCGCTGGGACTGCCGGTACGGCTCATGCGGGCCGCCCACCTCCACGCCCTCGTCCCAGTCGATGCCCAGCCACTTCAGCGCGTCGAGCAGCTGGTGGTAGCTTTCCTCGCTGTCGCGTGCCGCGTCCGTGTCCTCGATCCGGAAGACCAGCGTGCCCTTGGTGTGGCGCGCGTAGGCCCAGTTGAACAGCGCCGTCCGGATCAGTCCCACGTGCGGGGTGCCCGTCGGCGACGGGCAGAAACGGACCCGGACGGGAGTTTCGGCGGTGACGGGCGGGATGGAGGCGGCAGGTGACGAAGAAGCGATACTCATAGTGGCTTCAACTTTACCCGCCCCGCCTGGCCCCGATTTCCGCCCTCGGGCAGGGTGCTAGCGGCGGACGATCGGGTTGGACAGCCGGCCGATGCCCTCGATTTCCACCTCGAAGCGGTCGCCCTCCTTGACCAGCCCCACGCCGGCCGGCGTGCCGGTCATGATCACGTCGCCGGGCAGCAGGGTGAAGGCCTGCGACACTACGGAGACCAGTTCCCGCACGCCACGGATCATCTGGCTGGTGCTGCCGTCCTGGCGCACCTCGCCGTTGAGCCGGCCCTGGATCTGCAGGTCCTCCGTGTCCAGGTCGGTCTCGATCCAGGGACCCAGCGGGGCGGAGGTGTCGAAGCCCTTGGCGCGGGTCCACTGCAGGTCGGTTTTCTGCACGTCACGGGCAGTGAGGTCGTTGCCGCAGGTGTAGCCGAAGATGACATCGTCCACGCGGTCTTCCGGCACATCCTTGCAGATGCGGCCGATCACCACGCACAGCTCAGCTTCGAAGGAGACTTCCTCGGAGAACTCCGGCAGCACTACGGGATCATTGGGACCAACGACTGCGGTGTTCGGCTTCAGGAACAGCAACGGCTGGGCAGGTACCTCATTGCCGAGCTCATGGGCGTGCTCCACGAAGTTCCGGCCCACGCCGATCACCTTGCTGCGCGGAATGATGGGTGCAAGCAGCCGGACGTCCTCCAGCTTGTGGCGCACGGACGTGCGCTCCACACCGTTGAAGAAGGGGTCGCCGTGGATGACAGTGATTTCCTCACTGCCTGGCTCACCTTCCACAACGCCGTACAGGGGATCGGAATCGACGACAAACCTGGCAATACGCATGGCTCCTACCCTACCGTCCCCGCAGGGCGGGCCGCCCTTCGCTTCCGCCGCCGCGCAGGTAGGAAAGCTGCGCTGCCACGGACAGTTCGGCCGCACGCCGGACGGAAGGGCCGACGTCGGCATAGACGGCGTCAGCCACCTCCCCTATGGACGCGTCCCGGCCCAGCCGGTCAAGCACGGCACGGATCTGCGCCAGCCGCTCCTCCCGGTGCGCCCGATAGCCGCGGGCCGCAGACTCCAGGGACGCCAGCACCGGGCCGTGCGCAGGAAGTACCGTGGCAGGCCCCAGGGACTCCAGCAGGTCCAGGGAGGCGAGGTAATCGCCCAGCGTCCCGTCCGGATAATCCAGCACGGTGGTCCCCCGGCCAAGGATGGTGTCCCCCGTGAGCACCGACCCGTGCTGCCCGTCCGCCGGCAGGTGGAAACAGGCGGAGTCGGAGGTGTGGCCCGGCGTGGCTGCCACCAATATCTCCAGCCCTGCCGCCCGGATAACTTCACCGGACGCCAGGGGTTCTCCCCCGCCATGGCAGTGGTTGGCATCCATTGCGCGGACTGGTGCGCCGGTGAGCCCGTGCAGGCGCGCGGACCCCGCGGTGTGGTCCGCATGCCGGTGGGTCACCAGGATCAGTTCGACGACGCCGGCACCGGCCAGTGCCTGCAGGTGCGGTTCATCGTCGGGTCCTGGGTCAACCACCACGACGGCGGAGGCGCCTTGCGTCCCCCTCAGGACATAGGAGTTGGTGCCGTCCAAACTCATAGGGCCCGGATTGGGGGCGAGGAAGAATTGCGTAAGCGCGCTGCTCCGCTGCAGGACCGGGCCGGGATGGAAAGTCACTGACCCATCCTTGCATCAACGGCTGGTCCTCCCCAGTCCCTCACATCCCCGGCAGCGGAATAGAACGGCACGAGCTTCGGGTTGGCACCAAGGACAGCACCACGATCTCCAGCAGGAAGCCGGACGCCACCCATGAGCACAGCATCACTGACAGACCTTCTCGCCCAGGCGGACGCCGACGGCAACGACCATTCGGCCACCGAAAAGGCCACGGGGCTGCTGCACATCCATAACCACGCCACGGGCAGCATCATCTGGTTCCCCACGTGGAAGAAGTTCCGGGAAACCCGGGACTGGACCGATGCCGTCAGCAGCGTCGCCGCGGAACTGGCCGATGCCTCCGCTCCCGCGGACCAGGCCGGCTCGGCGCTGCTGGCGGCGGATCTGGAGACGCTGCTGGAAGAGGCTTCCCGGTCCAGCGATGCCAGTGTGTTCGTGCAGGAGAACCTCACCAGCCACCTGACCCGGACCTGGGCCATTGGCGACGCCGTCGCCAAGGCCAACGGGAAGGACCTGTTTAACGGCGGCACCACTCCCTCCGTGTACGCCGGCTACCCCTACGACGTCTACGCCCAGGACGGCGGCGTCTTCGCCACCACGCTCTGGAACGACCTCATCGACGCCCGGCGCAACAGGGCCTTGGCGGAAGAGGCGGCCCGGAAGGCACTCAAGCCCGTGTCCCGGAAAGCGATGAAGAACGCTGCGCGGAAAGCCGCGCGCCGCTGACATCCCGCCGCCGGAAGGAACACAAAACGGCGCCTGCCGGACCAAAGTCCGGCAGGCGCCGTCGTGCGTTGAAGCTTGAAACTAGGCCAGCCGGGTGAGCCAGCCGTGGGTATCCGGCTCTGCGCCGGTCTGGATGCCCAGGAGCTTCCCGCGGATGGCCATGGTGACCTGGCCGGCCCTGGCGTCCTCGGAACCGATGAACTCGGTGGCGTCCTTCAGGACCCCGATGGGGGTGATCACCGCGGCCGTGCCGCAGGCGAAGACCTCGGTGATGTCCCCGGAGGCCACGCCGTCGCGCCATTCGTCCAGGGTGATCTTCCGCTCCGCCACCTCGCGGCCCATGTCCTTGGCCACCTGGATCACTGACATCCGGGTAACGCCTTCGAGGATGGTGCCGGTGAGGGCGGGCGTGGCCAGGGAGCCGTCCTTCATGACGAAGAACACATTCATGCCGCCCAGCTCTTCCACGGCGTTGTCGTTGGCCTGGTCCAGGAACAGCACCTGCTTGCAGCCGTTGGCCTCCGCCTCCTGCTGGGCGATCAGCGAGGCCGCGTAGTTGCCGCCGCACTTGGCGTCGCCGGTGCCGCCGCGGCCTGCACGGGCGTAATGGCGCGAGATCCAGATGGAGACGGGCTTGAGCTCCCCGCCGAAGTAGTTGCCGGCCGGCGAGGCGATCACCCGGAAGGACACTTCACGGGCGGCCCGGACACCCAGGAAGGCCTCGGTGGCGATCATGAAGGGCCGCAGGTACAGGGCCTCGCCGTCACCGGAGGGCACCCATTCCTTGTCCACGGCAACCAGTTCACGGATGGCGCCAAGGAAGTATTCGGCCGGCAGTTCGGGCAGGGCAAGGCGGCGGGCAGACTTGTTCAGCCGCGCCGCGTTGGCCTCGGGGCGGAAGGTCCAGACGGAGCCGTCGGCGTGCCGGTAGGCCTTGAGTCCTTCGAAGATCTCCTGGCCGTAGTGGAATACGGCAGCGGAAGGGTCGAGGACGATCGGGCCGTACGGTTCGATCCGGGCATCGTGCCAGCCGCCGTTGCCGTCCGCGTCCACGCTGTAGTCGACGATGGCGGTGTGGTCGGTGAAGTAGTTGCCGAATCCCGGGTTTGCCAGGATGGCTGCACGCTCTTCGGCGGACTTCGGGTTCTCCGAGGGCTGCCGGGTGAATTCGACGCCATGGGCGGTCTGAGTCATGGTTCCTCCACGATCGGCCGCCCCGGGGTTCAGCGCTGAACGGCGAGGCGGCATTTGGTGATTCGAGTAAAGCTTACGCCCGAAGCCGGGGCCCCCGGCGTGGGCTAGAGTCCCGCGGCGATGGCGTCGCCGACGGCGCTGGTGCTGCGGGCCGTGCCATCGCGCTTTTCGACGTCCTGAACCACAGCGGCTTCGATCCGGCGTGCGGCTTCTGCGTACCCCAGGTGGTCCAGCAGGAGTGCCGCGGAGAGGATCGCGGCGGTGGGGTCGGCCTTGCCCTGGCCGGCGATGTCCGGCGCCGAACCGTGGACCGGCTCGAACATGGACGGCGCGGTCCGGTCCATGTTGATGTTGCCGGAGGCCGCCAGGCCGATGCCGCCGGTGATGGCGGCAGCGAGGTCCGTGATGATGTCGCCGAACAGGTTGTCGGTGACGATGACGTCGAAGCGGGACGGGTCCGTGACCATGAAGATGGTGGCGGCATCCACGTGGAGGTAGTCGTGGGTGACCTCAGGGAATTCCTGGGCCACGGCTTCGACGGTGCGCTTCCACAGGTGCCCTGCGAAGACCAGGACGTTGTGCTTGTGCACCAGGGTGACGTGCTTGCGTTCCCGCAGGCTGGCACGGCGGAACGCGTCGCGGACCACGCGCTCCACGCCGTGGGCGGTGTTCAAGGAAACTTCCGTGGCTACTTCATGCGGGGTGCCCGCCCGGAGCGTGCCGCCGTTGCCCACGTACGGCCCTTCGGTTCCTTCGCGGACCACGATGAAGTCGATGGTGCCGGGGTTGGCCAGGGGGCTGCCGACGGTTCCGTAAAGCCGGGAAGGCCTCAGGTTGACGTAGTGGTCCAGGCTGAACCGGAGCTTGAGGAGCAGTTCGCGCTCGATGATGCCGGACGGAATGCGGGTATCGCCGGGGGCGGCACCCACCGCGCCGAAGAGGATGGCATCGCGTGTCCTAAGGTCTGCGAGGACCCCGTCCGGCAGGGTCTCGCCCGTGGCAAGCCAGTGCTCGGCGCCGAGTTCGTAGTGGGTCGGCTGGAGCTCCACGCCCTCCGCCGCCACAGCCTTTTCCAGGACTTTGAGGGCCTCGGCGATGACTTCGGGGCCGATGCCGTCGCCGGGAATAACTGCAAGATCGATGGAGGATTTGCTCATATTTTCAGGGTAGCCAAGTCATCCATATGGTGGGCAAACCGTCCCACATTTCGGACACCTCGTCCGGAGTCGCCGGTGGAACGCAACAAGCGGAGCGAGATCAGCCCCAGGTATGAGGCACCCGCCACCGCAACAGCATAGAGTTCCGGGGTGGAATTACGGCACAAGGTTTATCACTGGCTCCGGGTTAACACTTTTCGGGTGGACCTGGTCTTCATGCTGGCGCTCCTGCTTTTCTGCGGCCCGGTATACCTCATGGCAGACCGCCCCTGGCACTTCGTGCTGTCCAGCGCCCTGGTGGTGCCGCTGGCATGGCGGCGCACCAGGCCGGTGCCTGCAGCCGGCGCCACTTTACTGGCATCCCTGGCGTTGTGGGCAACCGGGCTGGAGCCCCTGGCGGGATTGGTGGCCGTTCCGCTGATCATCTATGCCGTTGCCGCCTATGGTCCTGCCTGGGCCAGCCGGTCGGTCCTGGTCCTGGGCTTGCTGGGCGGGGTCCTGCTGACCAGCCGAAACCTCAGCAGCACAGCCCAGACCGGCGTGCTGGGCCTCACCATCAGCGCCGTGTACACCGTCCTGATCTGGATGCTGGTCCTGTTCAGCTGGACCCTGGGGGACCTGACACGCGTCCGCCGCCAGCAACTGCAGACCCTCGCGGACCGTGCCCGCCGGCTCGAAATCGAACAACAGCAGGAACGCTCCCTGGCCGCCGCCGATGAACGCGCCCACATCGCCCGTGAAATGCACGACATCGTGGCGCATTCCCTGTCCGTAATCATCACCCAGTCCGACGGTGCACGGTACGCCGCGGCGGCCAACCCGGCCGTGGCCACGAAAACGCTGGCCACCGTCGCTGCCACGGCACGGACATCGCTGGCGGAAATGCGCCGTTTGCTGGGCGTGTTGCGGCACGGCGATGAATCCACCACCCGCCCATTGCCCGGGCTTGCGGACCTTGATGACCTGTTCCAGGGGTTCCGCGCGGCCGGACTGCCGCTGGACATCGAACAGCTGGGATCGCCGCGGCGCACCCTGCCGGCGGGCGCCGAACTCACGGCGTACCGGGTCCTCCAGGAATCCCTGACCAACGTCCTCAAACATGCAGGCCCGCTGGCCCGGGCCCGGGTTTCGGTCCGGTGGCAGCAGCGGGGGCTCCAGATCGACGTGCACGACGACGGCCGGGGCGCATCTGCCGATCCCGCGGCAAGTGCCGGGGACGACGGAGGTAACGGGCTGCGGGGCATGCGGGAGCGCATCAACCTTTACGATGGTTCCTTGGTGGCCCGCCCGGCCGCTGGCGGGGGCTTTCAGGTTTCGGCCTTCCTCCCCTACACAGAGGCTTGAGCATGACTTTGACAGTAGAACGCGACGCTGCGTCCCCGATCCGGGTGGCGCTGGTCGATGACCAGCAACTCGTGCGCTCGGGATTGGGCATGCTGATCAATTCCCAGCCGGACCTTGACGTCGTGGCCGAGGCGGGCAACGGCCTCGAAGCACTCCAAGCCCTCGGCGCGGCAGCCGCCGACGTTGTCCTGATGGATGTGCGCATGCCGGGGATGGATGGCATTGAAGCCACCCGCCAGCTCATGGAACGCGCTGCTGTGGCTCCTGCCGGGTCCGCCAGGGCTGACCTTCGCGTTGTCGTCCTGACAACGTTCGACCTGGACGAGTATGCGCTGGCTGCCATCCAGGCCGGAGCCAGCGGCTTCCTGCTCAAGGACGCTCCGCCGGAGGAACTGCTGGACGCCATCCGGACGGTGCACCGCGGCGACGCCGTCATCGCGCCCTCCACCACCCGCCGGCTCCTGGACCACGTCGCGCCGCTGCTGCGCGCCCAGGGCAACGAACGCCCCGAAGACTACGCGGCCGTCGCACGGCTCACGGCCCGCGAGCGCGAAGTGTTCACCCTCATGGCACACGGGCGTTCCAATCCTGAGATCGCGGCAGGCCTGTTCGTCTCCGAAGCGACCGTCAAAACCCACGTGGGGCATATCCTGGCCAAACTGGGGGCGCGGGACCGGGTCCAGGCTGTCGTGATCGCCTACGAGACCGGCGTGGTCACCCCTGGAGGGTAGTTCCCGCAGCACCAAGGTCAGACCTGGGTATGAGCCTGCCGCCGGCAGGACCAGACCACCGGGCGATCCCCCGGCACGGTGGCCCGCCATAGCGTGGAACCATGACAACTTCCATGCATGCCCACCCTGCTTTGAACAGGGGAAACGCCGCTTCCTCCCCCGCCGTCCAGGCGCTGTCCCTCACCAGGAACTACGGCCGCGGCGCTACCCGGGTCAGCGCCCTGCGCGAGGTCAGCGTCAACTTCGACGCAGGCCGCTTCACCGCCATCATGGGACCCTCCGGCTCAGGCAAGTCGACCCTGATGCACTGCCTCGCCGGCCTGGACACCGCCGACTCCGGCCAGATCCTGGTGGGTGGGACGGACATCACGGCCTTGAATGACAAGCAGCTCACCACGCTTCGCCGCGACCGGATCGGTTTCGTCTTCCAGGCCTTCAACCTCGTGCCCACCCTGACCGCTGAACAAAACATCACCCTGCCGCTGGCACTGGCAAGCAAGGCCACCGATGCCGCCTGGTTCGACACGGTGGTTGCCACGCTTGGCCTCAGGGACAGGCTCCGGCACCGGCCGCACGAGCTTTCCGGCGGCCAGCAGCAGCGGGTGGCCGTGGCCCGGGCCCTGCTGACCCGGCCCGACGTCGTGTTCGGGGATGAACCCACCGGCAACCTTGATTCAACGGCTGGTGGCGAGGTCCTGGCACTGCTGCGCCGCAGCAGCCGGGAAATGGGCCAGACGATCATCATGGTCACCCACGATCCGGTGGCGGCCAGCTACGCCGACCGGGTGGTCCTGATGAGTGACGGCGGCCTGGTAGGCGAGATCGCCGAGCCCACAGCCGGGTCCGTCCTCGCTGCCCTCGGCAAGCTGGGAGGCTGAGCATGCTGCGCGTTGCCCTCTCGCAATTCCAGTCCCACAGCCGCCGGTTCATTGCCGTCGGCCTGGCAGTGATGCTGTCAGTGGCCTTCCTGTCCACCACCCTGATGGTTGGGGCCAGCACCCGGGCGTCGCTGGGCGCCAGCCTCGGCGAGGCCTACAGCAAGGCAGGCCTCGTCGCGCTCCCGGACACGGGGACCTTCGATGATGCCGCCCTGGCAGCGGTCCGTGCCGTGCCTGGCGTGACGGAGGCCTACGGCCGGCTGCAGGCCTACGCGGAGTTCACCGCCGGCGGCCAGGAGGTGTCCGCCCAGGCCCGGAACCTTGCGCCTGCGGCCCTGGAAACCGCCGCCGTGACCGACGGCGTCCTTCCGGAACGTGCTGACGGCGTCGCCGTGGACGGGGCCACGGCCGCCCGCTACGGGCTGCAGGTCGGCGACCCACTGCTCCTCAGGGGGCCGGACGGCGCCGTAACGGTGGCGATGACCGTCACCGGGATCCTGCGCGGCAGCAACGACCCCTTCGCCTCTGCCCTCCCCCAGGTCCTCGCGGGGACACCGGCCGTCAGCGCACTGGCAGCGGGGACACCGGGCCCGGGAGCCGCGACGGGCGATGCCGCCGGATACGGGAGCATCCAGCTCGCCCTGGCCCCGGGTGCGGACGCCGCCGAAGCCGGCCGGAACGTACTGGCAGCCCTTGCGGTCGCCGGCACCGGCGCCCAGGTCAAAACCGCGGACGAGCAGGTTACCGCCCAGGTGGCGATGATGACCGGAGGCCAGGACGAACTGACAATCATCCTGCTGGCTTTCGCGGGCGTGGCCTTGCTGGTCTCCGGCCTGGTGGTGTCCAACACCTTCGCGGTGCTGGTGGCGCAGCGCACCAGGGAACTGGCGCTGCTCAGGTGCCTGGGCGCGGGCCGGAGCCAGGTTCGCAGCTCGGTCCTGGCCGAAGCCCTGGTGGTGGGCCTGGTGTCGTCCGCGGCGGGCGTGCTCGCCGCGGTTGGCCTGATGGCAGCCCTGATCGGCTGGGCCGGAATGCAGCCGGACATGGCCTTTGCCACCATGGCCGTCCCGCCGTCATCCGTCATCGCGGGGCTGGCAGTGGGTACTTTGCTGACCGTGGGCGCCGCCTTGGTTCCGGCGAAGGCGGCCACGGCCGTGGCTCCGCTTGCTGCACTCCGGCCGGCTGACGATGCCGGAATCGGGAACCGGCGCGGCCGCGTGCGGCTGGTCCTGGGCCTTGGCGCCCTGGCCCTCGGCGTCCCGCTGCTGGCGTTCGGCGCCGCGGCCGTGATGCTGGTGGTGGCTTTTGCCGGCGGCGTGCTGTCGTTCGTCGGAGTCCTGCTCTGCGCCACCCTGTTCGTGCCGCGGCTGGTGGGCCTCGCGGGACGGCTGGCTGCCCCTGCAGGCGTACCCGGGAAGCTGGCAGCGCTCAATGCCGTCCGCAACCCGGCCCGGACCTCCGTCACTGCCGCCGCCCTGCTGATCGGCGTCACGCTCGTGTCCCTGATGATGACCGGGGCCGCCACGGCCCGCCAGGCATTTGACAACGCCCTCGCCGGGACTTACCCCGTGGATATGGCCCTTACCGGGGATGCACTGACAGACGCCGGGCGTGACGCAGCAGCACGGGTGGACGGCGTCGCAGCTGCAGCCCTGCTGCCGGCAGCAGGCACCATGCGCGACGGGGACATGGAAGGTCCCGTCTATGCCCTTGACGCGGCGGAGGCCGGCCAGTTGCTCCGTGACACTACGATCACCCTGGAGCCGGGCAGGATCTACCTGCCGGAAGGCTCCCCGGCCGGCTCCGTTGAGGTCAACGGCACTGCCGGAACGGTCACTTTGGAAGCCGTGGTGCTGAGGACCCGCAACATCCCGGCCCTGGTGTCCACTGACACCGCCCGCCGGTTTGGCCCGCTGCGGGGAGTTTCCTCAGCAGACACCGCAGGAATCGATGTCACCGGACCGGCGGCAAGCGCCATCTGGCTGCGCCTTGCGGACGCTCCGGCCAACGGGCCGCTGTCCGCGGACCGGATCAGGGACATCCAGTCCGCTGTTGCCGGGGCAGCAGGCGTGTCTGTCGGAGCCGTCAGTGGTGCCGCCATAGAACGCGTCACCTTCAATGAAGTCATCGACGTACTGCTCCTGGTGGTGACCGGCCTGCTGGGGGTGGCAGTGCTGATCGCGCTGATCGGGGTGGCAAACACCTTGTCGCTGTCCGTGCTCGAACGGACCAGGGAGAACTCCCTGCTCCGGGCGCTGGGCCTTACCAAAGGCCAGTTGCGGGGGATGCTTGCCCTTGAAGCGGCCCTGGTGGCCGGCGTCGCGGCGCTGCTCGGCGCTGCGCTGGGAACCCTGTACGGGTGGCTGGGCGCCAGGTCTGCCCTCGGCAGCCTGGCCGAGGTCACGCCTTCCATCCCCTGGCTGCAACTGCTGGGCGTGCTGGCGGTGGCCGTCGTCGCCGGCCTGCTCGCGTCGGTCATTCCTGCCCGGCGGGCGGCACGCCTGTCACCCGTCCAGGGGCTCGCCGCCGCGTAGCGGCCTCGGCGCCCAAGGCGCCTGGAACGGAAAAGGGGCAGGTGCCGCGGAAACCCCCGGCACCTGCCCTCTGCGCGCGCCGAAACCTCAGGCTTCGGCAGGTTCCTCGAACTTCGGGAAGACGGGGGCGGGGGCGGGCAGTGCGGTGCCGGGCACGATGGGGGTGGCGATTGCCGCGAACTGCCTGGCCCCGCCGTCGGCCTGGCCCAGCGCGTCCAGCAGCTTGGCGGATGCGCCGGGCATGACCGGCTGCGCCAGGATGGCCACGATCCGCAGGACCTCCAGCGTCACGTAGAGCACGGTGTTCATGCGCTCGACGTCGGTCTTCCGCAGCACCCAGGGCGCCTGCTCGGCGAAGTAGGCGTTGGTGTGGTGCAGCACGCCCCAGATTGCCTCCAGGGCCCGGCTGAACTCCTGCTTGTCGAAGGCCGCGCGGGCGGCGTCCAGCAGGCCGTTGGCCTGGTCAAGGATTGCCTGGTCTGCAGCCGTGAGCTCCCCGGGGGTGGGTACCGCGGCGTCACAGTTCTTCGCCACCATGGACAGGGACCGCTGGGCCAGGTTGCCGAAGTTGTTCGCGAGGTCCGCGTTCATCCGGCCCACGATGGCCTCGTGGTTGTAGCTGCCGTCGGCGCCGAACGGGACCTCGCGCAGGAAGAAGAACCGCACCTGGTCCAGGCCGTAGCGGGCCACGAAGTCCGCCGGCGCCACCACATTGCCCAGGGACTTGGACATCTTGACCCCGTTGTTGTGCAGGAAGCCGTGGATCATCACGCGCCTGGGCAGTTCCAGCCCGGCACTCATCAGGAAGGCGGGCCAGTAGATGGCGTGGAACCGGGAGATGTCCTTGCCGATGATGTGGACGTCGGCGGGCCAGTACTTCCGGAACTTCTCCGAGTCCACATCCGGGTAGCCGACGCCGGTGAGGTAGTTGGTCAGCGCATCCACCCAGACGTACATGACGTGCTTGTCGTTGCCGGGCACGGGAACGCCCCAGTCGAACGTGGTGCGGCTGATGGACAGGTCCTCCAGGCCGCGCTTGACGAAGCTGATGACCTCGTTGAACCGGTACTGGGGTGCGCCGAACTCCGGGTGGGATTCATACAGTGCCAGCAGCTTGTCCTGGTAGGCGGAGAGCCGGAAGAAGTAGCTCTCCTCCGCCGTCCACGTCACCTCGGTGTCCGTCTCTTTCGAGTAGCGCACGCCGTCGTCCTTCACCACCGTCTCATCCTCGGCGTAGAAGGCCTCGTCCCGCACGGAGTACCAGCCCTCGTACTTGTCGAGGTAGATGTCGCCGTTGGCTTCCATCTTCTTCCAGATGGCCTGCGAGGCCGCGTAGTGGTCTTCGTCGGTGGTGCGGATGAAGCGGTCGTAGCTGATGCCCAGGTCGGCATGCGCAGCCTTGTAGACCTCTGCGTTCCGGTCCACCAGTTCCTTGGGCGTGATGCCTTCCTTCTCCGCGGTCTGGGCAATTTTCATGCCGTGCTCGTCGGTGCCGGTCAGGAACATCACGTCATAGCCGTCCAGCCGCTTGAAGCGCGCCATGGCGTCGGTGGCAATGTACTCGTAGGCGTGCCCGATGTGCGGTACGCCGTTGGGGTAGGTGATGGCCGTGGTGATGTAGAACGGCGTTTTCTCTGGAGCAGTCACGGTGCGGACGGTTACCTTCGGTGCGGGGTGGGCGGACTAGATCAGTTCTGTCAGGGTATCGCTCAGGCGGACCAGCTCGTGGTCGTGCGAGGCCACCAGGACGGCGATGCCGTCGGAGGTGGTGTCCTTCAGGATGCTGATGATGCGGTTGGCGGAGGCACGGTCCAGGGAGGCGGTGGGCTCATCCACCACCAGGACCCGGGTGCCGAGGATCAGGGCCCGGGCAATGGCCACGCGCTGCCGCTCACCGCCGGAGAGCTGGGCGGGACGGTGCCGCATGCGGCGGCCCAGGCCCACCAGGTCCAGCAGGTCCTTGGCCATGTCGCGGCGCTGGTCCACCTCGCCGTCGGGAACGGCAGGCAGGAGGACGTTCTCCAGGGCGCTCATGCCGTCGATCAGGGCACCGCCCTGATCCACGTAACCGATCAGGGCACGACGACGGTCGGCGATTTCGTCGTCGCCCATGCTTTCGAGCGAATCACCTTCCCAGAACACCCGGCCCGACGTCGGCAGGGTAAGTCCCGCCCCGACGGTCAGGATGCTGGTCTTGCCGGAGCCGCTTCGGCCGGCGACGCAGTGCATCTCACCGGCGTGCAGGGTCAGGTCGAAACCTTCCACCACGCTCACGGCCTCGGCGCCGCCCTTTCCGCCGCCGTAGCGGATGGTGATGTCGCGCATCTCCAGCGGGGTGGCGTGGTCGGCCGACTTGACGATGGTGTTGGCCCGGGTCTGCAGGGGGACCTCGTTGGAGCCGCTCCTGCGGCTCCGCTGGACGTTCGTCGGGTTTGTCATTGGACCACTTTCGTTGCAATCGGTATCCAGCAAATTACAGCCACCAGCCCAGCCACGGCAGCCCAGATGGCTGCATAGGGGGCCAGCAGCAGGCCGATGCCCAGGGCGCCCAGCACGCCCAGCGGCAGGGCCACGGTTCCCACCAGCGCGTTCTCGAACAACCGCACCTGGCGGAGCATGTCCGGGTTCCAGCCCATGGCCTGGAGGATGCCCAGGTACTGGCGTTTGGCGTTGAGCTCGAACCGGCCCGTCACCAGGGTCAGGACCAGCCCCACTGCCACGCCGGACAGTGCCAGCAGGATGCTTGGGAGCGTCACGCTGGCGGCGGCCAGGCCGCTCAATGCGCTGGCACCGGCGGCGCGGGGAATATCGATCAGCAGGGCAATCAGGCCGCCCACTGCCGCGCCGAAGACACCGACCGCGACGGCGAGCGACAAGGTGTTGAACTTGTTGGTGCTCAGCTGCCGGTGGGCGAAGGTGAGCGGCGAATCGACGGGGATGAGGCGTTCGTCGTGCTGCGGTTCCTGGTCGATCACGTCGCGGTGGCGCAGCTGCCGGGCGGCGAACAGCGCTGCAGCACAGTAGAGCACCAGGACGGCGGCGCACACCAGTGCGGTGGCCAGACTCCAGCTCAGCAGGCTCAGCACGATGCCCGCCGCGGCAAGCAGCACGGCCCCGACGCCGAATTCCTCGAGTACCCAGCTTCGGATCCGGCGCTGGGTCCAGCCCATGGCCCGCAGGGTTCCGGCCTCACTGCGGCGTTTGCGGATGTAGCTCACAGTCGAGGCGCCGGTGAGGAGTGCCGCCCCGCACAGCGTCAGGAACAGGAGGGTGATGTTGGTTCCCGAAAGTGCCCCTGCCACGGCCTCCGCGGCATTCTGGCGGACCCAGGACTGCTGGACCGTGCCGAGAGCCGATTCCTTTCCGGCGCCGTCCTTGGAGTAGCCGGGAACGAAGATGCTGGTGTCTTCACGGGCGGAACCCGCCACCACGGTGGCGTCAAGGCCCACGTCCCGGATCTGCGCGGCGAGCTTCTCCACCTCAGGCTGGGCGTCCTTCCAGCTGCCCGGCGCCTTGGCGCGGACGCGGATGGCATCGATGACGGCGGCGTTCTGCTTGTAGCCGCGCGCGGCGGCGAGTCCGTAGAAGTCCGTGATGGCACCGGCGGACTGGCTGGCCAGTCCGGTGGCGCTGAGCGACGGCTTCAGCTCCGCGGCTGGAACGTCCTTGCCGGAGGCGTCCTTTGTCAGGGTAAACGGGGTGGGATCGTAGCCGCCCAGCGGCAGCTTGTTGACGTCGCCGGAGGCGGCCTCCACCGCGGCGGGGTCGAACGTACCGTAGACCATGGGCAGCGGCTGCGCAGACTGCTGCTGGCCGGTGGGCAGGTTGTCGCGGTAGGACCGCTCGTCAACCGGGTTGCGCTGGGTCTGGTCGACCGGCGCGCCGTTGGACGCCTTGTCGGGAAGTCGGTTGACGGTGACCCAATCCCCGGGAACTGCCGTCTTGTCCACGGCACCGTTGGACGCGGTGTCTCCGTCTGTGTACTTGGGGGCGCCGGCGAAATTGGTGCTCCACTTGGCCGGAGTGTACAGGCCCGGGTTGAAGTTGCCGGTGGCGCCCAGCAGCGAGGAGTGGTCGGTCGAACCCGGCCAGGACAACACGAAGGGGTCCTTGGAAACAAACGGCAGGTAATCCTTGCCCAGGGATTTCGAGACGGTGCCGACGTCCTTGACGACCTTGCCGGCGTCGTCAATTTCCTCGATCTTGACGTTGTACTTCAGGTCCAGCGAGGTGCCGGAGCGCACGATCAGCGGTACCGCCTGCGAACCGGTGGTCAGCTGGCCGTTGCGCTTGGCCTGCTGGTACTGGGTCATCAGGGGCGCCCAGTACTTGAGCTTAACGCCCAGGAAGTCGGGGCCTTCCTTGAGCTGGTCCATGCTGATGCCGCTGGTGAAGAGGCCTTCCAGGTAGCGGCCCACGGCGCCGGCGTCGCGGGCATCTGCCGGCGGCGCCTTCTCCAGCGGAGCCAGGAAGTCGCCGGCGGAACCGAGGAGTGCCCGCTCGGCGGCAGGGTCGACGGCCACGACGGATTCGGTGACCTCGGGGGCCATCGGGAGTGCCACGGAGAGGTTGAAGAGGTTGTGCTCGGACCCGCCGGCGGGCGCAGGGAACTTGATGCCCGTCTCCCCTGCCGGCGCGGCGATGCGGATGCTGCTGCCGCCGGCGGCCTTCTCCTCGACGAGCTTCGCCTTGCCCAGCGTGCCCTCGGCCGTGGTCTTGAACAGGGTTTGCTCGGAGTTCCCGTCGGAGCTCACGGCGCTGGCGGTGAGGCGGTACTTCTTGGCGGCATCGGTCAGGACGGACTCCGCTGCCGGCCACTTGTCCGGGGCGGTGGCGCCGGCGGCCTGGTCCGCCGTGGCGGTGCCGGCCAGTCCGGCGTTGTAGCCCAGGTAATCCATGGCGTCGAGGCGGGGCGTCTCCAGGTTCTGGGTGACGCGCGAGACCAGGCTGATGGGGGCGGCCACGGACGTGCCGGACAGCTTCCGGATGGAGTCCAGCTGGTCGAAGCCGATGCCGCCCGCGCCGTTGGCGATTTCGGGCTGCAGAAGCGCCCCGGAGGGCGCCTTGGCCTGGACCAGGATGTCGTAGAGACCCCTCGAGTTTTCATCGACCGTCCGGTTGAGTGCAGCCTGTGACTGGCTTTGGACGACGACCGACAAGCACATGGCTGCGATCAAGATGGCCGCGGTCAACAGCAGCACCCTGCTTCTGATGAACCTCTGGACGGCGTTCATGGAACTCCCTGAAACCTGGATTGCGTGCGCGCACTTCCGTCCCCCGGGCAGGCGTGGGCAATGACGGACGGATGTGCAAAAGGTATTGGCCGGCCTGCCGGCTACGGTCCTGAATAAGGACCCAGCCATTGTAAGCAGACCGGCCAATCATACGTGGATCCGCCGGGTCGTACCCCCGCGGAGGAGCGGCTACGGCGTTTCGGCCGGTGTGTCGCGCTAGTCTTCCAGGTCCACTTCCCGGACCATTTCGGCGCCGATACCTGCCTTGATGGCGTCCAGCACCTGCTGCGGGACGGAGCTGTCGATGGTCAGCAGGGCGAGGACCTTGCCGCCCTCATCGGAGCGCGCAACCTGCATGCCGGCGATGTTGATGTTGTTCATGCCCAGGATGTGGCCGATGGTTCCGATCACGCCCGGCCGGTCGGTGTAGGCAACCACCACGAGGTGTTCGCTGATGGGGATTTCCACCTCGAACCCGTTGATGCCCACCAGCTTCTCGATCTGCTTGGGGCCGGTCAGGGTGCCCGCCACGGAGATCTGGCTGCCGTCGCTGAGGGCGCCGCGCAGGGTCAGGACGTTGCGGTACGACTCAGTGTCGGGGGTGGTGATGAGGCGGACATTGATGCCGCGCTGCTCGGCGATGACGGGCGCGTTGACGTAGGAGACCTGCTCGGTCACGACGTCGGCGAAGATGCCCTTCAGCGCGGCGAGCTCAAGCACCTTGACGTCGAGCGAGGAGATTTCGCCGGCCACTTCGACGTCGAACTGGGTCAGGGAGGCGTGGGTCAGGGCGGTGAAGATGCGGCCCAGCTTCTCAATCAGCGGGATGCCCGGGCGGACGTCGGGGGCGATGACGCCGCCGGCGACGTTGACGGCGTCCGGCACGAGCTCGCCGGCGAGGGCCAGGCGGACGGACTTGGCCACGGAGACGCCGGCCTTTTCCTGTGCTTCGTCCGTGGAGGCGCCCAGGTGGGGGGTGACCACGACGTTGTCGAGCTTGAAGAACGGCAGGTCGGTGCTGGGTTCCTTGGCGAAGACGTCCACGCCGGCACCGGCGATTTCGCCGTCCTGCAGGGCCGTGAAGAGTGCTTCTTCATCGACGAGGCCGCCACGGGCGACGTTGACCACGTAGGCGGTCGGCTTCATCTTCTTGAACGCGTCCGCGCCCAGCATGCCCACGGTCTCGGGGGTCTTGGGCATGTGGATGGTGATGAAGTCGGACTGTGCCAGGAGTTCGTCCAGGGTGACCAGCTGCACGCCGAGCTGCGCGGCACGGGCGGAGGTGATGTAGGGGTCGTAGGCAAGGATCTTGGTGTCGAAGCCCTTGAGGCGGGCCGCCACCAGGGCGCCGATGCGGCCCAGGCCGATGATGCCGATCTTCTTTTCGAACAGTTCGATGCCGGTGTACTTGGAGCGCTTCCATTCGCCGTCCTTGAGGGCGGCGCTGGCCTGCGGGATGTGGCGGGCCAGGCTGAGGATGTGGCCCACGGTGAGTTCGGCGGCGGACACGATGTTGGACGTGGGGGCGTTGACCACCATCACGCCTGCCTGGGTTGCGGCCTTGATGTCCACATTGTCCAGGCCCACCCCGGCGCGCGCGATGACCTTCAGGTTCTTGGCCGCGGCGATCGCTTCGGCGTCCACCTGGGTGGCGGAGCGGACCAGGATGGCGTCTACGTCGCTGATCGCCGAGAGTAGCTGGGAACGGTCTGCGCCGTCGGTCTGTCGGATTTCAAAGTCCGGGCCAAGGGCCTCGACGGTGGCGGGGGAAAGTTCTTCGGCGAGCAGTACTACGGGTTTTGACACGGCTGATCCTCTGCGTTGCAGTCCTGGGGATGGAAACAAGTCTAGGCGGACGGAAAGGCCGGGCTCACATTGTTAAGTGTGAACCCGGCCTCACCATTGGGGTAAAAGCGGCGCGGCAGCCTTAGCGGGCCGCGGAGCCTTCCACGTAGTCCACGTCCTGCTGCTGCCAGGAGAACAGGGAGCGCAGCTCGCGGCCAACGGCCTCGATGGGGTGCTGCTCGGCCTTGGCGCGCAGTTCCTTGAACTCGACGGCGCCGTTGTCCTGGTCCTCGATGAAGCGCTTGGCAAACGCACCGGACTGAATGTCGGCCAGGACGGCCTTCATGTTTTCCTTCACCTCGGGGGTGATGACGCGCGGGCCGGAGACGTAGTCGCCGTATTCTGCCGTGTCGGAGACGCTCCAGCGCTGCTTGGCGATGCCGCCTTCCCACATGAGGTCGACGATGAGCTTGAGCTCGTGCAGTACCTCGAAGTAGGCGATCTGCGGCTGGTAGCCGGCTTCGGTGAGGGTCTCGAAACCGTACTGGACCAGCTGGGAAACACCGCCGCACAGTACGGCCTGCTCACCGAAGAGGTCCGTTTCGGTCTCTTCGGTGAAGGTGGTCTTGATGACGCCGGCGCGGGTGCCGCCGATGGCCTTGGCGTACGACTTGGCCAGCTCCCAGGCGTTGCCGGATGCGTCCTGCTCCACGGCGATGATGTCCGGGATGCCGCGGCCGGCTTCGAACTCGCGGCGCACGGTGTGGCCCGGAGCCTTCGGGGCGATCAGGATGACGTCGACGCCCTCCGGAGCCTGGATGTAGCCGAAGCGGATGTTGAAGCCGTGGGCGAAGGCCAGGGCCTTGCCGGGGGTCAGCTTGTCCTTGATGGAGTCGTTGTAAATGGCGCGCTGGTGCTGGTCCGGTGCCAGGATCATGATGACGTCGGCCCATTCGGCGGCGTCGGCGACGTTCTTGACCGTGAAGCCGGCGTCCTCGGCCTTGGCGGTCGACTTGGAGCCGTCCTTCAGCGCGATGACGACCTCGACGCCGGAATCGCGCAGGTTGAGCGCGTGGGCGTGGCCCTGGGAACCGTAGCCAACGATGGCAACCTTGCGGCCCTGGATGATCGACAGGTCGGCGTCATCGTCGTAAAACATTTCAGTCACTTGCGTAACTCCTCTTGAGTGGTTGTAGATAGTGGTCTTGCGGTGCTGCGGTTACGGGCGCGTGGTCCCGCCTGGGGGCAATGCCTAGGCGGAGCGGAGCGCCCGGTCACTCATGGAGCGGGATCCCCGTCCAACGGCCAGGGTGCCGGACTGCACAATTTCGCGGATGCCGAAGGGCTCCAGCACTGAGAGCAGGGCTGTGAGCTTTTCGGGATGGCCGGTGGCCTCGATGACGACGGAGTCGGTGGATACGTCGACCACTGAGGCGCGGAACAGGTCTGCGGCCTGGGTTACCTGCAGGCGTGTTGCGGCATCCGCACGTACCTTGACCAGGATGTGGTCGCGCTGTACGGAAGATTCGGGGGTGAGCTCAACGATCTTGATGACGTTCACCAGCTTGTTGAGCTGCTTGGTGACCTGTTCGATCAGGTCGCCGTCGGCGTCGACCACCACCGTCATGCGGGACACGCCCGGCACTTCGGTGGGGCCAACGGCCAGGGAGTTGATGTTGAAGGCGCGCCGGGCAAAGAGGCTGGCCACGCGGGTCAGGACGCCGGGCTTGTCCTCAACCAGGACGGAAAGTGTGTGGCGGGTCATGCTCAGTCTTCCTCTTCCCATTCCGGGGTCATGTTGCGGGCAACCTGGATCTGGTCGTTGCTCACGCCGGCGGGCACCATTGGCCACACCATGGAGTTGGGGCTCACTACGAAATCGATGACCACGGGGCGGTCGTTGATTTCGAGGGCCTTCTGGATGGTGGCATCGATGTCTTCCTCCCGTTCAACCCGGAACGACGCGCAGCCATAGGCCTCCCCCAGCTTGACGAAATCCGGGATGCGGACCGTGTCATGGCCGGTATTGAGGTCGGTGTTGGAGTAGCGGCCCTCGTAGAAGAGGGTCTGCCACTGCCGCACCATGCCCAGCGAGGAGTTATTGATAACAGCCACCTTGATGGGGATTTTGTTGATGGCGCAGGTGGCCAACTCCTGGTTGGTCATCTGGAAGCAGCCGTCACCGTCGATGGCCCAGACCACGCGGTCCGGGTTGCCCACCTTCGCGCCCATGGCCGCCGGGACGGCGTATCCCATGGTGCCGGCGCCGCCCGAGTTCAGCCAGGCGTGCGGGCGTTCGTACTTGATGAACTGGGCGGCCCACATCTGGTGCTGGCCGACGCCTGCCACGTACACGCCGTCGGGGCCGGTCAGCTCACCGATCCGCTTGATGACCTTCTGCGGTGCGATCAATCCGTCGTCCGGTTCCGTCCAGCCCAGCGGGTAGGTTTCCTTGAGGTTGTTCAGGAAAGCCCACCAGGTGGTGAGGTCCGGGGTTCCGGAAGCCTCGAACTGGCTGCGCACGGCCTCGGTCAGTTCCGGGATGATCTCCTTGACGGACCCAACGATGGGAACGTCAGCGGTGCGGTTCTTGGAAATTTCCGCAGGATCGATGTCGGCGTGGATGACCTTGGCGTTGGGCGCGAAGGTCTTCAGCACGCCGGTAACGCGGTCATCGAAGCGCGCGCCGAGCGTGATGAGCAGGTCGGACTGCTGCAGGGCCGTGACGGCGGAAACGCTGCCGTGCATGCCGGGCATGCCGACGTGCTGCGGGTGGGAGTCCGGGAACGCGCCCTTGGCCATCAGGGTGGTCACCACCGGCGCGCCGGTGGCTTCGGCGAGGGCGAGCAGCTCGGCGGAGGCGTGCGCCTTGACCACGCCTCCGCCCACGTACAGGACAGGCTTGGTGGAGGCGGCAATGAGTTTGGCCGCTTCACGGACCTGCTTGTTGTGGCCGCGGGTCACCGGCCGGTAGCCCGGCAGGTCGATTTTCGGGGGCCAGGAGAAAGTCATCTGGCCCACCTGGGCATCCTTGGCAACGTCCACCAGCACGGGACCGGGGCGGCCGGTGGAGGCCAGGTGGAAGGCCTCTGCCATAACGTGCGGGATGTCGTTGGGGTCCGTTACCAGGAAGGAATGCTTGGTAATGGGCATCGTGATACCCACGATGTCGGCTTCCTGGAAGGCATCGGTGCCGATCACGCCGCTGGAAACCTGGCCGGTGATGGCCACCAGGGGCACGGAGTCCATGTGGGCATCCATGATGGCGGTAACGAGGTTGGTGGCCCCGGGGCCCGAGGTGGCGATGCAGACGCCAACCCGCCCGGTGACCATGGCGTAGCCTTGCGCGGCGTGGCCGGCTCCCTGTTCGTGACGGACCAGCACGTGGTTCATGGTGGAGGCCATCAGGGGGTCGTAGGTGGGCAGGATCGCGCCACCAGGCAAACCGAAAATGTCGTCGACGCCGAGTTCTTCGAGCGAGCGGACGATTGCTTGCGAGCCGGTCATCACCGTCGGGGGTACGACGTTGTTCGGCCCAAGGACAGGAGAGGCGGCAGCAAGGTCGGCGACGACGGCGGCGTGGTCAGCCGTCCGGTCGGCGCGTTCCGGAGCCTTGGAGGCTCCAGCGGACTTGGTGGCCATCAGCGAGGGGCTGATGGGCGATCCTTTGCTCATCGGACTCTTCCTTGTGGATCTTCTCTGGTTTTGGAACTGGTTTGGAACGGTGGGAATAAAAAAACCCCTCGGCCTGGCGGCTTGGTGAGGGGTTTGCGCGTGACTGTTTCGTTACCAGGGGCTAATGTGCCACGCGCTTGGTAAGGACGACGACGATGCCGGCGGTAACGAAAGTCATGCGTTCAGTTTTCCCTCTTGGCGAGACGGGTGTCAACGAGCGACCACCCCATCTCACCATGTGGACTTCATTGTCCACGGATTGACCCTACCCCAAACTTCCGGCGCGGACGCCGTCAGCCCGGGGCCCCTCGGGTCAACCCTTATTAAGCCCTTCCGCCTCTGGCGGGGATCTTCCCCACGGGAGACCTCAGGAACTCGAGTCAGCCGGTCCAGGCGCCCTGGCTGGCGCTGTGGACCAGCTTGGCGTACTTGGCGAGCACACCCTTGGTGTACCTGGCCGGCAGCGGCTCCCAGCCCACCTTGCGGGCCTCGAGCTCGGCCTCATCCACCAGCAGGTCAAAGGTGCGCGCGGCGATGTCCACCCGGATCCTGTCGCCGTCCTGCACGAAGGCGATGGGGCCGCCGTCGACCGCTTCCGGTGCCACGTGGCCGATGCACAGGCCGGTGGTGCCGCCGGAGAAGCGGCCGTCGGTGAGGAGCAGGACGTCCTTGCCGAGTCCCGCGCCCTTGATGGCACCGGTGATGGCGAGCATTTCGCGCATGCCGGGCCCGCCCTTGGGACCTTCGTAGCGGATGACGACGACGTCGCCGGCCTTGATCCCGCCGTTGTCGAGGGCATCCAGGGCGCCCTGCTCCCGTTCGAAAACACGGGCGGTCCCCTCGAAGACGTCGGCGTCGAAGCCTGCACTCTTGACCACGGCGCCTTCCGGGGCCATGGAGCCGTGCAGGATGGTGATGCCGCCGGTTTTATGGATCGGGTTGTCCAGGGCGCGCAGGATCTTGCCGTCAACGTCCGGCGGGTTGATCGCATCGAGGTTTTCGGCGACGGTCTTGCCCGTGACGGTGAGGCAGTCGCCGTGCAGCAGGCCGGCGTCGAGCAGGGCCTTCATGATGACGGGCACGCCGCCGATCCTGTCGACGTCGGTCATGACGTAGCGGCCGAAGGGCTTGAGGTCGCCCAGGTGCGGGATCCTGTCGCCGATGCGGTTGAAGTCGTCGAGGCTCAGTTCGACCTCGGCTTCCCGCGCGATGGCCAGCAGGTGGAGGACGGCGTTGGTGGAGCCGCCGAACGCCATGGTGACGGCGATGGCATTTTCGAAGGCCTTCCTGGTCATGATGTCCCGGGCGGTGATGCCAAGGCGCAGCAGGTTGACCACAGCCTCACCGGACTTGCGGGCAAATTCATCACGACGGCGGTCTGCCGAGGGCGGGGCGGCCGAGCCGGGCAGGGACATGCCCAGGGCCTCGCCGATGCAGGCCATGGTGTTGGCCGTATACATCCCGCCGCAGGCGCCTTCGCCGGGGCAGATGGCCTTTTCGATGCGGGTGAGGTCCTCCATGCTCATCTTGCCGGCCGCGCAGGCGCCCACCGCTTCGAAAGCGTCAATGAGGGTGACTTCCTTTTCCGAGCCGTCCTCCAGCTTGACCCAGCCGGGCATGATGGACCCGGCGTAGAGGAACACGCTTGCAAGGTCAAGCCGCGCCGCTGCCATGAGCATGCCGGGCAAGGACTTGTCGCAGCCGGCCAGCAGGACGGAGCCGTCGATCCGCTCGGCCTGCATGACGGTCTCGACGGAGTCGGCGATGACTTCGCGGGATACCAGGGAGAAGTGCATGCCCTCGTGGCCCATGGAGATCCCGTCAGACACCGATATGGTGCCGAACTGCATCGGGAAGCCGCCTCCCGCGTGGACACCCTCCTTGGCGCCCTGGGCCAACCGGTTCAGCGAGAGGTTGCAGGGGGTGATCTCGTTCCAGGAACTGGCCACGCCCACCTGCGGTTTCACGAAGTCGTCATCACCCATCCCAACGGCCCGGAACATGCCGCGGGCGGGGGCCGCATGGATGCCATCGGTGACGACGCGGCTGCGGGGCTTGATGTCCGGTTTGTTCCCGGCTGTGGTCTGGGCGTCAGTCATAGGGGAAAGTCTAGGACCCGATCGGTGGCTGGAACGACCCTCCGGCGCCCCAAGGTTCGGAAACTCCTGAAATTCCCGCCAAATAACTGGACAGGCATCCCCATCAGTGGGTTTACGGCTGCCTCATGGCGCGCGGATGCCTCCCCGTCCTGTTTCCAGCGGGTCCTCCCCCATGCCCGCGGCATCTCTGGACAGCAGTGGCCACCCCACGTAGCGTCGGGGAAAGGACACCAATCCACCTGTATCGAAGGGCCTGCCATGGACATTGTTTTCTGGATCATCCTCATCGTCGTCATCGTCGCCGTCGTGTGGTGGCTGCTCAGACGCAACAAGTCCTCCACCGCTCCAGGAGGCCCGGCAGCCGGCGCAAAGACTGACGCTCCCCGTGCCGACGGAGCCCTGGAAGGGGGCAGCGCTGCAGCCTCCGCCGCTGCTGCGGGTACCACCGGCATCCCCACAGCGGCCGGGTTCGGCAAAGCCGCAGAGCCGGCCGCACCCGTTACTGCGGAAGAACCCGCGGAATCCTCCGCCTCGGCCGCGGCCGAGGCACCGGTTTCCGCCCCAACCCAGGATGTGACATCCAGCTCTGTCGCCCCGGAGGACTCCGGCATTTCCCGGACGGGCACTTCGGCCGGCACCGGAGCGCACGTTGACCGCCGGGATGGGGACCAACCCGCAGACCAGGCTGAATGGGAAACCCAGTGGTCCGAAGCCGGCAACGCGGGCTCCCGGTCCGGATCGTCAATTTCCGGTGCACCGGCCGCTGCGCAGCACGAACCGTCGGAGCCGGGCGCCGGAACTGAAGCGGTGTCCGGACAGGCCGCGGCAGGTGCCCGGCCGGTCCACCATAACGAGTACACGGCAGCACACGCCCCCACGCTTCCCGGCGCAGAAACGGCGGCCGTGGAGGGCGTGGAAGATGCCGGGACGGCCGAAACCCTGGACCGGACCCAGTCCTCCGCGCTGGTGGAAAACGGGGCGGACCACCACCAGCAGCCTTCCGGGCCGGGACAGGACTTCGCCCAGGCACAGGGCACAGTGGCCGTCGAACCTGGCGGACACCTGGCTGCCGATGAGCCTTACGGAGAAGGATCAGCCGCACCGGGCCCCGACGGAAGTGGACCGGCGGACTACACGGTCAAGGGCGACGCTACCGCGATGGTGTACTACGAAGAAGGACATCCGGACTATGAGCAGACCCGGGCGGAAGTCTGGTTTGAATCTGCCGCGCATGCGGAGGCCGCGGGCTTCCGCGCTCCACGGCGCAAACGGCTCTGAGAGGGTGAAGGCCTGCCGCATAGCGGCGGGCCTTTCCTGTCTGTCCGCGTGCCTTGTGCTGGCCGGCTGCACGGGCGCACCGCAGCCGCCCGCTCCGGGCACGGAGTCGGCGGCCGGCATGACAACCCCGGGAGCCGCCGTCGCCAGCCCGGCTCCCCCGGCCACGCAATCAGCCGCAACAAGTCCCGTCCCTGCCGCGCCCGTGGTTCAGGAACGGTTGGAACTGCAGTTGGACACGCCCTGGGCAGCGGTGTTCCTCCCGGACGGCACCGCCGTCATTTCCGAGCGCGGGACCGCCCTCCTGAAAACTGTCCGTGATGGCCGGGCCGCAACCCTCGGGAAAGTGCCTGGCGTGGCACCCGCAGGAGAGGGAGGCCTGCTGGGGCTTGCACTGTCCCCGCAGTTCGACGCCGACCACTACCTCTACGCCTACCTGACCACGCAGGATGACAACCGGGTGGTCCGGTTCACCGTCGATGCCGGCGCGGGCGGTTCCCTGTCAATGGGGCTCCCCCAAACCGTGTTTTCCGGAATTCCAAAAGCCGGCACCCACAACGGAGGAAGGATCCGGTTCGGCCCGGACGGTTTCCTCTACGTGGGCACCGGAGACGCGCAGCGACGCGAGCAGGCCCAGGACCCCACGGCCCTTGGCGGCAAGATCCTCCGACTCCGCGCTGACGGCAGCCCTGCGCCCGGCAACCCGTTCGGAAACGCGGTATACAGCCTGGGCCACCGAAATGTGCAGGGCCTGGCGTGGGACGATACAGGCAGGCTGTGGGCCAGCGAGTTCGGCCCGGATGTGGATGATGAGCTCAACCTGATCCTTCCGGGGGCCAACTACGGCTGGCCGGAAGTCACCGGGGCACCGCACCGCGCCGGGTTCCAGGACGCGAAAGTCGTCTGGCCCTCCACGCGCGATTCCTCGCCCAGCGGGCTGGAGATAACCGGCGGAATTGCCTACCTGGGTGCGCTCCGGGGCGAACGGCTTTGGGCTGTGCCGCTCCAGGCGGAGGAAGCCGGCACTCCTGTGGCCTATTTCACAGGAGAGTACGGCAGGATCAGGGACGTCATCCGGGCACCCGGCGGGAGCCTGTGGCTGCTCACGAACGGCGAAAACCCTGATTTCGCGCTGGTTTTGCGGCCCCTGCACTGAACCAGGAACCTTGGGAACGGCCGATTTCACTTGCACCGAAAGTTCGTGTAGAGTTTCATGTCGTTGCGGAGATCAACGGAAAAGAAAAAGCCCGGGGATGGAAGCAAAAAGATGCACCTCTAGCTCAATTGGCAGAGCAATTGACTCTTAATCAATGGGTTCCGGGTTCAAGTCCCGGGGGGTGCACCACTGGGAAAACAGCCTCCGGCTTTGTGGAAACACAAGCCGGGGGCTGTTTTATTTTCTGCCCCATTGTCGGGATTATCGGGCGCGGGGCACAAAAAAGCGCGGCGCCGGCTTTCGGGAAGCCAGGCCGCGCTTTTCTTATGCGGGCTGCCGCGTGAACGACTACTTGGCGGCGTTGTCCATCAGGGCGCCGGCATTGCTGGGAGTCGTGGAGAACTGGCTGGCCAGTTCCCGGACTACTGCCTTCAGCTCCTGGCGCAGCAGATCAGGGTCAATAGAGGAGGATGCGAGGACGGAGCGCTCCATCTCCACGGCCTGGGCAACAGCTTCCTTGCCCTGCTCGGTCAGGGAAACCACGTGGCTCCTGCGGTCCGAGGTGCTGCGGACACGGGCGATGTGGCCGTGGGACTCAAGCCGGCTGAGGGTCTTCCCCATGGTCTGGGCCTGCACGCGCACGTACTGGGCAAGCTGGGCCTGGGTCATGGGCCCTTGCGCGGCAAGGACCTCGATGGCGATAACACCGGCATGGGTGAGGCCGATGGCGCCCAGTTTTTCGTTCCAGGAGTGCTCAACGAGTCGCGCAGCAGTGGACAGAAGGCGCCCTGTGGGCCAGTGATCCATATCAGGCATAGCAGCAAGTATAGCCAAATGCCGATTAGCACTCGCTCCACCTGCTTACTAGGCTGTTGTGTCCCGCCCGCAACAAGGAGAAAAACAATGGCTGAAAGACTCGTTACCGGCGACAAGGCCCCCGCTTTCACCCTGCAGGATTCCACCGGCAAGGGCGTCAGCCTGGCTCCCCGCCCCGGCCGCTCCACCATCGTCTACTTCTACCCCGCGGCCTCCACCCCGGGCTGCACCAAGGAAGCCTGCGATTTCCGGGACAGCCTGTCATCCCTGCAGGCCGCCGGCTACGACGTCCTTGGCATCTCCCCCGACCCGGTCGAAAAACTGGCAAAGTTCGCCGCACATGAGTCGCTGACCTTCCCACTGCTCTCCGACGCTGACCACGCCGTGGCGGAGGCCTACGGCGCCTGGGGCGAAAAGAAAAACTACGGCAAGACCTACGAAGGCCTGATCCGCTCCACAATCGTGGTGGACCCGGACGGCAACGTGGCGCTAGCCCAATACAACGTCCGGGCCACCGGCCACGTGGCCAAACTCAGGCGGGACCTCAGCCTGGACTCCTGACCCGGCCACGGCCCGCCGGAGACCCCGCCCGACGCAACGCTACAATGGACTCTGGCATCCGCCGTCGAACGCTTCGCGTTCAGCCGGCAAGCCTTGCGCGAGTGGTGAAATTGGCAGACACGCAGGATTTAGGTTCCTGTGCCTTCGGGCGTGGGGGTTCAAGTCCCCCCTTGCGCACACTGGGAATCCCCCGGCTCCGGCCGGGGGATTCCTGCGTTAAAGGACGAACTCCGGCTGCCGCCCATTCGTGCCCCGAATAGAAAAATCCATGGATCACCCATCCGCCGCGGCCCACCCGGCGAATAGCCATTGAGACACCAGCCAAGGGCAGGTGCTTACCCCCATAGTCAGACTGCAAGCCGCGGACACGCTCCAAGGGCAGCAGGCTCAACGATCCAAGGAGTACTGAAATGCAGACCTTCAAGCGCACCACTTTCACCGTCGCAGGCGTTGCAGCGGCCGCTCTGCTCAGCCTCACCGCCTGCGGCGGCTCCGGCAGCACTTCCGGGTCGTCGGCGTCCTCGGCGCCGATGTCATCCGCCCCCAGCTCCAGCATGGCGTCCCCGTCCAGCTCCAGCATGGCTTCGCCGTCCGCAGGTTCCTCGATGGGCGCCATGAACCCGGCAGCAAACCTGGTTGGCCCCGGCTGCGCCGCCTACGCCAAGCAGGTACCCACCGGCGCAGGCTCGGTAGAGGGCATGGCGCTGGATCCGGTGGCCGTGGCAGCCTCCAACAACCCCATCCTCACCACGCTCACCGCGGCGGTGTCCGGCAAGTTGAACCCCAAGGTGAACCTGGTTGACACGCTCAACGGTGGCGAATTCACCGTCTTCGCGCCCGTGGACGACGCCTTCAAGAAGATCGACCCCGCCACCATTGAAACCCTGAAGACAGACGACGCCCTGCTGAGCAAGATCCTCACCTACCACGTGGTTCCCGGCCAGATCACCCCTGACAAGATCGCCGGTACGCACGCCACGGTAGAGGGCGGCTCCGTCACGGTCACCGGCAGCGGCGACAACCTCAAGGTGGACAACGCCAACGTGGTCTGCGGTGGCGTCAAGACCAAGAATGCCACCGTCTACCTGGTCGACTCGGTCCTCATGCCCAAGTAGGCCCCACCAGACCCCCACACAGGGCCGGGCCCGCCACTTCAACCGGCGGGCCCGGCCCTGGCGCGTCACAGGCTGGCCTGGGGCCGGCCACGGGCGCCGTCCCCTAGACTGGATTCCGGCCCGCATGCGGCGGAGCCGGCAGCATCCAGAGGTGATAAACGAGTGCCCAGCAGTACATCGCGGCGGACGGTCATCAAGGCCGGCGCCGTCCTCATGGCGCTGGGCGTTACGTCGTGCACAGGGCTGCCGTCCCCCTCCCCCACCTCCGGCACTCCCAGTTCCCCGCCGGCTGAGCCGCAGGCCACCTTCAATTTCGGCACCGCGGCGCAGCCCCTGGGGCTGGACCCGGCCCTGTCCAACGATGTGGAGTCCCAGCGGATCACCCGGCAGATCCTCGAAGGCCTGGTGGGGGTTGACCAGACTACCGGCAAGCCCACTCCGCTGCTGGCGACGGAATGGAACGAATCCAACGAGGGCCGCACCTACACCTTCAAGCTCCGCACCGGGGTCACCTTCCAGGACGGCACCCCTTTCAACGCCGACGCCGTCTGCACCAACTTCAACCGTTGGTTCGCTTTCCCTGCCGAGCTGCGGAAGCAGGCACCGGGCAGCTCCTTCAAGGGCGTATTCAAGGCACACTCCGACGAGCCCGGGCTGTCGATCTTCAAGAGCTGCACCGCGTTGGCCCCGGACACGGTCCAGATCGACCTCACGCAGCGATTCACCGCCTTCCTGCCGGCACTGACCCTTCCGGCCTTTGCCATGGCCTCCCCGGCAGCCCTCGCCTCCGGCAAAGCGGACGTCCTGGACCAGAACCGGGGCGGCCAGGCCATGTCAGCCTTCGCCACGAACCCCGTCGGCACCGGCCCCTTCTCCCTTGCCGCCTGGGGCACCGACAACGTCACCCTGGCCAGCAACCCGGCCTACTGGGGTGACCGCGGCCAGATCGCCACCATCAACTTCCTGGCCTACAACCACCCCCAGACCCGCCTGCAGGCACTGCTGGACGGCAAGATCGATGGCTACGACGCCGTGACCGTGGGGAACTTCGACCAGCTGGTCAAGCGCGGCAAGCAAATCGTGCAGCGCGACCCGTTCTCGGTGATGTACGTGGGCTTGAACCAGGACGTCCCGATCCTCCAGAACCAGAAGATCCGGCAGGCGGTGGAGCTTGCGATCGACAAGGAGACGTTGATCCGGAAGTTCTTTATCGACAACACCGCCAAGGCCACACAGTTTGTTCCGCCCAAGATCAGCGGGTTCAACAACGACGCACCTGAACTCGGGCACGATCCTGCCAAGGCAAAGGACTACCTGAAGGAGGGCGGCTACGCCGGGGAAGAACTGAAGTTCTATTACCCCCTCAACGTCACCCGCCCGTACCTGCCCACGCCCGAAAAGGTGTACGCCGAACTCAGCCGGCAGCTCACCGCCGTCGGCTTCAACATCAGGCCCGTGCCCGTTGACTGGTCCAACGGCTACCTCCAGAAGGTCCAGTCTGCCGGCGACCATGCCCTCCACATCCTTGGCTGGAACGGGTCCTATTCGGACGCGGACAACTTCGTCGGGCCACTCTTCGGGGAGAAGAACGGCGAGTTCGGGTACCAGGATCCCCAGGTCTTCTCGAAGATCAACCGGGCACGCGGGCTTCCTGAAGGGAAGGAGCGGGATGACCTTTATCACACCATCAACACCCAGATCGCCGCGACGGTGCCGGCTGTTCCCATCGCCTTCCCCATCTCCGCACTTGCACTCTCGGACCGCGTGCTCAGCTACCCGGCGTCGCCTGTCTTAAATGAAGTTTTCACGAAGGTGCAGCTAAAGCCTTGACGGCCCGGGCCAATTTCAGTAAGAGGGCCGGGCGGGGATATTCTGTGACAGCCAGAGCCGCTGCAATCGGAGACTGATCGTGACCTTCATTTCCAAGACCCCACACGCCGACGTTGTCCTGATAGGCGGCGGCATCATGAGCGCCACGCTGGGGGCATTCCTCAAGCAGTTGGAGCCGACCTGGACCATCTCCCTGTTCGAGCGGCTGGACCAGCCCGGCCTGGAAAGCTCGGACCCCTGGAACAACGCAGGAACGGGCCACGCCGCCCTCTGCGAACTGAACTACTCGCCCGCGGCCAAAGACGGCTCGGTCAGCCCCGCCAAGGCGCTGCTCATCAACGAACAGTTCCAGCTTTCCCGCCAGTTCTGGTCCCACCTGGTGGACAACAGCCTGATTGGTTCGCCCAAGGGCTTTATCAACACCGTCCCGCACATGAGCTTCGTGATCGGCGAAGACCACACCCGCTTCCTGAAGACCCGGTACGAGGCACTGAAGCCCCACCCGTTGTTCCGGAGCATGGAGTACTCAGAGGACCACGCCCAGATCGCCAAATGGGCACCGCTGATCGTCAAGGGCCGCGACCCCCAGCAGCGCATTGCGGCCACCCGCGCGGCCGAGGGCACCGACGTCGACTTCGGCGCACTGACCCGTGAACTGACCACGTACCTTGGTAACAACGGCGTCGAAATCAACTACGGCCACGACGTTACCGGGATCTCCCGCGCGTCCGACGGCGGCTGGGACCTGGCGCTGAAGTACCCCAAGTCGGGCGAGCACGGCAAGATCCACGCCAAATTCGTCTTTGTCGGCGCCGGCGGCGGCGCCCTGCACCTGCTTCAGGCCTCCGGCATCCCCGAAAGCAAGGGCTACGGCGGGTTTCCCGTCTCCGGCCAGTTCTTCCGCTGCACGGACGAGACCATCGCCGCCCAGCACAGCGCCAAGGTCTACGGCCAGGCCTCCGTGGGTGCGCCGCCCATGTCCGTTCCGCACCTGGATACCCGCTACGTCAACGGGAAGCGCTCGCTCCTGTTCGGCCCGTATGCAGGCTTCTCCACCAACTTCCTGAAGAACGGCTCGTACCTGGACCTGCCCCTGTCCATCCGCCCCGGCAACATCATTCCGATGCTCGCCGTTGCCAAGGACAACATGGACCTCACCGCCTACCTGGTCAAGGAAGTGGTCAAGCGCCACGACCAGAAGGTGGAGGCACTGCGCGAGTACTACCCGGAGGCAAAGGGCAGCGACTGGGAACTCATCACCGCCGGCCAGCGTGTACAGATCATCAAGAAAGACCCGCAAAAGGGCGGCATCCTCCAGTTCGGCACTGAAGTGATTGCCGGCCGCGACGGCTCCATCGGTGCGCTCCTGGGCGCTTCGCCGGGGGCGTCCACCGCTGTCCCCATCATGATCGAGCTGCTCCAGAAGACGTTCCCCAAGAACTTCAAGGGCTGGCAGTCCAAGCTCAAGGACATGATGCCCGGCTATGGGGTGAAGCTGGATGAGAATCCGGACCTCGCCGCGGAACTGGAACGGGCCACGGCCAAGTCCCTCCAGCTGGAGAGCGTTTCCGCCAGCCGCTGACCCTGCCGGGGCCAGCGGCTGGCACCCCCAGGGCTTGTACCAGTCACTTAGACCCCCAGGAGACCACCCATGTTCCGGTTGGCGCACCTTTCCCTGGCGAACCGGGCCCTGATCGCGCTGATCACCGTCTTCGCCTCGGTGTTCGGCGTGATCACCATGTCGTCGCTGAAGCAGGAGCTCATCCCTTCGATCGAGTTCCCGCAGATCACCGTGCTCAGTTCCATGCCGGGGGCATCCCCCGAAGTGGTGGACAAACAGGTCAGCGGCCCCCTTGAAAAGGCGCTGAACGGCGTGGAGGGGCTGGAATCCACCTCCTCCACGTCGCGGACCGGCGTCTCCCAGATCACCATGGTGTTCACCTACGGATCGAACCTGGACCGGGCCCGGAACCAGATCGACCGGGCCATCTCCAACGCCAAACGGACCCTGCCCAGCGACGTCCAGCCGCAGGCCATCGCCGGCAGCATCAGCGACTTCCCCATTGTTTTCCTCGCCGTCTCGTCGGACAAACCGCTCAGTGAACTGAACGCGGACCTGCAGCGCCTCAGCGTTCCCAGGCTGCAGAAGATCGACGGCGTCCGGAGCGCCGACGTCACGGGTGGCGCCTCCCAGCACATCGAGATCCTCCCCCGCACCGACGCCATGGCAGCGGCGGGGGTAGGCGTCACCGCCATCCGCGACGCCCTGTCCAACAACGGCGCCCTGGTTCCGGCCGGAACACTCCAGGACCAGGGCAAGACCCTCTCGCTGCAGATCGGCAGCCCGGTGGATTCACTCGACGCCATCAAAGCACTGCCGCTGACCGGAGCCAAGAACGCAGCGACCATCGGCTCCGTTGCCGACGTCTCCCTCAAGGACGATGAGCGCACCTCCATTACCCGCACCAACGGCGCCGAGACGCTTGCGGTCTCCGTGACCAAGAAGCCCGAGGGCGACACGGTAGGGATCTCGCACGCGGTCCGGGACTCGCTGAACAACCTGGAGGCAGAGCTGGGGTCGAACGCCAAGTTCACGCCCGTCTTCGACCAGGCCCCGTTCATCGAAAAGTCCATCAAGGACCTCACCACCGAAGGCCTCCTGGGACTGGGATTCGCCGTGGCCATCATCCTGCTCTTCCTGATGTCCGCACGGTCCACGCTGGTCACGGCCATCTCGATTCCGTTGTCCCTGCTCATCACATTCATCGGCCTGTCGGCCACCGGCTACTCGCTGAACATCCTGACTCTGGGCGCCCTCACCATCGCGATCGGGCGCGTGGTGGACGACTCGATCGTGGTCATTGAGAACATCAAGCGGCACCTCAGTTACGGCGAGGAAAAGTCGACGGCGATCCTCACCGCCATCAGGGAAGTTGCCGGGGCCATCACCGCCTCGACCCTGACCACGGTGGCGGTGTTCCTGCCCATCGCCTTCGTGGGCGAACTGGCAGGCGAACTGTTCCGGCCGTTCGCCCTGACGGTCACCATGGCGCTGCTGGCATCGCTGCTGGTCTCGCTGACCATCGTTCCGGTGCTGGCCTACTGGTTCCTGAAGAACCCCAAGGGCGGCCCCGCCGGCGCGGCCGCAGGATCCCCCGAGGCGCGGCGCATTGCCGACGAGGCCAAGGCAAGGGCCCACGACGCCGAGCAGCGCAGCCGGCTGCAGCGCGGCTACCTGCCCATCCTCCGGTCCACGCAGAAGCACCCCGTCATCACCCTGGTGGCGGCTGTCCTGGTGCTCGGTGCCACCGGTGCCATGACGCCGCTGCTGGCCACCAACCTCCTGGGGAACTCTGGGCAGAACAGCCTGACCGTACGCCAGGTGCTTCCGCCGGGGACCAGCCTGGCCGACACCAGCGCGGCGGCTATCCGCCTCGAAGGCGTGCTGCGCGGCCTCGACGGCATCAAGGACGTCCAGGTGACGTCGGGCAACGCCCAGGCCGGCTTCGCCGCACTGACCTCCACCGGCTCCTCCAACTCGACATTCACCGTGGTGACTGACGAAAAGGCCAACCAGGAACGGCTCCAGGACACCGTGCGGACCGAGCTGGCCAAGGTGCCTGATTCCGGAAAGATCTCCGTGGGAACCCAGCAGGGCGGCTTCGGCACCTCGTCCACCGTGGACATTACGCTGAAGGCTGCCACCAGCGCGGACCTGCAGTCGGCCAGCGACACCATGGTTGCCGCCATGACTGGGGTGCCCGGCACCAGCGAGGTGGCCAGCAACCTGGCTGCCAGCAACCCGGTGGTGCAGGTCAAGGTGGACCGGGCCAAGGCCGCGGCGGCCGGCCTGAACGAGGAGCAGGTGGCCGGCGTGCTGGCCTCCACGATCAGCCCCATCCCGGCAGGCACGGTGCGGATCGACACTAACGACTTCCCCGTCCGCATTGGCCAGGGCACCAAGTTCACCAGCATCGACGCCGTCCGGAATATCCCGCTTCCGGCGGCCGGCCGGCCGGTCACGCTGGGAAGCATCGCCGCCGTCGAGCAGGTGGACGTCCCCGTCTCCATCACCGCCAGCAACGGCGAGCGTACCGCCAAGGTGTCCATCACGCCGTCGGGCTCCAACCTGGGTGCCGTGAACACCGAAGTCCAAAAGCGCCTCGCTGACGTCCAGCTTCCGCCGGGGGTCACTGCCACTATCGGTGGTGCCACCACCCAGCAGGCCGAATCCTTCCGGCAACTTGGCCTGGCCCTGCTGGCGGCCATCGCCATCGTGTATGTGATCATGGTGGCCACCTTCAAGTCCCTCGTGCAGCCGTTGATCCTGCTGGTCTCGGTTCCGTTCGCGGCTACCGGTGCCGTGGCCCTGCTGCTGCTCACCGGGGTTCCGCTGGGACTGCCGTCACTGATCGGCATGCTGATGCTGGTGGGAATCGTGGTTACCAACGCGATCGTGCTGATCGACCTGATCAACCAGTACCGGCAGCCCCGCGACGGCCGGCCCGGCATGAACGTGGCGGATGCCATCACGAACGGCGCCCGGCAGCGCCTCCGGCCCATCCTCATGACGGCACTGGCAACGGTCTTCGCCCTGACCCCCATGGCACTGGGCCTCACGGGCGGCGGCGGGTTCATTTCCCAGCCGTTGGCGGTGGTGGTGATTGGCGGCCTGGTGTCTTCCACGGCCCTGACCCTGGTCCTGGTTCCCGTGCTCTACCGGCTGGTGGAAGGCCGGCGGGAAAAGAAGGCGCTTCTGCGGGACCTGCAGGCCCGCCCTGAGGGTGGACCCGGTTCGGACATCGACGCCGAGTTCAGGGACTGGACCACCGGCCAGGTCCCCAAGGTCAGCGGGCGCCGGGCGGCCCCCGGCGGTGCCGAATAGGGCCTGCGTTCCGGCGATGCCCGCACCACCCCGTGGTGCGGGCATCGCCGCGTCCGGGCACGTGTTCCCCGCGGGGGAATAATCCCCGCGGCGGGGTGTTACAGAAGTCAATAGATGCAAACGCATCTAAATTGGTCTACACTGGAACCAAGCCCAGCAAGTCCAGGAACGGAAAGGCACGTCATGCAGATCGGTGTTTTCAGCGTCAGCGACATCACCACGGACCCCACCACAGGCCGTACCCCCACCGAGCACGAGCGCATCAAGGCCTCGGTTGCCATCGCCAAAAAAGTCGAGGAAATCGGCATGGATGTCTACGCGATCGGCGAGCACCACAACCGGCCTTTCTTTTCCTCCTCCCCTACCACCACGCTGGCCTACATCGCGGCGCAGACCGAACGCATCATCCTCTCCACGGCCACCACGCTGATCACCACCAATGACCCGGTGAAGATCGCCGAGGACTTCGCCATGCTCCAGCACCTGGCCGACGGCCGCGTCGACCTGGTCCTGGGCCGCGGCAACACCGCGCCGGTCTACCCGTGGTTCGGCAAGAACATCCAGGACGGCGTAGAGCTGGCCATCGAGAACTACAGCCTCCTGCGCAAGCTGTGGGACGAGGACACCGTGAACTGGTCCGGCAAGTTCCGCACACCGCTGCAGAACTTCACCTCCACCCCCGTCCGCTGGACGGTGTGGCTCCCTTCGTCTGGCACGGTTCCATCCGCACGCCGCAGATCGCCGAGGTGGCCGCGTACTTTGGTGACGGCTTCTTCGCCAACAACATCTTCTGGCCCAAGGAGCACTACCAGCAGCTGATCGGCCTCTACCGGGAGCGGTACGAGCACTACGGCCACGGCAAGGCCGACCAGGCGATTGTGGGACTCGGCGGACAGTTCTTCATGCGCAAGAACTCCCAGGATGCGGTGAAGGAATTCCGCCCCTACTTTGACAACGCACCGGTCTACGGCCATGGCCCGTCGCTGGAGGACTTCACCTCGCAGACACCGCTGACCGTGGGCAGCCCGCAGGAAGTCATCGAGAAGACCCTGGCCTTCCGCGAGTACTTCGGTGACTACCAGCGCCAGCTGTTCCTTATTGACCACGCCGGCCTGCCGCTCAAGACCGTCCTGGAGCAGCTGGACCTGTTCGGCGAGGAAGTGCTGCCGGTCCTCCGGAAGGAGTACGCAGCGCTGAAGCCTGCGCACGTTCCGGAACCGCCCACCCACGCAGGCCGCGTGGCCGCCCTGCTGGCGTCGCAGGATGCCGGCACTTCAACCCCGGTGGCGTAATGGCTGCCGGAGGACAGGAATCGCCGGTGCGGCTGGCGGCGGAGACCTGGGAATCGCTGTTCCGGGCGCAGGTAGCCGTCATGCGGAAGCTGCAGTCAGGGCCCGCATTCCGGAAGCTTGCGGTGAACGAGTACGACGTCCTGTTCACGCTTTCCCGCTGCCCGTCCGGCTGGCTGCGGCTCAACGAGCTCAACGATAACGTCCTGTTGAGCCAGTCCAGCCTGAGCCGGCTGGTGGAGCGGCTCGAGAAGCGCGGCCTCGTGGCCCGGATGCCGGCGCCGGAGGACGGCCGCGGCGTGCTGCTCAAGCTGACGGACGAGGGCCGCGAACTCCAGAAGGAAATTGGCCGCGAGCATGTCCGGGACATCTCGGCACTGGTGGGACCGGCACTGACGGCCGCCGAGCAGAAAGAGCTCATGCGGCTTACCGACAAGCTGCGGAACTCGCTGGGGAAGCGCTAGCCCAGCTGCACCAGCCGGGCGGGGTCCTCAGCCGGAAGGTCCCCGTCCACCACTGCGGTCACGCGCAGCTGGTTCAAAACCAGGCTTCCGCCCACCGTGGAAAGGAAAGCCGTATCCGACGAATCACGGCCGGCAGTAATGCGCAGCATCGACTCCCGCGGGGCAAGCCCCGTGGGGTCGATGACGTGCCACGCACCCTCCACATGGGCTTCCGCCACGGCGTGGAAATCCATGGGACTCAGGCCGGGGGCGTAGACAGCCGCGAGGCGGGCCGGGATGTCCTTGGACCGCAGCAGGGCGATGGCCAGGTGCGCGAAGTCCCGGCAAACGCCCCGCCTGCTCAGGAGCGTCTCCACCGCGCCATCCGTGCCACGGGAGGAGCCGCTGATGTACCGCAGCTCGCCGTTGACCCAGTCGCGGACGGCATGCACCAGGTCCGCCCCGTGGACTCCGCCGAATTCCGCATAGGCCGTCGGCAGCAGCCTGTCAGACTCTGCATACCGGCTGGGGCGTACATAGCGGATGCGGTCGGCCAGGTCCGCTTCTTCGGGCACGGCGCGGCCGGCCACCGTGGCCGAATATTCCACCGTGACTTCGGTGGGTTCGGCGAATTCCATGTAGTGGAACCGGCCCCCGTGGTGGTCCGATATCTCCTTGAGGGGAACCTCCGCTCCCCCCGCCGTCACGGACAGGGACTCCGCAAAGGATGAGTAGCCGCTGTTCCTCGCCACGGCGACGGCCATGGCCACCTTGGTGTTGGCGATGGTCCTGAAGGCGAGGCGGGCGGAAACAGAGCGTTCCATGAATCTCCGGGGGTGTTGGGGGTGGAAGGCAAGTCGGGCGCCCCGTCACCTGGTGGGCCGCGGGCAGCGCGACTAGTTTTTGACCTTCAGCGACATTAGCATCCGCTGCACATTGGCGAAGTCAGGGCTCCCGTTGACGTACTGGGCCGCCTGGCCCAGGGTGTCGAACGCCTTTGCCGGGGCCACCTTTTCATCCGGAGCAAAGGCTTTGAGGGCCACGAGGTCCCCAAACGAGTAGTCGCCCTTCCCGGCCGGCCCACGCACCACGTTGCGCAGCTCGCACGCCTTCCCGTCGGTGCCACCCACCAGGTTGGTGATGCCGTAGGAACCGAAATAGCGGTAACCCTGGATCACCCGGAAGACCATGCGGGGCGGGATGGTTCCCTCCCCGTCCTGCGCGGCGAGGTCGAAGGGCACGCTGCTGATCACGGTGTACGGGTGCTGTGCGGCGTCCGGGCAGTCAACGGACGACGACGGCAGTCCCGTCCGGAGCGAAGCCATGAAGGTCCCGTCGGGCCTCTTCACGTCAACCTTCAGTCCGCCGGGAAGGACGCCTTCCTCCGTGGCCACGGACTGGGCGATCCAGTCCACCGGGAGGTCGAAGCTGACGGTTCCTGCGGGATCGGAGAAGGTCTTCCAAGACGTTGCAGTGGGCACCGGCTGCGGCTCGCCGGAGGCGGTCGGAGACGGTGACGTGGCCCCGGCCGGCGGGGCTGTTCCGGACGTGGCTGTTCCGGATACCGGCACCGCAGAAGGGTCCGGCTGAGCCGTCCATCCTGGGCCGGCTGCCTGCGGCCCGGAACACGCTGCCAGCAGGACCGCTGCAGCCGCGAGGGAGATACCGGAAAGAACAGACTTCAGTGGCGCACCTGTCATGACGCCAGCCTAACGGCGCCTTTCCTCTCTTTCCCGCCTGCCGTGGCGGTGTTTCCGGCACCTGACGCCGTCCCCCGGCCGGACCGTCCCCCTGCCGCCGGCCGCGGTGCGGGCGCAGGCGTGTCGCCGTCGGGCATTTGCCACTCCGGGCTGGGACTAGGCTGGAGGTTATGTCGCAAGAGCAGCACGGCGCAGCCGAAGAGAACCCCGCGGACATTTCGGCCCTGGACATCGTCGATTGGCGGCTGCGGACCTTTGCGCTTTACGACAACGTCCGCCGGATCTCCGCGGATAACCCGTCCGAGGCCCACTCTTACTGGCGCCACCAGCGGGACCTGATGTTCGCCACTCATCCGGCTTCGGCGCTGACCGCAGCGGACAAGGCCCGCTTTTCCGGCCTGAAGACCGCGGACTATGACCCCATCTACCGGTTCCACGTCCCGCTCACCAAGGAAGGCGCGGGCCGGGAGCTGAGCGTGGACACCGGGACCGACGGCGTGGTGAACCTCGTGCGGCTTGGCACCTTCGACCTTCCCGAGATGGGCCAGCTGGGGGTGTGGAAAATCCACGGATACGGGGGCGGAATCTTCGTTCCGTTCCGCGATGCCACGGCGGGCCAGCCGGGCGGCAGCTACGGGGCGGGGCGCTACCTGCTGGACACGATCAAGGGCGCATTCCAAGGGGTCCAGGGGTCCGGGCCGGATGCCATGTTCGTCCTGGACTTCAACTTCGCCTACAACCCCTCCTGCGCCTATAACGAGGCATGGGCCTGTCCGCTGCCCGGGCCATCCAACCGGCTTGCAGTGGACATCCCCGTGGGCGAGCTGTATTAATGCCGGCCGTTACCGGTAATACCGCGTGAGGGAAGGCCTGTCCGCTCCCGCCGTCACGGAAACAGCGTCCCGGCAATTTCCCGCCACCAAGCACTACCGTGGTGTGCTGCGCTTTCCGGTCATCCGGCAGTTGCTGCGTTTTTCCGGCGTCGGGGTCATCTGCACCGCGGCGTCCCTGGGGCTTTACGCGCTGCTGCGCCCGTGGCTCGGCGCCCAGCTGGCCAACGCCGTGGCACTGGTCCTGACGTCGCTGCTGAACACCGCACTGAACCGCCGGCTGACGTTCAAGATCACCGGCGAACAACGCCGTTTCCGCGACCACCTCAACGGCGTCGTGGTGATTGCCGTGGCCTTGGTGATTACCGGCAGCAGCCTCGGAGTGCTGCACTGGTTCAACCCGGACGCCAGCGTGGGTGACGAACTGGTTGCCACCACGCTCTCCGGTTTCCTGGCCACCGCGGTGCGCTTCAGCATGCTGCGGCACTGGATCTTCCGCCGGGCACGGCACCGCTAGGGCACCGGACCTGGGACTCCGGACGGCGGGAGGGCTACCGGCCCTGGCCGGCGCCCAGGTTCCTGATGCCGGCGACAGCCGCCTGGACGGCAGCTGCGGCGGCGTCGAGGTCCTCCCGCGTGACGGCAGCGTCGAAGCTGAAGCGGACCGCCGTCTGGGCCACCTCGGCCGGAACACCCATGGCTGTGAGCACGGCCGACGGCGCGTCTGAGCCGGCGGCGCATGCCGAGCCGCTGGAGCAGACCACGCCGCGGCGTTCGAGCTCCAAAAGCACCGATTCGCCGCTGGTTCCGGGGAAGCAAAACGAGGCCACTGACGGCAGCCGTTCGGACGGGTGCCCGGTGAGGACGGCGTCCGGCACTCCTGCCAGCACGGCAGCAATGAACCGGTCCCGCAGCGCGGCAACCCTTGCCTGCTCCCCTGCCTGGCGGTCCCGGGCAAGCGTAAGGGCGGTGGCCAGCCCCACCGCGCCGGCAACGTTTTCGGTCCCGGACCGGCGACCCCGCTCCTGGCCGCCGCCATGGATGACCGGTTCCAGGCGCGTACGGCTCCGGACAAACAGCAGGCCGCAGCCCTTGGGCGCCCCCAGCTTGTGCCCCGAGATGCTCATCGCATCCACCCCCAGCGGGCGGGTGTCGAGCGGCAGCCAGCCGGCGGCCTGGACGGCGTCGGTGTGGAAAGGGATGCCGTGGGCGCGGGCCGCGTCGGCCAGAGCGGCGATGGGCTGGATGGTGCCGACCTCGTTGTTGGCGTACATGATGCTCACCAGCGCCGTTTCCGGGCGAAGCGCCCCGGCGAGTGCTTCGGGCGTCACCCGCCCGGTTGAATCCACGGGCACCACGTCAACGGAGAAGCCGTGGAAGCGTTCCAGGTACCGGGCGGATTCCTCCACTGCCGGGTGTTCGACGGCGCTGATCACCACCCGGTCCAGCAGCGGGTTTGCGGCCTGCCGGGCCAAGGCTACGCCTTTGACGGCGAGGTTGTCCGCTTCGGTTCCGCCGGAGGTGAACACCACTTCTCCGGGCCGGCAGCCAAGGACGTCTGCTACCGTCCTCCGCGCCTGTGCCAGGGCCGCAGCCGCCGCTTCACCGAGGGTGTGGTGGCTGGAGGGGTTGCCGAAGCCACCGGTGAGGTAGGGCCACATGGCGTCCAGCACTTCACGGCGGACCGGGGTGGTGGCGGCGGCGTCAAGGAAGATCATGGCAGGGTCACCGGGCGGCCAGTTCGACGTCAAGGCCCAGATCCAGCGCGGCCACGGAGTGGGTGAGTGCGCCCACGGAGATGACGTCCACACCGGTGGCCGCAATGGCCGCGACCGTTCCGGAGTTCACGTTCCCGCTTGCCTCCACCCGGGCCCGGCCGGCGACGAGGGCCACCCCGGCCTTGAGTTCGTCGATGCTGAAGTTGTCCAGCATGATGGTGTCCACGCCGGCTGCCAGCACGGGTTCGATCTGGTCCATGCGGTCCACTTCGACTTCGAAGTGGGTGGTGTGTCCCAGCTGCGCCTTGGCGGCCAGAAGGAGGGCCGTGAGCTTGGCCGGGTCCCCGCCTGTCATCACGGCGAGGTGGTTGTCCTTGGCCAGCACGGCATCGGAGAGGCTGTACCGGTGGTTTGCACCGCCGCCGCATCGGACTGCGAACCGTTCCAGGATGCGCAGGCCGGGGGTGGTCTTGCGCGTATCCGTGATGCGGGCCCGGGTACCTTCGGCGAGCCGCACGAATTCGGCGGTCTTCGTGGCGATGGCGGACATCCGCTGGACCAGGTTCAGCGCCACGCGTTCCGCCAGCAGCACCGAGCGGGCGGTGCCGGTGACCCGCGCGAGGTGCGTGCCGGCGTCGAACGTTTCCCCATCCGCCACCAGCAGATCCACCTGCGTAGCGGGGTCCACCAGCTGCATGGCGTCGCGGAAGACGGTGGCTCCGCTCAGGACGCCCGCCACGCGGGCGTTCAGGACGGCGGTGGCGCGGGCGCCGGCGGGGATGAGCAGCTGCGAGGTGATGTCGCCGGAAGGGGCGTCCTCGGCGAAGGCCCGCTCCAGGATGTCCCTGACGGGGGCGGGCGGCAGGGTCAGGTCCAACGCGGGGCGCAGGGGCTTTGCCTGGTCGATCACGGCGGGGTCAGTCATGGAGCAGGCTCGCTTTCGGGCGGTGGGAAGACAGGTGGGCAGTTTCGACGGGTTCATCGCTGCGGTAATGCGCCCCCAGGGATTCGGTCCGGTTCAGGGCGGCGCTGACCAGCAGCTGCGCGGCCAACAGGAGGTTCCGGTCCTCGCAGGCAACAGGGTCAGCAGCGCCTTCCAGATCAGGACGGACGACGGCGGCCCACCGGTCAAGAGTGGAAGCAGCCTCAGCCAACAATTCCCCGGACCGCAGGACCCCGGCGTGCGAGGTCATGAGGCGGCGAAGAGCGTCCCGGGAGAAGGCAGTATCCAGACCCCCATCTCCACCGAAGCTGGACAGCCGACTCCCGCGGGTTATGTCCAGTCCGTCCGTCGCGCCGTCAGGCGAGCCCCAAGCAGGAGTACCTAAGAGGAAGTCTTCAACAGCGCGGCGGCCGAAGACGAGCCCCTCAAGGAGGGAATTGCTGGCCAGCCGGTTAGCCCCTTGGACACCGGTGCACGCAACCTCGCCGGCCGCGTAGAGGCCGGGGACGCTGGTGCGGGCGTTGAGGTCCGTGGTTACCCCGCCCATCCAGTAGTGCGCAGCCGGGGCAACGGGGACCAGTTCGCGGGTCCAGTCGATGCCGGCGTCGAGGGTTTTGCGGGTGAGGGTGGGAAACCTCTGGTGAAGGAAACCCTTGCCACGGGCCCGCTCAAGGCCCCGGGCGTCGAGGTAGACGTGCCCGGTGGGATCACCCAGCTTGGCAAGGTGGAGGGCGATGCTGCGGGAGACCACGTCCCGTGGCGCCAGTTCGGCATCGGGATGGTAGGCCTGCATGAAGCGGCGTCCGCCGGAGTCCAGCAGGACGGCGCCTTCGCCGCGGACGGCTTCGGAGATCAGCAGTGGTCCGTCCAGCCGGGCCGGATGTGCTGTGGCGGAGCTGACCAGGCAGGTGGGGTGGAACTGGAAGAACTCAAGGTCTGCCACTGCCGCTCCGGCGCGGACGGCGAGCGCGAGTCCGTCGGCGGTGGCAACGGCGGGGTTGGTGGTCTGGGAAAACAGTTGGCCTGCTCCCCCGGTGGCGAGCAGGACGGCATCCGCGTCCAGCTGCGCTGGCCGGCCGTCCTGGAGGTACCTGACTCCGGCCACCTGCCCGTCCCGGGCCACCAGGGCGGTGACCAGGGTGTGCGTGAGGATGGTGAGCTTTCCCGCGTCCCTGCGGGAAAGGACGGCCTGGATCAGCGCGCCGGCGACGCGGGCACCCGTGGCGTCTCCTCCTGCGTGCAGGATCCGCGGGGCACTGTGGGCTGCTTCGAGCCCAAGGGCCGGGCCGCCGGCGTCGTACGTGGCCCCAGCCGTTCCCTCCCCGGCCTGCCCCCCATCGAAGGCAACGCCGTAGCGCTGCAGGCCGGCGATGTCCCGCCGCGCCTCCGTGCACATCAGCCGGACCGCGGCCTCGTTGCAGTGCCCGGCCCCGGCACGCAGGGTGTCGGCGATGTGCGCGTCAACGGTATCTCCCGGGGCAGGTTCGGCGAGGACGGCGGAGATGCCGCCCTGCGCGTACCAGGTGTTGCTCTGGTCCAGCGCGCCTTTGGTCAGCAGCACCACGTCCGCGCCGGCATCGGTGGCAAGCAGGGCAGCGTAAAGGCCCGCGATGCCGCTTCCGACGACGGCCAGCCGGCGCGCCATTACGGCCTCGCGGCGAGCATGCGCTCGAGCGCCGTCCTGGCGTTGGCCTGCACGTTGTGGTCCACAGTGATGCGGTTGACCACGCGGCCGGCCACCAGTTCCTCCAGGACCCAGGCGAGGTAGCCGGGGTGGATGCGGTACATGGTGGAGCAGGGGCAGATCACCGGGTCCAGGCAGAAGATGGTGTGCTGCGGGTACTCGGCGGCAAGCCGGTTGACCATATTGATTTCCGTACCGATGGCGAACGTGGTGGGCCCGGTGGCGGCGGCGATGGCCTTCTTGATGAAGTCGGTGGAGCCGGCGGAATCCGCTGCATCCACCACCTCCATGGGGCATTCGGGGTGCACGATGACCTGCACGCCGGGGAAGTCGGCCCGGGCCTTTTCGATCTGCGCCACGCTGAAGCGTTTGTGGACGGAGCAGAACCCGTGCCAGAGGATCACGCGGGAGTCCAGGAGCGCCTGCTGGTCATTGCCGCCCAGGTCCTTCCGCGGGTTCCACATGGGCATCTGGTCCAGGGACACGCCCAGGGCCTTGGCCGTGTTGCGTCCCAGGTGCTGGTCGGGGAAGAACAGGACCCGCTGGCCGCGCTGGAACGCCCACTCCAGGACCGTCCTGGCATTCGAGGAGGTGCAGACGATGCCGCCGTGTTCACCGCAGAACGCCTTCAGGGCTGCGGAGGAGTTCATGTAGGTGACGGGAATGACCGGGACCCGGCCCCCGGCGTCAGGCTCGGTGCCGAAGATCTCCTCGAGCTGTTCCCAGCACTCCTCCACGGAATCCGCGTCGGCCATGTCGGCCATGGAGCATCCGGCGGCCAGGTTCGGCAGGATGACTGCCTGCTCCGGGGTGGAAAGGATGTCAGCGGTTTCGGCCATGAAGTGGACGCCGCAGAAGATGATGGCTTCCGCTTCCGGCCTGGTGAGCGCGGCGTTCGCGAGCTGGAAGGAGTCCCCGACGAAGTCTGCGTACTGGATGACCTCGTCGCGCTGGTAGAAATGCCCGAGGATGACGGCGCGGCCGCCCAGGGTTGCCTTGGCCGCCTTGATCCGTTCGCCGAGTTCGGCGTCACTGGCCAGCTTGTACTCATCGGGCAGCTGGCCCTGGCGCGGGGTGGACGCCGGGGCGGGGTCCGCGCTGGAGGCGCCCGGGCCGTAGGCGGGAACACCGGCGAGTGCCTCGGCCAGGTCGTAGTCCCACGGGCCCTTGGCCAGCGCCGGGCTGCAGGTGCCGCCTTTAGCGGCGGCGCCCTTCTCGGCCTGTTCGCGCGTGATCAGCTGGATTGCCGTGTTGACGCTGCTCATGGTGTGCTCCTGTTGTCTGGGTCAAGGCCGGGCCGGCCGGTGTAGCGGTAGAGGCGTGGCGGGCGGTGCTTGCCGCCCTGGAGGTATTCCCCGGTTTCTTCGATTTCCGGAGTCGATTTGAGCTGCCGGCGGAAGTTGGCCGGGTCCAGTTGCCGGTCCAGGACGGCTTCGTAGACTTCGCGGACCTGGGCCAGCGTGAAGTACTCGCCCAGCAGGTGGTAGGCCACCGAGCCGTAGGCCAGCTTGTTCCGCAGGCGTCCCAGGGCGTAGTCCACGATTGCGTTGTGGTCGAAGGCGAGCTCGCCCAGGCGGTCGGCCCGGAACCACCTCACGTTTTCGGATTCGTCGGCGAGCGCAGCTTCCGTGGGCTGGACCAGCGCCCAGTAGACGATCGACACCACCCGCTGGGTGGGTGAGCGGTGCAGGCCGCCGAAGGCATACAGCTGTTCCAGGTAGCGGGGCGCGAGGCCGGTGGTCTCCTGCAGGTTCCTGGCCGCGGCGCTTTGGAGCGACTCGTCGTGGCGGAGGGGTCCGCCGGGCAGGGCCCACAGTCCCTTAAAGGGCTCCCGGATGCGGCGTACCAGGGGAAGCCACAACGTGGGCCGGCCTGAGGACTCGCTGGGCCGGAGTGCGAAGATCACCGTGGAAATGGCCAGCGACGGCGGCGCCGCCTGGCGCTCGGAGACGTTCGCCGAACTGTAGTACACCCGGTTCACCGCCTTCCGTCACCGTCGACCGCCCCGGGCGCCCTCTTCGCTTAGTTATGGTCATCTTGACCAAAACTAATTCTAAGACCCCGCACACCCGAAATGGAAATATTTCTGCCGCCTCCGCCTGGTGCCACGGGCGGCGCGAAAGGAAACGGTTTTGCCGGCGTTCCACCCCCTTCCTTCCTGCCGTCGTTTCCGGGCACGTTCCGGAGGCGGTAAATTCAAAAGGTCCCACGAGGACCCCGGCCCCCAGCGGGCCGCCCCACCCACCAGCCCCCAGAAGGTGCATTGCCCCCATGACGACGAAGTCTGGCCGGACCACGTCCGCCGCCATCCCCACGAACGCCGCAGCCGGCCACAGCATGAAGCCGCGCCAGCTCACCATGATGGGGTTGGGCAGCGCCATCGGCGCAGGGCTGTTCTTGGGGTCCGGCGCCGGTGTCCAGGCAGCTGGACCTGCGGTACTCGTCTCGTATCTCGTAGCCGGAACACTGATCATCCTGGTGATGTGGGCCCTGGGCGAGATGGCCGCTGCCAACCCGGCCAGCGGCGCTTTCTCGGTATACGCCGAGCGGGCCCTGGGCCGGACGGCGGGGGCCACCATCGGATGGCTGTGGTGGCTGCAGCTGGTGGTGGTCATTGCCGCTGAGGCCCTGGGCGCCGCGGGACTGCTGTTCTCCGTCTGGCCCGTGGTGCCGGTCTGGGCGCTGACACTGCTTTTCATGGTGGTCTTTACCGGCATCAATCTGGCCGGCGTCCGCAATTTCGGTGAGTTCGAGTTCTGGTTCGCCATCCTCAAAGTTGCCGTCATCGTCCTGTTCCTGGCCGTCGGCGCCGCCCTGCTCCTGGGCCTGCTGCCCGGCGTCGAATCCCCCGGCGCGGCAAACCTCACGGGCAACTTTGCCCCGCAGGGCCTTGGTGGTGTCGCGGCAGCCCTGTTCGTGGTGATTTTCGCATTCGGCGGCACGGAAATCGTCTCGGTGGCAGCAGCTGAAACCGAGGACCCCCAACGCAGTGTCGGCAAAGCCATCCGGACCGTGGTGTGGCGCATCCTGGTGTTCTACATTGGCTCCGTTTTCGTCATTGCCGCCGTCCTGCCGGCCACGTCCAAAGGCCTCGCCTCGCCCTTCGCCGGCGTACTGGACGCTGCCAGGATCCCCGGCGCCTCGACCGCCATCACCCTCGTGGCCGTCGTCGCACTCCTCTCGGCGCTGAACGCGAACCTCTACGGCGCATCGCGCATGGTGTATTCGCTCTCGCAACGGGGGGAGGCGCCCCGGGTCCTCACCCGGCTCAACAGTGCCGGCGTGCCGCTGCTCGCCGTTGCCGTCTCGGTGGCGTTCGGCTTCATCGCCACCGTCCTGGAGCTCCTGTTCCCGGAACGGATCCTGCCTGCCCTCTTCCAGCTGGTGGGATCCACGTGCCTGGTGGTGTGGGGCAGCGCGCTGGTCTCCCAGCTGATCCTGCGCCGGCAGGCGGACCGCGACGGCACACCGCTTCCCCTGCGGATGAAGGGCTTCCCCGGCCTGACCATCACGGGCCTGGTCCTGCTGGGACTCATTTTCGCCGTCGGCTTCAGCGCCGAGGACAGCCGCGTCCAGCTCTTCAGCACCTTCGCCCTGATCGCCGGCATCGCGCTGGCCTGTGCCGCCGGGGCCCGTTTGGCCGGCCGTAACCGGTTGGCCAACAGGTAGAGTGGCGGGTACCTTTCAAAGGAAGACGCACCGACGCGCCGGGCCCGCCCAGGCGCCGTACCTGATTGGGGAACTGACACGATGAGCGGCAGGCACACCGGACAGCAGCAGGGGCATACCGTTGAAGGGACCGACCCGCAGCTGTACGTCGCGGTCCATGAACCCGCCTCCGACGCCGGGCTGCGGCCGGTCCTGCTGCTCCACGGCTTTTCCTCATCCTCCAAGCTCAACTGGGAGGACACCGGCTGGGTGTCGGCCCTGCTTGAGGCCGGTCGCAGGATCATCACCGTCGACCTGCCGGGCCACGGCCGCAGCGGCGCGCCGGAGGACCGCGATTCGTACTCCCCCAGCAAAATCAGGGCGGACCTGCTGCAGGCAGTTTTCGACGCCGGCGCGCGCCCCCTGCATGACGGTGATCCTTCCAGCGGGCTGGACGTGGTGGGTTATTCGCTGGGCTCCCGGCTCGCCTGGGAATTCGCCGCAACCCAGCCCGAGCTGGTGCACCGGCTGGTGCTTGGCGGACCCAACGATTCGGATCCGCTCGCCGCGTTCGACCTCCGGGCCGCCCAGGACTACCTGGCAGACGGAACGCCCATCAGTGACGAGTCCACTGCCCAGCTGCTCAAAATGGCCCTGCTCCTGCCGAGCAACAACATCTTCGCGCTGCTGTCACTGGTGGAGGCCATCAAGGCTGAACCGTACGACCCCGCCGAAGCAGTCCCCCATGTTCCGATGCTGCTGGTGGTCGGCGACAAGGACGAGCGGGCCCACACCCTGCCCAGGCTTGCCGAACTGGCCCGCAGCGCCGGGTCCATGGCGGAGCAACTGGTCCTGCCCGGCCGGAACCATACCAATGCCATTACCAGCCGGGCATTCAAGCAGGCCGCCATTTCGTTCCTGGCGGTCTAGGCTTCACGGACGTCCCGGGCAGCCCGGATTGATTTGGGCCCAGGTTCAGAACTGCCGCGAACGCACCTGCAGCCCGGACCTCGCGGTCCGGGCTGCTGGTGTGTTGCAGGTCCGCGCCCGGCCAGGACGCGGACGGGACGGTGGGATCAGTGGTGGCTGCTGACGCCGAGCGGGCGGCCCTTCGTCTCCTTGGCCAGCACCACACCGACGGCGGAAATCACGCAAAGGACCATGATGTAAATGCCGATCGAGCCGGTCCATTTGGTGGACTGGAGCAGGGATTCGGCGATGGTCGCTGCGAAGGCACCACCCAGGATGGCGCCGAAGGCGTACCCGATGGAGATGCCGGAGTACCGCACTTCGGCCGGGAACATCTCTGCGTACATGGCGGACATGGGTCCGTAGGACAGGCCCAGGCCGATCGTCAGGACGAACAGGGCGACGCCGTAGAGCATGATGTCCTTGGTATCGATCAGGGCAAACATCGGGATCATCCAGGCGAAGACGATGGCGTAGCCGATCAGGAACGTCTTGACTCGGCCAATGCGGTCGGACAGCCAGCCGCCCACCAGGGTGAAGATCAGCCAGCCGAAGGACGCCAGCGTGGTGGCCAGGAGGATCTGCGGCGTGGGCATCTTCAGGGTCTTGGTGGCGTAGGAGATGAAGAACGCAATCAGCAGGTAGCCTGCCGCATTGTTTCCGATGAAGATCAGCGTGGAGTACAGGACCGGAAGCTTGTGGTTCCTGACCAGCTCACCCAGCGGCGCCTTGCTCTCCTTCTTCCGCTGGGCCATCTCCTGGAACACCGGGCTTTCGGCAACGGCGCGGCGGATGAGGTAGCCCACCACGATCAGGACGATGGACAGCAGGAACGGCACACGCCAGCCCCAGGCCGCGAAGTCTTCCTTGGACATGCCGGTGTTGAGGAAGAACAGCAGGCCGGTGGCAAGGATCATGCCGACGGGCACGCCGATCTGCGGGTAGGCGCCGAAGAGTCCGCGGCGGTTTACCGGTGCGTGCTCGACGGCCATCAGGGCAGCGCCGCCCCATTCACCACCGGCCGAGAAGCCCTGGATAACCCGCAGCAGGATCAGCAGTACCGGGGCCCATGCACCGATCTGCGCGTACGTGGGCAGCATGCCGATGAGTGCAGTGGCCGCGCCCATCATCACCAGGGTGAAGACCAGCATTGCCTTCCGCCCCAGGCGGTCGCCCAGGTGCCCGGCGATGACTGCGCCGAGGGGGCGGAACAGGAAGCTGATGCCAATGAGGGCAAAGGAAAGGATCTGCGCCAGGCCCGGGTTGGACTCGTTCAGCGGTGCCAGGAACAGCGGTGACAGCAGCGTTGCGGTCAGCTGGGCAAAGATGAAGAAGTCGTACCATTCGATGGTGGTGCCGACGAGGGTTCCGGCGAGGACCTTGCGTTCCTCACGCCGGGTGCTGGGACCGGCGAGTGTATCCACCTTGGAAGGTGTGGTCATTGAAACTCCATTGTTTATCGGGCAGCGGGGCTGCCCGTACGCCTTCAGGATTACCGACAGAACGGTCAGTTAGTTAGTAGGGTACTACGGAAATTGTGATACGGGACACGGTGTGGTCGATTTTTGCGGTGAACGGCGAACCAGCGGTTCAGTTCGATATTTGAACTGAACGTTCCATAAAGGACACAGCAAACAGGTCCGCGGATCTAGGATGGACTCCATGACTCCCACCGCAGCCGCAGCCCCGGCAGGACCCGCGGTCCAGGCTTCGCCCTCCCAGACTCTCTCGCGCGGCATTCGCGCCCTTGAGATCATGGCAGCTGCGCCCGGTCCCATGACCATCGCGGAACTCGCCGACGCCATGGGCGTCCACCGTTCAGTGGCGTACCGGATCCTGCGAACTCTTGAAGACCATTCGCTGCTGGTGCGCGACGACGCCGGGCGGGTCCAGCCCGGGCCCGGCCTGGCCGTCCTGGCACGGGGAGTCTCACGCAACCTGCAGAGCGCCGCCTTGCCGGAGCTCACCCAGCTGGCAAACTCACTGGACATGACAGCGTTCATCGCGGTTTGGGACCACCACGACTGCATCACCCTCGTCACTGTCGAGCCCAGGCACTCGGGGGCAACCGTCGCGCAGCACCCCGGCACCCGCCACCCCATCAACGCCGGCGCACCCGGCATTGCCATCCAGTCCGCCCTTTCGGAGGAGGAGTGGGACAGGCTTTCGACAGGGACGCCCTACCGTCCGGAAGCAGCGGAGGCACGGCGGAAGGGCTACTCGGCCAGCCATGACGAAGTGATCGCCGGCGTCTCGTCGCTGGCAGCACCCATCCGCGTCCCCGGAGGGCGTCCGGCCGCACTGGCGGTGGTCTATATCCGGTCCGCCCATGATCCGGAAACCGTGGGCGCAGCCATCGCGGAGAGCGCGGCCAGGATCGAGCGCCAGCTGGCGTAACGGCGCGAAATGCTCCGCGGCCACCGCGCGGAACGGGTCAGGTCCGCCGGCGAAGGACGACGGCGGTTCCCGCGCCGAGCAGCGCCAGGGCCACCGCTGCGCACAGCGGGACAAGAAATGCGCCGGCTGCCCCGTGGAGTTGGGCCAGCTGTCCCCCTATGGAGGAGCCGACGGCGGTCCCGGCAACGATGCCGCTGGCCAGGGCAGTCATCACTGTGCCAAGCCTGCCGGCCGGTGCCACCTTCCCGCCCACGGCGAAAACGGTGACCATGACCGGTCCCACCGGGAGGCCAAGGACCAGCAGGACCAGCGCCATCATGGGCAGCGACGACGGTACCAGCAGCAGGACCGCCAGTCCCGCCATCAGGACGGCACAGGACACCCATCGCAGCCCCAGGCCTGCCCGGCGCGGCCAGTAAGCAACCGACAGGGCCGCCGCCGCTGAACTGAGGCCCATGACGGCATACAGCAGGCCCGCGATTTCAGGTCCGGCAAGCCCGGCGGAGAAGGCGCTCAACGCAGCCTGGGTGGATCCAAAAAAGGTGCCCATGCAGGCCATGGCGAGGACCGGCAGGGCCACGGCCGCCGGCAGCTTCGCCGCAGGCACGTGCTTGCCGCCTGCCGGGCCCCGGCGGGCCGGCACGGACCGGTGGGTGGGATGCACAGCGAAGACGGGCACCAGGGTGATGGTCATGGCCGCCGCCAAAACCAACGGAAGCCAGGGCGACACGAAGCTGGCCAGGATTCCCACCAACGCCGGCCCAAGGACAAAAGTCACCTCATCCGCGGTGCTCTCGTAGGACAGCGCCGTGTCAAGGTCGCGGGCGGCAGCATTTGGCGGCGCCGTTGGACCTCCCGCATTGGCAGTAAGCGCCATCCACCTGACCCGGGCCAGGGGCCCCACCTGGGGGCAGGTGGCACCGGCCGCGAAGGCGGCGGCGAGGACCGGCGGCGCGAACCCGTCCAAGACCGCAGCGCTACCGGCGGCAAAGACCAGGGCAAGCACGGCCACTGTATTGAGAACTGCCGCCAGCAAAAGGACCGGCCGCTGTCCCTTCCGGTCGGCAAGGGATCCCAGCACAGGTGCCCCCAGGGCGGAGCCGATGCCCACAGCGCCCGCAGCGGTGCCCCCGGCGGCAAAGGAACCGCTGGCGGACGTGACCAGGGTGAGGGTGCCCACGGCCAGCATGGCCAGCGGAAGCCGGGCAAAGAGGCCCAAAGGCAGGAAACCTGCACCGGCAAGTTGCGGAAGTCGCGAAAAGCGGCCGCGCTTTGGCGCTTCCGGCGCTTCAGGGGTTTCCTGGCGTGGGGAGGCCTGGACAGGGACGGTACCGGTGGGTGGCGGGGTAATGTGTGGTGTCACTTCTGGGCTCGTTCAATACGTGCGCATCGTCCCTCCTCCCGATGCGCGCAACCCGGTAACACCGACAAGTATATCGGCCCGGTCAGGGGACGGTCAGAGAAGTGCGTCCAGGCTTTCGGAGATCCGCAGCGTGGAGCCGTTCCGGTTCTTGACTACCTGCAGCTGGGTACTGATCCGCTGCTTCATCTCGGCGACGTGGCTGACCAGTCCCACCACCCTACCGCCGTCGCGAAGCCCTTCAAGGGCATCCATGACCTGCTCCAGGGATTGGTCGTCCAGGCTGCCGAAGCCCTCGTCAACGAACAGGGTTTCGATTTCCACGCCTCCGGATTCCTGCTGGACCACGTCTGCAAGGCCCAGGGCCAGCGAGAGCGAGGCCATGAAGGACTCGCCTCCGGACAGCGTGGAGGTGTCCCGGCGAAAGCCCGTCCACTGGTCCACCACTTCCAGCCCCAGCCCCGACTTTGCTCCACGGGCGGCCTTGGCATCTGTGTGCTGGAGCAGGTACCGGCCGTCGCTCATCGCCACCAGGCGTTCGGATGCGGCCAGGGCCACCTGTTCCAGCCGCGCGGCCAGGACATAACTGTTCAGGCTCATGCGGTACGTGTTCTCGCCCCGGCCGGCTGCGGCGTCGGCCAACCCGGCAAGCATCCGGGCCCGCTCCGCCGGCTCGCGTGACGAACCGGCCAGCGCTTCATAATCCGCTGCAATGGCCTTCAACGAATCCAGGCAGCGTGCGGCCAGGCCGGCAGCCAGGTCAGCCTCCCGCGCCCGGTCCCGGGCAGCCGCAGCGTCCAGGCGCAGCGAGGCCAGCCGTTCCTCGTCCGGGATAAAGCCGGCCGCCGCTTCCTCCTGCGCGAGCATGATGTCATCTGACTCGAACAGCCCGGCCACGCGGGCAGCTTCATCCTGGGCGGCACGGATGGCGGCCTCAACGGCTGCCAGGTCAGCGGCATCAAGGAGCTGGCTGCGGACCTCGTCAGCAGTGGCAAAACCGGCACCGGGCAGTGCCTGTTCCAGGGCGTCCTGCGCTTCGGCGGCCTGCAGCCGCGCGTGATCCAGGCGCACCTGCGCTTCGACCGCTTTATCCAGGACCGCCACCGCATCCTCAAGTTCCCGCAGCCGGGTGCCCAGGCTTCGGTGGTTGCCCCGGAGGCCTGAAAGAGCAGTGTCCAGTGCGGCAACCTGTTCGGCCAGATTGGCAAGGGCCGCGCTGGCCTGGGACATCTCGGCTTCCGTTTCGGACAGTGTGGCCCGGGCCTGGCTGAGGCGGTCATCCACGACCTCCAGCCGCTGCCGCCTGTCCTGCAGCTGCTCGGCCGCCTGCTCGGCATCCACTGCCGCAGCGAGTGCATCAGCTGCACCCGAGCGTGCAGCGTCCATCTCAGTGGTCCCGCCCTGGCCGGCGAGGACAGCCACTGCCTGCCCGGCCTCGGCCAGATCAGCGGCAACCCGGGCGTTGGCAGCCTCCGCGGCCTCGAACACGCCGTGGGCCTGTTCCTCCGCCTGGGCCAGGGACGGCCCTCCGGTTCCCGCATCTGCCGGCCCGGGGTGGTCTCCACTTCCGCAGACAGGGCACGGTTCCCCGGCAACCAGCCCGGCAGCCAGTTCGGATGCGGCGTTCGCCAGCCGCTCTTCCCGCAGGTCCAGCCAGCGGCGTTTGGCCTCCAGGAGCTTCTCCCGGGAATCGTCATGGCGGCTCTTGGCGAGATCCCTGCGCTGGGCCGCTTCCCCGTACCGGCTGACCACGTCCAGCAGCTCCGCCGCAGCGGCCGCCTCCTTGCGCCGCAAAGAGGCCTCCACAGCGCGCGCTTCCAGCTGGTCCAGGCCCTCCAACAGCTGTTCCCGTTCGGCCACCAGGTGCTTGGCGCGCTGGCCCAGTGTCTCCGCGGCGAGCTCCAGCCCACCCAGCCGGCCGGTTAAGCCATGGTGCCGCTTCCGCAGCTCCTTGAGCCTTTCTTCGTCAGGCAGTCGTGCCTCGACGACGGCCAGCAGCGAACGCAGGCGGCCCAGTTCCTCCTCAGCCCCGGGCCAGCTGTCCGAGCCATCCCGTGGGGAACCCAAGGTCGACTGTGGACTCCCTGATGTTCCGGCGCCGAGCTGGGCCAACTCGCCGCCGTCCCCGGCGGCGAGCCGCAGCAGGGTCACGGCCGATTCGGCGGCCGCGGCGGCGCCGCGGACCTTCCCGGCAGCAGCGTCGACCGCCAGCAGCTGCCCCTGGAGAACCTCTGCCTGCCGGTGCCTCACCAGCCGGGAAGAATGCTCCTCCTGCACTGCGGCCCCGTCCTCCACGGCCTTTTTCCGGGCGGCAGCTGCGGCGAGTTTCCGGTGCCGTTCGTGGCGCGCGGCCTCCGTTTCCGCCTCTGCGCGGCGGGCCTGGTTGACCTCCTCGGCGGCCGCAGCCTGCCCCGCGAGCTCGTTCCGGCGCAGGGCGGCAGCGGCCTGCAGCCAGGCCAGGCGGCGGGGAATATCGTCTGTTGGCGGCGCTCCCTCGCCGGGAAGGTTCAGGGGGGCGGCCTCGGTTTCGGCGCGCGAGGCAAGGAGGGCGAGTTGCCCTGACAGGACCGCCACGTCGTCCCTGGCGGCAGCAGCCTGCCGGGACAGCTCCTGTTCCAGGGCTTCAAACCTCTGGGTGCCGAAAAGCTTCTGCAGCAGGTCCAGCCGGTCAGCAGCCTTTGAGCGCAGGAAAGCGGCGAAATCACCCTGCGGCAGCATCACCACCCGGGTGAACTGTTCACGGTCCATGCCCAGCAGGGCCATGATCTCCGCGCCCGCTTCATCGTTGCGGGCGGACTTCTCCACCCAGTCCCCACCCACGCGCTCCCGAAGCAGTGTCTTGGCCTGCTGGACCGTGAAGCCGTTCTTCCCGCGGGCGCTCGGCTTCTCCCAGGCCGGGGAACGCGTCACCTCGAAGCGGCGGCCCTGCGCGGAGAACTCACACGTGACGGCGGGTTCCTGCCCCGGCTCCGCATGGTCGCTGCGCAACCGCTTCCCGTCCTGCCGGGCACCGGGTACGGACCCGTAGAGCGCAAAGCAGATGGCATCCAGGACGCTGGTCTTGCCGGCACCGGTGGGCCCGTTCAGCAGGAACAGTCCGTGCGCGCTCAGGCGGTCAAAGTCGATGTCCTCGGTCCCCGCGAAGGGCCCAAACGCGGAAATCCGCAGCTTATGGATCCTCACCGCGACACCTCCGAGAGCCTGACGTTTTCCAGCGCGGCCGCGAGCGCAGCCCTTTCGGCGGGGTCGGCGTCCCGTCCCCGCACGTGGTCCAGGAACCCGCAGCAGACGGCCAGGTCATCCGGTGCGCCGGCGAGCCTGCTGCTGTAGCTTGCCTCGGCAGGGGCAGCGGCGCCCTGCGGATCGAAGGCCAGGACCAGGGTATCCGGGAACCTGGCGCGCAGCCGTTCCATGGCGCGTGCGGGACGCTGGGCATCGGTCAGGGTGACCTGGCAATAGGCGGTTTCCGCCCATGCATGGGCGGGATCCGCCAGCAGCTCCTCCAGCGGTCCGCGGAGTACGGCGAGTGGGCGCGGCGCCTCCCAGAGGACTTCCGCCACCGACGCCACGCCTTCCGGACCAACATCCACCAGCCAGGCACCCTTTTGGTGGGCGGCCTCGGAGAAGGAATAAGCCAGTGGTGATCCGGAGTACCTGACGGACTCGGACAGCTTTTGCCGGCCGTGCAGGTGGCCCAGCGCGCTGTAGCTGAAACCGTCGAAGAGGTCCAGGGGAACAGCTCCCACTCCGCCGATGCTGAGGTCACGCTCGCTGTCCGAACTGATGCCGCCGCTGGCGAAAGTGTGCGCCAGGACCACCGAGTGGACGGTGGCGGAGGCGGCGCGCCGGGCAATGTCCGCCCGGACCAGGCCTGTTGCGGCGCGGGTGACCTCGAAGTGGCTTGCCGTGTCCACGCCCAGTTGGTCGGCCACCATCCTGGGTTCGAGCCACGGGATGCCGTACAGCGCCAAGGTGGCGTCTTTGCCTGCAGCGTCCGTTCCCAGCGGGACCAGCAGCGGCTGGTCGAGGTCCTCCACCCTGGTGCGCAGGTGCACTCCCCCGCGTTCCAGCAGGCGGGACGCGAACCCCAGGCGGATGGCGGAATCGTGGTTGCCGCTGGTGAGGACCACCTGCGCGCCTGCGGCGGTGAGCCGGACCAGTGCGTCATCGAGGAGATGCACAACGTCCACGCCGGGAAGTGCGCGGTCGTAGACGTCGCCCGCGATCAGGACGATGTCCACGCTTTCCCGCTCAACCGCCGCCACCAACTGGTCCACGAAGGAGCGCTGGGTGTCGAGCATCCCAACGCCGTGGAAGGAACGGCCCAGGTGCCAGTCCGAGGTGTGAAGTAACCGCATGATCCTAAGTTATCGGCAGCCACTGACAGTGCAGAAAACGCCGCGGCAAACGGCGCTCAGGACCTTTTTCCGTCGAAGAACTCCTGGACCTCGCTGACGCCGCGGGCTTTCTCCTCGCGGGCAGCCCCGGCAGGGACAGGCTCAGTCACGGCAGCCGCGTCGGCATCATCGTCGTCGTCGTCAGCGTCGGTGCCCTCCCCGGCAGTCTCCACGTCCACAACGGGCGCAGGGGAACCGGTCACGTCGCCGATCCGGAACACCAGCCCCGCGATGGCAGCACCAGCCAGCGGCGCCACCAGGAAGACCCACAGCTGCTCCACAGCCCAGCCGGAACTGAAGACGGCGGAAGCAACGGCACGGGCAGGGTTGAACGGCAGGTTTCCCACCGCCTGGCCCACCTGCAGCAGTGCCGCAAAGGACAGGCCGACGGCGACGGGCGCCACCGTGCGGGCACCCCCTTCACGGCCGGCGGCTCCCAGGAAAACAGCCACGATGATGGCGGCACCCAGCAGCTCGAGGAGGACGACGGCCGCGAGGGGGGCCTGGATGATGGAGTGCTCACCGAAGCCCGCGGCAACGGTGTCGAAAGCCGTGCGGCTGTCCGGGATGCTGGGCAGTGTGCGCAGGATGCCGAACAGGGCCAGGGCGCCCACCAGGGCTCCGACGAGCTGGGCGGCAGCGTAGGCGGCGGCCGCACCGGCCCGGATCCGGCCGGCCAGGAGGTGCCCCAGGGTGATGGCCGGGTTGAAGTGACCGCCGGAGATATGCCCGAAGGCCAGCATGGCGGCGGTGACGGCGAGGCCTGCCGCCAGGGCTGAGGGGACCGGGCTGGACTGCGGAATGCTGAACAGGGGCACGCCCAGGCCGGCCACTGCCAGGAAGAGGCTTCCAAACGCCTCGGCCGCCAGGCGGGGCAGCAGGCCGGTGGGCGCGGAAACAGTGCCGCCGGGCTGCAGTGCGTCGCGGGCTGGGACAGGGGTGCTCATGGTGGGGACCTTTGCTTGTTGGGGGTCTGGGTTCGGGCTGTTTTTGTGGTTCCGGTGCTGCTGCGGGCATCCGTGCCGGCGCGGGGCAACCCGAGCAGTATCCCAGCCGCGGCTGTGCGTTTGCTGGACGGCAGCTGTCCGGGTGGGGGTAGCCCCGCGTGGAGCGCAGGACCACGTGGCCAGGACGGTAAATTTACCCCATGAGCTTTGACCACGGTATCCCCGCACCAACCCTTCCATCCCGCATCCGCGGTTCCCTGCTGGGCGGAGCCCTGGGCGATGCGCTGGGGTACGCCGTGCAATCCGATTCCATTGCCGGGATACGGGAGCGGTTCGGGGCGCGGGGCCTCACCGGGTTCGAGGACCTGGCGGGCCCCGGTCATTTCTCTGATGACACGCAGCTGACCCTGTACACGGTGGATGGGCTGGTGGAGGCGCTGGAGTGGGCCAACTCCGGCGTAGGCGCGGACGTGAACGCCTGCGTTTGGCTGGCCTACCTGCGCTGGCTTGCCGCCCAGGGTGAGGATGCAGGACCCTCCGCGCCGGTACCCCAGCCGCGCTGGATCGACGGCAATGGGGTGCTCAGGCAGCGCAGGCGTCCCGACAAGGACTGCCTCAGCGGTCTGGCCACCGGTGAGATGGGAACCGCCATGCGCCCGGTGAACCCCGACGCCAGGGGCGCCGGCACGGTGATGCGTTCGGCTCCGTTCGGGCTGGTGCCACACATCACGCCCGACGCCGTCTATAAGCTAAGTGCCGACGCCGCCGCCCTGACGCACGGGCATCCTTCCGCCCGGCAGGGTTCGGGCATCTTCAGCCTCCTGATCCACCGGTTGGTGTCCGGTGAGGCCCTGCGGGACGCCGCTGCCGGTGTTACCGCGCACGCCGGCACCGTTGTGAACGTTGCCCCGGAACTGCCGGAGCGCCTTGCGGCCGCCCTGCGGCTCGCGGAGAACGGACTCGTCGGCCCCGAGGAACTGCAACGCGAGCTCGGCGGGGGCCGGACAGCGGAGGAAGCACTCGCCGTCGCGCTGTATTCCGTCATCGCCACTGCCCCGGCCGACGGGGCGGACACGCAGCCCGTTGAGCATTTCCGCAACGCCATGCTGGTGGCCGTGAACCACAGCGGCGCCAGCGACACCACGGGGGCGCTCGCGGGAAACATCCTGGGAGCCCTTTACGGGGAGGCCTGCCTGCCCGCCACCTGGCTTGAAGCCTTGGAAGCGGCGGAGGTCATCCGCCGAATGGCCGATCAGTTGGTGAAGGTTACGACCGGCGAAGACTGATGTTGTTGCAGGCCTCGCAGACGTCCTCCGGGATCACGCCACGGCGCTGCAAAAACCCGAAGATGGTGCACCCCAGGCAGAATCCCGCGAAGGCTTCAAGCGACGCAGCTATCACCAGGATGCCCAGGAGCGTCCAGGCTGCCGGCGCCGCACCGGCGGCGAAGAGGAGCAGGGCACCGGTGGACACTGCCGCACCGATTCCCTGGGCGAAACGCTTGGGCGGCCCGGCAACCAGCTTTACCTTTCCGAGCCGGGGCGTGATTACCTTGACCGAAAGCAGTGCCAGGGGTGAAATCCGCGGGCCGAAGAGCAGCCGCAGCCAGAATCCGGTGGCGATCGCTGCCAGCCCCCAGCCTGAATTTGCCACAGCGGTGGCGACGGCGAGCAGCACCACGAGCGCTGCCGTGGTGCGGGCGGCGTACTCATTGACGGGGTTGGGGAATTCGAACAGGGAGGCCATCCCGCAAGGGTAGGAGGCAGCCGCAGGAGCAGCCAAGCTTTGTTGCGCCGCATGACCGCGGGCCCCGCCGCAGGATGGATCAGGCGCCGGCGGCTGTGGCACCGGCCCAGGCTGCCCCGGCGCCGACAGGAAGTCCCCGGGCTTCTTCTGCACCGCCCACCATCTGCAGGAACTCGCCTTCGGACAGCACTTCAATGGCCTGGCCGCGCTCGTGGACCTCCAGGACACGCCGGGCCTTGCCCGTGAGCCTGCCCGAACGCAGGTCCGAGGCCACGAACCCGTCCCCCACCACCAGGACGGTAGTCCGCGCGGTGACCCGGTTCTCGGTCCGCGCGCCGCACCTGGCCGAGCGAAGTTTGGCGTCCGGACGATTGATGGAGAGCTGCCCGGTGAACACCACGGTCTGGGCGTACAGCGGATGCCCGGGCTCGGCGTCCAGGTTGGGCTCCGGGTTCAGTCCTTCCTCCGGCCAGCCGGACTGGAACGGGCGGACCAGAGCCGCCCCGTTGCCGGAGTTCCCTGCCAGCGCCGTGAGGCTGGCCTTTGACAGGTCGCCGGTAGCGGGGTCGAAGGCCTCCTGCCGCGGCATGGCCAGGCCCAGGGACAGGTAGAGTTCGGCGATGCTGTTGGCACCGTTGCGGGCGGCGATGTCGATGAGGATCCCGGCGCAGGCACGGGCATCTTCCGCGGCGTCGTGGTGGTTAACCAGCGGAACACCTGCTTCCTCGGCGGCAAACGGGAGGGAGTTGGACACGAGCGAGTAGCAGCGCCGGGACAGCATGACGGTGCAGACATAGTCGTAGGCCGGGCCTGGCAGGCCGGAGACTTCCAGCGCCGAGCGGATCACGCCAAGGTCGAAGGCAGCATTGTGCGCGACGATCACGTCATCGCCGATGAACGCCCCTATTTCGGGAAACAGCTCGCCAAAGCGCGGCGAGCCGGCAACATCAGCCGGTGTGATGCCGTGGATCCTGACGTTGTGGTGGTCGAAGATGTCGTATCCCGCCGGCGGACGCATCAGCCAGGAGGCTTCCGCGACGATCCTGCCGCCTCTCACCTTCGTTAGTCCCACGGAGCACGGGGAGCCCCGGAAGCCGTTGGCCGTTTCGAAGTCGATCGCCGTAAAGTCCAAACCCACGGCCCCTACCTTACCGCCGCGGACCTCCAGCCCCGGGGAGCCCATGCCCGTCAAGTACCCTTGAAAGGTGAACTTCCCTGTGATGAATGAGCTCGCTGTGTCCATGCTGGGCGGTGCGGGACCGGTCCAGCCAAAAATGGCGTCCTTCCTGCCCGATTGGCTGAACCCCCAGGTCTTCCTGGCCGATCCTGCGCTCGCCCCTTGGGTGGTGCTGCTGGTATGCGGAATCATCTTCGCCGAAACCGGCTTGTTGGTCGGTTTCTTCCTGCCGGGCGATTCCATGCTGTTCACCGCCGGCCTGCTGGTCGCCACCGGCACCATCAAGTTCAACATCTGGCTCCTGGCCCTGCTGATCGTGGTTTCCGCCATCATCGGCAACCAGGCCGGCTACCTGATCGGTTCCAAAGCGGGCCCTGCGCTCTTCAACAAGCCCGACTCCAAACTGTTCAAACGCGAGAATGTCGAGAGCGCGCACGCGTTCTTTGAGAAGCACGGCGGCAAGGCGCTTATCCTGGCCCGTTTCGTTCCCATCATCCGGACCTTTGTCCCCGTGATCGTCGGCGTGGCGCAGATGAGCAAGCGCAAGTTCTTCATCTACAACGTCGTCGGCGCGGTGCTCTGGGGCGGCGGCGTGACCCTGCTCGGGTTCCTGCTGGGCGACACGGTGCCCTGGGTCCGGGACAACCTGGACATCATCTTCATCGCCATCGTGCTGGTCTCGGTGGTGCCGATCGGCATAGAAATCCTGCGCGGCATGTCAGCGAAGCGCCAGGCGCAGGCCTACGGCACAGACACCGTTGACGAATTCATCGAGGAGCACGAACCGGAGGCGGAGCAGAAGACTCCCCGCAACATCCAGGGCCAGCGGCCGGAGTAGCGGTCCGCCAACGTCCACCACCGCCAAAAAGGTGCGCACCCACGGGGGTGCGCACCTTTTTTGGAAAGCCGCCCTGCCGCAGGCTTTTAGCCTGCCGATTCAAGTGCCGCCACGATGGACGGCAGCAGTGCCCGGAAGGCTTTGCCGCGGTGGCTGATGGCGTTCTTTTCCTCGGCGGACAGCTCGGCGCAGCTACGGTTCTCGCCGGCAGGCCGCAGCACCGGATCGTAGCCAAAGCCGCCGGCGCCCCGCGGTTCACGGAGCAGGACGCCTTCCAGCTGCCCGTACTCCACCACCTCGCGCCCGGGCCCCTCCGCGTCCGCGGGCATGGCAAGGGCGGCGGCGCACACGAACGCGGCACCGCGGTGTTCGTCGGGAACGTCGGACAGCTGGTTCAGCAGCAGTTCGAGGTTGGCGGCGTCATCACCGTGGCGTCCCGCCCAGCGGGCGGAGAAAATGCCGGGGGCCCCACCCATGACGTCCACGGCCAGGCCGGAGTCGTCGGCGATGGCAACCAGTCCGGTGGCGCCGGCCACCGCGCGCGCCTTCAGCAGGGAGTTCTCGGCGAACGTCACGCCGCTCTCGACGACGTCCGGGGCACCCGCCGCGGCGGCGTCCACCACCTGGGTATCGACGTCGAGCCCCGGGACCTGTCCGCGCAGCAGTTCACGGAGTTCGCGCAGCTTGCCCTTGTTGTGCGTTGCCAGCACCAGCCGGGGAGCCGCACCGCTCACAGGGTGTCCGCCAGGGTCTCGCGCTGGATGGCAGCCAGCTGGGCCGTGCCCAGGAGAGCCAGGTCCAGGAGCTGGTTCAGCTCGTCCCGGTCGAACGGGGCACCCTCAGCCGTCCCCTGCACTTCAACGAACTTGCCGGAGCCGGTGACCACCACGTTCATGTCGGTCTCGGCCCGCACGTCCTCCACGTAGGGCAGGTCCAGCATGGGAACCCCGTCGATGATGCCCACGGATACCGCCGCAATCGTGTCGATGAGCGGCTGGGCGTTCTTGGCGATGAGCTTGGTGTCGCGGGCGAACCGGATGGCGTCGGCAAGAGCCACGTAGGCGCCGGTGATGGCTGCGGTCCGGGTCCCGCCGTCGGCCTGGAGGACGTCGCAGTCCAACACGATGGTGTTCTCGCCCAGGGCCTTGGTGTCGATGATGGAGCGCAGCGAACGTCCGATCAGGCGTGAAATCTCGTGCGTGCGGCCCCCGATCTTTCCCTTCACGGATTCCCGGTCCGAACGGGTGTTGGTGGCGCGCGGCAGCATGGCGTACTCGGCCGTGACCCAGCCGCGGCCCTCGCCCTTGAGCCAGCGCGGCACACCGGCGGTCAGCGATGCCGTGCAGAGCACCCTGGTGTTGCCGAATTCGATCAGCGCCGATCCCTCAGCCTGGTTGGACCATCCGCGGGTGATGCTGATGGGCCGGAGCTGGTCGGGGGCACGGCCGTCGGCGCGCACTACGGGCACTGCTGTTGCTTCAGATGTCATGCCTTTAGCTTATCGAGTGCCCGCGCGGCAGGCAGGCGCCATGGACCCAGGCGCCGGGATCCGGCGTCGCTAGATGGTGTAGTGGACGCCCGCCACTGCGACCGCCACGTCGCCGGGAAACACCGGGCGGGCTTCGGCCATCACGGTGGTCTGGGACGTCCACACCGGGATGTGGGTCAGCAGCAGGCGCCGTGCACCGGCGGCCGCTGCCGCCTCGCCGGCACGCTTGCCCGTGAGGTGGACGTCGTTGATGCCGTCGTCGCGGCCCTCTTCGAAGGCCGCCTCGCACAGGAACAGGTCCGCGTCCTTGGCAGCTTCCTCCAGTCCGGCGCAGGAGTCAGTATCACCGGAATAAGTCAGGACACGGGACACCGGAACGCCGTCCCTGCCGGGCTCCACCACTTCCACACGGAGGGCGTAGGCCTCTTCGATGGGGTGGTTCACGGCGAACGGGGTGATGGTGAACGGCCCCACGGTCACGGGTTCGCGTTCTGTCCAGTTGGTGAAATCGAACTCTTCGTGCATACCGGGATCCAGGGGCAGGCCGTAGGCGGTGGCCATCCGGTCTGCCGTGGCGGCGGGGCCCCACACGGGGATCCTGCCCCGGCCCCAGCCACCGGGCTTCCAGCGGATGGCAACATGCAGCCCGCACAGGTCCATGCAGTGGTCAGGATGCAGGTGGGTGAGGAAGATCGCGTCGATGTCCTCCAGGTCGGTGTAGCGCTGGATGGCACCCAAGGCTCCGCTGCCGAGGTCCATCACCACCTTCCAGGTCCGCTCGCCGTCGGTGGCGGTCAAGAGGTAGCACGACGCCGGGGAGCCGGGTCCGGGGAATGAGCCCGTGCATCCCACGATGGTCAGCTTCACTGGGCGGACCCTCCACCGCGGCGCGCCCCGGCGAGCCCGCCGCCCACGAAGTTTGAGATCCTGGGGCGGTTGCGTGCGCTTTGCGCGGCGGCGATCATCTCCGGAGTAATGCGCGCCAGGCTCCCCGTGGGGTACTGCGCAGCCACGTGGTCCACGTGCCGGACTGAAAGGACTTCCGGGCCCAGGAACCGGCGGGCGAGCGCCTCGAACTGCCCGGCGTCACCGGTGGCTACGAAGTGGTGCTCGGGCGGGGCCTCCGAGGTGCGCTGCAGGTTGTGGGTGGCAAGGGCACGGTAGACGTCTTTGGCGGTCTCCTCGGCGCTGGAGACCAGGGTGACGTCGGCGCCCATGACGTACGAGATGACGCCGGTCAGCAGCGGGTAGTGGGTGCAGCCCAGCACCACGGTGTCCACCCCGGCGGCCTTCAGCGGCGCGAGGTATTCTTCGGCAACGGCGAGCAGGGCCGGGCCGGTGGTGATGCCGGCTTCCACGTAGCTGACGAACTCCGGGCACGCCACGGAGGTGATGTCCAGGTCGGGCGCTGCGGCGAAGGTGTCCTCGTAGGCGCGGGACCCGATGGTCGCGGACGTGCCGATAACGCCCACCTTTCCGGTGCGGGTGGCAGCGACGGCGCGGCGGACCGCGGGCTGGATCACCTCGATGACGGGGATGCCGTACTTGGCCGTGTACCGTTCACGGGCGTCCCGCAGGACAGCGGCCGACGCCGAGTTGCAGGCGATGGTGAGCAGCTTGACTCCGGAGTCCACGAGTTCGTCCATCACGCCCAGGGCGTTCGCACGCACCTCGGCGATGGGCAGGGGCCCATACGGGCCGTGGGCTGTGTCTCCCACGTAGAGGATCGATTCGTTGGGAAGCTGGTCGATGATGGAGCGGGCCACGGTGAGTCCCCCCACACCGGAGTCGAAGACACCGATGGGCCGGGCTTCCGGGGCGGCCGCCGGCACGTCGCTTGCGGCCGCGGGCTGTGTTTCCGCCGACGGTTCCGCGCTCGAGGCTGTTGTCATGGTTATTCGAGGATAGGTGGTCCCGGAAGCGTCAGTCATCATCTTGTGTCCAGCGACTCGTGTCTCCTGTGTCACAGGAACGGCCTCCCCCTGGCCGCCATGGCTCACCGGTGGGATTCCATGGACTGCAGCATGGCCTGGACCAGGGATTCCTGCAGCCAGGTGGTGAAGTTGTATACCAGCGCCAGGTAGCTCTCCACATCCTCGGCCTGGGACCAGTCCTGCATGCGGTGGACGTGCTCGGCGTCGGCCTCGTCCCTGATGTCCAGCCGCTCCGCCAGCACAAGGCGGACGTCGTTCAGCGCCATGGACCAGTGCTTTGCCCCTTCGGGCGTCAGCACGATCTCGTCTTTGTCCAGGTCCAGGGCCGCAGCGCGCAACGCACCGATCTTTGTTTCCCGCAGTGACCGCTCGGTGAGCTGGCGGAACTCAAGGGACGCGGCGCCGTCGTCCTTCGCCACGTTGGGCAGCAGCCGCCGGACGGCACGGTCGTTGGGCTCGGCCACGTCCATGTCCAGGCCAATGAGGGCTGCCAGCGGGTCCTGCCCGGTGCGGTCCTCCGGCTGGAGCATGGAGATGACGTCATCGATGAGGCTGCGCAGCAGGTCCCGTTCGGCAGGTTCCAGGAAACCGGTGATGCCCTTGAGCCCGTATTTGAATGCCTTAGCCACGTTTCCCCTTACCCTGGCCCGGACCGCCGGACTTGCCGGACTTGCCACCGGTTCCGCCGCTGGCTTTTTCCACGGTTGCCCAGAGCCCAAACCCGTGCATGGCCACGGCGTGGCGCTCCACCTGTTCCTTGCTGCCGGAGGCAACGATGGACCGGCCCTTCTTGTGGACCTCCATCATGAGCTTGTTGGCTTTGCTTTCCGAATAGCCAAAGTAGCTTTGGAAGATGTAGCTGACGTAGCTCATCAAATTGACGGGATCGTTCCAGATCACCAGGTTCCAGGGGATGTCCGGCGCGGTCAGGGAGTCGGTGGACTCTGCTGTGCCGGTCCGGATGCCCTCCTGTGTATCAGGGCCGGGCGCAACGCTTATGGTCATCTGTCCATTCTATGTGGGGGTTGGGGCCCACGACGGCGAGGGACCCACGGCGAAGCGAAGCGAGACGCGGGAGCCCTCGGGTGGGCCCACGACGGCGAGGGACCCACGGCGAAGCGAAGCGAGACGCGGGAGCCCTCGGGTGGGCCCACGACGGCGAGGGTCCCACGGCGAAGCGAAGCGAGACGCGGGAGCCGTCGGGGACTAGAGTGACTTTCGTGAGCACCTCAGCCGGCTGGGACCATCCCCGCACGTCCTTTTACACCGACCACTACGAGCTGACCATGCTGCAGGCGTCCCTCCATTCCGGGGCGGCCCACCGCAGGTCCGTGTTCGAGGCGTTTGCGCGGCGCCTGCCCGACGGCCGGCGCTACGGCATCGTGGCCGGCACCGGTCGCCTGCTGGAAGGCATCGCGAATTTCCGTTTCGGCGAGGCGGAACTGGAGTTCCTGGAACGCACCAACGTGGTCAACCGGGAGACCCTCGAGTACCTGGCCAACTACAGGTTTTCCGGCGATATCTGGGGCTACGCCGAGGGCGACGCGTACTTCCCCAACTCCCCCATCCTGGTGGTGGAGGCCTCGTTCGCCGAAGCCTGCATGCTGGAGACCTACCTGCTGTCAGTGCTCAACCACGACACCGCCATCGCCTCCGCCGCCTCCCGCATGGTCACCGCTGCGGGCGGCCGCCCCTGTATCGAGATGGGCTCCCGGCGCACGCATGAAGAAGCGGCCACCGCCTCAGCGCGCGCGGCGATCATTGCCGGTTTTGACAGCACCTCCAACCTGGAGGCGGGCATCCGCTATGGCGTGAAGACGGTGGGCACCGCCGCCCATTCCTTCACGCTGCTGCACGATACCGAACGGGAGGCCTTCGAGGCCCAGATTGCCTCCCTGGGCGCGGGCACGTCCCTCCTGGTGGACACCTACGACGTCGAGAAGGCCGTCCGCACGGCCGTCGAGTTGGCAGGGCCCGGCCTGGGCGGCGTCCGGCTGGACTCAGGCGACCTGGTGGCGCAGGCACAGTGGGTGCGCCGGCTCCTGGACGACCTCGGCAACGAGCACACCAAGATCGTGGTGACCTCGGACCTGGACGAATACGCCATCGCAGCCCTGCAGTCGGCCCCCGTGGACTCCTACGGCGTGGGCACGTCGCTGGTCACAGGTTCCGGCGCCCCCACCGCCAGCATGGTCTACAAGCTGGTCAGCCGCGCCGACGACGACGGAAACTTCGTGTCCGTGGCGAAGGCGGCCAAGAACAAAGCCAGCGTGGGCGGCCGCAAATATGCCCTCCGGAAGCTGGACGAACGCGGCCGGGCCACCGCCGAGGTGGTGGGCGTGGGCCACCGGCCGGAGGATGACGGCAATGACCGTCCGCTGCTGCAGCAGTTCATGAAGAACGGCGAACTGCTCCCGGGCTGGACCGGCCACGAAGGTGTACTGCGCGCACGGCAGCGGCACGCAGACACCATGGCGGAGCTGCCCCCGGTGGTCAACCGCCTGCAGCGCGGCGAGGCCGCGATTCCCACCATTTACGAGGAGCACTGATGTCCCGCGCCCTGATCATCGTGGACGTGCAGAACGATTTCTGCGAGGGCGGTTCACTCGCCGTGCCCGGCGGTGCCGCGGTTGCCGGTGCCATCAGCGAATACCTGGACGCCCACCACACCGAATTCGACCACGTGGTGGCGACCCAGGACTGGCACATCGATCCGGGCAGCCACTTTTCCGACACGCCCGACTACCGGGACAGCTGGCCCCGGCACTGCGTGGCGGGCACCCGCGGCGCCGACCTCCACCCGAACCTGGACACCGAATACGTGGACGCCTACTTCCGGAAAGGCCAGTTCGCGGCCGCCTACTCGGGCTTCGAGGGCCTGCTGGCACCGGAGGACGCAGTTCCCACCGGCGAACGCCAGGCAGGCGGCCTGCCCGGCGCCGCGGCAGCACTGGAAACTGATGAGGACGCCATTGGCCTCGACGACTGGCTGCAAAGCCACGACGTGGAGGACGTGGTGGTGGTGGGCATCGCCACCGACTACTGCGTGAAGGCCACCGCCCTCGATGCCGTCCAGGCCGGCTACGGCGTCACCGTGGTGCGGTCGCTCACCGCCGGCATCGCCGAGGACCTGGAGGACGCCGTCGCCGAAATGGAGCTCGGCGGGGCGGACATCGCCTGATTCCTGCGAGTGCGGCCGCTACTTGCGGCCCACGAACCAGTCCTGGAGCTTGCGCAGCCGCGACTTCAGCTGCTCCTCGTTGGCCTGGGCCACCGGGGGTCCTCCGCAGACAGTGCGGAGCTTGGTGTGCACCACTCCGTGCGGGGTCCCGGTCCGGGCAGACCAGGCGGCCACATTCTTGGCCAGTTCGTTGCGCAGGTCCATCAGCATCCGGTGGTCAGGGACGGCCGGAACCTGCTGGGCCGCCGGGGCCTTCCGGTTCTTCCGGTTCAGCTGCTCGTGCTGGCGCTGGCGCAGCAGCGTCCCCACCTGCTCAGCGTCGAGGAGGCCCGGGATCCCCAGGAAGTCCAGCTCGTCGTCGGACCCCACTTCACCGCCGGTGCCGAACTCGCCGCCGTCGAACAACACGCGGTCAAAGGACGCCTGGGAGTCCAGCGCCTCGAACTTGCCCTTGGTCAGGCTGTCCGAGGCCTTGTCCTCACGGTTGGCCTCGGCCATCAGCGAGTCCTCGGGGTTGAAGAGGCCGTCGCCGTCTTCCTTCTCGGGCCGGTCCAGCGCGTGGTCCCGTTCCATCTCCATGGAGTTGGCCAGCGCCATCAGCTGCGGCACGGACGGCAGGAAGACCGACGCCGTTTCGCCCCTTTTGCGGGCACGCACGAAGCGCCCCACGGCCTGGGCAAAGAACAGCGGCGTGGATGTTGAGGTGGCGTAGACACCCACGGAAAGCCGGGGCACGTCAACGCCCTCGGACACCATGCGGACCGCAACCATCCAACGCTTGTCGCCGGCCGAAAAGTCCTCGATCTTGCTGGACGCCTTGGCGTCGTCGGAGAGGATGACGGTGGGCGATTCGCCGGTGATCCTCTTCAGCTGCCCGGCGTAGGCACGCGCGTCCTCATGGTCCGTGGCGATGACCAGGCCACCGGCATCCGGTACGGTGCGCCGGACTTCGCTGAGCCGCTTGTCCGCACCGGCCAGGACGGCGGGAATCCACTCCCCCGCCGGGTTCAACGCAGTCCGCCACGCGTGGCTGGTGATGTCCTTGGTCACGGCGGCCTCACCCAGGGAGGCCGCCATTTCCTCACCCGCGCTGGTACGCCAGCGCATCTGGCCGGAGTAGGCCATGAACATCACGGGCCGCACCACGTGGTCCCGGAGGGCGTTGCCGTAGCCATAGGTGTAGTCGGCCTTGGAGCGCCGGATGCCGTCACGGTCCTCGGCGTACTCCACGAACGGGATGGGCGAGGTGTCCGATCGGAACGGCGTACCGGTCAGGGACAGCCGGCGCACCGCGGGGTCGAACGCCTCGCGCAGGCCATCGCCCCAGGACAGTGCCTCGCCGCCGTGGTGGATTTCATCCAGGATCACCAGCGTCCGGGCGGCCTCGGTCTTGGCGCGGTGCAGCATGGGTTTGCTGGCCACCTGCGCATAGGTGACGGCGACCCCGATGAAGCCGCGGCCGTGCTGGCCGTCGGAGTTCTTGAAGTTGGGGTCGATGGCGATCCCCACCTTGGCGGCCGCATCGGCCCACTGGCGCTTCAGGTGGTCCGTGGGTGCCACGATGGTCACCCGGTTAACGGCACCGGAATCGATCAGGGTGGAGGCGATCCGCAGCGCGAACGTCGTCTTGCCTGCACCCGGGGTGGCCACGGCGAGGAAGTCGCGGGGGCTGTTCTGCAGGTAGAGGTCAAGGGCTTCCTGCTGCCAGGCACGGAGTTTCGGGGCGGTTCCCCAGGCTGCACGTTCCGGGTATGCCGGAGGCAGGGTGGGGCCGCCAAAGAGCGTCTCCGTCACTACTTGTTGTTGCCCGAGTCTCCCGGACCCTTCCCGCCGTCGTTGCCCGGCCGGAGGCCCTCATAGACTTCCTTGCACTCCGGGCAGACCGGAAACTTCTGCGGGTCCCTGCCCGGCGTCCAGACCTTGCCGCACAGGGCGATGACGGGTTCGCCGGTCATCGCGGACTCCATGATCTTTTCCTTGCGCACATAGTGGGCAAAGCGCTCCCGGTCGCCCGGTTCCACTTCCTGGCGCAGTTCCTCGCGCTCAATGGTGGCCGTGGACGTTCCAGCCCCGGAAAGCTCGCGCATCGGGTCGTTTTCGAGAGGGTCCGTCATGCTAGTCATGGCATCCATCTTAGCCTTTCCGCCGGCCGGGCGTTCGACGGCGGCACGCCCGCGCCGGGGTCCGGAACCGGCCGTCGTCGTACTTTTTTGCAGCCGGCCGGTGCCCCGCAGGACAAGCTACAGACCCTGCCAGGCCGGCTTGTTCTCATACGTATGGCGGTAGAAATCAGCGAGTTTCAGCGCCGAGGCGGCCGCTTCGTCCAGCAGGATGGTGGCGTGCGGGTGGAATTGCAGCACCGAGGCGGGACAGATGGCGGCCACCGGCCCCTCGACCAAATCGCGGACGGCCTGGGCCTTTTGCGCGCCCGTGGCGAGGAGGATCACGTGGCGCGCCGCCATTATGGTGCCCAGTCCCTGGGTGATGACGTGGTGCGGCACCCCACCCAGGTTGTCGAAGAACCTGGCGTTGTCCCGGCGTGTCTGTTCGATCAGGCTTTTAATCCGGGTCCGTGACGCGAAGGACGAGCTCGGTTCGTTGAACCCGATATGGCCGTCGGTGCCAACGCCCAGCAGCTGCAGGTCAATGCCGCCGGCAGCAGCCATGGCCTCTTCGTAGGCGGCGCAGGCAGCAGGAATGTCTGCGGCAGTCCCGTCAGGCACGTGGACGTTCTCCGGAGCGATGTTCACGCGGTTGGTGAACTCCCGGCGGACCACCTCGCGGTAGGACGCCGGGTGGCCGGCGGGGAGGCCGACATATTCATCCAGCGCGAATGCCGATGCCTGGCAGAAATCCAGGCCCTGCCCGTGCCGGGCCGCCAATTCGTCATACACCGGCAGGGGCGAGGAACCGGTGGCCAGGCCAAGGACCGCGTCCGGCTTGCGGCGGACCAGCTGTTCGACGGCGTCGGCCGCAAGCCTTCCAACCTGCCGGCTGCCGCCGAGGATCACGACTTCCATGCTGTTCCCTTCCTGGAACTGTCAGCGGTTGACGGTTACCTGTGCCAGGAGCTCGGGCCCGCGGGCATCAAGCCACCTGCCGCCAAGCCGGACACCGGACAGGAAAAGGACCAGGCCCAGCAGGGTTCCCACCGCCAGGTTGGACCAGCCGAACAGGGCGTTTCCCGTGACCGCCTGCGCCACCAGCAGCGCCGCCTCCGGCAGGACCAGGACCATCAGCACCAGCATTCCCACGAACTGCACGGCCAAAGTCTGCCCCACGTTGCCCGGGGGCTTCTTGAACGGGCTGTCGCCCGGCAAGGGGACGGTGACCGTGTACCGGGCCGACACCACCGAGGACAGCCCCAGGCCGGTAAAGAGGATCCCCAGGCTGAACCCCAACTGGCCGGGCAGCCCCGTCCAGTTGCGGGCAAAGGCGGCATACCCCACCGAGAACACCAGCACGACGGGCAGCGCGAAGGTCATGCACGCCAGTGCCCGGCCCAACCGGTCCGCCACCCCCCGGACGCCCGTGGCCAGGTGCAGTGCGAAGGCGGTGTTGTCATAGGAGACATCTGCGGAGATGGACCAGGCCAGGATGAAGGCGGACACCGGGGCCAGGAACGCCAGGCTGCCGTAGCTGCCGGTCTGGGCCCCCTGGAACGCCAGCACCACCGGAAGCAGCGGGATGACCACCAGGGAGCCCGAGTACCGGGGGTCCCGGAACCAGTAAGTCAGGGACCTTGCCATGACGGCGCCGGCGGGGGTGGCCGGCAGCACGCCGAACAGACCAAGCCTGCCGCCCCTCCGCTTCCCGGCGCCGGCGTAGGGCGGGGTGACAAGTGCCCGCTCGAGCAGCAGCTTCCAGCACCAGGCCAGGGCCCCGAGGACAGCCACCGACACCACCAGCTTCACGGCGGCCTCGGCGGGCCGGCCCGACGCGATGTCGCCGGCCAGCGACCAGGGCGCCCCAAGCGGCGTCCAGGACAGGGCACGGGCGAAGTCCGGCAGGAACCCCGTGGACCCGGAGATGCCGCGGCCAACCCCCGCCACGATGGGACCCAGCAGGACCAGCGGAACCATGAACGCGAGGGCGCTGATGTCCTTGAAGCGCCTGGACGCGGCCAGGCTTGCTGTTGCCGTGGTGACCACCTTGGCCAGCACAATGCACGTCATGACGCCCAGGCACGCGCCGGCGAGGGCTGCGAGCGCCGGAAGCGCGCCGCGGGACCAGGTCACCACGGTGGCCAGTGACACCACCGTGGTGGCCAGTCCGGGGATGCCAATCAGTCCGCCGAGGGCCAGTCCGGCGAGCATCTGCTTCATGGGGATGGCGAAGGTGGTAAAGCGGGCCGGGTCGAGGGTCATGTCCGTGGCCGATGCCACCACCGGAACCACTGCCCAGCCCAGGACGGCGGCTGAGCCGCCCAGGACTACCGCGGTATGTGCGGTGACCGGCCCGGCGGTGCGCAGCAGGACCAGGGCCATGACCAGCGTCGCCACCACCCCCAGCGCATAGAGTCCGGCGATGGCCATGCCCACCAGCTGCCAGGGGCTGCGACGGAGTCCGTTCCGGAGCAGCGTGAGCTTGAGCCTTAAAAGGTGCGCAACCATTCCAGCCCTTCCGTGTGGCTGTGGCCGCCGACCAGCTGTACGAAGCGGTCCTCGAGCGAGGCGCCGGCGCGCACCTCATCCACGGTGCCTGCTGCCAGCAGCCGGCCTTTGGCCACCACCGCGACGTGGTCGCACATCCGCTGGACCAGGTCCATCACGTGGCTGGATACGATGACCGTGCCGCCGGAGTCCACGTACCGGTCCAGGATGGAACGGATGTTCGCCGCAGAGACGGGGTCGACCGCTTCGAAGGGCTCGTCCAGGACCAGGAGGCGCGGGGCGTGGATCAAGGCGGAGGCCAGGGCAATTTTCTTGGTCATGCCCGCCGAGTAGTCCACCACCAGCGTGCCCGCATCCTGGCCGAGGTCCATGGCGGCCAACAGCTCCCCCACCCTCGCTGCCACGACGGCGTTATCCATGCCGCGCAGCAGGCCGGCATACGTAATCAGCTGCTCGCCCGTCAGCCGGTCGAAGAGCCGCACGCCGTCGGGCAGGATTCCCATGAGCCGCTTGGCTTCAAGGGGGTGCTGCCAGACGTCGACGCCGTGCACCACGGCAGTGCCGAAGTCCGGCCGCAACAGGCCGGTGGCCATGGACAGCGTGGTGGTCTTGCCCGCACCGTTGGGGCCCACGATGCCAAAGAACGAACCGGCCGGGACGTCCAGGCTGATGCCGTCCACCGCGATCTTGCCGCCAAACCGCTTGGCCAGCCCGCGGATGGAAAGGGCCGGTACGGGGCCGGAAGACGGCGGCTGTTCAGGGATCGGGGCAGTCATGATGCCAGCCTAGCCCGCGGACCGGCGCAGCGGGGGTGGGAGACTATCGTCATGGACATCGCGTTGGGCCTGCTGGTGATCGTTGCGGTGGTGTGTGCCGGCAGTGCGGTGGGACGGAAGCTCAATCTCCCGGTTCCCCTGCTTTTGGTCCTGGCCGGGGTGGCGGGTTCGTTCCTGCCGTTCATTCCGCCGGTTGAACTCAATCCCGAACTGGTCCTGGTTGGCCTGCTGCCTCCGCTGCTCTACGCCGCCGCGTTCCGGACCTCGCTCTTTGACTTCACGTCGAACCGGCGCTCCATCGGGCTCCTGTCCGTGGGCTACGTCATTTTCGGCACCTTGGGGGTCGGGCTGGTGGTGTGGTGGCTGTTTCCGGAAATCCCGCTGCCCGCCGCCATTGCGCTGGGCGCGGTGGTGGCTCCCCCGGACGCCGTGGCGGCCACCGCAATCGCGCGGCGGGTGGGCATGCCCCGCAGGATCGTGAACATCCTTGAGGGCGAATCGTTGGTCAATGACGCAACGGCGCTGGTGTGCCTGCGGGCTGCCGTGGCCGCGATCGCCGGCTCCGTGTCCGCGCTGGACGTGGCCGGCGGCTTCGTGCTGGCGGCCGGCGGCGGGCTCGTGGTGGGCCTTGCCGCGGCCTACATCCTGACCGAAATCCGGAAACGGATCAGCAACGTGGCCATCAACACCTCAACATCGCTGATGGCCCCCTTCGTGGCCTTCCTCCCGGCCGAGGCCATCCACGCATCCGGCGTGCTCGCCGTCGTCGTCACCGGCCTGGTGATGGGCACCAAGGCGCCGTCCATGCCCAACGGCGCCGCGCGGCAAAGCGCCCGGAGCAACTGGGACACCGTCCAGTTCCTGCTGGAGAACGCCGTGTTCCTCCTGATCGGCCTGCAGGTGCGGACCATCGTCGACAGCGTCCAGGATGACTCGCTGGGGGCCGGCCGGGTGTGGCTCGGCTGCGCGGTGATCCTGCTGGCCGTGCTGGTGCTGCGCCCGCTCTGGGTGTTTCCCTCGACCTACCTCCCCCGCCTGATTCCCGCTGTGCAGCGGAAGGACCCCGCGCCGCCCTGGCAGTTTCCTGCCATCGTGTCCTGGGCAGGCATGCGCGGGGTGGTTACCCTTGCCGCCGTCCTGACGCTGCCCGGTGACCTGGAGCACCGGAATGTGCTGGTGCTGGCCGCCATGGTGGTGGTGGGCGGCACCCTGGTGCTGCAGGGCTTTACGTTGCCGGCCCTGGTGCGCGCCCTGGGTCTGCCCGGGCCGGACAGGCGCGAGGATGCGCTCAACCAGGCTTCCCTCATGCAGCTGGCCACCGCTGCGGGAATGGAGCGGCTGGAGCAGCTCCGGCGTGACAGCGATCCGCCCGAAGTGATGGACATGCTGCGGCGGCGGACCCAGGAGCGGGGACTGGCTGCCTGGGAGCGGCTGGGCCGGCCCGCGGCCGAGGCAGCGACCCCCAGCCAGCGCTACGCCCAGTTGCGGATGGCCATGCTGGAAGCCGAACGGGACAAGGTACTGGAGCTGCGGCGCGGCGGGGACTATGCCCACGAGGTCCTCAGCGAAGTCCTTGAACGGCTGGACGTTGAGGAATCCATGCTCGACGCTTCCCTCAATGAACTGGACTCAGCCGCCGCCGGGGGCGGCGAGGGGCTGTCCCAGCCGGGCGGAGCCTGCGACCACTTGACCGCAGCCATGCCCTCACCGCGTCCCGACAACCCGGCGTGTGCAGGCTGCGAGCGGGAGGGCACAACACCGGTGCATCTGCGCATGTGCCTGGCGTGCGGACACGTCGGCTGTTGTGACTCCTCCGCGGGACGGCACGCCAGCCGCCACTTCAAGGAAACCGGCCACCCCGTCATGCGCAGCATCGAACCCGGCGAAGAATGGCGCTGGTGCTACGTCGATGACCTGCTCGGCTGACAACACGGCTTCACAGCGCCTTCCGAATGCGGATCGGCCCCTTTGCCGCGGCAGGATCCACCACGGACCCTCCCTGCGTGATGTGGACCTGGCCCGCGTCAACCAGGCGCCGCGCGGCTTCCCGGGCCGGGTCCATGAGCCGCCGCCAGTCCTCGCCGCCCACGGCCCTGGCAGCATCGGACGGGCAGATGGTGGACGTTGCCGCCCGGGCGGCCAGCAGTTCGAGGATTTTCGCCTCCAACTGCCGGTCAACCGGGGTGTGCGGGTCGTTCCCGCCAGTGTGCGCCACGCCTAGGCTCCGTTCCCAGAAGATCCGGCTCAGAACGTTCGCCGCGGGATGGCCCGCTCGTACTGGGGCGGCCAGGCCAAGTCGTGCCCCAGTTCGAACGCGGCCCGGAGCCACCAGTGCGGATCGCGGAGCGCGGCCCGGGCAATGAAGACGCCGTCGGCCTGCCCGGTGGCAATGGCATGCTCCGCCTGTCCGGGGGTGGTCACCAGGCCAACCGTGCCGGTGGCGATTCCTGCCTCCCGGCGGATGGCGGCGGAGAACCCGGTCTGGTAGCCCAGGCCCGGCTTGATCTGCTGGTGGGCCACCGCCCCGCCGCTGGAGACATCCACCAGGTCCACCCCGTGCGCTGCCGCCTCGCGGGCCAGCCGGACCGACGCAGCCGGGTCCACTCCGCCCGCCGCCCAGTCGGTGGCCGAGATCCGAAGCAGCAGCGGCATGGAATCTGGAATCACGGCGCGCACGGCATCGACAACGGCCAGCATCAGCCGGTTGCGGCCGGCCTCGTCCCCGCCCCATTCATCGTCGCGCTGGTTGATCAGGGGGCTCTGGAACTGGTGCAGGAGGTACCCGTGTGCCCCGTGGATCTCCATGGTGTCAAAGCCAGCGTTAACGGCCCGCTCCGCGGCGGCAGCAAAATCGGCGATGACGCCGTGGATCTGTTCCACAGTCATGGCGGCAGGAGCCGCGTAGCCCTCGAAGGATGTGGTGGAAGGCCCCACCGTGTCCCACCCGCCATCGGAGGCGGGTACGCTGCCGTGCTTGCCGGAAAACGGCCAGTAGGTGGAGGCCTTCCGGCCGGCGTGCGCCAACTGGACACCGATTTTGGTGCCGGCGGTACCGTTGCGGTGGACGAAGGAGATGATCCGCTGCCAGGCAGCTGCCTGCTCATCGCTGTACAGGCCCGCGTCGCGGGGGCTGATCCGGCCCTCGGCGTTCACCGCCGCGGCCTCCGTGAGGATCATCGCGGCGCCGCCCACGGCGAAGCCGCCCAGATGCACCAGGTGCCAGTCGTTGGGGACCCCTGGGGCGTCGTCGGGATCACAGCTGTACTGGCACATGGGCGAAACCCAACCCCGGTGCTGCAGCTCCAGGGACCTCAGCGCCAGCGGCTGGAACAGGGCCGGCACTAGAACAGCACCCGGGCCAGCGCCTGGCGTGCCTTGGCCACGCGTTCGTCGCCGGCGCCTACTACCTCGAAGAGTTCCAGCAGCCGGACGCGTGCAGTTTCACGCTCCGGGCCGAAGTTCCGGCCGATGAAGGACACCAGCCGGTTCAGCGCATCCTCCACATGGCCGCCGGCCACGTCCAGGTCCGCCACGCCAAGCTGCGCGTCCAGGTTGTCCGGCTCCTCCGCCGCCAGGGTACGCAGCGCTTCGCTGTCCTGGGCCGAGACGGACTGCAGCCGGTCCATCAGCTCCACCTGGGCCAGCCCTGCCTTGGCCTCATGGTCGGACGGCATTTCCTTGAGCGCCTGGCGGTAGGCTTCGGCGGCGCCCGCGTAGTTGCCGGCTTCGATGGCGTCGTAGGCTGCCTGGTGCAGCGGCGGCAGCGGTGCGGGCTCCTGGTCGGCGGGTCCGCCGGCGTCGAGGCTGCCGGTGACCCCGTTGGCGGCAGCCACCTTAAGGAGTTCGTCGAAGAGGCTGCGTACCTGCTGCTCCTCCGCTGCCCCCTGGAACAGCGGCACGGGCTGCCCTTTGAGGACGGCGACCGCAGTGGGGACGGCCTGCACCTGGAAGGCCTGGGCAAGCTGCGGGAAGGCTTCGATGTCGGCTGCACCCAGGACCAGGCGGCCGCCGTAGCTGGCCACGACGCGGTCCAGGGTGTCCACCATTTTGCTGGACTCCGGCGAGTAGGGCGCCCACAGGGCGAAGACCACCGGAACCTGCGCGGACAGTTCCACCAGCTGCTGGAAATTGGCTTCGGTGACGTCGACCTTGAGTTCGGGTCCGCCTGCCGGTCCGCCCTGCTGGCCGTCCTGGGCTGGGGCCGCAGGCCCGGACGGCGCGTTTCCCTGGGCAGGCGGGCCGGCAGGGGCAGCGGGGCGCTTCAGAGCGGAAAGGTCGACGGCGCCGCGCAGGTTAAGCAGGTTGGCAGCGGCAGGAGGGACTGGGCGGGAAGCTGGCGAACTCATGTTTCCCACTCTAGCCACTCCGGCCGCTGCCGGGGGTACTGCAGCCGGGCGCTACTTGAAGCTGGCGCCGACCAGGCCGCGGGTGGCGGCAACGAGCTTCATCGGGTCCGTCGATCCCGCCGGGGGAACGTACACGGCCATCGATTCGGCAAAGTTCAACACCATGCCGGTAGTGGTTTCCTTGCCGCCGGCCAGGGCTGCGGCGTCGTCACCGATGCTGAGCTTGTCCCCGGCAGCCTTCGGGGTGCCTTCGAAGCCGAAGTTGATCCGGCCCAGGACCAGCGCACCGCCGTCGGACGTCCGGAAGACCACGGTGCTCTCGGGGACCACCTTGTGGGTGAAGGAGAAGTTGCCGTTTTCGCCGGCCTTGACCACCTCTGCCTGGTAGGACAGGGTGTCGGCGATGTACGGGGAGGATTCGCCCTCTGTGAGCTTGTCCTTGAACGGCGAGTCCGCGGACGTGAGCCGGTCGGCGAGGCCTGACATGGCTTCCTCGCCGCTGTAGAGCAGCCCGGACTTGTCCGAGGCGGCCAGGGTTTCGGTGCCCCCGCGGCTGATGTTGGGGAAGGTGGTGCCCGGTTGAAGGGGCGTGGTTTCCATGAGCTTGTAGTTCTCACGCGGAGACTGCTGGACCAGCGTCAGGATCTGCGGCACAACATTGCCGTCGCCCTGGGTCACGGCCAGCACCGAACGCGGCCAGTCACGGCCGCTGGTGACCACCGTCGTCAGAAGCTTGGTGGAGCGGACGGGCATGCGGGGCTCATAGGATGCCACCTGGGAGCGGATCTTGTAGTTCTGGGTGCGGACTTCCAGTTCCGGGCCGGCAACCCGGTCCGTGAGCTTGGCGGCGTCCTTGGCCGCGTCCCCGGCGTCGGTGGCGCTGGAGACCTGCTCGAGGATCCGGCGGAACTGGGCGTCCAGCAGGACCGGTGAGCCGGATGCTTCCTTGGCCGGCGATGAGGCACTGCCCGAGGGCTGCGGGCTGGGGCTGGCCGCCTGGGCGGCGGCGCCGGATCCGGCCAGCACGGCTGCCGCCACACCAGCGGCCACCATGGTGACCCTGGAGGAAGAGGCCGACGACGGGGCCTGGCCTTGGGCCTTCCGGGCCCGGGCACGGCGGGCGAAACCGGAGTCGCCGCCTTCGCCGTCCTTCCGGCGGGCAGAAAGCAGCGCCAGGACGATTCCGCCCAGGATCAGGATGCTGCCGATGACCATCAGCGGAACAGCCCACGGGGTGGACGTGTCATTGGGGAAGGTCATGGAGATGTTGGCCGGCGCCGGTTTGGTGCCGTCGGCCGCCAAGAGGAGGCTCCAGTCGCCGTCCGCGGGCGGCGTCCAGGTGTACTCCAGCTCGCCGCTGGCGTTTTCGCTCGATACCCAAAGGTCCGAGCCCGCGGGGTTGGGGGCAGTGCCTTCGCCGTCGGCGTGCTCAACCGAGAGGGACTTCCCGTCCTCGGAAACCCCGTTAATGGTGTTATGGGCTGTCTTGCCCACCCAGGCGTCGACGTCGTCCGGCCGGCCGGAGGCCAGCAGGAAGTTCCCGTCACCCTGGATGTTGATCTTGACCGTGCCGCCGTGCAGGGTGCGCAGCTTCTGGTCGATCACTGTCAGCGGCGCCGCGGCGGCGCCGGCCGGCGCGGAAGCCGTAAACGTCTCGGAGGGAGCCCAGATGGTTCTCTGGCCGATACCGGCCAAAAGTGTCAGGAGGCCGAGCAGCACAAGTGCGGCTGCAGTCTTTAAACGCAAGGGAAACACCTATCATCAGCGGGGGTTTACCTTCAATAGTAACCTTTCTGTTATCAGGGAGCCCTTTTAGGCCTGCGTCCGCCCGGCACCGCCGGTGCCCGGGAGGCGCCTTCGGCTCGCGGTGGCAAGCCTGCTGATAGTGTTTGCGATGATCATCACACCGGCCCGCGCAGGCGGTGCCACGCACGGAACAGGCCCCCAAAACCATTGACTGACAAGACGGACCCGTCCTCGGCTGCAGCCGGAAATCCAGGGGATCCCAGGGGCCCTGTCCCTGCCGCCGTTCCTCCGCTGGGCATGGCAGCACGCCGTGGTGGCTCAGCCGCTGCAGCCCTTGGCCACGTGGTCCGCAGGCTCCGGCAGCCGCTGCCCGGCGCGCAGCCCCGGCTGCGGTTTGAAATGCCGCCGGAATATACCGGACAGGTTCCGGAGGAGGACCACGACGGCGGCGAGGAGCCGCAGTTCGGCCATCCCGGACCCCGGATGTCACCCCAGCACCCGCTGTATATGGGGTTCATGGGTACCGTGGGCGTGGGCCTGGCGCTGTTGGTCTACTGGATCGGTTCCCACACGACGCAGCTGCTGCTGTGGATCGTTGCTGCGCTGTTCATAGCACTGGGCCTGGAGCCGGTGGTGGGCTGGCTCGAAGGCCGGAAGATCCCCCGGCCTGCCGGAATCCTGGTCTCGGTGGCTGTCCTGATGGGCGCCGTCGTCGGTTTCTTCGCCACCCTCATTCCCACCATCGTGGAACAGGTCTCCGAGATTGTGCGGCAGGCGCCGGACTGGGTACGCAACTTCATGGATTCCGACCTATTCCGCAGCCTTGACGACCAGTTCGGCGTACGCGACCGCATCACCGAGGAACTGAACAAGTTCGTCAACGACCCCGCAGCGATGGGTGGTATTTTCGGCGGGGTGCTGGGCTTCGGTTCCACCGTGGCCAACAGCCTCTTCGGGGCCCTGATCGTCCTGGTGCTGAGCCTGTACTTCCTGGCCGCCCTGCCGGCGATGAAGAAGTGGGGCTACCGCCTGGCTCCGCGGTCCCGGCGGAAGCGGGTGGCCGCCCTGTCCGAGGAGATCACCCGGTCGGTGGGAAACTACGTGATCGGCCAGGCCTGCGTTGCCCTGCTCAACGCCACCTTCGCCTTCGTGGTGATGTCCATCGTGGGCATTCCATTCGCCCTGCTCCTGGCGTTCGTGGTCGTCCTCCTGGCTTTCATCCCTCTCGTGGGCGGGATGATCGCAGGCATCGTGGTGACCCTCGTGTCCCTCACCGAGGGCTGGCAGGTGGCGGCCATATATGCTGTCTGCTACTTCGCCTACCTGCAGTTCGAGGCCTACTTCATCTCACCGCGCATCATGCAGAAGGCCGTGGCAGTCCCCGGCGCCGTGGCGGTCATTTCCGTTATCGCCGGCGGCAGCCTGCTGGGCGTGCTCGGCGCCCTGATCGCCATCCCCACCGCGGCCGCCGTGCTGCTGCTGGTCCGCGAGATCTACATCGTCCGGCAGGACCAGCACTAGGCCCGGGACGTCACGCGCCGGCGGTTGCCGTCGGTCCGTCCCATTCGTGCGGCAGTCCTGTTCCGCCGTGGCCCGGTACCACCTGGGCCACGATGTCGTTCAGGACCCGGGCCGCGTACTTCTCCCCCACCCAGAGGTGCTTGGCCCCGGCCACCCCCTCCACGCGGGCCTGCGGGACCAGGCGGAAGCGTTCGGCGGCTTCGGCCGGCTGGAGGAAATCGTCATGCTCGGGGACCAGGACGGTGAGGGGCTTGCCGGACTCCGCCCAGAGCTGCAGGTGCTTGTCCGTGGCGCGGTGCAGCGGGGGCGACAGCAGTATGGCGCCTTCGATCTGGCCGGCTACCGGCTCCACGGCCCCGTACATCAGGGCCAGTTCGGTCCCAAAGGACCAACCCACCAGCCAGCGGTTGGGCAGGCCCCGTTCGACGGCGAAGCGGACGGCGGCCTCCACGTCGTAGCGCTCCCCCACCCCTTCCTCGAAGGTGCCGGTGCTGGTGCCGCGGGGCGAGGCGGTGCCCCTGGTGTTGAAGCGCAGCACAGCAACGCCCGCCAGCGCCGGCAGCCGGTAGGAGGCCTTGCGGTACACATGGGAATCCATGAAGCCGCCGTGGGTGGGCAGGGGGTGGAGTGTGATCAGCGTGGCCCTGACCGGGCCCGATTCCGGCAGCGCCAGCTCCCCCACGAGCGTGTGGCCATCCTCCGTCTGCAGCTCGATGTTCTCGCGCCGGGCAGGCAGGACCGTGGAGGCACGGATGGGCGCGGGCCCTTGGGTTTGGGTGAACTGGTACGACGCCGGATCAAAAGTCATGCCTGCCAGCTTAGCGACAGCGGAGCCCGTCCGGCCCCGAGCGGGTCAGCGGTAGCGGTAGCTGCGCGTCATCCAGCAGTTGGTGTGCCAGTGCCGCCGTTCCGCCAGGCCGGCAGCCGCCCCAAAGAGGTGGTCGTCCTTCCACACCACCAGGTGCGCAACACCGGGCAGGACGGCCGTGGAGCATTCCGGGCAGATGTAGGTCTTCTCGGCGTTCTTGGCGGTCATGGTCCGGACCATCCACTCGCCGTCGGGGGCGCTTTCACGCCGGGCGATGCCGGCGCGTGCGCGTTCAAGGTCCAGCTCGGGAACGTCCGCATTCCCCTTCCGCCCTGCACCGCGGCCCGAAACGGGGCCCTTGCCGGAAGCAGGACGGCGGGGACGGTTGGAACGCGGCATATATCCATTCTGCCCCAGCGGATCCCCCGCCCACGCCGCGCCGCAGGTCCCCCGCCGCACCACCAGGCCGTCCGCCGTCGGGCACGGCCCGCCTGGTCCACGCGATAGTCTGTACGGCGTGCGACTCGTCATAGCCCATTGCTCCGTTGATTACGTTGGCCGGCTTAAGGCCCATCTCCCCCTGGCCACCCGGCTCCTGCTGGTGAAGGCGGACGGGTCCGTGCTGGTGCATTCCGACGGCGGCTCCTACAAGCCGCTGAACTGGATGAGCCCGCCGGCGACGCTGCGCGTCTCGTCCCCCGACGAAGTGGACTTGGAACTGGGCGTGGTGGAGCAGTGGACCGTGCAGTCCGCCAAGACCGACGACCGGCTGATCATCAACATCCACGAGAAGGTCAGCGAGTCCTCCCACGACCTCGGCGTTGACCCCGGGCTGATCAAGGACGGCGTGGAAGCGGACCTGCAGCGGCTGCTGGCCGAACAGATTGAAACGCTGGGCCAGGGCTATTCCCTGATCAGGCGCGAGTACTTCACGGCGATCGGCCCCGTGGACATCCTGGCCCGGGACGCAGACGGCGCCACCGTTGCCATCGAACTCAAGCGCCGCGGCGACATCGACGGCGTGGAGCAGCTGACCCGGTACCTGGAACTGCTCAACCGCGACCCCCTGCTGGCACCTGTCCGCGGAATCTTCGCCGCGCAGCAGATCAAGCCACAGGCAAAGGTCCTTGCCAACGACCGGGGGATCGACTGCATCACCCTGGACTATGACGCCATGCGCGGGGTGGACGACAGCGAATCCAGGCTCTTCTAGGAATTCACCTTTGTTGCTTTGGGCACCTAATTGGCTCTTGTATGAAGGTATCTTCCGTGTCGCCTGCTTTTTACCCAAATTTTCTCCTTTTTACCGGCCGGGCCGTTGACCTGCGGGAACGGGCATGAAATTCTTGTCTCAGTCTTTGTGTAGGTGTTTTTCATGCTCGCAAGACATGTTGCGAGCGCGAAGCTCCTGCAACGCCGGATCCTTCCCGGAAAAGGCAAACCAGGATTCTTCTCGCGGAGTGACCAAGGCCGGCACGCGGTGTGCCGGTCTTAAAAAGTTCCACAATGAGGAGAAATAAATGGCACAGGGAACCGTCAAGTGGTTCAACGCTGAAAAGGGCTTCGGCTTCATCACCCCGGACGACTCCGATGGCGATGTCTTCGTTCACTACTCCGAGATCCAGACCGGCGGCTTCAAGACCCTCGACGAGAACCAGCGCGTTCAGTTCGAAATCGGCCAGGGCGCCAAGGGTCCCCAGGCTACCGGCGTGACGCTGGTCTAGCAGCCGCCGGCCGCACATTTGCGGCCGAAAGCTTCAACAAATGATCCCCGGGCAATTGTGCCCGGGGATCATTTGTTTATCTGTAAATAGGCACAGCAAATGCAGATTAATCGCTTTGGGCCTTAAGGCCTTCACGGCCCGTGGAGCCGCTCAGGTAACCAGCTTGCGGACCAGCCGGGCGCCCTGCGCCAGGGAAAGCCCCGGCAGGTAGGCACGGGTCAGCGCCCTCCCGATCGCCGGCAGATGGAGTGGGTCCTGGTAGTACAGGTAGAGTGCCCGGTACTCAGGCTTGAACCGGGACTTGAACGCTGCCAGGGAACGGAAGCCGTAGACCGGCTCCAGCGCGTGGCCCACCAGGTCGAGGATCCGTACCAGGTTCTGCGCGCCCTCGTCGGTGGCGGTCCCGTCCTCCGTTCCGGCATCATCCCCTGTCCCCTCTGCCTCCGGCTCCCCGGCCCGGGTGTGCTGGGCCTCCGGACGGCTGGCAAGGGGCGAGCCGGACAGCGAAATCATGTCCACCGAATCGCGCAACTCCAGGACTGCGGAGGCGATCAGGAATTCCATCACTCCCGGGAAGCCCTCGCTGCCCCGGCGCATAACGTCCAGCGTCCTGCTGACCAGCCGGCCGCCGTCGTACACCGGAAGCCAACTGGTTACCCCGTGAACCGCACCGTTGCCGTCCACGGCGAGGCAGCAGAGCACTTCCTCGTCATCGAGTTCGTCCACTCCCCCGAGGGTGAACCCCATTTCCGGCACGGACTTGCTGGCTGCCCATTCTTCCGACACTTCGTTCAGCCGCGACCGCAGTGCCGCCGGCAGCGAATGGTAGGAGCCCCACACTGCATGCACGCCCAGTTTGGTGGCACGGTTCAGCGCCGTCCTGACGTTCTGCCACTCCTTGCCCTTGAACTCCAGTTCGTTCAGCGCCAGCCGGGTCTCCTGTGCCACCGCCACGCGCGAGAAGCCCCGTTCCTTGAGTGCCGGCCACAGCGTGTCGTCGCACGAATACAGGGCCGGGACCAGCGCCTGGCTGCGGCAGTAATCCAGGAACCCCTCCGTGACCCGCTGTTCCGCCTTGCGGTCACCAAAGGCACCGCCCAGGGTCAGGGCCACCGTCCCGTGTTGCTGGAAGGCAACGGCCCCAGCACCGTCCGGGCTGAACCAGTACGTGTTGGGCTCCCACAACGCCATCCAGGACAGGGGGCCGCCGCCCTGGTGCAGCAGTTGGCGGGCACGGTCCTTGTCCTGCCGTCCGAAGTTCAGCCCGTGGTGCCGGCCGACGAGCACCCACCATACGGCGATCAGCGCCACCAGCCAGAAGACGGGACCGGAGTAGGCAAACAGGATGGCTTCGGCGCTGTCCCGCTCCGGAAACGCCCTGCGGAAGTGCTGCGGGATGGGCACCGGGACGTATTGCCGGGCCAACTCTGCGAAGAGGCCCAGCAGCCCGCCGTCGCGGGCCAGGCCGCCGGACCAGAACCAGGCAACAGTGTAGGAGCCCGCCAGGACGAGCCACGTTCCACAGACAACGGCCCCGAGGGTGCGGCGGGCGCCCGGGCGCGTCTGCACGCGGAACTGGCGGCGGTTCAGCCACAGGACCACTGCCAGCAGCAAGGGGACAACCACCAGGGGAAGCACATGGGCAAAGGCCGAAGCCAGCGGGGTCGCATGGGTCCCCTGGAGTCGCGAGGGAACGAGGGCGAAGAGGGCAAGGTAGACGGCTGCCAGGGCCGTGACCGCCAGCTGGATGGCCAGGGCTATGCTGAGCGCCAGGCGCCGTCCCCGCCGCATGCCGTCCGCGCAGATCAGCAACAGGATCACCGGCACCACGGCCAGGGCCAGTCCGAACGGCCCGGCAAACCCTGCCCTCCCCGTTTCCAGGCATGAAGCATCAACGGTGGCCCCGCAGTTGAACACCAGTTGGCTGAGCGTGGGCATCGGACTGAGCACCACATCCCGCAGCAGCGCCAGCGGTCCGGTGGGCGCGCGCGTGATTCCCGTGAGGATGGGGCCCACTGCGAAGACCGCGACCGTGAGGGCCAGCAGGTTCCTGGTCTCGCGGCCGGTGGACCGGTGGCGGTGGAGCCGGCCCTGGTCGCCCTGGATCCACCAGCCCGCCAGGAGGCCCAGGAGGGCACCGATAAGGCCTATCACCGTTTCGGCGTGACCGACATAGAGGACCAACAGGATCGAGATGGACAGCACCGCGGTGCGGAGCCGGCGCTGCCAAAGCAGCGTGATCCGGGCACTCGCCGCCAGGCCCGCCGTCAGTACCGGAGCGTAGGGTCCGATCAGGCTGTCATCGACCATCTTGTCCAGCCAGCCGTCGCCCACGTACACCGCCAGCTGCGTCACCAGGAGGAACACAGTGACGGCAACAAACTGGCCGCCGAAGAAGAGTCCGACGGCGGCGCGGCGGCCCAGCTTGCGCTCGGCGAGTCCGAGCAGCAGCACGATCATCAGTGATGCGCTGAGGTAGGCCAGCGGATTCGTGGCAAAGAAGAGGCTGGTGAACAGGGACCACCATTTGCCGTCCCGCAGGCCGGGTCCGCTGACTGAGGCGAGCCCCAGCAGCCGCTCCGGCGGACCGTCCAGGAAGCTCCCGGTCAAGGCAGCGGCGGCCAGGAAGGCGACCACCACGCCCAGCGTGAAGGGCATGGATTTCAGCGTGCCAAACACCTGCTGGACTGCCGGACGGCCGACGGCGGCCCACATCAGCACCATCGTGCGGTCCGGTTTCCTGGTGCTCACCACTGCAGGCCCCACTGGCTGCCGAGGAACTGCAGCGCGTCAGCAAAGCGCTTGGACGATGTGTCCCAGGAGTGGCCGGTATGTTCCACCTCGTGGGCCTGCACGGTGAAGCCCGCATTCCCGGCGGCTGCGGCCAGGGTGTGAAGGTTCCCCACGAACTCCGGATCGTTCTGGCCTGCAGTGAGGTACATGCCGCTGGACTCGAAGCGTTGGTGTTTCATGATCTCCAGAGGAGTCTGCTTGATGAATTCACCGGGGTTTCCGGGAAAGGCTGCGTCGATGGTCTTCTGCCGTTCCTTGGCAATGGCGGGTTCGGCTTCACTGGAAAATGCCAGCACGTCGGCGTAGATATCCGGATGCCGCGTCCCCATCTGAACAGCGCACGTGCCGCCGAAGGAAAACCCGCCCACGGCCCAGTGGCGGTGGTTGGTGTCCACCGCGAGGGTGGAACTGATCCAGCGTGGCACGTCCTGTGACAGGTACGTGTCCGCGTTGGCAATCCGGCTGTCCATGCACATGGTGTTGGCGGACTGTGATCCATTGGGGTCCGGGATGACCACCACCGGAGCCACTCCCCCGTGTGCGGCGGCGAAGGAATCCATGTGGCCGCGGAGGGCGCCGCCCGTAAGCCAGTCGGCCGGGCCGCCCGGCTGCCCGGCCACCAGGACCAGTACCGGCAGCGCCGGCCGGTTGGCGGCAAAGTAGGCCGGCGGAAAGTAGATAAAAGCATCACGGGTCGTCATCCCGGAAGCCGGGCCGGGGATGGCGGTCTTCCGCAACTCGCCGCCCGCCGGCAAGTCCCCCTCCGGCTTCCAGCCTTGAAGCGGGGCACCGTCTGGTTCGCCCGCGTGCCGCATCAAATCCTGCTCGAGCACCGGGATGCGGGCCAGTGCCGTCCCCATCAGGTCACTGACCGTCCTGTTCAGGCCAAAATAGGCGTTGATCTGGATCGTTGAGAGAAGCACCACCAGGACTGCGGCCAGGAAACCTGTTCCGTAATGCAGCCAGCTGGTCCGCGGCATTCTCAGGATGCCCAGGATGACAGCGGAAACAGCCGGCACGAACCAAAGGAGAACGGGACCGGGAATGTCCTCCGGGAAGACGGTGAGCACGTTGATCATGACCCAGTGGACTGTTGCCACCAGCACGAACGCCGCGGCTACTGCACTGAAGACACGGATTGCCCAGGCCCTGGTGCGCATGGCGGCATCTTCGGAGGCGCGCCAGGGCGGCACCAGAAGGTAGGCTGCGCCGCCAACTCCCAATACCAGGACGGTTCCATAGAGTGGACCGTCCGTAAGCCGGATGTCTGAAAACCAGTCCACGTTGGCTAGCGCCAGGTCCCCACGCCGATGACCGGGCCTGCTTCCAGCCAGGACGAAAGACCCGTATAGGCGTCGAATTTCATGGCGAAGTGCAGGTCCTGCCCCTCGTAGCGGAGTTCGACGATCACCACGTCGGGCTGGACTTTGACAGCCTCGGCTGCGGTCGGTTTCCTGCGTCCCAGCAGCTCGAGGGAACTGCGCTTGAACGTGTATTTGGGCCGGACGCTCAGGGAGATGAGCCTGAACCACTCAAGGTCATTGTCCTGATAACGACAAACCCCCATCTGCCAGCTGTTCCCAGCTACGCAAATGGAGGCGTCCACCGTGCCGAGGGCACGCCGCAGGTTGAAGCGGCGCACCCCCGAAAGGCACAGTGCAAATATCAGCAATCCGAAAACGATTGCCAGTGCGATGAACGAAATACCCGGTGCGTCCATCAAGGTCGTGCTAGCGGATCCCAGCGGTAGCCGAGCCGCCCAGCTGGGCGTTGTCAGCAACGATCACCACGCGGTTGTTGTCAACGGAGAAGAACCCGCCGTCCACATCCACCGCAATACGGTCCCCGGATACCGGCTGGATTGCCAGTTCACCTTCGGCCAGGATCGCCAGCAGGGGCGAGTGGCCGGGCAGGATTCCGATTTCACCATCGCTGGTGCGGGCCTTGACCATCTTGGCCGCTCCGGACCACACGAAGTGGTCCGCTGCGACAATCTCAACCTCAAGCTCAGCCATATTACTTGGTCTGTTCCTGGATCTTGGCCCACTGGCGCTCAACGTCATCGAGGCCGCCGACGTTGAAGAACGCCTGCTCCGCGATGTGGTCCAGCTCGCCGTCGCAGATGGCTGCGAAGCCCTCCACGGTGTCCTTGATGGAAACCGTGGAGCCCTCGACGCCGGTGAACTGCTTGGCGGTGTAGGTGTTCTGCGACAGGAACTGCTGGATGCGGCGTGCACGCGACACCACGATCTTGTCCTCTTCGGAGAGTTCGTCGACACCGAGGATGGCGATGATGTCCTGGAGTTCCTTGTTCTTCTGCAGGATCTGCTTCACGCGGACAGCCGTGTTGTAGTGGTCCTTGCCGATGTACTGGGGATCCAGGATGCGGGACGTGGACGTCAGCGGGTCCACGGCCGGGTACAGGCCACGGGAGGCGATTTCACGGGAAAGTTCCGTGGTGGCATCCAGGTGCGCGAAGGTGGTGGCCGGGGCCGGGTCGGTGTAGTCATCTGCGGGAACGTAGATGGCCTGCATCGAGGTGATGGAGTGGCCCTTGGTGGAGGTGATGCGCTCCTGCAGGAGGCCCATCTCATCGGCCAGGTTGGGCTGGTAGCCCACGGCCGAAGGCATGCGGCCCAGCAGGGTGGAAACCTCGGAACCTGCCTGGGTGAACCGGAAGATGTTGTCGATGAAGAGCAGCACGTCCTGGTTCTGCACATCGCGGAAGTACTCCGCCATGGTCAGAGCGGACAGGGCCACGCGGAGGCGCGTTCCCGGCGGCTCGTCCATCTGGCCGAACACAAGGGCGGTGTCCTTGAGGACGCCTGCCTCTTCCATTTCCACCCAGAGGTCGTTGCCCTCACGGGTACGCTCGCCAACACCGGCGAACACGGAAGTACCACCGAAGTTGCGGGCAACACGGGTGATCATTTCCTGGATCAGAACGGTCTTGCCCACGCCGGCGCCGCCGAAGAGGCCGATCTTTCCACCCTTGATGTAGGGGGTCAGGAGGTCGATGACCTTGATGCCGGTCTCGAGCATCTCGGTGGAGCCTTCGAGCGAAGCGAAGCTGGGGGCCTTGCGGTGGATGGGCCAGCGTTCGCTGACGTCCAGCTCAGACTCGGCAACGTCCAGGGGCTGGCCCAGCACGTTGAAGATGTGGCCCTTGACGCCGTCGCCTACGGGAACGGAGATCGGGGCACCGGTGTCGATGACGCCGGTCCCGCGGACCAGGCCGTCGGTCGCCTGCAGCGAGATGGCACGGATAAGGTTGTCGCCGAGGTGCAGCGCAACTTCGAAGGTGATGGTCTTGGTCTCACCGTTGAGAGTGATCTCGGTGGTGAGGGCATTGTAGATCGACGGGATTGCGTCAGCCGGGAATTCGACGTCGACAACCGGGCCGATTACGCGCGCAATACGGCCGGTTGCACCGGACGTTGCGGCTACGTGTTCGGTAGCAGTGGCAGTCATCTCTCTCACTTCATTCAGTAGATGGCGTGGGGTTAAGTCTATCTGTGGTGGTGCTGGTTACGCGGAACCGAGGGGCCGGAGGCTAGGACGCGAGAGCGTCGGCACCTGCAACAATCTCAGAAAGCTCCTGCGTAATTTCGGCCTGGCGGGCCGTGTTGCGCAGGCGCGTGTACTTCTTGATCAGGTCCGTTGCGTTGTCGCCTGCGGACTTCATCGCCCGCTGGCGGGCGGCAAGCTCGGACGCCGCCGCCTGCAGCATGGCTGCGAAGATACGGGATTCGATGTAACGCGGGAGCAGGGCGTCAAGGACACGCTCAGTTTCCGGCTCGAACTCGTACAGCGGCAGGAGATCCGATTCGGAAGCAGCCTGTTCTTCCACTACTTCCAGCGGAAGCAGGCGGATGACCGTCGGCTCCTGCGTAACCATGGACTTGAAGCGGGTGTAGACAACATGGATTTCGTCCACGCCGCCCTCTTCGAAGTCGGTTGCGAAGTCTGCCAGCAGCGCTTCGCCGATTTCACGGGCGGTGGCGAACTCTGGAGCGTCGGTTCCTCCGGTCCAGACCCGCGAGTACTCGCGGTTCCGGAAATCGAAGTACGCTTGCGCCTTGCGGCCCACGAGGTAGGTTTTGACTTCCTTGCCTTCGTCGTGGAGCAGCTCGAAGAGACCTTCCGCCTGCTTGAGCACACTCGCGGAGTAGGAACCTGCCAGGCCACGGTCCGAGGTAATTACCAGGACGGCGGCACGGCGGATCTGCTCCGGCTCAGTGGTCAGCGGGTGGTCGATTTCGCTTTGGCTGGCGACAGCAGAAACGGCGCGCGTGATCGCGTTCGCGTAAGGCAGTGAAGCTGCTACGCGCGCACGGGCCTTCCCGATGCGCGAGGTAGCGATCAGTTCCATCGCTTTGAAGATCTTGCGCATCGACGTGGTCGAGCTGATCTTCTGGCGGTAGACCCGGATCTGGGCTCCCATACTTATCCTTTCCTAACCTTCCGTAGCCGGGTGTGCCGGACCCTGGGGCCCGGCACACCCGGCGATGCGGAACTAGCGCTTCTGCTTGACGATCTTTTCCTGGTCGACTTCGCCCTCGGAGATAGCGTCATGCTCCTCGTGGCCGGCGCCTACCAGGTGGTTGTCACCCTCGCCGAAGAAGCCCTTCTTGAAGTCCACGATGGAGGACTTGAGGGCAGCAACGGTGTCGTCGTCCAGCACGTTGGTCTGGGCCAGCGTGGTCAGGATCGAGGACTTGTGGCGCAGGTGCTCCAGGAACTCAGCCTCGAAGCGGCTGATGTCCTCGACGGGAACGTCATCCAGGTAGCCGTTGGTGCCGGCCCAGATGGAGACGACCTGGTCCTCGACCGGGAACGGCGAGTACTGGCCCTGCTTGAGCAGTTCCATCAGGCGGGCGCCACGGGTCAGCTGCTGGCGGGATGCTGCGTCCAGGTCGGATGCGAACATCGCGAACGCCTGCATGTCGCGGTACTGGGCCAGGTCCAGCTTCAAAGTACCGGAGACCTTCTTCATGGACTTGACCTGGGCGGCACCGCCAACGCGGGACACCGAGACACCCACGTCAACAGCGGGGCGCTGGTTGGCGTTGAAGAGGTCCGACTGCAGGAAGATCTGGCCATCGGTGATGGAGATGACGTTGGTCGGGATGTAGGCGGACACGTCGTTCGCCTTGGTCTCGATCAGCGGCAGGCCCGTCATGGAACCGGCACCGAGCTCGTCGGAGAGCTTGGCACAACGCTCCAGCAGGCGGGAGTGCAGGTAGAAGACGTCGCCCGGGTAGGCTTCGCGTCCCGGCGGGCGGCGGAGCAGCAGCGACACGGCGCGGTATGCCTCGGCCTGCTTGGACAGGTCATCAAACACGATCAGGACGTGCTTGCCGCCGTACATCCAGTGCTGGCCGATAGCCGAGCCTGCATACGGTGCCAGGTACTTGAAGCCTGCGGGGTCGGACGCAGGAGAGGCCACGATGGTGGTGTACTCCAGCGCGCCGTTGTCCTCGAGGGTCTGGCGGATGGCGGCGATGGTGGACGCCTTCTGGCCAATGGCAACGTAGATGCAGCGCACCTGCTTGGTGACATCGCCTGAAGCCCAGTTGGCCTTCTGGTTGATGATGGTGTCGATCGCAATGGCCGACTTGCCGGTCTGGCGGTCGCCAATGATCAGCTGGCGCTGGCCGCGGCCGATCGGGATCATCGCGTCAATGGCCTTGAGGCCGGTCTGCATCGGCTCGTGCACCGACTTGCGCTGGGTCACGCCCGGAGCCTGCAGCTCCAGCGCGCGGGTGGTCTCCGCCTTGATCTCGCCAAGGTCGTCCATGGGCTGGCCCAAGGGGTCAACTACACGGCCAAGGAAGGCGTCGCCAACCGGAACGGACAAAACCTGACCGGTCCGGTGCACTTCCTGGCCTTCTTCGATGCCCTGGAAGTCACCGAGGATAATGACACCGATCTCGCGGACGTCAAGGTTCTGGGCCAGGCCCAGCGTGCCGTCTTCGAAGCGAAGAAGCTCATTCGCCATGACCGAGGGAAGGCCCTCAACACGGGCGATGCCGTCACCTGCGGTCGTTACACGGCCAACCTCTACGCGCTCTGCGTTTCCGGGTTCGTAGGACGCCGCGAACTCGTTCAACGCATTACGGACGTCGTCGGCGTTGATGGTCAATTCGGCCATCTGCAGTCCCTGCTCTCCTGTTTGTGATCACCGCAAACGGTGACCGGGGTTTCTATCAGTTTGGTTGTGCTTGTCCGGCTAGCCGGCCAGCTGGCGTTGCAGCTCACCCAGCCGGGTAAGGACGGAAGCGTCGAGCACTTCGTCACCCACCTGGACACGGATTCCGCCAATGAGCGCGGGGTCAACGTTGATGTTGACCTTCAATTCCCGCCCGTACAGTGCATTCAGGCCTGCCTGGAGGCGTTCCAGCTGCGTCTGCGACAACGGGCGGGTTACGCTGACCGTTGCAATCCAGCGCTGCTGCCGCTTGGCCGCCAGCTCGGCGAACCGCTCCACAAGCCTGGTGGGCTTGATACCGCGGGGCTGGCTGACTGCCTGGCTGATGAGGACTTTTGCTTCCTCGCTCACACCGGGTACCAGTTTCCCGGCAAGGGCAGCCTTCGCTGCGGCACTTGCCTGCGGTTCGGACAGAGCACGTTGTACCTCGTGGCTGGAGGCAACAGCCTGGTTGAAGGAAAACAGATCGTTTTCCAGCTCTTCCAGGCCAGTGATTCCGGAGGCAGAAACGGCCGACTTGTTTTCGGCAACGGAAATGACCACCGTTGCGGCAAGAGTCTCGAGTGCATCGCCGATGTCACGCGCCGATGCCCAGCGTGAGCTGGCCAGTCCGCCCGCGATCTCAGCAGCATCAGCGGAGACTTTTCCGCTAACCAGCTGCCTCACCAGCGCCGACTTTTCGTCACCGCTGCGGGAGGGGTCAGTCAGGGCACGGCGCAAGCCAGCCGAGCTGTCCACCATTCCCAGAATTCCGAAGAGTTCCTTTGCCAGCTGCAGCGACGCCGTAGGAAGCTTGGCTTCCAAAGCGGCAAGGGCTGTTGCCAGCGATTCGCTCGATACGCCTGCCATTACTTAGCTGCACCTGCGTTCTGGGACTCCAGATCTGCCAGGAAACGGTCCACGACCCGTGCTGCGCGTGCGTCGTCGTCGAGGGACTCGCCCACGATGCGGCCGGCAAGGGTGGTGGCCAGGGTGCCAACCTCGGAGCGCAGTGACACAACGGCCGCCTGGCGCTCGGATTCGATCTGTGCGTGGGCCTGCGCGGTGATGCGGGCAGACTCTGCGGCTGCCTTTTCCTTGAGATCCGCGAGGATCTGGGCACCTTCGGCGCGGGCTTCCTCACGGATGCGGTTGGCTTCGGTGCGGGCGTCGGTCAGCTGCTGCTTGTACTCTTCGAGTGCAGCAGACGCCTCAGCCTGGGCCTTTTCAGCCTTGGCGATGCCGCCTTCGATGGCCTCGGCACGCTCTGCGAAGGTCTTCTCGAACATCGGGACAACATACTTGACCACGATGAAGAAGAGGATGGCAAAGCCCACGAAGACAACCAGCATTTCCCAGCCATTGGGAACAAGGGGGTTGACGTCGCCTTCAGCGGCGGCTGAGATGATCAGCTGATGCATATTTCACCCGTCCTTATCTACTAGGTTCTGAATGTTCGCTGAAGTTCTGAAGGGTTTACTTGAGAACGAAAGCGAAGACCAGGCCCAGGATGGCGAGTGCTTCGGTCAGGGCCAGGCCGAGGAATGCGATCGGCTGCAGGACGCGCTGGGCTTCCGGCTGGCGCGCAACGCCGTTGATGTAGGCAGCGAACACGAGACCCACACCGATACCACCGCCGATAGCCGAGAGGCCATAGCCGATGAGGTTGAGGGAGCCGTTGATGGAGCCTTCCATTTTTTTTCCTTTCAAGATGCCACTCTGTGTGGCAGGTTGTTTGGGTTGCTTCATCCCCGCAAGGGGAAGACTGTGGTGTGCGGCCGGAGCGTGCTGCCCCGGCAGCGTGCCTAGTGGCTGTCGGCGTGCAGTGCACCTTCGATGTAGATCGCGGTCAGCAGCGTGAAGACATAAGCCTGCAGGACCATGATCAGGGCTTCAAGCATGTACATGGCGATGGCACCGGCAAGGACCAGGACCGAGGTGCCCTTCAGCAGGAAGTTCTCCTGCATGATCAGGTACTCGATGCCGGAACCGGCGATCATCACGATCAGGTGGCCGGCGAGCATGGTCGCGAACAGACGGAGGCTGTGCGTGACGGGCCGGACAACGAAGTTGGAGATGATTTCGATCGGGATAACGATCGGCAGGATGTACCACGGCACGCCCGAGGGAACGGTGGCCAGCTTGAAGTAGCGGATGCCGTTCTTCTTGACGCCGATGGCGATCCAGGTGATGTACACCAGGCCGGCCAGCACGTACGCTCCACCCACGTGCGAGAACGTGGGGAGCTGGAACACCGGAATGGCGCCGTAGATGTTGTTGACCAGGATGAAGAAGAACAGGCTGAACAGCAGGGGGACGTACTTGATGAAGTCCCGGCCGCCGATGATGTCCTTGGCGATGCCGTTGCGGACGAAGCCGTAGGCGGCTTCGCCGGCGAACTGGAGCTTGCCGGGTACCAGCTGCTGCTTGCGTGCTGCGAGCACGAAGAAGACGGCGATAAAGACGACAGAGAGGAGGACCAGCAGCATCTGCTTGGAGAATCCTTCTGCGGCACCCCACGGCAGGATTGCCGGCAAATGCATTTCGTTAATACCAGGAGGAGTGAACTCTCCTGAATCTTGGGCCGGGAGCGCAAGCGCGATCAACGCGTTTCCTCTCTGCAGTGTCCATCATTGGGCGTTGGGCGGGGTCCGGCAGCCTGACAGCCTGCTGTTCCCCCTGTGAAATTATTTGGCATTATCTTCTCCGTCCTGGGACGGTGCGCTGGGAGCATGGCGCCCATCAGCATTTTTGCGGGAACTGGTGAGGCCATGCATGTGGGAAAGGTAGAAACCTCCGACGGCTCCAAGCAGAGCGCCTGCGAGCACAATCCAGCGCGTTCCCCACAGATAATCCAGTCCCCACCCTATCAAACTCCAGACGATGATTCCGCCAATGATGTAGCTGAATACAGCCATTCCAGCGTTGTAGCCGCCATCGGTGGATGCGTCGGAAGAAACCTCTGCGGAGCCGTGTGGGCCGCGCTTGCCATGTGCGGCGCGTGCGGTTTTTTTCGGATCACGCATCGGATGCTCCCTTGTCTTCTGGATCGTTGTAGATCTGGAGGCGTGCCCTGCTGAAGCCATGGATCTCCGCGGCCTGCCACAAGACGACAGCCACAACGGCGCCGATGATGAACCACCGGCCATGAAGCCACTCCGGAGCACCTATAACGAACAGGACGACGGCAAAACCGACGACCTTGATGAAGTAGGTGGCTACGAACATCCCGATTGCGCCGGAGGGGTTGCGGCGTCCCACGAAGTGCCCCACCAGCAGGCTGATGCCGAAGAAGAGCATCACCAGCAGGGCGCCCAGGAAACTGGACACCGCCCCGGTTGCCCCGTTGAGGATGCCGGCCGGAATTGCGCAGAGCACAAGCCCTGCCGTGGCGGCAATCGAGCTGCGCTTGAGCAGGTTCAGCCAGAGCGAACGGGTGGGACCGGACGTACCAACGGGTCCATTGCCGGAGGCAGATCCGGACTCGGCGTTGGAGGTCATGCGATCCCATCGTCGGCACCACATGGCAGATCGCCAGGAGGCAGTGGGTGGAGTGGCAGCTTGGGCTGCCCCTAAATTCTACACGAGATAGAAATAATTCAGAACCGCCGTTACGCCGTGGTTTCGCTACTGCCGCGGGACAGGTAGGGCCAGGCGGTCACCAGTCCCATGACCAGCGTGGCAAAGATGTCCACGGCAAGCACAATGTGCCAGGGGAAGACGGCGAACGCCAGACCGCCGAAGGAGAGCACGGCGGTCCAGAGGTACATCAAGATTACGGCAGTGCGGTGCGAATAGCCGATGTCCAGCAGTTTGTGGTGCAGGTGTCCGCGGTCTGCGGACCAGGGCGACCGGCCGCGTGCCGTCCGGCGAACGACGGCCAGTCCAAGGTCCAGCAGCGGGAGGAACAGGACAGCGAAGGGAAGCAGGATGGGAATGACGGTGGAAATACCGTTGGCGCGGTCGTAGAGCCCGGAGGTAATCTGCCCCGTCGACACTACGCCGGCCGACGCCATGAGGAGCCCGATCAGCATGGCACCGGAGTCGCCCATGAAGATCTTCGAGGGAAAGAAGTTGTGCGGCAGGAAGCCCAGGCACCCGCCCACGAGGACCGCGGTTATGAGGGTTGCCAGGTCCGAATAATCCAGCAGCACCGCGTTGCGGTGGACCCAGTATGCCGTGATGAAGAACGCCGTGCCGCCGATGATGGCAACGCCCGCAGCCAGGCCGTCCAGCCCGTCGATGAAGTTGAAAGCGTTCATGGTGGTGACGATCAGCCCGGCGGTCAGCACTATCCGCAGCGTTCCGTCCTGGAGGTAGATCGGCTCCGGCACCCAGGGGACGATGGTCATCTGGACGCCCCAGATCGCCACTGTGAGGCCGGCAGCACTTTGGCCGATCAGCTTCACCCACCAGCGGATGTCCAACAGGTCGTCAGCCACACCGACCAGGACGATCACGGCCGCCCCTGCCAGCACGCCCCACGGCGAAAAGTTGTTCCGGTAAATGTCCTTGACGAAGAAGGACTGGCTGGCCACAACCAGCGCCACCATAACGCCCAGGAAAATGGCCAGGCCGCCCAGCCTGGACACGGGCGTGGAGTGCATATCCCGGCTGCGGATGGGCAGGTGCAGCTCGAGCCTGTGCCCCACGACGCGGGCGCCCCACGTGGCCGCGTAGGAGACGATGGCGGCGGTGAGGCCCATGAGCAGGTACATGATCATGGGATGGCTACCGCTCCGGGAGTGGTGGTGCCAGAACCGCTCAGCTGGGGCGGCAGCCGGTTGGGGGTGGGTGGGCTCACGGGCCGGGAATCTGTTCGTCGATAAATGAAACTTCTCCGTCGCCGAGCGCGCAGCAGGCATTGCGCACAGACATACGCGCAGCGCCTTACAGGGCTGTATTACAGTGGACTCTAGTCAAAGATACTAGTGCCACCGGCACCATGGCTCCGCGCCACACGGGCGCACTACCGGCGGGGAACTCCCTGGCAGCCATGCTGAAAGGACCCCCATGACCCCCCGCATTGCGGTTGCCGCCGTGACGTTCGACCGGCCCAAGGAACTGTCCGTCCTGCTGGACGCGATCAACGCCCAGAGTTGCCATGTCGACACGATCTGCCTGGTGGACAGCGGCACCACCCCGGCCGCGGATGTGGCGGCGACCCATCCCAACGTGGACTATGTCCGCTCTGAAGCCAACCTGGGCGGCGCCGGCGGGTTCGCGCTGGCCGCCCTCAAGGCAGTGGCCAGCGGTGCCCGCTGGATCTGGATGATGGACGACGACGCCGAGCCGGTAGATCCGGAATGCCTCGCCACGCTGCTTCGAGAGGCTGAAGCACGCGACCTGGAGGCCGTGGTCCCCTTGGTCACGGCGCCCGGCCATCCGGACCGGCTGTCCTTCTTCTTCCGCCTGGACGGCAAGGTCACGCACGACCGGGCGGAGGTGGAGAAACTCGGATTCCTGCCGGACGATGGGCACTTCTTCAACGGTGCACTGATCCGCTCGGACGTGTTCTTCAAGGTGGGCCTGCCGGACATGCGGCTGTTCATCCGCGGCGATGAAGTTGATTTCACCATCCGGCTGCGGAAGGCCGGGATCCGCTTCGGCACCGTCACCACCACCGCCATCACGCATCCGCACGCCTTCGGGGAAACACAGCATGTCTACGGCGCACGCTGGCACGTGATCGTCCCGGACTCCGCCTTCAAGCGCTTCTACTACTACCGGAACCGCGGCTACCTCATCCGCCGCTACTTCAGGGTGCGCTCCTTCGTGGCCGACGTGGGCGGCTACCTGGGCTACTTCCTGCAGCGCCGGGACCTACCGGGCTTCCTGGGGTGGGCGCGGTCGTTCACCACCGGGCTGCGCGGCAAGGGCTTCGCCCCGCTCGAAGACCAAAAGTTCTAGGAAAAGCCCGCCGGCGCTGCCTCCGGGCCCCGTTTACCTGTCCAGTCCGGACTTCCTGAGCCTGCGGGCAACCAGGAGCCACAGCAGGACCCAGGGCTCTCCCAGCACGCGGTACGCGACCCGGCGCGGATGCAGGAGCAGGCGCCATGCCCATTCCAGCCCCATGCGGCCCAGCCACCGCGGGGCCAGCTTCTGGACTCCCGCCAGCTGTTCGATGGCACCGCCCACTGCGCAGTACACAGCAGGGGGCATGTCAGCGAGCCGCCGCTGCATCACTTCCTCCTGGAGCGGCATGCCCAGTCCCAGCAGGACCAGCTGTGGTTGTTCACGGTGCAGCCAGGCAACGGCTGCGTCTTCCAGGCCAGGGCCCCATCCTTCGCCGGGGAATCCGGACACGCGTGCGCCGGGAACGATGTCCTGGAGCCGGCTGACTGCCCCCGCATTCGCCTCAACGCCGGCGCCGATCACGGCAATCCGTTCCAGCCCCTGGACCTGGTCCAGGGCCGGCAGCCAGTCGGTGGACCCCAGCCGGTAGTCCATGACCGGGCCGTCGGCGTTGCCGGTCCTGCCCCACAGCCACAGCACCGGTGCCCCGTCCAGGAGCACCACGTCGCTTTCCTCGTAGAGCCGGCGGAAGCCGTCGTCGGACAAGGCCAGCGTGACGCTGTGCAGGTTGTGGCCCAGGACCGTGCGGGTGGCTCCCTCCGCTATGAAGCTGCCCAGTTCCGCCACCAGCTCGGGGACCCGCAACGGAGTGGCCTGCACGCCCAGGACCGGGACCTGCTGGCGCTCCAGCGTCATCACGGCTGCTGGTCCCCGGCAGCGGCGGTGGATTCGGTGTCCGGCGCCGTCACGGCGGACGAGCCGGCTTCCGACGCCGGTACGTCGCCGCCGTCCTGCGCATCGCCTGCCGGCGCGGCGCCTGCATCTCCGGCAGGAGTGGGGTCCTCCCCCAGGCCAAGGACTCCGGGGACGTGCGCGCGGAGCTGGTCAAGGCTCACTGCTCCGTCGCGCACTACGCGCAGGACGGGTCCGGTGGCGTCCACGATGGTGGACGGCACGCCGGGCTCGCCCTCCAGGGGACGCGGGCCACCTTCCAGGTACACCTCTACGGAATCGGCCAGCTGCTCGCGGGCAGCGGCGGCAGTCTGGGCCGGAGCCTGGCCGGTGCGGTTGGCTGAAGACACGGCGAGGGGGCCGGTCAAGGTCAGCAGTTCGAGGGCAACGTCGTCGGCGGGCATCCGCAGTGCCACGGTCCCCTTGGTTTCGCCCAGGTCCCAGTCGAGGGACGGCTGAGCGTGCAGGATCAGTGTCAGGCCACCGGGCCAGAAGGCCTCAGCCAGCTTGCGCGCTTCCGCGGACACCTCGGTGGCCAGGCCGTCCAGCGCGTTGATGCGCGGGATCAGGACGGGCGGCGGCATGGTGCGGCTCCGCCCTTTGGATACCAGCAGCATGGTCACGGCCTGCGGCGAGAACGCGTCCGCGCCGATCCCGTACACGGTGTCCGTGGGGAGCACGACGCACTTCTTTTCGCCGATGGCGCGCTGGGCGTCCTCGAGGCCGCGGGCGCGCTCGTCTTCAATGGTGCAGTCATAAGTTGTGGTCACTGGCCCATTCTTTCATTCGGTGTGGCCTGGTCCGCGAGGACGGCGCTGGTGGCGCGGTCCTTGCCGTTGAGGTCCAGGTGCGTCGTGATGTGCGTCCAGGCTCCGGTCCTGGCAAGCATGGCGGCAATCCAGCCGGCCTGCACTTCGGCGTGTTCCATAACGAAGTAACCCCCTGGCCGCAGCAGCCTGGCAGCGGACTTTGCCGCCGCCGTCGGAAGTTCCATGCCGTCCGCTCCCCCGCCATACAAGGCCTCGGGCGGATCGTGCAGCGCTACTTCGGGTTCGTTGGGGATGGCTTCCGCCGGGATGTACGGCGGGTTGGATACTACGACGTCGACGCTTCCGTTGAGTTCCTGAAAGGCGTCGCGCAGGTCCCCCAGGACAAGGTCCACGCCTAGCGGCACCAGGTTTTTGGCGGCCCAGGCGTGCGCAAAGGGGCTGAATTCGACCGCGTGCACCTCGGCACCGGGAACCTCCGAAGCGAGCGAACCCGCAATGGCGCCTGAGCCCGTGCCGAGGTCCACGATCCTGGGAGCCTGCATCCCCTTGACGTGGTCGATGGCCAGCTGCACCACCGATTCTGTCTCCGGACGCGGGATGAACACGCCAGGACCCACGGCCAGCTCCAGGTAGCGGAAATGCGCCACCCCGGTGATGTGCTGGAGCGGCACCCGCCCGGCCCGTTCAGCCACCAGCTCCGCATAGCCGTCGGGAGCCGGCGTGTCGCCCAGCATCAGCGCGCGGAGCCGGCCGAGGCCCACGTTCAGCAGGTGGTCGGCCAGGAGCTCGGCGTCCACCCTGGGGCTGGGCACGCCGGCGTCGCGGAGGACGGCCGTGGCCGCGCTAACGGCCTCGGCGAGGGTCTGGCCCGCGTTCATACCGGGAGGACTAGTCGCCGATGGCGTCCAGGCGTGCCTGTTCGTCCATCTCGATCGCGGACTGGATCACCGGTTCCAGGTCGCCGTTCATGACCTGGTCAAGGTTGTACGCCTTGTAGCCGGTGCGGTGGTCCGCGATCCGGTTTTCCGGGTAGTTGTAGGTGCGGATCCGCTCGGAGCGGTCCATGGTGCGGATCTGCGACTTGCGCTGGGCCGAGTTCTCGGCGTCGATCTGCTCCTGCTGGTGGGCCAGGATGCGGGCGCGGAGCACGCGCATGCCGGCCTCGCGGTTCTGGAGCTGGGACTTCTCGTTCTGCATCGCGACGACGATGCCGGTAGGAAGGTGCGTGATGCGGACGGCCGAGTCCGTGGTGTTGACGGACTGGCCGCCGGGGCCGGAGGAACGGTAGACGTCGATTTTGAGGTCATTCTGGTTGATTTCGAGCTCTTCGGGCTCGTCCACTTCGGGCAGGACCAGCACGCCGGCCGCGGAGGTGTGGATGCGGCCCTGGGACTCAGTGACGGGCACGCGCTGGACGCGGTGCACACCGCCTTCGAACTTGAGCCGGGCGTACACGCCTTCGGCGGGGTCGTTGGAGTTGCCCTTGACGGCCACCTGGACGTCCTTGTATCCGCCCAGGTCCGACTCCGTGGCGGAGATGATTTCGGTCTTCCAGCCGCGGGACTCCGCATAGCGGGTGTACATGCGCAGCAGATCGCCGGCGAACAGGGCAGCCTCGTCCCCGCCTTCGCCGCCCTTGACCTCGAGGATCACGTTGCGGGCGTCGTCGGGATCGCGGGGAATCAGCAGGCGCCGCAGCTTGGCCGCGGCAGTTTCCAGGGCAGCCTCCAGTTCAGGGACCTCGGCAGCGAACTCGGGATCCTCGGCAGCCATTTCCTTGGCCGCGGCAAGGTCATCCCGGATGCCTTCCCACTTGTGGTAAGCCTCAACAATGCCATTGAGCTGAGCCGACCGCCGCCCCAGCTTCCGGGCAAGCCGCTGGTCAGCATAAACAGCAGGATCCCCCAGCTGCGCCTGGATAGCGTCATGCTCATCAAGCAGGCCCTGTACGGACTCAAACATTTTTCAAAACCTTTCGTTCTGTGCCCATCTTAAATCAGGCACAAGAAGCGGCGCGCCATGGTGAGCGAACCCCGCAACTGCCGCGCGGATGTTCCGCCCAGGGAGTGGCATCGGGCCTGTCGGAGCGTTGTAGCTGACGTACGCAGTACGTCAGCTACAACGCGAAGGGGCGGGGGCGGAACATCCGCGCGGCACCCACCGCACGAACGCACCAGCACCCGCCCCTAACTCAGCTACTTGTCGTTATCCGACTTCGCACCAAGCGTCGTCTTCTGGACCTGCATGAGGAACTCGACGTTGCTCTGGGTTTCCCGGATCTTGTTGGTGAGCAGTTCAAGGCTCTGCTGGGTTTCGAGTCCGGAGAGGACGCGGCGCAGCTTCCACATGATCTTGACTTCTTCGGGCGAGAGCAGGTTTTCTTCGCGGCGGGTGCCGGATGCGTTGACATCCACGGCCGGGAAGATGCGCTTGTCTGCGAGCTGGCGGGACAGGCGGAGTTCCATGTTGCCGGTGCCCTTGAACTCTTCGAAGATGACCTCGTCCATCTTGGAACCGGTCTCGACGAGGGCGGTGGCCAGGATGGTGAGCGATCCGCCGTTTTCGATGTTGCGGGCGGCACCGAAGAAGCGCTTGGGCGGGTAGAGGGCTGCGGAGTCCACACCACCGGACAGGATGCGGCCGGAGGCCGGTGCTGCCAGGTTGTAGGCGCGGCCCAGGCGGGTCATGGAGTCCAGCAGGACCACCACGTCCATGCCCATTTCCACGAGGCGCTTGGCGCGTTCGATGGAGAGTTCGGCCACGGTGGTGTGGTCGTCGGCGGGACGGTCGAAGGTGGAGGCGATGACCTCACCCTTGACGGTGCGCTGCATGTCCGTGACTTCTTCGGGCCGTTCGTCGACCAGCACCATCATGAGGTGGACCTCAGGGTTGTTGGTGGTGATGGCGTTGGCGATGGACTGGAGGATGAGCGTCTTGCCGGCCTTGGGCGGGGAGACGATCAGGCCGCGCTGGCCTTTTCCGATCGGGGCCACGAGGTCGATGACGCGGGGACCGATCTTCTTGGGGTCGGTCTCGAGGCGCAGGCGCTCCGACGGGTAGAGCGGAACCAGCTTGGCGAACTCGACGCGGTCCTTGAGTTCTTCGGGCGTCTTGCCGTTGACGGACGTGACGCGCACCAGGGCGTTGAACTTCTGGCGGTTGGACTGCTGGCTGCGGTCTTCACCTTCGCGGGGTGCACGGATGGCACCCACCACGGCGTCGCCCTTGCGCAGGTTGTACTTCTTGACCTGGGCCAGGGAGACGTAGACGTCGTTGGGGCCGGGCAGGTAGCCGGAGGTGCGGATGAACGCGTAGTTCTCGAGAACGTCGAGGATGCCGGCAACCGGCAGCAGGACGTCGTCGTCGGTAACCTCAACGTCGTCCACGTCCGGTCCCTGGTTGCGGCCGCGGCGGCGGTCGTTGCGGTCGCGGAAGCGGTCGTTGCGGGAGTTGTCCCGGTCCTGGCCGCCGGAGCGGTCGTTGCGGTCATTCCGGTCGCGGCGGTTGCGGCGGTTGCGGCGGCTTCCGCCGTCGGAGTCGTCGTTGTCCCGGTTGTCCCGGCCGCCGTCGCGCTGGCCGGCGTCGCGGCTGCCGCTGTTGTCGCGGCCGCCGTCGGAATCGCGGGTGTTGTCGCGGCCGCGGGTCCGGCCGCCATCGCGGCGTTCGGTGCGCTGCCCGGCGTCCCCTGCTTCTGCGGGGGCTTCGGTGCGCTGTTCACCTGCACGCTGCTCGCCTGCACGCTGTTCCGTTGCCGGCTGTTCTGCCGGTGTTTCCACCGGCGCTTCCTGGATGGAGGCGGCAGCGGCTTCGCTGCGGCGGCGGTTGCGGGCGCGGGGCTGGCGGCGCTCGGGGGCGCCTTCGGATGCCTCGGTGCTTTCCGCGGGGGCGGCCGACGGCGCCTCAACGGCTGCGGTGGCAGGCGCCGCAGCGGTTTCCACGGCGGGAGCTTCGGCTGCCGGGGCTACCACGCCGTCGCTGACGGCGCGGCGGCTGCGGCCGCGTCCGCGGGCACGGGTGCCTTCAGCGGCGGGAGCTTCTTCGGTGGCTGCTTCCGGTGCGGCTGCAGCCGGAGCCACGGTGCTTTCCGAAGCCTTGTCCGCTGCCTTGGCAGTGGTCTTGACGGTCAGGTTGCCTGCGCGGTGGGCGGAGATGGCCGAGACCAGGTCCCCCTTGCGCATGCGGGAGCCGCCGGAGATACCGAGCTGGCTGGCGAGGGCCTGCAGCTGGGCGAGCTTAAGGCCGGCAAGGCCGCTGCTCTTGGCGGGTGCTGCCGATGATTCGGCAGCAGAAGTTGTGTGTTCCACAGCTGGCGACAGCTCAGTGGTTTCGGTCACGAAGGATCCTTCCCCCTCGACGGCGTCCAGACTGGGAGCTGGACGCGATGATTTGATCTGGGCTGCAGTTCAGATCTGCAGCCGGATTTCAGCCTTGCCGGTTGGATTTCGGCCAGCAGGGCCGGATACTGATTCACCTTGCGCTGCGCCCACGGCGCAACGCCTGACTGACGCTTCAGGGGCAGTTGGATGCTGCAGATTCCTGCGACAGACCAAGCAGGTGGCACCGGAATACATTCACAGTGGTAGATCAAACAGCAACTGAATGCAGGAGCAGATCAGATAGGCGGAATTACCGCCGGTGCACGTCCACCTTAGCACCTTCAACGTCCACTGCGAGCTTCAGCACGCGCCAGCCGATGTCCGGCGTGTTCTCCGCCGTAAAGGCTTCGATGAAGGCCACGGCGTCCGTGCCCTGCGCCTCTCCGTTGGCCAGCACCAGGACGGTGGGCCCTGCGCCGGAAACCACTGCGGCATGGCCTGCCTTGCGGAGGGCGCCGATCAGTGCCGCACTGGGCCGCATGGCCTCCGCGCGGTAGCTCTGGTGCAGGTAGTCCTCGGTGCCCGGCACCAGGAATTCCGGCTTTTGCGTGAGCGCGTGGATCAGCAGCGCTGCCCTGCCGGAATTCATGGCGGCGGCGTGGTGTCCCACAGAAGCCGGGAGCAGGGCGCGGGCAGCTTCGGTGGAGAGTTCGAAATCGGGCACCGCCACGACGGGGATCACGGATCCGGCAACTGTGGCACTGGTGCTGCTGTACTGCTCACTGTCCTGCCATGACAGCGCCAGTCCGCCGAAAATCGCGGGTGCGACGTTGTCCGGGTGGCCTTCCATCTCGCTGGTGAGCTGGAGGATCCAGTCCTTTCCGCGGCGGCTTTCGGCCGGAACCATGGCATTGGCAGCCGAGACTGCGGCCACCACGGCTGATGCGGAGGAGCCCAGCCCACGGCCGTGCGGGTTGACGTTGCGGGCCGTCACCTTCAGGCCTCCGTGCCGGTAGCCAAGCCGCCCAAACGCTGCGTCCATGGCCCTGATTACCAGGTGGCTGGCATCCCGCGGAAGGGTGTCTGCGCCCTCGCCGCTGAGCTCGAAGGCGAGTTCGTCCGTGTCCAGGCTTTCCACGGTCAGGGTGTCGTGCAACGCCAGGGCCAGTCCCAGGCTGTCGTATCCGGGGCCCAGGTTGGCTGTCGTGGCCGGGACGCGGACGGTAACGCGCTGGCCCGGCTCGATCAGTTGCAGTCCAACGGCGGCCTGCGAGGTGGTGTCCAAGGCTATTTTTCTTCCAGTCCCAGCTCAGCGGCCACTGTGACAACGTCATTCGGAACCTTGACAGGTTGGACGTCGTTGCCGTCTTCGGTGCGGAGGGCCCACTGCGGGTCCTTGAGGCCATGGCCGGTGACGGTAATGACGATGGTCTTTCCGCTGGCGACCTCGCCGGCGGCGTGCTTCTTGAGCAGGCCCGCCACGCCGGCCGCGGATCCGGGCTCCACGAAGACGCCTTCCTTGGCTGACAGCCAGCGGTGGGCGTTCAGGATCTCCTCGTCGGTGACGGCTTCGATGAGCCCACCGGATTCGTCACGGGCGCCTACGGCACCATCCCAGGACGCCGGGTTTCCGATGCGGATGGCTGTGGCGATGGTGTCTGGTTCGGTGATGGGGTGGCCTGCGACAAACGGGGCGGCACCGGCGGCCTGGAAGCCCCACATTGCGGGCGTCTTGGTGGATACGGCGGGAAGCGTGCCGGCGGTATCCGATTCGAAGGGAGCGCAATACTCCTTGTAGCCCTTCCAGTAGGCCGTGATGTTGCCGGCGTTGCCCACGGGCAGAACGTGGATGTCCGGTGCATCACCCAGGGAATCGACCACTTCGAAGGCGCCGGTCTTCTGGCCCTGGATGCGGGCGGGGTTGACGGAGTTGACCAGGAAGACGGGGTAGGACTCCCCCAGCTTGCGGGCGATGTCCAGGCAGTTGTCGAAGTTGCCGTCCACCTGCAGCAAGGTGGCACCGTGCGCGATCGCCTGGCTGAGCTTGCCCATGGAGATCTTGCCTTCGGGCACCAGGACGGCGCATTTGAGGCCGGCGGCCGTGGCGTAGGCTGCGGCGGACGCGGAGGTGTTGCCGGTGGAAGCGCAGACCACGGCCTTGGCGCCGGAGGCCACCGCGGCAGTCATGGCCATGGTCATGCCCCGGTCCTTGAAGGAGCCGGTGGGGTTCATGCCCTCCACCTTCAGGTAGACCTCGGACCCGGTGAGTTCTGAGAGCTTCTGCGCGTGAACCAGCGGGGTGCCGCCCTCGCCCAGGGTGATCACCCTGGTGGACTCCGTCACGGGCAGACGGTCAGCGTATTCGCGGATGACGCCGCGCCATTGGTGAGCCACTTAGACTCCTTCTACCCGCAGAACGGATGTAACTGAATTGATGACGTCCAGGCCCTTTACGGCCTGGACGGTGGCTGCAAGGGCAGCCTCTGATGCGCGGTGGGTGACAATCCGCAGTTCGGCCGACTCCACGTTGGATTCCGCATCCCGGTGGATGGTCTGCCGCATGATTTCGATCGAGACGCCGTGCTCGGCGAACAGCTGGGCAATCCGGGCCAGCACACCGGGCTGGTCTGCAACGTCCAGGCCGATGTAGTAGCTGGTGGTGGCCGCTTCGATGGGCAGCGCCGGGACGTGGCCGGTGGTGGTTTCCGTGCGCTGGGGTCCGCCCAGGACCAGGCGGCGGGCGGCCGACACGAGATCGCCCATTACGGCAGACGCCGTGGGGGTTCCGCCGGCGCCCTGGCCGTAGAACATCAGCTCGCCGGCGTTCTCGGCTTCGATGAACACGGCGTTGAAGGCACCGCGGACCGCGGCCAGCGGGTGTTCGCGCGGCAGGAGGGTGGGGTGGACACGGACGGACACGCCTTCCTTGCCGTCAACGTCGGTCAGTTTCTCCGCGATGGCCAGCAGCTTGATGACGAAGCCGGCGTCTTTGGCCGCGGCGATGTCGGCAGCGCTGACGTTTGAGATTCCCTCGCAGTGGACGTTCTCCAGGGCGAAGCGGGTGTGGAAGGAGAGCGAGGCCAGGATCGCAGCCTTGGCGGCGGCGTCGTGGCCTTCGACGTCGGCCGTGGGGTCGGCTTCCGCGTAGCCAAGGCGCTGGGCCTCGGCGAGGGCGTCCGCGAACTGGGCGCCGGTGGTGTCCATCTGGTCGAGGATGAAATTGGTGGTGCCGTTGACGATGCCCAGCACGCGGGTGATCCGGTCGCCCGAGAGGCTGTCGCGGATGGGGCGCAGGATCGGGATGGCTCCGGCGACGGCGGCCTCGTAGGACAGCTGGACGCCGGCTCGGTCCGCCTCTTCGTAGAGCGTGGGGCCATCCTGCGCCAGGAGTGCCTTGTTTCCGGTTACCACGCAGGCGCCGTTCTGCAGCGCGGAGAGGATCAGCGTGCGGGCGGGCTCGATGCCGCCCATCAACTCGATGACAAGGTCGGCGTCCTTGACCAGCGTTTCGGCGTCGGTGGTGAAAAGGTCCTGCGGCAGGTCCACGTCGCGGGGGGCGTTGACGTTGCGCACGGCGATGCCGCTGAGCTGCAGGCGGGCACCGGCGCGGGCAGCGAGGGCGTCCGCGTCCTCAATGAGGATCCGCGCAACCTGGGCTCCAACGTTGCCACAGCCCAGCAGGGCTACTTTCAGCGTTCGCATTTCCGTCATTCAGGCTCCCATGTCGCGGTTCAGCAGGTCTTCTTCGGTTTCCCCGCGGACAATCAGCCGGGAAGATCCGTCGCGCACCGCGACAACGCCCGGCCGGGCCAGATAGTTGTAGTTGCTCGAGAGGGCCCAGCAGTAGGCGCCGGTTCCCGGTACAGCAAGCAGATCACCGGCTGCCACGTCCTCGGGCAGATATACATCTCTAACAACTATGTCGCCGCTCTCGCAATGTTTGCCCACCACGCGGGACAGCTGCGGGGCGGCGCCGGACGTCCGCGAGGCCAGGACGGCCGAATAATCCGCGTCGTACAGCACCGGGCGGGCGTTGTCGCTCATGCCGCCGTCCACCGAAACATACCGGCGGGGATACGTAACGTTGTTGCCCGCGTCACCGTCGCCGGAGGTGCCGGGTACGTCCACGCGGACCGTCTTCAGCGTGCCCACTTCGTACAGCGTGAAGGTGGTGCTGCCCACGATGGCGCGTCCCGGTTCGATGGAGATGCGCGGCGCGTCGATGCCCAGCTCGGCGCAGGTGGAACGCACGACAGCGGCCATCGCGTTGGCGATCTCCGCGGCGGGGCGGGGGGTGTCCACCGGCGTGTAGGCGATCCCGTAGCCGCCGCCAAGGTCCAGTTCCGGCAGGGTGATGGAGTACTTTTCCTGCATGGCGGCCAGGAAGCGCAGCAGTTTCTCGGCGGCCAGCGCAAACCCGTCCGGCTCGAAGATCTGGGAGCCGATGTGGCAGTGCAGGCCCAGCAGCTCGATGCCAGGATGCGCTGATGCGGCTGCCACCGCTTCCTCGGCAGCGGAGATCCCGGCTTGATCGGTGGTATCGGCAGCCATCGAGAGGCCGAACTTCTGGTCCTCGTGGGCGGTGGCGATGAATTCGTGCGTGTGGGCATGCACGCCGGGGGTGAGCCGCAGCATGACCTTCGCCTGCTCCCCGCGACCCTGCGCGATCGCGCCGACCCGCACGAGCTCATCGAGGCTGTCCACCACGATCCGCCCCAGGCCCATGTCAAGCGCCCGGTGGATCTCGCCGTCGGACTTGTTGTTGCCGTGCAGGGCTACGTCCGCGCCGGGAATTCCGGCCCGGTAGGCCACGGCGAGTTCGCCGCCCGAGGCCGTGTCCAGCCGCAGCCCTTCTTCCTCCACCCAGCGCACCACCGCGGTGCAGAGGAATGACTTGCCGGCGTAGTACACATCCACTCCCCCGCAGATATCCGCGAAGGCGTCATTAAAGGCGTCGCTGAATGCCCTGGCGCGGGCACGGAAGTCGTTCTCGCTCATCACGAAAAGCGGGGTCCCGTATTGCCGCTGCAACTCGCTGACGGGGATGCCGCCGATGCTGAGTTCACCGTCCCCGTTGCGTGCTGCGTCGCCGGCCCACATCGGTTCGTGGAGGGCATTGAGGTCATCCGGAACGGTAAGCCATTCCGGGGCAAGCGGAGATCCCTGTGCTGCTGCGTGCGTCATGGGTCCTACATCCGTTCCGGCGCGGAAACGCCCAGGAGGTCAAGGCCATTCGCCAGTACCTGGCTGGTGGCGTCATTCAGCCAGAGCCGGGTGCGGTTGAGGTCCGTGACGGGTTCTTCACCCATGGGGGCAATGCGGCAGGCGTCATACCAGCGGTGGTAGGCCCCGGCGATGGCCTCGAGGTGGCGCGCCACGCGGTGCGGTTCGCGCAGTTCCGCGGCCTTGGCCACGATGGACGGGTAGCTGCCCAGGTAGGAGAGCAGCTCGTTTTCCGTGGCGTGGTCCAGGAGCGAGGCGTCGAAGCTGTCCTGGCCGTCCACCTGGCGTTCGACGCCGGCAGCCACCGCGTTGCGCGCGGCGCCGCGGGAACGGGCGTGGGCGTACTGGACGTAGAACACTGGGTTCTCGTTGCTGTGCTTCTTCAGCAGCTCCGGATCAAGCGTCAACGGCGAGTCCGCGGGGAAACGGGCCAGGGAGTAGCGGACGGCATCCTTGCCCAGCCACTCAATCAGGTCCTTGAGCTCGATGATGTTGCCCGCGCGCTTGGACAGCTTGGCTCCATTTACCGAAACCAGCTGGCCAATCAGCACCTCGATGTTGACTTCTGGATCATCCCCGGCCGCGGCCGCAATGGCCTTGAGCCGGTTGATGTAGCCGTGGTGGTCGGCGCCCAGGAGGTAGATCTTTTCCGTGAAGCCGCGGTCCTTCTTGGACAGGTAGTAGGCGGCGTCCGCGGCGAAGTAGGTGGGCTCGCCGTTGGCGCGGATCATCACGCGGTCCTTGTCGTCGCCAAAGTCCGTGGTCCGCAGCCAGACCGCACCGCCGTCGTCGAACACGTGGCCCTGCTCGCGAAGGCGCGCCACGGCGCTCTCGATCGCGCCGGCGTCGTGCAGTTCCTGCTCGGAGAAGAAGACGTCGAACTCGACGCCGAACTCTGCCAGCGTGGCCTTGATGTCCTTCATCTGGGCTTCATAGGCCGCGGCCCGGATGACGGGCAGGGCCGCAACTTCGGTGAGCTCGCGGATGTCGGGGTGGGCGGTGAGCACTTCGTGGCCAAGGTCCGCGATGTACTGCCCGGGGTAGCCGCCGTCGGGCACGGGAAGGCCGTGCAGCCGGTTGTAGACGGAGGTGGCGAAGGTGTTCATCTGCGAGCCGGCGTCGTTGATGTAGTACTCCGCAGTGACGTCGGCGCCGGAGGCGCGCAACACCCGTGCAATCGAGTCACCCAGGGCTGCCCAGCGGGTGTGTCCGATGTGCAGCGGCCCGGTGGGATTGGCGGACACGAACTCCATGTTGACCGTGCGGCCGGCGAGCGCCGTATTGGTGCCGTAGCTCCGGCCGGCCTCAACGATGACCTTGGCCAGGGCACCGGCTGCCGCGGCGTCAACGGTGATGTTCAGGAATCCCGGGCCGGCGATGTCCACCGCGGAAACACCATTGATGGACTTCAGCCGGGCACTGAGGATGGCAGCGAATTCACGCGGGTTGGTCCCTGCCGGCTTGGCGAGCTGGAGGGCGATGTTGGTGGCCCAGTCGCCGTGGTCCCTGTTCTTGGGTCGCTCCACGCGCACCTCAGCGGGAATTGCTGATTCCGCAAGGGCGATTTCGCCGGCGGCGACGGCGTCCTTGAGGCAGGCGGATATGGCGAGGGAAAGTTCTTCGGGAGTCACCCCCCTAGCCTACCGGGGGCCAGTGACAGCAAAGAATTTAACGCCGGCCGAAGCCCCGGGGTGAACCTTTCGGGCAGATCCGGCGTTGTGCAGAGCGTAGCCACTGCCGCACGGCATGACCTCCGAGTGAAACGAGAGCCTTCATGAGACCCTCCACCCGCAAAAGCCCGTCCATATCCTCAGGCTCCCCGGCAGCGGGCGGCGCCCTCCGCCGGACCCTCTACGCCGGAATCGCCGGTTTATCACTGGCCGGAACCGTGGCGGGCTGTGCACCCTCGGCGGCCGAAGCCCCGCCGGCCACCAACGGCGCCATCGGCAACGCCTCGGCCGCGCCATCGGGCGGCTCCACCGCCCTGGCCGGCAGCGGTGGCAGCTACAAGGACGGCACCTACAGCGCGGACGGCAACTACGTTTCCCCCAACGGCACGGAGACGGTCGGCGTGCAGTTAACCCTCGCCGCGGGAAGAGTCACCGATGTGCAGATCACCCAGCACCCGTCCAACCCGAATACCCGCAAGTTCCAGGGTGAGTTCGCCGGCGGCATCGCGGCGCAGGTGGTGGGCAAGAACCTCGACGAGCTCAACGTTTCCAAGGTTGCCGGCTCCTCCCTGACCAGCGGAGGCTTCAACCAGGCCGTGGGCAAGATCAAGTCGGAGGCGCAGTAGGCGGTGTCCGGCACGGACTGGGAGGGCTTTGCGTTCCAGGGGATAGGCACCGACTGGGAGATCTCCACACCCCTGCCCTTGACGGCGGCGCTTCGGGAGAGCCTCCTGGACCACATTGAAAGGTTCGACGCCGCGTGGTCCCGGTTCAGGGCCGACTCGCTGGTGGCGGCGATGGCCCGCGCACCGGGACGCTACCGGTTTCCCGACGAGGCCGCAGCGCTCGGCCCGCTGTATTCCACCCTGTACGGTTTGACCGACGGCGCCATGACGCCGCTGATCGGCAGCAGCCTGGAACGGCTGGGGTACGATCCCGCCTACTCGCTCCGGCCGGCAGGTCCGCCACTCCCGGCGCCCCCTTGGGAGTCGGTCCTCAGCTGGTCCGGGACCAGCCTGACGGCCAGTGAGCCGGTGGTGCTGGACATCGGCGCCGCCGGCAAGGGTTTGTTGGTGGACCTGCTGGCCGCCGAACTGGAGGGCGCCGGCACCGGATCCTTCATCATTGATGCCAGCGGCGACCTGCTGGTCCGCGGCCCGGACCCCGTCAGTGTTGCCCTCGAACACCCCTACAACCCGGCCCAGGCCATCGGCGTCGTGGAGCTGGACGGGCGGGCCCTGTGTGCTTCGGCGGCCAACCGGCGTGCCTGGGGCGACGGACTGCACCACGTCCTGGACGGAACCACCGGGCAGCCGGTGCGGACCGCCGTCGCCACCTGGGCGCTGGCGGAAACAGCCATGGTCGCCGATGCCCTCGCCACCGCCCTCTTCTTCGTTCCGGGCGCCCTGCTCGCGGACACGTTCGATTTTTCCTGGCTGACAGTCTTTTCCGACGGCAGTGCAACCTACTCAGCCGAATTCGAAGGGAAGCTGTTCTCATGAGTTCCGTGGACACACCCCAAACCGGCCCGGTTCCCTCCCTGAGGGGACGAATAGGGACCGCCGTGGGCAGGTTCACCATGTACCGGCTTATCCTCCTGGTCCTGGCCGCCCTTGCCGCCTACAGCCTGCTCCTTGACGTGCTGGGCTGGCTGACGTTCGGCATCCCCGAAATGCTGGCACACCTGGCACTGTGCCTGGGACTGACCTGGGCCACCAACCGGGCGCTTGCGGCGCTCTTCCGGGTTAATCCCCACACCGAGTCCTCCCTGATCACAGGCCTGCTGCTCTACTTCCTGTTCTGGCCCTCCCTGCAACCGATGGACCTGGCGGGGGTGGCGCTGGCGTGCGTCCTGGCGTCGGCGTCGAAATACGCATTGGCGTGGCGCGGACGGCACATCTTCAATCCTGCCGCGGCCGGCGCCTTCGCCACCGGCCTGACCGGGCTGAACGTCGCCACCTGGTGGGCGGCCACTCCGGCCATGCTCTGGCTGCTGGTGCCGGGCGTGCTGCTGGTCCTGCACCGCACGCGCAAGCTGTTGATGGCAGCCGTGTTCACAATAGTCGCAACCGCCATCATCAACGTTGAGCTGCTTCGCTCCGGCATGACCGCCGGGATGGGCCTCTGGCAGGCCCTCGCGCAGCGTCCGGTGCTCTTCTTCGTGGGTTTCATGCTGACCGAGCCCCTCACACTGCCGCCGCGGCGACGCCAGCAGCTGGTCCTTGCCGGCGTGGTGGGAGTGCTCTTCGCGCTCCCGTGGAACCTGGGTCCTGTGGCGAACTCCCCCGAGGCGGCGCTGCTGGCGGGCAACCTGCTGGCCTTCCTGTCCGGCCAGCGCGGGGCCGTGAAGCTCCGGTTTGCTGGAAGCCGCCCGCTGACGCCCACCACTGCCGAGTTCTCTTTCGAGCCCGCCAGGCCGGTGCGTTTCCTCCCCGGACAATACATGGAGCTGGACCTCCCGCACGCCAGGCCGGATGGGAAAGGCCGGCGCCGCGTGTTCAGCCTGACCGGTTCCCCTGGCGGGCGCCTGGTGTCCTTTGGCGTCCGCACGGCCGGTCCGGTGTCTGCGGCAAAGGAGGCGCTCCTGGCACTGCGGCCCGGCGACCCTGTGACGGCCACGGCGGTGGGCGGCGACTTTGTCCTGCCGCGGGATCCCCGCCGGCCGGTACTGCTCATCGCCGCAGGCATCGGCATCACGCCATTCGTGTCCCACCTGTCCTCCGGCGCCTTGCGGGAGCGGGATGCCATCCTCCTGCTCCTGGCCAGGAGCGCTGACGAAGTTCCCTACACAGACGAACTCCGGTCATCCGGCCTCCCGGTGATGGTGATGCTGGCAGACGGCTCCCGGCCGCCGTCGGGCCTGGCCTCAGCTTCACCCGGGGCGCGCGGCGAGCCCGGCGCTCCCGGCCGGCTGGATGGAAAGGCGCTTGCAGCGCTTGTCCCGGACATTGCCCGCCGGGAGGTCTATGTCTCCGGCTCCCCGGCAAGCGTCGCATCCCTGCGCCGGGCAGCGCGGCGCGCAGGTGCGCGCCGGGTCAGAACCGACTCTTTCGCCGGCTACTGAGGCCTCGCCGGCAGCCTCCGCGGACAAGACCCTGCGCCTGTTTTCCCTTGCGGGCCACCTTCCTGCTAAGCTCTAGGACGTCCCGCCGGGAACGGCAGGATATCCGGAAAATTGCCCTCGTAGCTCAGGGGATAGAGCGTCTGCCTCCGGAGCAGAAGGCCGTAGGTTCGAATCCTACCGAGGGCACATGGAAACCCCCGCCGCTTCTTGGAGCGGCGGGGGTTTTTCGTTCCCAAGGGTCCCCCCGCCCTGCGCCGGTCCACCCCGGGAACAGGGTCAGAAATTCAGTGCCGGCTCATCAAGGGTTGCCAGGGTCAGCACAGCTTCTTCAACTGTTGCGTGGTCTTCCAGCTCCCGCTCGATCCTGCGCAGGGCCACTGCCACCTCATGCTCCGGATGGTCCCCCTCCAGGTCCACCGCCGCCACGAGGTACAGCTTGCGCGGACCAACGAATTCCAGGTGCAGGTAGGTGAGCCGGGCGATGTCGCGGTGCTCCAGCACCCGCCGCGCCATGGAACGCTCAATATCGGGCGTGACGCCCTGGCCCACCAGGAAGCGCCGGTTCCGGTCGATCAGGACCACGGCGACGACGGCGAGCAACACGCCCACGGCGATCGAACCAATGGCGTCGGGCAGCGGCGACCCGGTGACCTGGTGCAGGAACACGCCCACGAACGCTATGACAAGGCCGATCAGCGCCGCGGCATCCTCGGCAAAGACGGCGCGCAGCGTGGGATCAGAGCTGATGAGGACCTGTTCGAGGGTGTGCCGTTCCAGTTCGTGCGCCGCTTTCCGGGTTTGGCGGAACGCCTGGACGAAGGAGATCCCTTCGAAGACGAAAGCCACCGCCAGGACGATGTAGGCCACCATGAAGTCGGCGGCCGGCTCAGGGGAAACTATTTCCTGGATGCCGTGCATGATGGACACCACCGCACCTGCCGTAAAGAGGCCGAACGCGGCGAACATCGACCAGACGTAGGCTTCGCGGCCGTATCCCATGGGATGTCCCTTGTCCCGGGGCCGGGCTGACCGCCGTTCCGCGAAAAACAGGAACACCTGGTTGCCCGTGTCCGCCCAGGAGTGCGCCGCCTCCGCCGCCATCGAAGCCGAGCCGGAGAGGACGGCCGCCACCGACTTTGCCGCCGCCACCAGCACATTCGCCACGAAGGCGATGATGACCGTCAGCAGGGTGGAACTGGACTTGGTTCGCTTTTCGGATTCAGCCATGCGCCTACCGTACCCAGCGCGGGCTGCTGCAGCCCGTTGCAGGCTGCCGAATTCGTGGCGGTGGCGTCCCTCCCAATGTCGGAGCCTGCTCATAGGCTGGGTCCACCTAGATGAGGGGGTACGCCATGCACGTTCCGTTCTGTTCAATCGTTCCGCCGTACATGTTGCGGCGGCTGGCGCAGCAGGATGCGCCGGAGTTCTCTTCCGCGGCCAGCGCCGCCAGGAAAGCACTGGTCCACGTCGAATCGTTCCAGGCGGCCCGTTCACAGGCTGTTCCGGCCCTTCCGCCCGGACTGCGGCAGGACAAGGCGGGGCCGGTCAAGCGGGCCATCTACGATGCCGGCGGCGAGGAAACCCTCCCAGGCAATCCTGTCCGCAATGAAGGCGGAGCCGCCACGGGAGATGCCGCAACTGACGAAGCCTATGACGGGCTCGGATCCACTCACCGGCTCTATGCCGACGCCTTCGGGCGGGATTCGGTGGACGGCCGCGGACTGAAGCTGGACGCCACGGTGCACTTTGGCAAGCTGTACGACAATGCCTTCTGGAACGGCAGCCAGATGGTCTTTGGCGACGGCGACGGAGATGTCTTCGAACGGTTCACCAAGTCCCTGAGCGTCATAGGGCACGAACTGGCCCACGGCGTCACCCAGTACTCGGCCGGGCTTGCCTACCGGAACCAGGCCGGCGCCCTGAACGAATCCATGTCCGACGTCTTTGGCGCGCTCGTTGAGCAGCACGTGGAGAACCAAACGGCAGCGCAGGCCAGCTGGCTGATCGGGGAAGGGCTCTTCACGCCGAAGGTCCAGGGACAGGCGCTGCGGTCCATGAAAGCGCCGGGGACCGCATACGACGACGACGTCCTGGGCAAGGACCCGCAGCCTGACTCCATGGACTCCTACGTCCGGACCAGCGCAGACAACGGCGGCGTCCACATCAACTCAGGCATCCCCAACCGCGCCTTCTACCTGGTGGCGGACGCGCTGGGCGGCTACGCGTGGGAGGCCCCGGGCCGCATCTGGTACGAGACCCTGACCAACGGTTCCCTGCCACCGTCGGCAACCTTCAGCGTCTTCGCCCGTGCCACGGTGCGCGCCGCCACGGACCTGTTCGGTTCCGGGTCCACCGAGCATGACGCCGTAGGGGCGGCGTGGGAAACTGTAAAGGTCAAACTTTAACCGTTGCCCCGGCGCCCCCTCCATCGGCTCCGGGTCCGGATGGAAGCCCAGGGGCCAGGCCATGAAGATCAAGGTGGAACGCACGGGCGGAATCGCGGCGATTACGCGGGTATGGACGGTGGACGCCCGGACGGACAGCGACCTCAGCCAGTGGCAGCCCCTCGTCGAGGCTTGCCCGTGGGATGCGGTTCCCAGCACCCCACGGGCAGCAGCGGCTGCCTTCGCGCCGCCCCAGCCGGACCGCTTCATCTACTCCATCACCGCAGGGCAGCGCAGGGCTGCCCTGCCCGAACAAGCCCTCACCGGACCCTGGCGCATCCTGGTTGACACCGCGCGGGCCGCCGCGGAGGAAGCCGGCGGACCGCTTCCCGGTGCTGGCAGCGGCCCTGCCTGAGGGCGGCCGGCTGCCCCGAGCCGAAGGAGGCGGTTCCCCACGGCAGTAGACTGTCTGCAGCCATGACTTTTCATATCTCCTATCCCGCTGAGCTGCCGGTTTCCGAGCGCCGCGAGGACCTGATGGCCGCCATCGCCGCCAACCAGGTGACCATCATTGCCGGCGAAACCGGCTCCGGAAAGACCACCCAGATCCCCAAGATGTGCCTGGAGCTGGGGCTGGGCGAGCATGGCCTTATCGGGCACACCCAGCCGCGCCGCCTGGCAGCGCGGACGGTAGCGGAGCGCATCGCGGAGGAGCTCGGCGTCGAGATCGGCCAGGAAGTAGGCTTCCAGGTCCGTTTCACGGGCGAGGTCAGCAAGGCGACCAAGGTCAAACTCATGACCGACGGCATCCTGCTCGCCGAGATCCAGCGGGACAAGCTGCTGCGGAAGTACAGCACCATCATCATTGACGAGGCCCACGAACGCAGCCTCAACATCGACTTCATCCTGGGCTACCTCAAGCGGGTCCTCCCCCAGCGGCCCGACCTGAAGGTCATCATCACCTCGGCCACCATTGATCCCGAACGGTTCGCCCAACACTTCGGCACCCCGGAAGACCCGGCCCCCATTGTTGAGGTGTCCGGCCGGACCTACCCGGTGGAAATCCGCTACCGCCCCCTCTCGCAGCCGAAAGAGGATGAAGAAGACGCCTCGGACGATGAACTTGAAGAGGACCGGGATCCGCTGGACGCCGTCTGCGATGCCGTGGACGAGCTTGCCGCCGAAGCCCCGGGTGACATCCTGGTGTTCTTCTCGGGTGAGCGCGAAATCCGGGACGCCGCAGAAGCATTGCAGGCCCGCATCCAGTCCAACCGCAGGCTGGCAAACACCGAGATCCTTCCGCTCTTTGCGCGCTTGAGCCTGCAGGAGCAGCACAAGGTGTTCCATCCCGGCAGCACGCGCCGGATCGTGCTGGCCACCAACGTGGCGGAGACGTCCCTGACGGTTCCCGGCATCAAGTACGTCATCGATACCGGCACCGCCCGCATTTCCCGGTATTCGCACCGCACCAAGGTCCAGCGCCTGCCCATCGAGCGCGTCTCGCAGGCATCGGCCAACCAGCGTTCGGGCCGCTGCGGCCGTGTTTCCGACGGCATCGCCATCCGCCTCTACTCCGAGGAAGACTTCGAATCACGGCCCCGGTTCACCGACCCTGAGATCCTGCGGACCAACCTCGCAGCCGTCATCCTCCAGATGACGGCCATGGGCGTGGCCAGGGGTCCCAAGGACGTCGAGGACTTTCCCTTCGTCGAACCGCCGGAAACCCGCGCCATCAACGACGGCGTCACCCTCCTTCGCGAGCTTGGCGCCCTGGCACCCCCTCGAGCCCACGGCACCGGCACCAAGCCTGAAGCAGCCGCCGGCCGGGGCGGAACCACGGGCGGCGGCCTGACCGCCGTCGGGCAGAAACTTGCCCAGCTCCCCGTGGATCCCCGCCTGGGCCGCATGATCGTGGAAGCGGGAAAGAGGGGCTGTGTCCGCGAAGTCATGGTGCTGGCGGCCGCGCTCACCATCCAGGACCCGCGCGAACGGCCAACCGACAAGCAACAACTGGCTGCGGAAAAGCACAACCGCTTCCGGGACGAAAACTCGGACTTCACCGGCTACCTCAATCTTTGGAACTACCTGCAGGAGAAGCAGCAGGAGCTGTCGTCATCGGCTTTCCGCAGGCTGTGCCGGACCGAGTTCATCAACTACCTGCGCGTGCGGGAATGGCAGGACCTCTTCACCCAGCTGCGGCAGCTGGCCCGTCCGCTGGGGATCACGCTGGACAACAAGCGCCTGGCGGATCCCGTGGGCAACCACGACGGCATCCATATCAGCCTGCTCTCCGGACTCCTGAGCCACATCGGCATCCTGGACGAGCGCAAGCGCGAATATGCCGGCGCCCGCGGCAGCCGCTTCGCGATCTTCCCCGGATCGGCGCTGTTCAGGAAGTCCCCCACGTTTGTCATGGCGGCCGAGCTGGTGGAGACCAGCCGGCTTTGGGCCAGGGTGGCCGCCAAATTCGATCCGGTATGGGCCGAACAGGTAGCCCCGGACCTGGTGAAGCGCAGCTACAGCGAACCACACTGGTCCACCAAACAGGGCGCAGTCATGGCCTATGAAAAGGTCACCCTCTATGGCGTTCCGATCATCGCCCAGCGGCGAATCAATTACGGCCGGGTGGATCCGGTGGTTGCCCGTGAATTGTTCATCAGGCACGCCCTGGTGGAAGGTGACTGGCGCACCCACCACAAGTTTTTCCACCGCAACCGGGCGCTCCTGCACGAGGTGGAGGAACTTGAGGCCCGCATGCGCCGGCGGGACCTGCTGGTGGATGATGAGACGCTGTTCGAGTTCTACGACGCCAGGATCGGCCCCGATGTTGTCTCCGAACGGCACTTCGACAAGTGGTGGAAGGACGCCCGGCGGGAGGACCCGGACCTCCTGGATTACGACAAGTCGCTGCTGCTCAGTGACGACGCCGAGGACCTGGACGAGTCCGCCTACCCCAAGACGTGGCTGCACAAGGGCTTCGAGCTTCCACTGACATACGAATTCCACCCGGTGGCACCTGGGTCCGCGCCCGACCCTTCCGACGGCGTGACGGCCGAGGTGCCCGTCCTATTCCTGAACCAGCTCGACGACGCCCCCTTCCGCTGGCTCATCCCGGGCCAGCGGGTGGAGCTGGTAACCGCCCTGATCAAGTCGCTGCCCAAGCAGGTCCGCAAGAACTTCGTCCCGGCGCCCGATGTTGCCCGGCAGGCCGTTGCCGTGCTCGAGTCCGATTTCGATCCCGCCACGGACGAACTGGAACCTTCGCTGGAACTGGCGTTGCGGCGGATCCGCGGAGCGGTCATCCCACCCGGCTCATGGAACTGGGACGCCGTTCCCCCGCACCTGCGCGTCAGTTTCAAGGTGGTGGACAGCAAGGGCAAGGTCTTGGGCGAAGGCAAGGACCTCGTCGGCCTCCAGGAGCAGCTGGCGCCCGCCACCCGCCGTGCCATCGCCGAGTCTCTTGGTACCACCCCCGCCTCCACCGTGCGGGGCGGCGGCAGCACTGCGCAGCGCCGCAACGGCAAGGCGTCCGACGCCGGGTCACCGGCCGGTCAGCAGGGCACCGGAGTGCCGGGCAGCGCGGGTTTCGTCGAGCAGGACGGCCTGACCGAATGGACCGTCGGCACCATTGAGCGCCAGGTGAGCAGCATGGTCAAGGGCCACACGGTCACCGGATATCCGGCGCTGGTGGACCAGGGAACGTCGGTGTCCCTTCGCGTGTTCCAGACGGCCGGGGAACAGCTCGACGCCATGCGCGGCGGTGTGATCAGGTTGCTGGCCCTGCGCGTTCCGGCACCGGACCGCTATGTCCTGGAGCACCTGAGCAATACCGAGAAACTCACTTTCAGCCAGAACCCGCACGGCTCGGTGGCAGCCCTGATCGCCGACTGCGCACTGGCGGCCATCGACAAGCTCACCCCTGCTGAACTCCCCTGGGACCGCAAAACCTTCGATGCGTTGTATGAGGTGGTGCGCGCGGAACTGATCGACACGGTCTTCTCCGTCACCGCCGTCGTCGAGCGTATCCTGGCCAGCACACGGCGGATCGAAAAGCAGCTTAAGGGCACCACGAGCCTCGCCCTGATCAGCGCGCTCAACGACATCAGGAGCCAGCTGGAGCAGCTCGTCTATCCAGGTTTTGTGGCACGCACGGGCTACGCCCAGCTCAGCCAGCTGCCACGGTATCTTGCAGCGATCGAGAAGCGGCTGGAGCGCCTGCCCGGGAACGTCCAGCGCGATGCCCTGAACATGGCGGTGGTGCAGCGGCTCGAGGACGACTATGACGATGCCGTGTCCGCGCTGCTGCCCGGACGGCGTGCCGGACAGGAGTTAACCCAGGTGCGCTGGATGCTTGAGGAGCTCCGGGTCAGCCTCTTCGCCGTCGAGCTGGGAACTGCCTACTCCGTGTCCGAAAAGCGGATCCGGACCGTGCTCAACAAGGCCTTGGCCCCAGCCTGAGCGGCGCCCCGTGTGCCATGCCCTGGGTGCCCGGCCTGCAAGGGCCGGGCACCGCGCAGCAACCGCCGTCAGGCCGCCGGAACGGATTCGCCGTAACCGGCCGCCCGGAGCCCTTCGCGCAGCTTCTCGGCGTTGGCGTCCAGCACGGCGGGATCCGGGTTCTGGTCCGCTGAGCCGAAGTCGAAGTCGGCCATGCTCCGCGACGGCCATACGTGTACATGCAGGTGGTTGACTTCGTAGCCCGCCACGATCAGGCCGGCTCGCCTGGCTCCGAAGGTATCCACCTGGACCGCACCGATCCGCCGCGCCACTTCCATGACCCGGGCCAGGGTCTCCGGCGGCGCGTCGGTCCAGCGGTCCACTTCTTCGGTGGGGACCACCAGGGTGTGGCCGTCGGCGAGCGGGCCGGTGGTGAGGAACGCCGCAACGTCGTCCTCGCGCCAGACGAACCGGCCGGGAATTTCGCCCTTCAGGATCTTCGTGAACAGCGTGCTCATGCGTCTGCCTCCTCGGCTGCTGCCTGCAGCGTGCTGGTGTCCAGCACGAACCGGTACTTGACGTCCCCAGCGACCATCCGGTCGTAGGCTTCATTCAGCTGGCCGGCGGCCACCACCTCGATGTCGGCAACCACGCCGTGCTCCGCGCAGAAGTCGAGCATTTCCTGGGTTTCGGCGATCCCGCCAATCAGTGATCCCGCGTAGGCGATGCGGCGCCGGATCAGTGCACCCGGATTGACCGGCGGCATGGCGTCGGAGGGCAGCCCCAGCTGGAAGAGTGCTCCGTCCACGCGCAAGGTGCGGAAGAAGGGGTTCAGGTCGTGAGGTGCCGCGACGGTGTCGATAATGAGATCGATGGTGCGGTTCGCGGCGGCCATGGCTGCCTCGTCCCGGGACAGGACAACATCGTCCGCCCCAAGTTCCAGGGCGGCCGCAACCTTCGATTCGGAGGTGGTGAAAACCACCACCTTCGCCCCCATGGCCTTTGCCAGCTTGACGGCCATGTGGCCGAGCCCACCCAGCCCCACGACGCCCACGACGTCGCCTTCTTCGACGTCGAAATGCCGCAGCGGCGAGAAAGTGGTGACACCGGCGCACAGCAGCGGCGCGACGGCGGCAGGGTCCAGCGAGTCCGGGACACGGAGGACGTAGCGGCGGTCCACGACGATGGACGACGAATAGCCGCCCTGGGTGATGGCGTCGCCGTTGCGCCGGTCCTTTGCGCCGTAGGTGCCGGTCATGCCGTTTTCGCAGTACTGCTCAAGGCCGTCCAGGCAGCTCTCACATTCCCGGCAGGAGTCCACCATGCACCCAACGCCGACGCGGTCGCCCACGGCGAAGTCGGTGACGTTCGAACCGGTCCTGCTGACCGTTCCCACGATTTCGTGGCCGGGGACCAACGGGTAAGTCTGGCCGCCCCACTCTCCACGGGTGGCGTGGACGTCCGAATGGCAGAGCCCGCAGAACTCGATGGCGATCTCCACGTCGTCCGGCTTGGGGGCGCGCCGGGCGACTGTCAGCGGCACCAACCCGCTGTCGCCGGACACGGCGCCGTAGGCGGCAGCGCGAATGCCGGCTTCGGAGCCTGCGGGTGCGGGTGGGATGGGATTGGCTAGGGGCGGTGGTACGGGACGTCCTGGTGTCATAGTGCGACGCTACCCCCGGCTCCACCGGAGTTTCCACCCGGGCCCGGACCGGTCCCCGGTTCCGGGCCGGTGGCCACCGGCAGCTCCGGGCGGTTTGACCACTCCGAGAAGGAGCCCGGGTAGAGGGCAGCGGAGAACCCGGCCAGTTCCAGCGCGGCCACCTCGTGCGCGGCCGTGACGCCGGAGCCGCAGTAGACAGCTGCCGGCCGGCTGTCCTGGACCCCCAGCGATTCGAACCTCCTCCGCAGCTCCGCCGGCGGAAGGAACCGCCCGGAACCGTCCACGTTCGCAGCGGTCGGAGCGCTGACGGCTCCGGGGATGTGGCCGGCACGGGGGTCGACGGGTTCCACCTCGCCCCGGTACCGCTCCCCCGCCCTTGCGTCGAGCAACAGGCCGCCCTGCGGCCAGGTGGCGGCAGCACCGCCGTCGATTACGGGCATCTGCCCGCTGCCCAACTCCACGTCGCCGGGAACAGGATGGACCGGTCCCGCCTCAAGCGGCAAGCCTGCGGCACGCCAGGCGCCCAGGCCGCCGTCGAGCAGGTACACCTCCGCCAGCCCGGCGTCGCGCAGCATCCACCACACCCTTGCCGCCGCCATGTTGGCGCTGTCATCGTAGGCAACCACGACGTCACCATTCCGCAGGCCCCACCGGCGGGCCGACTCCTGGAAGCGCGCGCGGGACGGCAGCGGGTGGCGCCCCCGGTCCGGAACGGCCGGATCCGCGAGCTCCGTGGCCAGGTCAACGAACACGGCGCCCGGAAGGTGCCCGACAAGATAGTGGTCGTGGCCATGCGGGTCGCCCAGCGCCCAGCGCACGTCCAGCAGCACCGTCCGGCGCCCGGCGGCGAGCCTGGCTTCAAGGCCGGGGACGTCAATCAGCGGATTCATGGAGCTCCTTCTGCAGGATCCGGGCCACCTGCCGGCGCAGGCAACGGTCCAACTCTAAACGGGCAAATCCGGCTGCGCGGGTAGGCTGGTGCGGTGAAGATCGAGGGCAGCACCGGCACGGGCAGCGGCGGAACGGACCGGGACTGGGCGGACCGGGCCATCCGCACCATCATGGCGGAGAACAACCGTTCCGCGGACACCCATCTCTACTCGGTGGCGCTGCCGGAACATTGGGGCATCCAGCTGTACCTCAAGGACGAGTCCACGCACCGGTCAGGCAGCCTCAAGCACCGGCTGGCCAGGTCGCTGTTCCTGTTCGGCCTGGTCAACGGCTGGATCAGGGCGGACACCACCATCGTGGAAGCCTCCAGCGGAAGCACCGCCGTTTCGGAGGCGTACTTCGCCCAGCTGCTGGGCCTCCCGTTCATCGCCGTCATGGCGCGCACCACCAGCCCGGAGAAGATCGCCCTGATCGAACAGTTCGGCGGCTCGTGTTTGCTGGTGGAAAACGCCTCTGACGTGTACTCGGTGGCCGAAGACGTGGCAGCCACCTGCAACGGGCATTACATGGACCAGTTCACCTACGCCGAGCGGGCGACCGACTGGCGCGGCAACAACAATATCGCCGAATCGATTTTCGGCCAGCTGGACCTGGAGCCGCACCCGGTGCCTGAATGGATCGTGGTAGGCGCCGGCACCGGTGGAACGAGCGCCACAATCGGCAGGTACCTGCGCTACCACAGCCATCCCACCAGGCTGCTGGTGGTCGACCCGGAAAACTCCGCTTTCTACCCCGGCTGGCTGGGGGAATCAGCCGGAAAGCCCACTGGCCTGCCGTCCCGGATCGAAGGCATCGGCCGGGCGCGGATGGAGCCAAGTTTCATTCCCACCGTCATCGACAGGATGGTCCAGGTGCCGGACGCGGCGTCGGTGGCCGCGATGCGGCACCTGCGGTCCTATGCCGGACTGCACGCCGGGCCGTCTACCGGCACCAACCTCTGGGGTGTGTGGCAGACAATTTCCGGCATGCTCTCGGAGGGCCGCCGGGGAAGCATCGTGTCGTTGATGTGCGACGGCGGCGAACGCTACGCGGGCAACTACTGGAACCAGGACTGGCTGGCTTCCCAGGGGCTGGATCCGGCGCCGCATGAAGCAGTAATCAGCCGCTTCCTGGACACCGGGGACTGGACCGGCTAGACCTCCACGGACTCGCCTGGTGCAAGGTGCCGGTACTCCGTGCCGTACTTGGCCCCGATCCGCTTGACATGCCCCTCAACGATGCCCAAACCGGTGTCGTTGAGCAGCCCGTCATGGATCTGGAACGCCCGCGGCGCACGCACGCCGATCACAAAGTCCACTACCTCGGCGGCCTTGCTCCAGGGCGCGTGCAGCGGCACCAGGAGTGTCTGGACCTGGATTCCGTCCGGGATGACGAAGGAATCCCCTGGGTGGTAGAGATTCTGGTCCACCAGGAAACCGATATTGGCCACCATGGGAATTTGCGGGTGGATCAGGGCATGCTGGCCGCCGAAGCTGCGGATCTCGAAGCCCGCCGCCTGGAAGGACTGGCCGGGTTCCACGGTGTAAATGCGGTCCGCGGCGCCTGGAGCATCCTCGCGCAGTTGCTGTGCCACGCCCGCGGGAGCGTGGAGCTCGAGGTCCGGGTTGCCGTGCAGGGCTTCCACCACGGCCTTGGTGTCCAGATGGTCGGCGTGTTCGTGGGTTACCAGGACAGCCTGCGCTCCGGGCAGCGCCTCTGCGGTTTCGGAAAAGGTGCCTGGATCGAGGACCAGGACCCCGCCCTCCTTCTCGAGCCGGACACAGGCGTGGGTGTATTTGGTCAGCTTCATGGACGCCAGCCTAGGGTTCGTACCGGAACGCTGTCCATGAAGTTCAGGCTGGTAATCTTGATGTTTGCCCCCAAGGAAGCGAGTTCGTCCATGCCGATCGGCGTCAAGGCTGATTCCGCCGCCCCGTCCCCGGCGGGAGGCGGCAAGGAACAGCGGGTTACCAAGCAGCGCAAAGCCGTCAGTGCTGCCCTGGACCGCCTGGATGACTTTGTCAGCACGCAGGAGCTCTACCGGATCCTGCAGAACCAGGGCGTGTCGGTTTCACTCGCTACTGCGTACCGGATCCTGCAGTCCCTCGCTGATGAGGGCCTCGTTGACGTGCTGCGCAACGGCGACGGCGAGGCCGTGTACCGTCGCTGTGCGGTGACCGCACACCACCACCACCTGCTCTGCAGGAACTGTGGAAAAGCTGTTGAAGTCGAAGCCCCGGCCGTAGAGACCTGGGCTGTTCGCACAGCTGCCGAGCACGGATTCACCGAAGTGGACCACACCGTGGAAATTTTCGGGCTGTGCCCGGACTGCACCGTCCTTAAGGCTGCCGGGAAGCTGTAAGCACACGCCCGTTGAGGCCACGGGCCTCGCGCACGGACCCGATGGCACGGCACACCACATAAATCAGGAACGACAACGTGGTGACATAGGGGCTGATGGGAATCCGGCCGCCCAGGGCCAGCAGGATTCCACCCACCGTGGCGGACACTGCGAAGACCACGCTGAGGACCACCGCCACCGCCGGCGAGGAGGTGACCCGGAGCGCGGCGGCCGCGGGGGTGATGAGCAGGGCGAGCACCAGCAGGGCGCCAACCACCTGGATGGACAGGGCCACACTGACGCCCAGGATGATCATGAACACGATCGCCAGGCTGCGGACGGGCACTCCACGGGCCTCGGCGAGTTCGGGATCCACGCTGGCGAAGTTCAGCGGGCGCCAGATGGCCACCAGCACGAGCATGACGACGACGGCCGTCACGGCGAGTGCCTGCAGCTGGACGGTGTCCACGGAGACGATTTGGCCGGTCAGCAGGCCGAACTTGTTCGCGGCACGGCCCTGGTACAGGGACAGGAACAGGATTCCCAGGCCCAGCCCGAACGGCATGATGACCCCGATGATCGAGTTCTTGTCCCGTGCACGGACCCCCATCAGCCCCAGCAGGAGCGCCGCCGCCACCGACCCCACCAGCGAGCCAAAGACCACGTCCGCCCCGACCAGCAGGGCGAAGGCGGCTCCGGCGAAGGAGAGCTCGGAAATGCCGTGGACGGCGAAGGCAAGATCACGCTTCATGACGAAAGTGCCTACCAGTCCACCAAGGAGCCCCAGGATGGCCCCCGCCCAGATGGAGTTCTGGACCAGGACCAGCAGTTCGCCGTAGTTGTCGAAATTGAAGATGGCCCCCAGGATGCTGTCCGCGTCCATTACGCCACCTCCCCTGCCATCGTGTCCGCCTCCGCGTGGTGGTGATGGGTGGTGGCGTCGGGGAGGCCGACCACCACGATCCGGCCATTGGCGCGGATCACCTCCACATGGCTGCCGTAGAGATCCGACAGGACTTCGGTGGTCATGACCTCGTCTGGCGCCCCGACGCGGAACCGTCCCCCGGCCAAGTAGAGGACCCGGTCCACATATTCGATGATCGGATTGATTTCGTGGGTAACGAAAACGACGGCGCTGTTGTGTTCCCGGCTTTGCTTGCTGATCAGGGCGCTGACTGCCTGCTGGTGGTGCAGGTCAAGGGACAACAGCGGCTCGTCGCAAAGCAGGACCTGGGGATCGGTGGCCAGGGCCTGCGCCACTCGAAGCCGCTGCTGCTCGCCGCCGGAAAGCTGCCCAACCGGGACGTTGGCGTAGTCGGAGGCTCCCACAAGCTCAAGGAGCTGGTCCACCTGGCGGCTGGTCCTGGCCGACGAGAGCCGGATACCCCAGCGGTGGCCGTCCACTCCGAGTGCCACCAGGTCCCGGGCCCGCATGGGCGTGTCAGGTGCAAAGGATTTCTGCTGGGGAATGTAGCCGATCAGGCTGCTGCCGCGCTCCACGGGGTGCCCGCCCAGGGCCGCTTCGCCCGAGTGCAGCTTCTGCAGGCCCAGCAGGACCTTGAGGAAGCTGGTCTTGCCGCTGCCGTTGGGGCCGAGCACCGCGAAGAACTCACCTGGCCTGATGTCGAGGTCGAGGTCCTCCCAGAGCGTGCGCTGGCCGAACTTGAGGCACGCCCCTTTGAGGCTGACGACGGATTTCACCTGTTTGTCTCCAGAACCTTGCCGATGTTGTTCACATTGTCCGTCATCCACTGCAGGTAGGTCTTGCCTTCAGGCAGTGTCTCCGTGAAGTCCACGACGGGAACTCCGGCGTTCTCGGCTGCTTTCTTCAGCGCTTCAGTCTGGGGACCTTCCGTCTGGGCGTTGTAGGCGAGCAGGCGGACTCCTTTGGATCCCACCAGGTCCGTGGCTTCCTTCAGAACGGCGGGAGGAACGTCGGTGCCCTCCTCAATGGCCGCCGTGTACTGTCCGGGCGTCGCGTTGTCCAGCCCCGCGTCCGCCAGCATGTACAGCGGTACCGGCTCGGTGACTGCCACCGTGCCCCCGCCACGGGAGGCCTTCATGGCATCGAGCCGGCCGTGCAGGGCAGACAGAGAGGACTTGAAGGAGTCCGCGTTTGCGGTGAAGGTTGCGGCAGAGCCGGGATCCAGGGCTGCCAGCTTTCCGGCGATGCCGTCTGCGAGCCGCTCCATCGCAGGAAGGCTGTACCAGACGTGCTCGTTGAGGTCACCGTGGTCGTGGCCATCGTGCGAGCCGGCCGCGTCCGTGTCGGCCGGTTGCGGTGACGGGGCAGCGTCGCCGGGATGGGCAAGGCCGGAAACGTCGACGGCGGTCAGCACCGAGGCGCTGTCAAGCTTGCTGCCCTCCACCAGGGTGTGGATGAAGTCGTCGTATCCCCCGCCGTTCTCAATGACAAGCCTGGCTTTGGACACCGCCAGCCGGTCCTGGGCGGTTGCCTCGTAGGAGTGCGGATCCTGGCCTGCATTGTTAATGATGGCGGTCACCTTCACCTTGTCCCCGCCGATAGTCCGGGCGATGTCACCGTAGACGTTGGTGGACGCCACCACGGCGATCCCCTGGGCCGGGTCGACGGTTTGCGAGGGCTGGGGACTGCAAGCACTGAGCAGGAGGCCAACACCCGCGAGGGCGGCAAGGAAAGAGCTGGCAGCGGCTGGACGGCGCACGGAAAACCTCAGTTCACGCAGGATGGGGGGACAACACTGCCAGCCTATACCTAAATGCGAATGATTCCTATTTAGGTTCGGTTGCCCGGGACCGCGAGGGGGCACCCCTTGCCGGATGGCAGGGGGCACCCCCCGGGCCTCAGTTGCCGTTCGGCTGTCCCAGGCGGCGGATGCCGGTGGCCTGCGTTGCATCGCGGATTTCGCCGACCAGTTGCTCGATCACGTCCTCCAGGAACAGGACCCCGCGCGTGGTGCCGTCCGGCCCAATCACGCGCGCAAGGTGGGAACCCGTGCGCTGCATGACGGACATGGCCTTCTCGATCTCGTCGCCCAGCGCCAGGTTTGCCAGTGACCGGACCCGGCTTTCCGCGATGGGCAGCTCGTAGGCGGACTCCGGGATGGACAGCACGTCCTTGACATGGAGGTAGCCGTACAGCATGTCCTCATCATCCAGCATGGGGAACCGGGAGAAACCCGTACGGCTCACGGCCTTCTCGAACTCCACGGGCGTGGTGGAGGCGCCCAGCATGACCAGGTTCCCGATCGGGACCATGATGTCCTCCGCGGTGTGCTCCGAGAACTCGAGCGCTCCGGTAATGAGCCCGGCGTCGTCGTCCACGAGCCCGTGGCGGGTGGATTCCTGGACGATCGACTGGACCTCCTCCAGGGTGAACGAGGACGTGACTTCGTCCTTGGGTTCGATCCGCATCAGTTTGAGGATGTGGTTGGCTGACCAGTTCAGGACCGAGATCACGGGATGCACCAGCCGTGAGACGAACAGCAGCGGCGGCGCGAGGAAGAGTGCTGCCTTGTCCGCCACGGACACCGAGATGTTCTTGGGAACCATCTCGCCAAAGGTGACGTGCAGGAAAGTCACCAGCATCAGGGCCACGGCGAAGGCTGCAACATCAGCCGCTTCCGCCGGCAGGCCCACCCTTTCGATGGGGACGGCCAGCAGGTGGTGGATGGCCGGCTCGGCCACCAGCAGGATCAGCAGCGAACAGACCGTGATGCCCAGCTGTGCACAGGCCAGCATCAGGGACACATTTTCCATGGCGCGCAGGGTGGTCTGGGCGCGCTTCGAGCCGGTATCGGCCAGGGGTTCGATCTGGCTGCGGCGCGCGGACATGATGGCGAACTCGGCCGCCACGAAGAAGGCGTTGCCCAGCAGGAGGACGCCCAGCCACAGTATTCCCGCCCAGTCACTCATGGCTTGCTCCCGTTGTCGGCATCCTGCGCAGCGGGTTCGCCGGCGGGATGGAAACAGATGCGGTCGATCCTGCGGCCGTCCATCCTGGTCACGCTGAGTGTGCCGCCGTTCACCGGAACAGTGTCGCCTACGGCCCCGATCCTGCCGAGTTTGCTCATGACGTAGCCGCCCACGGTTTCATAGGCAGCTTCGTCGGGAACGCTGAGGCCTGGAATCTGTTCGGACAATTCATCGGGACGGAGAAGCCCAGGGAAGTACCAGTCGCCGGAGGCGCTTTGCAGGAGCCCCGGGCGGACTTTGTCGTGTTCGTCGGCCACTTCGCCGACAATTTCCTCCACCAGGTCCTCCAGGGTGGCGATGCCGGCGGTTCCCCCGTACTCGTCCAGCACGACGGCAAGCTGCAGGTTTCCCTCCCGGAGCTCGGCCAGCAGCGCGTCCAGATGGATCGTTTCGGGCACACGGAGCACCTCTGTCATGATGGCGCCCGCTTCAAGGTTTTGCCGGCGGTCCCATGGAACGGCAACCGCCTTCTTGACGTGCACCAGGCCGCGGATGTCGTCGGCCGACTCACCGATGACGGGGAACCGCGAGTAGCCGGTCCTGCGCGCAGCATCCACGATGTCGGAGACGGGCTGGTCGGCGTCGATCGTCTCCAGCCGGATCCGGGGCGTCATGACGTCCGCAGCCGTCCGGGTGGAGAAGTTCAGCGTTCGGGCAATGAAGTTCGCCGTCCCGGCATCGAGCGTTCCCATGGCAGCGGACCTGCGGACCAGCGAGGCCAGCTCTGCCGGCGTCCGTGCCCCGGAAATCTCCTCTTTGGCTTCCAGGCCGAACACGTTCAGCACCTTGTTCGAGAATCCGTTGAGCACCAGGATCGCCGGCTTGAAGATGGTGGTGAAAACAAGCTGGGGGCCGGCCAGGGCACGGCCCACGGGAAACGCGAGGGCGATGGCCATGTTTTTCGGTACCAGCTCGCCCAGGAGCATGGACAGCAGGGTTGCCAGCACCATCGCCAGGATCAGGGACACGGATTCCACCGCGACGTCGGGAAGTCCGACGGCGACCAGCGGCGCACGGAGGAGCCGGCCAACCGAGGGTTCCATGACGTAGCCGGTGAGCAAAGTGGTCAGCGTGATGCCAAGCTGGCAGCTGGACAGCTGGGTTGACAGGGACTTGAGGCAGGTGAGCAAAGGCACCGCGCCCGTATCGCCGTCGTCAATGGCGCGCTGGACGGTGGCCTGGTCCAGGGCGATGAGGGAGAACTCGACGGCCACGAAGAATCCCGTACCGGCGATCAGCAGCAGGCCTGCTGCAAGAAGGAGCCACTCCATTCAGCATCCCGCCTGGGGCGGGGAGGAAAAGAGGGTGGAAAAACTGTTTCGTCCCGGCGGAGGATGATCGGCAGATACCGACGCTTGCTCCGTGCGGGTTGCGGCAAGCTGGGCCGTGGGCTGGTGATGGGCGCGTTGTCGGGGTTTGCCGGCTCTGGGGGCGGACTGCGCGGCGCTGCTCTTCAAGCTCCGCTGACAGCGCCCAGGCCGGCACCTAGATTTACTGTCCATAAGAATTTCAGTCTACAGGAGCAGCCCCCCGGCCGGACGCCCGGGAACGGGCCGGAGACGCCCATTCCGCCCGCCTCGGAAACCCCTCTGCCGGCGGTCCTGCGCACCCCGCCGGCCGCCATATTCGGGCCCCGGTTCGTCACTTCATGATTTGAGTCACCCTTATTGGCAGTTAACACGGAATGCTCACTAGACTTGCAAAGGTCCGGGTTCAGCGGACAGAGACTGGTTCGAACGTAGTGCTGAAGCACCGGGGGGCCAAAGAGAAATCAAACTCATGGAAGAGGCGTATTTCAAGTGCCAGAGCAGCCAAGCCACCGTCTACCAGAGGAATTTGGCGGAAACGAGTGGCTCGTTGACGAACTGTACGAGCAGTACCAGCAGGACAAGAACGCCGTGGACGCCAAGTGGTGGCCGCTGTTTGAATCCTTCGACTCGGGCAACGGTTCTTCTTCCAATGGAAATTCCACGCATGCCGCCAATCCTCCCACCCGGGAACTCCCCGTCGTAAAGCAGGCTCCCGCCGCACCGGCATCGTCGCCGGCCGCGGCACCCGCTGCGCCGGCCGCCGCCGCTGCCCCGGCGCCTGCCGCACCGGCAGCAGCCCCCGCCCCCGTCAAGAAGGCCCCCGCCACGGAAGCGCGCGACGGCGGCAAGAAGACCGAGGCCGGCACCGGCTCGCAGCCCATTCCGGCGCAGCTGCCCAAGAACGTCAAGGCGCCCACCGCGCCCGAGGAAGACGTCGTCTCCGTCCTTCGTGGACCGGCAAAGGCGATCGCCACCAACATGGTCACCAGCCTGCAGGTGCCCACCGCCACCAGCGTCCGTGCCATCCCCGCCAAGCTGCTCATCGACAACCGGGTGGTCATCAACTCCAACCTGGCCCGTGCCCGCGGCGGCAAGGTTTCCTTCACGCACCTGATCGGCTACGCCGTCATCCGCGCTCTGTCCCAGTTCCCCTCCATGAACGTGTACTACGACGAGGTGGACGGAAAGCCCGTCGCGGTGCAGCCCGCCCACGTCAACTTCGGCATCGCCATCGACATGCCCAAGCCCGACGGAACCCGGCTGCTGATGGTCCCGAACATCAAGAAGGCCGAGACCCTCAACTTCGCCGAGTTCTGGCACACCTACGAGGACCTGATCAAGCGGGCCCGCAACGGCAAGCTCACCGCCGAGGACCACCAGGGCACCACGGTGTCCCTGACCAACCCGGGCGGCATCGGCACCGTTCACTCGGTACCGCGCCTTTCCAAGGGCCAGGCTGCGATCATCGGCGTCGGCGCCCTTGACTACCCCGCAGAATTCCAGGGCGCCAGCGAAAAGATCATCGCCCAGAACGCCATCAGCAAGGTCCTGACCCTCACCTCGACCTACGACCACCGCGTCATCCAGGGTGCCGGCAGCGGCGAGTTCCTCAAGCTGGTCCACCAGCTGCTGCTGGGCGCGCAGAACTTCTACGACGAGATCTTCGAAGCCCTCCGGATTCCCTACGAGCCCGTCCGCTGGAGCCCCGACCTGCAGGTGGATCCCGCCGACGAGATCAACAAGGTGGCCCGGATCCAGCAGCTGATCCACTCGTTCCGCGTTCGCGGCCACCTCATGGCGGACACCGATCCGCTGGAGTACGTCCAGCGCAAGCACCCGGACCTCGACGTCCTCACCTACGGTCTTACCCTCTGGGACCTGGACCGCGAATGGCCCACCGGCGGGTTCGGCGGCAAGCCGATGCTGAAGTTCCGCGACATCCTTGGTGTCCTGCGTGATGCCTACTGCCGCACCACTGGCATCGAGTACATGCACATCCAGGAGCCTGCCGAGCGCAAGTGGTTCCAGGACCAGCTGGAGCACGCCTACTCCAAGCCCAGCCGCGAGGAACAGCTGCGGATCGTCTCCAAGCTGAACGCAGCGGAGGCCTTTGAGACCTTCCTGCAGACCAAGTTCGTGGGCCAGAAGCGCTTCTCCCTCGAAGGCGGCGAGTCCCTGATTCCGCTGCTGGACGCCATCCTGTCCGACGCAGCCGACGACGGCCTGGACGAGGTCGCGATCGGCATGGCCCACCGCGGCCGCCTCAACGTCCTGACGAACATCGCCGGCAAGACCTACGCCCAGGTGTTCCGCGAATTCGAGGGCACCCAGGATCCGCGCTCCGTGCAGGGCTCGGGCGACGTCAAGTACCACCTGGGCACCGAAGGCACCTTCACCTCGGACAACGGCAAGGAAACCAAGGTCTACCTCGCCGCCAACCCGTCACACCTTGAAGCAGTGGACTCCGTCCTCGAAGGCATTGTCCGCGCCAAGCAGGACCGGCTGGACCAGGGGGAATCGTTCCCGGTCCTGCCCATCATGGTCCACGGCGACGCCGCCTTCGCCGGCCAGGGAGTTGTGGCTGAAACCCTCAACCTGTCCCAGCTCCGTGGCTACCGCACGGGTGGAACCATCCACATCGTGGTCAACAACCAGGTCGGCTTCACCACCGCCCCGTCGTCGTCGCGGTCCTCCACGTACTCCACCGACGTGGCCAAGATGATCCAGGCGCCGGTCTTCCACGTGAACGGCGATGACCCCGAGGCTGTTGTCCGCATCGGACAGCTGGCCTACGAATTCCGGCAGCGCTTCCACAAGGACGTTGTCATCGACATGGTGTGCTACCGCCGCCGCGGCCACAACGAGGGCGACGACCCCTCGATGACCCAGCCGCTGATGTACAACCTGATCGAAGCCAAGCGCTCCGTCCGCAAGCTGTACACCGAGTCCCTCATCGGCCGCGGCGACATCACCGAGGAAGAAGCCGAGCAGCTGCTCCGCGACTACCAGGAACGGCTGGAGCGTGTCTTTGCCGAGACGCACGCTGCGCAGACGTCTCCGATCCCGATTGTCACCGCAGACTCCGCCGCTGTGTCCGATATCGAACGGCCCAAGGCCCAGCAGTCCGATTCCAGCGTCAGCGCTCCGGCCTCGACGGCCATCAGCGCCGAGACCCTGGCCCGGATCGGCAAGGCACACGTCGAGATTCCCGACGGTTTCACTGTCCACCCGAAGCTGAAGCAGCTGCTGGATAAGCGCGAACAGATGTCCCGCGAGGGCGGCATCGACTGGGGCTTCGGCGAGATCGCGGCCTTCGGTTCGCTGATCATGGAAGGCGTCCCCGTGCGCCTCGCCGGCCAGGACTCACGGCGCGGCACGTTCGTGCAGCGCCACGCCGTCTTCCACGACCGCGCCAACGGCAAGGAATGGCTGCCCCTGGGCAACCTTTCGGACGACCAGGCCAAGCTGTGGATCTACGACTCGCTGCTGTCCGAATACGCCGCCATGGGCTTCGAATACGGCTACTCCGTGGAACGCCCCGACGCCCTGGTCCTCTGGGAGGCCCAGTTCGGTGACTTCGTCAACGGCGCCCAGACCATCATTGACGAATTCATTTCATCCGCCGAACAGAAGTGGGGACAGCGTTCCTCGCTGGTCCTGATGCTCCCCCATGGCTATGAAGGCCAGGGACCGGACCACTCCTCGGCAAGGATCGAGCGGTTCCTTCAGCTGTGTGCCGAGGACAACATGATCGTGGCCAACCCGACCACGGCGGCCTCGCACTTCCACCTGCTGCGCCGCCAGGCGTACAGCCGTCCGCGCAAGCCGCTGATCATCTTCACGCCCAAGCAGCTCCTCCGCCTGAAGGCAGCCGCTTCCTCCGTGGAGGACTTCACCACCGGCACGTTCCGGCCCGTCATCGGTGACCATGAGCAGCTGCCGGCCACCGCCGTCGAACGCGTGCTCCTGGTCTCCGGCCGCCTGTACTACGATCTGCTGTCCACCCGGCAGAAGACCGGTGACAAGACCACTGCGATCGTCCGCGTGGAGCAGCTTTACCCGCTGCCGCACGCCGAGATCGAAGCGGAGCTTGCCAAGTACCCCAATGCCGAGGTGGTGTGGGCCCAGGATGAGCCCGCCAACCAGGGACCCTGGCCGTTCATGGGGCTGCACCTGCCCGAAGCCCTGGACCGGCGCGTGCGCCTGGTGTCGCGGCCGGCCTCGGCCTCCACGGCAGCCGGTTCCATGAAGCGGCACGCCGCAGAGCAGGATGTCCTGCTGAAGCAGGCATTTGCCCGGAAGTAGGCAGTAAGGCTGCCCGGCCGGAGTCGAAATACCAGACTCCGGCCGGGCAGTTCTGTTTAATGGACTGACAGCGCCTCCCCGAGCCTCCGCAAGGCGGCGGCAACGATGGCAGCGGCCGTATCGAAGTAACCCGTACCGAAGTAAAGAGGAACGCGTGGAAGACAGGAAGCTGCGGATCGCAGCTGTAGGAGACGAACTGCTGGCCGGACTGGGCGATCCCCGGGCCCTTGGCTGGCTGGGCCGCGTCCTGGCCCGCACTCCCCAGGACGGCATGCTCCTGGAAAGCTACGCCCTCCCCTGCCCGCAGGAAGGTACTGAAGGTTTGGCCGCACGGTGGCTGGACGAGGCCGGGAGGCGCTTCAGCCCGCAGGCGGAGAACCGGCTGGTAATCGGCCTCTCGGGGCGCGACATCGAGTTCGGCCTCTCCACCGCGAGGAGCCGCCTGAACCTGGCCAACATCCTGGACTCGGCTTCCCAGAACCGTATCGAGGTGTTCGTTGTGGGTCCTCCCCCAACACTCGACCCCGCGCAGAACCGGCGGCTGGATGAACTGAACACGGCCTTCGCGGATGTGACCACGCGCCGCAAGCACCTCTACGTCGACACCTTCTCCCCGCTGCTTAACCACGAACAGTGGCGCCAGGACCTGGCGGCAAACGGAGGCACGCCCGGCCAGGCCGGGTATGGGCTCATGGCCTGGCTGGTGCTGCACCGCGGCTGGTTCCAGTGGCTGGGGATGGATGCCCCCCAGTAGCCTTTCGGGACCTGTTTTTGACCCTTCCGCCCGGCGGCGTTACGTTGGAGGATCAACGCGATATATCGCTTTTTTGGAGGGGACCATGCCCGGAGGGAACTGGACCGTCACAGGCCCGCAGAGCATTGAAGTCGACGCCGTGACGTCGCTGAAGCTGGGCCTGGTCAGGGGCAGCTTCACCATCACCGAACACGATGACCCGTCGGTCCGTCTCCAATTCTCGGAGGTCCATGGTGACCCCGTAGCGGTCTCCCTGAACGGCGGGCGGCTGGAAGTGCGGCATCAACTTCACGGCGCCCAGGGCTGGTTCAAGAACCTCATGGAGACTGTCAACCACAACAGCGACAATGCCGCGGCCGTCACTGTGGCAATTCCCCGTGGAGTGGAGGTGGAGGCCGGGACTGTGAGCGGCGAGGGCCTGGCGTCCGGCATTTCTGCCCACGTCCGGCTCAACACCGTGTCCGGCGCGGTCACGGCGGAGGACACCTCCGGAGAACTTCAGGTCAATACCGTCAGCGGCCAGGTGTCAGTCAGGAACCACCGGGGCGTCCTGACCGCCAAGAGCATCTCCGGCGAGGTCACCGCCTCCGGCCATTTCACGCACGTGCGCACCAATACCGTCAGCGGGCACCTTGACTTCAACCTGCTCGGTTACACCCAGGATTTTGGCTCCAATTCCGTGTCCGGAGACCTGACCATAACCCTCCCTGCCGACGTGGGGGTTGACATCGTGGCGAAGTCCGCAGGCGGAGCGGTCATCCTGGACGGCAGCCAGTGCCTGCCCACCAACGGCAAAGTGGAGACCATTGCAGGCCCTGACATGCAACTGATGCTCGTCAGGACCAATTCGCTGTCCGGCAAAACCACCATCATCCACGCTCCCGGCCCCGTTGGCGCCGAGGGGGACGCGGAACGCTGAGGCTGCGCCGCGCACCCCACCCTGCCCGGGCAGTCTCGATGAATACGGCCGGGCGGCCCGGCCGCAGGTCATCCGAAGTTTCCCGGTTCGCGGGCCGCCGGATCATGTGGGAGACTGGAGGGCAGCTCTTTTGAGTACAACATTAAGGAGGCCAGCTATGAGCAAGCGTGCACGCAAGCGTCGTGACCGTAAGCGTGGCGGCGCGAACCACGGGAAGCGCCCCAACACCTAGGCACATGCCAGGAACTACGGTTCAAGCGAAGGACCCCGCAAGCCAGTCGGCTTCCGGGGTCCTTTGCTGTTTGCGGCCCTGGCGCGCAGGGGGCGCCGGTACTACGCCTCGACGGGACGGATGGCGTGTATCCGGTCCAGGATGGCGTTCTTCAGGTTGTCCGGAGCGGACTCCTTGCAGGAACGCTTGACCATGTTGCGGATGACGCATTCGAGGTCGTACTGCTCCGTGCATTCAGGGCAGTCATCGAGGTGGTTCTTGATTTCGGTAATATCTTCGCGGGTCAGTGCCCCGTCGAGGTACTCATAGATGCGTTGCATCCGGGTATCGTCGCAGTCGCCCAATCCCTGGCAGTCGCTCATTTCCTGTTCTCCTGTGCTTTGCTTCCTGCCGCATCCGACGCATCAGCGGCCGTTTTGAATCCCCGCTCGGCGGCGTATTCCGCGAGCATGTCCCGCAACATTCGGCGGCCGCGGTGGAGCCGGGACATCACGGTGCCGATGGGCGTATTCATGATGTCTGAGATTTCCTTGTAGGCGAAGCCCTCCACGTCAGCGAAGTAAACCGCCAGCCGGAACTCCTCCGGAATGTCCTGGAGCGCCCGCTTGACGTCCGAATCCGGAAGGTGGTCCAGTGCTTCTGCCTCAGCCGAACGTAGTCCGCTCGACGTGTGCGACTCCGCCCGGGCCAGCTGCCAGTCCTCGATGGTGTCCGAATTTGACTGCAGCGGCTCGCGTTGCCGCTTGCGGTACAGGTTGATGTACGTGTTGGTCAGGATCCGGTAGAGCCACGCCTTGAGGTTGGTGCCCGGCTTGTACTGGTGGAAGGCCGAGAAAGCCTTGGTGTAGGCCTCCTGGACCAAGTCCTCCGCGTCCGACGGGTTCCGCGCCATCCGCATCGCCGCAGAGTAGAGCTGGTCCACATACTGCATGGCGTCCCGCTCAAAGCGCAGGCGGCGCTGTTCCACGGTCTCCGCGGCAACGTCCAGCGTGCTGTCCTCGGCATCCGCTGCTGCGGCCGGTGGTTCGGTTGCTGCCTGCCCGGCGGGGAGCGGCGCTGCGCCTGCCCTGCCGTTCACTTCGCCGGGGGACGCCTCATACATGGCCGCGATGGCCGGATCCAGGGTACTCATTGCCTTCAAGTCTACTGTCAGGCGCCCCGCCGGGGGCATGCCGTACTCCGGCGGCTCGGCGGCAAGCTTGTCCACTTCCACCGGTCCCGCCTGCCTGGTTCCGTCCAACACCTTCCGCAAGGCCCAACTCCGCTCTGTATCGGGTGATTGATCGCCAGGGCCCTCGTCGCGGACCCAGTCGACATAACCGCCTCCCGCGGGCAAATATTCCCCAAAAGTGCAAGACTAGGACCGACTCCGCCGCTTGCCGCGGCTCGTCCATCCAGGAGGAAATCCATGCCCTTTGTCCGCACTCTCGCCAGGCCCATGCTCGCCTCCAGTTTCATCCTTGCCGGACTGGACAAGCTCAAGAACTCCGACGACACCGCCCAGCAGCTCTCGCCGCTGCTGCGCAAGGCTGCAGCCTCGCTTCCCTTCCAGACGAACGAGAAGACCCTGGCCCGCGTCATCGGCGGTACCCAGGTGGGCGCCGGCGTCCTGTTCGGCCTTGGCAAGTTTTCCCGGCTCTCGGCCGGCCTGCTCACCGTCGTTTCCCTCCTGAACACCTTCGTGGAATGGCGGAGCGCGGACATCAGCAGCAAGGAAGGGCGCGAGAACCGCAGGAACCAGTTGCTCAAGAACGTCTCCCTGAGCGGGGGTGCCCTGCTCGCCTCCGTGGACACGGCAGGCAAGCCCGGACTGGCCTGGCGTGCCGAGCACCTTGCCGCCGACGCGCGACGGAACGCCTCGCACCTGGCCGCCGACGCCCGCAGGACCACCACCAAGAAGCTGAACAAGGCGGACAAGGCTGTACGCCGCGCCGTCGAACACGCCGCGGGAGCCTAGGCACGAATGACCGCAGCAGCTGCCACCCGGGAATCCGGAACACCTGTCCAGTACTGGGCCGCGCCTTTTGCGGACCGGCCCGTCAATGCAACCGTGACGGTGCCCGGATCGAAGTCCCTGACCAACAGGTACCTGGTCCTGGCCGCCCTGGCGGACGGACCATCGCGCCTTCGGGCTCCCCTGCACTCCAGGGACTCCGCGCTGATGATCGATGCACTGAGGCAGCTCGGCGCCACCATCAGCGAAGTGCCCGGGGACGGCGCCTTTGGTCCTGACCTGGAAGTTGTTCCGATCCCGGCGTCAGCGGCGCCATCCACCACCAGGATCGACTGCGGGCTGGCCGGCACCGTCATGCGGTTCGTCCCACCACTTGCGGCGCTCCGCAGCGGAGCCAGCGTGTTCGACGGCGATCCGCACGCACGGAAGCGTCCCATGGGAACCATCATCGAAGCCCTCAAAGCTTTGGGCGTCGCGGTTTCCGCCGAGGACGGGAGCACGCCGTCGTCCCTTCCCTTCGTGGTGGAAGGGACCGGCGCGGTCCGGGGCGGCCACCTGGTGATCGATGCCAGCGCGTCGTCGCAGTTCGTCTCCGCCCTCCTGCTGGTGGGAGCAAGGTTCGACGACGGCCTGCACCTTGAGCACGTCGGGAAACCGGTGCCAAGCCTGGACCACATCAACATGACGGTGGCTGTCCTCCGCGGCGCCGGCGTCTCCGTGGACGATTCGGTCCCCAACCACTGGGTGGTGGCCCCGGGACCCATCCAGGCCTTCGACCAAAGAATCGAGCAGGACCTCTCCAACGCCGGGCCGTTCCTGGCAGCGGCCCTGGCATCGCAGGGCACCGTCCGCATTCCCAACTGGCCCACGGAAACGCAGCAGGTGGGCGACCTCTGGCGCGGCATCCTCACCCGGATGGGAGCCACGGTCACCCTGGAGGACGGACTCCTGACCGTCACTGGCGGCCCCGAAATCAAGGGCGGCGACTTTGCCGACACCAGTGAACTGGCTCCTACGGTCGCGGCACTCTGTGCCCTTGCCGCGGGGCCTTCCCGGCTCAGCGGAATCGGCCACCTTCGCGGGCACGAAACTGACCGGCTCGCCGCCCTGGTCACCGAGATCAACCGGCTCGGCGGCGACGCCGAGGAAACCAGCGACGGCCTGGTCATCCGGCCCGCCCCGCTGCACGCCGGCGTCGTCCACAGCTACGCCGACCACCGCATGGCCACTGCCGGGGCAATCCTGGGCCTCTCGGTAAGCGGCGTCCAGGTGGAGGACATCGCCACTACCGCCAAGACCATGCCCGACTTCCCGCAGCTGTGGGCCGGCATGCTGGCCCAGGCTGCTCCCGAGGTACCGCGGCCGGAAGAGCGTGGCAGTGGCGCGGAGCACTGACTCCTGGGACGAATCCGACGTCCGGATCCGCCCCAGCAAGAAAGGTTCCCGTCCCCGCACCAAAGACCGGCCCAGCCATGACGACGCCGTTACCGGGCGGATCATTACGGTTGACCGCGGCCGGTACACGGCAGTGGTGGGCGAGGACTCGGACAACGAGCGCATCGTCATCGCAGCGCGTGCCCGTGAACTCCGCCGGTCACCTGTCGTTGCGGGAGACTTCGTATCGCTCGTGGGGGACGTGTCAGGCGCGCCGGACACGCTGGCCCGCCTGGTGAAAATCCAGGACCGCCACACCCTCCTGCGCCGGAGCGCCGACGATACCGACCCCGTGGAGCGGGCCGTGGTGGCCAACGCGGACCAGCTGGTCATCGTCGTGGCGGCTGCCAACCCGGAACCCCGCACCGGGTTCATCGACCGCGCCCTGGTGGCTGCCTACGACGCCGGGATCGAGCCAATCCTGCTGGTCACCAAGGCCGACGTCAAGGACCCCGCCGAGCTCCTCTCCAATTACACGCACCTGGACTTCCCGGTGATCATCAGCAAGACCGCCGACGCGCAGGCTTCCGGGATCGACGCACGCTCTGACGACGGCCTCTCCGCCCGGCTGGACAGCACTGCGGTGGCGGCCCTCCGCGCCCACCTCGACGGCAGGGTCACCGTGATGCTGGGGCACTCCGGCGTGGGCAAGTCAACCATGGTGAACGCGCTGACCGGTGCCGAGCGGGCCACCGGCGGCGTCAACGCCGTAACCGGACGTGGCCGCCACACGTCGTCGTCGGCCCTGGCCCTGCGCCTGGCTGACGCGCCGGCCGGAAGCTGGATCATTGACACCCCCGGTATCCGTTCCTTCGGACTGGCCCATGTGGACCCGGACCGGATCCTGCGCTCCTTCCCGGACCTCTCCCCTGGCATCGAAAACTGTGAACGCGGGTGCAAGCACACGGCAAACGCGGTGAACTGCGGCCTCGACGACTGGGTGGCAGGCGGGCACGCAGGTCCCACCGGCCCGGCACGCCTGGCGTCGCTCCGGCGCCTGCTCGGCACGGATCCGCGCATGGAAGCACAGGAAACCAAGGAGCTCGGCAGCGTCAACTGACGCGTTCTCCCGGCAGAAGCGTCCGCAGACGGTAGTTTGTAACCATGATCCAACCCGCTTCGAGCTACAACGATGACCTGCGCCTGGCCCATGTCCTGGCCGACTCCGTGGATGACCAGACCATGAGCCGCTTCAAGGCCCTGGACCTCCACGTTGAGACCAAGCCGGACCTGACGCCCGTCACCGACGCCGACAAGGCAGCCGAGGAAGCCATCCGCGGCCAGCTCTCCCGCTCCCGTCCCCGCGATGCCGTCCTGGGCGAGGAGTTCGGCAGCACCGGGCACGGTTCACGGCGCTGGATCATCGATCCCATTGACGGGACCAAGAACTTTGTCAGGGGCGTCCCGGTCTGGGCCACCCTGATCGCCCTGGTGGACGAAGGCGAACCCGTGGTGGGCGTGGTCAGCGCCCCGGCCCTCGGCAAGCGCTGGTGGGCGGCAAAGGGCATGGGCGCCTACATGGGCAGGTCCTTGGCAGCTGCCACCCGGCTGCGCGTCTCCAACGTGTCCAGCCTCTCCGACGCCTCCCTCTCCTACTCCAGCCTGAGCGGCTGGAAGGAACGCGGCAACCTCGACGATTTCCTCGGGCTGACCGAGGACGTCTGGCGGACCCGGGCATACGGCGATTTCTGGTCGTACTGCATGGTGGCAGAGGGCTCCGTGGACATCGCCTGCGAACCGGAACTCAACCTCTACGACATGGCTGCGCTGGTGCCGATCGTGGTCGAGGCCGGGGGCCGGTTCACCTCCCTCGAGGGCGAGGACGGACCGTTCGGCGGGAACGCGCTGGCCACCAACTCGATCCTGCACTCCGAGGTCCTGCACCGTCTCAACCCTTACCTGGACGATCTGCTGTAACTGCCACGGTTTGCCCGCTTGGGCGAATATTGCGACGCCGGACACCTTCAGAAGGAGGTGTCCGGCGTCGTTTATTCGATATTGCGTAATAAAGCCCTTAACAATTGGCCCGGCTTCCAGCCTGGCCGCCCCATGTCCTACGCTTTTATGCAGGTCACGAGTGCCAGCGCAAAACCCCGGTTTGCTGGCCGGCAACCCTCCATTCGCGGCGGGGTGCCCCGGGTGACGACCAGGCCGGTCCGGAGTGGATGCGGCAAGCGCGGATTCCGTACGCCGGAGTCCTGTACACAAGTGAGGTCTCTGTGACAACTGCCACCGTCTCCCCCAAACCCGTCACCGAATCCGCCGTTGCTGCCGAACGCCGTGCCGCCGCCGGCCGCCCGCTCGCTGCAGTCACCGGGGCCGAAATCCAAGCACCATTGATAACCGGCGGCCACGTGCGGTACGCCAACCTTGATTACGGGGCATCGGCCCCTGCACTCTCCGTGGTGTCCGCCTACCTCAACGAGATCCTGCCCTACTACGCCAGCGTCCACCGCGGGGCCGGGTACGCCTCCCAGATCAGCACCTCCGTGTACGAGAACGCACGCAGCATTGTCCGGGACTTCGTGGGCGGCCGGCAGGACGATTCGGTCATCTTCACCCGGAACACCACCGATTCGCTGAACCTCCTGGCGGGCTGCCTGCCCCGGACGGACGGACGGACCGCCGGTGACGTCCTCTACCTGGACATCGAGCACCACGCCAACCTCCTGCCGTGGCAGGGCGTCCCGCACCGCAGCATCGTTGCCGCGGACACCATCGCCGGCACCCTTGAGGCCGTCCGCGCCGAACTCGAACAGGGCGGCGTCAGCCTCCTGGCCGTCACCGGCGCCTCCAACGTCACCGGCGAGATCCTCCCCATCCGGGCCCTGGCCGCGCTGGCCCACCAGCACGGCGCCCGGATCGTGGTGGACGCGGCCCAGCTCGCGCCGCACCGCCGGGTGGACATCAGCGCGGACGACGTCGACTACCTCGCCTTTTCCGGCCACAAGCTGTACGCGCCGTTCGGCGCAGGTGTCCTGGTAGGCCGGCCTGACTGGCTGGATTCCGGCGTCCCGCACCTCGCCGGCGGCGGGGCCGTCAAGGAAGCACGGCTCGACGGCGTCAGCTGGGCCACCGGCCCGGCCCGCCACGAAGGAGGCTCACCGAACGTCCTCGGCGCCGCCACCCTGGCACGCGCCACGCAGGTCATCGCCGAACTCGACCAGGACAGGTGGCATGCGCACGAGTCCGCGATCCGGTCCTTCCTGGTGGAGGGCCTCCAGGAAATCGACGGCGTCACCGTCCACCAGATCTTCAAGGACACCAATCCGGAAACGGACACCATCGGCGTGGTCAACTTCTCCGTCGAGGGCTACGACGCAGGGCTGGTGGCCGCCTACCTTTCCGCAGAGCACGGGGTGGGCCTGCGTGACGGACGTTTCTGCGCCCATCCCCTGCTGAAGCGCCTGGGCCTGCCGTCCGGCTCCCTCCGGGCGAGTTTCGGCGTGGGCTCGCGGCTGGAGGATGCTGAACGCCTCCTTGCCGGTATCCGGGCTTTGCGCAGCAACGGACTCGGGTGGGACTACGTGGTGGACGCGGGCCGCTGGGTGCCCGCCAACGACTTCCGCACCTACCCGCACTGGGCACCCAATACCCCCGGGACCGCCGGCGCGGCCCCCTGCCTCGACGACTAGCGGGGTAACGGCGGCTGCCTGCAGGCACCGGCCATGCGGTAAATTCGAAGGACATCCGCAGGCAGCACCGGAAGGAGGCCACGCGTGGTTCGGGGTGGCCCCAGGCTTGATCACGGCCGGCGCACGGAGCTCGGGCAGAGCTTCCAGGACGGCGGCCGCCACTACCAGCGCGTCCGCCCCGGCTATCCGGCGGAATCCGCACGGTGGCTGGTGCCTGCCGGGGCCCGTGAGGCCCTGGACGTCGGGGCGGGTACCGGTAAATTCACCGCCTTGCTGCTGGCCATGGGACTGGATGTCACCGCCGTCGACCCTTCTGCGGACATGCTCGCCCAGCTGAAGGCCCACTGCCCGGCCGCCACGGCTGCGGCGGGGACGGCCGAGGCGACAGCCCTTCCCGACGCGGCCTTCGACGTGGTCACCGTTGCCCAGGCGTGGCACTGGTGCGATCCCCTCGCTGCGAGCACCGAACTGGCCCGCGTCCTGCGCCCGCACGGAACCCTGGGCCTGGTCTGGAACCAGCTGGACACCTCTGTCCCCTGGGTGCACCGGCTCTCCCGGATCATGCACGCCGGCGACGTCTACCGGCCCGGCCACAAGCCCGTCGTCGGGCCCGAATTCCACGGGCTTAAGGGGCATGTGACGCACTGGCAGGACAGGGTGACCACCAGTGACCTGATGGAGCTCACCAAATCGCGCAGCTACTACCTGCGGGCCGGCGAGTCGACGCGGGCGAAGGTCCTTGCCAACCTGGACTGGTACCTGCACGAACACCTGGCCCATGCTCCGGGGCAGGAACTCGACCTCCCCTACCTGACGCTGGCCTGGCGCGCCGCCAAGGCCTGATCCGGGGCCGCCCCTGCCGGACCGGCCAAACCGGTAGGCTTGGACCTGTGAAGACCAGCGCGCCCTCCTCCTCGATCGAGGACTACGTCAAGGTCATCTATTCATTCACTGAATGGCAGGACAAGCCCATCACGTCCTCCCAGCTGGCACAGCGGCTGGGCGTGGCGAATTCCTCTGTGTCAGAGATGGTCCGCAAGCTGAAGGACCAGGGGCTGGTGGACCACAAGCCCTACAGCGCAGTCACCCTGACCGATTCCGGCCTGCGCCTGGCCCTGTCGATGGTCCGGCGCCACCGGCTCATCGAGACCTACCTCGTCCAGCGTCTTGGCTACAGCTGGGACGAGGTCCACGATGAAGCCGAACAGCTGGAGCACGCGGTCTCGGATACGTTCATCGAACGCGTCGCAGCCAAACTCGGAAACCCGGAACGGGACCCCCACGGCGATCCCATTCCCACCGCGGACGGCCAGGTGCTGATGCCCAGCGCCCATCTCCTCGCCGGGCTGGACCAGGGGCACAGCGGCAAAATCACCCGTATCAGCGATGACAATCCTGAGCTCCTGCGGTATCTCGCCGCGCAGGACATCGATCTCGACGCCGAGGTTGAGGTGCTGGGTCGGCGCCCGTTCGGTGGTGCACTGATGGTGCGCATCGCCGGCCCCGGCGGCACCCGCGACTTCGACCTTGCGGATGAGATCGCCTCGGCGTTGTGGGTCTCCACCGAAACGCCCCACCCCGGATGCATCCTGGGAAGCTGAATCACCGGCGCACCGCCGATTTGGCCGCCTCCCGTATCGTGGAACGTGATGATCAGCAGACGCGACGCAGCAATAACCCTGGATGTTCCCCTTGAGATGGCGCAGCGCCATGGCCTGCCGAAGTGGATGTCTGAGGCCGAGCTCCGCAGCATCCTGGACAATCCCCCGCCCTGGCTGGTGCAGTCACGGGCCAACCGCACCGGCAAACGGCCCGTCTGGGTGCACCTTGAGTGCGCCGTGTGCGGGTACGAGGAGGCTGCCCGGCCCAAGAAGTGGTGGCCGGACTTCACCTACGTGGTGTGCGGCCACCACGCGCCGTCCGAGGTTCCCGCCGTGCGTCCCGGGTGCGTGCGCAGCGAGTACGACGGCGTGGGGCCGCGTTTCGTAGGCATCGCTGACGTGGAAGCCCCCCAGGTCAGCCCCTAGCCTTTCGTATGTGCCTGCCCATGGTGCCGGCCCGCCGTCGGCCGTTATCCAGCTCCGTTGGCCGTCATTTCCTCCGGAACCGCCGTCAGGTGGCGTTCTGCGCCATCGCGCAGCACGGCAAGGTTGAGCGGCTGGCCGATGGCATCGGCGAACAGCAGGCGCTGCAGGCTTTCGGCGTTGCTGACCGGGCGGCCCCCGGCCGTGACGATGACGTCCCCTGCCGACAGGCCTGCCTTGTCTGCAGGCGACCCGGGCAGTACCTCTACGACGCGGAGCCCTTCACGCAGCCCGGTGCGGATCACGGCGCTGGATCCGAGCTGCATCGGGGTACTCACCAGGCCCAGGTACGCGCGGCGCACCCTTCCGTCTGACAACAGCGCGGAGATGATCCTGCGGGTGGTCGCGTTGATCGGAATTGCCAGTCCCAGGCCGGCTCCGGCCACTGCGGTGTTGATGCCCACGATCCTGGCGTGAGTATCCGCCAAGGCACCGCCGGAGTTGCCGGGGTTCAGTGCCGCATCGGTCTGGATGACGTCCTCGATGACCCGCCGGTTACCGCCCGACCAGACTGGAATGGCCCTGCCCAGCCCGCTGACCACCCCCGCGGTCACCGAACCGGCCAAGCCCAGCGGGTTGCCCACGGCCACAACCAGCTGCCCGACCCGGAGGGATTCCGCCGCGCCGAACACGGCGGGCCGGATTCGCGGCCGCGAACCGTGCACCACCGCAAGGTCGGACAAGGGGTCCGCGCCAACGAGTTCCAGCTCCATCCTGCTGCCGTCGCCGAAGACCGCGAAGCCGTGCCGGGTGCCGGCCACCACGTGGGAATTGGTGAGCAGGTAGCCGTCCTCGGTGAAGAGGACGGCCGAACCTGCGCCCACCCGGGCCCGGCCATTGCGGCGCTGCGCCGTCATCTCGATTGCTGCCACGTGGGGCGTCACGGCAGCTGCCACCCGCATCACTGTTTGCGAGTACGAGTCCAGGACATCGTCATTGTCCGCTGTTATTGGTACCTGCGCCTGGTCCATGGCGCACCTCCGGCTTTGAGTGCCGCTTCCGGCTGTTCCGTGCCCTCTGGGGCCCCTACGGGAATCAACGGTGAACGGCCTGGATCCAGTCCCGTCGCGGCTACGCCTTGGGTGAACGCCCCAGCAGTGCACACCCGCGCTCCAGGCCCTAGGATCGGTACCATGGCTGATTCCGCTGGTGGGTCTCGAACAGAAGTGCTGAATCCCGATGAATGCTGGCGGTACCTTCGGTCCTCATACATCGGCCGGCTGGCAGTCATCAATGGTGACGTTCCCGAGATTTTTCCGGTCAACTTTTCCGTTGCCGGGGAATCGCTGGTGTTCCGTACCGCGCCCGGCACCAAGCTGCGCGCCCTGCTCAGCGGCGCAGTCGCGGCACTCGAGGTGGATGGACTGAACCCTTACGCCACGGAAGTCTGGAGCGTGGTGGCTAAGGGCAAGCCGGAAGAATTCGATGGGACCCGGATGACGCTCCCCGACTCCGATGCCGACCGCGAGCCGTGGGAGCCCGGGATCAAGGACCACCTGGTAGCTTTGACCCCCACGGAGCTCACCGGACGGCGGTTCGCCGTCAGGTCCCGGACACGGTGGTGGCCGCCGGTGGACTTCTCCGCAGACTGGCTGTAGCGGTGGCCGGATTCACGCCGTGATGATCACTTTGAGGGCCTTGGTTTCGGCAGCCCGGGAAAAGGTGTCGTAGGCGTCAAGGAACTGATCGAAACCAAAATGGTGCGTGGCGAATTTCTCCGCCCTGATCTTTCCCTGGGCCACCAGCTTGAGCAGCATGGGCGTCGTGTTGGTATTCACCAGCCCCATGCTGATGCTGATGTTTTGGATCCACAGGTTTTCCAGGTGCAGCTCCACGGGTTTTCCATGCACCCCGACGTTCGCCACCGAACCACCGGGCCGTACGATGTCGGTGCACATGCCAAATGTTGCCGGCACGCCAACAGCTTCAATGGCCACATCGACTCCCTGTCCCCCTGTCAGGGCCAGGACCTGTTCCTTCCAGTCACGGCTGCCTGACAGGACCGTGTCCGTGGCGCCAAACTCCTTTGCCTTCTCCAGGCGGTTGGCGTCCAGGTCGATGGCCACCACCGTAGCGGCGCCGTACAGCCCTGCTGTGGTGATCGCCGCCAGTCCCACCGGCCCGGCACCGACCACGGCCACGGTGTCGCCGGGCTTTACCCGGCCGTACTGGACGCCGATTTCGAATCCCGTGGGGAGGATATCGGAGAGCATGACGGCCTGTTCGTCGCTGACGCCGGCAGGCAGCAGGTGCAGGGAATTTTCGGCATAGGGCACCCGGACGTACTCCGCCTGGGTACCGTCAATGAGGTGCCCGAAGATCCATCCCGTGCCTTCCTGGCCCTCGCCGCCCAGGCAGTGCGAGTAGAGTCCGGCCTTGCAGTTGGCACAGTGGCCGCAGGACTTGATGCACGAGATGATGACACGGTCGTTCACGTTTAGCCCCGTCACGGAAGGCCCGGTTTCCACGATGGTTCCCACCCCCTCGTGGCCCAGGATCCGGCCTTTTTCGACGGCGGGCACGTCACCTTTGAGGATGTGCAGGTCGGTACCGCAGATGGTGGTGGTATCGATTTTGACAATGACGTCGCCGGGTTGCTGGATCCGGGGGTCCGGAACATCCGTCCATGACTTGTTGCCGGGTCCGCCGTAGACGAGGGCTTTCATGCGTTTCTCTTTACTGTGGGGGACGGCTTTTCGAGGGTTTGCCGGCCGGAGCGCTCGGATTGCTGAGGGATGGGTTGGGAGCCGGCGGCAGCTGCTGCCAGTGGATTCACGGCCTTCAGTTTGGCCAGATGCAGGCTTCCAAGCACCAGGAAGAGCCCGAGAGCCCAAGTGCGGGAAGGAAGGCGGCCAGGCTTGGTTCTGCACCGAAGAGGGGTTTGACCAGTTCACCCACCGCCAGGGAGAAGATGAGGGTGAAGCCGAGGACGTACAGGGCCGGGAGAAGCAGCAGACCCGTACGGTGGTTCCGGTACGTGAGGAAGGCAAGGATCAGGAATCCGGGCATGATGAAACAAAGGTCCAGGATGAAGATCGAGTAGAGGGAATCGATTTGTTCGCCGCTCCGCATGAGGGGCAGGAGCATGCCAATCCACAGGGGGTAGAAGATGAGCGGCTGAAGGATGGCGCCGGCTGCTGAAGCAATCCTGGGTGCACGAGAAAGGGAGACGGATGGCGCGTCGCGGGCCACGGTGGCCCCGGCGGTGACCAAGGCCCAGAATGACAGGGCGAAGACTGCCATGTAGAGCAGGTACAGGCCGTTGTAGGTCCGCTCAATGACATAAATCCCGTAGGCGTAGAAGAGGTAGCCAAGGAGTCCCAGGGCCACGATCTGGAATTTGGCCCTCTGGGGCCTTGCCGCATACGACAGGTACAGCAATCCGAGCCCGGCCGCCACTGACAGCAGGTCCTGGGAGTAGGCGCCGGGGACCAGGTCGGGGGCCACCACGCGGTTGTAGATTCCAGGGCGCCAGACCCCGGTTGCCGCAGCAGCCAGCGCCAGCAGTCCGGCGACGGCCCACAGCACGCGGTTGAGGAACAAGTGCGTCAGCATGGCCACCTCCCGCAGGAAGATCAGGGTTTCCCGGGTGTTCCCACAGCGTCCCATTAGGCCGCCCCGGGCCCCAAGGGCCATTGGTCCTGCCCTTGACGCCGGGCCTTTGTGCCCTTTCCCGATGCCGAAGAGTTGCCTACGCTGTGCCCTATGACTGACAAATCAAACGTACCCGTGCCGGAAATCCTCGACCCTGAAGAGTGCTGGGACCTCCTGGGCCAAACCGGGGTGGGACGGCTCGCCGTCATCGCCGATGGCCACCCCGACGTGTTTCCCGTCAACTTCAAGGTTGATGGTGACACGCTGGTTTTCCGCACCGGGTCAGGAACCAAGCAGCAGGCCATCCAGTCGGATGCCACGGTGGCCCTGGAAGCAGACGCCGTCAGTTCGCAATTCGGGCTTGCGTGGAGCGTCGTCGTTAAGGGCAAGGCTGCCGAGACAACACCCACCGGACCCGACCTGGATGACATCCGGCGCGCCTTGTTCCCCTGGCAGGGCGTGGGCCAGGAGTACTTCATCCGGATTACACCGGAGTCGGTGACGGGCAGGCGCTTCACGATGAACGCCCCGCTGCTGTGGCAGGCCCCGCTGGACGAGGCAACCCGCGCCGGTCTCGAGTAGGCGGCCCGGACCGGCAGGTGCGCAGGTTCCAGGCAGGAGATTCAGTGCGTGCATGGTGGGTAGGCGAGCCCGGTCCCATGTCCACCCGCCCGCTGGTCCAGGGGATCCGTGCAGTTCCCAGGCCTGCGGCCGACGAGATACTGGTGGACGTGACCGTCTGCGGTGTGTGCCGGACCGACCTCCATCTCGCCGAAGGTGACCTCTCCCCGCGGCGCCCCCACGTGGTGCCGGGGCATGAAGCTGTCGGAGTCGTGGTCGAAACCGGAGCGGATTGTTCCCGTTTCGCGGCAGGCGACAGGGTTGGCGTGGCTTGGCTGGGTGGCGTTTGTGGCAGCTGTGCTTACTGCCGCCGCGGCGACGAGAATCTGTGCAGGTCACCGGTGTTCACGGGCTGGGACAGGGATGGGGGCTATGCCGAGCAACTGGTTGTCGCGGAGGATTTCGCCTACCCGGTGCCAGCTGGCTTCACTGACGAACAGGCCGCGCCGCTGCTGTGCTCGGGGATCATCGGATACCGGGCCCTGAAGCGTGCGGCCCTGCCCGTTGGCGGGCGCCTTGGCATCTACGGTTTTGGCAGCTCCGCGCACATCACCGCCCAGCTTGCCATCAAACAGGGTGCCTCCGTGTTTGTCATGACCCGGTCTGACAGTGCCCGGTCCCTCGCCCGGGAGTTGGGAGCCGACTATGCGGGGGACGCTTATGATGAGCCGCCGGTACCCCTCGATTCCGCGATTCTTTTCGCACCGGTGGGAGAACTTGTCCCGGCCGCGCTGCGCGCCCTGGACAGGGGTGGAACCCTCGCCATCGCCGGAATCCACCTGAGCGACATCCCGGCCCTCAATTACAGCAGGGAACTCTACTACGAACGTCAGGTGCGGAGCGTAACAGCCAATACCCGGGCTGACGGGCATGAGTTCCTGACTCTCGCAGCCAGGCTGTCCCTGGCCCTCACCACGACGACCTACCCGTTCGACGCAGCAGACAAGGCCCTCGACGACCTGGCCGCCGACAGGATAACCGGTTCAGCGGTCCTCCGGGTCCGGGCGGAACGGTAGGCTCTGCTCAACAGGTCCCCTGCCTCATCCAAACAGGACAGCGGCCTCCTCGTACCGTGCTTCAGGGACCACCTTCAGTTCTCCCAGCGCTTCCCCCAGGTCAACATTGACTATGTCCGTACCACGCAGCGACACCATGGTGCCCCATCTGCCGGCGGCTGCCGATTCGACAGCGGCCAGCCCCAGCCTGGTGGCAAGGACCCGGTCGAAGGCCGTAGGTTCGCCGCCACGCTGAATGTGGCCCAAAACGGTGGCGCGCGTTTCGATGCCGGTCCGTGTCTGCAGTTCCCCTTCGAGCAGCAGGCCGATCCCTCCCAGTCGCGGCCGCCCAAAAGTATCCAGGCCACGGGGTGCGTAGGGTGCTTGGTGACCCTCGGGAGCGAAGGCCTCGGCCACCACCACAAGGGGAGCCCGGCCTCGGTCCCGGGCTGACAGTACCCACGAACATATTTGGTCCAGGGACACCGGATGTTCAGGTATCAGGATGGCGTGCGCGCCCGACGCCATGCCGGAATGCAGTGCTATCCAGCCGGCATTCCTGCCCATGACCTCTGCGACCATGCACCGGTGGTGCGATTCGCCAGTAGTCCGGAGGCGGTCGATGGCTTCTGTGGCAGTCTGGACCGCGGAATCAAAGCCGAAGGTGTAGTCCGTGGCACCGAGGTCATTATCGATGGTCTTTGGGACACCCACCACATTGATGCCCTGCCCGCACAATTCCCGGGCAGCTGCCAGTGTCCCCTCTCCCCCAATGGCAATCAGGCCGTCCAGTTCGTGGCGCCGGACGCAGGCGCGGACCCCTTCGATCCCCTTCCCCACCAACGGATTGGTCCGGGACGTGCCCAGGATGGTTCCGCCCAGGCGGGAGATACCGCGGACACTCGTCCGGGGCAAAGGAAAAACGTCCTGCTCCAGGACACCCCGCCACCCGTCCCGGAACCCGATGAATTCGTAGCCATGCGCCACGTCTCCGCCCAGCACGGCTCCCCGGATGACCGCGTTGACGCCGGGGCAGTCACCGCCGCTGGTGAGGATGCCCAGCCGCTTCACGGCACCACCACCCCCGCAGCGCGGGCAGGGAGCGGGAAGTGGCGGGTCTGCCCGGCGGGAAGGAACTCGTCATTGCCATGGACCCGTACCTTGATGGGGCCGGCGTCACCTGGAGCGGAGGCGATACTCATATCCCCGCCCTTGAGATGAATGCGGAGGCGGTGCCCGCGGTAGAGGACCTCAAAAGCAACGGCCCGCAGCCCGGTGGGGAGGTTGGGGGCAAACAAGATGGTGTCGCCGCTGAACCGCAGCCCCGCAAAACTGCGCTGCACTACGTCGATGGTTCCAGCCATCGCGCCCAAATGGATGCCCGCGCGCGTGGTGCCATGCTGGGTATCGTCGAGGTCGGCGTCGAGCGCTTCCCGGAAGCTGTCCCACGCCCGGTCCGCGTCCAGGCCGGCCAGGACCGATGCGTGCGCAACCCGGCTCAGTGTGGAGCCGTGGGCCGTCCGGGCAAGGTAATACTCGACGGTCCGGTTGAGCTGTTCGTGCGTGAACCCGTAGCCCAAGCGCTGCAGCACGGTGACCAGCCCATCGTGTCCCAGGAGGTACGGGAGCATCAGGACATCCGCCTGCTTCGCCAGTTTGTAATGGTTGGTGGCGTCGTCTTCTGCCTCGAGGATCAGGTCCAGCCGCTCAATGTCGCCATAGGTGTCCCGGTAATGGTCCCAGTCAAGTTCCTGCAGATCCCCGTAACCAGCAAACTGGCTGATGACACCGTCGCTGTGAAAGGGCACGTACATCAAGGTCCCCAAACGCTCCCACCCGGCCGCTTCCGCATCCGTGACGCCAAGGCGGTCCATCAGCCCCGCGCGCTCGCTGCCGTGCAGGAATGAGAGGATGCCTGCTGCCTGGGAGCAAACCCAGGCGGCCATGACGTTCGTGTACGCGTTGTCATCCAGGCCCGGTTTGTCACGGTACGGGTAGCCAGTATGGTATTCATCCGGTCCCACCACGCCCCGCACGTGGTACCTGCCGCCTGTCTCGTCGTACTCCGCCAGGGAGCAGAAGAAGCGGGCAACTTCAACCACCAGCTCAGCACCCTTCTGCAGAAGCCAGATCTTGTTCCCGGTGGTCTGGAAGTACTGCCATGCGTTGAAGGCGACGGCCAGGCCGGAGTGCACCTGCAGATGCGAATAGTCCCGGACCCATCTGCCGGACCTGTCGTTGTACAGCCATTTCGGGGTTTCCTCGCTCCCGTCGCTGCCGCTTTGCCAAGGAAACTTTGCTCCCTCCTGCCCGGCCAACGATGCTGCATGCCGGGCCGCGGGCAGCCTGCGCCACCGGTAGTCGAGTACCGAGCGGGCAATATCCGGAGTTCGTGAAGTCAGCACCGGAAGGACAAACAGCTCATCCCAAAAGACGTGGCCGCGGTAGCCCTCGCCATGGAGTCCGCGTGCCGTCACGCCGGCATCCAGTTCCGCCGTGTGGTGGGTCAAGGTCTGCAGCAGGTGGAAGATATGCAGGTTAAGGACCATGCGCACGGGCAGCGGGGCGTCAATCTCCACCAGGAAAGGTCGGAGCTCACGCCGCCAGGCCTCCTCGTGGGCGGCGAGCAGCACATCGAAATCCCCGGGCGCGCGCTCAAGCACTGAACGGGCACCCGTTTCGGGCGAGGAGATGGCACGGTCGCGGGAGGTCACCACCGCCACTGACTTGGTGATCCGCGCCGTGGTACCGGTTTCAAGGGAAACCGGCAGGGTCTGGAAATGGAAGGCTCCGATCGCGCCCCCGGTAATGTGTGCGGCGGCCGGCGAGACCTGCGTCCGGTAGGCCACGGCGATGCGGATGAGGCTTTGGGTGGTTTCAACCTCAACGACGGAGGTACCGTCAGGGCGCACCTCCGGGTCCGGGCGCTGCGGGGCCGTCTTGTCGGCCAAGTGGACATCGGAGCCCTGGGCACGCTCGGGGAGGTTCGCGTTGCGGACTCCGGCGTCAATTCCGCTGCGGACCTCCACCATGCCCCTCCAGCCCAAGGCCGTGATCGCCGTCTGAAGGACCAGCAGGTGAGGCTCGGCCATGGATGCAAATCGTGTCTGCACCACCTCCAGGCGCCGCCCGTCGGCACCTTCCAGCAACAGCCTTCGCTCCAGCACCGCTTTTTTGAGGTCCAGGACCCTGCGCTCGCGGACGACGTACAGCCCGCCCGCAGACCACCATTCCTGCCCGGCCAGGCGCAGGTCAAGCGGAAGGCAGTTGGGCGCGTTGACCATGTGTTCTTCCAACAGCATCTCGTCGGCGGACTTCGCCCTGACCCGGTTGTAAATGCCGGCGAGGTACATGCCTGCGTAGCTGTACGGACCGCCCTCGGGGGCCGCTCCACGAACGCCCAGGTAGCCGTTGCCCAGGGTGGTCAGGGCCTCCCGGTGTCCTTCGTGCCCGGCGTCAAAACCTTCAAACACAAGGTGCCAGGCATTGCCGATCACCTGGCCCAGGTCCAGCTCGCCCACATCGTTGAGGACAGTGTCCGCCCCCGCGGCTTCAAGCTGGCGGCGGTTCCCGGCCCGGTCGATTCCCACCACCAGGCCAAAACCGCCGCGCCGCCCGGCCTCGACACCAGCGGCCGAATCCTCAATCACCACGACATGTGACGGACTGACGCCAAGCCTTGCTGCGGCAGCCAGGAAGACGTCAGGGGCAGGCTTTCCCTGCAGCCCAAGCCCTGCCGCCGTCGTCCCGTCCATGACGACGGTGAAGAGATCCTGGACGCCCGCTGCTTCCAGGACCGATGCCGCGTTTCGGCTCGAGGTGACAACGGCCATGGGCACTGCAGCCTCGGTGAGCCGGCGCAGCAGCTGCAGGGTCCCGGGGTAGCTTTGGACCCCGTCCCGCCGGAGATGTTCCAGGAACAGCTCGTTCTTCCACTGGCCCAGGCCGAATCCTGTCCAGGCACCGGCTTCATCTGTTTCGTGCCCCTTCTCAAGAAGCACTCCCCTGGCTGCCAGAAACCGCACCACTCCTTCCTCGCGCGGCATGCCGTCGATATAGGTGAGGTAGTCGGCCCTGCTGAGCGGGGCACGGTCGGTGCCCCGCGGAATCCTGGGGTCGTGCAGGATCCGGGCGAACGCGTCCTTCCACGCTGCCTGATGCAGCAGTGCCGTGTTGGTGACCACCCCGTCCAGGTCGAAGATGACGGCGTCAAACGGTGGCTTGGCAGCGGCAGCGGCGGTGGGCGACGCAATCATAGGACATTGCTACCAGCAAGCAGGACTTCAGCAAAGGGCCGATGGGCCCTCCACCCGCTAAGCCGTGTCCCTGGCCGCCGTCTCCCCTACATGGTTCCACCACGTCAGCGGTGATGTGATGACGAAGCGCCGGCCTGTGACGGAGGTGGGGACGATGCGGACGAAGTGGTCCTTCTCTCCCGCCTGCCAGGGAAACAGCGTCAGGGCGGCTCCCGCCAGGAGTTCCTGGGTGGGCTCCAGGATGACGGCCTTGCCTTTGACCAGCACGCTCCAGGCTTTTGAGTCGTCGTGGCCGTCTGCTTCAAGCGCGACGGCGAGTGGTCCCCCGGCGGCCCGCAGCTTGGTTCCTTCCCCGGTGCGGAAGACAACTGATTGCTGGTCCACTTTGTAATTTACGGGGAAAACTTCCGGATATCCGTCCACCAGCACAGCCAGGTGGCCAACAGACACTCCATGCAGGAGGTCCCAGCACGTGGCGGCGTCCAGGACTTCAGTAGGCAGTTGTGCCGGGTCGTTGTGCATGCCTTGACGATAAGGGCGGGTGCGGCCGACCCGCTAGAGCCCTTAGGCCCTGCCGGTATTCCGGTGCGGGCGGCCCGGTACCCGGGCAGCCGGGCAAAGAAAAACACCCCGGTCAGGAGACCGGGGTGTTTTTCTTTGATGATCCGACCCATCCGCAAAGGATGTCCCGATTCATCTCGGGGGTGGAGATGGGGGGAATTGAACCCCCGTCCGATGTCGTGTTGTCAGGGCTTCTCCGGGCGCAGTTTGCGTCGGATTTTCTCGGCCCCAGCCATGCTGCAAACAGCTGGCTGATCCGGGCCCAGTCACCTAAAAGTCCCGTTTACTCCGATGACGGGAGCAAACAGCAGTGGCTATCTAAATGACGCCAGGATCCGGGGCGATAGCAACCTCGGGCTGACGGACTGTCTTACTGCTTAGGCAGCAAGAGCGAAGTCAGTGCGCTTAGAATTGGCACTTATTGGTTTGCAGACAGCGTTTACGAGATAAATCTGCATCCTCGGCCCGCTTCACCTGTCGCGACTAACATCGTCGAAACCGATCATCCCCGTATTTTGTTGCCAAACCGGCTGGCACGCCGGCCGGACTACCCATACTAACGCATACCCGCCCGAAATAATTCCTAGCGGCGCCGGTTGCGCTCCCGCATCTCGCGCTGCGCCTCACGGTTGTCCTGCTGCTCGCGCAGGGTCTGCCGCTTGTCGTACTCCCGCTTGCCCCGGGCAACCGCGATTTCCACCTTGGCCCGGCCGTCGACGAAGTAGAGCTGCAGCGGAACGACGGTGTACCCGGCCTCCTGGACTTTGCGGGAGATCTTGATGAGTTCCTCGCGGTGCAGCAGCAGCTTCCGCCGCCGCCTGGCGGCATGGTTGGTCCAGCTTCCCTGGTTGTATTCGGGAATGTGGATCGCTTCCATCCACAGTTCGTCGTTATAAAAGGTGCAGAATCCGTCCACCATGGAGGCATGCCCCTCGCGCAGGGACTTCACTTCGGTGCCCATCAGCGCGATGCCGGCCTCGTACGTGTCCAGCACGTGGTAGTCATGCCGGGCCTTGCGGTTGGTGGCCACCACCTTACGGCCACTTTCTTTCGGCACGGGAAAACTCCTCAGGTTCAGGTTGGACGGCCCGGGCCAGTGGCGCCGGAGCTATACCAGTCTACGGCAGGCGGGTACTGCCTACAGCAGCCCCATGGGGTCGACGGCTCGGCCGTTGAGCCAAGTCTCGAAGTGGGCGTGGCAGCCCGTGGAGTTACCGGTACTGCCCGAGTATGCAATGAGTTGCCCCTGCGAGACCTTTTGGCCGTTCGAGACCACGATGCTGGAGTTGTGGTAGTAGATGGTGGTGAGGGTGTTGCCCTGCACCATGCCGTGATCGATCTTGACACGCCAACCACCGCCGTCGGCGGAGTTCCATCCTGAGCTGAAGACTTCCCCGGCTGCGGCCGCGTACACGGGCGTTCCGCAGGCTGCACCGAAGTCGATGCCGGTGTGCATGTACCCGCCCGTGCCGTAGAAGTCGATAGTTCCCGGCGGAGTGGTGCGGTAGCCAAAGCCGGAGGTGATGGGGATGCTGCCGTCGAAGGGGTGGCGGAGGCCAAAGGCCGACGGCGAACCGGCGGCCGGCGGGACGTAAGGCTGGACGGGCGGGGCGGGGCGGTTCGCTGCCGCGGCTGCGGCGGCGGCAGCAGCGGCGGCCGCGGCAGCCTGACGGCGCTGCTCCGCTTCCCATGCCTCGCGGGCCTTGCGGTCTCGTTCGGCAATTTCGTTGGCCACCTGGTTTTGGTTGGCCTGGACGCCCGCCAGTTGCGCCTGGATTCCGGGCTTGGCAGCCTGGAGCTCGGCGTCGAGGCGGGTGGTGTCGGCAATCAACTGGTCCACCTGGGCCTTTTTGGCGGCTGCCTCGTCGCGTGCCGCCTTCTCCCGCTCAAGCGCGGCGTCGGCTTTGGCCTTGAGGTCCTTGATTTCCGCTTCCACGGCCTGGAGCCGGGCTTCCGAGTTCACGTTGGTCGCGTTCTGCTGGCTCAGCTTGTCCATGGCGGCGTTCTGGCTGCGCATGGCCTGGTCCGCCAAGTCCATGGTGTCGGTGAGGCTGCCCCCGCCGTTGGAGCCGAAAAAAAGCGACAGGTTGGAGGGGACACCGCCGGACTTGTAGGCCTGGGTCGCGATCTGGCCGATCAGCTTCTTGGTATCGGCAATTTTTTGCTTGTCGGTTTCCAGCTGCTGGGTGATCTTGGCTTTGTTTTGCTGGGCCATGTCGACACGTGCAGCCAGTGCTTCCGATTCTTTGACTGCGCTGGCAACGCGGCCCTGCGCGTCAAGCAGTGCTTGCTGTGCCGCCGGGAGCTGGCCCTGGTAGATCACAAGGTCGCCGGCGGCCTTTGCGATTCGGGAATCGACAAATTCAAGCGACGCCTGGACGCGGGCAGCTTCGGCCTCGAGCGCGGCTTTCCGGTCTTCGAGGTCGTCTGCGAAAGCCACGGGGGTGGCTACGGCCATGCCTGCTGAAAGAATGACGGTGAGCAGGCCGCTCACAAGTCCCCACCGGCGGGCAGCGGACCGTCCCCGGCTTCGCTGGGCGCGGGGCGCGGTTTGAGCAGTAACGTTCATTGGCATTCCTTGGTCGGTGTGCACAGCCTAAACGCGCAAATATCTGCGAAGGGTCAAGAGGGACGAAATTCCTGCCAAGGATCCGCCAAGGACCAGCAGCGCCGGCGCGAGGATGAGGGTCTGGCCTGCCGAAATGAAGGCCGTGTCAGGGTATTGGCGGGACATGTAGTCACCCAGGAAGAACTGCGCTACGGCCCACAGGGTGCCCGAGGCCAGGGCTGCGCCGATGACGGCCGCGATGACGCCTTCGAGGATGAATGGCAGCTGGATGACGGTTTTGGACGCCCCCACGAGCCTCATGATGCCGGTCTCCCGGCGCCGGCTGAAGGCGGAGAGCCTGATCGTCGTGGCGATGAGCAGGATCGCGCAGACGATCATCACTCCTGCGATGCCCACTGCCACCAGGGACGCCCCATTCATCACCGAGAAAAGACGTTCCAGCAGCTGCCGCTGGTCGATGACCGTCTCCACGCCGGGCTGGGAGGAGAACGTCTCGCTGATGATTTGGTACTTCTCCGGATCCTTCATGTTGATCCGGAAGGAAGCCGGCAGCTGGTCCGGGGTCACGGAATCCACAATGGGCGAATTGGAGAACTGGTCCTTGAAGTGCTTGTAGGCCTCATCCTTGGACTCGAACTGGAAGTCGTTGATGTACTGCGCCACAGCCGGGGATTCCAGGAGTGCGTTCAGGCCCTGCTGCTGTTCAGGGGTCACGGGTCCGGACGCGCACCCGGGCGCGGTCGACCCGTCGCTGCAGAGGAAGATGGCCACCTGGACCTTGTCGTACCAGTAGCCCTTCATCTGGTTGATCTGCATTTGCAGCATGCCCGCCGCGCCCACGAATGTCAGGGACACGAAGGTCACCAGGATGACCGATACCACCATGGACAGGTTCCGGCGCAGGCCGCTGCCAATCTCGGAGAGAATGAATGCGAGCCTCACCGCTGGGCCTCGCCTTCAGCGCCGTTGCCACGCAGGCCGGCGTCGGGAGCCTCCCTGCCGCTGGCGTCCTTCAGGCGCCGGGACTGTCCGACGACGGGAATCATCGAGGTGTACAGGGCCTTGGCTTCGTCGCGGATCACCACGCCGTTCTTGAGTTCGACCACGCGCTTGCGCATCTCGTTGACGATGTCGTCGTCGTGGGTGGCCATCACCACGGTGGTTCCGTTCTGGTTGATCTTGTCCAATACGCCCATGATTCCCATGGACGTGGTGGGATCGAGGTTTCCCGTCGGCTCGTCTGCGAGGAGGATCCCGGGGCGGTTGACCACGGCACGCGCGATGGCGACGCGCTGCTGCTCTCCGCCGGACAGCTCGTGCGGCATGCGGTGTTCCTTGCCTTCGAGCCCTACTGTCTTAAGGACCTCCGGGACGGTATCGCGGATCACGCTGCGGCTCTTGCCGATGACCTGCATGGCGAACGCGACATTGGCGAACACGTTCTTCTGGGGAAGGAGGCGGAAGTCCTGGAAGACGACTCCGATTCCGCGGCGGAGGCGCGGAACCCGCCAACTGGAAATTTTGGCGACGTTTTGGCCGGCGACGTACACGGCACCGGAGGTGGCGCGGTCTTCCTTCAACACCAGCCGGAGGAAGGTGGACTTTCCGGAGCCCGAGGCGCCGACGAGGAAGGCGAATTCGCCACGGTCGATCTCAAGGTCGATGGAATCCAGTGCCGGTCGGGCTTTCTGGTCGTAAACCTTGGTGACATTTTCGAATCGGATCATGGCCCTAAGTACCCTGCAGGGCATGGCTCATCGGTCTGATGCAGCCCAGTTCTGCAGCCGGTGCACGGGTTTTTCGCTTGGGGAAAGTAGGGCCCCGGCCCCTCGACTATACGCAGGATCGGTGCCTGCCGGGCGGGCTTTCGGGGGCGTGTCGCCGCATCGTCCCGCAGCCCGCCGGAGGGCATCCTACTTTTCGGCGTTACGGTTATCCGTCCGCCACCGGATTCCGGCGTCGATAAAGTCGTCGATTTCACCGTCGAACACTGCCGATGTGTTGCCCACTTCGTGTTCTGTGCGCAGGTCCTTGACCATCTGGTACGGATTCAGGACATAAGAGCGCATCTGGTCACCCCAGGACGCCTTGACGTCTCCGGCCAACGCCTTCTTCTCCGCGTCCTCCTGCTCCTTCTTCAGGAGCAGGAGCCTGGACTGCAGCACGCGCATGGCAGCGGCACGGTTCTGAAGCTGGGACTTCTCATTCTGCATCGAAACCACCGTTCCGGTGGGGATGTGCGTGAGGCGGACCGCCGAGTCAGTGGTGTTGACCGACTGGCCACCCGGACCGGATGAGCGGAAGACGTCAACCCTGATCTCGTTGTCCGGGATGTCGATGGAATCGGTCTGTTCAATCAGCGGGATGACTTCAACAGCCGCGAACGAGGTCTGGCGGCGGCCCTGGTTGTCGAACGGGCTGATCCGGACCAGGCGATGGGTCCCTGCTTCAACACTGAGGGTGCCGTAAGCATAGGGCGCCTTGACCTCAAACGTGGCCGATTTCAGCCCGGCTTCCTCGGCGTACGAGGTGTCCATGACGGTGGTGGGGTAACCGTGCCGCTCGGCCCACCGGAGGTACATGCGCATCAGCATTTCGGCGAAATCTGCCGCGTCGACACCGCCCGCTCCCGCACGGATGGACACCACGGCTTCGCGCTCGTCATATTCTCCGGACAACAGGGTGACCACTTCCAGGTCCTTGAGGGCCTTCTTGATGGATTCGAGTTCGGCAGCGGCCTCCCCCATCGAGGCGGCGTCGTCCTCGTCCTGGCCCAGTTCCACCAGGACTTCGAGATCGTCGATACGCGAGGCCAGGTTGGTGAGGCGTTCCAGCTCGGACTGTCGGTGGGAGAGACGGGAGGTGATCTTCTGCGCCGCTGCGGGGTCGTCCCACAGGTCCGGCTCCCCTGCCCGCTCGCTGAGTTCGGCGATGTCTTCACGGAGTGCATCAACGTCGGAGACGCGTTCGATGGACTCGTAGGTGGCGCGGAGGGCGCGGATTTCAGCAGAAAAATCAATATTGGCCATGGTGGTTTAACCCTACGCTATCGCCGAATCCTGCCCGTTCCGGTGTCCTAACGGGTCAACCGCGAGCGCGCGGTTGACGTTGCCTCGATGGCGATCCCGTCAGGAATGAGGAAGTTCACCACCGGCGGGTGGACGGCGGCCGTGAGGACAACGACGGCGGTGGAACCGTCCGGCGTTCCCGTCGCCCCGGTGACCGCAAGGCTGGAGAAACGCTGCGAAGCGGGACTTCTTGCAACGAAGTCTGCCGCGACGTTCCGGACGCGTGCCGGGTTGAGGACAGCAGAGGGGCTGCCGCCTTGCGTTGAGACTTCGCCAAGGGTGTAGCTGCCGGCAGCGGCAAGCGATGCACCGTCTGCCAAGGACAGCAGGCGTTTGTGCTCCAGGTAAACGGAGGAAATGCCGATGACCACCGTCGCCACCAGGAGTGCGATGAGCACGTAGCCGAGGATCATGACCATCAGCTGGCCATCCTGGTCCGGTTCCCGGCGGTTCATCGGTAGCGGCCCACCAGCTGGGAAGAAGAGGCCTGGACCTCCGTGGCGGACAACCCCTCGGCAAACGGCATGAAGGGCAGGGGCACGCTGAGACTGACGGTCACCGTTACCGTGCTGCCCGCGGCCTGGCAGTCGGCCGGGCTGCAGAGGGTGCTCAAGGTGGCCTGGTCCCCCTGGTGGCCGAAGTCGGAGAGTGCAAGTGCCACCGCCTGCTCCGCAGCAGCCTGGGCGCTCCCGGCATCGGGTTGGGCTACATAGACCTTGGCGGCCTGGTCCGCGGCGCCCACTACGGCGAAGGATCCCCCTTGGATCTGCGCGACAGTTATTACGAAATAAACCAGCGGGACCATCAGCAGGAGTGCAAGGAACGTAAACTCGACCACCGCGCTTCCCTGTTCACGGCCCAGGCCAGGCTGACGGCGTTCCGCCCTCCTCACAGGTTCCGGAGCCTGGATGATGTCCCGGGGCTTCTCCTGGCAAAGTGCCTCTGCAAGGCGGCTCCTGAAGCTTGGCCCCTGCGATCTCCTGAAGCTGGCCGGTTCAGGGCTGGACGGCAGCATGCCCCTTCACCTCCAGCATGTCCCTCGGTCCGATCAGGCCAATAACAGGCATTGGGGACCGGACCGTGACCTCCAGGGTACGCATGCCTTGGAACTGTACTTCCCTGGTACTGACCTGCTCAGCGAAGCCAGGGTTGAGGGCCATGCTGATGAGGCCGCGTGTCCGTTCTTCAGCATCGTTGGCGTTGCGGTCTGCGAGTGTCCCGTATCTCGCTCCGGATGCGGCGGCGTCAATGAGTGTGTTTCTGACGTGCAGGACCAGTATCAGTTGGAGTATCGCCAGGAAGAACATCGTCAGCAGCCCACCCACCAGGACAAAGTCCACAACGGCTGATCCCTGCTCGGCTGCCCGGGCCGCACCCTGCTGCTCCTGCGGCCATGGGGCGGACCTGCCCATGGTTCAGTTTCCTACCTTGTCCATCGCCTGGTTGAACATGGCTTCCAGTGCGGGACCCGCAAGCGCCAGAAGGGCTGCCACCAACACCGCGGACATGAGTGTGACTAGGTCCTGTTGTCACCCTGGCCTCGCGCCACGCTTCCCGCTCGACTTCCCCTTCATCTATTTCTGTTTCTGGCTGACCGTTATGAGCCGGCATCGGCCTCAACTCTGCGAAGTACCTGCTCAGCACGTCGAATCCATCCCCTCATAACTTTGGGATGCCGCTGTTCTTCCATTAGCGATAAGCCCTCCTTGACGAGCTCGATGTCCTCCTCTCCGAGCTGGTTTCCCTCCAGCACGAGCCCGAACTGATTGAGCAGAGCCCGCACTTCTTGCCTGGTCCCTTCGGCCACCGCAGCCATGGGTTCCGCGCCAGGAGTCCTCAAGCGGCGTTCAACAAGGTCTATCTTTCGCGCAAGGCTCTCGACTAGCTGCAGGAGCATTTGTTCCGTTGAGCTTCCAGAGCTTTCTACCCGTTGCTGTGCGGTCCACGTTCGGAAGGCTGCCGCGACCGGGTTCATCATGTCCTTGAATTCGGGAGCGAGGTCAGGGGCCAATGCCTTGGCCTTGAGCTGGCTTACGGCCTTTTTCACCTCGTCCGGCATCAGACCGAATTTGAGTGCACGCATGTCTTTGATGTCGAATGGCGATGAGTCCTTGTCCCCATCCATAATCACTACAGGCTTGTCCATCGCGTGGGCCAGAGCGAGTTCGTAGAAGACGTTAGGGTTGCGGCCGGTTATGTCGGCAACGCAGATGTCTGCGTTGAGAATAGAACTGAGCATGGCCGCAGTGATCGCATATGGCGAGTCGTGAGCATCGGCGCGCTCCACCTCAAACTCAGGCGCCGGCAGTGCCGCTTGAACTATGAATTCCAAAAACAAGTCTGCGTGTCTCCGAACTTGGCTCCCATCAGCGCCGATGGGAGAGATTACAAAGACCTTTTTCGGCTGGTCCTTGGTGGGCGCGTTTGAATCGGGCAAGGCAAACTCTCCCTGATCAAAGATAGAAGGCGAACTCCCCCATCCTAAGAGCCAGCGAAAGCCCTGAATTACCAGAGTGGGCGGACAGTGACTTTGGCGCGTGGGCGGCCTGGTGCAATTTCCACGAAGTCGATGAGTCGGGAGAGAAGGTCCCGCCGCATATCGACGGGAAGAAGGTGCCAGTCCTCCACGAGTCCGGGCAGGAGGTCGATGGGGGGCTTCGCGACTGCGACCTGGGCCGAGGCGAGGGCACTCTCCGCGTCTTGCTTCTGCTTTTGGAGGTCGTCCCTCAGTCGGGTGTAGGAGTCCTGTGGAACAGTGCCGTCCAGCATCTTCAGGGTGAGCTGATCCAGGCGCCCGTCCAGCTTCTCGATCTGCTTTGCCAGTCCTATTGTCTTCTCGGCGTCGGCGGAGGTCTTCTTGACCATCTTTGCGGCGGCCGCGCCCTCGGCGTTCAGATCCTCGGCCCAATCGGCGAGCTGCTCGAGGAGGATTCGTTCGACGTAGTCCACCATGACGTAACCGCCTGTGTGTGCGCGCTTCTCGGCTGCTGCTTTGCATCGGTATTTGGGTGTTTGCGCGGTGCCGAATAGGCCGGCGTTCATCCTTGCCCCGCAGGAGCATCGGATGAGGCCGGACAGAAGGTAGACGGAGCGCTCGCTACGCCGGTTGACCCTTCGGCTTTCGCGGCGTGCGAGGTACTCGGCCCATTGCTCGGGCGTGATGACTGGTGCATGGATTCCGGGCAGGCGCTCGCCGTGTCGAGTGATAAAGCCTGCGCCGAAGCCCTGGTCCATGATTCGACGGATTGTCCGCGCCGACCACAGCCCGTCCTTGGATATGCCGTAGCCAGTGGAGGGGCGTGTGGGTCCGTCGTTGAGGAATTGGACGAGGCTGTAGACGGACTGGCCGGAGAGGTAACGTGTGTAGAGCTCGGCGAGGATCGGCCCTTGGACAGGGTCGGGGGTGAAGCCTTTCTCTTTGTCGTATTGGTACCCGTAGCGGGGCTTTCCGTTCGCTGGCTTGCCCTGCTTCACTCGTCGTTCGTGGGCGTCTTTCCAGGACTCCCCCATGCGTTCAGATTCGAAGGCCGCCAGTTCCGCGAGCATGCCGCGGGCGAACCGCCCGGACGAGGTGGTGGTGTCCATCGGTTCGGTGGCCGACTCCAGCCGGCCGCCGACGCCCTCGACACGGTCCACGGCAATGACCCAGTCCTTGCGGTTCCTGGCCACTCGGCTGAGCTTCCACACAACGAGGACGTCCGCGGTGCCGGCTTCGATCATGGCGACGGCCTGTTCGACTTGGCGGCGCTTCCAGAACTGCCCGGACAGGTCGAGGTCCGTGAGGGTTTCCACGACTTCGTAGCCGCTCTGCTGGCAGTGCCGCTCGATGGCGGCGAGCTGCAGCTCTGGGCTGATCATTCCGTCGCGCTCTCTGGATACCCGGACATAGGCAACGGCGCGGACGGCTTTATCTGGGACAGCGCGCAGCTGCCCTCGGGAAGCACTCATCAAAAGATCCCTTAGGGGTAGAACAGAAGAAGGTGTGCTGCTAAGCAGCTGCGGATGCCCGCACCAGCTCTTCAATAGCCTGGCGCTCGCTGTCGCTTAGTGCGTCGATATAGTGCTCGACAACGTCGGGAAGAACACCTAGGCGGTGGGCCATGGCGACGGCGTTGTTATCCACGAGGATAGCGTCAACGAAGTCTTGTTTCGAGATCAGCCGGACGGCTGCCCAGTAGTTGGCATCGCGCTCGGACCGGGGTGTGGTTCCTTCGTGGCGGTAGGCGGCGTGGCCCAGTTCGTGCATGAGGGTGCACAGTAGTTGGGTCGGGGCCAGGCCTCGTTTGAGTGTGATGACGTGCAGGTCCGCGTCGTAGGTGCCCCAAAGGCCATCGGGCACCCAGCCGTACCGGACATGGACGCCGAGGGCCCGGACGTATGCCTCAGGCGTCTTCGGCATCCTGATCATGTGCAATTCCCCCGTGCGCCGGCTTCGCGGCTAAATCGTAGTGCTCAGCCTGGTGAAGGCGGTCTATCGCATCATCATCGAGGGGTGTGACATTCTCTGCGGAAGCGTCCTCAGATGTCTTCTGTCCAGGGACAGCGTTACGGCGCTTGCCACGCTCACGGCTGGTCCGCATGGCATCGGCGTAGTCGTGCACGATCCGGTTTCGTTCTTCGCGAATGTCGTCACGTTCTGGCTGGAGAGCATCGTCGTCCTTGTTCATATCCACGAGGACCCTCAGCATGTCGATGGCAGCTTTGCGGGCTTTAGCCGGCAAGTTGTCAACGCCAGGCGGAAGTTCGTCGGCGAATGGCGGACCGGGGACGGGTTGTCCCGCGGCCGTGAACGCGGCCTCATCTGAAACGCCGGCCAACCAGGCGATCGCTTTGATCGTCTCGTTGGTCGGGGTGGACTTATAGGTACCCTGCCTGATGGCATTGACCGTCGTAGTTGCCAGGGTGAATCCTTCGCGCTGGGCGAGGAATGCCAATTGGCGTCCAGATGTGTCGTGTCGGGTGATGGCGACTTCCACCAGCTCCCGAAGACTCTTGGGCTTGTTCACGACGGTGACTCTTCCTTCTGGATCGACACTTGGGGAAGTGGCGACAGAACTTTTATGACAAGTGACAAGTACATCTTGGCAGACAACACGCGGATTCCTTCGCCTATCGTCTTGACAAGTACGCTGCATATGAACCATGCTCTACTTGTCAAAGCGATTACGAGGAAGGCATACTGATCATGCGACGCACCAGCCGCACACTATCGATCGTTCGTAAGGAGACCTGGATGAAGGTCAAGGACCCCGCAGCACTGCGGAGAAAGCGGCTCAACCGCAAGTTCTCCCAGCGCGACCTGGCGTTCCTCGTACGGCGCTCGCAGAACACGATCCACCTGCTGGAGACCGGTGGGATGAAGACCCTCAGCGAGGATCTCGCCCTACTGATCGCAGCGCGTCTGGACGTCGAATGGGAGGAGTACTTCGAGTTGGAAGAGCACGAAGTCATGCCCACCGTTACCGATAAACGACGCTCCACTGGTAACTGTGAACCGCGACAGCTGACTGCATGAGCGGTAGCCGAAGGAATCAAGAAAACGCAAAAGGCGGCCCAGTGCCATTCCGCCAAGAAAGTTCACTGGACCGCCCGTAGAAAATCCAAGAGCCAGGCCCACCGCTGGAGGGGGTAGCCCGGCTCTCGAATCAGAAAAGAGCATATCAAATGCCTGTTCGTGGTCTCCGAACACTGCCCCCTGAAGCACAACCACATATCGCCGCTGCCGGCCGCGTCCTCGCCCAGGCAACGGCACTGCTCAACTCGATGACTCCTGAAGAGATCGCCGAGGCTGCTTACACGCCCGGCGGTCCTTCCAAGGATCAGTTGCTCCTGCTCGCCAAGGCCCGCCAGCTGCGCGGATCGCGGCGCTCGCTGGAGGTTGCGTCGTGAGCACGAGATACGACACCGGTGGCCGCGACCTCGACGGCACCCTGTACGACGCCTCCTTCGAGTGCGAGGATTGCGGCCTCTCGCTGTCCTGGCCGGTCACCGAAGGCATCCCCGCGGCGCAGGACCCCATTGCCGCACCCATGCTCGCGATCATCGCGGAGCACGAGGACGGCGGCTGCCCGGCGCAGCAGCTCCAGCAGGAGCGGCTACGACAGTTCCCGAAGGACCTGTACTTCGCCGCCGAAGACCACGCGGTCGGCCCGGCGGCCCTGTCCGGTAGCGAGATCGACGTCATCAGAAGCCGGCGCCTCGCCGACTACCGCCGTGCCTGCACGTTGCTGGAGGATCTGCAGTCAGCGTCCAAGCCCCTCAGGGCATTCGACCGGAACGGCAACATCGGCATGGCTGCCGCCAACCTCATGGACACCGCGCTCGCCGCTCATAAGGCCTTGCGGAACCTCACGCTGGATGTAGCGGGCGCGGAGCAGCGCTTCCGTGAACAGTCGAGCATCCGGGAGCTGCCGGCTCCCCCACAAGCCCCGGTAGAAGATCAGCCACTCCCCCAGGCTGAGCCGGCTACCGGCCCCCTGCCGGCGGCCGTCGAGCCAACCCCCCAGGCCTCGACGGCTGCCGGTCCCAAGCCCGGGCCGCACCTCGCAACTGTCGCAGTATTCAACCCAGCTGTCTCCGCGAAAGAGCAGCTGTCTGCATTCGACCGTGTCGTGGACGCCCGGCGCCAGCGCGCCGTAGGGCTGTGAAGGCGCGCATAAAGCGCTTCGCCATTGTTCATCCTGTAGGCCACCGTCCTTTCAAGGACCGCGCCGAGCTCCAGTACCGGGACAACAGGGAACTGGCTGAGCAGCTTGCACGCTACTGCCGTTCGAAGTGGCCCATGCCGCAGAAGATCCAGGTCGATGTCCATGCCGGTCACGTCCTGATCAACGGCGAACATCGTGCCAACTTCTCTATCCACGAGCACCGGGGCATGAGGGCCCCATCCGAGCGGGTCGGCCGGAATCGCCGCCGCATCTTCCTCTACGCCCCCCTTCTCATCCTCGGCGCGCTGATGTTCCTCGCGGCCACCGCCGACTTCCCCATCATCAACTCCGCGTACCTCGCAGGAGTCACCTTCCTAATCGCCGGCGCCGCCGGATTCGTAATTGAGACAGGACAACCAAAATGACCGAACAGCCCGTCGAGACAGAGCAACAGTTCCTCGGCAACGAAACCCCCGCCGTCGTTATCCAGCTCGGCACCGCTCCGGTGTCCGCCTCGATTCCGAAGGCGATCCGTCAGCACTACGTGCCGAACGCCCACCTTCGCCGGCCGTCGTGGTCCTCGGTGGACGACGTCGAGCTGGCAGCGCTGGCCCGCAGGAGTGCCCACGCCAACAAGCTGGCAGCTATCGCCAAGGAACAAGCGGTAAAGGCCGAAGAGGCCCTGAAGCTGGCCCTTGAAGTGGAAGAGAAGGCAGTCCTCGAAGCGCACAACGCCGAACAGGACCTGCTGGCTCTGGTCAGAAAGGACGCAGGAAAGTGAACGCGACCTTCCAGGAACTCCACATTGACCAGCTGGTCATCCACGCAAAGAACGTCCGGAATGACGTCGGGATCGTCACCGACCTGGCCAACAGCATCACCGAGCAGGGCATCCTGCAGCCGCTCGTCGTGGCCCCGGCAATCGCTGGCGAGGGCTACACAATCATCGCCGGGCACCGCCGGTACGCAGCGGCGAAGCTCGCCAATGTTGACTCCCTGCCCTGCGTTATCCGGGAAGACCTGGACACCGAGCCGAAGCAGCTCGTGGCAATGCTCGTGGAGAACACCCAGCGCGCGGACCTCACGCCCGTAGAGGAAGCTTCCGCCTACCAGACAATCCTGGAATTCGGCGACGCGTTCAACGTCAAAACCGTGGCAAAGGCCACGGGGCGCTCGCAAAGTCACGTCCGGAAGCGGCTGCTTCTGACCAAGCTCAATGAGGACGCAAAGGTCCGCCTGGAGGAACAAACCCTCAACGTTGACCAGGCGCTGGTGCTGGTCGACTTCGCCGCGGACGAGGCGGCAACAGAGAGGCTGCTGGCAGCCGCGGCGCAGAGCCCCCGTGAATTCGCCTTCAGAGTCGAGGCCGAAACCCGCAAGCGTGACCTGCCCGGCAAACTCGCGGCACTAGAGTCCGAGCTGAAGGAGGCCGGAGCCAAGTACGTCCCGGAATCGGAGTTGTACAGCGGCAAGTACACCAAGATCTACGAGAACGAAGACAACGAGCTGACGACGGCCCAGCACGTCGCAGCAGGCGACCTCGCGTCCATCGACCGGAACTGGGGCAGGCTCTCCTGGTACTCGAAGCCGAGCAAAGCTGCAAAGGCCAAAGTCGAGCTGACCGAGGAAGAGCAGGAAGCCAAGCGCCGAGACGCCGAGCTGTCCGCGGCCCTGGACATCGCCCACGCCATCCGCGCCGAACACATCAAGCAGGTCATCGCCTCCCCACCTGAAGGCGCAGCAGACGAAGCCCTATACCGTCTCCTCGTCCGCCAGCTCCACTCCCATGTCAACCTCTTCGCGGAGATCACCGGCCGCCACCCAGACTCCGAGAGCGACCACCAGGGCATCAAGGCGGCGCTCGCGGATATGACGGTGGAGCAGATGGCACTCCTGCTGCACCTGGCCGAACGGTCCCAGGAAGACGAGCTGCTGAAGCTATGGGCATGGGACGCCGGCGACTACCGACACTCATGGTACGGCGGCCCGAAGGCCTGGATCGAAGACCTCGGCAGCGTCTACCACTACGAGCTGTCCGCCGTCGAGCAGGAAGTTCTGGACCACTTCCAGCAGTTGCACGACGCCCGCCTCGCTGAGGTCGCAGCAGAAGAGCTTGAAGAAGGGGAAGACGACGATGCGTAACCACGGACTCACGACGAACGAAGCCAACGAGCCGATCTGCCTTTGCGGTTTCCGGCCGGCCATCTTGGACGAGGTGATCCACGTGGGCCGCCTGTGGAAGGCAAAAAGGGTGGTGCTGGAGCACGCGGACGCGCTGAACGACCCGGAAGCCCCATCGCCCTCTGACCCGTTCCTGGTCGATGACGCGAAGTTTCCAAGAGCCGGCGTCCGCCGCACCGAGGCGGGCAAGTGGCTCCTCACACTTTGGGACGGCATGGGCATCCAGCACCACATTTCCGAACCGGAGTTCACGAAACGTGAAGACGCCTTCGATTACGGGTGGATGACCATCGGCGCCTGCCGCCAGGCCGGAACCAACTTGAACGGCTGGGAAGCCGCATGAGCGAGCAGAAGAATCCGGCACCTGCCCGCCAGCTGGTCACCGTCCTGCCAAAGGTCGTCAAGTGCGACAGCTGCAAAAAGCCCATCGACCCGCACAACGGCAACTGCCGCTGCTAGAAGGAAGGAAAGATCGATGACCGAAACCACGACGAAGCAAAGGCCTTCCGACTCCCGCGCCTGGCAGAAGAAGTGGCGCGTCGAGCGCGCTCGCGGTATCAAGCGCATCGTTGAGGCAGGCCGAGCACAGGAACACGTTCAGGAACTGACGGCCAGCCACGGGCTGTCCATCAGGGGAATAGCCGAGGTCGCCGGCATCAGCGCATTCATCGTCAGCGACCTAAACCGCGGGCGCAAACAAAGCCTCTACAGGGAGACGGAGGCAGCCGTCCTGGCCGTCACACCGGACGCGGTCCTCGCACGATCGAACCCCGAGGGATTCGTACCGAACATCGGCGGCCGCCGCCGCATCCAGGCACTCATGGCCATGGGATGGCGGCACCAGGACCTCACCCCGATGCTGGGCATTAACACAGCCAACATCGTGCACCAGCAAGGTGGCTGGTTCACCAAGAAAAAGCACGACGCCATCAAAGAGCTGTACGACCGGATCTGGAACCAGCGCGGTCCGGCGACCACGCTCAGCATCAATCGAGTCGCCAAAGCCGGATATGCGCCGCCGCTCGCCTGGGACGACGACACCATTGACGACCCCAACGCGAAGCCCGACCTCGGCGCTGCTGTCCGGGGACGAGGCCGCCCAGTCGAAGGCACAGTCCGCGTCTCGGAGGCGCAGCTCGAAGACGTCGAATTCCTACTCGATCAGGCACTGGCATGGGATGCAATTACCAGCCGTCTGGGCGTAGACCCCCGCGCCTTGGAACGGATGCTCTACCGCAAGGGCCGCGGCGACCTCGTCACCCGAGCCAAGACGATGGGCGAACGCATCGCCTACTCCAGGGCTTCCTGAACCCCGATGAGCAGCAACCAGCGCCCAGAGTTGTGCGCCATGGGCTCCAGCAGCCGCAGGCAGCCCACCCCCGGATGTACCTGCCCAGCGTGGCGGTATCACCCGGCATACCCCAGACCCACAAACCCCGAATGCCCTACCCATGGAGAGACCAATGACTAAAGCGAGAGCCGCATGATCCTTACCGTCAACACCCTCGACCTCCGGCAAGCCCTCATGGCCGTCACGCCCCACACCGGAGACCCGAAACTTAGCCAGGCGCTCGCCGTCGTGCACTTCACCGCAACGGACGGCATGCTGCACGTCACGGCCTGCAACACCGTCACGCTGGGCCACGCTGTGGCGTCGGTGTGGGAGGCGGAAGGCCTGACGGGCGACGTGAACGACGACGCCTTCAACCTGCCGGCCGACGTTGCCAAGGAGCTCCTGACGATCTTCAAGGCCAAAGGCAAGCAGCCCGAGGACGAGATCGGCGACACGCTGCGCATCACCGTGAAGGACTCCAGCATCACCTTCATGGACGTCTCCGGCCTCTTCCCTGGCAAGGAGTTCAAAATCCCGCGGGAAGACGACACCGGTGAATTCCCGCTGGCCTTCGGCCGGCTGTTGATCCAAGCGGTGCTGTCCGATCGCGTCATGCCGGAACGCCTGGTCGCAGCAGGCCGTCTGGTCCGTCTCTTCGCCACCGCCTCGCAGGCCTACGGCGAACCGCTAGTCATCGAACCCACCGAGGACGCCAAGCGCATCCTGATCAGCTGCGGAGAGTCCTTCCTCGGCCTCCTGATGCCCATCCGCTCCGAAGACGACTCCACGGTCGCCAACGAGCTGAACGCGTTCCGGGAGGGCTGGATGAACCGACTCCCCGAGCTGGCCCACGCCGGCGGCGGAAAGCTGCCCACGGACCCAAAACCAGACGACGCGAACTTCCTCCGCGACGGGCGCGGCTTCCACGGCTCCGTCACCGTCAGCACCGGCAACAAGGTCCAGGACATCACCGATGCAGTATTCAACCGCGTAGTAGACATCGTGGAGCCGCACCTATGAGGCCGCAGACGATCACGGCTAGCAGCCTCAAATACCCATTCACTACCAACTCCATAGCGGAGTGGCTCGCGGCGAACGGCTGTCGGCACTACGTCCCGGAAGACGCCCGGATCATCGTCACCGGCAACTACATCATCGTCCCGACACTGGACATCGGCCGGACTTACAACGCCCGCTACTGGGGCGCCTACAAACGCCGCGACGAGCTGCCCCTCAAGACCCGCAAGTACCGAATCCGCCATGAACTGGCCGCAACTACCCACCCGGCGCTCGCCGATCCCGAGGGTATCGCGCTGGTGCAGGCAATCCACGACCGCAAGAACGTAACGAAAGCAGGTTCATCCAGTGCCATGGCTGAAAGAGGGCGACGCGGCGGCGAACCACCCCATCGTCCTCTCAGCACTGGAGATGGAGGACGCAGACGACCGGATCCTAAATGAGTGCTTCGGCTGGGTGAATCGGTGCGCAACGCAATCGGCCGCCTACGAGAAGGACTACATCATCACCGTTGGCACAGCTCGCCAGATGGCCGGATCGCTCGGCAGGTATAACGCCCTCGTCAAGGCAGCGAAGTTCTGCGGCTACCTCACGGACACGGAGATCATCGTTGACGGGGAGGTACGCCAGGCGTTCAAGCTGGTCGAAGACAACGACCTCTTCCACATGATCCTGAAAGACGAACGAGCCTGGACGAACCAGCGGAAGAAGGACCAACGGAACCCCGAGCTGACCGTGCCGGTCCGGCACCGTGATGGGGACGCGTGCAGGTACTGCGGAAAGACCGTCAACTGGTCTGACCGGGTATCAGGCCGCGCCGGGTCCTATGACCACACCAACCCCGGCCGAAGGGCCACCGTAGAGACCTACGTCGTTTGCTGCAAGGCCTGCAACGGCCGCCGCGCGGACGATCCGGACAGCACCTGGGAAACCCTGCCTGCTCCAACGGAGCCGCTCTACGGGCCGCAAACAGTCGAGTTCCTGGCGAACCACGACGTCATAGTTACCCCCACCTACACCAGACCCAACTCAGCAGCAGAGGACACGCCTCCCGTCGAGCAGCCCGCGAAGGCCACTCCGGGACAGGGCGAGGCAACGGCACCCACCGGCCCGCCCAGCGACTCCGCATCCGCAGGGGCAACGGTTGAGCCGGCCCCTGACCCACGTAGGTCATCTGGCACCGGGCTAGGTCACAGGTCTCCCAGACCAAGCCTTGTCGGGACGGGACGGGTCGGGACGGGTCAGGTAGGGAAGGGAGCCCGGCTCCCTACTGAACCTCCCATGAACAAACCAAAGCGAAGACGCCCCAGGAAACGAGGCAGGAACTAGAGCATGCCCGCACAACGACTTTCATCACCTAACCCAATGAGTGAGTCTCAGTTCCAGACTGCTGTCATCGAACTGGCCAAGCTCAACGGATACCGCTTGGTCTACCACACCCATGATTCCCGCCGGTCGGTCCCTGGCTTCCCGGATCTCGTCCTGGTCAGTGAGCATCGGCAGCGTGCCCTGTTCCGTGAGCTGAAGACCAGCAAGGGTCGGCTGAGCCCGGAGCAGTTCGACTGGATCAGCAGCATGCAGCTCGCCAAGCTCAACGCCGGCGTCTGGCGACCAGAGGACCTGACGAACGGCCACATCCTCCAAGACCTGAGAGGCAAGGCATGACCACTCCCCTGGACATTGAGGAGAAGTACCGGTTCGAGCTGGCTGACGGCGCAGTCCTCTTGCTGCCGTACACGCTCGCCAAGAAGCGCACCGTGTACCCGGAGCTGTGCATCTTCCACGACGAGGACCCAGCGAAGGCCGCCGCCGGCGCCCACCTGTGCCCGGCCTGTATCGACTGGCTCCGGTCCGCTCTCGCCGACGTCGCCAAGTACTGGCCTGACCTTGAGGACGCGCTTGCACCAGCTGGTGGACGCGCGGTCTCCTCGGAGCGTGTCGGCGGGACCGGTGACCTGTACCCGCCGCTGCCGATCAACGGCGACGTCTCCGACATCATGCGCGCTGCCCGCCGCGCTATCTGGCTTGCCGTGGGCCAGCTGATCCAGGACCGCCCAGACCAGCGCCTGCCCATGGATCACGGCACCGGAGTTCTCGCTGACTGGCTTTCCCGCTGGCACGTCGACTATCTGGCCACTCACCCGTCCGCTGCTCATGTGATGGCAGTCGGGGTGGATCTGGCCAAGGTCGTGAACGCGATGAAGGAAGCCGCCTATCAGGCCCCGCCGGTGGAAGTGGACATCGACGGCGACTGCCACCAGCGGATCACCAACGCCCAGGGCAAGCAGGTCCCATGCCCGGGCAAGGTTCGGGGCTGGTCCCAGGGCGATGGCCGCGTGGTCATCCGGTGCAGCCTGGACATCACCCACCGCGTGCCGGCCGATCAGTGGTTCGCAACAGCCGGCCGCCGTGCCCCGAGGCCAAGCAGGGTCAGGGATGCACTCAAAAAGAAGTACCTAACCGGGAGGAAGGCATGATTCGCAAAGAGGGCAAAGCCCGCTGGACCTACACATGCAAGCTGTGCCGCAAGACGTGGACAAAGCCGGACCACTTCCGAGCCATCGAGCGGCAGCAGCGCCATCTCCGGAGTACCAGTCATCTGGTTGAGGGACTAGCTGCTGCGTTCAGGCCGGCGGCCGAAGTCCTCCGCAACCTGGGGCTTGCTTGGTGTATTGCAGACGACGACATTGCCCGGGCAGCGACGCAGATGCAGGAAGACTTTGCGCTGGCCCCCCCAATGACGCCACGCCGACACGGCGGCAATACTGGGGATGCTTGACTTAGTCGTCTAAATTATGGGGTGAGCTGGTGTTTCGCACCCAGCCACAATTCAGAGCCTCGACCGGTTAGCCGGCGGGGCTCTTCCCATGTGTGCAGGAGGTCGAATGCTCGCCTCGATTATGAACCTCTTCGGCCCGCACAACAGGCGCAGCGGAGGATGCCGCTGGTTTAGCCGGCCGTTCGACACGCTCAGTGAAGTGTGCCGCCGCTGTGAGTAAGCGAGCAGGCCGGGCTGGCGGCAAGTGGCGCATGCTGGTCGCTAACCAGCGGGCCAAGCGATTGGGCTGTGCGATCTGCCAACAGCCGATTGACTACAGGCTGCAGTATCCGGATGAGGACAGCTTCAGCGTTGACCACATCAAGCCTCGGAGTACGCACCCGCACCTTGCCGAGGAGCCAACGAATCTGCGCAGCACGCATCTTCGATGCAATAAGGCGCGGGGCGACCGAGACGAGAGGCCCGGTCTCGGGTCTGCTTTGCAGACGTGGTGACGACGGCGACGACGCCGAATCCACCACCGCGACGGCGGGTAGGGGCCGGAAAATCTCTAGAACCTGACGGGCCGGGAGGCTTCGCCGGGTAGTGTCCTCCCCCTCCCCGTACCCCCACCCCCCTTAGCGAAAACCCCGACCCCGAGGAGGCCAGTTGAGCTACGACGTTTGGGCTACGGTAGAGCCCGCGCCCAACCGGTTCTCCACCTATCTGGATCTCGGCAACATGACGAGCAATGTTGCTCCGATGTGGCGCAAGGCCTGCCCATCGCTTGACGGATTGGCTGGTATCGACGGAAAGAAGGGCTCCGAGGTCAGCAGCGCGCTGAGCATAGGCCTACTGGAAATGTTTGTGCGCCGCCGGACGCTGGAATACATGGCACCAGCGAATGGCTGGGGAAGTTTCGCCGGCGCATTTCGATACTTCGCCGCAATCACCCGGGCCGCGAACGAGCACCCAGATGCACTTTTTGGGGTGTCCCGCTGATGGCCCGCAAGCGCCGCAGGTACACCGCGGAGTACAAGCGGGAAGCCGCCAACCTGGTCCTGAACACTGGCCGGGCCATTGCCGACGTCGGACGCGAGTTGGACATCCCGGAGCAGACGCTTGGCCGCTGGGTGTTTGATGCCAGGGAAGCCGCCGGCGAAGATCCCCGGGCTCCGCGTCAGGTGAACTTCAAGACGCCGCTGCCGCCGGACCCGATCGCGTTCGCTGCCTTCGACGGGCCTTCGCTGCTCGCAGAAGTACGGGACGCCATCGCCAAGATGGATACCGAGGACAGGGACAAGGGCTTGGTGGCGCTCGCCGAACGGTACGCCCACATGATCGAGGCGGTGGCCAAGACCGGCGGCAAAGAGGCCGTATCCGTGATGTACCTCGGCCCGCACTTGTTCAACATGCTCAAGGAACTTGGCGGGACGCCCATGCAGCGTGCCGGCCTCGGCAAACCGGCTGAAAAGAAGAAGAGCCGGCTGGAGCTTCTGCGTGGGGGTCGGGAGGCGGTGTAATCCATGGCGATCGCGGCCGGCAAACCGAAACTGTACGGCTGCGAAGTCCCGCGGATCTACACCCCGGAGCGCCGGGAGCTGACCAGGGAAACGTCGAAGGGCTTTGAGTGCATCGACTTCGCTGAGCAGGTCCTGGATATCCCTCTGTTCCCTTGGCAGAAGTGGCTGCTGATCCATGCCCTTGAACTAAACGAGGATGGGTCCTTCCGCTTCCGGACGGTCGTTCTGCTGGTTGCCAGGCAGAACGGCAAGTCCACCCTGATGCAGGTCCTCACGCTGTGGCGGATGTACATGGACGCCGCGAAGCTGACTATCGGCACGGCACAGAATCTGGACATTGCTGAGGAGGTCTGGCGGGGCGCCGTAGAGCTCGCTGAAGGTGTCCCGGAACTCAAGGACGAAATCGAGCGGATCGATAAGACCAACGGCAAGAAGGCCCTGGAGCTGTCCAGCGGTGAACGGTACAAGGTGCAGGCGGCGAACCGCCGCGGTGGCCGTGGCCTTTCCGCTGACTTGGTTGTCCTTGATGAGTTGCGCGAGCATTCCAGTTGGGATGCCTGGGCGGCGATCTCCAAGACGACCATGGCGCGTTTCTACGCGCAGGTCTGGGCCGTTTCAAACGCCGGCGATGCTTCCTCGATCGTGCTGCGCTTCCTTCGGAACATGGCGCACATGGCGTTGGGTAACCCTGACGGGCTGGAAGACGTCGTCATGCCGGACCTGGATGAGGACGACGAGGCGGATGCGGATTCGCTGGGCTTGTTCGAATGGTCGATGGCTCCGGGAATGTCGATGTGGGACCGGCACGGCTGGGCCCAGTCGAATCCATCCACCGGGCACGTCCCAAGTCTTGAGAAGGCAATCGCGGCCGCTGTGAAGGGCGAACCTGAGGGCCTGGTCCGGACGGAGGTGTTCTGCCAGTGGCTGGACACGACGGCGGACGGCCCGTTCCCCCCTGGCCGGTGGGAGAAGGGTGCAGACCGGGAAGACAGGATCGTCGGGAAGTTCGCTTTCTGCGTGGATGTGTCCTGGGACCGCACGACCGCCCATATCGGAGTCGCGGGCTTCAACGCAGACGGCGTTCTCCGCGTCCAGGTGGTCGCCTCCCGCTCCGGCACGGCGTGGGTGGGCCCGTGGTTCGATTCGCCCCCTGAAGGGCAGAGCGTGGCCCGCAAGAGCAACCCAGATCTTGTCGGGGTGACGCTGCAGAAGAACGGCGCCCCGGTATCGTCCCTGCTCCCCGAGCTGGAGGCCATTGACGGGCTGAACGTCATCCCCTGGGAAGGCGCGGACCTGTCCCGCTGGACCGGCATGTTCTACGACCGTGTCCGGGGCCAGGAGATGGACGAGGACGGCGAGCCGATCAAGCCGGAAGACGTGGAACCGGACATCAGCCACCCGGGCCAGCCGATCCTGAACGTGGCCGCAGCAACCGCCCTGGCGAAACCGTCCGGTGACGCTTTCTTCTGGGACCGCGGCAAGTCGCCGAACGACGTCGCCCCGCTGGTGGCGGTGACCGGCGCGGCGGGCTGCTTCCTGGTACACGGTACGGCCCCCGAGAAGGTCAGCAAGTACGAAACGCAGGACCTGCTGGTCCTCTGACGAAAGGGGTCCGGAATGGCTCGCAAAGACAGGCTGCTCCGGGATGCCGAGCGCGGCAAGTTCCTGATCACCATCGACACCGAGGAAGCCTTCGAGGGCGTCCTCGTGGAATGGGACGACGAACACGTTGTCCTGGCCGCTGCCTACTCCGTGGGCGTGACCGGGGACCGGCTGAAGCTGGACGGTTACCAGTGGCTCCCCCGGCAGCGGATCAAGTACATGCAGGCAGTCACAACCTAAGAGGAGGTCAAGTGTTCCTTTCCGATGGAGCCGTAGTCCCCAACCAGGTTGACACGATCGGCGACCGCACCCCGATGTTCGCGGACGCCTCCTACTACAGCTCAGGGTCCATGCAGCTCTCCGGCATGTGGGCGGCTTACGGGGCCCTGTACAAGTCCCAGATGTGGGTCGGCACGCTGGTCCGGAAGCTGGCCATGGCAACCGCCCGGATGCCGTTCGACATCAAGCGCGCAGGCGTTGGGAACGAGCAGACCCCTGAGGCCGGCCCGCTGACGGATCTCATGCTGCGGCCCAACCCACGGATGAGCGGATTCAAGCTGTGGCAGTGGACGTCCTCGACCAGGGATATCTACGGCGAGGCGTTCTGGCTGAAGCTCCGCGACGACAGGGGCAACGTCCGTGAGCTGCACCCGATGCACCCCACGAACGTGGTGGTCAGAAGGATGCCTGACGGGTCGCTGGGTTACATCTACTCCGCCGGCGTCCGTGACGTGTCCATGCTCCCGCCCATTCCGGAGTCCGACGTCGTGGCCTTCACTACCTACAACCCGGACACCCTGAACCGCGGCCTTTCCAACCTGGAAAGCCTGCGGATGACGCTGCTGAATGAGGACGCCTCACGGCGCGCCACGGCCAGCTTCTGGGACAAGGGCGCACGCCCCTCGGTGGTGCTGTCCACTGACGCGACCCTGAGCCAGGGAGCCATTGACCGGCTGAAGGCCCAGTTCAACGCGGCGCACGGCGGGGCGGACAACATGGGCGGCACGGCGGTCTTTGAGGAAGGCATCAAGCCGACCATCATCCAGCTGAACATGGAGGAAATGCAGTACATCGAGTCCCGGAAGCTCAACCGGGAAGAGGTGTGCGCCGCCTACGATGTCCCGCCACCCGCCGTGCACATCCTGGACCACGCCACGTTCTCCAACGTCACCGAGCAGCTCCGCTCCTTGTACAGGGACACGATGGCTCCCCGGTTCGTGGACTTCGAATCGGTCATCAACCACCAGCTGGTGCCGGACTTCTACGCACCGGGCGAGGTCTTCACCCGGTTCAACATGGATGAGGTCCTTCGTGGGGACTTCGAGGTTCGCGCTGAGTCCGTGAACAAGCTGATCCAGGTGGGCGTCCTGAAGCCTGCCGAGGGCCGGCCGATGTTCAATCTCGCCCCAGCCGGCCCGGAGGCGGACAAGCTCTACGGCAACGCGGCGCTGGTCCCTCTGGGCTCCAACGCTGCCTCTCCGCAGCAGGTGGCGACGGACGGGACGGTCATGCCGATGCCCCTGCCGCTGCCGGCCCCGGAGGCTGGGAAGGCGGTCACGGTTCGTGCCGTGATGGGAAAACTCGCGCGGGTCAAGGGCAATAAGTCCAAGATCCGGGAAAGCCTCATCGAGCAACACGCCACAGAACTGCGGAAGTTCTTCGCCAGGCAGGGGGCCGCGGTGAAAGCCGCGCGTGCGTCCAAGTCAGTGGATGGGTTCGACCCCGAAGAGTGGGACGACGAGCTGGCGGCGATCCTTGAACCGCTCGCCGTGGCGACATCAACGGCGATCGGCTCCCACGTGGCCGAGGTGCTGGGCGGTAAGTACAACCCGGACCAGCTGGCGGAGTGGCTGGGCAGCGATGCCGCGAAGTCGGCGAAGAACATCAACGCGACGACGGCCAAGCAGCTGCAGGACCTCCTTGACCGGCAATCCGGCGACGACACAGAGGACCCGGACATAGACGGATTCTTCGACGGCACCATGGCCGCCCGCGCCGATCAGATCAGCCTGTCAAGGGTCGGCGCGATTGCAGGACTTGCGTCCATCGTCGGGGCCGAGCAGGCCGATGCCCGCACGAAGACATGGGTGGTTACCGCGGCCAACCCCCGCCCCTCGCACGCAGTGATGGACGGGGAAACCGTGGGCTTGAACGAGCCCTTCAGTAACGGGATGAACGGACCCGGCGACTTCAGCGGCGGCGCCGATGAGGTGGCCGGCTGCTCCTGCGACCTCCAATTCAGCAAGGAAGGCTAGGCCATGACCATTGTTCGCAAGGACGCCACGATCACGCCCACCGGCGGTGACGACGAGTTCCCCGGCACGTTCCAGGTGGTGCTCTCCGCTCCGACGAAGGACCGGGATGGGGACACGCTGCTTCCCGATGACTGGAAGCTCCCGCTGCCGGAGAAGATCACGTTCGACTCCGACCACGGCATGAGCGTGGCCACCACTGTGGGCTCCGGGACGCCGAGTATCGATGAGAAAACCGGCAACCTGATTGTCTCCGGCACGTTCTCTTCCCTTCCCCGGGCCCAGGAGGTCCGGACGCTCGTGAAGGAAGGCCACATCGACAGGACGTCGGTGGCGTTCATGACCGAGAAGACCCAGAAGGACGGCGCGACGGTCACCAAGCGCGAGCTTCTCAACGGCGCGTTCGTGGCGATCCCCTCCAACCGGGAAGCGGTAGTCCTGTCTTCCAAGGGCATCAAGGCCGGTGCCCGGAACAGCGCGGCGGACGCCGAGATGATCCAGGGCATCCACGACCACGCCGCGACGCTGGGCGCTGACTGCACTGCGGCGAAGGCCTTCCGGCGCAGCGCCAGGCAGACAGCGAAAAGCATCGCCGGATCGCTGGAAGCCACCCAGGACCGTGCGCGCGACGCGCTCCAGGACGCCAACCCCGGCGCTTGGTGCTGGCTCCGGGGGACCGTCCCGGACGGCAACGGCGGCGGCTACCTGGTGTTCGAACTGGAGAACCCCGAAACCTACGACTGCGAGACCTACAAGCAGTCGTACCAAGACGACGGCAGCGTGGTCACCCTCACGGGTGACGCGGTGCCGGTGGACGTGATGGAAACCGTCACGCCCGACCCCGATGAAGATGCTTCTGGTGCTTCCGGCACAGACCCAGCCCCCGCAGCCGGCGCCCCCGTGGCCCCCGCAGCCGGCGCGAAGTCTGCCCCCGTAGTCGATGGGCCTTCAACCGAAATAAGCGCCAGGGCCGCCCGGCTCCGGATGCTGCAAAACCTCATTGAAGACTGATCCGGAAAGGAATCACCATGCCTACTCTGCTTGAAGCGAAGAACAAGGTCCGCGAACTGTCCAAGAAGGGCCTGGAGGTCGCCGAATCGACCACCATGACCTTCGCCGAACAGAAGAACGCCCTCGATCCCATCGAGGCCGACATCAAGAAGTGGATGGACGAAATCAAGTCCATCGAGTTCGTGGAGGAGAAGCGAAAGAGCTTCCTCGCCGCCGCCGGCGTCGAGACCGGTGACGAAGCACCGGCCGACCAGCCCAACACGGGTGCGAAGTCCATCGGCGCCCAGTTCGTCCAGTCGGCCGGATACAAGGGCCTGGTCGAGCGCGGCCTCAAGGGCGGCCAGTGGTCCACCGGCGACGTGGAGGTCAAGACGACCCTCACCGAAGGCACCGCGGGCACCCCCGGCGGCGGCTACGCGACCGTCCAGAACCCCACGGTCCTGCCCGGAGTCGTGGACATCAAGACCCGCCAGCTGACCATCTCGGACCTCTTCCCGGGCGGCACGACCAGCACCCCGCTGATCCGCTACCTCGTGGAGACCGCCATCACCAACGCCGCAGCAGCGGTCGCTGAAGGCGGCCTGAAGCCCGAATCGGCGCTGTCGTTCTCCAAGGTGGACGAGGTCCTCCACAAGGTGGCCACGTTCCTCCCGATCTCGGACGAGATGCTCGAGGACTGGGCGCAGGCGCAGTCCTACATCGATGCCCGCCTGATCCTGTTCATCAAGCTCGCCGAGGAGGCGCAGCTGCTGAACGGTGACGGCACCGGTGCGAACCTCGTCGGACTGCTGAACCGTCCCGGCCTCGCAACCCCGATCGTGAAGGGCACCGCCCCTTCGGTCGCCGCGGACAACGGCATGGACGCGATCTACCGGCAGATCACCCAGATCCGCACCACGGCCTTCCTGGAGCCGGACGCGATCGTCATCGACCCGCTGGGCTGGCAGACGCAGGTCCTGTCCAAGAACAGCCAGGGCGCCTACTACGCCTCGGGCCCGTTCGTCAGCGAACAGAACCAGTCTCTCTGGGGCAAGCGCGTCGCCGTGACCCCGGCGCTGGCAGCGAACAGCTCCCTGGTCGGCGCGTTCCAGCAGGGCGGCCAGATCTTCCGGAAGGGCGGAATCACCGTGGAAGCCTCCAACTCCCACGCCGACTTCTTCCAGAAGAACCTCACGGCCATCCGTGCTGAGGAACGCCTCGCGCTGGCCGTGTACCGTCCGGGTGCCTTCGGCCAAGTCACCGGCCTGTAACCAAGGCCCCGCTTTCCCTGCTGCCCCGGGCGTGACTTCCACCGCGCCCGGGGCAGCAGCGCAGCCCCCTGCCTAACCCTGAAAGAAGGTCACCATGGCACGCAGAACCAAATCCGAGGACCAGGATCTCTCCCTCGTGGAATCCACGGGCAACGTCGAGTTCGACGGAACGCCCGTCACTGCCGAACAGCCCGCGGAAAACCAGAGCAGCGGCAACGTCGAATACGAAGCCCCCGGCACCATCGAAGTCAGCCACTACACGGAGGACGTCATCATTCGCGTAGAAACCCCAGGCCCGGTGACAGTGAACTTTCCGGGCCTTCCCGGGGTAGCGAACAAGGTCATCGAACCGCCGGCACCGGAAACCGAACGAGCGCAGGAAGCCCCAGCTGAACCCGCCCCCGCCGATCCAGCACCGGTTGACCCAGCGGAGTAAGGGAACGTGACCGTGTACGGGCTTCCAGCACCTGCGCTCCCCAATCTGGCCACGGTTGACCAGTTGTCCGCCTTCATGCAGCAGACCATCGCTGCAGACGACCCCGCGGCCACGTTCCTGTTGACTGTCGCCTCCGGCATGATCCGTCGAGCCATCGACCAGGTCATCACCGTGGTGCCTGGAGACCTCGAATACGTGGACCCGGTCAATGGATCCTTCGCGTCCCTCAAGGAGTGCCCGGTCCTGTCGGTCGATCTGGTTGAAATAAGCAGCGACGGCGGGCTCACGTGGAGCGCGGTACCGCCCAGCGCGTACAAGGTATCCCGCCGGACCGGAACCATCAAGGCACGGCCCGGCACCGGCGTTCGGTGGCCCACGGACGAGGAATCCTGGCGCGTCACCTACGGGCACGGCTACATCACGGTGCCGCCAGAACTCGCCGGCGTTTGCACTGGCCTCGCAGGTCGCTACTACGCAACTCCCATCGCCGTGGACATGGAACGGATCGGGCAACGCCAAGTGAAATACAACATCGAATCTGCCGGGTTCACCGCAATGGAATCCATGGCGCTCGCCGCCTACCGGCTCGCAAGGTCAGCATGATGGGGCGGCCGTTGGGGCGCAAGACCATCACGGTGCTTACTGCCCAGAAGTCGACTGACCCATACTCCCAAGAGCAGGTGGACGATTGGTCATTGCCGCCCACCGAGGTGGAGGTCAAGGGCTGCGAGGTCGAGCCGGGGACCACGCAGGAGTACCTGCTGAACCGTGACCAGGTGCTGGTGGCCTGGACAGTGTTTGCACCTCCCGGCACGCAGATTGGTGCCTACAACAGGGTCCGGTACAACGGCGAGGTTTACACGGTGTATGGCCATCCGGCGGCTTGGGACTCCCTCAGCGGCCGCCTCGATTACGTCGAGATAGTTCTGCAGGATTGGAGAGGCTAATGACCATTCGAATCGAAACGCCGAATCGACTTAGCGTTGGAGACCAGATTGACCACGGCGGTGGAAAATTCGTGGTCACGGGGACCGCGGTGTGGTCCGACGCCCTGGACAACTACGCCTACACCGAGGCGTTGCTTGAGCCAGTGGGTGGTGAGAACGATGTTGGAGAAACTGGAGATCAATGACTCGCAGTTCATTGCGATCCTGAAGTCACCGGAAGTTCAGGCCGAGCTGCTACGGCGCGGTAACGCGATTGCTGCCGCTGCCGGGGACGGAACGTTCGACGTGACCGCATCCTTTACGCCCACCCGTGCCCGCGTCTCCGTGGGCACGGCGGACTATGCGGCACGCAAGTCTGAGGCCACCACGCGGTCGCTGACTTCTGCACTGGACGCAGGCCGTGGCTGAGGGCGTCAAGTTCCCCGACGTCCCCCAGCTGGTGTGTGATCACCTTCGCGCATCACCGCTGCTGACTGGCCTGCACATCGGGACGAAAGTCCCGCCCACAAGGCCGGCGGAATTCATCCTGGTCCTGCGCACGGGCGGGCCCAGGGAAACGATCCGTTCCGAGGCCGCTCAGATCACCGTTGAAGCGTGGGCTCAGGATAAGGCCCGGGCCTCCTCGCTGCTCAACGATGCCCGGGCCGTCCTCAATGCAGCCGACGCGAAGGTGTTCGGCGTCCGTGAGTTTGGCGGCCCTGGAGATCTCCCTGACCCTACTACCGCGCAGATCCGGTTCACCATGAGCTTCCAGATCCGTGCACGCGGCACCGCAGTAACCGTCTAACCAAATCCGAGGGTCCGCAAACTCACTTGGAAAGGGTCAGTCATGACTAACTCAGTAAACAATGTGGTTGTTGGTAAGCCACTCGTCACCGGTGGAATTTCCGTGGCCCCGCTCGGGACCGTGCTGCCGACCGACGCCACCACCGCGCTTGACCCGGCCTACACGCCGGTCGGCTACGTCACGGACAATGGCGTGACCAAGTCGGAGAAGCGCAACACCGGCACCATCGCAGCTTGGGGCGGCGACACCATTGCCGCGACAAAGAAGGGCATGGACGTCACCATCAAGCTGGCCATGGCCGAGCTCCTGAACAAAATTGTCCAGGGCCTCATCTACGGTGACGCAAACGTGGTAGCCACCCCCGCGACGGCTACCAAGGGCAACCTCCTGAAGGTCACCGGCACCTCCGCCCCGACGCCCCGCAAGGTGTGGGTCATCGAGGTGTTCTCCGACCAGGCAAAGGTCCGCGTGGTCTTCCCCATTGCCAAGGTCATGGACGTCGGCGACACCACGTTCAAGGACGACGCGATCGCCGCGGCGGACGCCACGCTGCAGGCGTTCCCCGACGCCACTGGCGCCTATTTCTACCAGTACAGCGACGACGGCCAGAAGACGGCCTAGTCCCACATTCGGGTGGCAGGGGTTTGTCGTGCGGACCCTTGACCCCTGCCACCTGCTCCACCACATCCCGGTCCGCACACCACCACATCAAGGAGCCCGCACATGGCTGCACCCCGCAAACCCCAGGACCGCCAGACCAAGGCCGTCAACGACTCAGCGGAAACCGAACCGTTCGAGTTCGAACACCACGGCCAGACCTACACCCTCGCCTCAGCCGACACCCTGGACGCCGGTTTCGCCCGCAAGAATCGCAAGCTCGCCCCGGACGACCAGTTCTTCACCGTCCTCGAAGCGCTCGCCGATGACGAGACCCTCGCCGCGATCGACAGCATGCGCAAGCAGGAGTTTGAGCAGTTCCAGAAGGCGTTCTTCGCCCACTCCGGGATTGAACTGGGGGAATAAACGGGCTCCTGGAGCTGATCGATGAGCACCGGGAGCCCCTCGAGTATGACCTGATCGCCCTCGGGCTGCGGCTGCGCTGGCTGGGCACGGACCGGCTGACTTGGAGTGACCTGCTCGCGATCGTTCGCCAGTCCCCCCGCGGGTCGGCGCTCTTCCGTGCAGTGGCCGGGGAAGAGGGCGAGTGGGATCTCCGGAACCACCTCCTCGCCGGGGTCTTTGACCTTCTGGCCGCCGCGAACTGGCAGCGCGCGGGCGACGAGCACGCGAAGAAACCCGAGCGGCTCCCCCGCCCAGGAGCAGGGGCGCCGCAGGCCGACGACGGCGAAGTCCTCGCCAGAGGCAAGGCCGTCAGCATCGAAGAAATGAACGCACGGCTCGGCTGGCCGGCGCCGACCTAACACCACAACTGAACAGAGGAGGCGGCCCCTTGGGCGCTGTAGAACTGGCAACCGCGTACATCGCCCTGGTCCCATCGCTCAAGGGAGCCTCTCAAAAGATCAGCGAGCAGCTGTCCCCGGCATCGGCTGTTGCCGGTGCCGAGGGCGGGGCTTCACTGGGCGCCGCGCTGATGGGTGGCATCAAGAAATTCGCGCTGCCCATCGCGGGCATCGTAGCGGGCCTCTCGGTCGGAAAGCTCGTCAAGGACTCGGTCGCCGATTTCCAGTCCTATCAGGGCGCGGTGAACGGCTTCGGAAGGATAGCCGGCGGCACAATCACCCAGTTCTCCGGGCTCCGCGGGGCGATCCAGCTCTCCGGTGTGGACGTGGACGCAGCCTCCGGCGGCCTAACGATCTTCTCGAAGAACCTCGGCAACGCAGCTGGCGACGCCGGCAAATCCGCGGACATGGTCAAGAAGCTCGGCACCGACTTCAAAGATGCCTCCGGCAACGTCAAACCAATGTCCGAGATCATGCCCGGGCTGGCGGACAAGTTCAAATCCATGCCCGACGGCGCGGAGAAGACCGCGCTCGCCATGCAGCTCTTCGGCCGCTCCGGCGCCCAGATGCTCCCGTTCCTCAACCAGGGATCGGAAGGCATCGCCAAGCTCACCGGGCAGGCCGGAAAAATGGGCCTGATCCTGGACGACACCGACAAGAAAATCTTCAGTGCCGCTAAGGCTGGCCTCCGTGAGTACAACACCAGCATCCAGGGTATGCACATCGCCCTTGGCTCCACGGCGCTGCCGATCCTGACCGCCTGGGCCAACGTGGGCCGCTCCATCATGATTCCCGTCATCCAGCTGATGACCCAGGCCTTCTCCGCAGCCCGCGGCCCGGTCATGGCACTCGCCGGCCACGTGCAGGCGTTCGCCGACAGGGTCCGGGCAGCCATGGACGGCATCATCACGCTCTTCACCAAGGGCGACTTCACCGGCGGACTGGGCAAGGCGCTCGGCGTGCAGGAGGACTCGGCAATTGTCGGCTTCCTCTTCGGCGTCCGGGACGCCATCCTCAAGGTTGGGGACACGTTCCACAACCTTGTCTCCGGTTTTAAGATGCCGAACCTGGACATGTCCGGGGCAACCTCCGGCGTGCTGGTCGCAGCCTACAAGATAGGTGAGGCCTTCCGCGGCGTCACCGACCTTATTGGCGGCGGTTTCCGCGCAATGTTCGCAGCGTTCAAGGCCGGGGACGGGGATGTGACATCCTCCGGTTTTGCTGGGGTTATGGAACGGATCGGCAACGGTGCCCGGGAAGTGACCGGGGGCATCAGGGCCTTCTTCGCAGCATTCAAAGCCGGTGGGGATGACGTGACGTCTTCGGGTTTCGCCGGTTTCCTTGAGGGGCTGGGCCTGAAGGCACGCGGCTTGTTCGATCAAATCGGACCGGCGATCTCCAGCTTCGGTGCAGCGATCGGCCCGATGCTTCCGCAGATCATCGGCCTGGCATCGGCGTTCTCACCGCTGCAGATCGTCTTCAAGTCACTGGAGCCCGTCCTCCCACAGCTGCTGTCAGCATTCGGGCAGCTGGCCTCCACGATCGGCGGCACACTGCTGTCCACGGTGATGCAGCTGGCACCGGTGTTCACGCAGCTGTCCCAGGTGATCATCGCAACACTCTCGGGCGCGTTCGTGCAGCTGCTGCCGGTCGTCGTTTCCCTGATTGGGCAGCTGGCACAGACCTTCGCGATCCTGGTGCCCATCGTGGCTCAAGTGATCGCCGCGGTGGTCCCGCTGGTCGCGACGCTGATCACGCAGCTCGCCCCGATTTTCGTCCAGCTCATCCAGCAGGTCCTCCCGCCCCTGGTGGCGGTAATCGGGAATATCGTGTCCGCACTGGGTCCGCTCATCGTGACGCTCGCGAACATGCTTGTCCCGGTCATCCAGGGACTCATGCCCATCGTCGTGGTCGTGTTCAACGGAATCGCCTCCATCATCCAGGCAGTAATGCAGATCGTCATGGGAGTGATCGAGGTGGTCACCGGGATCATATCCGGGAACTGGGACATGGTCTGGCGGGGCATCGGGGACATCTTCAGCGGGATCTGGAACGGCATCGTCGCCTACGTCGGCTACGCCATGAACCTGCTGTGGGCGGTCTTCGGCGGCGCGCTGACCGGAATCGGCGACTTCTTTGTCAGCATCTTCACCGGCATCGGCAACTTCCTCGCCGGGATCTGGAACTGGTACATCGGCATGGTTGTCAGCTCGTGGACCGCGTTCGCCGCCCCGATCATCGCCACCGTCACCGACATCTGGAATTTCATCGTCACGATCTTCACCAGCATCGGTAACTTCATCGCCGGGGCATGGAACTGGGTCGTTTCCCTGGTCACGAACATCCTGATCGAGTTCTGGAAGGTCCACGGCGATCAGCTCACAGCGATCTGGAACGTCGTCGTCAGCATCTTCAACGCAATTGGCGGCTTCTTTATTGGTGTCTGGAACTGGTACTTCGGCATCGTGACCGGGGTCCTATCCGCCATCTGGGGCGTCATCACCTCGGTGTTCAGCGCGGTCTGGGGCTTCATCAGCAGCATCTTCACCACTGTCGGCGGATTCATCGCCGGCATCTGGAACACCATCGTCGGCGTGATCGCCGGCGCGGTAGGTGCAGTGTGGGGAGCCATCAGCTCCGGCTTCGGCGCAGCGTGGGGTTTCATCAGCTCGGTGTTCGGCCAGGTCGCGGGATTCCTCAGCGGCATCTGGAACAACATCGTCTCCGGGGTTTCCGGCATGATCGGCAACGTCGTCAGTGCCTTGTCCGGGCTGGGCGGCGCGATCATGGGGGCGCTCGCCGGCGCGGGGAACTGGCTGTACGGCATCGGCAAGAGCATCGTTGAGGGCCTCATGGACGGCATCAGGTCCCTGGCCGGCACGATCGGGAACTTCTTCTTGAGCCTGATCCCGGGCTGGATCGTGGGCCCGTTCAAGGCAGCGCTGGGTATCGCCTCCCCGTCCAAGGTGTTCCGTGGCTTCGGCCGCAACATCGGCGAGGGCGTAGTCCTGGGCGCTGAGGACATGAAGTCCGATATCACCTCGACTATGACAAGTCTCGTGAACATCCCAGCTGTACCGCACTACTCGGCGGCGATGGCTGGTTCCACGGCCACGGGTGGGAACGGCCTCGGTGGAGACGCGGGAGTGACAATCATGGGCAACGTTTATGGGAATCCGGAGGACATTGTGACGGAAATCAATGTGCAGAAGCGGCGGGCATCCCAGGTCAACGGGCTGCGTGCTATCGCGGCAGGGGTCTAGATGGATCAGATGTATGGGGCGGCGGCACCGGCACCGCCGTTGCCCGTCAGCCCATGGCGGGGCATGGATGTGACCTGGGCGGGTTGGGACGGTTCCCTCTGGCATCTAAACGATCCGTCCGGGGGCGTCTTCCTCCAGATGAAGGGAGTTGAGGGGCTGGGTAAGCCTCCAAGGACTCAATGGGTGCAGGCATCTCCCTCTGTCCCCGGACAGTTCTTCCGTGGGGCGATCGCAAACGCCCGGCCGGTGTTCTGGCCCATCTTCGTCTACTCCGACGACGGGACTGAGGATTGGATCGGTCGGGATCAGGCCTTTTGGCGGACGATGCATGCCGAGAAGTACGGCACGTGGACTGTGACACGTGCCAACGGGTCCGCCAGGTCCCTTCGGTGCAGGTTCGTAGACGACGGTTCCCACGCCTTCGAGATGGACCCCTTCCAGAACGGCTGGGCAGCCTACGGGCTAAAGCTCGTGGCCGACCAGCCGTTCTGGTACGGGGACGCGGTTGTCAGCGCATGGAAGGCCGCCACGGCCACCGACTTCTTCAACGGGGCAGCCAAGGCCGCGCCTTTCAACATCGCGTCTGGCTCGACGCTCTCCACAGCGGCGATGTCAAACCCTGGTGACGAAGACGCGTGGCCGCTGTGGACCATCATCGGGGACTCATCCACCGCCTCCGTTGGGGTGGGAGCCTCACAGACGGTGGTCCCTTTCACCATCCCTGCCGGGAAGGCCGTGGTCATCGACACCGACCCCACAGTCCAGACAGCCGTCATGTACGACTACACCCCGCCCTCGGGCCAGGTGCCAGCGGTGCTCGCCAATCCTGTGGATCGAACCGCGGACCTCGGAGCTTCAGCGTTCGCGCCGATTCCGGCCGGACAAAACCGGCCCTTGTCGATCAGCATGACCGGCGGCGGAAGCATCCAGGCGCAGATCACGCCGTTGTACGAGAGGGCATGGTGACTCGGTGGAGAACCCCTTCGCGTTGACCATTTACGACAAGGCCTTCCGCCGTGTCGGCTGGCTTGGCGATGCGCTCGCGGTCACTGCGGTACCCCGGCACAACCTCGCTGGGAGCCTCGATTTCACCGTTGCGTCCAATAACGCGAAGTTGGCGCTGCTGGCGGCCCAGGGGGCGCGTCTTACCTGCGAGTTCGCCGGGGAGCAGATCATCTCTGGTCCGGTGCGGCTCCGGGCCGGGAGCGGACCCTACGCTCAGGGGAAGATCAGCATGACCGTGGAGGACGATTTCCGGTTGCTGTCCAGGGTGCTGGGCTGGCCGGTGCCCGGGGCGTCCCTGACAGGGCAGACGGCCGAGTACTACACAGTGGCGGGCGCAGCTGAAACGGTAGTGAAGGACCTGGTCACCAAGAACGCCATCACCCGACTGGGCCTTCCCGTTACGGTAGCGACCGATCAGGGCCGCGGCCAGAACATCACGGTCAGTACCCGCTTCCATCCGCTTTACGACCGGTTGTTCCCGGCAGTTGAAACGGCCGGGTTGGGAGTCACGGTCAAGCAGTCAGGGGCCGGCCTGGTCGTGGACTGCTACGCGCCGCGAACCTACCCCAGGGAGCTGTCTGAGGCGTCGGGTGTTATCACGGAATGGTCCTGGTCGAACGCAGCGCCTGAAGCCACCCGGGGCGTGATCGGCGGACAGGGCGACGGAACGTCCCGCGCCTTCTACCCCTTCGCCGATACTGCGCGGGAGGCGGCATGGGGTGATTTGATCGAGGTCTTCAAGGACGCCCGGGACACTTCCAACGCCGGAGTCTACGACCAGCGCGCTGCCGAGACCTTGGCGGAAACCCAGGAGAAATCCGGGCTGAAGATCAAGTTCTCCCAGACGAAGAACTTCCGCTACGGGCCAACCGGCGTCAGGCGCGGTGACTTGGTCACCCTGAGAGTAGGACCGGCACTGACGGTCACGGACACGCTCCGGGAAGCGGAGATCTCATGGACCAGGGAAAAGGGTCTGGAAGTATCCCCCAAGGTCGGCGACGTAACGGACTCAACAGACCTGATTTTCGCGCGCGCTCTGCGGAAGAACGCAGCTGACATACGAATGCTGAGGAGCAAATAGATGGCCATCACATCAGCCGGCTACGACGGCACAGTCACAGAGGTCCAGTGGGCGTCCCTGATCCCGTCTGCGGGGTCTTCGGAGTATGGGGTGCTGGGCGCATCGGACTTCAATGTGACAGCCCACCCGACGACGGCCTACGCAGTCAATGTCTCCCCCGGCACAGCGTGGGGTCAGGGTGTCATTGACGTTTCCGACTCCGTGATACCCGTCCAGTGCGATGCGCCGGCTTCCGGGGTAATCAGGTGGGACTTGATTTGCGTGCGGCGGGATTGGCGCCCGCTGGCCGGCGGACCGACGACGATTACCAAGGTCAACGGCGGCACGACGGGAGACATCCCCGCTGGCCGCAACAACACGCCCGGGATCGTGGACGACCAACCTCTCTTCCTGGTCCAGTGGACCGGCGGCCAGACGCAGCCCACGGCCTTCATCGACCTCCGCTGCTGGGCAGGAAACGGCGGACTCACCGCCAGAAACGATCTGGTGCGAAAGTACCTCACGCGGGCAGGAACCCAGGTGGAGATCCTCGGCGCCCTCTGGCAGCGCCGGGTCACCGCCAACGGGGATCTGGAATGGGTAAAGACCGGACAGATAGGAGCCGTACCGATCTTTGGGGTCGGTAACCAACTGCTCGGGAACGCCCCGGCCGCTGGGACTCAATTCCTGATGCAGGCGGGAACAGCCGTCAACTACGCAGACGGTGCCGGCTACAGCCGGATCAACTTCCCGGTCCCCTTTCCCAACGGCGTGCTCTACGTCAGAGCAGACAACGGAGACCAATCCATTGATGCCGCCAGGGGCACAGCCCTGTTGATGCCGACCGGCGGACCCGATTGGCCCAGCCCCGTAACCCTCAGCAGCTTTGTGTATGCGCTGGAGGCGCCGTCAGGGGCACGAATCGGTGGACAGATTCACCGGGCCAACTGGATAGCGATCGGCTGGTGAGCGCAGTGAAATCGACTGTCCATGCACTCTGGCTCCGTGTTCAAGAACCACGGGCCCTGTCCGCGATCTACTTCTTCGCCTACCTCGTGATCAGCATTTTGGGTCTTGCAGTGGTGATCGACCCGCCGCGCACGATCCAGTCCAGCATCGGCCACGCACTCCTAGTCGCCTGGGGAACCATGTTGCTGATCGGGGGCGCACTCGGCTCAGTCTCCGTCCTCCCAGGAATCTGGTGGATGGAGCGGGCGGCCACCGGCTTCTGCATGACGGCCATCGCCATTTACGGCGCCACCGTCTGCTTCATGCCCGTGACCCAGGTGAGCGTCAGGATCGCGTCGCTGTGCTTCATCATCTTCGCTCTCCTTGCCTTCGCAACCCGTCTCGTGAAAATCCGGCATTTCGCCTACGACCCCGAAAAGTAGGCGCTCGCCCATGGACTCCGCACAGACACTCGTGACCATCATTGGCGCCGGCGGCGGCGGGGCCGCGCTCGTGGCCCTGATCAACGGCCTGGTGAAATGGCTCAGCGGTTCCGCTGGCCGGGAAAGAATCCGCAACACCAGCCTCCGCGACCAGCGCAACGAGGCATGGGCTGATGCGGACAAAGAACGGGCTCGAGCTGACCGGGAGCAGGCGAGGGCAGACCGGGAGGCACGCAACCGGCGCCTGACTGAAGAGTACGCATCACAGCTCCGCCGCGACTGCACCGAGCACGGCATGACGGTCAAGGAACTCCGCCCCTGGCCCGTACTCGAAAAACCACCCACCGAGAACGACTAAACCCCGACCAAACCCGAAAAGGCCCCGCACACCACGGGGCCTTTTCCATGCCCGAAAGGGGCCCGCAATGATCCTCTCCAACCTTGCCAACGTCCTCCGAAACGCCGGAATCAACGTCGTGGAAATCGACGGCTGGCAGAACCGCGGCTACCTCGGCCGCGACCTCGCCGACGTCCGCGGCGTCCTCTGGCACCACACCGCAGCCGGCAGGAACTTCTCCGAAGACGCCCCCAGCCTGAACATCTGCACCAACGGTCGGTCCGATCTCGCCGGCCCGCTGTGCCACATCGTGCTTGGCCGATCCGGTACGGCCTACATCACCGCCGCTGGCCTCGCCAACCACGCCGGAGCAGGCTCCGCGCCCGGCATCCCAACAGACGCCGGCAACTACTACTTCATCGGCATCGAGATGGAGTCCTCCGGCGTCGCCCCGTTCGACTGGACCGCCGAGCAGCTTGCCGCCGTCCCAGTAATCGGCGCCGCACTCGAACGCGCCTACCTGTTCGATCAGGCAGAGGATGACCGGCCGCAGCTCGGCCACAAGGAATACTCATCCCAAGGCAAGATCGATCCCGCCGGCTGGCCCGGGGACTGCGACGGCCTCCGTGCTTCCATCAACGCCGTACTCGGGACCGGCAGTGTCTCCCTGCCGGCCGGAGTGGTCCCCCAGAGCTACACCCCGGCGCCGGTCACCACCCGGCCGAGCGGCTACGCGGAATGCACCGTAGACCCGGGTGACACCCTCTCGCGGATCGCTGACCAATACCACGTTGGGCTGGCAGAACTGCTGGGAGTCAACCCGCAGATCACGGACCCGAACCTCATCGGCATCGGTGACGTCCTGAACCTGCCCGCAGGAGCCTACGAAGACGCACCCGCAGCGCCAGCCCCGGCCGCACCCGCTGCGGGCGGCCAGTGCACCGTCTCCGCCGGCGACTCGCTCTCATCCATCGGCGCACAGGTCGGAGTGGCCTGGCAGGACATCGCCGCCCTCAACGGCATCGGGGAACCCTACACCATCCAGCCCGGACAGACTTTGGACCTCCCCGCAGGGGCCAACCTCGCAGCCCTCGGAACCACCCCGGCCGCGCCAACTGCACCGTCCGGCCTGCCCCCGTACTGCACCGTGGACCCAGGCGACACACTGGGCGGCATCGCCGACCAGTACGGAGTCACAGTGGACTACCTCATCACCCGCAATCCCGGCATCAACCCGGACTTGATCTACCCCGGCCAACGGATCAACCTCCAATGACCAGGCCAATCCTCACCGTTGCCGCCGCGCTCGCCGTGGCGGCAACGGCCGCCGTCCTTTATGTCGCGCATCTTGCCGTGAGCGCGGCCATCAACACGCTCCACCTTTTCGAAAGGGCTCTCTGATGCTGCTTACTTCCATCCTCCGTACCGTGGTCCCCTACGTGTGGGGCTTGTTCATCACCTGGTTGATCAGCCTGGTTCCCGTGCTCGCCCCGCTGGAGAACCAGTTGCTGGGGCTTGCGGCCCTGGCCTTGCCAATACTGGCCGCGGTCCTCAGCGCCGCCTGGTACGCGTTCTGGCGCTGGCTGGAGCCGCGGCTGCCGGACTGGCTCACCCGGGCTGTTCTGGGATCCGCCAAGGCGCCTGTCTATCCGGTATCGGGTTCCGCGGTTCCTCCGGCCGGCGCCTTTGTTCAGGATTCCGCCGCGCCGAAACATCTTGCCTGACCACCACCCTGTTGCCCGTTCTGAGCACTGTTCATAGATGAGGAGCCTTTGATGGCTGATGTTTTTTACCCCGGCACCCTGGCGGCTGATCCAGGGACCGTGGGCCGGAGCCCACTCCCAAACGCGGTCTTCCAGGTCTATGAGTTGACCGACACGGCGCAGGTCAACCCGCTGCCGTTGAAAGACAGCTCCGGCCTGTCCATCACGTCGCTGACCTCGACCAACCTGGGAGTGCTGCCGCCGGTCTACGTGACGTCGCCCAACCTGTCCCACAACTGGGTCTCGGGAACGTGGGTCTGGCGCCGCGATTCGTTCGACGGTGCTCAGGCGGCCGTCACCGCGGCCAAGAATGCTTCCATCTCGGGGGCGTCCCTGTCCCCCACCGGCGACCTGACGTTCACCACCCTTGGCGGCACCGTCATCCCCGCAGGGAACGTCAAGGGGCCCCAGGGCAACCCGGGCGCAAACTCGGTCCCAACTCAGGCGGCGATTCAGTCCGAGGTCACCACCCCCGGCACGCCCACGGCAGCGGCACTTTCTGCCACTTATGTCCCCAAGTGGAAAGCCACCACGGCGTACTTTGCAGGTGACAAAGTCCTGTCCCCGAACGGGGACGTGGTTTCCTCCATCGCGGACCACACGTCCGGGTCCAGCTTCAACCAGGCCAACTGGAATCTGTCCGCAACCGTGGCGGCGAAGGCGGATAAGGCTGACGTGCTCCCCAAATGGAAGGCGACCACCGCCTACCTTGCTGGGGACAAGGTACTCTCCCCTTCCGGCGACATCGTCTCAGCAAAGGCCAACTTCACGTCCGGCGCTTCCTACTCGGCCGCTAACTGGGACGCCGTGACCATCACGCCGGCTGGCGTTGACACCAAGGTTGGTGCCGCTATCTCGGCCGCGGGCGCCCAGACCCCACCGGCCACGGCGTTGCTGCCTCCGAAGCAGAAGCGCACCATGATCCAGACCTTCCAGTCCGGGCACGGGTACTCATCCATCGTGGGCGCGGGCGGCGGTAGCGTTGCGCTGAACGACACCACGGACAGCGCCATCGGCACCCAGTCCGTCAAGGTTGTCACCTCCGGAACGGGCACCACGTCCAGCATCTACCGCTTCAACATCCCCACCCCGTTCGATATGACGGGCAAGCAGTTGGCGATGCTGGTCAAGTGCGACGATCCCACGCATCTGAAGACGCTGAACATCTGGATCGGCAACGGCGGCCTATCGGCAACGTTCAACTTCACGATCAACAACGTGGCCCCGGCGGAGCAGCTCGACGCAGGCGCGTGGATGTGGGTCACGATCCCCTGGCAGCAGATCAGCGGTGGAGCGTCGGCAACCATCGGCGCTCCGGATCGTGCGGCCATCGCCGGGATGCAGATCAACATTGCGGATGACAACACTGGGAACCCCGTCACCCTTCGGGTCCAGGCCATCGCTTCCGTGCCGGTGCCTGCGGTCTGGACTACCGGCTGCCTGACGTTCGACTTTGATGACGGCTTCGCCACGCACTACACAGTGGCGCGGAAGGCCCTGGCAAAGTACGACTACAAGGCTGATGTCTACCCGGTGTGCGAGGCGATTGACTCAGGTGCGGCATACATGACGCTGGCTCAGTTGCAGGAGCTTCAGAACTCTAACGGCTGGCTGGTCGGGGCGCATTCGGACACATGGGCGCACCACAATATGGCGCTCTCGGACCAGACGGCAAGCGAACTGGCCACGTTCGTTGCTTCGAACCGGAACTGGTTGTCAACGCGGGGCCTGCGGGGCTACGACTTCTTCGCCTACCCTGGCGGCAAGTCAGGCGGCGCGAACCTGCCCATCGCCCGGCAGTACTACGCTACGGCGCGCACGGTCAGCGCCGTACTGCATGAAACGCTGCCGGCCAACGACCCGCACAAGCTGAGAGTGTTCGTCGTCGGCTCCGGGACTACCTTGGCCATTGCCCAGGCTGAAGTGAACGCGGCTATTGCCGGCAACTATCACCTGATTATGGTGTTCCACGACCTCGCGACATCGGGTACGGGCATCATGACCACGGCCAACTTCGGGGCGTTCGTGGACTGGGTAGCTACGACCACTATCGCCGTGAAGAACATGGCCGAGGTGCTGGCTAACAGGTAGCTACTTGATGGCCCTTGACCATTCCTCTTCATCGTCGCCGCGGTCCACCACATCACGAGGTGGAAGGCCAGCAGCCCAGGCCCCTGTGAGCAGGATCGCGGCGACGACCAGGGAAAGGATGGCGAGGCCCTGGAAGCCCCGCTCGTGCGTGGTGAAGGCCTGAATGGCGAGCAGCAGGCCGATGAGTGCGCAGGCGATGCTGGCGTAGCTCAGCGCCTTTTTACGAGTGATTCCCCCAGAAGTCATGACGCGATCAGGCTTGCAATAGTTTCACGAAGCAACGGCGCCAGCACGGTCCCTGAGAATGGCTCCGTCAGGTGAACGCTGTCCCAGCGCACTAGTTTCCCGCGGATGTGCATGGGGCAAACATCATTCGCGGAACACATCCAGCTACGGGGGTCAATAAAGGTAGCACCGGTCTCAGTAGCAGCCTTCTTTTCTGCCTCTGCTTTGAGGAACCACTGCGACGAAACAAGATCTGCACAATCCGCAGGCGACGATGTCTTGGTCGCGCAGGTCGCAACGCTCTTGCCCTGGGGATTCGAGGCGAGCACGACCACCTTGGAGCCAACGCCCTGAGCTATCTTGATCGAGGCGGCAATTCCAGCGCTCCATTCGGCGACTGCGTCAGGTCCGCGCTTTCCTGACTTGAGGTAATTGAAGTCCGACTCCGAGCTGGATATGAACACGATATCCGGCTTCAGCTCAGTGATTTGTTGAGCGATCAGGGGTCGTGCGGCGTTGCACTTCCGGGTGATGTCCGGTTTGTTCGAAATTTCCAGTTCCGACTGCACGAACGCGCAATCGCTGAAAGCAACCGTGTGCATTGAATAGCCATCGTTGTTGAGTGCGTTTCTGACTGCCGGCGCCCAGCTGGCCGCGACGGAGTCACCAATCACCATTGCAAGCTTCGGCCCCGAACCTGACGTGCATGATTGAGTATCCGCACCATTGGTGGGGTTCAGGCATCCCGCTCCCATCTCGCGAGCAATTCCTTGGCCAGGCTGATCAAGCGTCGGATCGAGATTCTCAGGCCAAGTCGCACCATTCAAGGACAAGCTAACTGCTTTCTGAACGTCCTGAACCGCCGGACTGAGAGCTGAATGTGGTGCACCGGACGCTGACGCGCTCGGCTTTGGCAGGGCGTCAGTTGCCGCTGCAGGCTGACGCGGCGGAACAAGCGCCGCCCCAACAACTGCGAAGGTGACAACCGCCAACATGCTGAGCGCAGTTAGCTTGTACGAGTCCTTGAACGGCTGACGCTGCGATCTCTTGGACTTGGCTCCGTTCAGCCAGCTGGATTTTCGAATTGGATCTTCAACAAGGTGGTAGGCGTAGATTGCGACTGCCAACCCGCCGAGTCCCGCGATCAGGTAGTAGGCGAGAGACTCCTCCATGAAGGCAGCAACAATGACGATGACTGGAAAGTGCCAAAGGTATAGCGAATAGGAGATGTCGCCCAGGTATCCACTAACCGGATTAGTAAAGGGCGCCAGGAATCTCTGCTCACTAGCGCCTGTTCCGGCAATAATGAACAGCGCCGCCGACAGAACGGGCAGCGCCGCCATTGGTGCAGGGAATAGCTTGTCCCCGCTGACAACAAAGAGCGACACGACCATGCCCATCACACCAAGCCATGCCAAAAGTGGACGCGCAGCACGAGGAATCCTGACTAGGACAGGCGAGACAACGCCAATCAGAGCGCCAATTCCAAGCTCCCACGCACGGGAAAAAGTGGAGAAGTAGGCAACAGTCGGGGACGCTGCCGTCTCGTTAATTGCCCACACGAATGATGCCGCGCAAATTGCGGTGATCGCAGCACCCACAGCTACGCGTTGGGCAGTGCCCGTAGCTGAGCGCCTTGACATGAGGCTGAAGATCAAGAGCATGACCCACGGCCATACGAAGTAGAACTGCTCCTCGACCGCCAAGGACCAATAGTGCTGCAACGGAGAGACCGGCCCGGCTGCCTGAAAGTAGTCAGTGCCGACCGATGCAAAATGCCAGTTCCCCGAGAAGAACATGGCCCAGACAGCGTCCCAGACCACAGACACGAAACGGCTCTGGTTCAACAGGAGGAACGACGCTGCTACGGTCACCAACAGCACGAGGGTGGAAGCGGGAAGAATGCGCTTGATGCGCCGCTTGTAGAACCCGGAAAACGAAATGCTGCCTGTTCGTTCCTGCTCCCGGAGGAGGCTCTCTGTGATCACGAAACCGGAGATCACGAAGAAGATGTCCACGCCGATGAAACCGCCGCTAGGCCAGTGAATCAAGTGGTCCAAGATGACTACGATCACTGCAAAGGCCCGCAGTCCTTGTACGTCTGCCCGAAGACTCCGCTTCTTAGAGGTGTTTTCCCTTGCGGCCCTAGTCCCAGCAGCTCTGCGAATCCGCAATGCAAGATCAGTCATATATACCCCTATTCGATGCACGGGGTATCCCAGAGTCCCCCGGGCATATTGTGTCACAACAGCACGTGAGAGCCATATCGTGCGGAGGTAGACTCCCTATGTGCTGTCAGTGGTCGGGGCGCAGCATCTGCCGCCAGCGTGAAACCATTCGGCGCACGAGGCCGCCTCCTTCTTCGCGAGGATCAGGCCCGGTCAGACCGCCGGGAACGCGGACCCATTCCATGCGTCGGACGGCACCGGACTCGCTGACGCCGGCATCGACGTAAAACCACCCGTTCAGCTCCAGCAAGTGCTCGGCGGAATCGAATTCGAGAGTCTCCCCGTCGAAGGGACCGCCGGAGAATTTGAAGGTAGGCACTGCCCCATCGTAGGGCGCGATAAGACCGGTTATGTGCACCGGCGGATCTGGCATTCATCCTGAAGTGAGCAAAATCACACTGCTGATAGTATTGACTTATGACTATTCGACCTGATATGTGCCCAGCTTGCAAATATCCGATCGTAAACCCAGTAACCACGCCCTGGGTTCGAGGTCGTGGCATCACAGGCATGCGCGAACGCTGGATTCATTGGAAGTGCGAGGCCAAAGACTGCGGCTGGCGCAGCGACCCAGTACTGGAAGACGAACCATGACCTAGCGCCCCATCTCTTCGGAGATGGGGCGCTTCTGGTGGTTAAGTGGGGGCGTGGGACTCTTTGATGATCAGGCTAAGTTCGTGCTGGACGGCGCCGAGTATGAGCACGCCGACCCAAGGCCGGAGCTGGCCCCTGGGAGCGTTCGCAGGTTCGTGTACGGCGGTGAGCCCAAGGTCATCGCGCAGGTGCCGCTGAAGTCCGGCGGCACGGCAGAGGTCCACGGGTACGCGACGCACTACAACCAGGAATGGGTGAATGTGGTGTGGACGGACGACGTCTTCTCCCACTGCTCCTGCTGGGTTCCGTCTGCCGATATCCGCCGGCCTGCCGAGGGTGAGTGGCGGGGCAGGTTTGTGCAGCTTGGCTAGGGCAGGATGCGAGAGCGTATGCGGGTGCGGGGACGCCGTCGGGCATTGAGCCGGCGGACGGCTTCGGGCCGGTAGGCTGCCGCTTCGGGGGTTTGCAGGAGCTGGTTCACGATCTGCCAGTATCTGGTTGGTGTCAGGCCGAATTGTTCCTTGGCTGCGTCTTCCAGGGAGCCTGCGTACTTGTAGTTGCCGGCGGCGAGGTCGATCATGGCTTTGTGTTCGTCGGTTAGCAGGGCTTCCTCCTTGGTCCGGCTGCCAAGGTTATGGCCGGGGTCCGACATCTGGAGTACCTTTGGTGAGATTAGGGACAGGTCACGAGGGTGATCATTACCCACCCTGGTACGTCCCCGCGTTCAGTGCTGTCGCCAAGGAACACCGGGGGTTCCGGGCGGGCAACAGGTCCGCCGTCGAACTGACGGGCCTGTAGCCGGTGCGGACGAAGCGTCCGAATCATCCGAAGTTGCAGCATATCCGCGAGGCCAAGAAGCAGCATCCCGAAACGGATTCCCATGGTCTTCATTTTTGCGTCCTATTCTCTTCTCGTTGAGGGGGCCAGCAGTTGCTGGGCGTGGTCGTGGGGCTTGTCCGCTTCATCAGAATCCGAGGTTGATCGCCGCGAGACCGGGGAAGACGGCAAACACCACGGTCAGGGGAAGTACTCCGAATACGAGCGGCACCATCATGGCAATCTCCTTCTTGCCTGCAGCTTCCATGAGGTCGCGCTTCGCTGAATCGCGTACATCCTGCGCTTGGGCGCGGAGCACGTCTGCGAGGGGTGTTCCCCGTTCCACTGCCACGATGATTCCGTCGACGAACCTGACCAGCGGCGCCAGGTCGGTGCGGGCGGAGAACTCCTGTAGGGCCATGACCAGGGGTTTGCCGGCCCTTGTCTCAGCTAGGATTTTCGAGAATTCCTTGGACAGTTCACCCTTGGCGCTCCTGCAGACCCGGTCCAGAGCGCCGGTCGCGCTTTCCCCTGCTCCCACCGCCAGGGCCATCAGTTCGGCCAGGCTGGGAAATTCTGCCATCATCCGAGTTTCCCGCCGGCGGACCTGGACGCCCAGCCAGTAGTCACGCAGCACAAACCCCGCTGCGGCACTGCCGATGACCACGACAGCCGCGAGGAGGGGGCTGAACCTGCCCGCTGCCGCACCAACGAGGATGACCGTCAGCGACAAAACGAAGCCGCCGGCGGCCCACAGCAACTGCTCCGCGCGGAAGTCGATGGGCGCTTTATTGATTCCCGCTTGCGCCAGGCGCCGGGCTGTGGCGCCTGGCGAGGGGTTGAGTCTTCCGAGCGCGGAGAACCAATCCCTGATTACGGGACGGAGGATGCGTTCAAGCGGTCCAAACGGTGTCAGGTTCTGCTCGCCGGCGCGGAGAAGTCGCGATTCCAGGTTCTGTGACTTCAGCTGGGGTTCAATGCGGTCAGCCAAGGTCATGGGGCGCATCGGAGGCGACCGAAAGATCACCAGCCATAATCCGAGGCCGAGCGCCAGTCCGCACATGACAGCCGCAGGGGAAAGGAAAATCACCGGAGCACCCTTTCATCCTGCGGCAAGGCGCCGATCCTCAACATGGCTGTGTAGCAAAGCAGCGAGACCACCAGGCCTCCGACCAGCACTGCGGCTCCCATCGGCGTGTTGTAGGCCTGGATTGCTTCCGGTCTGGTGGCGAGAAGGATCATCACGATCCACGGTGCGGCGACCGCGAGCCGGGCAGCGTTAATAGTCCAGGATTGGCGTGCTTCGAGCTCACTGCGGGTCCGGGCGCTTTCCCGCAGGAACTCGGCCAATGTGCCCAGGAGCTTTCCGAGGTCGGAGCCGCCTACTTCCCGTGTGAGCCGCAACGCTTCGATAATGCGGTCGGCCACGGGGTCGGCCAGCCGCTGCTTCAGCTTGTTCAGGGACCCCTCGAATTGCCCCCCGGCACGGTAGTCGGCTCCAAAGTCGCGGAAGATGGGCCGCAGCTCCTCTGGCCCTTTCTCTCCGAGCTGGATTAGGGCTTCTGGCAGGGGCAGCCCCGCCCGGATCGCGGAACGGAGGTGATCGACGACGTCGGGCCACAGTTGACGGAGCATCGCCGTCCGCTTCCTTGCGCGCCACCGCAGGATGGTGATGGGCAGCCACATGCCGAAGAGTCCAAAGCATCCGGCGATCGGCCAGGAACGGCTGACCATGTAAAAGACAAGCGCAACGAAGATTCCCAGCCCAAGACACGTTCCCACCAGACCGCGCATGGATACTTTGTCTACCCCTGCGGCGGCCAGGAGGTCAGCCAGGCGTCCCGGTTTACGCTGTCGGTTTCCGCGGTCCGGCGTTTCCCAGCAGGACCACCAGATCAGGAAGAGCCCAACCCCGGCCACAGTTCCCACCAACGCCGGGATCATCGCGGGTCCAGCAGTGCCGCGACGTCGTAACCGGCCCTTGAGAATTTCTCCGCCGAAGGCATGGCGTTGGCACGTGGCTGCAGGACGCCGTTCTCCAAGCCAAACACCAAAGACGACTCGATGACGCCGTTCTCCACCCGGCGGCCCAGCGACAGGATCTGAGTGACTTGCCGGCGGCCGTCAGCATTCCTGCTGCAGTGAACTACAAGATCTATGCACGAAGCGACTGTCGGCACAACGAACGCACTTGAGATGTTCTCCCCCGCCAAGAGCGGAAGGGTGCAGATCTTAGTGACTGCGTCATGAGCCGAATTCGCGTGAACCGTACACATTCCAGGAAGCCCGGAGTTCAGGGCGATGAGCATGTCCAGGCTCTCGGCTTCGCGAACCTCCCCCACCACCAGCCGGTCCGGACGCATCCGCAGTGCTTCCTTCACCAGGCGGCGGAGTGGAATTTCTCCCTCACCTTCGAGGTTCGGTTGACGGCACTGAAGCCCCACCACGTCCCGGAGGGGAAACTGCAGTTCGAAGATTTCCTCGACGGTGATGACACGTTCGCGGCTTCCGATGCTGGCAGCCAAACAGTTCAGCATGGTGGTTTTGCCGGCCTGGGTTGCCCCCGAAACCAGGATATTAAGGCCGCTGGACACAGCCGCGCCGAGAAAGCGTGCTGCCTGCGGCGTCAGCGTCCCCAACTCCACGAGATGTTCCAGGCGGCTGGCTTTGACTACGAACTTGCGGATGTTAACTGCCCAATGGCGGCGGGTGACATCCGGGATAACCACGTGCAGCCTTGAACCATCAGGCAGGGCCGCATCGACGAAAGGTGAGGACATGTCAAGCCTCCTGCCGGAGCTCTTGAGCATACGTTCCACGAGGTCGCGCACCTGCTGCTCCGTGAGGCTCAGCGACGTCAACTCGGACTCGCCGTTGCGCGCGACATAAATTTCGTTGGGTGCGTTGAGCCAGATTTCCTCAATCGAAGGGTCATCCAGGAGTGGTTGCAGCACACCGAAGCCTGCAACGGCGTCGAAGAGGAACCGGCGGGCTGCGTCGAGAGGGCCAATGGGCGGCAAAGGCCCCATCAGTGCCCGTTCGTCATAGTCCGTTACTGCTGCTTCAACCAAGCGCCGGACCTCACCAGCCTGCCTTAGCGGGTCCAGCCCGCGGCGACGGATGAGTTCGCGGACTTCGTCCTCGACAATTCCCAGCGCGTCCATATGTTCCCCCATACAACTGCCGCCCCGACGGAGGCAGTGCGACTTGGGCTACAGCCTAAGGAGCTTGCCCCGGCCGCAACAAGTCATTATGCGCGCATGTGGATATCTGAGGTACCTCAAGATTGTCACCGGAACGACTCAGGATTAAATCCAGATGACCACAGGATTCACATAAGTAACACCAGAATCACTGGTTCCGTCAGTAACACGGGTGCTATGGTGAGCGCGTTATTTATCGAAATAGCACTATCAGGTGCCTTCCTGGGGGAAATCACCTGAGCAGTATCCAAAGAGGCGCTCGGGGGAGCGCCACATTGTCTCCGGAGCCCATATGAAGCGGAACCTGTCTCAGTCCCGTCACCCAGTCATGAAGTCCCTCGGGACCGCCCTGTTGGCCGTCTCGTTGCTCGCCGGACCCGGCATGGCTGATGTAGCCACCGCAGCAGAAGTCAGCCCGGCGCCGACACCTTCTGCTACCTCCACTTCAGCTCCGGGCACCGCAGCATCACCGGCTCCGACGTCGGCCCCTTCGCCGGCATCCGCGCCATTGCCTTCAACCTCGCCCCTGCCTGCAACCTCACCGGGCCCCACTCCTTCGCCACAAACCATGGCTCAGGCGATCGGTCCCGGCGGAGCGGAGATGGGCCAGCGCTCCGCGAGGGTCACGGCATCGAACAGCTCTGACCCCGCCAGGAAGCTCAGCACCGAATCGTTGTCCACCCAAGGCACATGGATGCCCTCGTTTGGCGTTCAGGGACTTGACGTCAGCGGGCACCAAACGAGCGTTGACTGGCAGCAGCAATGGAACATGGGTGCCAGATTCGCCTACGTGAAGGCTTCAGAAGGCAACTACTTCACCAATGACCTCTTCGGCTCCCAGTACCAGGGCGCGCGAAGCGTCGGAATGATCCGGGGCGCCTACCACTTCGCCATTCCCAATTGGTCCTCGGGTGCGGACCAGGCGCGCTATTTCGTAAATAACGGAGGCGGCTGGTCGGCTGACGGGTACACAATGCCGCCCGTCCTGGATTTTGAGTTCAATCCATATGCAGGCAAGACGATCAACGGTTTCTACTTCGGCAATACCTGCTACGACATGTCCGGAAGCCAATTGGCTTCCTGGGTTCGGGACTTTGGCAACACCATGCTGTCCCTTACCGGCCGGCTGCCAGTTATCTACACCAATACGAGCTGGTGGAACCAGTGCCTCGGCACGCCGACAGACTTTGGCGACTACCCGCTGTGGGTAGCCGCATACCCCGGATCCCCCAGCGATGATGCCGGCGCGGTGCCGGCAAGCTGGAACACCTACAGCATCTGGCAGTACAGCAGCACTGGCCCACTGGCTGGTGACTCGAATGTGTGGAACGGTGACTACGCATCGCTCCAGCGGTTTGCCGGAACCGGCACGCCCTCCGTCCAGGTCCCGTCCCAGGCCACCCAGCAGATAGCGGCATATGCAAAGGCTCATCCATCGCTGGGCAGTCAAACCACCGCCATCACATGCGGCTTGACCAGCGGCGGCTGCTACCAGGGCTTCCAGGGCGGAACCGTGATGTGGTCCCCGGCGTCCGGAGCCTTCGCCGTTTCCGCGGGGTCCGTTACCGGAGCGTGGCAGGCCCTCGGTGCCGAACGCAGCGCGGCAGGCTATCCGACCAGTGACCTGATCTGTGGACTGAAAAACGGCGGATGCTTCCAGAACTTCCAAGGCGGCAGCATCATGTCGTCGCCATCCACTGGTGCCGCCTTCGTTCCATTCGGCGCGATTCGCGATGCCTGGGCCGCGCAAGGCTACGAAAATGGCCCGTGGGGCTATCCCACGAGCAACGCGACATGCGGGCTGCGGTTTGGCGGATGCTTCCAGCTATTCCAAGCCGGGTCCGCGCTTTGGAGTCCGTCCAGCGGAGCACACTTGGTCAAATCGGGACCGGTCCTGGACGCATGGGCCAAGGACGGGTTTGAGAACGGCCTCCTAGGGTTCCCGACAACAGATGTAAGCTGCAGCGCGTCCGACTGCACGCAGCTGTTCAGCGGCGGAGTCATCGGGTCGACACCCACAACTGGTGCATGGCCCATCTACATGGGCATCGGTGACACCTGGAAGGCAGCAAGGACAAAGGGAGAACCCATCGGATTCCCGCTTGCCAAGGAAGTCTGCGGACTACGAGGCGGCGGCTGCTATCAGCTGTTCCAGGGTGGAAGCATTCTGTTCTCACCCGCCTCAGGGGCGTACGCAATGACTGGCCGCATCCTTAACTACTGGGCGCAAACCGGCTTCGAAAACGGCCAACTGGGCTACCCGACAGGTCCGGCCAGCTGCGGCGCCGTTCAGACCGAATGCTGGCAGTCCTTCGAAAAGGGCACGGTCGCCTACTCCGCGGCGACACCGCTCCAGACGGTCCCGGCTGGCCCCATGGCCCAGGCGTGGACGAACCTTGGTGCGGCAGGAGGGGCCCTCGGCTACCCTGCGTCCGCCCAGATCTGCGGCCTCAAGGACGGTGGATGCTTCCAGATGTTCGCCAAGGGTGCACTCATGTACTCCCCAGCTGCAGGCGCCCAACCCAGCCTCCTGGGACCCATCCGTGACTTCTGGCAGAAGCAAGGCTTTGAAAACGGCGCCCTCGGTTACCCCGCTTCAAATGTCATCTGTGGGCTGGTCGGTGCCGGGTGCTTCCAGAACTACCTGGGCGGGACTGTGATGTGGTCCAATGCCAGCGGGGCACATGCAATGTCGTTCGGTCCGGTCCGGGATGCCTGGATCGCTTCCGGTTTTGAGAACGGAATTCTTGGATATCCCACCAGCGAACAGGTGTGCGGTCTCCGGAACGGCGGCTGCTTCCAGAACTTCGTGAACGGAACAGTCATGTACTCCCCCGCCACCGGAGCTCAGACCATGTCATCGGCCCCCATCCGGGACAAGTGGGCCACCACGGGTTTCGAGGGCGGCTCACTTGGCTACCCCACCAGCGGCGCCATCTGCGGGTTGCGCAACGGTGGTTGCTTCCAAAACTTTGAGAAGGGAACCACCCTGTGGTCCGCCGCCAGCGGCGCACAAGTGATGATGCCAGGGCCCATCCAGCAGACCTGGGCAGGACAAGGCTTCGAAAACGGTGCGCTGGCCTTCCCCACAAGCGGCCAAACGTGCACCGCCGACAGGTTGTCCTGCAGCCAGAACTTCCAGGGGGGTGCCATCAGCTGGACCTCGGCCGGCGGAGCGAAGGTACGCCTCAACTGACACGTTGACAAAAAGGGGCGGGACCGCTTTCGCGGTCCCGCCCCTGCTTTCTTGCTCGTGATCAGCGGCCGTGTTCCAACAGGTCGATGAGGTACAAACCATAACCGCTCTTGACGAGAGGTTCGGCCCGCTCACGCAGTTCTTCATCTGTAAGGAACCCCAGGCGCCAGGCAATTTCCTCCGGGGCCCCAATCTTGAGTCCCTGCCGGTTCTCCGTGGTCCGAACGAAGTTTGACGCGTCGTTCAGGTCATTGAAAGTTCCTGTATCCAGCCAGGCCGTGCCCCGTGGAAGAATCTCAACCTGCAGTTTGCCGCGCTCCAAGTAAGTACGGTTGACGTCGGTGATCTCAAGCTCTCCCCTCGCGGATGGCTTGAGGTTCTTCGCAATATCCACGACGTCGTTGTCGTAGAAGTAGAGTCCCGGCACCGCGTAGTGGCTCTTCGGTTCGGACGGCTTCTCTTCCAGCGAAACGGCTTTACCGTTTTCGTCAAACTCCACGACGCCATAGGCCTTCGGGTCGGCCACCCAGTAGCCGAATACTGCCCCACCATCGATATTTTCAAATCGCCGCAACTGCGTTCCCATGCCGTGCCCGTAGAAGATGTTGTCGCCTAGGACAAGGGCTACGCTGTCGTCGCCGATGTGCTCAGCACCGAGAACAAATGCCTGCGCTAGGCCATCAGGTGAAGGCTGCTGCTTGTAGGTGATGGAAACACCAAACCGGGAGCCGTCACCGAGGAGTCGCTCAAACTGCTCGGCATCATGGGGAGTGGTGATAATCAGGATGTCCCGGATGCCCGCGAGGATCAACGTGGAGAGCGGGTAGTAGATCATCGGCTTGTCGTACACCGGGACCAACTGCTTACTGACGCCCAAAGTGATGGGATGGAGCCTCGAGCCGGTACCGCCGGCGAGTATTATTCCGCGCATGCACCCATCTTTCCTTTAGCTAAGTGCAGCGGCAAATCCGGTAGTCTTGGGAATTATGCAGCGACTTCTTGTTACCGGCGGCGCCGGCTTCATTGGCTCAAACTTTGTCCACTACGTTATTGAGAACACGGAAGACCATGTCACTGTTCTGGACAAGTTGACCTACGCCGGCAACCTTGCATCGCTGCAGGGCCTTCCAGCAGACCGCTTCTCATTCGTCCAAGGCGATATTGCCGACCCCGCCCTGGTGGACGGGCTCGTTGCCGAAGCAGATGTGGTGGTCCACTACGCAGCGGAATCGCACAACGACAATTCGCTGCACGACCCCCGGCCCTTCCTCGACACCAACATCATCGGTACCTACACCCTCATCGAAGCTGCACGGAAGCACAGCAAACGCTTCCACCACATCTCCACGGACGAGGTCTACGGCGATCTCGAACTCGACGATCCCGAGCGTTTCACGGAACAGACCCCTTACAACCCGTCCAGCCCGTACTCCTCCACCAAGGCCGGGTCCGACCTCCTGGTCCGCGCGTGGGTTCGCTCATTTGGGCTTCAGGCAACCATCAGCAACTGCTCCAATAACTACGGTCCCTACCAGCACGTGGAAAAGTTCATCCCACGGCAGATCACCAACGTGATCGACGGCATCCGGCCCAAGCTCTACGGCAAGGGGGAAAACGTCCGGGACTGGATTCACGCCAATGACCACTCCTCGGCCGTCCTCGCCATCATTGCGAAAGGCCGCATCGGGGAGACCTACCTGATTGGCGCCGACGGCGAGAAGAACAACAAGGACGTCGTTGAACTGATCCTCAAGCACATGGGCCAGGCCCCGGACGCCTACGACCATGTGGTGGACCGTGCTGGTCATGATCTGCGGTATGCCATCGATTCAACAAAGCTGCGCACCGAGCTCGGTTGGGAACCCCGGTTCTCAAACTTTGAGACCGGCATCGAAGACACCATCGCCTGGTATAGGGATAACGAGGACTGGTGGCGCCCCCAGAAGGCCGCCACGGAGGCCAAGTACAAGGAACAGGGCCAGTAAGGCATGTCCATCGAGTTCTCTAAAAAGCTCGCCTTCCACGAAACGCCCATTCCCGGCGTCGTTCTCTACGACCTTCCTGTCCACGGCGACAACCGCGGCTGGTTCAAGGAAAACTGGCAACGGGAAAAGATGGTTGCACTCGGCCTGCCGGACTTCCGGCCCGTCCAGAACAACATCTCCTTCAACGAGAAGGCGGGTACTACCCGGGGGATCCACGCAGAGCCCTGGGACAAGTTCATCTCGGTCGCCACGGGACGGATCTTCGGAGCATGGGTGGATCTGCGCCACGGACCCTCGTTTGGTGCCGTGTTCACCGCCGTGCTCGATCCAAGCCAGGCGATCTTCATTCCACGCGGCGTCGGCAATGCTTTCCAGACTCTTGAAGATTCGACGGCTTACACGTACCTCGTCAACGACCACTGGTCCGCAGACGCGCAAGGTCAGTACACGTTCCTGAACCTGGCGGACGAAACCGTCGCCATCGAATGGCCAATCCCGCTCTCCGACGCCGAATTATCCGAAAAAGACAAGGCCCACCCCCGCCTGGCCGACGTCGTGCCGATGCCACCGAAGAAGACCTTGGTGGTCGGGGCGAACGGGCAGTTGGGCAAAGCACTGCGAAAACAGTACGACGGCGACCCTTCCGTCGAGTTCGCATCGCGCGGTGAGTTCGACCTTGGCAACCCGGATGCTTTCCTGGCCCGCAATTGGAAGAACTATTCCACCGTTGTGAACGCGGCTGCCTACACGGCCGTCGACGCTGCGGAGACCCCCGATGGCCGGGCGGCCGCCTGGGCAACCAATGTGACCGCGATGACGCAGCTTGCGAGAATCGCCATAGAGCATGACCTCACGCTCGTACACGTTTCCTCCGACTATGTCTTCGACGGAGCCAAGGAAGTTCATGCCGAGACGGAGGCATTCACCCCGCTGGGAGTCTACGGGCAGACAAAAGCAGCCGGCGACGCTGTCGTCAGCGTGGTTCCCCGGCACTACATCGTCCGAACGAGTTGGGTTATCGGGGAAGGCAACAACTTCGTTCGCACCATGGCTTCACTCGCGTCGCGTGGAGTAGAGCCTTCTGTAGTGAACGATCAGTACGGGCGCCTCAGTTTCACCGAAGATATCGCCGCTGGCATCCGGCATCTGCTGGAAACAGCGGCACCGTATGGCACGTACAACTTGAGCAACGACGGCGAGGCGCAGTCGTGGGCCGACATTGCGGCAGACGTCTACGAGCTGGCTGGCAAAAGCAGGTCCTCAGTGACCGGCGTAAGCACCAAGGAATACTTCGAGGGGAAGGATGCTGCGCCCCGACCGCTTAACAGTGTCCTTGACCTGTCCAAAATCAAGGCTGCCGGCTTCGACGCACCCGCAGCGGGGCTGCGTCTGACCGAGTACGTCAATTCGACCATGAGCGGATTTTCAGCATGACCGAAGCACGCCACGACACTCTTGTCATCATGCCGGCTTGGAATGAGTCGGAGGCGATCGGCAACACCATTGCGGAAGTCCTTGAGTTCGGACCGGCCTGCGATGTGTTGGTGGTGGATGATGGCTCCCGGGATGATACCGCCCGGGTTGCGCGCGCCGCCGGTGCCACGGTCGTTCAGTTACCGTTCAACATGGGCGTCGGCGGCGCCATGCGCACTGGATTCAAATACGCCAAGGCGCACGGATATAAGCAAGTCATCCAGGTGGACGCGGACGGTCAACACGATCCCCGGGACATCAAAGCGGTCCTGGACGGACTGCGTGACGCCGACATCGCCATTGGTGCCCGGTTTGCAGATGCCGGAAACTACACCGTGCGCGGTCCCCGGAAGTGGGCTATGAACGTCCTGGCCTGGACGATATCCCGGCTGGCGCGGACGAAGCTTACCGACGTGACCTCTGGTTTCCGCGCAGCGAATGCTAAGGCCATCCGCCAATACCTGGACCATTATCCCGCCGAGTACCTGGGCGACACGATTGATTCACTGGTCGTGGCAATACGTTCGGGCTGCACTGTCCGGCAGGTTGGCGTTTCAATGAGGGAGCGTCAGGGCGGCACCCCGAGCCATGACCCCATCAAAGCCGCTATCTACCTCGGCCGCTCAGGAATGGCGCTCTTGTTCGCGCTGACGCGCAAGAAATCCACACCTTCCACCAACTAGGATTCCACATGTCTCTCCTCATGGGCTCCATCGTCGTCGTGGCGATTCTCTTCTTCGTCTTCGAGATGCTGCGAAGGCAAAAGCTGCGCGAGAAGTACGCCGTTCTCTGGATTGTCATCGGCATAGGCACGCTGCTGTTGGCCGCTTTTCCCGCGCTGCTCGAGCAAGCAAGTGGCTTGCTCGGAATCCAGGTACCCGCGAACCTCCTCTTCATCACCACCCTGGTCCTCCTTGTCGGTGTATGCCTTCACCTGTCCCGTGAGCAGTCGCAGGCCGAGGATGAGGTGCGCATCCTTTGCGAAGAGGTGGCCTTGTTGAAGGTGGAGCTTTCGGCACTGCAGCAAAGCGTCGGGTCACGCCCGCGACAGGACGGAACCACCGGCCCCGCTGCGTAGCAGGAGCACTTCTGCGGGACTGGCCAAGTGGACCAAACAAAAAAGGGAGCGACCCCGCGGGGCGCTCCCTTTCCTATGCAATCGGTCAGCCGAAGATGTGCTTTGCCAGCCGTGGGAGGGAGTCCACCTTGCCCATGGCCACGGACTTGACCACCAAGGATGCAGCATTCAGCCGCGAGGTGGTGTGGAAGGACGCTGCACGGGCAGCGCGGTTCCAGCCAAGTTCCTTAAACCGGGCGGCCTGCCCCTCAAAGAAGCGCCGCTCCTCATCAAAGCGGCGGCCGTCCAGGGCACGCACGGAAGAATCCGACGCCGAGTGCCTCCGGTACAGGAAGGACAGCGTGGGGTCCACCACCAGGGAACCGCCTTCTGCCGCTATGTCCAGCAGCAGGGCAAGGTCCTGAACGACGTCCAGGCCGTCGGTGAAGCCGATCCGCACGATGGTCTCCGACCGCCAGGCCAGCGACGGAAAGTAAGCCCAGTCAGCACGTACCAGGCTGGTAGCCATCTGCTCACCCTTGAGCTCGATCCGCTCGCGGGTCTTCGGGGCGTAGGCCTTTTTGACGGCATCAGCCAGGGGGATGCAGGCTATGCCCTTTTCATCAATGACCTGGACGCCCGGCTGGACGACGCTGGCATGCGGGTAGGTCTCGAACGCATCCACGACGACGTCCAGATAGTTGGGCAGCATGACATCGTCTGCGCCCATGATGACCACATACGGTGACTCGACCATGGTCAGGGCCTTGCGGTAGTTGCCGTTGGCGCCCAGGTTTTTCTCGTTCTTGAGGTACGTAACGCGAGTGTCAGTGATGGTCGAGAACCAGCGTTCCGGTTCGGGGTCCGGGTAGCCGTCATCGATCACGATGAGCCGCCAGTCCTCGTTCTCCTGGTTCATCACGCTTCGGGCTGCGAGCTTCATCTGATCGACATCGCCGTAGTAGGGCAGCATTACGTCAACGGTCATGGACCTGGGATTCCTTCCGTGGGCTCCGCTCGAAGAACTCGGCGGCTTCCCCACGATTATAGTTGACGGGCCCTTGTCGGGCCCGCCAGGCACGGCTTGCTAGACTGCTTGGGGTCCTGCCCGCCCCGCTGGCACCGCCCGGAGTGAGGAGAATTACTTTTGGAGCCCACAACCACACGGCCGCGCATCAGTGTTTGCATGGCTGCCTACAACGGCGCCCGCCACATCAGCGAGCAAATCGAGTCGATCCTTCCCGAACTCGGCCCCCACGACGAAGTCATTGTCGTCAACGACTGTTCCACGGACAACACTGCTGCCATCGTCGCCGCTGTCCCGGACCGTCGGATCCGGCTGATCAATGCCGAACATAACCATGGCTATGTTTCAACGTTTGAAAAAGCACTCGGGGAGGCACAGGGAGAGTTCGTTTTCCTGTCGGACCAGGACGATGTATGGCTCCCGGGCCGGGTGGAACGCATGATTTCGGCCTTGGACGGCAAGAGCATGGTTGTGAGCAACTGCAGGCACTTCGACGGAAAACCCGGCTCATTCCACGAAATTCGTTTACGGGCCAAGGATTCCACCCACCACCTGCGCAACCTTCTGGGCATTGTGGTCGGTTACCGCCTCCACTGGGGTTGCGCGATGGCCGTCCGGCGGAACCTTTTGGCACAGGCACTGCCGTTCCCCCACTATATGAACGAATCCCATGACCAGTGGCTTGCCACCGTGGGCAACGTCAACCGCTCCATCGTCTACATGGAAGAAGACACCATCCTGCACAGACTTCACGGCGAGAACCTGACGCCCCACGGCATCCGCTCAGCCTCAAAAATAATTCGTGCACGAATGGCTTTCCTGCGCAACGTCTACGTTGCAGTACGGCGCTCGCGTCAGGCGAGGAAGGCGTGATGGTCCAGTCTGGCCCGGAGCCGACCAGCCTCCACCCCGATGTGTGTGGAGTCGTTTCTGCCTATAACCCCGGTGCAGAAAATGTTGCCAACGTAAAGTGGCTGTTGGGCTTCGTCTCCCATGTCGTGGTTGTCGACGACGGCTCGCGCGACGATGTATCGCAGGCCTTGGCAGAGATGGAGCAGGCAGGTGCCGTTGTTCTGCGCCTCGGAATCAATTCCGGGATCGCCAAGGCTCTGAACACGGGAATCAAGGAAGCACTCGAGCGCTGGAACCCGGAGTGGATTGTCACCATGGACCAGGACTCCAGGTTCACTGGAGACTACATCCGTGCCGCTCTCGCTACTGTCGCAGCGTCCAGTGACCCGCACAGCGTAGGCATGGTGTGCGCGGAGTCGCACAATCACATTCCCCTGCCCGTATGGGGCAGCCGGGATGAGCCCCAGATCTTCGACCCCATGACCAGCGGCACACTGGTGCGGGCACGCACGTTCGATGCAGTTGGCCTCTTCGACGAAGGGTTCTTCATCGATTGCGTGGATTCTGAATTCAATGCGCGACTCCGGGAACACGGCCTCCGTGCACTGGCAGGACGGGGCTGCAATCTTGAGCACAGCCTGGGCAGTGCACGGCCGATGAAGATTCTCGGCTGGCATGCGCACATTGGGGCCAAAAAGCTGTACATCTACTACCACGCACCGTTCCGGGTCTACTACATCACCCGGAACTCGCTGACACTCGCGCGCCGGTATGCATTGAAACAGCCGGTCTGGGTCCTGCGCAGAATATACATGGAAATCCAAAGCAACGTTGTGCGCTTCGGATTTGGTCCGAACAGGCGTAAGCACGCGGTAGCCGCGGCGGCCGGCATCCGCGACGCCCTTCATCAGCGGATGGGCAAGATAGACGACGCCCTCGCGGCCCGCCTACGCTAGTCGCCGGTTCCCTCATTCCCCTGCACTGCCCGGTCAACATCGAAAGAATATTCATGACCACTAACTCAGGATCAATCTTTGTCCTCTATCACCGCGGCTTGCGTACAGGAGGGCCAGAAGCCCTCCATCAGCTGGTCGATATGCTGCGTGAGCTCGGGCAGGACGCCTATCTGGTCCCCCATCCGCACACGGCAGGCAATGACCGCGTGGAGCAGTACGACATCTACGATGCGCCGGAGGCAGCTGAAATCGTCGACACCGCCGAAAACGTGGTGGTCTATCCGGAGACCTACGTCCATGAGATGTCCCACATCAAGCAGGCCCGGCGCATGTGCTGGTGGCTCAGTATCGATAACTCGCTGACCTTCATGGCCGAGCGCATGTGGTACCGGAATACGGCTGGCCTGTTTGAAAAGGCAAAGGAAGCCGCAGTTCCTTTCGCCCGTATGTGGAAGAACGGCGTGACGCCGGCAAAATTGCGCACCGATAAGGATGTCATCCACCTCGTGCAGTCCTCTTATGCGTGGGCCTTTGTAGCCACCAGATTGGACGTGGTGCCATCCTTGGTTTCCGACTACACCCCCACCGGGGAATTCCAGGCCACGGCCACCGCCGAGCGCAACCGCCAACTGGTTACCTACAATCCCGCCAAAGGCGGACACATCATCGACGCGGTGAAGGCGGCCAGCCCACCCAGCATTGAATGGCAGCCAATTGTCGGGATGACCCGCGCCGAGGTAGTTGCGACCCTGCGGCAATGCGGCGTCTATTTGGACCTGGGGCACCACCCCGGTAAAGACCGCATGCCTCGGGAGGCAACGCTTTCCGGCGCCCTGACAATCGTGGCCCGTCGCGGGTCCGGCGCCTTCTACGCTGACGTTCCCATTCCCTGGGAACACAAAATCACGCCGGGAGACACCGAGGTTGCCACCGCTGCAGCCATGCTTCCGCAGCTCATCGCCAACTTCGAGCAGGAAGTGGCAAAACAAGACAGCTACCGGGAAACCATCCTCAACGAACGTGCCCGGTTCAAGCAGGAGGTTGAAGACGTCTTCGTTAACGGCCGTTTGGGCAAGGATGCCTATGACTATGCGTAGTCGCCGCATCGCGGCGGAGACCACAGCATGATCAAAAGGATCGCCGCCTTCGCCGGATTGCCGCTGCTCGCCTCGCTTGCGTCGTTCATCCTCTTGCCCATCATCGCCAGGGTCGGTGGAGCACCAGCCTGGAATTCCCTGGCCGTGGGCCAGGCCGTCGGGGCAATCGCGGCCATTGTCATCGGTCTTGGGTGGCCATTGACAGGTCCTGCCGCCGTCGCCTCGCAAAGCGACCCCATTACGCGGCGCCGGCTCTACGCCACTAGTTTCGTCACCCGATTCTTTGTCTTCGTCTGCGCCGTTCCCCTTATGGCAGCCGCCCTCTCATTCACGGGCGTGCGAGAGCAGTTCTGGGTCGCTTTCCTAATGGCCTGTGCCCAAGCGGCCGCAGGGCTCACCCCGGCCTGGTACTGCATAGCGACAGGGCACGCCGGCAGGATTGCTAAATACGACGTTATTCCCCGCATGGTCGCAACCCTGGGCGTTATCCCGCTCTTGTTCGCGACCGGTGAGATCTTCCTCTACCCCCTGGCACTTCTGCTGCTTGGCCTGGCGGGAACCTTGTGGTTCAACAAGGATCACGCTGAACGGACAGACTTCCACGGGCTGACTCCCCGCGCAGTAATTCGGGAAATCTGGGAGCTGAGGGGCGGGGCAGGCGTGACCGTCGCGGCAGGAGCGTACGCCTCTACTCCGGTCCTCGTGGTGCAGTTTGCTGCCTCCACTTCCGGGTTGGCTGCGTTCGTATCAGCGGAGAAGCTGTACCGCATTGGTCAACTCGCGACTGCCGCGTTGGGTAACAGCCTCCAAGGCTGGGTCAACGAGTTCGGCTCGGACCACAAGGAGCGGCGAAGGTTCTCTCTCCTGGCTTTGTCAGTCCTGGGCGCAGCAGGCTGGCTGATCCTGGCCCTCCTGGGCCCGTGGGCCAGCGCCACCATTTTTGGGTCAGCTTTGGCGGCTGACTTTTGGACCTGTTTCTGGTTCGGCCTGTCGTTCCTCCTCGTCTGTATAACAACTTCTACGGGAGCCCACTGGCTGGTACCTGCCAAACAGATGCGGGTGGTTTTCTCCAGCACTATTGCAGGAGCCATCGTCGGGCTCCCGGCCATGGTCATCCTGGCGCATCTGATGGGCGGCCCAGGCGGGGCGCTGGGGTTAGCGGTGGGAGAAATTGCGGTGACCCTCATACAGCTGCGCGCCATCATCCGGTTGATGCGGGAGCCGTCACCGAAGGACAGGACTGAGGAAATACCGTCGTGAACTGGCTGACCATCCTTCCGGCGTCGGCAGCGGCAATTCTGCTCCTTTATGTTCCCGGCGCCGCCATCGCATCCTGCCTCAAGTTCCGGTTGGGCGGGATCCTTGGCATCGCCCCCCTGCTCTCAACAGCAGCCGCCGGATTTGCCGGAGTCCTCGGCGGCCTGCTCCACGTGCCCTGGAGCATCCTGCCTTATCTCCTCGTCAGCGCGGTTCTCGCCGCCGGAGCATTGGTCCTGACCCGTGGCGTCCCTTGGCGACTGACAACCCCCCACTGGCGGAAGTACTTGCCCTTCGCTGCACTTGCCCTCGCGACGTTGCCCATGACGTGGCGGTTTATCCAACTGGTGGGATCTCCGGCCCACCCGTCGCAAGTCTTCGATAACGTCTTTCACCTCAATGCCATCCGCTTCATCCTCGACAGTGGAAACGCCTCGTCACTGACTCTGGCGTCGATACAGGGCGTGCAGGGCCTTGACGCGGTCTATCCCGCGGCGTGGCATTCTTTTGCTGCCCTCCTTGTGCAGCTTGCTTCAGTGGATATTCCTACTGCTGAGAACGTTCTGAACCTGGTCATTGTCGTGCTCCTCTGGCCTGCCTCCTGTCTGTTCCTCGTCGCCAAGACCATCTCGCGCAGGCCGGCGGCCCTCATCATCGCTGCAGTGATCGCCGGCACACAAGTTGCCTTCCCCTTCCTCATGATTGTCTGGGGCCCTTTGTTCCCCTACGCCATGGCCCTCAGCATGATGCCGGTTGTGATTGTCGAACTCGCAGCGCTGGTCCGCATCGGGCGGACGCGGACGGAACCACTTCTCAGCTGGGCAGCGGCGCTGGTGTTATCGCTGGCAGGTCTCGCATTTGCCCACACGAGTTCCATCAACATCACGGTGGCCCTTGGCCTTCCGATCCTCGCCATTTTGTGGTGGCGGATCATGCCGCGCCGGGAGATGCTGCGGGTGAACCCCGCCGGAGCCTGGCTGTTCCTTGCCGGGACCGTCGGGGTCCTCGCGGTTGCCGCGGTCCTGTGGTTGAAGTTGCGCCCTGCCCCCTATGACAACTGGGGACCAACCGTGAAGCCGGGCGCCGCCGTCGGGGAAATACTCACAGCCAGCACGATGCAATCAGCCATACCGGCCGTAGTGGTTTCCATCCTGTCGGTCTACGGTCTCCTCACCACCTTCAAGGTACGGAAGTGGCGCTGGATGGCTGCGTGCTACGCCGTACTCGGAGGGCTCTATATCGTTGCGGCGTCGTTCCCGAAAGGCAGCATCCGGGACATCCTGATCGGCACCTGGTACCAGGACACCTACCGCCTCGCGGCCCTCCTGCCGCTTCTTGTGACCCCGCTTGCCGTCATCGGAGGTCTGCGTCTGTGGGATTCAACCCGTTCCTCCCGCCCAGGCACGCGGACGTGGCAGGTATGGGAAGCTTCCATCGACCGGACAGGCGCGAGCGGGAAAACAGTACTGTCCACAGCAGCTGTGGTGGTTTTCGCCCTCCTGGCTTCGTTCGCAGGCCCGCTGAGCCACTACATCAACGGCGCCTCGTCCGTTTACCGCTTCGACGCACAATCGGAGCTCCTGACACCGGATGAGCTTGCTTTAATACAGCGGCTCCCGTCCCGCGTCCCTTCCGATGCAGTCATAGCTGACAATCCGTGGAACGGGAGTTCACTCGCATATGCCTACACCGGCCGCCGCGTCCTGACAACTCACCTGTTTACAACGGACGACCCTGATACGGAACTGATTAATCAAAAGCTCGGAGAGGCCGCGGACAACCCTGCCGTCTGCGCGGCCCTGCGCAATAAAAACGTGCAGTACGTCCTGGATTTTGGGGCCCGTTACCTGATCGACCTGCCAGGGTCCGAAAAATACCCGGCGTTGACCAACCTTGCGCCGGGAAACGGATTAACCCTGGTGGATTCGCAAGGCCAGGACGCACGGCTATACCGGATTTCCGGTTGTGAATGAGTGTGCCCTTCACCGGCGTGGCGACGGCCGTGCCCATACTTGCAGTGCTTGACCACTAGGCTGGATAGGTGATTCCCGTTTCTCGACGAACTAAAATCGGTGCCGCTGTTGTGCTGTCCGCACTCCTGCCCCTGTCTGCATGCGCAACCATGCCTCCGGGGACAATCGAGGGTGCCCTGACCGGAATTGGGAGCAATGCAGGCCAGGGAGCTGTCAGTGCGTGGGGCCTCGCGTGGGGAAGCACGGTGAAGGGAACCTACGTCAGCTACTCCCCCGACGGGTCTGCGGCAGGGCTTAAAGCATTCCAGGACGGGCAGGCCCAGTTCGCTGTTGGTTCCGCCCCGCTCGCGGAAACCGAGGCTTCCGCAGTCCGGGGAATGTGCACATCCGAGGGTGCCATGTCCATAGCTGCCGGTGTGCTGCCCGTGGGTGTGGCCGTCAAGCTCAAGGGTGTCAACGATCTCATCCTGGATGCGAAAACCCTTGCGCAGATCCTTCAGGGGGCCATCACGCGCTGGAATGACCCTAAAATAGCGGCACTGAATCCGGAGACCGCCCTCCCCGACGTGGCTATCACCGTTCTCGTACAGGAGGGGCCCTCGGATACTGTCCGCCCGGTTAATTCCTACCTCAGGGACGCGGGAACCGACTGGAACGCCCCCGCCGAGGACCGATGGCCGGGCAGTGTAAAGGGTCAAGTCCAGTCTCCCCCCCTGGATCTCGCGAACAAGCTGGACGACACCAACGGAGGCCTGTCGATCCTTGATGGAAGCATCATCGGGAACAGGTTCGTCGCTGCCCAGCTTGTCTTCGATGGCAAGCCCCGGCGGCTCCAGGCATCCTCAGTGGTCGACGCCGTGTCCACCGGCAACGTTACCGCGTCATCAACCGCAGTCACCCAGGCACTCGATGGGCGCTCGGGTTATGGCCTGGGCACCGTTATCTACCTGTACATGTGCCGGGAGTATACCGACGAAAATATGGGCCGGCTGGCCCGCTCGTTCGGTGAAAGCGCACTCAGCGAAGAAGCACAAAAGAACGCGAACGCATTCGCCTTCGTCATGTCGCCAAGCAAAAGGGCGGTGAACGAAGGGCGCGCCCTCGTCAATGCAATTGGAGACGGACAGTGAGTTTATTCCTAAGAAGTGTTCGCGCGCGTTCCCTTCCCCGGCCCCTTCCCACCTTCGCTCTCCTGACTGCCATCTTCTTCCTGCTGTTTGGGCTGTGGTCCCTGGCAACACCCTTGATGGGCGTCCCCGACGAACCGGCTCACACCATCAAGGCAGCAGCCGTGGTTCGGGGGCAGGTTCTGGTTGAGGACGGCACATCATTTGGCCACGGCGTCCACGTCCGCGTTCCCAACTACATCGCCAGTCTTCATGCCCAGAGCTGCTACAAGTTCAACAGGGCACAGGCAGCCGACTGCGCAGCGCCCATCTACGTGGACGATACGTTCACGAACATCGGCGTCACGTCAGCAGGCTCCTACAACCCGATGTACTACTGGATAGTAGGGCTTCCTACCTTGTTCATGTCCGGCGCACCCGCAATCTACGGCATGCGCCTGGTCAGCGCGCTCTTGTGCGCTGTGTTCTTCGCCGCTGGGTTCACTGCCTTGACGGAGCTGAGGCGGCCAAAGTACGCCGTCCTTGTCGCAGCCCTTGCCATGACGCCCATGGTCCTGTTCCTCGGCGGAGGAATCAACCCCAACTCATTGGAGATTGCGGCCACGATGGCTGCCTTCTCAGGTTTCGTCGTCGTTCTGGACAACCGAAGGGGCACAAGGCGCGTGTTGCCCGCCCTGGCCACCGTCGCGGCCGCGACGGTGGTGCTGGCCAATGCGCGGCAAATATCGCTGGTGTGGCTGCTGTGCGCCCTCGTCGTAGGGGTTTGCTCCTTCCGTCTCCGCAGGGTCGTGACCGTCTTCAGGGACCGGCGGGTCCTCACGGCGGTAGCACTGGCCGTTCCAGGGGCCCTGCTGGGACTGCTGTGGATGTACATCGCAGCGAACGGCCCGGCCAACGTCGGCGTTGCTCCTGAGGGCATTGCCAGTCCGCACCCCGACGCCCCCCTCTACAGGGGCTTCATGATCATGCTTGACCAGACCTACGACTTCTTCCCGCAATACATTGGGACCATGGGCTGGCTGGACACGCCGGTCCCCGAGCTGGTTGCCCTTGTCTGGGGCGGCCTCATGATTGCAGGCCTGGTGGTCCCCTTCTGCGTCCGCCCGCTGCGGAACTGGACAGGTTACTGGGTGGCGCTCGCCATGCTGTACCTGGTCCCCGCGCTCCTGCAAACCGCGTTGTGGCGCGGGATGGGATTCATCTGGCAGGGCCGCTACACGCTTCCCTTGGTGGTAGTCCTGTTCATCAGTGTCGGACTTGGCCTGCGCAAGCTGCGATTCCCCGGCGGCGCTCTGGCGTTGCGCATTTCCAGGGTCTTCTTTTGGCTCATCGTCGCGTGCCACACGCTCGCCTTTGTCTATGTTCTGCGCCGCTACGTCGTCGGCATCAGCGAGATAGCCAACTGGCAGACGCTGTTTTCGTCACCGCACTGGCAGCCGCCCCTGGGCTGGCTGCCCCTGACCATCCTGTACCTGCTCGTGACAGCGGTCGGAGCCCTGCTCCTCTTCCGGTACCTCCACCCGGGGAGCCCGCTGGTGAAGCGGACCCTGTCCCTGGACAGCGGAGCCCGGTCAAATTCAGGCCCTGAGTCAGGTATAACGGAAGAAATCACCGGTCGGGAGCCTGCGCCGTCCGGTACCGCTGCTGTGGCTGAAGCGCAGATGAGCTCCGGCGAGAGCCTGCGGCCGGGAAAATAAACTGACCCGGGCCCTCCCTGCGGACATGGGGACTTTACCTAGGGGGCATCCGTGTGCCGCCCGTTATCCATGGATTAGCCTTCAAACTGCCTGCCCGGTATCGAACGGCGGGCAGGCAGTTTTCGGGCAGCCGCACTGAGTCTTGGTCAGCCGTCCTGCAGGCCTCTCTCCTACGCGGCGATTTCGCCGGACAAAATTAGGTACGCCGGCCAGCGGGGGTGGAAGCCAGTAGCGCACCACCCGCGTTTTCTTATGAGCGCGTCTCTTCCGGTGTACGCCGGAAAATCCAGTGACGGTACAGGAAGTAATTCCACGCGGTCGTAAGGATGGTGGCAGCGGTCTTGCCAATGACGTAGGTCCAGCCGACGGCATCAAAACCAGTGACGATGAGGTCGCTGACCAGGATGTTGACGATCACCAGCAGGATGTACTTCAGCGCACTGATGCTGCCGCTGTTGTTGGCGCGGAACGTGAACAGGCGCTGCAGAAGGAAATTGAAAACCAGGCTCACGATAAACGCGATTGGAGTCGCTATCCAGAGCGGGACATCGAAAATTTCGTGGAGGATGGCCAACAGCCCGAGGTCCAGGGCAAACGAAACGCCGCCAACAAGCAGGAACCTGACCACCGGGTGCCGGTAGAGCCCCATGACCATCCCCGGAACAGCTGGAGCAGCTTCGACAGGGGTTTCCGCTGATGAAGACGTGCCTGACGGCGGTGTTGGCATGGGTGGGTGATCCTCTCATGGTTGCGGAGTGTTCAGCCTCTGCACAGCCCGCCTCCAAGTATCCTTAAAGCTATCATGCCGTATTCGACTCGCCCCTTGCCCATGCCCAAAATCAGGACTGCCGGCCCGCGCCGCCTCCCGCCGTCGCCAATCCGGGTCCTCATCGTTGCCTGGCTGATTTTCGGCTCCATTGGCAGCGTGTGGAGTTTCGCGTCCCCGTTGATGTCCGTCCCTGACGAACCCGCGCACGCCATTAAGGCTGCTGCGGTGGCGAGGGGGCAACTTATGGGTACAGGGTCCGGCGTGCAGGGCGATCCTTTGGTTGTCCAGGTCCCGGGATACATTGCGAACCTGAATGTCCGCAGTTGCTTTGCCCAGCACTCGAACATCACGGCGGACTGCGCCCGGCCGATCGACGCCACGGACCGCGGCTGGACCGCAGGAAAGACGTCTGCCGGAAACTACAATCCTGTCTATTACGGGATCGTTGGCATGGGAAGCCGGGGCCTCAGCGGGGAGCCGGCAATTTATGCCATGAGAATCATCAGCAGCTGGCTCGTCGGATTCTTCCTGGCGGCAATCTTCGCGGCCGCCTTCTCGCTTCGCCACTTCAGGCGGCCCGTCATCGCCGCCGCTGTTGCCCTGACGCCGGCCGTATTCTTCCTCTCCGGATCCATCAACCCCAATGCTCTGGAAATTGCGACCACTGGCGCCCTCTTCCTCAGCCTGTGCGCCGTCTTTGAACAAGTGGCCGGCAGGACATCACTGCAACGACTCCCGCTGGTTCTCCTTACCCTTTCAGCTTCCCTCTTGGCGCACACCCGTCCGCTTTCACTGCTGTGGCTGGCGCTTGCTGCGATCGCAGCCGTACTCTGCTACGGTTTCGGGACTCTCATGAAAACGCTGGCCCAGCGCGGCTTCCAAATAGCGATGGGCATCACTGCGTTGTCGTGCGTGTTCGCTCTTTGGTGGGTCTTCTCCGCCAAGAGCTTCGACAGCCTTCTCGCCGGCGCACCCATGCGGGCAGAAGATGCGGCCGTCGCCATGCTGGATAAGACAGTGTTCTTCATGGTCGAGTACGTCGGTGTCCTCGGCTGGATTGACACCATGCCCCCGCCGGGCACCCTGTACACTTGGGTGCTCGGGTTCGGGGCCCTGCTGTTTCTCGCCTACACGGCGCGCCCCGTGCGCGGCCGCTGGGTCATGGCCCTGCTCACGGTCACGGTCATCGCCGTGCCCACCGCCCTCCAAGCCAGTTCGAGTGAAAAGCTCGGCTGGATCTGGCAGGGCCGCTACGCACTCGCCATGGTCGTGACCTTGATTCTGGCGGCCGGGGTGACCACGCGGTTCCGCCAGTTCCGGATCACACCCTGGTCCAAGTCCATGATCCGTTGGGGCCTGGTCCTGGGCGTCCTCGCCCACACGTACATCTTCCTGGAGGGACTGCGGCGCTACACCATCGGTATTCAGGACCACGTCAACTGGACCGAAATGTTTGATCCCCGTTGGCAGCCGCCGCTGACCTGGCAGGGACTCGCGGTCATTTACATCGCACTTCTGGCCGCCGGTGCCGTGTGCCTGTACCGTCTGCTCACCGTGAAACGTGCAGTGTTCAGCCTGCCCCTTGCAGAGTCAGTATCCGCTGTGGACCGGGCGTGAGCCTTATCTAGAAGGCCAAACGGCTGCCGGATGTGAATCCGGCAGCCGTTTCGTTGCTTAGGTGCAGCTACCCGTTCCCGTGGAAGGTTTTCCGCCACGCCTCCATCGATACCAGGTCCGCAAGCGCTGCGCGGTATTCAGCTGCAAGCGCGTCCCAGTTCTTATAGAGCGCCGCGTGCTGAACAGCGGACTGGCCCAGCATGGCTTTCAGCTTTTTTGGGTCACGTTTGTACCAGGAGGCGGCTGTTCCCTCGGCGTTGGATACTACGACGGAATCAAACTGCGCTGTACGGAACCATCTGTTGTCGACGTGGGCAAGGTAACCCTGCGGGCGTTCAAGCGAGTCCGCGGAAGGCTGCTTGAGCAACTGCCGGGCCACTGTCGTCAGGCCCCACTTGACCATGTCCTTCTTCGCAGGCATCTGGCTCTCTCCCCGGCCCGAAAGTCCTGCCCCAAGTGAAGGGGCCGGAAAATCGTCTATGTCTTCACGCAGCTGTGCATCGGGGAAGGAGTCCCGCAGCTTGTTGATGCTGGCCAGCTTGGTGGCGAGGGACGGATGCAGATGGGAGGGGCCGGTCAGCAGGTCCGACCTCGCCGTCAGCCGGTTCTGCACCGTGAAGTACTGGAGCGAGACGAGGTGCTTTACGTCTTCTTGAAAAGATTCCCGCAACACGGAGCCGCCCTTCGGTTGGGGGCTGTGAAGGAGGGCGGTTATCAGGCGGTTCCGATTGTGGAAATATGCCTGCCAGCCAACCAGGTCGTCTTTATCAATCCATGAGATGTGCCAGAGCGCCGCGCCGGGCAAGGATACGGTCCGGTAGCCGGCGGCCCGGGCACGCAGCCCGTATTCCGAGTCGTCCCATTTGATGAACAACGGCAGCGGAAGACCAATATCGCGTATGACGGAAGTGGGTATCAGGCACATCCACCAGCCGTTGTAGTCGACGTCGACGCGCCTGTGCAGCCACGGCGTCTGCCGGAGGTTCGCCACACTGAAGTCGTGCCGCATCTGCATGTCCTGGTGCGGCTGGCTGGGTGAAAACCGCCGGGAATCAATCGTTTCGCCCATTGAATACAGCGTGCTGCGACTGTACAGGTCGAACATGTGGCCGCCGACAATGGTGGGCTTCCGGCAGCGGCCGGAGAACGCCATCATGCGCAGGATGCTTTCCGGTTCCATCACAACATCATCGTCAAGGAGCAGAACGTAGTCGCTGCCGTTTTCAACAGCTTCATACATTCCGCGGGCGAACCCTCCCGAACCACCCAGGTTCGCCTGGTCGATCACTCGAAGCTTGGGGCCGATGCTGGCTGCAACTTCAGCGAAGCCGGGTTGGTCAGCCACCTTGACGGTGCCCTGGTCAACGATCAGTACTTCCCGGGCAACCTCAAGCGCTTCCGGGTGTTCCGCCAGGGCACGGACGTTGGCGAGGCAGAAGTCCGGCTTGTTCATTGTGGTGATCTGAATTGTCGCCGTTTCAAGGGGTCGTTCTGCGGGCGCCCCCTCCCAGCGGGCCTCACCCAGGATAAGGTCGCCCCGGCTTGAGGCCAGATCGAACCAATACCACCCACCATCACCAAAGGGTTTGATGGAAAGATTGAATTCTGTTCGCGATTCGCCGTCGACCCGTGTGCCATCCACGCGTTGAATGGTGCCGCGCGCGTTTGATTTGTAGACGGTGATGGACCCGTGGCCGGACGTCTCGACCACCAGGCGAACCTCGCGCAGGTGTGTCCACCTCCGCCAGTAGCTGGCGGGAAACGCGTTGAAATACGTTCCCAGCGAGATTTGCTCCCCTGAGCGCACGCGGATGGAGAACCGGGACAGCAGGTCGTCGAAGTGCACCTCCCGCTGGCTTGATCCCACGAGTTGCAGCTTGTCCTCTGCCCTTTTGGGATTCCGGGCCGACTCATCGCTTTCCCGGAAACGTATCCCTGTTGCCGGGCCGGGGTCCGCATAGAGCGACATGGTGTCGACTCCGGATTCCGGCGGGAATATCACCCGCTGGAGTGTCGCCCAGCCCGGCGAAACGCTCATGCGTCCACGCCTCCGCTTTCCAGCTTCACGCCGCTTTCGAAGTGCGGCTTGATCTTGTTGTCGAACATGCTCAAAGCAGCTCCGATGGCCATATGCATGTCCAGGTACTTGTACGTTCCCAGCCGGCCGCCGAAGAGGACGTCCTTCTCGGCTGCCGCAAGATCGCGGTATTTGAGCAGGCGCTCCCGGTCCGCGGAGGTGTTCACGGGGTAGTAGGGTTCGTCGCCTTTTTCCGCGAACCGCGAGAACTCGCGCATGATGACCGTCTTTTCGGTCTGGTAATCGCGCTCGGGGTGAAAGTGGCGGGGTTCGATGATGCGGGTGTAGGGGACGTCGTCGTCGTTGTAGTTCACAACGGACGTGCCCTGGAAGTCACCCACCTCCAGGACTTCTTCTTCGAAGTCGATGGTTCGCCAGGACAGGTCACCCTCGGCGTAGTCGAAGTAACGGTCAACCGGACCCGTGTAGACGACGGGGATGTTGCCCACCACTTTGTCCTTGCTGTATTCGTGGGACTCGTCGAAGAAGTCGGTGTTGAGCCGCACCTCGATGTTGGGGTGCTCCGCCATCTTCTCGATCCACGCGGTGTAGCCGTTTGTGGGCAGGCCCTCGTACTTGTCGTTGAAGTACCTGTTGTCGTAGTTGTACCGGACGGGAAGCCGGGAGATGATTCCGGCCGGCAGGTCCTTGGGATCCGTCTGCCACTGCTTGCCGGTGTAGTGCTTGATGAACGCCTCGTACAGCGGCCGGCCGATCAGCTGGATGCCCTTGTCGTTCAGGTTCTGGGGGTCGGTTCCTGCCAGTTCGCCGGCCTGCTCCTGGATGAGGTCCCTGGCCTGCCCGGGCGTGAGGTTGGCCCGGAAGAACTGGTTGATGGTGGCGAGGTTGATGGGCAGGGAATAGACCTCGCCCTTGTGGACGCCGTAAACCTTGTGCACGTAGTCGGTGAAGGTGGTGAACCTGTTGACGTATTCCCACACGCGTTCGTTGGAGGTGTGGAACAGGTGGGCGCCGTACCGGTGGATCTCAATCCCGGTCTGCTCTTCCTTTTCGCTGTACGCGTTGCCGCCGATGTGGTGGCGGCGGTCGATGACGACGACCTTCAGGCCGAGCTCAGTGGCGGCCTGTTCTGCGATTGTCAGGCCAAAAAAGCCGGACCCTACGATGACGAGGTCAGCGGTCACAAAATCTCCTGGTTCGAATGCGGGCAGCGCAAAGGCGTGCATTGTCTGCCTCTCCAGCCTACCCGAGGGACTGCAGGGCCCGTCGAATCAATGGGCGCGCTGTGACCCGGCGCACAAGCTCCATCAGGCGGGGCGCAGCACTCCCCCGCTCTCGAAGTATGCGTCCCCCGTTGCCGGGCAAATCCACCGGTCATCCTCGTGTTGAAGCGGTTTGCCTGCCTTTCCCACCCATCCGATCCTGCGTGCGGGAACACCCGCCACGAGGGCAAAGTCAGGCACGTCTTTGGTGACGACGGCGCCTGCCGCCACCATCGCCCAGGCGCCAATGGTCAGGGGTGCTACACAGACGGCCCGGGCGCCGATGGCGGCTCCCCGCCTGATGGTCACACCAACTTTGTCCCAGTCATCTTCTGTCTTCAATGCCCCTTCCGGGGTCACCGCACGGGGAAAGACATCATTAGTCAGCACTACTGCCGGGCCAATGAAAACCCCGGCTTCCAAGACTGCGGGTTCGTACACCAATGCGTAATTTTGTACCTTGCAGTTCTCCCCCAGGGTCACACCCGGGCCTATGTAGGCACCGCGGCCTATAACGCAGTTCTCCCCCAGCCGCGCCGCTTCCCTGACCTGGGCAAGATGCCACACCCTGCTGCCGCGGCCTATGTGCGCCCCATCGCCGATGTCCGCGCTGTCAGCAATCGTGTTCAAAGGGACTCCTTCGCTGCTGCCGGACCGCTGGCAAGGTCCAGGGTGTAGTGATCCTAACCGGCCGGTCCCCGTCAGCGGACCACTGAAACCACACGTTTATCCACATAGGCAACGAAGCGCCTGACGGTGGCTGCGTCCTGTGGCTAGCGTGTGGGTACATGCACGAAGGATCCCAACCCATGATGCTCAACTGCACGCTGGTTGATGGCCCCGGATCAGCGCGGGGTCAGGCACCCGTGGAACTGTCCATTAGCGCCCCGGCCGGCACGGCAGGCTCCGTAATCCATGAACACTTGGTCCGGAAATTCCGTGCGGGCATCGTGGCCGTCAAGGGAGAGGACCTGCGATCCCTGGTCCTCGGAGTGGCTCCCCTTGTAGAAGCAGCGGTCCTTGTCGACGGCGGTACCTCCCTGCCCGCCGGGCGCACCCGCCAGCGGCCGGCTCCCGGCACGGCGCCTCCCCTGGTGCTTGCCGTTGACAGCGGACCAGCAGCGGGCACGGTCGTTCCTTTACGGCGCGGCAACTACAGCATCGGCAGAAGCGGAACGCGGATAGCCATCCCGGATCCGGAACTGTCGCGTGAGCACGCACGGATCGTGGTCACAGACACCGACATCCTGTTGATAGACCTGGACAGTGCCAACGGCACCTACGTCGACGGCGAAAGGATCCGGACCAGGGTCATCTCCACGGAGTCGAGCATCAGGTGCGGGCAGTCAACCCTGTCGCTGGTTATTGCAGAGCCGCCTGGCCGGGCCTTGGCTGACGCCGGATCGTCCGTAACGGAGCCCATCGTCGTCCAGGGCCGTGCAAACGCCGGCAACCGGACAGCCCTGGTCCTGGCTGCGGTCCTCCCGCTGGCAATCGGGGTGCTGCTGGCCATATTCACTGGAATGTGGATGTTCCTCGCCTTTTCCGCGGCGTCCGTAGTGTCTGTCCTGGTTCCTGCTGTTTCCGGCAGGCGGGAGAAAAGGGAGTTCTCCCATGCCATGAAGGCGGCTGTTGCGGAAGACCGGGAACGCCGACGGCGGAGCGCCCCTCCCCTGTCCCTCGTCGCATTGGCCGCACAGCCGGCTGATGGGACGTCCGGCACGGGAGCACGCGGCGTGTGGTTGCGGCTGGGCCAGGCAGACCAGGCAGCCAATGTCAGGATCGAGGGGCAAGGTGCTGGTCGGGCGGCGCCGTCGGCGGGCATGGTTCCGGTCGTCCTCGACCCTGACTGTCAGTTCACCGCAGTGATCGGTCCCCGGTCCGCGACCGACGGCGCGATGCGGTCCGTCCTGATGCAACTGGCAGGGTACCCGGGTGCAGGAGCCACGCACGTTCTGGTCCATGGGAACCCGGAAAGCCTTCCCCTCGCCGCCCGGTACCTGTCCCGGGTGACCCTGGCCGCAACGCCACACGCGGCCATCGCTGTCGTGAACAAAGGGCATCCCCGCGGCTGCGAGCGCGGTGTCCTGCTGATCCAGGAAGACACCCCGGCAGAAGCCGCTAACCTCTCGGTACGGGAGGCGGCGATCCGGCGGGGATGGCAAGTGCTTCAGTTTCAGGCCCAGGACGGGGCTTCGCCATCTTCCAACGTCGTCCTCGCCGAACGCGACTCTGTCCTGGCCCAGGATCACCGCGAGACCACCTTCGTCCCCGATCTGGTCCCGGATACTGTGTTCTCTGATTTTTGCCGGCATATGGCGGTCGTACGGAGGCAGGACAACGACCGGCCGGGCAACATTCCCGCTGTCTGCGGCCTTGGCGACGTCCTGCCATTGACGCCCGATGCCACCGCTGACCGCTGGCAGTCAAGCCTCGATAAGGATGGACTGGCCATACCGCTGGGCATCTGCGCATCAGGAACCAAGACCATTGATCTGCAGTACGACGGGCCCCACCTGTTGGTGGCGGGCACCACCGGCTCTGGGAAGTCGGAGCTGCTCCGGAGCCTCACCCTGGCACTCGCCCTGAGCTATCCGCCCGAGCGGGTCAATTTCTTCTTCATCGATTTCAAGGGCGGTTCAGGACTCGGCCCGCTCAGTGGCCTCGTCCACTGCGTGGGACTCCAGACCGACCTGGCCAGCTCCGACATGGAACGAACGCTGACCTCGTTGCGCGCCGAACTGCGCCTCCGGGAGAAGTGCCTTGCCGACGCCAACGTCCCGGACATAACCACGTACCGTTCCACCAGTGCGTCGGAGGATTTTGCCCTCCCACACCTCGTCATCGTCATCGACGAGTTCAGGATGCTGGTTGATGACCTGCCGGAGGTGCTCCGTGAATTGCTGAGGATCGCGTCAATCGGGCGCTCCCTGGGCATTCACCTGATCATTGCAACCCAGCGGCCGCAGGGGGCGCTGACAGCCGATATCCGCGCAAACGTGACCACAAGCATCGCCCTTCGCGTGCAATCCGACATGGAGTCGGTGGACATTATCAATTGCAGGAGCGCGGCCCAGATCAGCGTTGACGCTCCCGGCCGCGCCTTCCTTGTCCGTGGAACGGAGGCCGCCGAGGAGTTTCAGGGGGCTTCGCTGGCTTCGGTGGCAGCGGACCAAGGTCCGGGTTTCGTTTCTGTCCGCCGGACGACGGACTTCCTGGCCTGCCAGGTGGCCGGCCCGGCCAACGCACCGGCTCCTGTGTCTACTCCCGTGCAGGCAGTGGAACCCCTGCTGGCATTGGTGCGGAACCTCTGCACCCACGAGGGCAAGAAGGCGCCAAGGAGGCCCGTTGCCCCCGCCCTGCCGGAGGACCTGGAAGAACCTGCTCCCCGCCCGTCACCAGCCTCTGGTGTCCCCGGCCTGTGGGCCCCGGAACACGCGGACGCGGCCTCCGGTGTTTGCCTCGGCCTTATGGATACGCCGGACAAGCAACGGTTGGAACCCCTGGTGTGGGATCCCGCCCACCACGGCCACGCAGCGTTTATCGGCAGCCCCGCGTCCGGCTCGCAGGCAGCCCAGGAACTCGCCGTCCACAAGCTGCTCACCAGGCCCCAGGAAGCCCATTTCTATGTCCTGGACGCAGCGGGAAGTTTCCTCGGGCTGGCTGGCACGGGCCGGATGGGCGCCCGGGCCGGACTGGACGATCTGCGGCGGGGGGTGCGGATTCTTGAGCGGTTGGCCGGTGAGCTGGGCCGGCGGAGGAGCCATCCAGCGCAGGGACAGGTACGTGTTGTCCTGGTCGTTTCGGGCTGGGGATCCTGGGTGTCGGCTTTCCGTTCGGGGCCGCTGGCCTGGGCTGAAGATTTGGTGCATGACCTTGTCCGTGACGGTGCCAAGGCAGGAATCACGGTTCTGCTCACCGGGGAGCGGGAACTTGTCACAGCCAGATTTTTCGGCGCCGTACCCAACCGTTTCTACTTCCCTGCCGGTTCCACCGAGGAAGGCCGCGCCATGTGGCCGCGAATTCCCTCGATGCCCGCCACCGAGGGACGGGCTGTTGCCTTCGGGCCGGTCTCAGGCGGCAGCCCTGCAATCTGTCAGATTTATCGGCGACGTGCCCCGGAGTGGCCGCTCGAAAATGGCCCGGAGTATCCGGGCCACCTGGTACCTCCCATCCGGGTTGAGCCTCTCCCTGCGCTGATCACGGTCCGGGAGGTCGAAGCGATGGCTCTGGCGGCAGTGGAACAGCCGCCAACAGTTCAGATCCCAGCAGGTCAGGACCCCTCCGCCAGCGACCGCGGGACGGGTAGCACTCCGGTCCATGCGGTGCAGCGCGATAAGTTGCTGGGGGTGGCCGGAGACGAGGTTGCCGCCGCGTTTGTCCGCGTCCCGGGTAACACGGTAGTGGCCGTTCTTGGCGGCCCGGGAAGCGGTAAGAGCAACACACTGCGGGCACTGCAGGCGCTTAATCCATCCCAACCCTGGCGCGCACATCAAGGGCCACCGCACTCCCCAGAAGAGTTTTGGGCCGGCATCCTCCGACAGGCCGAAGACAGGTTATTCCCGCGGGAAACAACGTGGTTGGTCGACGACGCCGACCAACTTGCGCCGCAGGCACTAAGGGATTTGGGTCAACTGCATTCCTTGGGGCATTCCCTGGTGGTTTCTGCTGCCTACAGTCCCATGCTCCTCCAGCGCGTCCCGCTGATGATGACCGCCCGGGCTTCCGGCATCGGCCTGTTGCTCGGCCCGCGTTCCATGGCCGATGGCGACCTCTTCGGTGTCCGGTTCGATGTCGAATCCAATTCCCCACCGGGGCGGGCTGTCTTGATCTCCGGCGGCCGCGCAGTCCCGTTCCAGGTGGCGTGGGCTGGGACGGATGAGTGATTGCGTTCGTTCGTTGGCCCCGATGCCGGCTGCTATGGCAATAACGGCATGTCCGCGATCAAAGCGTTGGCGGGGCGCTGCCTGTGCGGGACGCGTGGCTGACAACCTTATTGGTGAAAAGGAGGACGATGGCAATGACGGCAGGAACCAGCATCGCCAACCCTGCCGGGACCAGGCCACTGGTTAAGGTGGGCATGCCTATGGTGAGGACGAACAACTGGGCCACCAGCGCGGCGGCCCTGGTCCACCGGTAACCGCGGTAGAGGAACACTGCCACCGCGTAAAGCCAGGCCGAGAAGCCGAGCAGGAGGCCCAGGGTAAAGACAGCTCCCCAAAAGGACAGCACCGGGCTGCCGCTGAGAAGTTCGTAGGCATACCAGCCGGCCGCCGCGAGGAGGGCCGTCGCCTCGGCACCAGCAATGGCTGCCACCGCCGTCGCAGCCCCTGGGACAGGGCCGCTCCGCCAACCAGTCCCGCCGGGGCTGCCGGGCTCGCTGGAGGGGGACGGAGTACCTGCTGGGTTTACCGGGGGTCTTGACACACTGGCACCCTACCGGACATAGTCGGACACTGGTGAGGGCCGGAGCCGCCACTGTGATGCATCGCTCAGGTTTCATGGGATATCAGGCGTTATTACCCCTTGTTTACACAGCGTTAACATGACAGGCTTGATGCAGATGACCAAGGGGGCCCAGAGGGCCCTTTTCCTTTGTAGCCACTAGTGAATAATTTCACAAAGGCACTTCCCAGAAATGGAGCTACTGATCAGCATGGATTGGCGTAACCGCGCAGCGTGCCTCGACAAGGACCCGGAACTGTTCTTCCCCGTAGGGAACACAGGACCGGCCCTGCTGCAGATCGAGGAAGCCAAAAGCGTCTGCCGCCGGTGCCCCGTTGTCGACACCTGCCTGCAGTGGGCCCTCGAATCCGGCCAGGACGCCGGCGTCTGGGGCGGCATGAGCGAAGATGAGCGCCGTGCCCTCAAGCGCCGCGCTGCCCGCGCACGCCGCGCTTCCTAGAAACCCCGCACCGGCATAACATCGTCCGGAGCAACGAAACCGACGCACAGAGGCCCCGGGACCATCCAGAAATGGATCGTCCCGGGGCCTCTGTCAGTTCCACTCCCCCGCCGCGGCCAGGGCGGCAGCCCGCCGCGCCTGCGGGCCCCTACCTGCCGGCCAGGCTCAGCCGGATCTTGACCTCGGTGCCGCCGCCCTCACGGCGCTCCCACATAATCGTGCCGCCCAGCTCACTGGTAACGAGGGTCCGGACGATCTGCAGGCCAAGGCCCTCCACGTGCGGTGTCTGCGGGAGTCCCACGCCGTCGTCGGCAATGGTCACCGTCAGCTCCTCACCGTCCTCCCCTTCGGATCGGTCGGCCACGAGCCACACTGTGCCGGCCCTTCCTTCCAGGCCGTGCTCCACAGCATTGGTCACCAGTTCGTTGATGACCAGGGCCAGCGGAGTAGCAAGATCGCTTGGGAGTTCCCCGAAGCTGCCGGAGCGTTCAGTCCTGACCTGCTGCGAGGGGGAAGCCACTTCAGCGGACAGCCGGAACTGGCGCCCGATCAGTTCGTCGAAATCGACGCTTTGAGTCAGCCCCTGGGACAACGTCTCGTGGACCAGTGCAATGGTGGCCACCCGGCGCATCGCCTGCTCCAGGCCTTGCTTCGCTTCGTCGCTCACCATGCGCCGGGACTGCATCCGCAGCAACGCGGCCACGGTCTGCAGATTGTTCTTGACGCGGTGGTGGATTTCGCGGATGGTCGCATCCTTGGTCACCAGCTCCATCTCACGCCGGCGCAGCTCTGAGACATCGCGGCAGAGGACCAACGCACCGAACCGCTGCTGCTCGTCGCGGAGCGGAATGGCCCGCAGGGACAGGCTCACCCCCCTGGACTCAATCTCGCTGCGCCAGGGCATGCGGCCGGTAACGACAAGCGGCAGGGTCTCGTCGACCAGCCGGCGGTCCTTGAGCAGGCCAGCGGTGACTTCAGCGAGCGAACGGCCTTCCAGGGATTCCCCGTCACCTAAGCGGCGAAAGGCTGAAACGCCGTTCGGGCTCGCGTACTGCACCACGCCGTCGGCATCCAGCCTGATCAGCCCGTCCCCGACGCGGGGGGCGCCGCGGCGGGATCCTGTGGGCGAGGCAAAGTCAGGCCACAGACCCAGCGTGCCCATCCGCAGGAGATCGTAGGCGCACTGCCGGTAGGTCAATTCCAGCCGCGACGGCATCCGTGAACTGGAGAGATCCATATGGGTGGTCACCACGGCCAGTGTCCTGCCGTTGCGCACCATGGGGACTGCCTCGACCCGCAGGGCCATCTCGCTGTTCCAGTTTGTCTCGCTGGAACGCTCGATGGATCTGCTGTTCCATGCCTTGTCCACAAGCGGCTGCAGGTCCGAGCGGATGCCCTCACCAACGAAGTCGCTGTGGAATGCCGTGTGTGTGGTGGAAGGACGCACATGTGCCAGGGCAATGTAGCCAAGCTCCGGGTGGGGGAACCAGAGCGCAAGGTCGGCGAACGCAAGGTCCGCGACCATCTGCCAGTCCCCCACCAGGAGGTGCAGCCACTCAGCATCGCCAGGCCCGAAATCAGCGTGTTCCCTGATGGGGTCCGTAAAGATTGCCACTGCACCTCCAGTTGCGGCGCCGAAAACCTAGCGCCGGACGATTGACCTCAAGAGCCTCAATGCTACCGACAGCGAGGCCATGTCGTCCGCCTCGAGCGCGTTCACCTCGTCGAACATGCTCTTTGCCCGGCCCAACTGCTCGGCGTTTTGTGCTTCCCAGTCCTTGAGCCGCGCGTCCGGCGACTCAGCCGTGGACGTGGCGTCCAGCACCGCCGTCGTCATATCCGACACCGTCGAGTACAGGTCATCGCGCAAGGCCGCCCGCGCCAATGCCTGCCACCGGTCCTGCCGTGGGAGGCTGCTGATCCGCTCAAGGAGTGAGTCCGCATGGAACCGGTTGAACACGGTGTAGTAGACCGCCGCAATGTCCTCCACCCGGTCCTTCCGGGAGCGGGCGATCTTGGCAATGTCCAGCAGCACAAAGCTCTCGAACAGCTCGGCCCAGCGCAGCGCAAGGCCTTCGGGGAGTTCCCACTCCCGGCCCTTGGCCAGCCATGCCGCCACCCGCTCGCGGTCGTCCCCACGGAGGTAGTCCAACAGCCGGGCGCGCATTGGATCCATCAGCGGCTTGAACTCTGCCACAACCTCGGCGATGGGGCGAGAGACACTTTCCTGGCTCAAGAGCCAGCGGACTGCCCGGTCCAGGAGCCGCCGGATGTCCAGGTGCACAGTGCTCCAGTGCTCCGTTGGGAAGGATGCCGGCAGGCTGTTGAGCTCCGCCACCATGGCGTCGAGCTCGTACACCTCGCGAAGCGCCACGAATGCCTTGGCAACCGCTACCTCGCTGGCGGACGTTTCCTCCATGACCCGGAATGCGAAGGTGATGCCGCCGAGGTTGATCATGTCATTGGCCACCACCGTGGCGATGATTTCGCGCCGCAGCGGATGGGTGTCCAGCTCGGCGTCAAAACGCTCACGGAGCTGGTGCGGGAAGTAGGAACGCAGCGTGTCCCGGAACCAGGGGTCATCGGCAAGGTCGCTGTCCCTCAGGGCCGACGCCAGCTCGATCTTTGCGTAGGCGGCCAGCACCGACAGCTCCGGCGAGGTCAGTCCCTGGCCCTGCTGGAGCCGCTCCCGCAGGGTCTCCGTGGTGGGCAAGGCCTCCAGGTCGCGCTTCAGGTCGGCGCTTTTCTCCAGCCAGTCCATGAGCCGCTCGTAGCTCGGGCTCCATTCCGCCACGCGCGTCCGGTCGTTCAGGAGCAGGATGTTCTGGTCGATGTTGTCCTCGAGGACCAGGCGTCCCACTTCATCGGTCATGGCGGCAAGGAACTCTGCGCGTTCCGCGGCCGGCAGCTTGCCGGCCGCGACCATCCGGTCAACGAAGATCTTGATGTTGACCTCGTGGTCGGAGCAGTCCACGCCGGCGGAGTTGTCTATGGCGTCGGTATTGAGGATGACGCCCTGCAGGGCTGCCTCAATCCGGCCGCGCTGGGTCATTCCCAGGTTCCCGCCTTCGCCCACTACCTTGACCCGCAGGTCGCGGCCGTTGACCCGGATGGCATCGTTGGCTTTGTCGCCCACGGAAGCGTTGGACTCGGACGACGCCTTGACGTAGGTCCCGATTCCGCCGTTGTAAAGCAGGTCGGCCGGCGCCAGCAGGATGGCACGCAGGAGCTCGGGCGGGCTAAGCTCTGCGGTTTCCGCCGGGATCCCCAGGGCGGCCCGGACCTGCGGCGACACGGGAATGGACTTGGCCTGGCGGGCGAAGACACCGCCGCCTTCACTGATCAGCGACTTGTCGTAGTCGTCCCAGGAGGACCTGGGGAGGTTGAACAGCCTCTGCCGCTCCGCAAACGAGGATTCCTCGTCAGGATTGGGGTCCAGGAAGATGTGGCGGTGGTCAAAGGCCGCCAACAGGCGGATGTGCCGGGAGAGCAGCATCCCGTTCCCGAACACGTCACCGGACATGTCCCCCACGCCAACGACGGTGAAGGGTTCTCTCTGGGTGTCCAGGTCCAGCTCGCTGAAGTGGCGCTTCACCGATTCCCAGGCACCGCGGGCGGTGATGCCCATGGCCTTGTGGTCGTATCCCACGGAACCGCCGGAGGCAAAAGCGTCCCCCAGCCAGAAGCCGTACTCCGCCGACAGCCCGTTGGCGATGTCCGAGAAAGTAGCCGTGCCCTTGTCTGCCGCGACCACCAGGTAGGAGTCGTCGTCGTCATGCCGGACAACGTTCGACGGCGGCACAAGCCGCTCGCCGTCACCTTCAGTCAGGAGGTTGTCAGTGAGGTCCAGCAACCCGCGGATGAATGTCTTGTAGCTTTCCACGCCTTCCGCCATCCACGCCGCCCTGTCCGTGGAAGGGTCCGGGAGCTGCTTGGCGAAGAAGCCGCCCTTGGCCCCCGTGGGCACGATGACGGCGTTTTTGACAGTCTGTGCCTTGACCAGGCCCAGGACCTCGGTGCGGAAGTCCTCCCGCCGGTCGGACCAGCGGAGCCCGCCGCGGGCCACCTTGCCGAACCGAAGGTGCACACCCTCGACCCGGGGTGCGTAAACCCAGATTTCGAACATGGGCCGGGGGAACGGCAGGCCTTCGATCCGGGCCGGATCGAGCTTGAAGCTCAGGTGCGGCTTGTCCTGGTAGAAGTTGGTCCTCAGGGTTGCCTCGATGAGGTTCACGAAGGTGCGCAGCACCCGGTCAGCATCAAGGGTGGCGACCTTTTCGATGGACGCTGCCAGTTCCTGCCGCACGGACGCCTGCGTCTCAGCGCGCTCAGTCTCACCGAGGGAGGGGTCGAAGCGGGCGGCGAAGAGCGCGGTCAGACCCCTGGTGACATCGGGGTTGGCAAGGAGCGTGTCCGCCATGAAGCCGAAGGAGCTGCTGTTGCCCATTTGGCGCATGTAGCGGGCGTAGGCCCGCAGGACCGTGATCTGCCGCCAGTGCAGGCCTTCGCGCAGCACCAGGCGGTCGAAGTTGTCCGATTCCGCGGCACCGGTGACTGCCGCGCCGAAGGAGTCGGCAAGAAGGCCGCCAGTAGTCAGCGGATCGACTCCCGCCGGGTACTTCAGGCCCAGGTCGTAGAGGAAGAAGTCCCGGTGGTCTGCTGTTTCGATTTCAAAGGGCCGCTCGTCCAGGACCTCAAGGCCAAGGTTGTGGAAGAACGGCAGGATCTGGCTCAGGCTCTTGGGCTCCAGCATGTAGAGCTTGACCCGGGCATCCTCCTCAAGTGTTGCCCCTGCACCTTCGGGAAGGTACACGTGCACACCGGGACGGTCCTGCCTCTCGCCGGTGTTCCGCTCTGCAGCGGCCCCGTACTTTTCGAACCGCGCGATGTCTTCGAGGGCATCCTCGACTTCATAGTCCACCCGGTAGCTGGCCGGGAAGGCCTCGGCCCAGGTCGCTGCGAGTTCCTTGGCCTCGGCCGCGTCGCGGCCCTCGCGCAGGACCTCCGCGATGCCTTCACTCCACGACCTGGCCGCCCGGACCAGCCGCTTCTCCAGCTCGTCGCTGTTGACGTGGCTTACATCGGCATCCTTGGGCAGCCGGATCCGGAAGAACAGCCGCGCAAGTGCCGATTCAGTCATGCGGGCTTCATAGTCGATGGAGACTGCCTGGAAGGTTTCGCGCAGTTCCTGTTCGATGCGGAGCCTGACGTTGGTGGTGTACCTGTCCCGGGGAAGGTAGACCACGGCAGACATGAACCGGCCGTAGATATCGGGCCTCAGGAACAGCCGGGTGCGGCGTCGTTCCTGCAGTTTCTGGATTCCAAAGGCGGTCGCGGCGAGATCGGGGATTTCGATCTGGAAGAGTTCGTCGCGGGGGTACGTTTCCAGGATTCCCAGGAGGTCCTTGCCGGAATGCGAGTCAGGCGGGAAACCTGCGTTCTGCAGCACCGCGTCCACCTTTTCCCTGACGATGGGAATGTCGCGGACGGAACCCGCGTAGGCGCTGGTGGCGAAGAGCCCGATGAAGCGGCGTTCACCGTTGACGTTCCCGGCGGCGTCGAAGCTCTTGATGCCAATGTAATCAAGGTAGGCGGACCGGTGAACCGTGGACCGCGAGTTGGCCTTGGTGATCACGAGGGCGCGCTTCTCCCGGGCCTTTTTGCGGCCGGTGTCGGTGAGGTGCTGGATGTGGGGCGAATCCGCGGATGCCCGGAGCAGGCCGAGGCCGCTGTCCTCGCGCAGTTCGAGGACGTCTTCGCCGTCAACGTTGAGCAGGTCGTATTCGCGGTAGCCAAGGAACGTGAAGTTCCCGTCGTCGAGCCAGCGGAGCAGGTCCTTGGCCTGCCGCAGTTCGGCAATTTGGGCGGAGTTGGCCACCCGGTCCAGGCTCTCGGCGATCTCCAGCGCTTTTTGGCGCATCCTGGGCCAGTCCTCGACGGCCGCCCGGACGTCGTTCAGGACACGGGTGAGGCCCGCGAGCAGTGCGGCCTTGGCTTCGTCGGAGATGCGGTGGATTTCGACGGCGATCCAGGACTCCATGTGCGAGGCATTTTCACCCTGCGCAATGAGGTGGGAGAGGTTCGGCATCGCTGCCGTGTCACCACTTGAAATGCCCAGGTGCGTGGGAACCCTGTTGACCTTGACCAGTTCGCCGCTTTCCCGGTTCCTGGTGGCGACAAAGAGCGGATGGACTACCAGCCTGATGGCGGCATGCTGGCGGACAAGCTCGGCGTTGACGGAGTCGACAAGGAACGGCATGTCATCGGTGACAACAAAGACAACGCTGCTGTCTTCTTCGTCGACGATCGATACCTTTGCCTGCCCGGGCTGCCGGATGGATGCCGCCCGGCGATGCTCAGCGGCGCGCGCCTCCAGGACATTCCGGGGGTAGCTTCGGGCATCTTCCTCAGCCAGGTGCTGGTAGTAGTCCCCCATGAAGCCTTCAAAGCCTTCAATGGACAGGGGCTGGTCCTCCACACTGGATCCAGACGACATCAACAACGCCTCCATTAGAGATATTCGCTGCACCCTTGCAGCTCTTATGGCGAGCCTAGTCCTTTGCCCTTCGCCGTGGTGTGGAAGAAAATACAGATGATCTCGATTTTCGCTGGTCGGGTGCACAAACGAGATCGCGGATCGCGTGTCTCAGCGCCGAGTCCGGAGAAGCTTCAAGCAGTAAGGACCCCGCCAGGAGTGCGGCGTCTGCGGCGGCGGCATCGTAGGGCAGGAAAGCCTTGAGCTCCGATGCCGGGCCGTAGCGTTCCCAGGCGTCCCGCAACTGGCGTTCGGGCGCCCTCCCCACGGAGGACGCCCGCACCTTGTTCATCACGACAGTCGGCGACGCCTGCGGCACGGCGCCCTCCAGTTCCGCCAGGGCGCGCACCATCCGGGGTACGCCTACAGGATCGGCAGCGCCAATGGCGTACACGGAGTCGGCAAGCTCCAGCGGACGCAGGGTGGCCGCATTCCGCCGCGGCGCCATGGTGTCAAAGCTAAGTTCTTCATCGGCCTCGAGGCAGAAGCCGGTGTCCACCACCACAACCTCCGCGATCTGCCGGGCCCGTTCAAGGACGAGCGCCAAGGCAGTGGCCCTCAGTTCCGTCCAACGATCGGCCCGGGTTATGCCCGTCAGCACCCGGAACGTCCCGGACGCCGTGGCAACCGTGGCGGCCACCTTCCGGAGGGCGTCCGAGTCCAGCAGGCCCTGGTCTGCAAGCCGGCACGCCTGGGCAAGTCCGGCTGACTCGTCCAGAAGTCCCAGCACCGCGGCGACGCTGGCCCCGTAGGTATCGGCGTCGACCAGCAGGACGTCCCGGCCATCGGCAGCCATCTCCCCGGCAATGTTCACGGCGACTGTGGTCCGGCCGGGCGACCCGGCAGGACCCCATACAACGATCAACTCGCCGGAGGGGTGGCCCTCCGCGTCGGCATCGGGCTGCACTGGGTCCGCGGCCAGGGCCGCCCCGGTGTCAGCGGCCGCACTCAGGTTGGCGGGCCGGGCCGCACCGGTCAGCTGGGCGACGGCGTCGGCGATGCGCTCCGAAAGCTCCGCGGCCTCCACGCTTGCCAGGGTCGAGGCCACACCAATCTTCCGGAGCCGGGCTGCCTCGTCGGCATCGCCCGTCAGCGCAATGACCGCCACGCCGACAGCCCCAAGGCGGTCGACGAGGGAAGCTGTCAGGCCCTCGGACCCCTCGGCAATGACGGCAGCCCGTGCCAGTCCGCTTTGACAGGCCGCAAGAAGCTCGGGAAGTTCCGTACACCTCCGAACCACCGTAACGGGTCCGTGGAGCCTTTCGAGGCCGCCCACCAGATCCTCCTGGCGCTGGCCTACGGTCACCACCGGGATACTCATCGGACGCCGCCCGGGTTCCACACAACGGATATTTTCGCGTCATTGGCCTGCGCACCCAGCAGCGCCGGCATCTGCTTATCCTCCACCAGGACCATCAGCACCGTCGTCTTGGACGAGCCGAGGGCAGTTGAGCCTGTGGTGACCTCAGCAATTTCGGCTCCGGGAAGGATGAGCTTCGGCTCGCTGAATCCGTTCTTGGCATCAGGTTGCGCCACCCAGACGTCAACCCTGGCGCCGGCAGTTGCCTGGGACGGCAAAGTCTGCGTGATGTTCAGGGCAACGGGCTTTCGGTCCAGCCGGTCCGCACCGCCAACGCTTGCTTTGGCGACCAACTGGTCCTTTCCAATCCGCTGCACGGCGACAACATCCTTCGGCAGGCCTTCTGCTGCGGTGATGTAGTGCTGTTCCGTATCACCCAGGCGCACTTTGGCGCGGACAACGTTCTCCGGAGTCAGCCGCTCCCCCACAGCAATGCCGTCCCTGGCAGCGAAGACCTCTGTGGTGCGGTCGGCACTCCCCACCAGGAAGGTAACGCCTGCGACAGACACCAAGACCAGAAGAACGCCCACCAGCAGCCGCGGATCCTTCCAGGATGGGCGCTTCAACCGTGGTGCAGTGGCGCTTGAATCTGGAACCATACCGCTCTCCCCCTAGGTTTACGGACCTGCCGGTTCTGGCCGGACTCCTCATTGTTACCGCCAGGCCCGGGGAACAAAAGTCATTTACTCAAATAGTGATCATCTGTGGAAAACAGGCACAAATGATGCCAGATGATGGCAAAATGGATCCATGCCAAGGTTCCTCACGCTCGCGGATGTCGCTGAGCAGCTCCAGATCAACTCCCCCGCCGCTTATGCCTTGGTCCGCAGCGGTGAGTTGAAGGCCATCCAGGTGGGCGGCCGCGGGCAGTGGCGTGTGGAAGAAAAGATGCTGGAGCAGTACATCGAGGAACGCTATGCCGAGGCCAGCCGCATGATCCAGGAGTCACGCTCCAAGTCGGTGTAACACCGCTACACTGAACCGGCCTTGGGTGACCTGATCATCGCCAGGGCGGTGAAAGGAATGACTGACACCTGGCCCACGCTGTGGGTCCTCCGGGCCTCCCCCGGACTGACCACTGCCAGGTCGATGTAGTCCCCGCCAACCCGGTCGATAACCCCCGTCAGCCGTCCGGCCCCACCATCGATCGTCACAGTCACTTCCGCCCGGTCGCGCGCCAGCGCCCGGAGGGAATGCGCCAGTCCCAGCGCCCGGCGGACTGCTGAACTCTCCGGCCGGACATGCCTGCCGAGACCCACGTATCGCGCTGCAGCCGCATAGGGAACCAGCACCTGATGCCGGTCTTCATCCAGGACCAGGGCATCCGCCCCGACGTGGGTCAGTTCACCCGCCGCAGACTCGCCGCACAGCAGATGGACCCCGATCCTGCAGCCGAGAACTGCCCGCAGCCTGTCTTCGAGCCGCAGGCCAACCATCTCGGCCCGTGTCCGCTCACCGACCTCGGCGTCGAGCGCCAGCCGATCGGCCTCCGCGAGCTGGCTTTCCATGTCATTGAAGAGGGCATCCCAGCGCATCCCGCCAGCGTAGGATGCGCTGCGCCGCCAGTCAACGCGCATACTTTTCATTCCAAGTCTGGACAAACCTCGTCCAAGCGGTTCAAACTGAACCAAACAACATCTAATTGCATCAAACAGATCCAAAGGCGGAAAAATGAGTCGATTGAACTCCAGGGAGTGGCAGGATGCCGCCATGGTGATGGCCCTGCTGGTGCTCGGCTTCCTGCTCAGCGTCCTGGGATCAGGGCTGTTGGAACAATGGCGGGTTTCGGCAGCCGGCGCGCAGGAAGCATCCGTTGAATTCCTCCTGGCTGCGGCCGCGGCCGCTGCCGGTATGGGGCTATTGCTGTGGTGGGTATTTTCGATGGGGTGTGCTGGAACTTCCCTCCTGCTGGAGCGGCTGGGGCGGCATAGGGCCGCGGCCGCCACCCGCAAGCTCTCTCCCGCCTTCATGCGAAGGGCACTGGTCGCCGCCCTCTCGATACAGCTGTTGGCAGGGGCCGCAGCGCAGGCCGCCACCACTGGGCCGGGGCCGGAGTGGACACCAACTTACGGGCAATCCTCCGCGGCTCCTTCCACTCATGCACCGGCCAACGGCGTTCCGGCCACGGACCAGGATGGCCAGCCCGGGATCCCTTCCCCAGCTCAACAGGTCAGCACGGAGACCCCACGGACCATTTTGGAAAACGCGTCGCCCCAATGGCAGCCAACGGCCGGGACGCCCACCACCGCACTTACCCCAGGGTGGCAGCCCGCTTCCCCTGTCGTTGAACCTGGCCTGCTCGCCGCACCCCAAAGCAGGACCACGGCGGGGCCGAAGCCGGAGGGTCCTGGAACGGATACGCAGCCGGACCAAGTTACCGTTCTCGCCGGGGACACGCTGTGGTCCATCGTGGCCGCCCAGTTGGGGCCGGGGGCATCGGATGTGGACATAGCCCTTGAGTGGCCGCGGTGGTATGCAGCGAACCGGGCCGTTATTGGTGGCAGTCCGGACGTCCTGCTTCCGGGCCAGATTCTTCAGGCGCCTGCAGGACCCTAGCGTTCACCGCCCCCGTTGCGCCCGCCACGTGTCCGGCAGGACCGGGACGTCGCACCACTATGCCTTCACGCCGTATCTGCATGGCCTGCGGAGCCATCCAACGCCAATACAGCCGCTCAAACCGTCAGCTATCTGAAGCAAGGGGAAAACAATGACCGCAGTGACACCGGTACGGGCCGTCCGGGAGATGGCCGCCAACACCGTCAACGGCGGAACGGGCTTGGCCAAACCCCCGTCGGGGACAGGCAACGCGGCGCCCGCAGGCCCGCCCCCCGGTGCGAACACGCCGTCACTGCGGCCAATCAACGAGGCAGCGGAAGTCAAGGCCATCACCAGGGGAACGGTCCAGGCCTCCATGGAAGTCCTTGCCGGGGTCCGGCCCATTCACCAGTTGGCTCGGCGCCTTGATCCGCGGTGCCTCGCATCGCTGCAGCACCGGGCCGCACTGATCAGGAGGGAACTTACAAGGACGGGGAATCCCGCGCTGGCCCGGCTCCACCGGAATTCCACTGTCCGCTCAGTGCGGGTGTGCGAGGTGGCCGAGGGGATCTACGAGGCAAGTGCCGTGGTGGTGGATGACGTCCGGGCACGTGCCGTTGCCGTCCGGCTTGAGCGCAGCAAGCAGGTTTGGCGGGTCGTTGAACTCGTTATCGGTTGACTCTCCGAAGGCAGCACGGGACAGAAACGCTGTCCGACAACCAATCAGGGCAGGGGCCCTGAGGCCCCTGCCCTGTTGACCAACGCCGTCAATGATTTTGCGACGCTGCCGCTACTTCTTCTTTTTCTTCGCGGGGCGCTTGGCCGCGTCCTGTGCAGCTGCCTTGGCAGGATTGCCGGATCGTCCGCTTCCTGCGCGGGTTTCCACCCGGGTCTGGGTACCGCCGCTCTCGCTGGGAGCCGTGTACTGGAGCTGTGCCGGCTTTTCGGGGGCCTCGAGGCCGGCTGCATGAACCTGCGGGTCCACGTGTTCAGTGTGGCCGCCGGCGGCGTCCGGAACCACAACATCCTGTGCCGGCGTCACTTCCACCTCAAGGTTGTACAGGAATCCGACGCTTTCCTCCCGGATGGCTTCCATCATGCTTTGGAACATGGCGAAACCTTCGCGCTGGTACTCCACCAGCGGATCACGCTGCGCCATGGCGCGCAGGCCAATGCCCTCCTTGAGGTAATCCATCTCGTAGAGGTGTTCCTGCCATTTGCGGCCAATGACGGACAGGACCACACGGCGTTCGAGCTCGCGCATGCTTTCGGAGCCGATGACCTCCTCGCGGGACTGGTACACCAGCCGGGCGTCGGAAAGGATTTCCTCCTTCAGCAGTTCCACCGTGACCCTGGACTTGCCGCCGGCTTCTTCGATGATGTCTTCCGCGGTAACGCTGACAGGGTAGAGCGTTTTAAGGTTCGTCCACAGCTGGTGGAAGTCCCAGTCGTCCCCGTTCCCTTCTCCGGTAGCGGCGTCGATCAGGGCCGTGATGGTGTCCTCAATGAAGAACTGCACCTTCTCGTGGAGGTCGTCGCCCTCAAGGATGCGGCGGCGGTCGCTGTAGATGGCTTCGCGCTGGCGGTTGAGGACGTCGTCGTATTTCAGGACGTTCTTTCGCTGCTCGGCGTTCCGGCCCTCCACTTGTCCCTGGGCGGAGGCGATGGCCCGGGACACGAGCTTCGATTCCAGCGCAACGTCGTCCGGCACGGAGCTGTTCATCAGCCGTTCCGCGGCGCCGGAGTTGAAGAGCCGCATGAGGTCATCGGTCAGCGACAGGTAGAAGCGGGACTCACCGGGGTCGCCCTGGCGGCCGGAGCGGCCGCGGAGCTGGTTGTCGATGCGGCGTGATTCGTGGCGCTCGGTGCCCAGGACGTAGAGGCCCCCGAGGTCCAGGACTTCCTCGTGTTCGTCTTTGACGGACTGCTTGGCTGCTTCGAGCGCTGCGGGCCACGCGGCCTCGTACTCTTCGGAGTTCTCCTCCGGATCAAGCCCGCGCTTGGCAAGTTCGGCGACGGCCGTGAATTCGGCGTTGCCGCCCAGCATGATGTCCGTACCGCGGCCTGCCATGTTGGTGGCCACGGTAACAGCGCCCTTGCGTCCCGCCTGGGCGACGATGGCAGCTTCACGGGCGTGGTTCTTGGCGTTCAGAACCTCGTGGCGGATGCCTTCCTTGGCGAGGAGCTTGGACAGGTACTCGCTCTTCTCCACGCTGGTGGTGCCCACAAGGACAGGCTGGCCTTTTTCGTGGCGTTCGGCGATATCGCGCACCACGGCGTCGAACTTTACAACTTCGTTCTTGAAGACGAGGTCCGGCTGGTCGATCCGCTGCATGTCCCTGTTGGTGGGAATGGCAACGACGCCGAGCTTGTATGTGCTCATGAACTCGGCCGCCTCAGTCTCGGCGGTACCGGTCATGCCGGAAAGCTTGCCGAACATGCGGAAGTAGTTCTGCAGCGTCACGGTGGCGAGGGTCTGGTTTTCCGCCTTGATCTCGACGCCTTCCTTGGCCTCGATCGCCTGGTGCATGCCTTCGTTGTAGCGCCGGCCCGCCAGGATGCGGCCTGTGTGCTCGTCCACGATCAGCACTTCGCCGTCCAGGATGACGTAGTCCTTGTCGCGCTTGAACAGTTCCTTGGCCTTGATGGCGTTGTTCAGGAACCCAATCAGGGGCGTGTTTGCTGACTCGTACAGGTTGGAGATGCCCAGGTAGTCTTCGACCTTCTCGATGCCGGTCTCCAGCACGCCCACCGTGCGCTTCTTTTCGTCGACCTCGTAGTCCTTGTCCGCCTGCAGCCGGAGCACGACCTTGGCGAATTCGCTGTACCAGCGGTTGGTGTCCCCCTGCGCCGGGCCGGAGATGATCAACGGCGTACGTGCCTCGTCGATGAGGATGGAGTCAACTTCGTCCACGATGGCGAAGTTGTGGCCACGCTGGACCAGCTCGGTCCGGTCCCACGCCATATTGTCGCGCAGGTAGTCGAACCCGAACTCGTTGTTGGTCCCGTAGGTGATGTCGGCTGCATACTGCTGGCGGCGGACAGCCGGATCCTGGTTGGCGAGAATAACGCCGCTCGTCAGCCCAAGGAAGCGGTAGACACGGCCCATGAGCTCTGACTGGTATTCGGCGAGGTAGTCGTTGACCGTGACCACATGGACGCCCTTGCCGGTGAGGGCGTTCAGGTAGGCGGGAGCGGTCGCCACCAGGGTCTTGCCTTCACCGGTCTTCATTTCGGCAATATTGCCAAGGTGCAGGGCGGCACCACCCATCAGCTGGACGTCGAAGTGGCGCATGCCCAAGGTACGGGACGACGCTTCGCGTACAGCAGCGAACGCTTCCGGAAGCAGGTCATCAAGCTTTTCGCCATCCTGGTGGCGTGCCCGGAGGCGGTCCGTTTCTTCCCGCAGTTCCGCGTCGGTAAAGGTCTTGAATGAGTCTTCGAGGGCGTTAATGGAATCGGCGTAGTTCCGCAGCTGCCGGAGTGTTTTCTTGTCACCCGTGCGGAGAATTTTTTCGATAAGTGATGCCACGTGAAGATGCTCCCAGTCTGATGCCGCCGAATTCTGGCGTGTTCAGTCTACGGGAGAGACACGCGGCCGGTGCCCCTTTTCCCTGAGAGCGGATACTCCCTAGAGCCGCGCCAGCCCGTGGGCCACGGCGGCGGCAAGGTCCCCTGCCGGCTCCACTTCGACGTCGGGCAGGCCAAGCCATTGGGCCATGAGGGCCAGCTCAGCCGCGAGTTCGACGGCGGTGTCCGGGGGTGCGTCCGGCTCGGCGAACGCGGACCTCACCAGAAGCCGCCCGGCTGCCCGGTCCGCTTTAAGGTCCACCCGTGCCACCATCCTGTCGCGCAACAGGAAAGGGAGCACGTAGTAGCCGTAGCGCCGTTTGGGCTCCGGGGTGTAGATCTCGATCCGGTAATGGAACCCAAAGAGTTCGAACAGGCGCCGCCGCTCGAAGACCAGGGAATCGAACGGGCTCAGCAGCGCACGCCCGGTGGCCTGCCGCGGCAGCACGGAATCCACGTGCCTGAATACCTTCCGTTCCCAGCCGGCCACGGTGACGGGCTCCAGCCTGCCGTGCTCCACCAGATGCTGAACGGCCAGCGCCGTTGCCTTGACCGGAGTCCGGAAGTAGTCGGCGAAGCAGCGGACGCTGCCGATACCGTGTGCCTGGGCTGCCGCGTCGGTCAGGCGGCGGAGTGCGGCCACGGCATCACCGTCCGATGCCGCTGCCGCCAGGTGTGGGAGGACTTTGGAGGTCAGCGTGTACCGGCGTTCGAACTGGGCGGTCCTGGAAGCGGCCGATACCAGTCCTTCTTCGAAGAGGTGCTCCAGGACGCGCTTCACGGCGTTCCAGTTCCACCCCCAGTTCTCCGCCTGTCTATCTTCGACATGCCCGATCCGTGCCGTCAGTTCCGACGCCGTCATGGGTCGGGAGCTGGCGAGAACCGCCAGGATCCTGGCCGCCACGTCGTTGCGGAGCCCTGGGTCCATGCGGGAGGCGCCTACCCATGCCCGTTTCTGCCATAGAAGGAGGTCCCGGTAGTGCTCCGGCCGGATGAAGCTTGCTTCGTGGGCCCAATACTCGAGCATCCGCCGCGGTTGGCTGCCGGACATACGTTGCAGGATGTCCCGGTCGTAGTTGCCAAGACGTGAATAGAAGGGAAGGAAGTGGCTGCGGACCAGGACGTTGACGGAATCGATCTGGACGAGCTGGAGACGGGCAAAGGTGCGGCCCACCGTCCGTGCTGTCACGGGGCCGGTGGGCCGTCCTCTGTGGAGTCCCTGCGCTGCCAGTGCGATCCGCCGTGCCTGGTCCAGGCTCAGCGATGCCGGCAATTCAGTCCTCTCTGGTGGTTGATGCCGCCTTTAAGCGTTGGCGGGGGCGTCGTCCGAGCGGTAAGCGAGGACCTTTTCCTCAACCACCGTGTCCCCCGGTTCGCACTCGTGGTCCAGGGTGATGACGCCGTAGGTCCAGCCGCGGCGGCGGTATACGACCGATGGTGTGTTGGTGGCTTTGTCGACGAAGAGATAGAAGTCGTGGCCTACAAGCTCCATGTTGTCCACGGCGTCGTCAAGCGTCATGGAGGCAGCGGGAAAGACCTTGCGACGGATCAGCACCGGCGAATTCCCGGCCGGGATGTCGTTCTCGACATCGTAGGGGGACTTTTCCTCGGCTGCCTGCGAGGATTCGCTCCAGCGGTTGGCTTCAAGGTACAGCGGCTCGTGTGCGCTGGCGGGTTCGAGGGAAGCGGTGGCTTCACGGACAGCCTTGGGGGTGTGGCGGCCATGGTGGACCTTCTTGCGGTCCTTTGCGCGCCGGAGCCGCTCAAGCAACTTGTTGTAGGCGAGGTCAAAGGCGGCAAATTTGTCTGCGGCGCTCGCTTCGGCGCGGATTACAGGGCCCCTGCCCAGGACTGTCACCTCGACGGTCAACTGGTCGCCGGTCTGCCGGGCATTGGTCTCCTTGGAGACTTTCGTATCGACCCGCTGGATCTTGTCGCCAAGCGATTCGATCTTCGCGATCTTTTCCCCGGCGTACTCGCGGAACCGGTCTGAAACGGTCAGATTTCGTCCGCTGATCATAAACTCCATGGTGCCCTCCAAATGACTTCGGTGACACGACGGCGGCACTTCCTTGGGCCCAGCTGTCTGACAGTCGAGCCCCTCTCCGAGCCGCCATCGAAAGGTACATTCTGTTCTTGGTACCCACCACCGACGTTAGTTCATAGCCACCTGTTATTCATCCTTTCCCGGTTTATTTTTTTCTAAGTCATGGCTCCTCCCGTGCGGTATGGGGACCGGAGTGGCGGGGGCGGAGGCATCGGGCGGGCGTGTCGCCGCAAGCACCACAGCGCCCCTCACCTGGGCGCCGGCGACATGCAGGGCGCGGGCGGCTTCGCCAATGGTGGCACCGGTTGTCAGCACGTCATCGATGATGATGCAGGGACGGCCCAGGACCTTTTGGCGGTTGCCCGGACGGACCCGCATGGAACCTCTGACCCGTTGCGCACGGCTCCCCTGCCCAGGCCTTTTTGGCCGCCCATCCGGCCGGGGAGCAGGAGGCCCGGTCCAGGCTTCTTGGCCAGGACATCCGCGACGTTGAGTCCAGGCAACTGCCGTGCCGCCTCTTTCAGGAGCAGGTGGACCGGGCTAAACCCCCGGTTGAGGTACGCGGCCGTGCCGGTAGGGACCGGAACCAGCAGCACCCCGCTGCCGTCCCGGGCTGCAGCCCTGACCGCCGCGGCAAGTGCCCGGCCCAGGCTCCTGCGAAGCTGGTGCTGGCCGTGCCGCTTGAAAGAAAGCAGGCCCTGTGCCAGTTCGTCCCGGTACACACCCGCGGCAACCACCGGAAGCATGATGGTCCCGTCGACGTCCACCAACGCGGGCGCACCGCTTTCAGCCCGGAAGGGGCTCCGGGCCAGCCGGCGGATGCGGCTGGCGCAGGATGCGCAGAGAGTGCGGTCCTCCGCACCGCAGCAGACGCAGTCAACCGGCACAGCCAGGGCCAGCAGATCCGCCGCTGCGCCGGACAACCAGTCCGTGAGCCGCAGGAGGACGGCCGCGTGCTCGTCCCTGTGCAAGGCGGGGAAAGGCGGTGGCGGGTGAAGGTCCGGGTCCATCCTCCGGGTACCCTCGGGGCCCGACGCCGTTGCGCCGCCTCCGCCTGATCTGCTGTTCATTCCTGAAGCATGCATCACGTGAGCTCGGTGGTCAGGGCCCCTGCGCAGCTATGTGGACAACTCCGCCTGCGGCTGAAGCCCAGCGGCGGAACGGGTCCAGCAGGGTAGCGAGGGGATTTGAAACCGGCCTCAGCCAGGAAAAGCGGGATCGATCGGGCCCTTGATCTGTGGCGACCAACCGTTGCCGAGCCGCTGGAAGATGCCCTCTCCGGACTGGACGTAGATGTCGTCTGCACCGTTTCCGGCGCTGATGGCAACCAGCCCGGGCCAGGGCGCCAGCTGCTGCGGCTGCCCGGAGGTGAGCGAGAGAAGTTCCGGCGTGACGTTGGCCCCGGCTGCCCCCTTCATGACGACAACAGAGGTGCCATTCACCCACACCCCCTGGTCGGGATCGCCGGCAGTGGCCAGGGTGATCGGGGGTGTCAGTTCGCGCGGGGTGCCGTCGCCGGCGCGGATCACGCCCGTCACCTGCACCTTGGATTTCCCGTTCTGTTCAGAGATGACCAGGGCGCGCACGCCGTCGCGTGAGACGCGGAATTCCTTCACCGTCCGGCCGGCAAGCCACGACGGCGCCAGGGTCACCGACGGGACGGGCGCCCCCTCGGCCACGCCGGTGGGGTGAAACGCCACGACTTCGGTGGCGCCGGAGCCTCCCGGGCCGGCCGTCCACACCCAGTCGCTGACGCTGAAAGACGGCCTGCTGAGGGTGGTTCGGGTGGTCAGGGCACGCGCAGGTTGCCCCGGGCTGATGCTGTAAAGGGTGGTGCGGCCCTCGTTGAGGAAGGCTGCGGTCTGCGACACCGGAGATTCTGCGGGATAGCGCGGGTTGAGGGCCGAGACCGGCTGCATGTCAGGCAAGGGTGAAACCCGGTTGTTCTCATAACGCACCAGTTCGTTGCCGCTGATGGCGATCTGGCGCGACGGAACGGTCCTGTCCAGCACGGGAGGAAGGACCGACCCGTTGTCCTCCACGCGAACCAGGTCCTGGTTGGCGCGCAGTTCAACATTGACCACATCCGGCTGGCTGCGGAAGGTCAGGGTCAGCTGCATCTGCATGCGCAGCCGGTCCTCCGCCGAGGTTTCCGTCAGTTCCTTGGCGGTCAGGTCCACCTGCGCGGCCCCGGAGACCACCGGGACGGACTCACGGGCCAGCTTGATGCCGGAGGGGAACGCGCTGGCGACGGCGCCGCGAAGGTAGGGCGCCGGACCGGACAGCAGCGCGCTGGTCATCGCTTTGACGGTCTTGTTCTTCAGGAACCAGCGGACGTCGGGGATGGCGTAGGTAAAGGTGGGGTCGTAGAAGTAGATGGGATACGCGCCGTAGATCACTTTGAACGTTTCCTCGGCGATGGCGGTCCCGTCAGGAATTGCGGAGATGCGCCACTCGCCGTCCACCTGGGTCACGGTCACGGGAATACGTTCCACTGTGCCCGGCGGCGATTGGGTGGCGATGCCGTCAGCGTCCACCGTGTAGGAGACATCCAGCTCATAGTTGAAGACGTTTTCGGTGTCCGTGGGGACGACGCGCGCCTCGCGGTAGACGAGTGCGCGTTTGTCCGGTTTCCAGGACACGGCCGATGCCTGTGTCAGGTACTGTCGTGCCACCGCGTAGTCATCCTCGTAGCCGCTGCCGGCCCGGTAGAAGTAGTCGATGATGGTCTCGGGTGACGCGCCGGGCTGCGGCGCTGCGGGCAGGAAGACGGGTGCACTGACGTTGCCTGCACTGCTTTCGCTGCTCTTTCCTACCGGCCCGGAGGTGGGAATCCGTGCGCAACCCGCCAGGAGGACCATCAGCAGCGCAAGCAGCGCCGCGGGGTACCTGGCATGGCGCACCCCGGCCCTCATGGTGTCTCCTCGGGGGACTGGACCGGGGCAGGCGCGGCCGCACCTGCCTGCAACAGCAGCATGTTCTTGTAGTCCTGTTCCGCGGGGATGGTGCCCGGCGCTCCGGGTATGGTGGCGTCCTTCGGTTCCAGTTGGAGGGGCGACTCGGTGATCACACCGTCTTGGCGCAACGGCAGGGTCAGCCGGAAGTTGGCGCCGTCGCCCTTCCTCCCCCACGCCTGCAGCCAGCCGTGATGCAGCTTGGTGTCCTCCATGGCAATGGAGAGCCCCAACCCGCTGCCTCCCGTCGTGCGGGCACGGGCAGGATCGGCGCGCCAGAACCTGTCGAAGACCCTGGCGGCCTGGGCCTGGTCCATCCCGATGCCGTGGTCCCTGACGGCAACGCCTACGGCGGTGTCATTCACCGCAACGGTGACGGTCACCGGCCTGCCCTCACCGTGTTCCACGGCGTTCAGGATGAGGTTGCGCAGGATGCGGTCGATCCGCCGCGCGTCCATTTCCACGATGACGGCGTCTTTGGGTGCCGTAAAGAGGATTTCCGATCCGTACTCCGCGGCCACCGGGGCGGCGCCTTCGATGACGTGGGCAATGACTTGGGTGAGGTCCTCAGGTTCAGCATCGAGGACTGCGACGCCTGCATCGAACCGGCTGATTTCGAGCAGGTCCGAAAGGAGCGACTGGAACCGTTCCACCTGGTTGTAAAGCAGCTCGGCGGACCGTTTGTTGATCGGATCGAAATCGTCACGGGCGTCATAGAGCACTTCCGCAGCCATCCGCACCGTGGTCAGGGGCGTCCTCAGCTCGTGCGAAACGTCCGACACAAAGCGCTGCTGCATCTGCGAGAGCGTAGCCAGCTGGGTGATCTGCTCCTGCAGGCTGGCCGCCATGTGGTTGAAAGAGGCCCCAAGGCGGGCCACTTCGTCCTCACCCTTGACCACCATGCGCTCCTGCAGTTGCCCGGCGGCGAGTTTTTCCGAAACCATGGCGGCGTGGCTCACGGGGCTGACCACGTTGCGTGTAACGTACCAGGCCACGGCGCCGATCAGCAGGACCAGTACCGCACCGCCGGCCCAGAGGACGCTTTGGATCTCATTCAGTGTTTGCTGCGCGGTGTTGAGGTCGTAGATAAGGTACAGCTCGTAGACGGTGCCGTTGAAGGTGACCTTGTTGCCAACGGCGATGCCCGGCCGGTCCTCGGTCCCCACCGGGATGACGGTGGAAGCCCAGTACTGGTCCTTGCCCGACTCCTGGACAGCCTTGCGCAGGTCCGGGGGAATGACGCTGACCGTCAATTGGTCGGACGCGCGGGACTCGACCCAGCGGTTGCGGGGCTTTGTCTGGTTTGGCATCGCCTCAAAAACGTAGCGGCGTTGGATGACCGAACCCCGGCCCTCCACGGCGCTGAGGGTGTCGGAGACCAGCGTGATGACGCTGGACTGGTCGGTGACCTGGGCGCCGTCGAACGTCTCCTGCACCTGCTTGACGTTGTAGCGCGTCTCAGACTCCGCTTGCGTCAGCCGCTCCTGGAAGAGGTTGTTGGCGATCTGGTTGGACAGGTATGCCCCGACGACGGCAAACGATGTGACGGCCAGCATCAGCGTGGTGAGGACGGTTCGGAACTGCAGCGACCGCCGCCAGCGCTGCTGCAGTGCCCGGCCCAGGTACCTTAGCCCCGGAAGGAACCGGCGGACACCGGTGCCGACCAGCCGTGCCACGCGCAGCGCCACGATGAGGGCACGGCGCTGCCAGATCCGGGCGCGGAACGCCACATGCCGAAGGCCGGGAACGGGTGTGCTGCCGGGCCCAGACACGTCATGCGGTTCGCCGGCCGGGGAAATCCCGTCCTGGGCGGCGGGGTCAGACCCCTGCTTTGTAGCCGACACCACGCACCGTCAATACAACTTCCGGGGCCTCCGGGTCCTGTTCGATCTTGGACCGCAGGCGCTGGACATGGACGTTGACCAGGCGGGTATCGGCGGCGTGGCGGTAGCCCCACACCTGCTCCAGCAGCAGCTCCCGGGTGAAGACCTGCCATGGCTTGCGGGCCAGCGCCACCAGGAGGTCGAACTCCAGCGGGGTCAGGGAAATCCGCTCGCTGCCCCTGCTGACGGTGTGGCCGGCGACGTCGATGGTGATGTCCGCGATCTTCAGCGTTTCGGGGGCCTTCTGGTCGCCGGGGCGGAGGCGGGCGCGTACGCGTGCCACCAGTTCGGCGGGCTTGAACGGCTTCGGCACGTAGTCATCGGCACCGGATTCCAGCCCGCGAACGACGTCGGAGGTATCGGACTTGGCGGTCAGCATGACGATGGGGACATCGGACTCGCCGCGAATCTGCCGGCAGACCTCGATGCCGTCCATGCCGGGAAGCATGAGGTCGAGCAGGACAAGGTCGGGCCGCGATGACCGGAAAATATCGAGGGCCTGGGCGCCGTCAGCGCAAAAGACCGGCTCGAAGCCGTCATTACGGAGGACAATTCCAATCATCTCGGCCAGCGCTTCGTCATCATCTACCACCAGAATGCGTGCCTTCATAGCTATATATTCCCTTATCGGGATGGGTTTGTCGTGTTGAGCGGCCTCCCGGCATGGCGGGACACTAGGCCGCCCGACGCCGGAACTATAGTCTTGGGGTCATGCCCAGCACGGCCGGTGCGCACTTTCCGGTGCGCGGCCCGTGGGCAGGCGGACTGGTATGGGGGAGGAAATCAGTGTCACCACATGAGCCGGGTCACGGGAACCCGCCGGAAGAACGGGGCAAGGACCGCGGCGACGGCGACGGCGGCCCCACCGGCACAGGCGCTGGCATTCCTGGGCGGACCGCCCGGGATCAGCCGTGGGCGGCTCCGGCAGGACAGCCAGGCAATCCCCAGCAACCAGGCTGGCCGGCACCGGCGTGGAACGGAGATGGAACGTGGCAGCAGCAGCCCACGCAGCCGCAGCAGTGGCCGCAGAACGCGCCCTACCCGAGCGGGGAAACCTCACGCCCCGGAGGGACCTATCCCGGAGCGCCCTATGCCGGGCAGCCCTACAACGGAGCACCCTATGCCGGGCAGCCCTACCCGGGCTCCCCCTATTACCAGCCGCCCCACTACGCCGGCCCTTTTGGAGCCAGCCCTTACGGGCAGGCCCGCTACGTGGCCCCGCCTAAACCAGGCATCATTCCCTTGCGTCCGCTGATGTTCGGGGAAATCCTGGATGGCCCGGTCCGTCCTGAACCGTCCCACCGGCTTCCGGCGCATGCTGTCCCTGGTGCGTCCGCGGATCGGGGCGCTGGCCGGGCTCGCGGCGGTGCTGGTGGCGGCGGCGCTGGCCGCCATGGCGCTGTTCTTCGCCCTCATCGTCCTCCTGTTCTCCAACGTCCGGGGTGCGGCGGCCCTCCTGGTCATCCCGCTGATGTTCGGTTTCGCCGCCGTGTTCCTCTGGGTGGCGATCAAGCTCATGGTGGCACCTGCCGCCGTCGTCATCGAAGAATTGGGCGCCCTTGCCGGACTTCGCCGCTCGTGGGAACTGACCCGGACAAACTGGTGGCGGATCCTGGGCATCACCCTGGTGGTGGGAATCCTGGTCGCTGTCATCACCCAGGTGGTCCTGATCCCGGCAAGCCTGCTGCCCACGGTGCTGTCCGGGGTAATCTCGCCGCATGGCGGCAGCGGCCAGGACGCAACGCTGACCGTTGCCGTCAGCATCATCACCGCGGTGGTCGGTGCGCTGGTGGGCGCGGTGGGCTACGCGTTCCAGACGTCCGTTATGGCACTGCTCTACATGGACCTGCGCATGCGCAAGGACGGGTTGGATATCGCGCTGCTGCGCGACATGGAGACCGGCGCCGATCCTGACGGCATCCCCGGCCGGAAGGCCATCGCTGCGAACCCGTACCCCGGATACGGAACGGCGCCGGGAGCATGGCCCAATGGCCGTTGAACCGCCGGTGCTGCCGGGTGCCGACGAAGCACAGCGGTGGGCAGCAGAAGAATTGGCCAAACCTGAATACCGGGACGCTGCCCCGTCCTGGCTGGACAGCTTGTGGCGGAACTTCCTGGACTGGCTGCAGTCCCTGGACGGCTCCCCAGGCGAGGCGGGTCCGGTGCCCAGCCCGGTCATTGCGCTGGTCATTGCCGCGATAATTGCGGCCGCGGTCATCCTTGCCCGTCCCCGGCTGAACGCCCGGGTCCGGCAGGCCAGGGACGTCTTCGAAAGGGAAACCGTCCTGACCGCCGCGGACTACCGGAACCGCGCTGAAACCGCAGCCGCAACCGGACAGTGGGGGGACGCCGTCGTCGACCGTTTCCGCGCGATGGTCCGCAGCGCCGAGAACCGGACCATTCTTGATCCTCAGCCTGGCAGGACCGCCGATGAGGCCGCGAACGCATTGTCCGTGCCATTCGCCGGTGAAGCCGGGCGGCTTGCCCGGGCGGCAGCTACTTTTGACGGCATCCGTTACGGGAGCCGCGCAGCGGGCAGCGCCGACTACCAGGACATGGTGGCCCTCGATGCCGCACTGGACGCCACCAAGCCCGCCATGGGCATGGTGCCGCTGCAATGAACGGGCCAGCGACCACCGGCGCCGGGACGGCACAGGAAACACGGCAGTCCCCCGGCGCGCCAACGGTGGGCGGAAGCCTCCGGGCCGCAAGGTTCCTGGCCTGGCTGCGGCAGCACCGTGGCATGGCCGCAGCCGCGGTCGTGGTGGCAGGTGCGCTCGCCCTGATCATCGGCACGCAACTCGCCCCCAAGGGTGACACCCTCCCCCTCTCCGTCCACAACGCAGGGCCGGAGGGAGCCAGGGCGCTGGGCGAAATCCTGGGCCGGCACGGAGTTTCGGTCCGTACCCCCACCCGGTTCGACGCGGCGCTGGAGGACCTGCATTCAAGCTCCTCCCCCACCCTCCTGCTCTACGACAGGTACGGCGTCCTGGACGCACAGCAGCTGGCCGGCCTGGTGTCGGCTGCCGGCCGCGTGGTGGTGGTGACCCCCAGGCTGGAGACCCTTGCCGCCCTTGACAGCGGCATCCACCAGGCCGGCGTCGTCCCGGATGCCTCTCCGGTCCTCAACCCCGGTTGCGCCTACCCTGACGCCGAGGCAGCGGGACAGGTGACAGGCGAGGGAGGATTTGTTTACGACGGCGGCACCACCTGTTACCGCGCGGCAGGCGCCGCCGGGATGCTTGCCGTCAGCGCTGACGGACGGCTGGCCGTGCTGGGCAGCACGGCTGTCCTGGGAAACGACAAACTGGACGAGCTGGGAAACGCTGCGCTGGCGGTCCGGACGCTCGGCGCCTCGCGGGACCTCGTCTGGTACCTGCCTTCGATCGAAGACGCAACCGCGGACGGCTCCGGGAAAACCCTCGACGACCTCGCACCGGGTTGGGCCCGTTTCCTTGGCCCCTGGCTGCTGGTGGTGGCGCTCGCCGCCATCGTATGGCGGGGCCGCAGGCACGGTCCGCTGGTGTTCGAGCCGTTGCCGGTGGTGGTCAAGGCTGTTGAGACGGCAGAGGGACGGGCACGGCTCTACCAGGACTCGCGTGCCGTCGAGCAGGCCCGGGACAACCTGCGGGCCGGCCTGCTGGTGCGGCTCGCCCGAAAACTGCGCCTTGGCCCGGGCGCCACCGCCGAGGAAACGATTGCGGCGGCGGCCCGGCTGCTTGGCAGGGATGCCGCCGGCGTCCGCATGTTGATTAACGAACGCCCCACAACTGAAGCCCGGCTGGTGGCCTGGTCCCAGGCCATGGACAAACTGGAGAAAGAGGTCATGACCCGATGAGCGAACAGAGCAGTGGCCCGGGAATCCTGAACCCCGTGGACCCCAACGTCCCGGCGGACGACGACGGCGCCCGGCAGGCGCTGCTGGCTGTCCGGCGCGAGGTGGCAAAGGCCGTGGTGGGTCAGGACGCCACAGTCACTGGCCTCCTGATTGCCCTGCTTTCGCAGGGCCATGTGCTGCTGGAGGGCGTACCGGGTGTTGCCAAGACCCTGCTGGTCCGGGCCCTTTCCTCCGCCTTGAGCCTGGATACCAAGCGGGTGCAGTTCACTCCGGACCTGATGCCGGGCGACGTCACCGGGTCGCTGGTTTACGACTCCCGCACGTCCGACTTCAGCTTCCGGGAGGGACCGGTCTTCACCAACCTCCTGCTGGCAGACGAGATCAACAGGACACCGCCAAAGACCCAGGCTTCGCTCCTGGAAGCCATGGAAGAACGGCAAGTCTCCGTGGACGGGCTGTCCAGGCGGTTGCCGGCGCCGTTCCTGGTGGCAGCAACACAGAATCCGGTGGAATACGAGGGCACCTATCCCCTCCCCGAAGCACAGCTGGACCGGTTCCTGCTGAAACTCACCATGCCCCTGCCCGGGCGCGGTGAGGAGATCGAGGTGATTCGACGCCATGCCGCCGGATTCGATCCCCGGGACCTGGCAGCAGCAGGCGTCCGGGCGGTGGCGGGCGCGGAAGACCTGCAAGGGGCGCGGGAAGCAGTGGCCCGGGTAGCGGTGGAGCCGGAAATCATCGGCTACATCGTGGACCTGGTGCGTGCCACCAGGGCGGCCCCCTCCTTCCAGCTTGGCGTCTCACCGCGAGGCGCCACTGCCCTGCTCAACACCTCCAGGTCCTGGGCCTGGCTCTCGGGGCGTCCGTTCGTCACCCCGGACGACATCAAGGCGCTGGCCCTGCCATGCCTGCGGCACCGGGTGGCTTTACAGCCCGAAGCCCAGATGGACGGAGTGAGGGTGGACGACGTCCTGGGCAGCATCCTGGCATCCGTCCCCGTTCCCCGCTGATGGCCATCTCGGGGCGCTTCGTGGCAGTGGTGCTGCTGGGCCTGGTGCCGGTGCTGCTGTTCCCGGGATGGCCGACCATTCTCACCACGACCGCCGTGCTCGCTGCCATGCTGGGTACCGACCTGCTGTTTGCCGGGTCCCCCAAGGGGGTGGCCGCGGTACGTGCGGAACCCCAGAACGTTAGCCTCGACAACGCGGTAGAGGCGGCCCTCACGCTCCGCAACGGAGGTTCCCGCCGGCTCCGGGGCTCGTTCAGGGACGGGTGGCAACCCTCCGCCGGGGCGCAGGACCCGGTCCAGGACATCGACGTCCCGGCCGGCGAAAGCCGACGGTTCGCTGTCAGGCTCCGGCCGGGCCGGCGCGGGGACCTCAAGGCACCCCACGTGACAATAAGGTCGTATGGTCCGCTTGGCCTGGCAGCCAGACAGCGGACCATCGATTGCCCCGGCTCGGTGCGGGTACTGCCGCCCTTCCATTCGCGCCGGCACCTGCCCTCCAAGCTGCGTAAGCTGCGCGAACTCGATGGAAAGGCCGCCGTCCAGATCCGCGGAGCCGGCACCGAGTTCGATTCCCTGCGGGACTACGTCCGCGGCGATGACGTGCGGTCCATCGACTGGCGCGCCACGGCACGGCGTTCCTCCGTGGTGGTCCGCACCTGGCGCCCGGAACGGGACCGGCGGGTGGTCATGGTCCTGGATACCTCCCGCACGTCCGCGGCGAGGATCGCCGACGAAACGCGGCTGGACACCGGGATCGAGGCTGCGCTCCTCCTGGGCGTCCTGGCCGAACGGGGCGGCGACCGGGTGGACTTCCTGGCCTTTGACCGCAGGACCCGGGCGCGGACCGGTTCCGCAGGCCAGGGGAACATCCTGGGCCGGCTGGTCCAGGCCATGGCGCCCCTTGAAGCCGAGTTGATCGAGATGGACTGGCCGGCGGTGCCGGCGCAGGTCCGCGCTGTCTCCGCGCACCGGTCCCTCGTGGTGCTGCTGACCTCACTGGACAGCGGAGCGCCCGAGGAAGGGCTGCTGCCCGTGGCCGAGCGGCTGGCCAGCGGGCACACCGTGGTGGTGGCTGCCGTCCGTGACCCGCAGCTGGGCACCATGCTCCGGGAACGCAGCGACGCCACCGGCGTGTTCCGGGCGGCTGCCGCCGAGCGCGCACTCCTGCAGCGCGCCGCGGTTACCGCGGAACTGCGCCGCTACGGCGTCGAGGTGGTGGACGCGGAGCCGCATGACCTGCCGTCCCACCTCGCTGACATGTATATCCGGCTCAAGGCTGCCGGTAGATTGTGAAACCGGAGGCAGACAGCGCCGCCGCAGCCAACAGGAGGTCCACGTCATGAGCGTCCCCATTTACCGGCAGGCCCTGGGCACGGAGTTCTCCCGGCTGCAGCCCGAGCTTCAGGAGTACTTCTCGCTGGCCCCGGGTTCCGGACAGTACGGGCTAGGGGAAGGAACGTTCGACGTCGTTGGGTGCCGCCAGCGGTGGCTGCGCCCATTGCTGGGGCTGGCCGGCCGCGAAGAAGCCTTTTTCCCAGAATATGGTGAGAACATCCCGTTCCGGATTGAAAACCACGCCCACCAGGATCCGTTCGGCCGCTCCAGCCTCACGGCGCGCCGGGAAATCCGGTTCCCGGGGCGCACCAGGCTTTTCCAGGACACGACAAGCGTCACCAACCGGGAAGGCAGCCCCCAGCTGGTGGACTACGTCGGACGCTACCGGCGGCTGGTTACGGACCTGAACCTGAGCGTCACGGCCGAAGGCAGGCTGCGTGGCGTCTCGGAGGCGTCGAGGCTGTTCGCAGGCCCGTTCCGGGTCCCGCTTCCGGCTGCACTGGACGCCAAGGCCTACGCCGAGCAGTGGTGGGATCCGGCCGAGGGCAGTAACGGGCGGCACCGCATCCAGGTAAAGGTCATCCAGCCGCAGATCGGCCTGGTCCTGGTGTACGCAGGGGCCTTCGACTACCGCCTGCGTCCTTATGTCGGCGGCAGCTCCGCCCAAAGCTTCCTCCCCCGCTACGCCCAGCCGGACCGCTGGGAGAACAGGGTCTAGCTACCCCAGCGCCTGCTGGTTCAGGCCGTCCGCCACCTGGGTGAGCCTGTTCAGGACGGCAGTTGCTTCTGCTGGTGTCTTTGCGGCCAGCCCTGCCGAAGGCGTCACCCGGACTGCGGGCAGCAGTGAAGGCGGCAGTCCCAGCTGCCGCCACGGCCGCCAGACTGCCTCCACGCAATCGGCAACCCTGGGCAGCGGACCGACGGCGGCCACCTCCAGGGCGCCGGCCCAGAATTGCTTGCCGGCCTCCACCGCTCCGGCCACCTGTTCCCATTGGCGGTTGGTCAGGGCCTTCAGCGGCAGCGCGACGCCGTCGGCACCGGACGTGAGGGCCAGCTCGATCGGGGCTTCGATTTCAGGGAACGACACCACAACTCCAGCGGCGCCTGCCCCGCGCAGGGCGTCCATCACAATGCGCCAGGACTCACGTACTTCCGATGCTGCAACTGCACGGAGGGTACGGTAACCGCTGGCCGTCGGGATTGTGCCGGCCAGCACGGCGGCGATGGCAGGTTCGTCCACCTGCACCACCAGCCGGGCGCCGGGAACGGCCGCTGCCACACGGGTGAGGTAACCGCCAACTCCGGCTGCCAGCGAGGCTGCCAGATCCCGGCGGGCGCCGTGATCCAACAGCGCGCGTTCACCGTTGTGTAGGTACAGTCCGGCAGCAAGGCTCAGCGGTCCCACCAGCTGAACCTTCAGTTCATCCGGCGACACGTCTTCGGCGCCCGCGACGTCGGCCAGGACGTTCAGGTCGGTGGACAATGCCGATGCTGCCCGGCGCATGTCCTTGCCCGGGCGGTCTACGAGCCGCCAGCCGTGCGGCTGGACATCCACAGCGAGTTCTTCCAGGAGGGAGGCTGTGCGGCCCAGGGCGTCGGAACCGACACCCCGGTCCGGCAGTTCGGCCAGGAAGGGAAGGTGCGGGCTGCCAAGCTCGCCGCGGATGATGCGGGTGGCTTCCAGCGGGTCGTCACCCGGCCACGTCCCCAGGGCGGTGGCGGTGACTTCCCTGGCTGTGGCTTCTTCCTGAAGGGGCGCGGCCGGAAGCCTGCTGCCCCCTGGTTCGTGCTGTTCCCGGCTCACGCCAGCGCGGAGGTCTGCGGCCGCTGGCCTGATGAGGCCTGGTGGTCCTCTGCGATCGCCTCGTGGTGGCGGATCACCTCACCGATGATGAAGTTGAGGAACTTCTCCGCGAACGCCGGGTCAAGGTGGGCGTCCTCGGCAAGGCGGCGCAACCGGGCGATCTGGGCGGCTTCACGTCCGGGGTCACCGGCGGGGAGCCGGTGGGCCGCTTTCAGGAAACCCACCTTTTGCGTGGCCTTGAAGCGCTCCGCGAGAAGGTAGACCAAGGTGGCATCAATGTTGTCAATGCTGGAGCGGATGGACAGCAGTTCAGCCATCACCGATTCGTCCACGTGGCCTGCAAGCGAGCTGGCGGAGGGATCAAAATCGTCGGCGCCAGGAGAGCTGGGGGTGTGCTGCGTCATGGCTCCAGTCTATGGGAGCGGAGGGAGCCGCCGCGGGTGTGAAGCGCCGGTGCCGGCCGTCTGCCGGTACCGGCGCTTCGTGCTGCGGCAATCCCGGGGTCAGATGCCCAGGAGTGCCCGGTGTTCCTCGCGCCGTTTTGCCTGTTCAGCCGGGTCAGGCACGGGCAGGGAGGCGATCAGCCGCCGCGTGTAGTCATGCTGCGGGTTGCCCATGACCTGGCTGCCGATCCCCTGTTCCACGAGCTTGCCCTTGTACAGGACGCCGACCCAGGAAGACAGGATGTCGACCACTGCCAGGTCGTGGCTGATGAACAGGCAGCCAAAACCAAACTCCTCCTGGATGTCCCTGAACAGCTCCAGGACCTTCGCCTGGACCGATACGTCCAAGGCCGACGTCGGCTCATCAGCGATCAGCAGCCGCGGGTTCAGGCTCAGGGCACGCGCCAGCGAGGCCCGCTGCCGCTGGCCGCCGGAGAGTTCGTGCGGGTAGCGTCCCGCGTACGACGCCGGCAACTGGACCGATTCCAGCAGCTCACCGACGCGCTTGCGCGCCTGGGCCGGGCTGGGATTTGTGTGGATGACCATAGGTTCGGCGATGCATTCCCCGATGGTCAGCTGCGGGTTAAAGGAGGCGGCGGGGTCCTGGAACACGAAGCCGATGTCCTTGCGGAGCGGCTTGAAAGTGCGTTCGCGAAGGTTCAGCATTTCATAGCCGAGCACCTTGAGGCTTCCGCCGGTGGTCCGGTTGAGCCCGGCGATGGCCCGTCCGATCGTGGTCTTCCCGGACCCCGATTCGCCCACCAGGCCGAAGACCTCACCCCTGGACAGGGTGAAGCTGACGCCGTCCACGGCCTTGAAGGCCGGCGTCCCGAGCCGCCCGGGATACTCGATCACCAGGTTGTCGGCAGCAACCAGCACTTCCTCGTCCTGGTAGCGCCGCTCGGTGAGGCCTTCCGACGCCGAGTTCCGGCCAAGGTGCGGCACCGCGGCAAGGAGGTTCCGGGTGTAGTCCTGCTTTGGTTCAGCGAACAGGGTGTTCGCCGGGGCTTCCTCGACGATGTCGCCCTGGTACATCACCACCACGCGGTCCGCCAGGTCCGCCACCACGCCCATGTTGTGCGTGATCAGCACGATGGAGGTGCCGTACTTGTCCCGCAGGTCCCGGAGGAGTTCCAGGATTTCCGCCTGCACGGTGACATCCAGGGCGGTGGTGGGTTCATCAGCCACAATGAGCCCTGGGTTCAAAGCCAGGGCTGCGGCGATCACCACGCGCTGCTTCTGGCCGCCGGAAAACTGGTGCGGGTAGTAATTGACGCGGTGCTCAGGGTCGGGGATCCCGACTTTGCCCAACGCTTCGATGGCACGGGCCTTGGCTTCCTTCGCGGATACCCGCCCCCCGCCGTTGGCATTGGCGTGGGCGCGGATGCCCTCGGCGATCTGCCATCCCACGGTGAACACGGGGTTCAGGGCGGTGGATGGTTCCTGGAACACCATGGCCACATCCCGGCCGCGGATCTGGCGCAGCCGGCCGGGGCTGAGGCTGATGACGTTGGTGCCGTTGATCAGCACCGCACCGGAGCTCACCGCCGTTTCCGGCAGCAGGCCCAGGATGGTCTTGGCGGTGACCGTCTTCCCGGAACCGGACTCCCCCACGATGGCGAGGACCTCGCCCGCTTTGACGTCGAGGCTGACATCCTTGACGGCGTACACATCGCCGCCGTCCGTTGCGAACGTGACCTTCAGGTGATCGATATCGAGGACTGTCTTCCGGTCCGGATCCTGCCGGCCGGGCACGGGATCACTGCTGATGGTCATTGTGCTCTCACTTCCAGTTCAATTGCCGCCTGCGCGGCGGAGGGACCACCGTCATCCTTGCGGCCCGACCGCTTGCGGCCGCGGAGCCGCGGATCGTTGAGGTCGTTGATGCTCTCGCCCACCAAGGTCAGCCCGAGGACTGTCCAGACAATGGCCAGGCCCGGGAACAGCCCCGTCCACCAGATGCCGGACGTGGTGTCCGCGAGCGCCTTGTTCAGGTCGAAGCCCCATTCCGCCGCCGAACTGGGTTCGATGCCGAAGCCCAGGAAGCCCAGCGCCGCCAGGGTCTGGATGGCTTCGGAGGCGTTGAGAGTGAAGATCAGCGGCAGCGTGCGTGTGGCGTTGCGGTAGATGTGGCGGGTCATGATGCGAATGTTCGAGGCGCCCACCACCTTGGCCGATTCGACGAAGGGTTCGGCCTTGAGCCGGATGGTCTCGGCGCGGATCACCCTAAAGTACTGCGGGATGAACACCACGGTGATGGAGATGGCCGCAGCCATGATGCCGCCGAACAGGCTGGACTGCCCGCCGCTGATCACGATGGCCATGACGATGGCAACCAGCAGTGACGGGAAGGCATAGATCGCGTCCGCCACGACCACCAGGATCCGGTCAAGCCAGCCCCCGATGTAACCGCTCACCAGGCCAAGGATGACACCGGCAAAAATGGAGAGCACAACAGCCACGATGATGACCAGGAGAGCCGTTTGGGTTCCCCAGATGACCCGGGAGAGGACGTCGTATCCGCCCACCGTGGTGCCGAGGAGGTGTTTGCCTCCAGGTGCCTGCTGGGTGGGGAAACTGCCGTCGGCATCCGACAGCTGCGCAAAGCCATAGGGCGCCAGCAGTGGGGCGGCCAGCGCGGTAATCAGGAAGATGCCGGTGAGGGCCAGGCCCACCACCAGCATGAAGCGTTGCAGGCCGACGCTCTTGTTGAAGTGCGAAATAACCGGCAGCCGCCGGAACAGGGGGGCCCGCGGGTTGGTGACGGGTTCAAGAGTTGTATTGGCGGACATTCCTAGTACCTCACGCGGGGGTCGATCAGCGCGGCGATGATGTCCACGATGAAGTTGGTGACGGCAACGATGACGGCCAGCAGCACCACAATGCCCTGGACGGCGACAAAGTCGCGCGCCGTAAGGTAGTTGGCCAGCTGGAAACCGAGGCCTTTCCATTCGAAGGTGGTCTCCGTCAGCACGGCTCCGCCGAGGAGGACAGCGATCTGCAGGCCCATGACCGTGATGATCGGGATCAAGGCCGGTTTGTAGGCGTGCTTGGTGACCAGCCGGAACTCGCTGACGCCGCGGGAGCGGCCGGCTTCCACGTAGTCCTTTCCGAGCGTGCCGATGACGTTGGTCCGGACCAGGCGCAGGAAGACCCCGGCGGTCAGGAATCCCAGGGCTACCGCCGGGAGGACCGCGTGGGAGATGACGTCGCTGAAGGCGGCCATGTTGCCACTGCGCAGGGCGTCCAGCCAGTAGATCCCGGTGGGAGCCTCCAGAGCAGTCAGCGACAGCTCTGTCCTGGTGCCCGCCCGCCCGGCGACCGGAAGCCAGCCCAGCCAGACGGAAAACACGAGCTTGAGCAGCATGCCGGCGAAGAAGACGGGGGTGGCGTAGAACAGGATGGCCAGGATCCGGAGCACCGCGTCCGGCAGGTGGTCACGGCGGGAGGCCGCGACCAGGCCCAGCGGGATGCCAACCAGCAGCGCGACGATGAGGGCGTTGACGGCCAGCTCAAGTGTTGCCGAGCCGTAGGTGGTCAGCATCTCGGTAACTTTGCGGTTGTCCGAGAGGGTGGTGCCGAAGTTCCCGGTGACCAGTTGGCCCAGGTACTCAAAGTACTGCACCAGCAGGGGCCGGTCGTAGCCGGCGGAATGGATGCGTTCCTGCAACTGCTCCGGAGGGAGCCGGCCGCCCATGGCGGCCGTAATGGGGTCACCGGTGATCCGCATGAGGAAAAACACCAAGGTGACGAGGATGAGGATGGTGGGGAAGATCAGCAGGAACCGGACCAGGATGTACTGGCCCAGCCCACCGCCTGACTGCTTTTTCTTGGGTGGAAGGAGAGCGTCGGCGTCACTGGGTGGCGCGTCAATCAAAGTTGTCATCGGTACCTGGATTCGTGGTGACCGGGAGCCAGCATTCCCCTCGGTGCTGGCTGGTGACGGGCGAAAGGCGGGACGCCGTTGCGGCGTCCCGCCTTTGGGCCGTCAGAGCCCGATGGGGGTGGAGTGCTTACTTGGACAGGACGCCCAGGCGGGTCTTGAAGGACGGGTCAAGCGTCTTCTCAACACCCTTGACGTCCTTCCCTGCCACCAGCAGCTGCGAGCCCTGGAGCAGCGGCAACGTCGAGAGGTCCTTGGCAACCGCCGTCTGGACATCACCGATCAGCTTCTGCCGTTCAGTCTTGTCCGGGGTGGTGAGCTGCTTCTGCACGAGGTCCGTGACAGTGGGGTTCTCGTAGTGGTTCTTCAGGAAGTTGCCCGGGATGAAGAACGGCGTGAGGTAGTTGTCAGCATCCGAGTAGTCCGGGAACCAGCCCAGCTGGTACACGGGGTAGGCGTCAGCGGTCCGGGCCTTGGAGTACGTAACCCACTCAGTGGACTGCAGGTCAACGGTGAACAGCCCCGACTTCTCCAGCTGTTCCTTGACCATGGCGTACTCGTCACCGGACGACTTGCCGTAATGGTCCGGGTTGTACTGCAGCTTGATGTTCACGGGGCCGGTGACGCCGGCATCGGACAAGGCCTTCTTGGCCTTGTCCAGGCTGGGCTTGCCGCTGCCGTCGCCGTACAGGTCCTTCATCGGCTGGCTTGCGCCAGGCAGACCATCGGGGACCACGGAGTACGCCGGGACGTAGGTGCCCTTGTAGACCTGGTCGGAGATGGCCTGGCGGTCCACGATGTCAGCCATCGCCTGGCGTACGGCGAGGGCCTTCGCAGGGTTGGCTTCGGGAGTCTTGGCTCCGAAGGGCATCGTGTCGAAGTTGAAGACGATGTAGCGCAATTCGCCGCCCGGGCCCTTGTAGACCTTGACCTTGGAATCCTTGTCCAGGTCTGCCGCGTCCGTCGCTGTCAGGCTGCGTCCGGCAACGTCGATGTTTCCGCCCTGGACATCCAGCTTGAGGTTGTTGGAGTCGGCGTAGTACTTGATGACGGCACTGTCATTGGCCGGCTTGCCCAGCAACCCGCTGTAATCCGCGTTTGCCTTGAGGCTGACAAGTTCGTTCTTCTTGTACGAATCGATGGTGTAGGGTCCCGCGAAGGGCTTGGCAGCAACGATGTCTTCGTCGCTCATCACCTTGTCGGCCGGGAAGACTTCCTCATCGATGATGGGGCCGGTGTTCGTGCCCAGGACGCTCGGGAACACCTGGTCGTTGCCCGCCTTGAGGTTGAAGACCACGGTGGTGTCATCCTTGGCGTCAACGGACTTGAGGTTGGAGAGCAGTGACGCGGGCCCGTTGGGATCGTTGATCTTCAGTACCCGGTCGTAGGAGAACTTCACGTCCGAGGCAGTCAGCGCGTGGCCGTTGGCAAACTTCAGGTTGGGCTTGAGCTTCACCGTGAATTCGGTGGGCGCCGTGAACGACGCCGACTCCGCGATGTCCGGGCTGACCTCGGCAGAACCGGGCTTGGAGTTCATCAGGAACGGGTAGACCTGGTTCATGACCAGGAAGGAGCCTGCGTCGTAGGAACCGGCGGGGTCGAGGGTGACGACCTTGTCCGTCGTTCCGAAGGTGATGGCACCGCCGCCGCTGCCGCCGCTGGCCGTCCCCCCGCCGCCGCCGCCCGATGGCCCGGTGCAGGCTGTCAGGGCCAGGGCGGAGATGCCTGCCAGCGCGATGGCGCGGTGCAGGGCCGTTGTGCTCTTGATCATCTGTGAACTTCTTTCCGATGAGTACGCGCACGCCGCGGTCACAGGTTGATGGCCCCGGACGCCGGCGTGCAGTGCTGATTCCTAGATTGAATCAGAGAGTCAGCCCTCGGGACTGCCGTTTCTGTGAGTTCGAACACAATATTTTCTTAAAAGTTACCCGGCAGGGTCCAGCAGCCCCCGGCGGAGGAGGGTACCCGGGCATGACAAAGCGCCACCCCGGGCAAGCCGGAGTGGCGCAAAAGGGGCCTGGGCTAAAGCGTTGCCCGCTGCAGCGACCGGGCGGCGTCTATTGTCGCCTGGCCCAGCACGCGGCTGCCCTGGTACAGCACTACCGTCTGGCCCGGCGCCACGCCGCGCAGCGGGGTCACCAACCGGACCACCAGCTGGCCTCCGGCTCCGTCCGTGGCAGGCTCCATCCTGGCGGTGGCCGGGACGGGATCCCCGTGCGCCCGGACCTGCGCGTAGCAATCAAATTCGGCCCCTGTTTCTACCTCGCCGATGGGAAGGCCGGCCCAGGAGACCTTGATGCCGCGGATTTCATCGATGGCCAGCAGGGCCTCCGGGCCCACCACCACCTTGTTTTCCTTGGGCCGGATTTCCAGGACGAAGCGGGGCTTTCCGTCAGCTGCCGGAGTTCCGAGCTTGAGCCCGCGCCGCTGGCCGACAGTGAAGGCGTTGGCGCCGGGGTGCTCCCCGACCTTGGCGCCGGTCTCATCCACGATGTCGCCGGAGGTCATCTCGATCTTTTCGGCAAGCCAGCCGGCGGTGTCGCCGTCGGGAATGAAACAGATATCGTGGCTGTCCGGCTTGTTGGCCACGGAGAGGCCCCGCCGCTCCGCCTCTGCCCGCACCTCGGCCTTTGACGGGGTGTCTGCCAGCGGGAACATGGAGTGCTTGAGCTGTTCATGTGTCAGCACCCCAAGGACGTAGCTCTGGTCCTTGGCCCAGTCCGCGGCGCGGTGCAGTTCCCTGTTGCCGTGGGCGTCTTCGATCACCTTGGCGTAGTGGCCGGTGCAGACGGCGTCGAACCCGAGGGCAATGGCCTTCTCCAGCAGGGCCGCGAACTTAATCCGTTCATTGCAGCGCATGCAGGGGTTGGGGGTCCGGCCGGCGGCGTATTCGTCAATGAAGTCCTGGACGACGTCTTCCTTGAAGCGCTCGGAGAAGTCCCACACGTAGTAGGGAATGCCCAGCACATCACAGGCCCGCCACGCATCCCTGGAGTCCTCGATGGTGCAGCAGCCGCGGCTGCCCGTGCGCAGGGTGCCCGGCATCCGCGAAAGGGCCAGGTGGACGCCGACGACGTCGTGCCCGGCCTCTACTGCGCGGGCGGCGGCAACAGCGGAGTCCACTCCGCCGCTCATGGCTGCTAGTACTCGCATGCTGGCTTTCTGTCGGGGGATGCTTGCCGTCCGGGGCCGTGCTGGACGCATCGGCGGCGGAAACGATCTTCGCCTATCTATTCTACGGCGGCACGCAAATCAGCTGGTGGCGGGGTGCGCATCCACGGCCATCAGGCGCCGCGAAGGGCCTGCCGCGCCTGGGTCCCCGCGGTCTGGATCGAGGATTCGTGCCCGGCCATGCCTGCCTGGCGTGCCCGTGCGTACGCGTCCGGGAGCGCTGCCAGGAGGGCGTCGACGTCGGCCTGCGTGGAGGCGTGCCCGAGGCTGAACCGCTGGGCACCGCGGGCCGTCTCCTCGTCCAGGCCCATGGCCAGCAGCACATGCGAGGGGCGGGGCACCCCGGCCGTGCAGGCCGAACCCGTGGACGATTCGATGCCGGCCAGGTCGAGGAGGAACAGCAGCGAGTCCCCTTCGCAGCCCGGGAAGGTGAAGTGCGCATTGCCCGGAAGCCGGTGGTCGCCGGGGGCCCCGCGAAGAACCGCCTCCGGGACCCGCTCGCGGACACCGTCGATCAGCCGGTCACGCAGGGCAGCGATCCGCGCCGCTTCAGCGGGCAACGAAGCTGCAACGGACTCCGCAGCGGCAGCAAAAGCGGCAATGGAAGCGGTGTCGAGCGTGCCGGAGCGGACATCCCGCTCCTGGCCGCCGCCATGCTGCACCGGTGTCAGTTTGACGGCCCGACCCAGCAACAGCGCGCCAACCCCCACCGGACCGCCGATCTTATGTCCGGATATCGACATGGCGTCGAGTCCCGAATCCTTGAAGTGCACCGGCACCGAGCCGAACGCCTGGACCGCATCGGAGTGAACCGGCACGCCCGCAGCGTGCGCCAGTTCCACGATGCGCCCGATCGGCTGGACGGTGCCCACCTCGTTGTTGGCCCACATGACGGTCACCAGCGCCACGGTGCCGGGATCGCGGGACAGCTCGGCTTCGAGGACCCCGGGGTCCACCACTCCCTCGCCGTCCACGGGCAGCCACACCACGTCGGCGCCTTCGTGGCGTTCCAGCCATTCAACGGTGTCCAGCACTGCATGGTGTTCGACGGCGGAGCAGAGGATGCGCCGGCGCTTCGGGTCTTCTGCCACCCGGGACCAGTACATGCCCTTCACGGCAAGGTTGTCCGCCTCGGTGCCTCCGGATGTGAAGATGACCTCCGAGGGATGAGCCCCTGCCGCCGCGGCAATGGCTTCCCGTGCGTCCTCGACGGCACGGCGCGCCCGGCGTCCGGATCCGTGCAACGACGAAGGATTGCCGGTCCGCGCCAGCTCACGCGTCAAGGCGGCGAGCGCGGCCCCCGAAAGGGGCGTGGTGGCGGCATGGTCGAGGTAGGCGGGCATTCTCAAATTCTATCGCGGCAAGCTGGTGTTCCTCCGGCGTGGAGCGGTCACCTGCCGCCGGTAATCCGCGCGCAGCAGTGGCCCGGCACAGGGACAATACGCTCCTCGGCAGCGCCGCAGCCCACCGCTGCACCGCGCAGGAAAGCACCGTTCATGTCGCATACCACTGCCGCATGGGCCCGCGACAGCCGGTGGAAGGGGCAGTTGGGCAGCAGGTATCCCCCCTCCCCGTCCGGCTCTGGTTGGTATCCCGTTTCCGCCAGGAACTCCTCCAAGCCTGCGGCACCTGCTGCCAGTTCCCGGCCTTTCCGGAAGGCGACGGCGCGCAACGACTCCCCCACTGCCAGACCTTGGGACTGGGTGTCCTCGATTGCCGCAGCCATCAGCTCCCCGGCAAGGTCGTAGTTCCGGTCCGGCACGGAGGCTCCCACCTCACTTCCAACCGGCCGGTACATCTTGGCGGGGCGTCCCGACCCCGGTCCCGTCCTGCCCGCAGGCTTGTGGAATTCCACGGCCAACAGGCCGTCCTGGACCAGCCTGTCCAGATGGAAGGAAGCGGTGCTGCGCGCCATTCCTGCGGCTTCAGCCACTTCGTCGCGCCCCACGGGACGGGCAGATGCGGCGACCAGTTCGAAAAGCTGCAGCCTCTTGGCATCCGTCAGCGATGCAACCGCCGCGACCCTGTCCGCCCAAGGAAGTCGGTACATGGTGTCTCCAATTCCAAAGTCAAGATCTCTTGATTATAGACCGTGTAGTTTCTAAAATTGGCATACCTACTTTTAGAAGGAGAGCATCATGAAATCAGCATCCGCAATGAGGGCCCAGCATGCGCCATCGACAGTGCCGCCGGCTCGGCAGGCGTTCCTGCTGCTGCGAACTGTGTTCACCGTGGCACCGATCCTTTTCGGCCTGGACAAATTCACCAACATCCTCACGCACTGGACCATGTACCTGGCACCCCAGGCCACGGCCATCGTCCCGCTGCAGCCGCAGACCTTCATGTACATCGTGGGAGTGGTGGAAGTCATCGCAGGCCTGGCAGTGGCGGTGCGCCCCAAGTACGGCTCGGTGATCGTGGCCGCGTGGCTGGCAGGGATCATCGTCAACCTGCTCCTGCTGGGAAGTTTCTACGACGTTGCCCTGCGTGATTTCGGCTTGCTGGTCGGCGCCCTGGCCCTGAACCGGCTGTCAGTGGGGGCGGCCCGGACCGCTGCGTGATTCCGGCAGCATTGCCAGGCGAGCGGACACCGCAGCCCCATGGATCCGCCGGCAGCTGAGCCCTCCAGCCGCCGGCGGTTTCCTGTTTCAGGACCTGTCGGTACTCACGGGGCCGGAGGCACCAGCGGCAGGTAGCGGACAACGTCCTGGCGGGCAGCATCCAGGGTTGCCGCATCCGGACAGGATACGGAGAGGTAGGCCGACGAACCGGCAGTACCAAAAAGCCGTGCCAGCACCTCCGTGGAACGGCCGCCGGGAACGGCCTGCTCCAGCGCCAGTACTTCCACGTTCCGGCCCGGAGCTTCCGGCGTGCCGCCCCACTTCAAGGTTGCCGTCTTGAGGTAAGAAGGCTGGATGGCCGCATCCAGGTACTGGAACAGGGCAACGGTGGATTCCCTGTCATCTCCACGGACCAGCGGGGCCTGGCCTGTGCTGGTCCGGGCGGCAACCACGCAGCCATCGGCCTTGGCGTATTCGCTGCCGCCCGCCACGTTGTCCTTCACCATCCGCCACCCTGGTGCGCCCTTGAGGTCATCGGAAATCCCCACGGCCGTCCCGGGAGCCAGGTCGCCGCCGGCAGCGAAAGGCATGTCACGCGCTGCCACCGCGGCGGCATCATGGCCCGGAGTAATGGTCGGAGTGGCCAGGACCGGCGTACTGGCCGGCGCCGGGGTGGCCGAGGGATCCCGGACGTCCACGCTGCACCCGCCCAGAAGCAAGGCTCCCACGAAGCCAATGGCAAGAGGCACTCCCCCGCGCCGTCCCCTGACGGCCCGCTCCGCCGTCGTCGGCATGTCCATCTCCACTCCGTTACATCCCCTCCGGCCCGTGTCCGCACCACGCTGGCACGAGTCTAGACTCCGGTCTCCCGGGAACCGGCAGGCCCGGCCTGTTCGTTGTCACCGCAGGCGCACCGTCCATGCTGGCTAGACTGGGCGGGCACTCCGCTTTCCGGCCGGGAATCGGAAAGCCGGGCACCAAGAGAAGGAAGATTGCTTGACCGAGAGCAGCAGCTCCCATTACCAGGTCCTTCGGGTGGCCGTCACCGCCACCGAGAAAGAAATCAAGGTGGCCTACCGGCGCGCGGCCAGGACGGCGCACCCGGACCACGGCGGTGATGCCGCAACCTTCCGCCGGGTAACCGCCGCCTATGAGACCCTGATCGACCCGCAGCGCAGGAAGGCCTACGACCGTTCCTATGGCGCGGGCACGGCGCGTGAGGGTGCGTTCGACGCCGGCGCCCACTTTGACGCGCCGGCCGCCGGCAGCCGGGCGTCCGCCACGGTCCGCAGGCCCGACAACGGCCGGAACACGGCAGGGGACGCGCCCGTCTACGTTCCGCCCTACGAAGGAACCGACGTTCCCCTTATCCCCCTGGCGCAGGCCCGGCAGCAAGTGCACGGGATGCCCCGAAAGCGGGGAATCTTCGGCGCGGAGGCCCGTATCCAGCGGGAAATGCGCACCGTCCAGCTGCTGACCCGGCAGGTGCTTCCGGCCATCCCTGCGGCACGGCTGATCAACGGGCTGCAGTCACCGGCGGACAACAGCCACATCGACCATGCCGTCCTTTCCGGCTACCGGCTGGCCCTGGTCAACTCGATGCTCCTGCCCAAGGGCGCCTACGCCTGGGACGGCCGGACCCTCAACCACGGTGGCCGGGCGGTGGCACCCCCGCAGCTGGCCCGGGTGGTCTGGGCCATGCAGGACATTTTTCCCGAGCTCAACGTCACTGGCTGGACGGTAGTGCACAGCCCCGACGGCAACCTCCACGAACCGGTGATCGACCACCACCGCCGCCCCGCTGGAGCGCTGGAAACCGTCCAGATCGTCAACGCGGCGGGCATGGTGCGCGGGCTGAAGGAATTCCTGGCGTCCGGGCCGGCCCCCAATACCGTGAACATCCCGGTCCTGGCCAGGCTGCTGCGCGGCATGCACTGAGGCCGGGTGGCTAGGATGGGGAGGTGTTCCGCATCCTTTTCCATGAACCAGAAATCCCCGGCAATACCGGCAACGCCATCCGCCTTGCCGCCATTACCGGCGCCGAACTTCACTTGGTGGAACCCCTGGGCTTTGACTTCTCCGACGCCAAGCTGCGCCGCGCCGGCCTCGACTACCACGACCTCGCCGTCGTCACCGTCCACAAGAGCATCGAGGACGCGTGGGAGCACCTGCAGCCCGAACGCGTCTACGCGTTTACGTCGGACGGCACCACCAGCTACACGGAGGTCGCCTACCGTCCGGGCGATGTCCTCATGTTTGGCCGCGAATCTGTGGGCCTGCCGGCGGAGCTGAAAACGGATCCGCACGTGTCCGCCACGGTCCGCCTGCCCATGCTCCCGGCCCTGCGTTCCCTGAACCTCGCCAATGCCGCATCCATTGCGGTGTACGAGGCCTGGCGCCAGCAGGGCTTCGCCGGCGCCAAAATCTAGAATTCCGTCCAGGGCCGGAGTGCCGGGCGGCCCCGGAATGAAAAACTTTCCGGCCTGCCCATCCGGCCTGTCCGCGGCGCCGAATGACTTTTGAAGACATTCGAGCGGACCAAAGGAGCGGCAGGTGACTCTACTGAAGGCAGCTTCCAGGCCCGACCACCGCATCCGGCACGGCACTGCTGAGGATATGACGCCCCGGGACTTATGCTTGGACGTAATGGAAACTCCCAACGCGCCGAACTCCGAAGGCTCCGCCGCGGTGACTGACCCACCTGCAGACCTCAGCCAGCGCCTCTCTGCCCTTCTGGCAGGCACCGCCCGCGGAGACCAGGCGGCGTTCGCCGAGTTCTACCAGCTCACGTCCCGCAGGGTCTTCGGCATGGCCCGCCGCGTCCTGATCGATCCCGAGCTCAGTGAAGACACCACGCAGGAAGTCTTCCTTCAGGTCTGGCAGAACGCAGCAAAGTTCGATCCACAGGCGGGAAGCCCCCTGTCCTGGCTGATGACCATCGCCCACCGCCGGGCCGTGGACAAGGTCCGGTCGTCGCAGTCCGCCACGGACAGGGAAGCCAGGTACGGTGCCAGCACGCAGGAAATCGACCACGACACCGTGTCCGACGAAGTGGGCAGCCGGCTGGAGGCCGAAGCCGTGGTCCGCTGCCTGGGAACGCTGACCGAAACACAGCAGGAGTCCGTGCGCCTGGCCTACTACGGCGGCCTGACCTACCGGGAAGTCGCCGAACGGCTCAATGCCGCAGTTCCCACCATTAAGTCCCGCATCCGCGATGGACTGATCCGTTTGAAGACCTGTCTGGGGGTGAGTTGAGTTGAGTGGAATGGATGAAAACCGTGATGGCCGTTCGCGGGCCTTCGGGGACACCGTGGCCATGGACCTTGCGTCCGGGCATGCCGTGGACCTCGCTGAGCTCTACGCCCTCGATGCGGTGACGGAGCAGGAACGCGAGGCCATTGACAGCTACATCGCCACCGCCCCGGAGACCGAGCGCCGGGCCTTCCTTGAGCGCGTCCGGCAGTCCCGGGAGGCACTGGTCCGCACTTTCCGTGCGGAGGAGGAACCGCCGTCGGACCTCTTCCAGCGGATCATCGCCCAGCTTCCGGCCCAATCACCGGGCCAGGACGGACTCTCCGGCGGAGACGCGCAGGCGCCGGCCGTAGGCGCGGCCCCTGCTCCGCAGCAGCGGCCACTCGACGAACTCGCGCAGGCCCGCAAGCGCCGCGAGGAACGGCGGGGCCCGTCCGGCACGCGGCGCTGGCTGATCGGCGTGGCGGCGGCAGCAGCGATTGCCTTGGGCGGTGTGGGTGTGGGCTCATACCTGGCTGACCAGAACGATCCCGTCAACCAGGTGGCAAGGGCCAACGACCTCCGCGAAGCGTCCGTAAATGTGGCAGGCGGGGGCAAGGCCACCCTGCTGATCTCAGCGTCCGAGGACGCAGCCGTGGTCAAGATGAGCGGCGTGCCCGCTCCCCCGGCCGGCAAGGTCTACCAGATGTGGCTGATCCCCAAGGACGGCTCCGCGCCGGTTTCGCAGGGGTTGATGGATGAGCAGGCCCTGTCCAAGCCCGCCGTGGTCCAGGGCATCCACTCCGCGGCATCGCTGGGCATCACCGTCGAGCCCGCGGGTGGCTCCAAGGCCCCCACCCTGCCGACGGTCGCAGCGGCTCCGCTGGGCGCATAGCACCCTTTTTCAACGCACCGTGCCCCGCTCCTTTGCACCAAAGGAGCGGGGCACTTTTTGCGTGGTTCAGAATCCCGCGATGGTACCGGGTCCGTTGATTGCCACCACGTGGAAAGCCTCGGCGCTGCGCCCCTCGGGGAAGCCGGCCCTCACGGCGTTCAGGTGCATGCCCCGGCGGACGGTGTCCTCCATGGCGGCCACGTCCGGGTGCTGGCTGACATGGACATGGATGGCGGCCAGCTTCGCGTCCACCTGGTCGGTGACGTCGACGAAGTGGTTCTCCCGTTCCCCGGGGCCGGCGTAGAGCCAGAGCCATGGCAGCTTGTACGCTTCCAGGCCTGCTTCTGCCAGTTCAGGGTAGGCAAAGGGATTCTCGAGGGCCGGGTACACCGCGCGGGTTACCGCCTCCCCCACGGCCAGGTGGTCGGGATGGCTTTTTTGGATCCGCTCCCAGTTCCGTTCCGGGTGCATGGCAAGGACGACGTCGGGACGGATTTCGCGGATCAGCCGCACTACCCCTTTCATCACCTCGTGCGACGGTTCGAGGTACCCGTCACGCTGGTGGAGGTAGTGGATGTCGGTGACGCCTACCAGCTCCGCGGCCCGCCGCTGCTCCGCGTCGCGCATGGCGATAATGTCCGCGCGGTGGGCCGGATCAAAGCCGCCGGCGTCGCCGTCGGTCATGATGCAGTAGCTCACCTGTACGCCGGCAGCGGTCCACGCGGCGACAGTACCCGCAGCGCCGAAGTCGATGTCGTCAGGATGGGCCGCGAAACAGAGCACCCGCCCAACCCGGTGGATGTCCGGGTTGAACGGGCTCTGCGCCTGATCGTGGGAGGCTGTCAACGATTCAGCCTTTTCGCTTCTTGATCTCGGCGGCGGCCTGCGGGAGGACATCGAACACGTCGCCTATGATCCCGAAATCGGCGATCTCGAAGACCGGGGACTCGGCGTCCTTGTTGATGGCAACGATGACCTTGGAGGTCTGCATGCCGGCCTTCTGCTGGATGGCACCGGAGATGCCTGCCGAGATGTACAGCTGCGGAGAAACCGTCTTGCCGGTCTGTCCCACCTGGGCGTCGTGGCTGATCCAGCCGGCGTCCGTGGCCGCACGCGATGCACCCACCGCAGCTCCCAAGGCATCAGCCAGTTCCTCGACCGGACCGAAGTCGCCGTCCATGCCGCGTCCGCCGGCCACCACGATGCGGGCATCGGTGAGGTCCGGGCGGCCGCTGGCCACCTTCTGCTCGCGGGCAGTGATGCGGGCGGCGGCGGCTACCGCCGGTACCTCCACGGATACCGTTTCGGGCGTGGTGGGTGCGGGGGCGGGTTCCGGTACCACGTTGTTGGCCTTGAGGGTCAGCACGGAAACGGGCGTCGTGGCCCTGCAGGCGGTGGTGTAGGAGCCGGCCAGGACGGACTTGTGTGCGGTGCCGTCCGGATCCACGGCGACGACGTCGGTGATGACGCCGGCGTTCAGTCGGATGCCCAGCCGTGCCGCAATTTCCTTGCCTTCCGGTGAGTTGTCCAGGAGCACAATGCCGGCGCCGGTGCTTTCGGCAGCGGCGGCCAGGTAGGCGGCTTTGGGCGCCACCAGGAAGTCATCCAGGTTGTCAGTTGCCGGGCGCAGGATGGCCCCCACCCCGTACTCGCCGAACGTGGCGGCGGCGGCGTCGGACAGGTCTCCGTTGAGTGCCACGGTGCTCTCGCCCAGGGAACGGGCCAGGGTCAGCAGTTCGAGGCTGCTCTTCTTGAGCGAGGCGCCGGGGTTGTCGATGAATACAAGTACATTTGCCATGTCGGTGTCCCTCTTAGAGCAGCTTCTGGGCGGCCAGGAAGTCAACCAGCTTGATGCCGGCGTCGCCCTCGTCGGTGATGATGGTGCCGGCTGTCCTCGGCGGCCGCTCTTCGGCGCTGGTGACGGTGGTCCAGGACCCTGCAAAGCCAACCTGGGCGGGGTCCACGCCGATGTCTGCGAGGGAGAGCGTGGTGATGCTCTTGCGCTTGGCGGCGATGATGCCCTTGAAGTTGGGGTACCGGGGTTCGTTGATCTGGTCCGTGACGGAGACGACGGCGGGCAGCGGCGCCTCTACCGTTTCGGACGTGGTGTCTGCATCGCGGCGGGCAACCAGCCGGCCGCCGTCGACCTCGAGCGTGGAAGCGAACGTCACCTGGGGTAGCCCCAGCCGCTCGGCCAGCTGTGCCGGCACCAGGGAGGTCTCTCCGTCTGTGGAGGCCATACCGGTGAGGACCAGGTCCACCCCGCCCAGGTGGCGGACGGCGGCGGCGAGCGCAAGCGAGGTGGCTGCGGCATCCGAGCCGGCCAGGGCGTCGTCCGTGAGGTGCACGCCCTCGGTGGCACCCATCTGCAGGGACTTCTTGACTGCGTTGACAGCTCCGGCAGGGCCCATGCTGAGGGCGATGACCTGGTTGCCCGCCTTGCTTCCGCCCCTTGCTTCGGTGAGCTGGAGTGCGGCCTCAAGCGCGTACTCGTCAAGCTCGGAAAGAATGCTTTCGTCGCGGTCCGCGGTGTTCCCCTCCCCGTTGAGGTGGCGGTCGAACTGGGCGTCCGGTACATGTTTGACCAGGACTACGATCTTCAATGTCTCTTCCACTGTTTCTGCAGCAGCCTTCCATGCTTGTGGACAGCCAGCCGGGTGGGACGTGGCCGCGATATGCCCGGCAGGCGGGTAAACCCTAGCTAACCATATCGGCGGCGTCCCGCGCCCCCTTCCGTTAACGCCTGTGTCAGGCAATTTGCCGGGGCAGCAGAACGACGGCGGCGCCCCCTTTGGTGGGGACGCCGCCGTCGTCATCGCTTGCGTTGGTGGTGTCCTGCCTTAGCTGGCGGCCGCACCTAGCGTGACATCGAAAGTCTGCTCGCTGCCGCCGCGCTGCACGGTGATCTTCACCTTGGATCCCGCCGGCTGTTCGCGGACGGCCGCGGTCAACTGGTTGGGTTCGCCGATGGTGAGGTCGTTGAACTTGGTGATCACGTCACCCGCCTTGATGCCGGCCTTCCCGGCCGGTGAGTTGGCATCCACGGTGGCGACGTCGGCGCCCACCGAGAACTCGGAGTTTGCGCCGGAGGATGTCTTGGGCTTGACGCTGACACCCAGCTGGCCGTGGGAGGCCTTGCCCGTGTCAATGATCTCCTGGGCCACCCGCTTGGCGTTGTTGATGGGGATGCTGAACCCGACGCCAATATTGCCGCTTTGGGACGTTGATGTGCCGGACCCTGCGGAGGCGATGGCCACGTTGACGCCAATGATCTCGCCCTTGCTGTTTACCAGGGCGCCGCCGGAGTTCCCGGGGTTGATGGCCGCATCAGTCTGGATCACGTTGATGGCGATGGATCCCTGGCCGGCGCTTTGCTGGCTCTGGCCGCCGCCCGGAGGGGCGAACTGGAAGCCCTGGTCACCGCCCTGGCTGTTGTCGCCGCCCTGCGGGGCAGCCGACGAAGCGACGCTGATGGTGCGGTTCAGGGTGGAGACGATGCCGTCCGTCACCGTACCCGTCAGGCCGAGCGGGGAACCGATGGCGATGGCCGTATCACCCACGTTGAGCTTGGAGGAGTCCCCCAGGGTGGCAGGGGTGAGGCCTGACGTGTCATCCACCTTTATCACGGCGAGGTCGGACAGCGGGTCGGTGCCCACCAGCTTCGCGGGCAGGACCTTCCCATCGCTGGTGCGGATTTCCAGGGTGGCGTTCGCGGTCTGGCCGTCGAGGGTCACTACGTGCGTGTTGGTCAGGATGTGCCCCTGGTCGTCCAGGACGATGCCCGAACCGGTACCCCCTGAGCCGCCGCTCGTGGCGCTGATGGTGACGACGCTCGGTGAGGCCTTCACGGCAGCTGCCGTAATAGCGTTCACGTCGTCCTTGTTGTTGACGATGACCGTGCCGGGCTGGTTGCTGCTGCCCACGGTTGAGGCGCTGGAGCCAGTGTGTCCGAACAGTTCACCGGAGCCCACCGTTGCCACGCCGCCACCTACGAGGCCTGCTGCGAGGATGCTTGCCACGAGGGTTCCTACACCAAAGCTGGCCTTCCGGCGCGGCGCATCCTGGGGGTTGGGAGCCAGGCCTACGCTGCCGTTGGGCGCACCATGGCCCGTGCCGTGCATGGGCTGGCCGTACTGGTGCTGCTGCTGGCCGTACTGTCCGGACTGGCCGTAGAAAGGCTGCCTCTGCGGGTAGACGGGCCGCGGGGCTCCCGGCAGTTCCTGGGTATGGTTGCCGTTAGCTTCAGGCCGGTCCAGCCGTTCCGTGTTGTTCTGCGGCGCGGCGCTGTCCTGGGGTGCGGCGCCGTTTGGGCCGCCCGCCTGGCCGTACCGCTGGTCACCGGCGCCGTATCCGCGGTCCTGGCCCTCGCCGGCAGCGCCAGCGCTCCCATGCTGAGTGCTGGCCGGGCGGTTTCCGGGCTGCTGCGGGACCTGCTGCTGCCAAGGGCTCCGGCTGCTCCCCTGGTTGTCCTCCGGGACCGGTCCTGGGGTTTGATTCTCAGTCATGGGACTTCCTTTCATCCTCGTCTGCCATTAACTATGACCCGTCCCGCTGGAACAAGCTCGGATGTTTGCTGAAAGCTTCCTGAACGCCAAGCGGACCCGCTCACCGTTTCGCTGGCGGCATATTCGGCCGCATGGACTGGCTGTGGGGTGCACCATAGAATCAAAATGAATTGCCACAGCGACCTGCGGCTTCACACCAAGCGTGGGGGCGCTGCTGGATTCGACGACTGATTCGTCCCGAATCGGTGTCAGGCGTGCTGAAGGGTTGCACATGCGGTCAAAGTTCAAACGTATCCTCGCCGTGATCGGCCTTGCCGGGCTGCTTGCGGTCCCCGCCGGTGCTGCCTGGGCCGAAGACCCGGTAACCATTTCCCCCGGAACCAACATCGTTGACAATGCCAACGTTTTGGGCAGCCGGAAGGGTGAGGTCCAGGATGCCATCCAGAAGCTGCTGAAGGACCACAAGTACAACCTTTACGTTGTCACCGTGAAGTCGTTCGAGAACCCTTCTGATCCCACCGCCTGGAGCCAGGCCGTGGCCACCTCCAAGGGCATGGGCAAGGCGGACGTCATCCTCGCCATCGCTACCGACCAGGGCAAGTACTACTTCTCCCCCAACTCGGCCAGCGCCATCTACTCCAAGCGCAGCAACATCACCCAGAATGCGGTGGTAGCCAACCTCGCCGGCGGCAAGAAGGACTACGCCCAGGCGGCCATTGACACCGCTGCCGCTGTAGGCGATGCCGCCGGCGGCGGAAGCGGCAGTGTCTCATCGGATGGCGGTGCCGGCGCCGGCATCCTGGTGGGGGCAGGCGTGGTGGTCGCCGGTGGCGGCGCCTACCTGTTTTACCGCAACCGCCGGAAGAAGGCCGCAGGGCAGGCGGCATCCAGCGGAAGCTACGGCCCGCAGGGCGCCGAGCTGGACCCGCTGGCATCGCTCAGCGTCGAGGAATTGCGCCGCAAGAGCGGTTCCCTGCTGATCGAAGCGGATGACGCCATCAAATCCAGCGAGCAGGAACTCGGCTTCGCGCAGGCGCAGTACGGGGATTCCGCCGTCGGAAACTTCACCAAGGCCCTGGACGAAGCTAAAGCCCACATGACGGAATCCTTCAAGCTGCAGCAGCAGCTCGACGACCACATTCCGGATACGGAGGAACAGCAACGGACCTGGCTGGGCGAGATCATCCGCCGCTCCGAGGCCGCCCTCGAATCCCTCCAGGAGCAGAAGGCCGATTTCGATTCCCTGCGCGAGCTGGAGAAGAACGCGCCCCAGGCCCGGGCAGCCGTCAACGCCGGGGCCCGCGAGGCCGACGGCAGGATCTCCAGCGCCGAAAACTCCCTGCAGGAAATGCGGGCCAAGTACGCGGACAGCGCGCTGGCCCAGGTCTCGGACAACATCGTGCAGGCCAAGGAACGGCTGGCCTTCGTGCAGAACGCTTCCGAAACCGCCCAGCAGAAGCTCAGTGAGGGGAAGGAAGCCTGGCCGCCGTGGCCGTCCGCGCGGCCGAGGAAAGCCTGCACCAAACCAACGTCCTGCTGGAAGCGATCGCGAAAGTGGCCGCCAACCTTGATAAAGCACGGAACGGAATCGAAGCGGCCGTCGTGGACACATCCCAGGACCTGGCCCAGGCAAAGGCCATTATCCAGTCCGGCGCCCATCCTGAGCTGGCTGGTCCGGTAGCCGCGGTGGAGGCCGCCCTGGCGCAGGTGAAGTCCGAAATCCAGGGCGGACGGATCGACCCCATTGCCACCCTGCAGCGGGTTGAAACCGCCCACCAATCCTTGGACCAGGCCCTTACCGGAATCCGTGACCAGCAGGAACAGGCCCGGCGTGCGCAGGCATCCCTGCAGCAGACCATCATGTCGGCACAGGCCCAGATCAGCGCCACCTCCGACTACATCACGGCCCGGCGCGGCGGCGTGGGCACCGAGGCACGCACCCGGCTGGCTGAGTCCCAGCGGAACCTCGACTACGCGCTGTCCATCTCCCGCACCGATCCGGTGACGGCGCTCACCTACGCACAGCAGGCACATGCCCTGGCAGCGCAGGCCGCGCAACTGGCGCAGGCCGATGTGGACCACTTCGACGGGTACGCCAACCAGGGCTTCGGCCGCGGCGGCATGTTCGGCGGCGGAGGCGGCGGCGGACTGGGCGGCGCCATCCTGGGCGGCATCCTGATCAACTCCATCCTCAACGGGGGCCACGGAGGCTGGGGCGGTGGCGGCGGCTGGGGTGACGGCGGCGGCGGTGGCGGCTGGGGCGGGGACTCAGGTGGATTCGGCGGCGGCGATTTCGGCGGCGGCGACTCCGGCAGTTTCTAGAGACTTCCGCCGGACACGCCGGAAGATCCCGGCTGGCGGACAGACGCAGGACACCACTGTGCACCGGTTCCAGTGGTCAACACAGAGCAGGACGAAAGGCAAACACCATGGTTAAACAGTCCATTTTCGGCCGGATCGCGCAGCTGGCAAAGGCGAACATCAACTCCTTGCTGGACAACGCCGAAGATCCGCAGAAGATGCTGGACCAGATGGTCCGCGACTACACCAACAACATCGCGGAAGCCGAGTCGGCCGTGGCGCAGACCATCGGCAACCTCCGGATGCTGGAAGACGACTACAATGAGGACGTCAAGAACGCCCACGATTGGGGAAACAAGGCACTTGCCGCCTCGCGCAAGGCAGACGAATTCCGTGCGGCCGGCGACGTAGCCGACGCCGAGAAGTTCGACAACCTGGCCAAGGTTGCGCTGCAGCGCCAGATGGCGGCCGAAAGCGAAGCCAAGGGTGCCGAGCCCAGCATTGCCTCCCAGCGGGAAGTGGTGGACAAGCTGAAGACCGGCCTTGAGCAGATGAAGAACAAGCTCAACCAGCTGACCAGCAAGCGCAACGAGCTCGTTGCCAGGTCCAAGACTGCAGCGGCGCAGTCCCAGGTCCATGACGCCATCAAGAGCATCGACATCATGGACCCCACCAGCGAGGTTGGCCGCTTCGAGGAAAAGATCCGCCGCGAAGAAGCCAAGGTCCGCGGACAGCAGGAGCTTGCAGCCTCCAGTTTGGACGCCCAGTTCAACCAACTCGAGGACCTGGGCGAGCAGACGGAAATCGAAGCCCGGCTGGCGGCCCTCAAGGCCGGAAACTCCAAGCCGGCTCTTGGCGCCGCGAGCCCCGCATCGACCGGATCCACCGTCGACGAAGCCGACTTCGACAAACTCTGAAGTCCGGAGCAGCGCTTCGGCGGAATGACGGCAATGGCCGGGACCGGGGTCCCGGCCATTGCTGCGTCCGCTGTGTGTAGCGTGGTGCCATGACTTCTTCCGATGGCACATCCCTGGTCTGGCTGCGCGATGACCTGCGACTGGACGACAACCCTGCAATGGCAGAGGCCGCCCGCCGGGGCGCACCACTGACGGTGGCCTACATCCTGGACGAGGAATCCGACGGCGTGCGGCCCCTTGGCGGGGCTGCGCGCTGGTGGCTGCACCACTCCCTGGCCGCACTGGCCGCAGATCTTGAAAGCAAGGGATCCCGGCTGGTCCTCCGGCGTGGTCGGGCCGCGGACGTCATCAAGGACCTTGCCGTCCGGACGCAGGCCAGCCACATCTTCTGGAACCGCCGCTACGGGCAACCCGAACGCACTGTCGACGCCGGGCTCAAGGACTGGGCGGCCGGGAACGGGATCGAGGCCGCCAGTTACCAGGCGAACCTCCTCTTCGAGCCCTGGACGGTGAAGACAGGGGCGGGCGGGCCCTACAAGGTCTATTCGCCCTTCTGGCGGGCGTGCCTGGCATCCCAGGACATCCGTGACCCCCACGAGGCACCGGACGGGTTGCCTGGTCCTGCGCCTGCCGGGAAAGGCCTGCCGGGCAGCGAGACTCTCAGCAGCTGGGAGCTCCTGCCATCCAAACCCGATTGGAGCGCCGGACTTGCCGCCACGTGGATACCCGGCGAAAAAGGGGCCCTGGACCGGCTTGAGGACTTCCTTGACGGTCCCATCGAGGAATACGGCACAGGCCGGAACCTGCCTGGAACCGAGGGCACCAGCCGGCTGTCACCGCATCTGCGCTTCGGTGAGGTGAGCCCGTTCCGCGTGTGGCGGGAGATCCGGCGCCGTCATCCACGCAAGGTGCCCTCGGACGTAGGTACCTACCGGGCCGAACTGGGCTGGCGGGAGTTCAACTGGCACCTGCTGTACCACAACCCCGACCTGGCCACCCGGAACTTCCGGCCCGCCTTCGACAACTTCCCGTGGGCCTCCCCCAACCGTCAGGAGCTCACCGCGTGGCAGCAGGGAAACACCGGCTACCCCCTGGTGGACGCCGGCATGCGGCAACTCTGGCAGACAGGTTGGATGCACAACCGGGTGAGGATGGCCGCCGCTTCATTCCTGGTCAAGAACCTGCTGACCGACTGGAGGATCGGGGAGGAATGGTTCTGGGACACCCTGGTTGACGCCGACGCTGCGAACAACCCCGCCAACTGGCAGTGGGTGGCGGGCTCGGGCGCGGACGCCTCACCGTACTACCGGATCTTCAACCCGGTGACCCAAAGCAAGAAGTTCGACGCCGACGGCCGCTACCTGCGGGCCTTCATCCCCGAACTCCGGGAACTCAAAGGCAAGGAAATCCACGAACCATGGGCAGCGGACACCGACGGCTACCCCCAGCCGCTCGTGGACCTGCCGGAATCCCGGGAGCGGGCCCTGGACGCCTACCAGACGATCAAGAACGCCTGACCGCGCCGGATCCGCGTCAGCGGCTGACTTTGCCCATCAGGGAGGCGATGGGCCGCAGGAAGATCGGCCGGGCCAGGAACCAGGCTGCCACCATGACCGCCACGGACGCGGCAAAGACCCAGAACCCGAACCAGCCGTCGTCGTCGCTCCCCCCGTACATGTGGTTCAGGTTCCGCAGCGCACCCGTGGCAAGCACCAGGAAGACGTGGACCACGATGAACGCCACAAAGTAGACCATCACCGGGAAATGGACCGCGCGGGCCCACTCGATCGGGTAGGCCTTGTTCAGGGCCGGCGCCTTTTTGGGCCACGCCGACGACATCCGCAGCCCGGTGATGAACGCCAGTGGCGCGGCGATGAAGACAGTGGCGAAGTACGTAAGGAGCTGCAGCGCGTTGTAGTTGATCCACCCGTCCTCGGTGGGCCAGTCCAGCGACGCGTACTGCAGCGCGGCGGACACGGCATTGGGGAAGACATCCCAGCTGGTGGGGACTATGCGCATCCACTGGCCGCTGGCGAAGAGCAGGACCGCGAACACGAGCCCATTAAGGATCCAGAGCGCATCCAGGGTCAGGTGAAACCAGAGCTCGAGGCTGATCTTGGTAGGAGCGTTCCTGGTACGGATCAGGCCCTTGTTGTTCCGGGTCCAGTGACCGCTGGGGCGCGTGGTGGTCCGCACCTGCCACCCGGTACGGATGATCAGGAGCAGGAAGAACGCGTTAAGGAAGTGCTGCCACGCCAGCCATGCCGGGAAGCCCACGGGCGCGTTGTCCGGCAGCTGGGACTGGCCCGGATAGTCTGCGAGGAAGGATGCCACGGCCGGCAGCCCCACGATCAGCCTGGCGACCAGGACCACCAAGACCAGTGCCACAAGGACGGCGGGAACCATCCAGTAAAGCCGGGACCGCTTACCCGTCGCGGAGCCGGGCTTCTTGGTGGGTGTGGCCATCGAACAACATACCTCTCAGGAATGACTGGGGGCTGCCCGCAGATCGCGGACCCTTCGAAAGAGAATACTAGGAACTGGCCGCTTCCAAGGAAAAGGAAAGGCCCCGGCCGGCATAATGAACTGGTCCCCGAAAGTTGGACTCTTAAATGGCTGACGTTCTACTTTAGCGGTCAGCGATCGGCTTGGCTTTTTGAAGAAGGCTCCGTCCCACCAAGGACGGGGCCTTCTTTGCGTGGAGATGGACCAACGGCCCCCATCGTCATCCGATGGAACGTCGTGGATCAGGTTTTTCAGTGGGACGTACGCCTGTCACTTGAGCGCAATCAGGGTTAGCCTGAGCCATGGCTGGCGGCTATCAACCTCGGAGCAAACCTAGGCTAGTGCTGTGGATCGCAAGCGGCATCCTTGTCGGCGTGGTAGCCGGGTTGACTATGGGCTGGCAACTTGCGCCCGCTTTTGTCCTCATCTATTTCGCTGTTGGCTGGGCTGCGAACCAAGGCCAGAAGCATAAGCGGGAGACAGACATCTACCGCGAGCAGTGGCTAAATAAGCGCAGGACCGGCAATGACGGATTGCAGTCGCCGCCTGAGTAACGGATGAGGGCCTAAGCCGCGAGGGCCGTCAAACGGTATTGAATCGGGCTCTGGCCGTTGAGCTTGGTTGAAATCCTCTTAGTGTTGTACCAGTAGATGTATTCGTGCAGTGCTGCCGTTAGGACTTCAATGTTGAGGAAGCGGACACGGTGGAAGAGTTCTTCCTTGAGGTGTCCGAAGAAGTTTTCCATCACGGCGTTGTCGTAGCAGTTGGCCTTGCGGGACATTGATTGAACCGCGCCGGCGTTCGCCAAAAGGGTGCGCCACGATACGTGCTGATACTGGAAACCCTGGTCCGAATGCACGAGTGGCTGCTGCCCAGGCTCCAAGCATTCCAAGGCTGCGCGCAGGGAGTTGTTAGTTAGATCCAAGTTCGGCGATGTGCTGATGCTGTGGGAAATAATCTGGCGGTCGAAGAGGTCCATGACAGGCGAGAGGTAGAGCTTGCGGTCTCCGACACTGAACTCTGTCACGTCAGTGACCCACTTCTGGTTGGGTGCAGTGGCATCGAATTTCCTGTTCAGGAGGTTCGGCGCGATCATGCCTTGCTCGCCTTGGTAGGAGCTGTAGCGCTTCCTGCGCCGGACCTTGCAGAGCAGACCGAGTGCCCGCATCACCTTCAGCACGGTCTTTTTTGCAACGGTCCAGCCAAGGTTGAGCAGTTCTCTGTGAACGCGCCGGTGCCCGTAGCGCCCATGGTTTTTCTTAAAGATCTCCGCGATGGAAGACTTGAGCTCCCCTTGGGGGTCAGGGGCTTGAAGGCGCGCTTGGTGATAGAAAAACGTGGATCGGGGAAGGCCCGAGACCTGAAGAAGAATCGGCAGCGGGAAGTCAGCCTTGAGGGCGATGAGGGCCTGGACCTTCACCTTTGTTTTGGAGCCCTCAAGGCTCGCAATTTTCCCAGATACGCGACTTGGGCCCGCAGGCGTTCGTTCTCCCGCCGCAATTTTTCCAACTCGGATACCTCAGCCGGCGGTGGGGAGTCGGGCTTCCGGGGCCTGCCCTTGGGCTTGGGGCGTAAGGCGTCCACGCCTTCACGACGGTAGGTACGCACCCACGACTTGAGAAGCACGGCCGAAGATAAGCCGGCCTCTTCCGCCAAGGCCGGTGCAGTCTCACCAGCAAGGAACCGTTGCACCAAAGCGAGCTTGAATTCGAACGTGTATGACTGAGCAGGCTTGGTCACCAGCGCACCTTGGCCATGAATCCTCCACCGCCGATACAGCCTCTTAATAGGCCCACTAGACTCACGAGACACACCCAGCATGGTGGCTGTCGCCGTATATGCAAGGCCTTTCTCAAACCACGCTACAGCCGTCGCGCGCTGATCGGCCGACAAAGAACTACTTGAACGCAAAACTGCTCCCCGGAAGTCGAAACTGAATTTTCAGTCCAACTTCCGGGGAGCAGTTCATAACTGCCGGCCGGGGCCTTCACAAGTTGCGGGGACAGGATTTGAACCTGTGACCTCTGGGTTATGAGCCCAGCGAGCTACCGAACTGCTCCACCCCGCGTCGCTTGATCAACACTACCCTACTTTGGCGGCGCCTCCGACCACAGGCCCGCCATCCACGTCCGGGAAATACCACTGCAGCGGGAAAGCAAAAGGCCCGGACGTTGTTTCCAATATCCGGGCCTTTCCTCAGTTGCGGGGACAGGATTTGAACCTGTGACCTCTGGGTTATGAGCCCAGCGAGCTACCGAACTGCTCCACCCCGCGTCGCAGAATCTACTTTACCGGGAGGTGAACCGCAGGCCAAATCGTGGCGGCGTGACGTCCAACACGCCGCCACGGCGCCCGGTCCTGCCGGACCGGATGCCGTGGGGCCGTCGTCGTACTACTGCCCTGCCGACGGGGACGGCGACGCAGAAGGCGACCCGGAAGGCGAAGGAGCCGGGCTGGCCGCAGGAGCGGTGGCCGGGATCTTCGCCTCGGCATCCATCGCCTTCTTCAGCGCAGCCGAAACCTTCTTCTGCGCGTCGCCGTATGCGGCGAAGTCACCCGCAGCCAGCGCCGTCTGGCCTGCCTGGATAGCGGAGTTTGCCTCGTCCAACGCCGCCTTCAGCTGGGCCTTGGCATCCGCCTCCGCGGGGGTTGCAGGGGCAGACGGGCCGGCCGGTGTTTGGCCGTTGTTGGCGGAGTCTCCCGCGGCTGCTCCCGAATCACCGCCGAAAAGCTGCTTGAGGGCCGCGTCGAGGGTTGGCGCGAAGCCCACCTTGTCACCGAAGGCCACCAGCACGCGCTGCAAGGTGGGGTATGACGTCTCACCGGTCGACTTGAGGTAGACCGGCTGGACGTAGAGGATGCCGCCGCCCACCGGCAAGGTGAGCAGGTTGCCGTTCAGCACGTCGGACGCACCCTGCCGCAGCAGGTTGAGTGCCTGGGAGACGGTGGGGTCGGAGTTGAACTTGTTTTGCGCCTGTCCCGGACCGGGCACCTGTGTTTCCGGCGGGATCTGGAGCAGCCGCAGCTTTCCATAGCCGTCAGCCTTAACGCCGGCCTGGTTGCCGGCATCCGAATCCGCGGCGAGGAACCCGTACAGGACGTTGCGGGCATTGCCGTTCACGATCTGCGGGATGAAGGACGACGTCAGCTGGAATGCCGGCTTTTGCTGGTCCGGCATCTGCAGCGACATGTAGAACGGCGGCTGCTTGACGTCCGTCGACACGGTGGGGTCAGCCGGCGTGCTCCAGACGTCGTTGTTCTTGTAGAAGCTGGTGGGATCCGTGACGTGGTACTGCCCCAGGAGCTCCCGCTGGACCTTGAACAGGTCCTCCGGGTAGCGGACGTGGCTCATCAGTGCGCCAGACATCTCCGAGTATGGCTTCAGCGATGAGGGGAAGACCTTCTGCCACGCCTTGAGGACCGGGTCCGTGTCGTCCCAGGCATAAAGGGTGACCGAGCCGTCGTAGGCGTCCACGGTGGCCTTGACCGAGTTGCGGATGTAGTTCACCGTGCTGTTGGGCAGGGCCACGGCGCGGCCGGAGCTCGTCTGCGAATCGGCGGTGGCATCCGACAACTGCTTCTGCTGCGAGTAGGGGAAGTACTGGCTGGTGGTGTAGCCGTCCACGATCCACTTCACACGGCCGTCCACCAGCGCCGGGTAGGCGCCGCCGTCAACCGTCAGGTACGGGGCCACCTTCTGGACCCGCTCCCGGGGGCTGCGGTCGTAGAGGATCTGCGACTCCGGGTTCACGCCATCGGAGAGCAGCAGGTCCGAAGACTGGAACTTGATGGCGTAGAGGATCTTGTTGAAGAACGAGCCAACGTTCGGGCCGCCGTTGCCCTTGAACGTGTATTGGGTCTCACCCTCCCCTTCCTTGCCGGAGGGGCGGTCCTGCTCGCGCGGCGTGGCGCCGTCGGGCGCGCCCACGATTGAATACTCAGGAGACGACTCACCGAAGTAGATCCGCGGTTCGTAGGTGGTGTCGTTGCCCAGCACGCCGGTGGAGGGAATGCCGGACTGGAGGAATTCCGGCTTGCCGTCGACGGTGAACTTGTTGCCCTTGGCCGCCACCACCCCGTAGCCGTGGGTGTACACCACGTGCTGGTTCAGCCAGCCCTGCTGGTTGGTGGCCACGTTGGCGGGGTTCAGTTCCCGCACCGCGATCACGGTGTCCTGGATCTTTCCGTCCACCTCGTAGCGGTCCACGTTCAGGGCCTTGGGGAACTGGTAGTACGGGCGGTACTGTTCCAGCTGCGCGAACGCGTCGGAAATCAGGTTCGGGTCCAGGAGCCGGATGTTGGCCGTGGTCTGCGCATCCGGCGCGAGGGCACCAGTGGTGGCGTTGTTGGTGGCGTCGTACCGGGTTTCCTGGATGGCGTCCAGGCCGTAGGCCTTGCGGGTGTTCTCGATGTTGCGCTGGATGTACTGGCTTTCCAGTGTCTGCTCAGAAGGCCGGACCTGGAACTGCTGGATCACCCACGGGTAGACACCGCCGGCCAGGATGGAGGTGATGATCAGCATGGCGGTACCGATCACCGGCAGGCGCCAGCGGCCAATAACGGCGGCAACGATAAAGAGGATGGCTACCAGGGCGGCCGCGACGGCGAGGATGGCCTTGGTGGGGATGACGGCGTTGACATCGGTGTAGAGGGCGCCGGCCCAGCGGCCGCCGTTGCTCTGCACGGACGAATAACGGTCCAGCCAGAAGTTGACGCCCAGGAGCACCAGGAACGCGGCTCCGGTAACAGCGATGTGGATCTGGGCCGCGCGGCTGGTGAACACGCCGCGCTCCATCAGCCGGATGCTGCCGTAGAGGTAGTGGGTGAGGATGCCGGCGATGCCTGCGATCACCACGACGCTGATCAGGAACCCTGTGACGAAGCCAAGGAAAGGCAGGGTCATCAGGTAGAAGCTGATGTCCATCTTGAACTGCGGATCGGTCTGCCCGAAGCCGACCTGGTTAAAGAAGAGCAGGACTTTCTGCCACTGGCTGGCGGCTGCGCTGCCCGCAAAGAGTCCGAAGAGGACCGGCAGGCCCACCATCACGATCCTGCGGACCGGCTCCAGCTGGGCCTGGTAGCGGTTGAGGTTGTCCCGGACCTCAGAGTCCGGGGCGTAGACGGGGCGGGCGTTGTAGGCGATGCGGATGGAGAAGAACACCGCCGCGAACATGATGGCGAAGCCGGCCACGAAGGTGGCGATCTTGGCGAGGTTTTCGGTGATGAAAACCTGGATGAAGCCCAGTTGCCGGTACCAGAGGACGTCGGTCCAGACGTTGGCGAAGAAAATGAAGCCCACTACCACCAGGGCGACGACGATGAGGGTGGGCGTCAGGGCTCCCCGTCGCGATGGGGGCCTTCCTGTGGACGTGGTGCTGGCGGGACGGGACAAACTGGGTACCTCATAGCTGGTCGTCGAGACATTCGAAGCGTGCGAGCGACGTACGGTACCGGTCAAACTGCTGGTTTCGTCCGTCATCAGTGCCACGAGTGGCGGTAAAGCTTAGTTCCTGTCGAAACTGTTTGGGCCCAGTCTATGCATGGCGCAGGCGGCCTATTTGCCCGTGCACGCCGGGAGGGCGGATGTGTCCTGCCCGCTCCCGGCAAGTTCCACGGCGTGCCGGGCCTCCCCGAGGTTCTCCACGCGCACCACTTGGAGGCCGCCCGGGATGTGGCCGGCCACCTCGTCGCAGTTGCCGGCGGGCGCCAGGAAGAGGGTGGCACCGGAGGACCGCGCGCCCCGCATCTTCTGCCCGATGCCGCCAATGGGGCCCACCGTTCCGTCCGGCGATATGGTGCCCGTGCCGGCGATGTGCTTGCCGCCGGTGAGGTCGCCCGGCGTCACCGTATCGATAATCCCCAGTGAAAACATCAGGCCGGCGCTGGGGCCGCCCACCTTGTCCAGCGAGATCTGCACCTGGAACGGGAAGCTGAACAAGTACTTCAGCATGACGCCGAGAATGAAGCGGCCCTGGCCATTGTCTTTGGGTGTCACCTCAAGGGCGACAGGCTGGCCGGCGCGTTCCACCGTCACCGCGGCCGGGGCTCCCTTCCCCGCAGCCAGTTCATCCTGGATGACGGCGAGCGAGGTGATGTCCTTGCCGTTGATGGACTTGAGGATGTCCCCCTGCTGGATCTTTCCCGCGGATGCGGAGTCCTTGGACAGCCCCGCGGCCTGCAGCTGCTGGCCGAAAGGAATCTTGAGTTCGTTCAGGGCGGAGGCCACGGCGTTCTCCTGGGACGTGGCCATGGCCACGGCGCTCTGCTCCTGGGCCTCCTCCTTGGTGGTTCCCGTGGGGTAGATCAGTTCCACCGGGTAGACGGCCTTGGAGCTGTCCAGCCATGCGGAGAAGGCGTTGAGGATGCTTACGGATCCGGTGGGTCCGCCGTCGACGTACACCGTTGTCAGGTCCAGGTTCCCGGCAGCGGGATAGGTTTCGTGGCCGCTGACGTTGATCACGGGATGCCCCTGGCTTTGCCCCAGCGTGTTGTAGGTAGGCCCCGGCGATTCGATGACGTACGGCACTGGAAGTGTGCCCACCGCTATTCCCAGCCCCAACGCCGCCAGCCCGGCAACCATCATCGTGGACAGCCGTCTGCGGGGGCGGCCGCCGTCGTCCTCCCCGGGACTGTGGCCTTCACCCGCCGTGCCGGCGCTGGAGAACGGGGAAAGGCCTGGAACGTGGTCCTCGGAGGGGTGGCCGCCACGGGTTGTAGTCACCCACCAACAGTACGCGGTGGAGGCACGCCGGGGTGCTTTGCCTAGAGCGAACGACGGCGGCGGGCGGCAGACAGCCGACCCCCACCGGGGTACCGTGAAGGTTGATCAACAGTCACACCATCGATCGGCGGGACCATGACCTCCAACCCACTCAATCCGTCCAACGGCGACGACACCCCCAAGGATCCGTTGACCGAAATGCTGCAGAACCTCATGGGCGGCAAGGGGATGGAAAACTTCGACCCCTCCGAGCTGGCCAAGGCTGCCGGCCTGCCGGACGACCCCAACCTGCTGGCCCAGATGTTCTCCCAGGTGCAGGCCATGATGAGCGCCCCATCAGAGGGCCCCGTGAACTGGACCCTGGCCCACGACAACGCCCGGCGCGTGGCCGCCGGAACCTCCGACCCGTCGGTTTCGGCGCAGCAGTCCCGGGACGTGGACGAGGCCCTTCGCCTTGCCGAACTGTGGCTGGACCCGGTCACCGACCTGCCCGCCACCGGCCTGATCGGCAAAGCCTGGTCGCGGGCGGAATGGGTGGAGGCTACCCTGGGCACCTGGAAGCGGTTGACCGAACCCGTGGCCAACAGCATCGCCAACGCCCTCTCTTCCGCCATGACGGAGCAGATGCCGGAGGAGATGAAGTCCATGATGGGCGGCGCCTCCTCCATGCTGCAGAACATGGGCGGCGCGATCTTCGGCATGCAGCTGGGCCAGGCCATAGGTGCCCTGTCCAAGGACGTAGTGAGCTCCACCGATATCGGTGTCCCGCTCGCCGACCTCGAGATGGCGCTGCTGCCAGCAAACGTTGCGGCCTTCGGCGAGGGCCTGTCCCTGCCGGAGAACGACATCCGCCTGTTCCTGGCTGTGCGGGAAGCAGCCCACGCGCGGCTCTTCGTGCAGGTTCCCTGGCTGCGCGGACACCTGCTGGGCGCCATCGAGGCTTACGCCCGCGGCATCCACATCGACACCTCGCGCATCGAGGAACTGGCCCGCGACCTTGATCCGAGCAACCCCGAGGGCATCCAGGAAGCCCTGTCCCAGGGTGTCTTCATGCCGCAGCGGACCCCCGCGCAGGAACAGGCCCTGGAGAAGCTCGAGACGGCGCTGGCCCTGGTGGAGGGCTGGGTGGACGAACTGACTGCGGCGGCCACCGAGAAGGTGCTGCCAGCAGCCGGTGCGCTGCGGGAGACCGTACGGCGCCGCAGGGCAACCGGCGGCCCGGCGGAGCACGCCTTCGCTTCCCTGGTGGGGCTGGAGCTGCGGCCAAGGAGGCTGCGCGATGCCGCCACCTTGTGGGCCACACTGAAGGACGAACGCGGCATCGAGGGCCGCGACGCCATTTGGCACCACCCCGACCTCCTGCCCACCGCCGAGGACCTGGACGATCCCAAGGGCTTCAGCTCACGCCGCAAGCTCGCCGAAGCCAGCGACAGCGAAGTGGATGACGCGCTGCAGAAACTGCTCAGTGGCGGGTTTGACGATACCTCCGCCGAAGAGGGCGGCGCCCCGGACACCGGGGACGCCGCCAAGGACGCCGGGGACGCCGGCGGGAAGGACGACGACGGCGAAACCGGCCACCCCAAAAGCTGATGGATAGCAGCAGATGAACGCCCCGGCGGGCCAGGAAGGTCCTGGCCCGCCGGGGCGTTTAAGTCCGCTCGATGGTCCGGACTTGGACTAGTCGGCGTCGCCGCTGCCTGCCGAGCCGTCCCTGCCCAGGCCCCGGGCCGTGGCGAAGGAAACACCCTCAAGGAATGCTTTGGCCCGCCGGGTTTCCGGGTATGCCTCCAGCAGCTCCCAGAACGCCGCGTTGTGGGAGGCCACCAGGAGATGGGCCAGTTCGTGCAGCAGCACGTAGTCGATAACCCACTGCGGCATGGGCCGCAGTTTGTCCGACAGCCGGATAGTCCCGTCAGCGGGCGTAGCCGAGCCCCACCGGGAGTTCTGGTTGCTGACCCAGCGCACGGATGTGGGAACTGGCCGGCCGCCGAGGTACTGTGCCGACAGCCGAGCGGCGTGGGCGGCAAGATCATCGTCACCCGCGGGGCGGCGGCGCCCCGCTGCAGCGCGCCGCTCCCCCTGCTTGTGCAGCTTCGCCAGCATGCGCTGCACCCACTCCCGTTCCTGGGCTGCGGTAAAGCGGGCAGGTATGGCGACCACCGCCGTTCCGTCCTCCCAGAAGGCAGCCACCGTCCGCGTCCGCCGGGCGGAGCGCCGCACCTCCACGGGGACGCCGTCGGGTGTGACCTGTGGTACTGGCTGCTGCGTGCCGCTGCCGGCCGGTGTGTCCCGGCTCACAGGACGGAGCTTTCGACCAGGACCCGGAGGACGTCCTCGCCGTACTTTTCCAGCTTGGAGGGGCCGACGCCGGCAAGGGCTGCCAGTTCCTCCAGCGAGGCCGGCCGGGCCTCGGCAATCGCAGTAAGGGTGGCGTCGGTGAACACGACGAACGCGGGGACGTCCGCGGACTGGGCGACGTCGCGGCGCCAGTTCCGCAGCGCGTCGAAGGTCTGTTCCTCGTAGCTGGGCGGACACGCGTTGCAGCGGCCCACTTTGCGCTCGGCCCCGGTGGCGAGCATGGTGCCGCACACGCGGCATACGGCAGGCGCGGCAGCCTTCCGGCGGGGCGGGGCACCCTTCCCGCGGACACTTGAACTGGCCACCGAGTCAGGCCGCAGTCCGTCCAGGAACCGGGACGGCTTCCGGTTGGCGCGGCCGCCGGGAGTCCTTGCTGTGCTCCAGGAGAGATAGAGGTGTTCACGGGCGCGGGTGATGCCGACATAGAGCAGTCGCCGTTCCTCATCCACGGATTCGGGTGAATCCGCAAAGGAGATGGGCATCAGGCCTTCGCTGAGCCCCACCAGGAAGACCGCATCCCATTCCAGGCCCTTGGCTGCGTGGAGGGACGCCAGGGTAACGCCCTGGACTGTCGGCGCATGCTGGGCCAGGGAGCGTTCCTGGAGCTCGTTGACGAAGTCCGCCAGGCCGAACTGGGGGCCGCGGTTTTGGACGAGTTCGTCGGCGAGCGCCACCAGCGCCGCCAGGGATTCCCACCGCTCGCGCAAGGCCCCGCCGCTGTGCGGAGCGGAATCCGTGTAGCCCAGGGAGGAGACGATGTCCCGCACCAGCTGGCCCAGGGGTTCCGGCGCGTCGGTTTCGGAAACAGCCCGGGTGGCTGCGCGGAGCTGGAGGATGGCGTCCCGGACCTCCTTGCGGGCGAAAAAGCGTTCGCCGCCCCGGAGCTGGTAGCCGATTCCTGCCGCAGCCAGCGCCTGTTCGTAGGCCTCGGACTGGCCGTTGGTGCGGAAAAGGACCGCTACTTCGCTCGCCGGCGTCCCGGCGTCGAGGAGCGCCTTGATCTTCTGGGCCACCGTGGCGGCCTCTGCCTCGTCATCCGTGCATTCGGTGAACTGGGGCACCGGACCGGCGGGGCGCTGCGCCACGAGCTGAAGGGGGGCGGCCCAGGCGGCGTCGGCGGCGGGCCCGCCACTGCGCCGTCCCGCCAGCAGGTCGTTGGCCAGTTTCACCACCTGCGGGGTGGACCGGTAGTCCCGGACGAGCTTGACCACGTTGGCCTGCGGATAACGGGCCTTGAAGTCCAGCAGGTGCCTGGGCGATGCGCCGGTAAAGGAGTAGATGGTCTGGCTGGCATCACCCACCACGCACAATTCGTCACGGCCGCCCAACCAGAGCTCCAGGAGGCGCTGCTGGAGCGGGGAAACGTCCTGGTACTCATCCACCACGAAGTGGCGGTACTGTTCCCGGACCGTGGCAGCGACCTTCTCGTCCTCCTGCAGGATGCCCACCGTGATCAGCAGGACGTCCTCGAAGTCGATCACGTTGCGGTCCGTCTTGACGTCCTCGTACGACTGGAAAACGCGGGCCACGGCAGTGAGGTCGAATCCCCCGGGTGCTCCCCTCCCCTGGGCGTTTTCGAGGTAATTGGCCGGGGTCAACATCGAGACTTTGGCCCATTCGATCTCGGAGGCAAGATCCCGGATTGAAGCCCGGTCCGTGCTGAGCCGGAGCCGCCGGGCGGCCTCGGCAAGCAGCTGGGCCTTGTGGTCCAGCAAGTTCGGCAGGGTGCCGCCGACGGCCTGGGGCCAGAAGAACTGCAGCTGCCGCAGCGCCGCGGCGTGGAAAGTGCGGGCCTGCACGTTTCCCGCACCCAGATCCCGCAGGCGGCTGCGCATCTCCGCCGCCGCCCGGGCAGTGAACGTCACCGCGAGCAGGCGCTGCGGGCTGTACACACCGGAGTGCACGCCATAGGCAATGCGGTGGGTGATGGCACGGGTCTTTCCGGTCCCCGCGCCGGCCAGCACGCACAACGGGCCGCCCAGCGTACTGGCCACCTCACGCTGTTCGGCATCGAGCCCGCCAAGGATCCGGTCCTCCAGGGAGGCTGCTCCGTCAAAATGTTCTGTAGTCACTTCTGCTGCTTTATTTCTCGACTACCGCGTGCTGGAGTCTGGTGGATGAATAACTTAGGCGCCGGCCAGGTCCTGGATCCGGCCGCCGTACCAGTGCTCAATCAGGGAGCGGGCAATGGAGAGCCTGCTGGAAATCGTGATCTCGCCACTAAGCACCGCTGCCTGGAGCTCATCGCGGCTGAACCAGCGGGCCCTGGTGACCTCCACGCCGTCGGGCGTTGCCTGGGCGTCCTCGGTGACGGCGGTAAATCCAAGCATAAGGGAGGCCGGGAACGGCCACGACTGGGAGCCGAGGTACTGGCAGCCGGTCACCCGGACACCAACCTCTTCGTGGATTTCGCGGACTACGGCTTCCTCCAGGGACTCCCCCGGCTCCACGAACCCGGCCAGCGTGGAGTAGTTCCGGGCATCCACGGGGCCGCCGCCGCCAAGGAGCAGCCGGCCGTCCGGGCCGACGACGGTGACGATGATGGCGGGATCAGTCCGGGGATAGTGCTCAGAATTGTCCGCCGGGCACCGGCGTACCCAGCCGCCGGCTTCAACATCGGTGGGCGTTCCGCAGCGGGGACAATGCGTATGGGCTGAGTGCCAGTTGGCTATCGCGCTGGCTTCAACGAACAAGGCTGTGGAAGTGGTGGTCAGGCCCCCGGCGACTTCCCGGAAGCCTGCCCAGGACGCATCCGCGGGAATGCCGGCGGTGCCGGGCTCCGGAGGTGCAGGCAGGACAAACAGCAGCAGTTCGGTCCCGGCCGGGATGTCCGCGGCAGGCAGTGCGGATCCCAGGTACACCACCAGTTCCGGAGCTGATCCTGCCTCTTGGAGCCGGTCCAGGAGCTCCCTGGCGTTGACCAGGACGAGGTTGCTCCCACGCACCAGGCCCTGCCGCCTTGAAAGTACTGCCGCCACCGCGTCTGTCCCGGCCAGCAGGTCATCGATCATCCCGGGCCTGATGCGTGCGGCGGACCCGCGGTCCACCAGTGCCGGCCTCACCGGGAGCAGGGTGTCCACGAGGTGGTTCGCCGGCAGCGGGGCCGGCACAGCCTGGTGGACGGGTAGGACGGACTCCGTGTGGCTCATGCTTCCACCGTACTGACTGCCACCGACATTTCACATTCAGGGCTGGGCTCGTTCGTACTGCGGGTACCCCCTAATTGCAGCTATCTGGAGACTCGCCGCGGCCAGACCGCCGTCTGGGACGGCGCGCAATCTACCGTGGAACGGTGAGAAGAAAACCGATTGAACTGGCGGCGATTGCAACCGCGGCAGTCCCTGGGCTGACCCCGACAGCTGTTAGCTCCGCGCCGGATGACCCCGCGGACTTCGATTCGGCCCTGCTCCTTGATTCGGAAGGCAAGCGCTGGCGGGTCCGGTCGCCGCGGCACGCCGAAGCCAGTGCACGGCTGGAAACGGAGTTCCTGGTGCTCCGCGCCTTTGCTCCTGCCGTCCGGGCGGAACTGCCGTTCCTGATGCCCACCGTCGCCGGCAGCGTCCGGCTGGGAAGCCTTACCACCTTCGTCTACTCACACCTGTCCGGGAGCACTCGCAGCGTCGAGGAGCTGACGTCCGGACCGGCCGGGCTCGCCCGCGAAATCGGCTCCGCGCTGGCCGCGGTCCACGACCTCCCCCGGTCCCTGGTCAGCAATGCCGACCTGCCCAGCTACACCCCCAACGAGTTCCGCCAACGGCGGCTGAACGAACTGGACCAGGCAGCAACCACGGGCAAGATTCCCGCCGCACTGCTGCGCCGCTGGGAACATGCCATGGAGGACGTGTCCCTCTGGCGGTTCAACCCGTGCGTGGTCCACGGCGACCTGCACGAAGACAACCTGCTGGTCGAATCGGGACGGGTTACCGCAGTAACCGGCTGGACAGACCTTCGCATCGGCGACCCGGCAGACGACTTCGCCTGGCTGGTGGCCTCCAACGAACAGGACTTCATTGACGCTGTCCTGAAGTCCTACACCTCCAGCCGCCGCGACGTGCCGGACCAGCACTTGCTGCGCCGGGCCGCACTGTCTGCCGAGTTTGCCCTGGCACAATACCTGGTCAAGGGGCTTGCGGCCGGGGACCAGGACATGGTCCGCGAGGCCGAAGACATGCTGGAGAGCCTTGCCGGCGACATCGCCGAATTCGGGGGCCAGCCGATCAGCGTCGAACCGCTCCCGGCCAAGGACACGCCCGCCGGTACCGCGGTGCCCGCGCCGGCGCAGCCTGGAACCGGGGCAACCGCCCCCGCACCCCAGGGCGGCAGTTCTGCTGTCAGCCCCGCCGTGACCGTCATCCCGCTACCCGCCAAACCGGCAGCAGGGGACAAGCCCGGTCCGCAGACACTGCCTGCCATGGCGGCAGAGCCCGCCGTGCACGTGACGCCCATCCCCGTGGAGCCAGCCCCGGCGGAAGTTGCCGGCGGGGAATCCCGGCCTGGCGAAACCAAGGGTCCGGACGACACGTCCACGGCTGCCATCTCGGTCATCAACGCCAACCGGGGCTGACAGGACCGGGCGGCCCGCCCGGCCGCCATCAGGGGTTCCCCTGACGGCCGGGCCGGCTCAAGGTTTGGCAAGCGCAGCGGCGACGATTCCTTCCAGCTCGGCCGCCGTCCCAAGGTCGTGCGGCCGCACCACGGCGTTGTCGGCAACGTAGAAGAATGCGGCCCGCACTTCTTTCAGCGGAACATCCTTGAGGCGTGCCCACGCGAGCCGGTAGACCGCCAGCTGTACCGACCGGATCTTCAGCTGCGCGGCGGACGGCCGGCGTCCGGTCTTCCAGTCCACCAGGTCCCAGCGCCCGTCGGCATCCTGGAACACAGCGTCAACCCGGCCACGCACCACCACTTCCCCCACCCGGGTTTCCACGGGGACCTCCACGAAGGCCGGTGACCGGTCAGCCCAGGGGGAAGCCTTGAAGGTGGCCACCATCTGGTCCAGGTCGTAGGCAGCGTCGATGTGGTCGTCCGAGCCAGGCGCTTCGCCGAGGTCCAGCATCCCGGCCCGGCCGAAATATTCCTCTACCCAGGCGTGGAAAGCCGTGCCCTTCCGGGCCGACATGCCGGGTTCGCGTGGTACCGGACGGCGCAGCCTGCCAAGGACCGCCTGGGGGTCGTCCCCGAGGTCAACCAGCGTGGAAGCTGAAATGTGGGTGGGCAGGTGCACGTCCTGGCCGCTTGACCTCCTTGCCCTGCGCTCCAGCAGCAGCGAAGCTTCGTGGGCCCAACCTGCCGCTGCCCCCGTAAGTCCGGGCAGCGGACTGCCGTCCGTCCCTGGGCTGTTCCCCTCTGCTGCACCGCCGCCCCGATCGGTCTGGGTATCACCGGTGTCCAGTATTCCGAGCACCCGCTGGGCCGCAGCTTCCATGGCTGTCCTGCGCCCGCGGGCCAACCGAAGGCGTTCACCGGTCCGCGGGTCCACGGGTCCCTCCAGGGGATCGTAGGGCCAGCGGGCTTCTTCAGTTTCCAGCGTCAGCGGGCTCTGGAGCGGCAAAGCAGCCTCGTCGAGCGACAGCTTGTGGACGACTGCGCTCGGTTGCCCGCCATCAGCTGGCTGCGTCAGGGCTTCCAGCTCTGCGAGGAACGGAGACATCTCCGCGCGTCCGGCCCGCGATCCCACCCAGGCGGCACTGGAGACCCACAGGACATGCTTGGCCCTGGTGTAGGCCACGTAAGCCAGCCGGCGTTCCTCCGATTCCCCGTGGGCCTGGACGCCGGCCTTGTATTCCTTCTCGGCATCCAGCCAGCCTTTCTGGTCCGGCTGGTCGAGGTCCCACTGCGGCAGGTCTGCGCGGTCACCGCGGAGGGGCCACGGAAGCGCGGCGGACCCGCTGCTCCAGCGCGAGTCCCGGTCGCTGGGAAACGCTCCCGCGTTCATGCCCGGGACAAACACAACGTCCCACTCGAGGCCTTTGGAAGCGTGCACCGTCAGCAACTGGACGGCTTCGCGGTTTACGTCGCTGGCCGGCGCTTCCAACCCGTTCTCTTCCGCCGACGCCGCCTCAAGCCAAGACAGGAAGGCGAGGATGTCCACCCGCTGCGAGGTGCGGAGGAACCCGGCGGCCGCATCCTGGAAAGCATCGAGGTTGCGGCGCGCCTGGTGGATGCTGATTCCGGGCCGGGCCGCCACTTCGATATCCAGCAGCATGGCCCGTTCCACCTCCCCCAGAAGCGTTGTGAGGTCGTCCCCCAGGTAGCCGCGGAGTTGCCTTAACTCGAGCGACAATTTCGCCAGCCTGCTGCGGGCCTCCATGCTGAGGGTGCGGCCATTGGATGAGGTCCACCCTTCCCGTGGCAGGAAATCAAGTGCCTCCACCAGGCTGGCGGCGTCGGTCAGGTCCCCTTCGAGGACCGGTTCCTCTGCCTCGCCGCCGTTGTCCTGGACGTCGGGCTCGAACCCCTGCGGGGCCCTTCCGCGGCTCCGTGCGAGCTGGCTCGACCAGTCGCGCAGGGCCATAAGGTCGGCCGGGCCGATGCGCCACCGGGCGCCTGCGATCAGCCGCATGAGGGCATCGGAGCGGCCCGGATCGGCAAGGACGCGCAGGGTGGCTACAAGGTCCACTATCTCCGGGGTGTCCAGAAGCCCCCCGAGGCCCACGATTTCGTAGGGAATCCCCCGGGCTTCGAACTGACGCCGGACCGGCTCCATCTGGGCGCGCCTGCGGCACAGTACGGCAAGCGCCGGCGGTTCGGCCGTGCCATCGGGATTCAGCTCGAAGTCAGTCAGCCGGTACCTCAGGACGTCGTCGGCCAGCGCAGCAGCTTCTTCGACATCGCTGGCGAAACGCCCCAGCACTACTGTTCCGTCCACTGCATGGGGACTCGGCCGCAGTGGAGGGACTTCGGCAGCGGGCGTCCTGCTTCCGGCTGGCCCGTTGGAGGCCGCCGCCCGGCCCAGGGACTGCGACATGACATTGGCTGCTGCAAGGATGGACCGGCCATTACGCCAGGCCGTGGTCAGGTACGAGGTTGGCGCGGGCGCCCAGCCGCCTTCTTCCTCCGCCGCTCCGGTGCGCATCGGGAACTCGCGGACGAAATGAAACAACTGCCCTGCCGAAGCACCACGGAACCCGTAAATGGACTGATTGGGATCTCCGACAGCCGTCACGGCGTGGCCGCCGCCGAACAGCCGGGAAAAGAGCACCAACTGGGCGTACGAGGTGTCCTGGAATTCGTCAAGGAGAACCACCTTGTACCGTTGCCGCTCCATCTGGGCCGCCAGCGGCACGTCCTGCGCCACCTTGGCGGCAAGGGCAACCAGGTCACCGAAATCCAGTGCCCCGCGCGCCCGTTTGGCCGCGGCGTAGCGGCCCACCATGTCGGCAACGCTTGCCCTGGTCCGCAACATCCCGCCAAGGTCCAATGCTGCCTTTGGCGTGCTCTTCTTCTTGTCGGCCAGGTAGGGCAGGGATTCGAACTCGGACAGGCGGGCCATCAGCCACGCCTCCACATCCTCGGGCTCCTGGAGGTGCTCTGCGCATTCCCCGGCCAGCTGGATCACGGCCTTCACCAGGGTGGATTTAGCGGCCCGGAAGTGCTGGTATTCGCCGTCGTACGCTTCAACCACTTCGCTGGCCAGCTGCCAGGCCTGCGCACCGCCGAGCAGAACAACGTCCCGCTCCACGCCAAGCCGCAGCCCATAGTCGGACACGACGCCACTGGCAAACGAATGGTAGGTGGACACCTTGGGCTCCAGGGCCTCGCTGCTGAGCAAGCCCTCCGGAAAGACCTCATGCGCGCTGTCCTTGGCAGCAATACGCTGCAGCGCCAGGAGCTTTGACCGGATCCGGCTGGCGAGTTCGCCGGCTGCCTTGCGGGTGAACGTCACGCCCAGGACTTCCTCGGGGGTGACCCAACCGTTGGCCACCAGCCACACCACCCGGTCCGCCATGGTGGCGGTTTTACCCGAGCCAGCGCCCGCAATGACCAGCCGGGGCGCCAAGGGGGACGAAATGATGGCGGATTGCTCGGGCGTGGGGGTGTTCTTCTCGCCAAGCAGCGCGGAGAGTTCCCCGGGGCTGAAACGCACGGCCGGAGCGGCGACCGCGACGGCAGCCGGCAGCCCGCTCATTCGGTCACCTGCCGACCACGCACGCACAGCGGGCACACCTCGGGGAGCCGGCAGCCGTGGCCGCCGTGACTGCCTTTGGCGGGGTCATGGCGCGCGATGAATTCGCTTCCGCCCATGACGGCGGCAGCCTCCTTGACCATGTCCATGGCCCAGTTCTCCTCGGGGTTGAGTGGTTCCTGCTGCTGGATGGCCGGGCTCTTCGCCCCGGTCCCAAGCTGCGCCAGCACGGCGCCGCCGGACAGTCCCTGCCCGCCCCCGGAGGCGGCGTTGAACCCGCCGGCAAGGACAGCAGCCTGGTAGGCGCCCAGCTGCGGGTGGCGGGACAGTTCGTCCTTGCCGGGCTGCCGTTTTCCGGTCTTGAGGTCAACCACCACCAGACGGCCTTCGCCATCGATTTCCAAGCGGTCCACCTGGCCGCGGAGTACCGCTTCCCGCGGTGCAGCGTCATCCACCGCCACGGCGCCGAGGGCCACTTCAAAGTCCTGTTCGACGCCCAGCAGGCTGCGGCCCTCACCCCTCATGGAGAGCACATAGTGCGCCAACTTCCGCACCATCACTTCGGCTCGCTGGAAGTCCAGGCGCCCCTCCCAGTTGTCCTTCATACCGAGCGCCGGCCACCGCCGCACCAGTTCGGCGACGTACTCGGATCCTGCCGCGTCCGGCATGTCCTGGGCGATTCCGTGCACCAGGGTCCCCAGGCTCCGGGCGAAGTCGGTGGCAGGCTCCCCTCCGGCTGCCTGGACGAACCAGTCCAACGGCGACTTCTGCACCGTCTCGACCTTTGACGGCGATACGGACACCGTGCCCCCGGGCGGGACCACCGCGTCGGCGGAGGTCAGCGGGGCCAGGCCCCACCAGCTGTCCGGGTGCGCTCCGGCAACGGCTGGCTCGGCCGCGGCGAGATGGGCCAGGACCCTCGCCGCTTCCGCAGCCTGCGGCGTCCCGCCGTCGAGCTGGGCATGCTGCCGAAGCTCGGCAACCAGGGCCCGCAGCGTCATGGGCCGTTCCACCTGGGTGAAAGCCCGGCCGCCTTCGTCCGGTCCCAGCGGTGCAACGAAATCCAGGAATGACGACGGCTGGTGGTCCTCCGACGAGACCGCGGTACAGACCAGCAGTTCGCGTGCCCTGGACACGGCCGTGGAGAAACTGCGCAACTCGTCATAGCGGATATCCCGCAGCCGGCTAAGGGGGTCGCGCTGGAGGGCGTACTCCGGACCGTGCTCCACGGCGTCCGCATACAGGGTGCTGCCGAGCAGCTCACCACGGAGCCTCGTGTTGGGCCACACCCCTTCCTGCAGGCCCGCAATGATCACCACGGGCCATTCCCGGCCCGCCGCACTGGCCGGCGTCATTAGCTCCACTGCGTCCTCGAGCTGGGCACGGGCGGCCAGGGTATCCATGGGAAGCTCCTGGTTGAGGAGGTACTCGAGGAACTGTTCGGGGCCGGCGCCGGGCATCTGGTCCACGTAGCGTTCGGCCGTATGGAACAGCGCCATCATGGCGTCAAGGTCGCGGTCAGCCCGTGCCCCGTGCGGACCCCCCAACAAGGCCGTCCGTGTCCAGGCCGCCGAAAGCCCTGTCGAGTCCCAGAGCGCCCACAGTACCGATTCTGCGTTGGCACCCGGCATTCCAGCCGCCTCCCGCCCCGCGTGGATCATCCGCGCCGTGCGCCGTGCAGCGCGCCCTTCGATCCCCAACGCGCCCAGCGCACCCGGCTCAAGCAGGGCCTGGACCAGCAGCGCATCACTGGCCCGGCCCCCGCCGCCCAGCAATTCCTCGCGCCGCAGTGATTGCCGGAGCCTGCGCAGTTCGATGGAGGTGGCGCCTCCGATCCGTGAGGTAAGAAGGGATACCGCCGCTTCGGGTGTCAGAAGCTCCGGGTCCAGGGCGATGGCGAAGGCGTCCAGGAGCGGGCGTACGGCTACTTCGTCGCGGACCGCCGATTCCGCCACGGGTACCCGGACGGGAATCCCCTGGCCGGACAAGTAGCGCTGCAGTTCGCTGACCTGGCCGCCATTGCGCACGATGACAGCCATGTCTGCCAGATCACGGTTGTGGTTTATGTGCTGGTCCAGGATCCGCTGGGCGACGTACCGCAGCTCATGCACCGGTGTAGGAACCAGGTGCGCCTCCACGCTGCCGGAGAGGCCGGCTTGTGCGGGCTCCGTGAGCCGGCGCGCCAGCTGGCCCCCGGCCCGTTGGGAGATGCGGCCGGCGACGTTGAGCCAGGCCTCCGCCACCGCGGGCGACAGTCCGTGCGCATACCCCAGCGGACGCTCGATGATGGTGTTCTGCGTGGCCAGCAGCCGGGGCAGTTCAGCCACAAGATCCGGCCGGGCTCCCCTGAATCCCTGGACCACCGTGTCCGGCGACGCCGTCACGTAGCAGTCCTTGCCTGCCGCAATATCGGCCAGCAACTCAAAGATGGCGGGGTTTGCTTCCTGGATATCGTCCACCAGGACCACCTGCAGCCTTGCGCGTTCGGCAGCGAGGAATTCCGGCGCGTCCTGGAAGATCTGCCGGGCGGCTGTAATGATTCCGGCGGGGTCGAAGGCCTCAGGCATCCGCAGGTCAAGAACGTCACGGTATTCGGCGTAGAGCGCTGCCGCGGCTTTCCAGTCTGGCCGGCCGCAGGCATCCGCCAAGTTTGCAAGGTCCTCCGCCGTGCGGCCAGATTCGATAATGCGGTCAAAGAGTTGCCGCACCTCCTGGCGGAAGCCCCTGGTGTCGAGGGCGCCGTCCAGATCGCTGGGCCACGGCAGCTCCAGGCCCGGCAGCCTGTGGCCCTCGAGGAGTTCCTTGATGATGAGGTCCTGCTCCGGGCCCGACAGCAGGCGGGGCGGCCTGGGCAGGGATATGACGCCTTCAGCCTTGGCTCGGCGGATCAGGTCGAATGCGTACGAGGCCCAGGTCCTGGCCGGTGTAGTGCTCAGGCTCCGGTCCAGCCGGGCAGTAAAACTGTCCCGCAGGAAATCGGCAGCAAGGCGGGTGGGCGCGAGGATCAGCATGCGTTCGGGATCGACGCCGTCGCGGAAGACCCGCTGGACAGCGGCTTCAACGAGCACTGTGGTCTTTCCCGTGCCCGGTGCACCCGGGACCAGGACCGGTCCGGATCCTTGGGTAACGTCGACCGCCGCCTGCTGGTCCGGTGTAAGCCGAAGCAACCCGGCGTGCATCCGACGTGGCGGCAGGAGCCGAAGCGCGGGAGGGGCCGGCAGGGCGCCGCCGTCGGTGTGTCCAGGAGTGGGGAACCCAGGCTCCCGGCCAGCCTCCGGCTCCTGCCAGTGCGGGTCCCAGGGTCCGGTCAAAGGGATTGTTACGGTCACAAAACCATTCCATCATCAGGTACCGACAACCGGTGGAGCCGACGCTCCAGGTCCTCTGCAACTGCATCGATATTGTCAAAATCACTGTCGGTCGGTGCCCAGCGGGCGGCGGCCAGATCCACCCGCCACCGCCCCTCTCCGGTACGGAGGAACGACTCGTGATCGCCAACCAGTGGAGTGCCTTCTTCGAGGTAGAGGAGCAGGGCCTCGGCCTCGTGTCCGGGGGGCGCATGGCCGCTGGCCTTCAGGACCCGCCACCACGGGGCGCCGCCGCCATGATGGCTCATCACGGACCCGACCTGGCGCGGGCCGCCCGAGCCAAGAAGCTCGGCCACGTCGCCGTAGGATACGGCCGTCCCTGCCGGCACCAGCCTCACGACGGCCAGGACAGCTTGGACGTACTCATTCCGCATTGATCCAATCTAGCCGCAGTGGCGCTCCACGGAATTGTCGGTGGGCCCCCTTAGCGTTGAAGCATGAGTTCCTGGAACAGCCTCCCCCGCGCCGCCTTCGATCTGGAAACCACGGGCCGTAATTCCCGCGCAGCGAGAATCGTCACGGCCTCGATCACCGTGGTGGACCACCAGGGCGAGGTCATTAAGGAGCATGAGTGGCTGGCCGATCCGGGGGTAGAGATTCCGGCAGAGGCAAGTGACGTCCACGGGATCACCACCGAACAGGCCAGGCGTGATGGGCGTCCCGCCCACGAGGTCACACGGGAGGTCGCTGCCGTGCTGCAGGGCCTGTTCGATTCCGGGACTCCGGTCATCGCTTTCAACGCCAGCTACGACTTCACGGTCCTTGCTGCCGAGTCCGCACGGTACGGGATTCCGCAGCTGTCCCGCTTCCCGGTCCTGGATCCGTACATCATGAACAAACAGGTTGACCGCTACCGGAAGGGCAAGCGGACATTGACTGCATTGTGCGAGGAGTACGGTGTGGTCCTGGACAATGCACACACCTCCGCGGCCGATGCCCTGGCTACCCTCAGGGTGCTGGACGCGATGGCGGGCAAGTTCCCCAAGCTGATGATGCCGGCAAGCCAACTGCACCAGCTGCAGGTGGACTGGGCGGTGAGCCAGGCGTCCGATTTCCAGGAGTACCTGCGCAAGACGAAGCCGGCCGCCGTCATTGAAGGAGACTGGCCGGTGCTCCCTCCCCAGGACGCCACCACAGGGGGCTTCTAGGTTAACCCCCGGCGCACTCCCTTTTTGGGAGGCATGTCACAGTCACGCCGGTTAACAAACGTCGGGATATTGCAGGTGGCATCCTTCGCCCGCGGGACCTAAGCACCCTTCAGCTGCGTGCCGCTGTGCCGCTGAAGCGGAATTAAATTCGGCAGCAATCATCAGAGCCTCCGCATTGTTCATTCCACTTCCAGTATTTACCCGGGTGAGACAATAAAGTTTTGCGGTCACCCCTGCCCCGGACTGCTGGACCAGCGCCGGGCAGGTGCCAGGCGCCACAGCGCTGCCTTGCGGCCCGGTCGACGTATGCCTCATATGAAAGTGACAACCTGATGAAAATCAAAGCGATGAAGTGGCTCACTACCGCTCCCGTTGCGCTGGCCCTCGCGGTTTCCCTCGCAGCCTGCGGTGGCGGATCTTCCCAGCCCAGCGGCACCCCCACCGATGCCCTGCAGGGCAGCGACCAGCAGACGCTGGACAAGTACACCACTGCGGACGTGACGCCGATCGACAAGATCGACAAGACCAAGCTCGGCCTCATCACCGAGGGCACCCTGCGCGTGGGCACCCTTTCGGACGCACCGCCCAACATCTTCATCGACCCCTCCGGCAAGTTCACCGGCTACGACAACGAACTGCTGCGCGCCATTGGCGACAAGCTGGGCCTCAAGGTCGAATTCGCCTCCACCGATTTCTCGGCCCTGTTGTCCCAGGTGGCCAATAAGCAGTTCGACGTCGGATCCTCCTCGATTTCCACCACGGACAAGCGCCGTGAGACGGTCGGCTTCACGAACGGCTATGACTTCGGCTACATGGCTGTGGTCACCAAGAACGATTCCAAGGTCAAGGGCTTCGCCGACCTCAAGGACGGCGTGCGCATCGGCGTGGTCCAGGGCACCGTTCAGGACGACTACGTCACCAACACCCTCGGCCTTGAACCGGTCCGTTTCCCGGATTACAACACTGTCTATGCCAACGTGAAGTCCGGCCAGGTCGACGCCTGGGTGGCACCCTCGCAGCAGGCCACCGGCCAGGTGAAGGACGGCGATAACACCAAGATCGCCGAAAAGGTTGTTAACACCCAGAACTTCACCGCGTACGCAGTGAACAAGGACAACAAGCCGCTGATTGACGCCCTGAACGCGGGCCTGGATGCCGTCATTGCTGACGGTACGTGGACCAAGCTCACCGCCCAGTGGTACACGGACCGGCCCACCGCCAAGGAGCAGACCCCGCAGGGCTGGAAGCCGGGCAGCAAAGCCGTCCAGGTTCCCGCGAAGTAACCCGGGCGTTCCATGGATATCCTCAAACTGCTCTCCGATACCTTCCTTGACTGGAAGGCGATCGGCGCCGTCCTGCCCAAAATGTTCGCCGTCGGGCTTCCGAATACGCTCGTTTTGGCTGTTTCGTCCGGCGTCATCGGAACAGTACTTGGCATGCTGCTTGCCCTGATGGGGATTTCCCGGAACGCCGGGGCCCGCTGGGTGGCTCGCATCTACACGGATGTGCTCCGCGGGCTGCCGCCCATCCTCACCATCCTGGTGATTGGGCTCGGATTCGGGCCGATCGTCCGGCAATGGACCGGATCCACCAGCCCGTACCCGATGGCGATTGCCGCGCTGTCCCTGATGTCGGCCGCCTACATCGGCGAGATCTTCCGCTCCGGCATCCAGAGCGTGGACAAGGGCCAGCTCGAAGCAACCCGTGCCCTGGGGTTCGGCTACGGCCCGGCCATGCGCCTGGTAGTAGTACCCCAGGGCGTCCGGCGGGTGCTTCCGGCCCTGGTCAACCAGTTCATCGCCCTGATCAAGGAGTCCTCCCTGGTCTTCATGCTCGGGCTGCTGGCCAGCGAACGCGAGATCTTCCAGATCGGCAAGGACGCGGCGTCCACCAGCGGCAACTTGTCGCCCTACGTCGCTGCGGCGGTGTTCTACCTGGCATTGACCGTCCCGCTGACCCACTTCGTGAACTGGATCGACCGGCGCCTCCGCACCGGCCGGCCCGAAAAGAAAGAACCGGACGAGGCCGCAGCCGTCGTTGGAAAGGGAGCCCAGGCATGAGCGAGTTCGCATCCGGCACACTGAGCGCCAGGAACATCCACCTTTCCTTCGGCAGCAACCACGTCCTGCGGGGCATCGACCTGCACGTACCCCAGGGCACTACCGCGTCGGTCATCGGCCCGTCAGGTTCGGGCAAGTCCACCCTGCTGCGGGTCATGAACCGGCTGATCGAACCCGACCAGGGGACATCCTCTTGGACGGGCGTTCTGTCCTGAAGGACAACCCGGATGAACTCCGGCGCCGGATCGGGATGGTGTTCCAGCAGTTCAACCTGTTCCCGCACAAAACGGTGGTGGAAAACGTCTCCCTTGCCCTGCGGAAACTGCGCAAGCTCTCCAAGGAGGAAGCGCAGGCCGAGGCCCTGGAGCAGTTGGACCTTGTCGGGTTGAAGCACAAGGCTGATTCCCGGCCCGCCAACCTCTCCGGCGGCCAGCAGCAGCGCGTGGCCATCGCCCGTGCGCTGGCCATGAAGCCCGAGGTGATGTTCTTCGACGAGGCCACCTCTGCCTTGGACCCCGAGCTGGTCAAGGGCGTCCTGGCCTTGATGGCGGACCTCGCCAAGGGCGGCATGACCATGGTGGTGGTGACCCACGAAATGGGCTTCTCCCGCAACGTCTCCGATGCCGTGACATTCATGGACGCCGGTGTTGTGGTGGAGTCCGGGCCGCCCGAGCAGCTGTTCACCGAGCCAAAGACCGACCGGCTCAAGGGCTTCCTCTCGGATGTCCTGTAACGCCCACGGCATAAAGAAATCCCCGGCTGCAGCCTGCAGCCGGGGATTTCTTTTTGTCTTCCGCGAGATGGCGACGGCGGGACGCGCCTGTCGCCCGCGGCGGCGCTAGCCCTGGGCGGCTGCGGCCGCCTGGGCCGCGGCAGGCAGTGCGTCGTAAATCCGGTTCATGGCGTCGTCGTCGTGCGCGGCCGACAGGAACCAGGCCTCGAAGACCGACGGCGGCAGGTAGACCCCGGAGTCCAGCATCGAGTGGAAGAACGGCGCATAGCGGAAGGCTTCCTGTGCCTGGGCGTCCGCGTAGTTGTGGACGCCGTTGGCCGAGGTGCCGAAGGCTACCGAGAAGAGGTTCCCGGCGAACTGGATGGAGTGGTCCACCCCTGCGGCGTCCAGGGCGCTGGAGAGGGCCGAGGACAGTTCCAGCGAGCGGACGTCGATGAAGGAGTAGACGTCGCGGGTCGCATGGGTCAGTGTTGCCACGCCGGCAGCCATGGCCACCGGGTTTCCGGACAGGGTTCCGGCCTGGTAGACCGGGCCGGTGGGCGCGAGGTAGTCCATGACGTCGGCGCGGCCGCCGAGGGCCGCCGTCGGCATCCCGCCGCCGATGACCTTGCCAAAGGTGAGCAGGTCAGGGGTCCATGGTTCCTCGGCATCCGGTGCACCGCCGGTAAGGCCCCAGTAGCCGGAGTAGCCGGTGCGGAATCCGGTCAGGACCTCGTCGACGATGAGGAGCGCGCCGTGCTCCCGCGTGATCTGCGAAAGTCCGTGGTTGAATCCCTCGCCGGGGGTGACGACGCCCATGTTCGCCGGCGCTGCTTCGGTGATGACGGCGGCAATATTGGGGCCGTGGACAGCGAAGGCTTCCTTGACGGCCGCGAGGTCATTGTAGGGCAGCACCAGCGTCTCCGCCGCGGTCGCTTCGGTGACACCGGCGGACCCGGGCAGGGCCAGGGTTGCCAGCCCGGAGCCGGCCGCGGCCAGGAGTCCGTCAAGGTGGCCGTGGTAGCAGCCGGCGAATTTGATGATCAGGTTGCGGCCGGTGAACCCGCGGGCCAGCCGGACAGCGGTCATGGTGGCTTCGGTTCCGGTGGACACCATCCGGAGGCGTTCGACGGCAGGGACGCGCTCCTGGACGATCTCCGCCAGGTTTGCCTCGTCCGGGGTGGACGCGCCAAAGGAGAGTCCCCGGTCGACGGCGGCATGCACGGCCTCCAGCACGGCCGGATGGGCGTGTCCGAGCAGGGCAGGTCCCCAGGAGCAGACCAGGTCCACGTATTCCTTGCCGTCGGCATCCGTCAGGTACGGTCCCTTGGCGGAGACCATGAAGCGCGGGGTCCCGCCCACGGAGCCAAAAGCCCGCACCGGCGAGTTGACGCCGCCCGGCATCAGCTGGCGGGCGCGGTCGAAGAGTGCCTCATTGCGAGGATTGCTGGAAGTCATGGTTCCTATTCTCTCAGTAAGCGGGAAAGCTCAAGTTAGCCGCAAGGGCCCCCTTGGCAGGGTCAGCCGGCGAGCAGCTCGGCCACGCGGGGCGCCACCGCCGTGCCCATCAGTTCGATCGAGCGCATCATGGCCGTGTGCGGCAGAGGCCCGTTGCTGTATTTGAGGTCAAAACGGTCAACCCCCAGGTTCCGCTTCAGCCGGACAATTTTTTGGGCCACGGTTTCCGGTGATCCGACGTAGAGTGCGCCTTCTGTGGAACAGAGTGCATCGAACTCACCGCGGCCGGCCGGACCCCAGCCACGCTCGGCTCCAAGCCTGTTCCGGAGTGCCAGCCAGTGGGGATAGAGCTCTTCCCGTGCCTGTTCGTCCGTATCGGCAACATGGCCGGGCGAGTGGGTGGCCATCTGCTGCATCGGGTGCCCGTATTTGCCCATCGCTTCCCGGTAGAGGTCGGCCAGGGGCCGGAAGCCCCGCGGCTGGCCGCCGATGATGGCGAAGATGATCGGATACCCGTATTGGGCACACCGGAGGACAGATTCCGGGGTGCCGCCCACGCCGATCCAGGTGGGCAGCAGGTGGTGCTCCAGGGGCGGGTAGACGCTCAGGCCGGCGAGGGCCGGGCGGGTGCGGCCTTCCCAGTGCACGGGCTGCTGTGCGCGGACCTTGTCGAACAGGTCAAGTTTTTCCTCGAACAGGACTTCGTAGTCCGCCAGGTCCAGTCCGAACAGCGGGAAGGACTCAATGAAGGATCCGCGCCCCAGCATGACTTCCGCCCGGCCGTTGGAGATTGCGTCCACGGTGGCGAAGCGCTGGAACACCCTGATGGGATCGTCCGAGCTCAGCACCGTCACCGCGGAGCCCAGGCGGATGCGGGACGTGCGGGCGGCGGCAGCGGCAAGGAAGACCTCCGGCGCGGACACGGCGTAGTCCTTGCGGTGGTGCTCCCCCACGCCGAAGGCATGGAGGCCGACGGCGTCAGCCAGTTCAGCCTGTTCCAGCAGCTGGCGCAGGACCTGGGCATGCGGCTGCGGGCTGCCGTCGGGGGCCTCACCGACGTCGCCGAAGGTGTTCAGGCCGAGGAGGATGCGGTCTTTCCCCACGGGTGCGGTGGGAGAGCCGGACGGGTCGGTCACCGGGTTTCCTTCAGCCAGCCGGCCAGTTCGGTGGCCCAGTAGGTGAGCACCGTGTGCGCTCCGGCCCGGCGGATGCCCAGCACGGATTCGGTGATAGCCGACCGGCGGTCGATCCACCCGTTGGCGGCGGCGGCTTCGATCATCGCGTATTCGCCGGAGATTTGATAAGCGGACACGGGCACCGGGCTCATGGCGGCCACGTCTGCCACGATGTCCAGGTAGCTCATGGCGGGCTTGACCATGATGATGTCGGCACCTTCGTCCAGGTCCAGTTCCACCTCGCGCAGCGCTTCGGTGCGGTTCCCGGCATCCATCTGGTAGGTCCGCCGGTCACCCGTGAGCTGGGAGTCCACCGCTTCGCGGAAAGGACCGTAGAACGCGGAGGCGTACTTCGCGGCGTAGGCGATGACGGAAGTGTTGACGTGTCCGGCCTCATCCAGTGCTGCGCGGATGGCGGCGATCTGGCCGTCCATCATCCCGGAGGGGCCCAGCATGTGCGCGCCGGCCTCAGCTTGCGCCACTGCCATCCTGGCGTAGATCTCAACGGTGCGGTCGTTGTCCACGTAACCGTCGGCGTCGAGCACCCCGCAGTGGCCGTGGTCGGTGAATTCGTCCAGGCAGACGTCACTCATGATCACCAGGTCGTCGCCCACTTCGGCGCGGACGTCGCGGATGGCCTTGTTCAGCACGCCGTCCGGGTCAAGGGAAGCCGAGCCTTCAGGATCGCGTGTTTCAGGAATGCCGAAGAGCATGATTCCGCCCAGCCCAAGTTCAACGGCCTCGGCCGCGGCCCGTTTCAGCGTGTCGGTGGTGTGCTGGACCACGCCGGGCATGGACGTGATGGGGTTGGGCTCGGTGAGTCCTTCCCTGATGAAGGCCGGAAGGATGAGTTCGGCCGGTGAAAGGCGCGTTTCGGCGGTCATCCGGCGCATGGCGGGGGTGGTGCGCAGGCGGCGGGGGCGTTGGGTGGGGAAAGTCATGGGTCCTGTCCTTCGCATTGGTTGTGAAGCATTTGGGGAAGCGTGCCTGTCACCGTCAGGGCGGGCTGAGCGCCTTGGCCACGGCCGCTACCAGGCCCTCCGGCGTCGGCTCAGCCGCCACCGCCGCAACGTCGAGGTCCAGGGCGGCGGCCTGTTCCGCCGTCGACCGTCCTATGGCCACCAGCCGGCACCCGCCCAGAGGCCCCAGCGCGGCGATCCGGCGCACGGCGCTCGGGGAGGCCGCGATCACGGCGTGAAGGCGTCCGCCGGCGATGTCCGCGGCGGCGGTTTGCGGTGCCAGGAGGGAGTACGACGACGGCTGCGGACCGGCGTCGCCGTCCTCCGCCTGCATGGAAAGCCGCCGTTCCGCTGCCGCCGGATAGTCGACAGTGCGGTAGGCGGTCACGGCGGTAACAGTGCCGCCTGCGGCTGCCAGGCCTTCCGAGAGGGTGCCGGCGGCGATATCCGCCTGTGGCAGCAGGATCCTGCCTCCTCCCGGCCAGACGGCGAGCAGCCCGGCGGCCGACTGTTCTCCGGGCGGGGTCAGTGCCACGGTGAGGCCGCCGGTCTCAAGGAGCCGCCGCGTTGCGGGACCGACGGCGGCGATCCGCGTCCCTGGCGGTACCAGCTGGCCCAGGCGCAGGCCACGCTCTGCCGCTTTTTCCATCAGGACGTGGACGGTGGTGGCGCTGCTGACCACCAGCCAGTCAAAGGCGGCAGCTGCGAGCGCGTCACAGGCAACATCCAGCATGTGCTGGTCAGGCGCCCGTTCAAAGTCGATGAGCGGCAGCAGCACAGGTTCCGCGCCGGCTGCTGCCAGGGCCTCCACCAGGGCAGCCGAACGTTCAGGGCTGCGCGTCACCAGGACCCGGACGCCGCCAAGCGGAGTCCGGGGCGTGGTGCCGCTTGAAGGCTGCGTCATCGCCAGGTCAGGATGCCTGCAGGTCGGCGATGTCGGCGGCTCCCGCGGCAAGGAGCAGCTCAGCCAGTTCGATGCCCAGCAGGGTTGCTCCCACCTCCGTCAGCCCGTCGGTGGCCCGCTTGTCCCGCACGGTGGCGGTGCCGTCCACGGCGCACACCACTGCTTCAAGGTGCAGCATGCTGCCCTTGCGGTAGGCGTAGGCCCCAACGGGCGCTGCGCAGCCCGCTTCGAGCCGGGCCAGCAGGGCGCGTTCGGCGGTGACGGCCAGGCGGGTGTCAGGATCATCCAGCGCGGCAAGAGCCTGGGCCAGGACTCCGCCCGGCCCCGGTTTCGCAGGAGCGTCCGCCGTTCGGCATTCGATGGCCAGCGATCCCTGACCCGCTGCGGGCAGCATCACGTCGGTTTCCAGGTATTCGGACACCACATCCAGCCGGCCGATCCTCTCCAGGCCGGCAGCCGCGAGCACCACGGCATCCAGGTCGCAGGATTTTCCGGGCACCACCTGGTCGGTGGAGTTGCCGGGCAGCCCGGGAACCCGGCCCAGGCGGGTGTCCACGTTGCCGCGGATGTCCACGATGTCCAGGTCAGCGCGGGCGGCCCGCAACTGGGCTGCGCGCCGCGGCGAACCGGTGCCGATGCGGGCCCCGGCCGGCAGGTCTGCCAGCTTGAGTCCGTCGCGGGCGCACAGGACGTCGCGGACGTCCACGCGGCGCGGAGTGGCGGCAAGGCTGAGCCCTACCGCGGCCCCGGTAGGAAGGTCCTTGAGCGAGTGCACGGCAACGTCGCACTCGTCGCGCAGCAGTGCATCGCGCAGGGCAGCGACAAAGACGCCCGTGCCGCCCATCTGGGACAGCGACCCCGTCAGGACGTCACCGTCGGTGCGGACGTGCACCAGTTCCACCGGAAAACCGCCGACGGCGGCCAGCTGGTCCGCGGTCTGCTGGGTCTGGGTAAGCGCCAGTTTGCTGGCGCGTGTTCCGATCCGGACCGTCACAGCTGGGCCGTTTCCGCGGCACCGCCGGACGGGTACGGATCATGGCCGGTGCCCACAGTGGTGTCAGCCGCCGCGATGGTGGGCTTTTCGCCGCGAAAGTTGGCGCAGCATCCCGGCCGGCAGACGTCGTACCAGGGACCAAGATCCGTCAGGGCGGGGCGGTCGCTGATGTTGTTGGCCACCGTCCGCTCGCAGATGAGGTCCACCAGGCCGTCAACGAACTTACGGTGCGTACCGGGCGTGGGGACGCGGGTGGCGGCCAGGCCCAGGTTGGCGCAGGTTTCCATCGCTTCGGTATCCAGGTCCCAGACAACTTCCATGTGGTCGCTGACGAAGCCGAGCGGGACGATGACGATGCCCTTGACGCCCTGGCCGGCCAGTTCCCCGATGGCATCGTTGATGTCCGGTTCCAGCCACGGCACGTGCGGAGCGCCGGAGCGGGACTGGTACACCAGGGACCACGGTGCGGTCAGCCCGGATTCCTTCCCGACCCGCTCAATGACGGCGGCCGCGTTGGCGAGGTGCTGGGCCACGTAGGCGGAGCCTTCCTCGAACACGCGCGGCTCCCCCTCGGAGCGGCCCGCCGCCTCGGCGTCCCGGGTGGGGATGGAGTGGGTGGCGAACAGGATATGGATGGGCGCATCCGGGGTGCCCGCTTCGGCAAGCTTGGCGCGGACCTCGGCCAGGCCGGCGGCGGTTCCTTCGACGAACGGCTCCACGAAGCCCGGGTGGTCGAAGTACTGGCGGACCTTGTCCACTTCCAGTTTGCCGTCCAGGCCGGTTTCGGTCAGCGCCATGCCGATGTCCTCGCGGTACTGGCGGCAGCTGGAGTAGCAGGAGTAGGCACTGGTGGTGAGCATGAGCACCCGGCGGTGCCCGGCGTCGTACGCTTCCTGCAGGGTCTGCGGGATGTACGGTGCCCAGTTGCGGTTGCCCCACAGCACGGGCAGCTCGATGCCGCGGGCAGCCAGCTCAGCTTCCAGCGCTGCCTTCAGCTCGCGGTTCTGCTGGTTGATGGGGCTGATGCCGCCGTTGGCACGGTAGTGGTGCGAGACTTCCTCCAGCCGCTCGTCCGGGATGCCCCGGCCGCGGGTGACGTTGCGGAGGAACGGGATGACGTCATCCTGGCCTTCCGGTCCGCCGAAGGAGGCCAGCAGGACGGCGTCGTAGTTTTTGGGGGCCATGCGTCCGGCCTCGGTCACCGGGTTGATGGCGGTGGCGGCCTGCTGCTCGGGGCTCATGCGAGGACCTCGGCAACCTCGTCTGCGGAGATGCGGCGTCCGGTATAGAACGGCACTTCCTCCCGCACGTGGTTGCGCGCCTCGGTGGCGCGGAGGTGGCGCATCAGGTCCACGAGGTCCACCAGTTCCGGCGCTTCCAGGCCCAGGATCCATTCCCAGTCGCCCAGGGCGAAGGAGGAAACGGTGTTGGAAATGACCTGCGGGAAGTCCCGTCCCAGCAGTCCATGGTCGCGGAGCATCTTGCCGCGCTCGGCCTCCGGCAGGATGTACCACTCGTAGGACCGGACGAACGGGTACACGCACAGCCACTCGGCCGGTGCGACGCCGCGGGAGTAGGCGGGGGTGTGGTTCTTGGCGAATTCCGCTTCGCGGTGGACACCCATGGCAGACCAGACGATCTCCGTGCCGGCGAAGAGGGTGCTGCGGCGGATGTCGCGGATGGCCTGCTGCAGCGCCTCCGGCTTGGGTCCATGGAGCCACACCATGACGTCGGCGTCGGCGCGCATGGCCGAGACGTCGTAGCTGCCCCGGTGCGTGACACCGGCGGCGGCGAGACGCTCCAGCAGCGCTTCGAAGTCGGCGGCGGCATCGGCACTGCGGACCACTGACTCCGACCGCTTGAATACCGTCCAGAGGGTAAAGAACTGCTCGGCTGATTCTTCGGTTTTAGTGACAGATTCGGCAGAAGTGTGGCTCATGGTTACAAGTTTGCCCCTTCCCTGCCCCCAAGGCGAAACCGAAGAGTTCTACAGCTCGTAGAAGTGATTAAAGTCACCTTCCGGAGCACGTCAGGCCAACGGACAGGCCGCCCTTAGGGGCGGCGCATGCGGAGGAATACCAGCCCTGCGGCGGCACCTACGCCAACCAGTCCGGCGCCCAGCCACACCATGGCATCGGGCACGCCGGGCAGCGGACCGGTGGAGGAAACTGCCTGTCCCGGTCCTTCCGGTGCTCCGGCGGCCTGCGGCGCCCGCGTGGGCTGGGACTGGCGCGCGTTGATGGACAGCGACGTTGGCAGGACGGGGCCCGGCGTGGAAACCGGGCCGGCGGCCGGCGCGTCGTCCCCCACAGGGCCAGCCTCGCCGGTCCCGGTGGCGTCGGCCGCCGCGGCGCCGCCGGCGGACGCTGCACCGGACCCCGGCACCGTGGCCTGCGTCCCGGACAGCGGGGCAGGACCTCCCCCGGCTGCTCCGGGCGCTGTTGCAGCGGACGTGGCAACGGCCGCCGGAGCGGAGCCGCCCACCGCTGTCGAAGGACCGGTTCCAGGGGCAGCTGCCGGCCCGGACGCCGCGGGGGACCCGGACCTGCCGGGAGCCGGGGAACCGGTGGCCGCGGCTGTGGTCTGTGGCCGGGGTGCCAGGGGCGTCCCGGAGTCCGTCGGAGCGGGCGTGGCAGTGGAAGTCGAGCCTGCGGACAGGGTCGCGGCAATCGTCGGAAGCAGCGAAGCGGGCAACGGGAGCAGCGTCGAAGCTGTCCGGGGTGCCGGGGTTGCCGTGGCCGGGGCGGTCGGTTCGCCTGTACTCTGCCCTCGATGCCAGGCTCCGCCTTGTGATGCCAGGTCTTGCGGAGGCGGGACCGCGTCGTCCGCCAAGGACGCCTGGACGCCGGTGGAAAGAACCAGTACCGCTCCGACGGCCGCTGCTGCGGTGCCGCGCCGGAGTCCCCCATGGATACCGGTCCGGGACATTGAAAGCTCGGACCTGTGTTGAACCATAGTCATCGACCCTAACCAGAAGGCTTGGCCGATTGGAAACTGAACGGGACGCCGTACCGGGCGCGGCGCGGGTGCCGCGGGCCCGGCTCGGAGCGCTGACCAGCAGGAATGCTCAGGCGGCAGTGAGTTGGGCGATTTGCTCACGTGTGTCGGCCACCACAGCGGCCAGGCCGTTCCCGGCCACCCATCCGCCCACGACGGCCAGGCCGCCGGCAGCGCTGCAGGACCGCCGGATGTCCGCTGCCCGGGCACGGTGCCCGACGGCGGCGAACGGCAGGGCTCCGCGCCAGCGGACCACATCCCAGCCCCTTATGTCCTCCCCCGCGATGCGGACGCCCAACAGGGCGGAAGCGTCGCGCAAGGCGGCCGCGAACAGCTCATCATCCGATTGCGGGCCGGAGGCCTGCACGGACGCTCCGTCCACCCGGCCGTAGGAAAGGCGCACCACATGGCGCCCGGTCCCGGCAGCGGCAGCCAGCCAATCCCATTTTCCGGTGGCATGCGTGAGCGCCTTGGCATCGATCCCCGGCGTTTGCGGGGCCACCAGGATCCCCGTTCCACGCGGCCGCCCGTCAAGGTCCGGATTGTCCAGGACCAGTGTCACCAGCTTGACGTCCGGCCCGGAGGCAGGCTTTTTTCCAGAAATTGCAGGGACGGCATGTTCCAGCAGTTCGACGGCGGCCGGTCCCTCCACTGCCATGACCAGCAGTGCGGCACTGAAGGCCGCCCCGCCGGCGTCGACCCGCCAGCCGCCAGGAGTGCGGGAGACCGTCGTCGCGGCAGTGTCCGGCAAAAGGACCACACCACGGCGCAGAAGATCCGCCACCAAGGCATCCACCAGGGTGTGCATGCCGCCTTCGAGGCCGGCGACGGCGGACCCGGCTTTTGCGGGCTGGCCGGGCTGCTGCGGGTGCCCGGGTGTGCCCGCACGGCGCCGCTGCGCCGAGACCGCGGCAGCGAGGGAACCGTGTTGCCGCAATCCGGCACGGAGGCCGGGGGCCACCATGTCGACGTCGAGCAGGCCGGGATCGGCGGAGTGGACGCCGCCTACTACCGGGGAGACCAGGCGTTCCAGCACCCGCGACCCCATCCGGGCCCGGACCAGCGCGGCGACGCTGGTGACACCGGCCCCGGCGCCGACGGAGGCAGGCAGGAGGCGGTCCACGGAGGCGCGCAGCGAGCCGAGGATGCCCAGGGTGCGCCGTACCTCAGGGTCCCAGGGATTGGCGGGAATGCCCAGGACGCCGGTCCGGGGCAGCTCGCGGGGCCCATCCGGCAGCTGCACCCAGGCACCTCCGGGGCGCGGGGGAACGATCTTCCCGCCAAGGCCCAGTTCCGCGCAGAGCCGGGCGACGGCGTCGGACCTGGTGGCGAAGGACTCGGCGCCGCTGTCCAGAGTGAGCCCGGCCACCGTATGGCTGCCCACGCAGCCGCCCCACGCCGTCCCGGCTTCCAGGACGGTCACTTCATGTCCGGCTGCTGCGAGTTCCCGGGCGGAGAGCAGCCCGGAGATCCCGCCGCCCACCACCAGCGCCTTGCCGGGTGTTGCCGGGGAGCCGCGCACGGGTTACGCCGGAGAGATGGAGTGGATGAGCTCCACTACCCGGGTGAGGACGTCAGGGTCCGTCCCGGGGGGTACGCCGTGCCCCAGGTTCAGGACGTGGCCGGGTGCGGCGGAGCCGGCGGCGATGACCTCGCGGACGTGCGCTTCCAGGATGTCCCAGGGTGCTTCCAGCAGCGCGGGGTCGATGTTTCCCTGCAGGGGCACCGTCCCGCCGAGCCGGCGGTTTGCTTCGTCCAGCGGGAGCCGGTAGTCAACGCCCACCACGTCCACTCCCACGTCCCGCATGGCCACGAGGAGTTCGGACGTGCCGGTGCCGAAGTGGATGAGCGGGGCACCCAGGTGGCGCACGTGGTCCAGGGCCCGGGCCGACGCCGGCGCAACGTATTTGGTGTAGTCGGCCAGTCCCAGCGAACCCGCCCAGGAGTCGAAGAGCTGGGCGGCGGAGGCCCCGGCCTCCAGCTGCGCCTGGAGGAACATGCCGGAGGCGTCGGCGGCCCAGTTGGCCAGCGCGGTCCAGGTTTCCGGATCAGCATGCATCATGGTCCGCGGGCCCAGGTGGTCGCGGGACGGCTTGCCTTCCACCATGTAGGCGGCCAGGGTGAACGGCGCCCCGGCGAAACCGATCAGTGGTGTCTTGCCCAGTTCGGCCACCGTGAGGCGGACTGCTTCGCGGATGGGTTCCAGGGCTTCCCAGGTCAGCTGCGGCAGGGCCGCGACATCGGCGGCACTGCGCACGGGCTTATCAAGGACCGGCCCCACCCCGGGAACAATGTCCACGCCCACGCCGGCAAGCTTCAAGGGGATGACAATGTCCGAAAAGAAGATTCCGGCGTCCACGTCATGCCGGCGGACGGGCTGGAGCGTGATCTCGGAGGCCAACTCCGGCCGGAGGCAGGAGTCCAACATGGCGATTCCCTCGCGCACCTTAAGGTATTCGGGCAGCGAGCGGCCGGCCTGCCGCATGAACCACACGGGACGGCGGGACGGCTTGCCGCCGCGGTAGGCCGTGATCAGCGGAGAGTCTGCTGTGCGGCCGTCCATCAGGGGATGGTCTGCGGCGAGGGCGCCGGCAGCGGAGACGGCAGGGCTAGGAGTCATGCCTTTGATTGTGCCCAAAAAGAGCCGCAAAAGATAACGACAACCTGTCGCTGAAGCCCCGGAAAAGCGGGAGGTGGCGGGGAACACGTCCCACTGTGGCGACTATCCTTTCCCATGGTTGTTCTACCGGGTAACGAAAAAGCTATGATTGGTCTGCTGTGGTTCTTTTTTCATTGGTGGCTACACACGCCGACATCGATCTTGAAACCGTTGCTCAGTTGAGCAACGGTTCCTCCGGGATTGCCGCTTCCGCGCTCACTGAATCACCCGCCGTCGCCGGCGCGGTGGTCCTGGCCACGTGCAACCGTTATGAAATCTATGGCGAGGCCGCGAATCCGAACGATGTTGAAGCGGCCCGGGCCGCCCTCGTCTCGCGGATCAGCGAGGCCAGCGGACTGGCGGAGCCGCTCGTGTCCCGCTCCTTCAGCACCCGCACCGGGCCTGAGGTGACCCAGCACCTGTTTGCCGTCAGCGCGGGGCTGGACTCCGCCGTCGTCGGTGAGCGCGAGATCGCCGGGCAGGTTCGCCGCGCCCTCATCACCGCACAGCACGACGGTACTGCCAGTGCCGGACTCGTCCGGCTGTTCCAGGCCGCGTCCAAAACCGCCAAGGATGTGGGCGCGCAGACTGCCCTGGGTTCGCGGGGCCTGTCCATCGTTTCGGTGGCACTGGACCTGGCCACTGACCTTTCCGAAAACCCGGACTGGTCAACCAAGAAAGTTGTCCTGTTCGGAACCGGCGCGTATGCAGGCGCCACCATGGCCCTGCTGCGTGAGCGCGGCTGCACTGACATCTCCGTTTTCTCCTCCTCCGGCCGGGCCGAAGGGTTCGTGGCTTCCCGCGGAGGTGCCGCCCTGGACGCGGAGTCCCTGCGCCCCGCGGTGGCCGCTGCCGACGTCATGATCGGCTGCAGCGGCTCGGACACCCGGGTCGAGGCCGATGAACTGGCCCAGGTCCGCGCGGAGTCGCCGCAGCCCCTGATCGCCATCGACCTGGCGCTCACCCACGACTTCGATCCCGCCGTCGGCGAACTGGATGGCGTTGAACTGCTGACGCTGGAATCTGTGCGCCTGGCCGCCCCGCAGGAGCAGGCGGAATCCCTGACCCAGGCCAGCGGCATCGTCAAGGGCGCGGCCAAGGCCTTCGAGCAGGAGCGCGAAGCCCGCTCGGTGGACTCCGCCATCGTTGCCCTGCGGCGCCACACCATGAGTGTGCTGGACGCGGAGATGGAAAAGGTCCGTGCCCGGCACGGGTGCACCGCTGCCGCCGAAGAAGTCGAGTTCGCGCTGCGCCGCATGGTCAAGCAGTTGCTGCACGTCCCCACGGTCCGCGCCCGCGAACTCGCGGCGAACGGCCAGCAGGACAACTACGTGGCGGCCCTGGAGGCACTGTACGGCATCACCGTCGAGCAGCCCGCCGCCACCGCGCCGGCCGCCGAGTGCCCGGTGGACCACAAGGGCCGCGAAACCGCCTGAGTGCTTTCCCCGACGCCCCATCACCATTTGCCCCTAAATCGGAAACGCCCCATCACTTTCTTCAGGGAAGTGATGGGGCGTTTCTCAAAAAGCCGCTAAAGGTGATGGGGCGTCCGGGTCAGTAGACCGGCTTTTCGGGTTCCACCTCCCGCACCCAGGCCAGGATCCCGCCGTCGAGATGGCTGACCCGCTGATACCCGGCTGCCCGGGCGGCCGCCAGCACGCTGGCGGACCGCGTACCGGCCTTGCAGTGGAACACGATATCCCGGTCCTGCGGAAGTTCGTCCCAGGCCTCGCCGGCCAGGATACGTCCCTGCGGGATCAGTTTTGCCCCGTCGATCCGGACGATGTCGTACTCCCCCGATTCCCGGACGTCCACCAGTTCAAAGTCCTTGAGCCCGGCTTGGCGCGAGGCCAGCATGGTGGCCAGCTGGGTGGCCGTGACCGTGTGTTCGGTGTCCGACGGGGAGGCCGGGGCGATGCCGCAGAAGGCCTCGTAGTCGGTGAGTTCGGTGATGGGTTCGGCGGCCGGGTCCTTCGCTACCCGGATCTCGCGCCAGCTCCCGCCGAGGGCGTCAAAGAGGGCCACGCGGCCCAGCAAAGAGCGCCCGACGCCGGTAATCAGCTTCACGGCTTCGGTCACCATGAGCGATCCCACGGCGGCGCACAGCATGCCAAAGACCCCGCCCTCGCCACAGGACGGGACGGAACCGGCAGGCGGGGCCTCGGGGTACAGGTCCCGGTACGTGGGTCCATGCTTCTCCCAAAACACGCTGACCTGGCCGTCAAAGCGGAAGATGGAGCCCCACACATAGGGCTTGCCAAGGATGGCGGCGGCGTCGTTCACCAGGTAGCGGGTGGCGAAGTTGTCGGCACCGTCGAGAATGAGGTCGTAGCCGCTAAACAGTTCCAGGGCGTTGGACGAGTCCAGGCGCACGTTGTGCAGCCGGACGTCCACCAGCGGGTTCAGCCCGGCAATGGCGTCGCGCGCCGATTCGATCTTGGGACGGCCCACATCGCTGACGCCGTGGATCACCTGGCGCTGCAGGTTGCTCAGGTCCACGACGTCGTCGTCGATGATGCCGATGGTTCCCACCCCCGCCGCGGCGAGGTAGAGCAGCGCGGGTGCTCCCAATCCGCCGGCGCCGATCACCAGCACCTTGGCGTTCTTGAGCCGCCGCTGCCCGAGGGCGCCGATCTCGGGAATGATCAGGTGCCGGGAGTATCTTTCGACCTCGGCGGCCGTGAGGTCGGCGGCCGGTTCCACCAGCGGATCCAGGGAGGGTGACGCAACATTTGCGGTGAAAGACGAAGCCATACTTCAATGTATGCCCCGGGATACCGCCGGGTCATATTACCCCGCAGTAAAGTGAAGGGTAACTGCAATGGAAAGAAGGACAACTGTGGTCCCTGAAGCACGGGCAGACCGCCCGACCGCCGCCGAACCGCAAGCTCCCTCCCGCCCCGCAGGCCAGCGGTCCGCCCGGCTGCCCCGGGATGAGCGCCGCGCACAACTCCTTGCTGCGGCCCAAGAGGTGTTCGTAGCCAACGGCTACCACGGCGCTGCGATGGATGAGATCGCAGAAACCGCCCACGTGAGCAAACCGGTGCTGTACCAGCACTTTCCGTCGAAGCGCGAACTCTACCTCGCGCTGCTGGAAAGCCACCTGGCCTCGCTCACCGAACTGATGCTGGGCGCCCTGAACTCCACCACGGACAATGATGAACGCGTCCAGGCCGTCATGCGCGCCTACTTCCACTTCATCGCCAATGACGACCAGGCCCACCGCCTGGTGTTCGAATCAGACCTGATCAACGACACCGATGTCAGCTCCAGGCTGGAAACCTTCAACCGGACCTTCGCCGACGCCATTGCCAGGGTCATTGCGGAGGACACCAAGCTCCCCCACCTGGAAGCCCAGCTGCTGGGCCGGGGCCTGGCCGGAATGGCGCAGGTCAGCGCCCGGTACTGGCTGGAAACGGACGGCAACCTGGACCTCGATGTGGCCAGCGACCTCATCTACCGTTTAGCTTGGCGCGGAATCTCTCGCTTCCCCAAAGAGTCCTAGACTACAAATAAGACAACACCTCGTAGAAACACGAGAACTTTCACAGGCTGGGAGGCCCCCTTGGAGATTAAGATCGGCGTTCAGAACGTTGGCCGCGAAATCGTGCTGGAATCAACCCAGGATGCGGAGACCGTGGCCAAGGTGGTTGGCGAAGCCATCAATGGGGGCAGCGAACTGCGCCTGAAGGATGACAAAGGACGCCTGATCATTGTTCCAGGCAACGCATTGGCTTACGTGGAAATCGGTGCCGAGGAGGTCCGGCGCGTAGGTTTCGGGCAGTTCTAGTCCGGGCCTGCTGCAGGCCCCCCGTTCTTCAAGGAGATCCATGCTTTCGCTGACCATCGTGGTGCTGGCAACCGTCGCTGCGGGCTTCGTTGTCTGGGCCAATGACAAGCGGCACTCCAAATACGGCGCGGCCTTGCCTGCCGGTGTTGCCGTGGGTGTTGCGGCGCTGGCCTGGATCATCCTGATGACCGCGGGCTTCGGCTACCTTCCGGGAACCACGTGGCTTCCCTGGGTCCTGCCGATGGTCCTGGGCGTCGCCGCTGCCATCGCCGCTGTCGTCTACCTGGGCCGCACGCGCGCCCGCCGCGATACGGAACGCCTCACTGTCATCCTGCGGCGCTGACCGCCCGCAAGTTAGGACATGCGCGTGTGGCCACCACCCTGCAGGGTGGTGGCCACACGCGTATGTTCCGGGTTTCAGAGGAACTCCGCCCTGCCTTCCATCGCCGACGAGGCCAAGGCATGCTCCCGTCGCGGGATGCGCCCGGCTGCCCGGGCCATCCTGCCGGCGAGCACTGCATGCTTGAACGCCTCGCCCATGAGTGCAGGGTTCTGCGCCCGCGTCACCGCCGTGGCCAGCAGCACAGCGTCGCAGCCCAGCTCCATGGCCAGCGCCGCGTCCGATGCCGTGCCAATGCCGGCGTCCAGCACCACCGGCACCGAGGCACGGGACACGATGAGCTCGATATTGTGCGGGTTCAGGATTCCCAGGCCTGTCCCAATCGGGGCTCCGAGCGGCATGACGGCGGTGGCGCCAAGGTTCTCCAGCCGCAACGCCAGTACGGGGTCATCGTTGGTGTAGGCGAAGACCTTGAACCCCCGGTTAACCAGCTGCTCCGTGGCTTCCACCAGTTCGACAGCATCGGGCAGCAGGGTCTGCTCATCGGCAATAACTTCCAGCTTCACCCAGTCGGTCTCCAGGGCCTCCCGCGCAAGCTCCGCCGTCAGGACGGCATCCCTGGCCGTGAAGCAGCCTGCGGTGTTGGGCAGCACCCGGATCCCGTGGTCCACTAACAGCTGGAACAACGAGCCGGTCTCCGCAGTGGAGTACCGGCGCATGGCCACGGTGGTCAGGGCGGTGCCGGATGCCAGGAGTGCAGCGCCCAGGCCGTCCAGGCTGGGTGCCCCGCCGGTGCCCATGATCAGCCGGGATCCAAGGGCGACGCCGTCAATCACCAGGCCGTCGGCGGCCCCGGGATTCCCGGCCGGGTTGATGGTGCCTGTTTCGGTCATGGTGTCAGCCTCCCTGTACTGCTGTGACAAGTTCAATGTCGTCGCCCTCGGCGAGCGCCGTGGCGAACCATTGGCTCCGCGGCACCACCTGGGCATTATGGGCGACGGCGACCCCCAGCTTCCCGCCGTCGGTCGCCTGGCCGTTCGGTGCCAGCGGGCGTCCGGTGACCTGGCTGACGAGCGTGGTGATGGAGGTGCCGTCCGCCACCGTGTGGGTGTTTCCGTTCAGGGTGATGTTCACACTGTCTCCTTGGTGTGGTGGTTTGTGCGGGCGGCGGCCGGACGCGAGAACCGCTCCGGACTGAAGGGCGCCCAGCGCGGGTCGGCATGCCCGTCCAGCAACCCGGCGCAGATGGCTGCGGCAGCGGGAGTGAGCAGCACCCCGTGCCGGAAGAACCCGGTGGCGATGATGAGTCCGGGGACGTGCCCGGCCTTGTCGCCTGCAGATCCGGGGGTCGCCGGAACGCGGCCCAGCAGCGGCGCGTTGTCGGGGGTTCCGGGCCGGGCCCTTGCGGTGCACTCCAGCAGCTCCAGTTCGGCGACGGCGGGCACCAGCGCCTGGGCATCGCGCAGCAGCTGATAGACGCCCCCGGCGCTGACGGCATCGGACAGCGCGTCCTCGCGCTGGGTGGCTCCGATGACCACGGTCCCGTCCTGCCGGGGAACGATATAGACGGGGACACCGTGCACCAGCCCGCGCACCGTGGACGTCACAAGGGGCTGGAGGTGCTGCGGAACGGCGAGGCGGAGGATGTCTCCGTGTACGGGGCGCAGGGGCAGGTCGAGGCCGTCGGGCAGGCCGCCCAGGTCCCCTGCCTGCAGCCCGTTGGCCACGATCGTTTCCGTTGCCAGGACGGTGCCGCCGCCAGCCAGGCTGGCGCCGACGACGCTTCCGCCCTCCCACAGCAGGCCGCCGGCCCGGTCCGGCACGGCATACCCTTCCACTGCCCCTGCCACCGCCAGGCCAGGCTTCCCGCGGACGGCACCGGCGAGGGCCTGCCGGAGGGCAGCCAGCAGGCGGCGGGGATCGACCTGGTGGTCCGCAGGCGTGTCAAGGGCGCAGGCTATCGCGGGGCTGAGGAGTGGCTCGCGTTTGCGGGCGTCCCGTACGGTGAGTGGTTCCACGGCAAGTCCGTTGGCCTGCTGTACGGCGCGGAGGTCCATCAGCGCGCGGCGGTCCGCGGCGTCGGCACCCACGGCGAGTGTCGGCGTCGTCAGGTATCCGGAACCGGAGGTGGCTCCTGCGATGGCTGCGGCGAAACCGGGCCAGCGGGAGGAAGCGTCAAGCATCAGTTCCAGGAGGTCCTCCTCCTGGTAGTGCAGTTCGCTGACGGGGGCCAGCATTCCTGCGGCGGCCCAGCTGGCGCCGCTTCCGGGCGCGTCATCGATCAGGGCCACGGAGCGGCCGGAGCGCTGCGCCTCCCAGGCGATGCCATGGCCCACCACTCCGCCGCCGATGACGGCGACGTCCGCGCGGACCGAGGAACGGGGGGCACTGGACGGCCCGGCACGATGGTCAACGGGGGTGCTCATACGGTTCCTTCCCTACGCCGGCATTAACCGGATCAGGTCAAGCGGTCGGCTCTGACGCCCTCTCAGCCCGGCGCTTTGTGACAGCTGCCGCGGGCTCCCGCAGTACCAGGCCAGTTTAGAGGAACTAGGCTTGCAGGCATGAATGTGTCCGCTTCCTCCCTGCCCGCAGGCCCCCACGCTCCAGCAGCCCCGGCCGGCATAGCCGAAGTTGCCAACGCCGGCCACAACGACGCCCTGAAGGCGGCCCGCCTGTACCTGTGCACCGATGCACGCACTGCGCACGGCGACTTCGCGGAGTTTGTGGACGCCGCGTTTGCCGGCGGCGTGGACATCATCCAGCTGCGGGACAAGACCATCGAGGCCGCCGAGGAACTGGACCTCCTGGCGGCGTTGAAGGAGACCGCGGTACGCCATGGCCGGCTGTGGGCCGTCAATGACCGCGCCGATATTGCCGTGCTGTCCGGGGCACCGGTGTTCCACATCGGCCAAAAGGACCTTCCGCTGGCTGCGGCGCGCACGCTGGTCAACGGCAACGCCGCCATCGGCCTCTCCAGCCACACCACGGGCCAGGTCGACGCCGCCCTCGCTGCAACCGGCGGCCCGTCCGGGCTGGACTACTTCTGCGTTGGGCCGGTATGGGCCACACCCACCAAACCCGGCAGGGCCGCCGTCGGGCCTGAACTGGTGAAGTACGCCGCCGATGCCTCCGGGCAGGCCGGGGATCCGGTGCCGTGGTTTGCCATCGGCGGCATCGACCACGGAAACGTCCGCGAGGTGGTGGCGGCCGGTGCACGCCGGATCGTGGTGGTCCGCGCCATCACCGAGGCCGCCGACCCCGCGGCAGCCGCTGCCTCGCTCCTCGGCGCGCTGGACGGCTGAGACTGCTTAATCCCGGGACTTGGCGCTACGCTGAATTTTGTGTCGCATCATCGGTTGGCCCCTAACGTCCGTGACCACAGGAACGCCTTGGAAGAGGCGCTGGGCCTGCTGCGGACCGAACTTGAGCTGCCCGGGCCGTATCCTGCCGACGCGGTGGAAGACGCCCGGGCCGCCGTCGCGGCGCTGAAGCTGCCGTCCTACGACCTGACCGCCGTCGAGTTCGTGACTATCGATCCGGCGTCCTCCACGGACCTGGACCAGGCAGTCTTCATCGAACCGGACGGCACCGGCTACCGCGTCATGTATGCCATCGCCGACGTCCCCGCATTCGTTGCACCGGGCGGGCCGCTGGACGCCGAGACCCGGCGCCGCGGACAGACGTTCTACGCTCCGGACGGCCGGATCCCGCTGCATCCGGAGGTGATCAGCGAGGGGGCCGGCAGCCTGCTGCCCGGCCAGGAGTGCTCGGCTTTCGTCTGGGACTTCACGCTCGACGGCGAAGCGTCCGTGATTACCGTCGGCGTCCGGCGGGCGCGGGTCCGCAGCCGCGACAAGCTCAGCTACAAAGGTGCCCAGGCCGACCTCGACGCCGGGACCGCCCCACCCGTCCTCCGGCTGCTCCGCGAGGTGGGGCTGAAACGCGTGGCGCTGGAACGGGCACGGGAGGGCGCCAGCCTGAACATGCCCGAGCAGGAAATCGTCCAGCTGCCGGACGGCGGCTACCGGATTGACGCCGTCCCGCAGCTTCCCGTCGAGGACTGGAACGCGCAGATTTCGTTGATGACCGGAATGGCAGCCGCGCAGCTCATGCTTGAGGGCAAGGTGGGCATCCTGCGCACCATGCCCGCACCTGACGAGCGGTCGCTGCGGCACTTCCGGCTGCAGACCGAAGTGCTGGGCAGGCCGTGGGACGGGCAGGTCAGCTACGGCGAATACCTGCGGTCGCTCGATCCCACCGACCCGCGCCAGCTGGCCATCATGCATTCGGCCGGGATGCTGTTCCGCGGCGCGTCCTACACCGCCTTTGACGGGACGGTCCCCGAAGACGGTATCCAGTCCGCCATCGGCGCCGCCTACGCCCACACCACGGCGCCGCTGCGCCGCCTGGTGGACCGGTTCGTGCTGGTCATCTGCGAGGCCCTGAGCAACGGCGGCGATGTTCCCGGCTGGGCGCGCGAAGCCCTGCCCCTGCTTCCGGGCATCATGGCGGGATCGGACCAGCTGGCGTCAAGGATGGAGCGCCTGGCCCTGGATACCGTGGAAGCGGCACTGCTGCTGAACCACATCGGGCAGGAATTCGATGCGATCGTCATCTCCGGATCCAAGCCGCAGAACGGGAACGGCAACGGGAATGGCAAGAATGGAAATGGGAACGGCAGTTCGGGGTTATCCAGATTGCCGAACCGGCGGTGACCGCTCGGTGCGCCGGGGAGCTGGAGTCCGGCACCAAGGTCCGGGTACGGCTGGTTTCCTCCGATATCACCACCCGGCAGATCCACTTCGAGCTCGTTTCCTGAACGGCAGGCGGCCCCCCAGGCGGTCCGAAACCGTGTTTTTGTGCCCTTACGGCTAGACTGGAGGGGTAGAACTGGATGCCCGGTCGTTGATTTCCTTGATTTGAAACCAACAAGCCCGCCCCTACGCGATCTTGAGAAGTACCCGTTGGTCACCAGTGCCAGCATTAGATAGCCCGCGATCGGCTTCCACTGGAATCGCTTGCGCGCCTGAGCGTGCTCCGGAACGGCCAGCCCTGGCCGGCCCGTTGAGCAGGCAGCGCCATTGCCTAAATGAATAAGGAAACTCCCCTGTGAGTGAATTGCATACCCACCAGCTTCTGAGCGATGAGTCCGGCACGGAAACCATCGAGCCGGAAGAAACCATCGTCTCGGACGAAAAGCCGCACGAGATCGCGGAGAAGTCCTTCGCCGACTACAACGTCCGCGCCGACATCGTCGAATCGCTGGCTGATGCCGGCATCACCCACCCGTTCCCCATCCAGGCCATGACCCTGCCGGTGGCCCTGGCCGGGCATGACATCATCGGACAGGCCAAGACCGGCACCGGCAAGACCCTCGGGTTCGGCATTCCCGCCCTGCAGCGCGTCATGGGCCAGGACGATCCCGGATACGCCACGCTGGCCGTCCCCGGAGCCCCGCAGGCGCTGGTGATCGTTCCGACCCGCGAGCTTGCCGTGCAGGTGGCCAGCGACCTTCAGACGGCGTCCCGCAAACGCAATGCAAGAATCACCACTATTTATGGTGGCCGCGCGTACGAGCCCCAGGTCGACGCCCTCAAGCAGGGTGTCGAGGTAGTGGTGGGCACCCCCGGACGACTGATCGACCTCTATAAGCAGAAGCACCTGAGCCTGAAGAACGTGAAGCTCGTGGTCCTCGACGAAGCCGACGAAATGCTGGACCTCGGCTTCCTGCCGGACGTTGAGACCCTCATCGCCGGCACGCCCGCAGTCCGCCAGACGCTCCTGTTCTCGGCCACCATGCCCGGCCCGGTCATCGCCATGGCGCGCCGCTACATGACCCAGCCCACCCACATCCGGGCAGCCGATCCGGAGGATGAGGGCCTGACCAAGCGGGACATCCGCCAGCTCATTTACCGGGCACACAGCATGGACAAGGCCGAAGTGGTGGCACGCATCCTGCAGGCCCGTGGCCGCGGACGGACCATCATCTTCACCAAGACCAAGCGCACCGCTGCCAAGGTTGCCGAGGAACTGGTGGACCGCGGGTTCGCTGCCGCCGCCATCCACGGCGACCTGGGCCAGGGAGCCCGCGAGCAGGCGCTGCGCGCGTTCCGCAACAACAAGGTCGATGTCCTGGTGGCCACGGACGTGGCTGCCCGCGGCATCGACGTCGATGACGTCACCCACGTGATCAACTACCAGTGCGTGGAAGACGAGAAGATCTACCTGCACCGGGTGGGCCGCACCGGCCGCGCCGGCAACAAGGGCACGGCCGTGACCTTTGTTGACTGGGACGACGTTCCCCGCTGGGCCCTGATCAACAAGGCCCTGGGCCTGAATGTTCCCGAACCCGTGGAAACCTATTCGTCCTCGCCGCACCTGTTCACCGATCTTGACATCCCCGAGGGCACCAAGGGCCGCCTGCCCCGCGACAAGCGCACTCTGGCCGGGGTTGACGCCGAAGTACTCGAAGACCTCGGCGAAACCGGCAAGAAGAACAGCCGCAGCAGCCGCGACGCCGGCCGGTCACGCGACCGGGACGGACGGGCCCGTGGAAAGGCCGACGCCGGCAAGGGCGGCAGCCGCGAAGGCGGCCGGAGCAGTGACTCCGCTGGACGCTCAGGCGAGCGCCGTCGTCGTACCTCGACTCCGGAGGCCACGCCTGCCGGCGAGGCCGCCGCACCCGCAGCCGACGGCGAAAAGCCGAACCGCGCCCGCCGCACCCGCACGCGCACCCGCCGCCGCAACGGCGAAGTGGTGGCCGGCGCGGACAACAGCAGCCGCCCCGGCGCCTCCGAGGCCTAACCGCCCTGATGAGTGACACTGTTTGGGCGCCGGACGGCGGCAGCCTGGTGGTGCACGCGGACAACGCGGCGTACCTCCCCACACTGCCGGACGGCGCCTTCACGCTGATCTACGTGGATCCGCCCTTCAACACGGGCCGGCCGCAGCAGCGCCAGGAAACCCGGATGGTGGTTAACGCCGGCGGCAGCGGGGACCGGGTGGGCTTCAAGGGCCGCTCCTACGACACGATCAAGGGCGCCCTGCACCGCTACGATGACGCGTTCAGCGACTACTGGTCCTTCCTGGAACCCCGGCTGGTGGAGGCGTGGCGGCTGCTGGCCGACGACGGCACCCTGTACCTGCACCTGGACTACCGCGAGGTGCACTATGCCAAGGTGATGCTGGACGCCATCTTCGGCAGGGAGTGCTTCCTGAACGAAATCATCTGGGCGTATGACTACGGAGCCCGGGCCAAGAACCGGTGGCCCACCAAGCATGACAACATCCTGGTGTACGTCAAGAACCCCGCGAAGTACCACTTCGACAGCGCCGAGGTGGACCGCGAACCGTACATGGCGCCCGGCCTGGTAACTCCAGCCAAACGCGAACTGGGAAAGCTGCCCACCGACGTCTGGTGGCACACCATCGTCTCGCCCACCGGCAAGGAAAAGACCGGCTACCCGACGCAGAAACCCGAGGGCCTGGTCCGCCGCGTCGTCGCCGCTTCGTCGCGTCCCGGGGACTGGTGCCTGGACTTTTTCGCCGGCTCCGGCACGCTGGGGGCGGTTGCGGCCAAGCTCGGCCGGAAGTTCGTGTGCGTCGACCAGAACCAGCCGGCCATCGACATCATGGCCAAGCGGCTGGGTGCGCACGCCACGCTCACCTCATTCCTGCCCGCCGGTTAGCGCGGACTGCGCCCCTAAGGCCGGACGACGGCGGTTCCCGTGCCCTGTTCCTCGATCCGCGCCAGCATGTCCGGGGCCGTGAGGTTTTCGCCGAGCAGGTTGGGCTTGCCGGTGCCGTGGTAGTCGGAGGAACCGGTGATCAACAGGCCATGCCTGGCAGCGAGCCTGCGCAGGAAGTCCCGGCCCTCTTCCGGATTGTCCCGGTGGTCGATCTCCAGGCCGGCCAGGCCGGCGTCGATCATCTCCCGGTAGGTCCGCTCCCCTACGATCCGCCCCCGGGCGGAGGCCACGGGATGGGCAAACACCGGCACGCCGCCGGCGGCACGGACAAGGTCGACGGCGGTGGCCGGGTCCGGGGCGTAGTGCGGGATGAAGTAGCGGGACCGGGAGGTGAGGATGGAGGCGAACGCCTCGGAACGGTCCTCCACCACACCCGCGGCAACGAGGGCGTCGGCGATGTGCGGGCGGCCGAGGGTGGCGCCGGGCGCTACATGGTGGATTACGTCGTCCCAGGTGAGCGGGTAGTCCTCGGCGAGGATGGTGACCATCCGTTCGGCGCGGGTCAGGCGGGAGTCCTTGGCCTTGGTGATTTCCTCGAGGAGCCCGGGATGGGTGGGGTCGTGCAGGTAGCTCAGGAGGTGGACGCTGATGCCTTCCTCCGTCCGGCAGGAGACTTCCATGCCCGGTACCAGGGCCACTCCGCAGGTGGCTGCGGCCGCGGCGGCTTCCGCCCAGCCTGCCGTTGAATCGTGGTCCGTCAGAGCTACCACGTCCAGTCCCGCGCGGGCAGCAGAGGCCATGACATCGGCCGGGGTCTCGGTGCCGTCGGAGACGTTGGAGTGGGCATGCAGGTCAATCCTCACTTATCCAGCGTAGTGGACCCGGGACGGGAGACCGGGGAGGCCCGTTCGCATAGCCGGGACGCTGGTGAGACGATGGTGCCGTGAACGATGCCGAAAACACCCAAAACTCTGCTTCCCAGCCGCTGGAGGACCGCGTCAACAACCGCTCCCAGCGGCCCAGTTCCAACGCCTTCAAGGCCTTCATGGCCAGCAACTGGGCACCCGCCACCCAGGAGCTCCCCCAGCGCGATGCCGTCGCCCCCTACGCCGCAAACCGGCGCAAGGCCATCTCGGCCCAGTTCAAGGGCGAACGGCTGGTCATCCCCGCGGGGCCGCTCAAGGTCCGCTCCAACGACTGCGACTACCGCTTCCGCCCGCACTCCGGCTTCGCGCACCTGACCGGCCTCGGCCTGGACCACGAACCGGACGCAGTCCTGATCCTGGAACCGGTGGAAGAAGGAACGGGCGACGACGGCGCGAACCACCGCGCGACGCTGTACTTCCGGCCGCTGGCCGGCCGGGACACCGAACAGTTCTACGCGGACTCGCGCTCCGGTGAGTTCTGGATCGGGGCCCGTCCCACCCTCGAAGAATTCGAGGCCCGGCTTGGACTGGCCACCGCCCACATCGACCAGTTGGAAACGGCAATCACCAAGGACGTTGGCGCCCCGGAGATCGGCGGAATCTCCATCCGCCTGGTCCGCAAGGTTGACGAAAACATCGACGCACTGGTGGACACGGCCCGGTACAACACGGCCAAGGATCCCGAGAACCTGGACCTTGAAGTGCTCGATGCCCTGGACGAGAAGCTCAGCGAAGCCCTCTCCGAACTGCGCCTGCTCAAGGATGAGTGGGAAATCGAGCAGATGAAGATCGCCGTGTCCGCCACGGTCGAGGGATTCGAAGAGGTGGTCAAGGCCCTGCCCCGGGCCCTCACGCATGCCCGCGGCGAACGCGTGGTGGAGGGTGCCTTCTTCGCCCGTGCCCGTGAGGTGGGCAACGAACTGGGCTATGACACCATCGCCGCATCCGGCAACAACGCCACCGTGCTGCACTGGACCCGCAACACGGGGCGCATCCACGCCGGCGAACTGCTGCTCCTGGACGCCGGCGTCGAGGCCGACTCGCTCTACACGGCGGACATCACCCGGACGCTTCCGGCCAGCGGCACCTTCAGCGGGATCCAGCGCAAGGTCTACCAGGCGGTCCTCGACGCCGCCGACGCCGGATTCGCAGCCGCGCAGCCCGGGACCAAGTTCCGCGACATCCACACAGCGGCCACCACGGTCCTGGCAGAACGCCTCGCCGAATGGGGCATCCTGCCTGTCAGCGTGGAGGAGGCAATCAGCCCCGAGGGCCAGCAGCACCGCCGCTGGATGCCGCACGGCACCAGCCACCACCTGGGCCTCGACGTCCACGACTGCGCCCAGGCCAAGCGGGAACTCTACCTCGACGGCGTCCTCACCGAGGGCATGGTGTTCACCATCGAACCGGGCCTGTACTTCAAGAAGGAGGACCTGGCCATCCCGGAGGAATACCGCGGCATCGGTGTCAGGATCGAGGACGACATCCTCATGGCCGCCGACGGCCCCGTCAACCTCAGCGCCGCCCTTCCACGCAATGCGGAGGATGTGGAGGACTGGATGGCCGGGATCTACCGGACCGAAGAAGCCTAGGCAACACCCAGGCACGAAAGAGCGGGGCCGCCGGATTCATTCCAGCGGCCCCACTCTTTGTGTGCGTACCGGTTTCTCCCGTGCGGCGCGTGGACCCGTGGTCCCGGACGCACCGGACCGCGGTTACTGGCGGTCGTCGCCCCGGTGCTGGCCGCCCTGGGCACCATAGCCGGTATCAGACGGATGCCCGCTACCGTCCTGCGCGTGGTCTCCTGCCGGGTGTTCAGCAGGGCGTTCCGCGGCGTCTTCCATTCCCGGCTGACCCCCGGCCGGCCCCTGGGGAACGCGGACGCCGTACTGCGGGCGGCCGTCGGGCAGGTCCGGGTAGCGGACCGCGGAACGGACCGGCTGCTGGGCGGCGTGCTGCTGGCCGCCGTCGTAGTGCTGCGGCGGCTGCTGGCCGCTCTGCTGCTGGCTGCCGTCCTCCGGGTACCCGTGGCCTTCCTGGGCCGGTCCGCCCTGGGCTGACGGGCCGGAGGACCTCTGGCCGTAGGGATCGTTCCAGCCGGTGGGACGGGCCGGGCCCTGTCCCTGCTGCTGGTGGTGCTGCTGCTGGTATGGCTGGTTGTGGTAGTCGTGCTGCGTGTACGGGCCGTGGCCGGATGCTGCGTCGGAACGGGACATGGGCAGCTGCTGCAGGAGGCGCCGGGCCTCGTGGGCTGCCTCGGGGGCCACGATCACGTCATAGCTGGTGGCCACCACCTGGCTGGTGGAGGTGAAGTCCCGCTTGCCGCGCTGCATGGCGTAGGTGACGATGCCGAAGAGCATGAAGAACGCCGCGCCCATCAGCACCGACGTCATGATCGAGAAGTAGGCCTGCGATGAGGCGAAGAAGGAGAGCATGACGCCCACGAACAAGCCGAACCACATGCCGCTCAGGGCCCCGGAGAGCGCCACCCGCGGGTAGCTCAGGCGCCCCGTGACACGTTCCACCATCTTCAGTTCGTTGCCCACGATGGACACCATCTGGACCGGGAACTGCTGGTCCGCCAGGTAATCGACCGCCTTCTGGGCGTCGAGGTAGGACGTGTAGGAGCCAACGGTGTCGCCGGTGGGAACAGCCCGGGCATCATCGGGTCCGCTCGCGGCGCCGGGCTTGGGACCACCAAAAATGTTCGACATAAAACCATTCTTGCCCATGAAGGTGGGTGCCGCCTGTAAATTCAGCTAAAAGAGAGCAGACTCGGTAGCCTGTAGTGGTGAGCACAACACCTACCCGCGTCTTCGTGGCACGCCTTCTTGGCCTCGACGTCTTCGACCCGCTGGGCGACCGGCTGGGCCGGCTGCGCGATGTTGTTGTGCTGTCGCGGGGGACCCAGGGAGCCCCGCACGTGGTGGGCATCGTGGTGGAAGTGCCGGGAAAGAAGCGGGTCTTCGTGCCCATGACCCGCATTACCTCGATCGACCAGACCCAGGTTATCTGCACCGGCCTGGTGAACCTGCGCCGCTTTGAGCAGCGCGGGGCGGAAACCCTGGTGGTGGCCGAAATGTTCGACCGGCGGGTCACCCTCCGTGACGGCAGCGGCGACGCCACCATCGAGGACATCGCCATCGACCAGCACCGGTCCCGCGACTGGTTCGTCAGCAAGCTCTTTGTCCGGCGCGGACACTCCCTCTCGCCCTTGAGCCGGCTGCGCCGCAACGAAACGCTGATCATCGACTGGGCGGACGCCCAGCAGGGACCGCGCACCGAGCCACAGGCAGCCACCCAGTTCGTGGCCAACCACGAGGACCTCAAACCCGCCGACTTCGCCGAAGCCCTGCAGGAGATGAGCGACAAGCGCCGGTTCGAGGTGGCCAGCGAGCTGCAGGACGAACGGCTGGCAGACGTCCTCCAGGAACTGCCGGAGGACGACCAGGTGGAGATCCTCTCCGCCCTGGATGTCCAGCGCGCCGCTGACGTCCTTGAGGAGATGGATCCCGACGACGCCGCCGACCTTCTCGGTGAACTCCCCTCCGCCCAGGCCGAGGAACTGCTCCAGCTCATGGAGCCCGAGGGCGCCGAGGACGTCCGGCGCCTCCTTGAGTACGACGAGGACACTGCCGGCGGCCTGATGACGCCGGTACCGGTCATCCTTCCCCCGGAAGCCACGGTTGCCGAGGCCCTCGCCCACGTCCGCCGGGAGGAGCTTTCCCCGGCCCTGGCGTCGTCCATCTTCATTGCCCGGCCGCCACTCGAAACGCCGACAGGCCGGTTCCTGGGCGTGGTGCACATCCAGCAACTGCTGCGCTTCCCGCCGTTCGAGGCACTGGGAAACCTGGTGGACAAGAATCTCGAACCGCTGTCGGACCAGGCCCACATCAGCGAAGTGGCCCGGACCTTGGCTACCTATAACCTGAACTCCCTCCCCGTGGTCAATGACGCCGGCCGGCTTGTGGGGCGGTGACTGTTGATGACGTATTGGATCACTTGTTGCCGGACGACTGGCGCGCCCACGACGGCGAAGCCCCGATAAGAAAGCTCGGTGGCCGTATTGGCTGATAACAGCGCTCCGAAGAACCCCAACCAGCGGAACCTGGCCACTGCGGAATCAAAAGGCAGTCTCGATACGCCCCTAAGCGCGCGCCAGCGGATCCTGCCCAAGTTCAAGCCCGATCCAGACGCGTTCGGCCATGCCACCGAGGGCTTTGCCCGGTTCATGGGCACGCCGCAGTTCCTGGTCTACATGACCGTCTTCTGCATCTTCTGGTTGGGCTGGAACACCTGGGCGCCGGTGGAGTGGCAGTTCGATTCGCGGGACCTGGGTTTCACCCTCCTGACCCTGATGCTCTCGCTGCAGGCCTCCTACGCCGCTCCCCTGCTGCTGCTTGCGCAGAACCGGCAGGATGACCGCGACCGCGTCTCGCTGCAGCAGGACCGCCAGCGGGCCGAGCGGAACCTGTCCGATACCGAGTACCTGACCCGGGAGCTGGCCTCCCTGCGGATCGCGCTGCGCGAGGTGGCCACCCGCGACTATGTCAGGGCCGAGCTGCGCTCACTCCTGGAAGACCTCCTTGAAGCACAAGAGGAACTGCGGACCCACGATGACACGGGCCCCGGTTCGCACGAATCCCCCCGTGACAAGTTGAAGGACAAACTCCGCGAACAGCGGGACCGGCAGCGCAACCCGCGCACCCAGCAGATCCCCCGGATCAAGCCCGGCCACTCCACACAGGACCGTTCATGAGCGAACCCATTGCCCGCACGGCGTTGGCTGGGGCAGTCAACGCCGCCCTTGCCACAGTGATCGACCCCGAACTCCGGCGCCCCATCACCGAACTGGGCATGGTGGATTCCGTCCAGGTGGCCGACGACGGCAAGGTCACCGTGGCAGTCCTGCTCACCATTGCGGGGTGCCCGCTGCGGGACACCATTACTGCCGATTCCCAGAAGGCCCTGTCGTCGGTGCCCGGCGTGACCGCCGTCGACGTCCAGCTCAAGGTGATGGACCAGACCCAGCGTGACGCCCTCAAGGAGAAACTGCGTGGCCCGGGCGGCCAGCGCAGGATTCCCTTCAACGAGCCTGATTCCTTGACCAAGGTCTACGCGGTGGCCAGCGGCAAGGGCGGCGTGGGCAAGTCCTCGGTGACGGTCAACCTGGCCACCGCCCTGGCCGCCCGGGGCCTCCGGGTGGGAATCGTGGACGCTGACGTCTACGGTTTCTCCGTTCCAGCCCTTCTGGGAATCACGCAAAAACCCACCCAGGTGGACGACATGATCCTTCCCCCCGTTGCGTACGGGGTAAAGGTCATCTCTATCGGCATGTTCGTCACCGGCAACCAGCCGGTGGCATGGCGCGGACCCATGCTGCACCGGGCCTTGGAGCAGTTTCTCACGGACGTCTACTTCGGGGACCTGGACGCCCTCTTCCTGGACCTCCCGCCGGGTACCGGTGACATCGCCATCTCCGTGGCCCAACTGCTGCCCAAGGCCGAAATCCTGGTGGTTACCACGCCCCAGGCAGCCGCAGCCGACGTCGCCGAACGGGCCGGCGCCATCGCCACCCAGACGGGGCAGAAAATTGCCGGTGTCATCGAGAACATGTCCTACCTGGAGATGCCCGACGGCGGCCGGATGGAGCTCTTCGGAAGCGGCGGCGGGACGGTACTCACGGAACGGCTCAGCGCCACCGTGGGGGCGGACGTTCCGCTGCTGGGACAGATTCCCCTGGACATTCAATTGCGCGAGGGCGGGGATGCAGGGGTTCCGGTTGTCCTTGGCAGGCCCGGGACCGCGGCGGCTTCCGCCCTGGCCGGGATCGCCGGCCGGCTTGCCACAGCACCGCGAGGCCTTGCCGGGATGAAGCTGGGGCTGCAGCCCCGCTGACCTGCCTAGGTGGCTTCGGTATCGAACGGCGCGGCCTCGCCGGGGGCGAGCCTCTGCACTACCCTTTCCGGGCGCTTTGGTGAGGCATCAGCCGCGGCTGCGGCGCCGGCGACGGCAGCCACGGCGGCGGGAGCGCCTGCGCTGACCGGTTTGGTGTCGTCGTCGAGCAGTGCTTCCTTGATGATGCGGCGGGGATCGTACTGGCGGGGATCGTATTTCTTCCAGTCGACATCGTCGATGTCGATGCCCACTTCTTCCTTGATTTGTTCCCGGGCACCGTTGGCCATCCGGCGGACTTCCTTGACCAGGTTGGCCAGCTTCTGCGTATATTCCGGCAGCCGCTTGGGGCCGATCACCAGCACACCGATGATCAGCAGAAGAATGAACTCCGGGCCGTTGATTCCAAACACTTTAGGAAGATTACCCTCTCCGGGCTGCGAGTGACGATTCCCATCCGGCGGACGGGTGAACAGTCCGTGTCATTGGGTGAACAGGGCCGCGATCTTGTTGATTCCGCGCTCCAGCCGTGCATCCAGGGGTTCCGCAGCCTGGCCGTCGGGCTGCTCCGGGACGGATGCCGCGACCCCCTCCATGGCGGAATCGGCAAGCCGTTCGAGGATCGGCATGGCGTCGCCGGCCTTATCCGCGGGCAGGTCGGAGCGGTAGGTGATGGTCAGGCCTGCAGCCCGGTAGGTGGCGGACGCCGGGGACGTGGCCCACGCGTGCGCCGGACCTGTGCCCTGGCTGGCGGGGTGCTGTTCCGTGACCGTGGCGTGATGGGCGCCGTCAGTGAGCTGCAGTTCCACTGCAGGTTCCCCGTCAACCACCAGTGCCCGCGCGGCTTCCAGGTGGAATCCCATGGCCTGGAGGTCCGGACAAGCCCAACCCTCGGAACGGAGGGTGGCGAGCTGGGCGGCACTCAAAGTCCTGCCATCAGCGGGAGTTTGGGACGAAACGTGCGAGAAAGCAGCCTCGGGCCCGGCCTGTTCGCTGGCGGTGGGGTCCCCCGCTGCGGTGAACGCACCGACGGCCAGCACCCCGGCGGCCGCCATGGTTCCGCCCGCGGTCAGGGCCAGCGCCCGCGCGGCGAGGCGCGAGGTGCCGCCTTGGGGTACCGGCGCGGGCGGCTGGGCGGCCAGTTCGTGGGTGCGGGCCAGCAGCCGGGCGGTCAGGTCCTGGCTGGCGGGCGGGATGGGAGCATCGCGGAGGCGCTCCAAGTATTGCCGTTCCCGGCGCAGGGTGGCGGCACACTCCTGGCAGGCCTCGAGGTGGCTGCCGGTGCGCTGATGCCTGCCGCCAAAAGGAAACTGGGACCTCATGTGCCGATCAGAGGATGCCGGCGATGCGCGGCATCGAAAGCTTGCGGCGGGACTGCTGCGGGCGTGGATCACGGTGGGCCAGCTTCTCGCGGAGCATGGTCCTGCCACGGTGGATGCGGGACCTGACGGTGCCCAGCTTGACGCCCAGCGCCTCGGCTACCTCGTCGTAGGAGAGCCCCTCGAGGTCGCACAGGACCACGGCGGCACGGAAGTCCGGCGGCAGCTCTTCCAGGGCAGCCTGTACGTCCAGGTCCAGGTTGTTCAGCTCGAAGCTTTGCTCCGGTCCCGGCTCACGGCCGGGCAGGCGGGACTCCGCGTCCTCTGCCAGGGCGTCGAAACGGATGCGGGTCCTGCGCCGGGCCTGGTCAAGGAACAGGTTGGTGGTGATGCGGTGCAGCCACCCATCAAGGGTTCCGGGCTTGAAGTTCTCCAGCGAACGGAACACGCGGACAAAGACCTCCTGGGTGAGGTCCTCGGCGTCGTACTTGTTTCCGGTCAGGCGGTAGGCCAGCCGGTATACCTTCGCAGAGTGGTTGGTGACCACTTCTTCCCAGGTGGGACGGACCCACTCATCGTCGGGATTGTTTACTGCAGGGACAGGTGCCACTACTGAAGATGACATCGTCCACTCCCCTCGTGGAATGCTAACGCCCGGATACTGTTGACATCTCTGATTCGGCGCCGGTCACCTTTTGGATGAGCGGAAATCAATCATGTCAAACTTGGCTGGGAATTTCCTGATTACCTGCAAACTTCAGCGTTCGGCGCAACGGCTGCTTTCCGTTCCGGCAGGGCCGGACACAGTAGGCTTGGGGGGACATTCCCTTTACGCCCAGAAAGCGATTATTCATGAGCGCCGACAAGTCCAGCAGCTGGTCCTATGCAGAAGATCTGCCCGCTGAGGATGAGGTAATGCTTCGGGCGCGGGAACGTTCCTTTGAACTGGGGGTCAGCGCCATCAGCCCCGGAGTGGGCGCTGTCCTCACGGTATTGGCCGCTGCCTCGAAAGCCCAGACCGTCGTGGAGATCGGCACCGGCGCCGGCGTCTCGGGCGTCTGCCTGCTGCGCGGCCTCGGCGCGCACGCCGTCCTGACCACCATCGATGTGGACGTGGAGCACCTGCGGGCTGCCCGCGAAGCGTTTGCGGAGGCCGGCAGCCCCGCCAACCGGACCCGGACCATTTCCGGCCGGGCGGGCGACGTCCTGCCACGGCTTACGGACGGCGCCTACGACCTTGTCTTCATCGATGCGGACAAGCCGGGCCTGCCGGGCTACGTGGAACAGGCCATCCGGCTGCTCAAGCGCTCAGGGTTGCTGGTGATCAACGATGCGCTGGACAAGGACAAGGTAGCCAACCCTGCCGGCCGCGAGCCCAACACGGTGACCCTGCGGCAGGTGGGCAAGGCAATCCGCGACGACGACAGGCTGGCATCCGCCATGCTCCCCACAGGCGACGGCCTGCTGGTCGCGGTCAAGAAGTAGTTCCTGCATAAAGGTCAGGGTGCGCAGCCCGCGGGCTGCGCACCCTGACCGGCACGACTATTCGGTAACGCCTACCAGGCATTCCTTGAGGTTGGCTGCTTCGGCAGCGTTCAATTCGACCACCAGGCGCCCGCCGCCTTCGAGCGGGACCCGCATGATCAGGCTTCGGCCCTCCTTGGTGACTTCCATTGGGCCGTCTCCGGTGCGTGGTTTCATAGCCGCCATGAGGAATTCCCCTCCATTTTGTCCCAGGACTAATCAGCCCGGGCGGGCTGCGTCCGCATGTCGATCAGGCCGCTGTGGCGGGGTGGTTGGCACACCGCCAATGCTGCGCGTTTTCTGAATGCTTATGTCCTTGCTTACCTATCATTATCGCGGAATTACCCGCACGTAGCTAATCGATGGACATTTCCGTCAACGTGTCATTCCCGCCCTGACCTGCATTAAAGCCCGTTTTCGCTACGGCGGATAATCCCCTCCGCCGGGCAGTTGCGCCCAGGCCCACAACCATACGATCCAGACGATCTGCAGCAGCAGGAACATGGCCACCACCGTCCCCCGGTACGCCCTGGAACGGGACAGGAACACAGCGCCCAGGGCCAGCGGAAACAGTGGCAGCAGCATCCTGAAGGTGCTGGTCTGTGGGTGCAGGAACGCCAGCAGGTAGCCCATGTAGCAGGCGCACCAGAGCCGAAGTTCGACGCCGAGCCGCAGCACTGGCGGCAGATACAGCATCACTGCGAACAGCGCCACGAAGACGAGCGGGGCAACAACACCCAGGACGGGACCGAAAAGTTCGACGCCGGCATCGAACCAGGGCTTGAACGGAACCAGGTCCTGGCCCCGCCACACGGTTTCCGTCTTGGTGTAGGCCTGAAGGTCGCCGGTCGCCAACCACGCTGCGGCCGGCCAGGCAAAAGCGGACAGCCCGGCGACGGCGGTCAGTCCAGCGAGTGCGGCGAGGTCCCGGACGGAATGTGCCTCGCCGGAAGCGTCCTGGCGCCGCCCGCTACGGACGTACGCGGCGGCATGGAAGACCAGGAGCAGCCCCACCATGGCTGCGAACGGGACACCGATAGGCCTGGACAGGCCCAGCAGGAACACCGCCGGAACAGCCCACAGGTACTGGCGCCGGACCACCAGCAGGAGGGCCCACGCGAGCAGCAGGAGGGACAGCGGCTCGGCGTAAGGGACCTGCAGGACGGCGGAAACGGGAAAAACCGAAAAGAACGCAACACCCCACATGGCCGGGGCGTGGGAGGCTTTGTGCCGGAACAGTGCGTAAACCACAAGGGCCGCCGCCCACCCGGCCAGCATGGCAACCAAGGTGAGCGCAGCGGCAGGCTCCATCCCGGTGAGCCGGCTGAGTCCGCCCGCCAGGGAAGGAAAGAGCGGGTAAAACGCCCAGGTGTTTTCCTGGACGTTGCCGGCTGCGTCCGTGGGAAGGATTGACGGGTAGCCGCTGGCGATGACCTGGCCGTACCAGCGGGCATCCCAAATATTGATGAAGTTCCAGTAGTCCGGTTTTGGCGGGAACCACGGGTTGGGTCCCTGGTGGAGTGCTGCGGCCATGAAGATGCAGGCGGAGGCCAGCCGGGAGCCGCCGTACAGTGCGGTGACCTGGAGCCACCACGGCCAACGGCGGACGGCGGCAGCAGCCCGGTGGGCCACAGTACCGGCGGAGGCCAGCGGGTTGCGGCGGGCCACGGTGCTCACTGGCCGCCCTTGACCGGGGCAGCACCCTCCTGGGCTGCCCGGTTCCCATCCCCTTCCGCACCGGGCTCTTCCGGTGCCATGGCCGGGACCGGGGCGCCGTCGTCGGACGCCTCCCCTACGTGCCGTTCGCCTGCGTCCAGCCGCCCGCGCAGCGCCGCCAGTTCCGCATCCCGTGCGGCCAACTGGTCCCGCAGTTCGTCGAGGACCTGGTCCACCTGGTCCATCCGGTAGCCGCGCAGGCCCAGGGAGAACCGGAGCCGGGTCACATCCTCCGGAACGGCGCGCTGCGGCAGGAGCACCGGCGGAAGGTTTGCCGGCGGCTCGTCCAATCCGCTCAACAGGGCCGGCAGCGTCGTGGCGCCCGACTTGCGGGAGCGCCGTCCCAGGCCGGCCCAAAGAACAGCCGCGACCAGCACGACGGCGAGGAAAACCAGAAAGAAGCTCACGGTCCCATCGTGCCAGACCCGCGCGGCCAAGCCGCGCCGCGGCTACTCCGGCCGCTGTTCGCCGTTCAGCGACGGGGTCACGGCGCCGTGAAGGACCCGGTCCACAGCCTCTGCCGGGTCATCCACCAGCTGGATCAGGTCCAGGTCCTTTTCGGAGACCATTCCTTCAGCCACCAGGGTGCCCCTGATCCAGTCGATCATCGGTCCCCAGAAGTCGACGCCGAGGAGGACGATGGGGAAGGACGTGACCTTCCGCGTCTGGACGAGGACCATGGCCTCGAACAGTTCATCCAGCGTGCCCAGCCCACCGGGCAGGACGATGAACCCCTGCGCATATTTGACGAACATGGTCTTGCGGGCGAAGAAGTAGCGGAAGTTGATGCCCAGGTCCACCCACTGGTTCAGGCCCTGTTCGAACGGCAGCTCGATGCCCAGGCCCACCGACACCCCGTTGCCCTCCACCGTTCCCCGGTTGGCCGCCTCCATGGAACCCGGGCCGCCGCCGGTGATCACCGCAACCCCGGCCTCGGCGAGCTTGCGCCCCACCTGGACGCCCATTTCGTAGTAGAGGCTTCCCGGCTTGGTACGCGCCGAACCGAAGACGCTGACCGCTTTTCCAATGTCTGCAAGCGCACCGAAGCCTTCGACGAATTCGCTCTGGATCCGCAGGACCCGCCAGGGATCGGTGTGGACGAACTGCCCAGGGCCCTTCGTATCGAGCAGGTGCTGGTCCGACATGTCCACTGCCGCTTGCTTGCGCCGCAGCTCAAGGGGCCCCTTACGGCGCGGCTGGGAATTCTTGGCCGGATCTGCATTGATGCTCATTCCCCTAGGCTAACCTCCAACATGAGGTATCTCTTGAATCACGATCAGCAGGAACTTGGGGTGATTGGCGTCATAACCCACTGTTGTTCGCTAGATTCTTTCTATGACTACTCATGTGCCCGGCGATGCTCTCGTCTCCCTGAACGCCGTAAATAAGCATTACGGCCAGCTGCACGTTCTGAAGGACATCAACCTCCAGGTCCGCAAGGGCGAGGTTGTTGTGGTCATCGGGCCCTCCGGCTCCGGTAAGTCCACCCTCTGCCGGGCCATCAACCGCCTGGAAACAATCGACGACGGCTCCATCACCATCGATGGCAAGGAACTTCCCGCCGAGGGCAAGGCCCTGGCGAAGCTCCGGGCCGACGTCGGGATGGTGTTTCAGTCGTTCAACCTGTTTGCGCACAAGACCATCCTGGAGAACGTCACCCTCGGACCGATCAAGGTCAAGGGCGCTTCCAAGGCTGAGGCCGAAAAAGATGCCATGGCGCTGCTGGAGCGCGTGGGCGTCGGGCAGCAGGCACCGAAGCTTCCTGCCCAGCTCTCCGGTGGCCAGCAGCAGCGCGTCGCCATCGCGCGCGCACTGGCCATGAAGCCGAAAGTCATGCTCTTCGACGAGCCGACCTCAGCGCTGGACCCCGAAATGATCAACGAGGTCCTCGATGTCATGGTCCAGCTGGCCAAGGAAGGCATGACCATGATCGTCGTCACTCACGAGATGGGCTTCGCCCGCAAGGCCGCGGACCGCGTGGTGTTCATGGCCGACGGGCAGATCGTGGAGGACGAGACGCCGGAGGAGTTCTTTACCAACCCGAAGAGCAGCCGCGCCAAGGACTTCCTGTCCAAGCTCCTGACCCACTAGCACACCGCACCGGCTGCCCCAGCGCGGCCGCTCAATGAAAGGTATCCCCATGAAAAACTTCTTTACCCGGAAGAAGCCGCTGCTTGTCGCGGCGACTGCGGCGCTGGCCCTGTCCCTCAGCGCCTGCGGCGGCTCAGGCGGCGGCGGAACTGCTTCCTCCGGTACTGATGAGGCTCCCTACAAGGTTGCTGACAACGTCACGCTCACCGGCAGCCCGACCTACGACGCCATCAAGTCCAGCGGCAAGGTCCGCATCGGCGTCAAGCAGGACCAGCCGGGCCTTGGCTTCAAAGACGCGGCCACCGGTGAATACACGGGCTTCGATATCGAGATTGCCAAGTGGATGGCAGCATCGCTGGGCATGAGCAAGGACAAGATCGAGTTCAAGCCGATCCCGTCCGCCAACCGCGAGTCGGCGATCACGAACGGTGACATCGACTACTACGTGGGCACCTACTCCATCACGGACAAGCGCAAGCAGCTGATCGACTTCGCCGGACCCTACTTCGTCACCGGGCAGGGCCTGCTGGTCAAGAAGGACAACTCCAGCATCAACAGCGAGAAGGACCTCACGGGCAAGAACGTCTGCTCGGCCACCGGTTCCACGCCGATCCAGAACATCAAGGCAAACTTCCCGAACACCAAGACCACCGAGTTTGATACCTACTCGCAGTGCGTCGAGGCGCTCAAGAGCGGCCAGGTTGACGCTGTCACCACCGACCAGGCCATCCTGCTCGGCTACGCTGCCCAGGAACCGGACAGCCTGAAGGTAGTGGGCCAGCCGTTCACCACTGAAAAGTACGGCGTCGGCCTGAAGAAGGGTGACACCGCGCTGCGTCAGTTCATGAACAAGACGTTCACCGACGGTAACTCGGTGTGGCAGAAGATCTACGACCAGACGCTGGGCCAGTCGGGCACGAAGGTCGAACAGCCCAAGGTAGAGAACTACTAAACCAAAGTTGAGGGGGCGGCCATGCAGCCGCCCCCTCTTCAACTGTCGAAAGCGACGATTCTGTGAATACGCTGCTGAACAATTCGGATCTCTTCATCACGGGATTCCGCAACACGCTAATACTTTTCTTCTTCTCGGCAATTTTCGCCCTGATCCTCGGTACCGTCGTTGCCGCGCTCCGCGTCTCCCCCGTACCCGCCATGCGTGCCACCGCGACGCTCTACGTCAACGTCGTGCGCAACACCCCGCTGACGCTGGTCCTCTTCTTCTTCGCCCTCGGCTACCCGAAGCTGGGCCTGGTGCCGATCGACTTTACGACCGCCGCCATCATCGGACTGAGCCTGTATACCGCCACCTACGTGGCGGAAGCTGTCCGTTCCGGTATCAACACCGTCCCGGTCGGACAGGCGGAAGCAGCCCGCGCCATCGGGCTCCCCTTCACCCAGACGCTGACCCTCGTGATCCTGCCGCAGGCCTTCCGCGCTGTCATCCCACCGATGTTCAGCGTTTTCATCGCCCTGCTCAAGAACACCACCGTCGCCGCCGGCTTCTCCGTCTTTGAAGCCGGGGCCATCCGGGCGAACCTCTCCGAACGCGGCGAGCCGGCCATGACCGGCCTCCTGTGGGTGGCGCTGGTGTTCATCATCCTCGTGTTCATCCTTTCCGCCCTGCAGCGAAAGCTTGAACAGAAGTGGAAGGTTGCACGATGAGTTCAATCCTTTTTGACGCCCCCGGCCCCAAGGCACGAGCCCGGTACCGGATCTTCGGCGTCGCCACCGCCATCGTGATCCTGCTGATCGTCGGTTTCGTCCTGCTCCGCTTCGCGGAAAGCGGCCAGTTCGAGGCGAAGAAGTGGCAGCTGTTCACCTTTCCGCTGGTGCAGCAGACCATTGCCCAGTCCGTAGGTGCCACGTTGGCCGCCTTCGGCACTGCGGCAGTCCTCAGCCTGGTCCTCGGCATCCTCCTGGCGTTTGGCCGCTTGTCGGACCGCCGCTGGATCAGCGCTCCGTGCTACGGCTTCACCGAGCTGTTCCGCGCGGTTCCGCTGCTGATCCTCATGATGATCTTCTACTACGGCCTGCCGACCATCGGTGTCCAGGGAATTACGCCCTTCACTGCCGTGGTCGCAGGGCTGGTGCTGTACAACGGTTCCGTGCTCGCCGAGGTGTTCCGGGCCGGCATCGAGTCCCTGCCCCGGGGCCAAAGCGAGGCCGGTTATGCCATTGGCCTGCCCAAGAGCAAAGTCATGACCAGCATCCTGCTGCCGCAGGCCGTCCGGTCCATGCTTCCGGTCATCATCTCCCAGCTGGTGGTCATCCTGAAGGACACCGCCCTGGGGTTCATCGTCACGTACAACGAGATCCTCTTCCAGGCAAAGTACTTCGGCAGCCAGATCCAGTACGGTTCCCCGATTATCCCGGCAGCCATCGTGGCCGCCGTGCTCTATGTGGGTATGTGCCTGATCCTGGCCGCTGTCGCAAAATGGCTGGAGCGCAGGCTCTCCCGCAAGCCCGGCGCAGCAGTCATACCTGCGGCGGCTGTTCCCGCCGAGGTTTAGCCACCCGTCGGCATTGCCGGCGTGAAAGGGCCCGGAACCGTCAGGTTCCGGGCCCTTTCCGTTTGCCGGCTTTCTTCGCCGCCAGCCGGCCGGCTTAGCCGGCGAGCCACTGCTCCAGGGCGCGCAGGCAGGTTCGGATGGCATCGGCGGAAACGTGCTCGTTGTCCTTGTGGGCCAGCAGGGCGTCGCCCGGGCCGAAGTTCACTGCCGGGATCCCCAGTTCGCTGAACCGCGCGACGTCGGTCCAGCCGTATTTGGGTTTGGGCTCCGCACCCACAGCGGCAACGAAGGATGCGGCAGCCGGGTGCTGCAGTCCGGGACGCGCACCGGCGGCGGCATCGGTGCGCACCACGTCGAAGCCTTCCAGGAGCTCCCGGACATGCGCTTCCGCCTGGTCCGGGGTCTTGTCCGGGGCGAACCGGTAGTTGATCTCCACCACGCAGCGGTCCGGAATGACATTGCCGGCCGTGCCGCCGTTGATCTTCACCGCATTGAGGCTTTCCCGGTAATCAAGCCCGTCAACGTTGATGGTCCGTGGCTCGTAGGCGGCGAGGCGCGCCAGGATGGGGGCGGCGGCGTGGATGGCGTTGCTGCCCATCCACGCCCGGGCAGAGTGGGCGGCCTCCCCTGCAGTACTGGCTTCGAACCGGCTGGTTCCGTTGCAGCCGCCCTCCACGGTGCCGTCCGTTGGCTCCAGCAGGATGGCAAAGTCCCCCTGCAGCAGGTCGCCGTGGTTCCGGACCAGGCGTCCTAGCCCGCTCTTTACCGCCTCCACTTCCTCATGGTCGTAGAACACGAAGGTGACGTCCCGTTTTGGGTGCGCGCCGTCGTCGAACATTCCCGCTGCCAGCGCCAGCTGGACCGCCACGCCGCCCTTCATGTCCGTGGCACCGCGCCCATAGAGGATCCCTTCACCCGGAACACCTGACTCCCAGCTGGAGGGGACGGTGCCCCTGGAACCTTCCGCCAGGGGCAACGGAACCGTATCCAGGTGCCCGGCGAGGATGACCCGTTCGCTGTGGCCCAGCTCCGTGCGGGCAATGATGGCGTCGCCGTCCCGGACCACGGTCAGCTGGGGAATCTCCCGCAGAGCGGCTTCGACGGCGTCCGCGAGCCGCTTCTCGTTGCCCGACACGCTGTTGATATCCATCAGTGCCGCGGTCAGCAGCGCCACGTCCTGGTGCAGGTCAAGGGTGGATACGGAAGATTCGGGGGCGGTTTCAGCAGTCACGAAGCCAGTCTAGTTCGAACCGCCAGCCCCGCCCTCGATAGACTGGGGCACATGACTGAGACCGCTTCCTCCGCCGTGCCCGAAACCCTGACTCCCAACGCTGACGACCGTTCCGCCCATGGCTTTGGCGTGGCCACCGTCGCCACCGCCGGCGGCGCGGATACTGTCCTGGACGTCTGGTTTCCCGCACCGGCACTCGGTGTTGCCGCCGAGGACCTCCGCTCGGTGGAAAATGCCGACGACGCCCTGACTGCCATCGCTGAGAACGGCGCAGACCAGGACCGCGGCACCGAGCAGAAGGTGGTCTTCGTCCAGATCAACCTCGACGAAGCCCCTGCCGACACCGCAGACGCCTACCTCCGGCTGCACCTTCTCTCGCACCGCCTGGTTAGGCCCAACACCATCAACCTGGATGGCATCTTCGGTAAGCTCCCCAACGTCGTATGGACCAACTTCGGTCCCGCCGCAGTCGAGGGCTTCGAACTGACCCGCGCCCGGCTGCGCCGCCGGGGCGCCGTCACCGTCTACGGCATCGACAAGTTCCCGCGCATGGTGGACTACGTGGTACCCAGCGGCGTCAGGATTGCCGACGCCGACAGGGTCCGCCTGGGTGCGCACCTCGCCGCCGGCACCACCGTCATGCACGAGGGCTTCGTAAACTTCAACGCCGGAACCCTGGGCACGTCCATGGTGGAGGGGCGCATTTCCGCGGGCGTCGTGACCGGGGACGGGAGCGACGTCGGCGGCGGCGCCTCCATCATGGGAACCCTGTCCGGCGGCGGCAAGGAAAAGATCACCATCGGCGAGCGGGTCCTGCTCGGGGCGAACTCCGGCGTCGGCATCAGCATCGGTGATGATTCCGTCGTCGAGGCTGGCCTCTACGTCACGGCAGGAACCCGGGTCCGCGTGCCGGGCCCCAAGGACGAGGTGGGCGAGGACACCACCAGGATCGTCAAGGCCGCCGAACTCTCCGGCGTCCCCAACCTCCTGTTCCGCCGCAACTCCACCACGGGCGCGGTGGAGGCACTCCCCCGCAAGGGCCAGACCGTGGAACTGAACGACGCCCTGCACGCCAACTAGTACTTTCGTGGCACCCATGTCCGTGGCACGCAGGCGCGGCCTGCGCCGCCTCGCGGTGCTGCTCCTCACCCTTGCGCTGGCTGCGGGAGGCATCTACACGGCGGCGTACTTCGTGCAGCGTTCCGAGACCCTCGTGTCGGAACGCTGCACTGCCACAGCCGGCGACCGGACGGGGGAACTGGCGCCGGACCAGGCGGCCAACGCCGCCCTGATCACAGCGGCAGCCGTCCGGCGGGGCCTCCCCGCGCGCGCCGCCACCATCGCCCTGGCCACTGCCATGCAGGAGTCCAAGCTGCGCAACATCGGTCACGGCGACCAGGCCGGCCCGGACTCGCGCGGACTCTTCCAGCAGCGGCCGTCCCAGGGCTGGGGCACCGAGGCCCAGATCATGGACCCCTACTACGCGGTCAACGCCTTCTATGACGCACTGGTGAAGATCCCGGGCTACGAGACGCTGGACATCACCGACGCTGCCCAGCAGGTCCAGCGGTCCGCCTACCCCAAGGCCTATGCCCAGCACGAAGAGATGGGCCGGGCGTTCGCTTCCGGACTGACCGGCCAGACCCCGGCTGGCGTACAGTGCACGCTTCGCTCCCCCACGGCCGGTGGCAACTCGGCCACTGTGGTGACTGACCTGGACCAGGCCTACGGCGGCGTCGATGCGCAGGTGGACGGCGACACCCTGGTGGTGGACGCCGGCGGGGCACTGGGGTGGTCGGTTGCCGCGTGGGCAGTTGCCAACGCCAAGGACCTGGCCGTGACCAGGGTGGAAGTAGCCGGCCGCACCTGGGACCGGCCAGGCGGCGACGGGTGGCAGGCGGCGGGTGTCCAGGACGGGCAGGTGCGCATTACGGTGCGGAAGGACGACGCCGGCACGTAAGGGCCGCCGTCGGCCCGCCGGCCGCGTGTCAGACAAGGATTTCCAGCACCGGCTGGACATAGCTGCGGAACAGCTCAGGCTGCCCCATCAGCTCGTGGCTCATGATCATCTTGTCCGGTTCCAGGTACCACGCCCGTTGTTCGTCCAGCGGCAACTCGATGATGGTCAGCGTGAAATCCCGGGAGTCCCGCCCCACTTCCATCAGCCTGTCGTCCACCATGTCCCCGATCAGCTGGTCAATTCCGCTGGCCACCCGCTCCGCTTCGAGCTCGGCATACTCGCTCCTCCGCTCCCGGGCCCAGGTGAGGGCAGAGCCAAAGTGGGCCTGCAGGACCCGCTGGAGGGCCGGGGAGTTGCCGAAGGCTTCGAAATCCGGCGGCGAAAGTTCCGGGGAGGTGTGCGGGTGGGCCTTGAGCAGCTGCTCCCACCAGGCCTCCCACTCGGTCTTCAGTGCCCCGAGCCCGCCGACATCCGCGGTCAGGTGGCTGTGGTCCGCTGAACGGACTTTGGGTGATGCATGGGACAGCATGGGGCGCCCCGCTCCGTTCAGGCCGGCAGCGTCCCGGACGTAAAGAGCAATCATCATCGGTCCGGATGTGTCGGTGGTGATCTGCCACCCTGAACCGCCTGCGTGCTGCATCCAAAGTCCTTTCCTGGCCTCCCGGTCCCGGGCGCCATATTCCGGCCCGGCCTACCCGGCTCCCAGTCTATTCCCGCAGCCAGTTCGCGGTAGTGCCGGACGGGCTTTGGTCGCTCAGCGTGCCAGCCCGTCCAGATGGCGCTCGAGCACGTCGCGGCACATCTGCGCCGTCATCCAGGCAGGCTGCAGGAGCGCATGCATGCACAGCCCGTCCAGCGTGGCCAGCAGCCGCTCCGCCTCCAGGACGAGGTTCTCCTGCGGTTCATCGTCCGGGAGCAGGCTTGCCACCAATGCGCCCACGATGGCCGCCACTTCGCGGTGGCTGCGGTCCGCTTCCGCCACCAGGAAGGGCCGGATGCGTGCGGCGTTCTTGAAGGCCAGCCATGCGCAGGCTTCCACCGCTGTCACCTCATCCAGCGGAAGCATTCCACCCAGAAGGGTTAAAACGGCCTCGCGCTGGCCAGGGCTGGCCTTGCCGGCTCCGAGCACGGCCGGCAGCAGGCCCTCCAGCCTGCCGACGACGCGGTCCACCACGGTGCCGAAGGCGAAGGCCAGGAGCTCCTCACTGCCCTCGAAGTAGTGCCGGACCGAGCCGACGGCCAGCCCGGCCTCGTCCGCCACTTCGCGCAGCGACGCCCGTTCAAGCCCGTCCACGGCGATGATGCGGAGAACCGCCTGCACTACGTCCTGCCGACGGGCACCGGCGTCTACAATTTTGGGCACCATCCTTAGTAGCACACTTGTGCTTTTTCTGTCCCGTCACGGCCCACCCGCCGTCCGCCACATAGCGGCGGGCAACGCTGCGGGTGGGATAGCGTTGAGGCATGAAAATCTTGGTCACAGGGGGCACCGGTTACATCGGTTCCCATACTGTTCTGTCCCTGCAGGAAGCCGGCCACGACGTGGTCGTCATCGACAACCTGGTCAATTCCAGCGAGGAGTCGCTGCGCCGCGTAGCCGAACTCAGCGGCAAGACCGCGGAGTTCCACAACGTTGACCTGGTGGACGAGGCCGCCGTCGAAAAAGTCTTCGCCGGGAGCGGCATTGAAGCCGTCATCCACTTCGCAGGCCTCAAGGCCGTGGGTGAATCAGTGCAGGAGCCGCTGAAGTACTACTACAACAACCTGGTGGGCACGCTGAACCTGGTCCGCGTCATGGACAGGCACAGCGTCCGGTCCATCGTCTTCAGCTCGTCAGCCACCGTCTACGGGGAACACAACCCCATTCCGTATGTGGAAAAGATGGAAATCGGCGCGAACAACCCTTACGGGCGCACCAAGGAACAGATCGAGGACATCCTCTCCGACCTCGGCGCAGCCGACCCACAGTGGCACATAGCCCTGCTGCGCTACTTCAACCCGGTAGGCGCGCACCCCTCGGGCCGCATCGGTGAAGACCCGCAAGGCATTCCGAACAACCTTGTCCCGTTCATTGCCCAGGTGGCCGTGGGCCGGCGCGAGAAGCTTATGGTCTTCGGCGGCGACTACGACACCCCGGACGGCACCTGCCTGCGCGACTACATCCACGTGGTGGACCTGGCCGAAGGACACGTGGCCGCACTGAACCACATCGCGGACCGCACCGGTGTTTTCCGCTGGAACCTCGGATCCGGCAAGGGTTCCTCCGTCCTGGAGGTCCTGCGCTCCTTCGAAAAGGCAGTGGGCCAGCCCATCCCCTACGAGATCACCGGCCGCCGCGCGGGGGACCTGCCGGCCTTCTGGGCCGATGCCACCTCGGCCCTGGCAGACCTGAGCTGGTCGACCACGAAGACCGTGGACCAGATGTGCGAGGACCACTGGCGCTGGCAGAAGAACAACCCCCAGGGCTACGCCTCGTAGTCCCCTTGAATGTGGCACAACGCGAAGCGGCCGCCCACCTTGGAAAGGTGGGCGGCCGCCGTCGTTATTGACGTTGCTGTCCCTGGCTGACCGGGAATCAGCGTGCGGGGTAGTCGCGCTCCGGCTCGCCGATGTACAGCTGGCGCGGGCGGCCGATCTTGGTATTCGGGTCGCTGATCATTTCGCGCCACTGGGCAATCCAGCCCGGCAGTCGGCCGATGGCGAACAGGACGGTGAACATCTTCTCGGGGAAGCCCATGGCCTTGTAGATCAGGCCGGTGTAGAAGTCCACGTTCGGGTAGAGCTTGCGCTGGATGAAGTAGTCATCGCTGAGCGCCTTCTCTTCCAGGCGCATGGCGATGTCCAGCAGTTCGTCGTTGCCGCCGAGCTTGCTGAGGATCTCGTGGGCCGTGGCCTTGACGATCTTGGCGCGCGGATCGTAGTTCTTGTAGACGCGGTGTCCGAAGCCCATGAGGCGGACGCCGTCTTCCTTGTTCTTGACCTTCTCCATGTAGTCCTCGGGCTTGAGGCCCTCGGCCTGGATCTGGCGGAGCATCTTCAGCACGGCCTCGTTGGCGCCACCGTGGGCAGGGCCGAAGAGGGCGTTGATGCCGGCCGAAACGGAGGCGAAGAGGTTGGCATTGGAGGAGCCCACCAGGCGCACGGTGGAGGTGGAGCAGTTCTGCTCGTGGTCCGCGTGCAGGATGAGGAGCAGGTCCAGCGCCTTGACGATGACCGGGTCCAGTTCGTACTGCTCCGCGGGGAGGCCGAAGCTAAGGCGCAGGAAGTTCTCCACCAGGTTCATGGAGTTGTCCGGGTACAGCATGGGCTGGCCGATGGACTTCTTGTGCGCGTAGGCGGCGATGACCGGCAGCTTGGCCATCAGGCGGATGGTGGAGACCTCCACCTGCTCGGCGTTGAACGGGTCCAGGGAGTCCTGGTAGAAAGTGGACAGCGCGGACACGGCCGAGGACAGCACCGGCATGGGGTGCGCGTCGCGGGGGAAGCCGCCGAAGAAGCCCTTGAGCTCCTCGTGCAGCAGGGTGTGGCGCCGGATCTTCTGGTCGAACTCGTCCAGCTCAGTGGGCGTGGGAAGGTTGCCGTAGATCAGCAGGTAGGACACCTCGAGGAAGCTGGAGTGCTGCGCCAGCTGCTCGATGGGGTATCCGCGGTAGCGCAGGATGCCCGCATCGCCGTCGATGTAGGTGATGGCGGACGTGGTTGCTGCGGTGTTCATGAAGCCGGGGTCAAAGGTCACGGCACCGGTCTGCTTGAGCAGCTTGGAGACGTCGTAACCTTCGTTCCCTTCAACAACCTGGATGCGCGGGAGCTTCAGCTCGCCACCTGCGTGGAGCAGGGTCGCAGCATTGTTGGTCTCAGTCATGGAGTCCCCTTCATGAGGCGTCTTCGGCCTCTGTCGAAAGCTTGATCCAACATCAGGTGAGCCGTGCACTGAGCCTGAGGAGACAGGTTCCAACACCCGGGCTGCCTTCTTGTAGAAAGCCACCATTGATCGTCAACTTAAAAAGTACCGCTCCTTGGCGGGTGTCACTAATCCGCAGGCTTCCCATCCGGCCTAAAATGCACCGAATGTGGGGCGAGTCACACGATTATTACGGGGTGCCTGGGAGCCGGATCAGGCCAGCCGTGCAACAGCGGCATCGATCCGCTCGTCGGATCCGGTCAGGGCCACGCGGACATAGCCGTTGCCCGCGTCACCGTAGAAGACGCCCGGGCCAACCACGATGCCCCGTTCGGCCAGGCGGGCCACCGTAGCCCACGTGTCCTCTCCCGCCGTCGACCACAGGTACAGGCCGGCATCGGACTCCTTGATCTCCAGGCCGAAGTCCAGCAGCGCGGGCACCAGGCGTTCGCGCCGGCCCCGGTACAGGTCCTTCTGGGCCTCGACATGGGTGTCATCGCCCAGCGCCACCCGCATGGCCTCCTGGACGGGGTAGGGAACGATCATCCCCGCGTGCTTGCGGCTGTTGACCAGGTTGGGCATCAGGTCCGGATCACCGGCAACGAAGGCTGCGCGGTAGCCCGCCAGGTTGGACTGCTTGCTCAGCGAGTACACGGCCAGCAGGCCCTGGTGCGAGCCGCCGGCAACGTGGGGATCAAGGATACTGGGGACGCGCCGGCCGCCGCGCTGGACGTCCCAGTCGCCCCAGCCGAGCTCTGCGTAGCATTCGTCCGATGCCACCACGGCTCCGATTTCACGGGCCTGGACCACCAGGGCCTTCAGGGACTCCGCATCGCGGACGCTGCCCGTCGGGTTGCCCGGGGAATTGACCCAGATGAGCCGCACGCGTGCACGTGTGGCGTCGTCAAGCTCGTCCAGATTGTCCGTGGCCACCGAAGTGACCCCGGCCAGGGTGGCACCGATATCGTACGTGGGGTAGGCCACCTTGGGACGTACGACGACGTCTCCGGGCTTAAGGCCCAGCAGCAGCGGCAGCCACGCAACGAGTTCCTTGGAACCCACCGTAGGCATGATGTTTTTAGGGTCCAGGCCCGCCACTCCGCGCCGGCGTTCGAACCAGCCCGCGATGGCTTCCCGCAGCGCCGGCGTGCCATGGACAGTGGGATATCCCGGAGCGTTGGCAGCGGCCTTCAGTGCGTCCTGGACCAACTGCGGGGTGGGATCCACGGGCGTGCCGATGGAGAGGTTGACTGCCCCGCCCGGGTGTTCCGAGGCCTTGGCCACGTAGGGGGCCATAGCCTCCCACGGGTAGTCGGGCAGGTTCAGGCCAAACGAATTCACTGCTGCGGTCACGTTCCCGTCCGCGTCAGTGGTCTTGGTTCTGCGGCGGCAGGGCGGCGATCATCGGGTGGTCCTTGCCCGTGTTGCCGATCTTTGCCGCCCCGCCCGGGGAGCCGAGGTCGTCGAAGAATTCGACGTTGGCCTTGTAGTAGTCGGCCCATTCCTCGGGAGTGTCATCCTCGTAGTAGATGGCCTCCACCGGGCAAACCGGCTCGCAGGCGCCGCAGTCGACGCATTCGTCCGGATGGATGTACAGCGAACGCTCGCCTTCATAGATGCAGTCGACCGGGCACTCCTCAATGCATGCCTTGTCCTTAACATCCACACACGGCTGCGCGATTACGTACGTCACGTCCCTGGCCTCTCCACGTTGGGTTCCGGCTTGCCCGCCGGCTCTTGCATCCGGCAGCACGGCCGGACTCTTGACATCTGAGCCTATTATCTCCCAGCCCTTTCCCGCTAACCTAGCCGGCGGCCTAGTATGAACTGGTGAGTCTGCCAGCGTCCGCCCCCGTCCGCTTCCTGACCGCGGCCGGCCCCGGAACCCGGGTGGTGGTGCGCTACCGGATCGATGGCGGCCTGACGGATGCGCTGGGCCACCTGCTGGCTTGCGACGCCGGTTCCTGCACCGTCCGCACCCGCCGGGCCGACGTCGTCATTCCCCTGGAGCTCGTGGTGGCCGCGAAGGAAGTCCCGCCCGCTCCCCCGCGCCGCCCCGCGCGCCCCGCCTAGGCCTCGCTGCGCCGGGACTGTCCCTGCGCCATGACCCGGTCCTTCACCGCGCCCGGCGGTACGTGGCCAGGGCCAGCTCCACCATCCGGACGAACTCCGCGGGGTCGCGGACCAGCATCTCGAACGTCACCCGAAGGGTTGGGACACCCCCGATGACGGTGACATTCCAGCGCCGCCTGTCTTCCCGGTAGGCCTCCCGGCTGCTGTGGTGGGCATAGCCGTCCGCCTCAATCCCCAGCAGACCATCAACAAGGAGATCCAGGTGGCCCATTCCAGGAATGTGCACCTGCAACTCGACTGTAAGCCCCGCTTCTTCAAGCAGATACCGGGCGATGGTTTCGATGATGGAGCCGGACTGGGGTCGGATTCTGCCAACCAGGTTCAGCAGGGCCTTTTCACGGGCGGCCGGAAACCGCGCCCGCAGCTCCGCGAGTTGGATGTGGCCTTTCTTGACGGCGGACTCCGCGATAGTCAGGCCCTGAAGAGCCGGCAGACAGCGGAGAGACTGGCAGACGACGTCCAGAGGCGTCAACGGAAGGTCGCTGCGGTGTACCACACAGCCGGCTATTGGCCTGCCATGGCGGGCGGCAAGATGCGGCCTATCCGGAACCTTGATCACCCACAACCCGGAAGCCACTGCGGCCGTGACGCAACCAGGTGCGGCGTGATGGCGCGCCGCATGGATGAGCACGGGGTCAGCATCCGGAAGGGCGAATACTCCACGGGCAATCCTTTGGACGGACCCCTCTGATAGTCCGGCTTCCAGACGTCGGCGGGAGACGCCTGCCAGTAGTAACTCCCGGGTCCCGGCAGTGCCGCCCAGGCCAGCCAGCGCTTCAGAAATAGTTCGCATGTCTGAAGCCTGCGCCTGGCGGGGAGCATCCGCAGGTGGTGGAAACGGCTATGTGGAGAACGGACCCGGGCGCGGAAGCAGGCGCTCAGTGCGCCCACGCCGTTCCTGCGCATCGAGGCCTGGTTTGGCCGCGCCGCCCGGCTTAACGCAGAACGCCACCGGCAAATGCCGGTGGCGTTCTGCAGACCTGCGGAGTTACTAGGCCTTGGCGCGGGCGCGGTTGGCCTTGGCACGCTCGTTGGTATCCAGGATGACCTTGCGGATGCGGATGGCTTCCGGGGTCACCTCGACGCACTCATCCTCGCGGGCGAATTCCAGCGACTCTTCAAGGGTGAGTTCGCGCGGCGGGGTCAGGTTCTCAAAGGTGTCGGAGGAAGCGGCACGCATGTTGGTGAGCTTCTTTTCCTTGGTGATGTTCACGTCCATGTCGTCGGCGCGGGAGTTCTCGCCCACGATCATGCCTTCGTAGACCTCGGAGGTGGGCTTCACGAAGAAGGAGCCGCGTTCCTGCAGGTTGATCATGGCGAACGGGGTAACCACACCGGCGCGGTCGGCAATCATGGAACCGTTGGTGCGGTACTCGATGGGGCCGGCCCACGGCTCGTAGCCTTCTGAGATGGAAGCTGCGATGCCTGCACCGCGGGTGTCGGTCAGGAACCGGGTGCGGAACCCGATCAGGCCACGGGCCGGAACGATGAACTCCATGCGGCACCAGCCGGTGCCGTGGTTGGCCATGTTGGTCATCCGCCCCTTGCGGGCAGCCATGAGCTGGGTGACGGCGCCGAGGTACTCTTCCGGCACGTCGATGGTCATGTGCTCCATCGGCTCGTGGATCTTGCCGTCGATGGTCTTGGTGACAACCTGGGGCTTCCCGACGGTCAGTTCAAAGCCCTCGCGGCGCATCTGCTCGACCAGGATAGCCAGCGCGAGCTCGCCACGGCCCTGGACTTCCCAGGCGTCGGGACGCTCGGTCGGGAGGACCTTGATGGAGACGTTACCGATCAGTTCCTTGTCCAGCCGGTCCTTGACCTGGCGGGCGGTGACCTTGGCGCCCTTGACCTTGCCGGCCAGCGGGGAGGTGTTGATACCAATGGTCATGGAGATCGCGGGATCGTCCACGGTGATCAGCGGCAGCGGCTGGGGGTTCTCGACGTCGGTGAGGGTTTCACCGATGGTGATGTCCTCGATACCGGCGACGGCCACGATCTCGCCGGGTCCGGCGGACTCGGCCGGAACGCGCTCCAGTGCCTTGGTGGCGAGCAGTTCGGTGATCTTGACGGTCTTCAGCTCACCGTTCTGGCGGGCCCAGGCAACCTGCTGGCCCTTGCGGAGGGTGCCGTTGTAGATGCGGAGCAGCGCGAGGCGGCCCAGGAACGGGGAAGCGTCCAGGTTGGTGACGTGGGCCTGCAGGACGCCCTCAGGGTTGTACGTCGGCGCCGGGATGTGCTCGATGATGGTCTTGAAGAGCGGCTCGAGGTCCTCGTTGTCCGGTGCGGAGCCGTTGGCCGGCTGCTCGAGGGACGCGCGGCCAACCTTTGCGGCGGCGTACACAACGGGAACTTCCAGGACCTTGTCCAGGTCCAGGTCCGGCACTTCATCGGCGAGGTCGGAAGCCAGGCCCAGGAGCAGGTCCATGGACTCGTGGACAACTTCGTCAATGCGGGCGTCGGGGCGGTCGGTCTTGTTGACCAGGAGGATCACCGGGAGGTGCGCGGCCAGCGCCTTGCGCAGCACGAAGCGGGTCTGGGGCAGCGGGCCCTCGGAAGAGTCGACGAGGAGCACGACGCCGTCCACCATGGATAGGCCGCGCTCCACCTCGCCGCCGAAGTCGGCGTGGCCGGGGGTGTCGATGACGTTGATGGTGATGGTCTCGCCGTTGGAGGAGGGACCGTTGTAGGCCACCGTGGTGTTCTTGGCCAGGATGGTGATGCCCTTTTCGCGCTCCAGGTCGCCGGAGTCCATGACCCGGTCCTCGACGTGGTTGTGCTCGGCGAAGGAGTTGGTCTGCTTGAGCATGGCGTCGACCAGGGTGGTCTTGCCGTGGTCAACGTGGGCCACGATCGCGACGTTGCGGAGGTCACTGCGCGATGCAGTGGCTACCGCAGTGTTGGTGGTGGTTTCAGACATGCGTAAAGGCTCGATTCAGTGGAGTCAGCTGTTGTATCGCGACATTTCCAACTGGAACGCACGACGGACAAGGCCCTTGGCACAGGGCGCCTTCCTCTATTCTAGCCGCTGAGTTATTTGTTGGCCTAAATTCCGGCGGGACAGGCTGCCGCCGATTGAGCCAGTATCAGCCACGGCGCCGCAATGGGTGTGACCAAGTTCACTCCAGGATCCCGGTGCATGGCATGATGTCTGTGACACAGCCCATCCATTGAGCACGCCGGAGACAACGATGCCCCCTGCAAAGGCAAGCACCCTGCGTGGTTTCGCCTGGGCTGCCTGCGCCGCGGTCTCCGCGCTCGTGGCGGTATCGGGAATCGTGGGCAACACCGGGGACGACGCTGTTCCCGGTACAGCCCTGTCACGGGCGGCCGCAGGCCAGGTATCCGGCGGCCGGACCGGCAGCGCCGAACCTGCCGTGGCAGCCACGGCCCGCGTCCTGAATACAGGCAACGGACGGCTGGAAGCGGTTGTGCCCGACGTCGCCGGCACCGTCCTGCTGATCGGGGACTCGCAGGCGGAACCCGTTGACGGCTGGCCGCGCCTGGGCCTCGCTGCCGCCGGGTACAACGTGTACTTTTGCGGCCGCGGCGGCACGGGCTACGTCGCGGCGAACGGTGCCACGGGAAACTACATAGACGCCCTGCAGCGCGGAGACTGGCTTCTCCCCTCCGGCACTCCCGCATTGATTGTGGTCGAAGGTGGCGGCAACGATGCCGCCGGCGGGGCAAGCAACGCACAGATCGCCCGGAATGCCGAACGGCTGGTCACTGAACTCCGGACCCGCTATCCCGGCACACGGCTCGCGATGATCGGCACCTTGGCGCGCGGAGCGAACGACGGCGGCGGCCGCCGGAGCGAGGTTGACGCCGTGTTGGGTGCCGTGGCGGGAGCCAACGGACTGCCGTTCATCTCTGCAGGCGACTGGCTCACCAGGTACGGGCTGGCGAAAGACCTCGCCGATGCGGTGCACATGAACTCTGATGGCCGCCGCGCCCTTGGCGGAATCCTCGCAGCCAGGCTCCGGGAACTTGGACTTGGCCGCAATCCTTCGCCGGCCCAAGGAGCCCTCGCTGCCGTGCCCGAAGCGGGCAGCATGTTCCAGGACTGACATCCGCAGCGTTTCCGTCTTCTGCGCACATGGGAAGAGCCGGGACCCGAAGGTCCCGGCTCCAGCCATTCCGAAGAAGGACTCCAGCTATGCCACCTCGGGCGGAAGCATGAGCTTCGCACCGGGGATGGCGTTGAGCAGGGCCTTCGTGTATTCCTGCTGGGGCGACTCGAAGACATCGTCCGTGGATCCCGTTTCCACCAGGCGCCCCTTTTCCATGACGCACACATGGTCGGCAATTTGCCGCACCACTGCGAGGTCGTGGGTGATGAACAGGTAGGTCAGCCCAAGGTTGGCCTGGAGGTCGGCGAGCAGGTTCAGCACTTGCGCCTGAACCAGGACGTCGAGGGCGGAGACAGCCTCATCACAGATGATGACCTCGGGGTCCAGCGCCAGTGCCCGGGCAATGGCAACACGCTGCCGCTGCCCGCCTGACAGCTCGTTGGGATAGCGCTGCATGGCGGACTGTGGCAGTGCCACCTGGTCCAGCAGCGTCCGGACCTTCTTCTCCCGGCTGGCCTGGTCCCCGATCTTGTGGACCCGCAATGGCTCCTCGATGGTGCGGAAGATGTTGTACATCGGATCGAGCGAGCCGTACGGGTCCTGGAAAATCGGCTGGACCCGCCGGCGGAACTTGAACAGTTCGCCGGGCTTCAGTGCCGACGTGTCGACGCCGTCGAACAGGATCCTCCCGTCCGTCGGCTTTTCCAGCTGGAGCACCATCTTGGCCACTGTGGACTTGCCGGATCCGGACTCCCCCACGATCGCCGTCGTGGTGCCGCGCCGGACGTCGAAGCTCACGCCGTCGACGGCTGCGAAGTCCGTCGCCTTGCCCAGCCCCGAGCGGAGCTTGTAGACCTTCCGCAGGTCCTGGATCTGCAGGAAGGTCTCCGGCCTCACCGTTTCGGCGGCAGGTGCCAGCAGGTCCGACGTCTCCACGCCCTGTTCCTTGGCCACCTGGATGCGGCGGCTGGCAAGGGAAGGCGCCGACTCGACGAGCCGCTTGGTGTACGGGTGCTGGGGATTGCGCAACAGTTCCAGTGACGGGCCCGCCTCAACGACGCGGCCCTGGTACATGACCACGACCTTGTCGGCACGCTCGGCGGCCAGGCCAAGGTCGTGGGTGATCAGCAGCACCGACGTGCCCAGGTCCTTGGTCATGGTCTCCAAGTGGTCCAGGATCTGCCGCTGGACAGTGACGTCGAGGGCCGACGTCGGCTCGTCCGCAATCAGCAGGCGCGGCTGGCAGGAGAGGCCAATGGCGATCAGTGCACGCTGGCGCATACCGCCGGAGAACTCGTGCGGGTACTGGCCGGCCCGGCGCTTCGCGTCCGGAAGTCCCGCCTGGGACAGCACTTTGGCGATATCGTCCGGACCGCTGGGCCGGCCGTTCGCCCGCAGTGTTTCCCGGACCTGGTAACCGATCTTCCACACGGGATTCAGGTTGGACATCGGGTCCTGCGGAACCATGCCGATGGTGTTGCCGCGCAGCTCGATCATGCGTTGCTCGCTCGCATGGGCGATGTCCTCGCCGTCGAGCAGGATCTGGCCGCCGGACACCTTGCCGTTGTTGGGCAGCAGGCCGATGGCGGCCAGGGCGGTGGTGGACTTGCCGGAGCCCGACTCGCCCACGATGGCTACGGTTTCGCCGGGCATGATGGTCAGGTGCGCATCACGCACTGCCTTGACCTCGCCGCTGCCGGTCTTGAAGGTGATGGCAAGGTCGCGGATCTCCAGCAGCGGCCTTACACCGGCGGCACCGGATTCATCAATACGGACGTCTGCACTGGTCATCTTGTTATCTCTCATCGCTGGCGGCTCTTCGGGTCCAGGGCGTCACGCACGGCGTCACCGAGCATGATGAAGCTCAACACCGTAATGGACAGCGCCGCGGCCGGGTAGAGCATGATTTCCGGCCGGGTCCTGATCGATGCCTGCGCGCCGGCAATGTCATTGCCCCAGGACATGATGCTCTGGGGCAGACCGATACCCAGGAAGGACAGGGTGGCTTCGGCCACGATGAACACGCCCAGTTCCAGCGTCGCCAGGACGATGATCGGAGCCAAAGCGTTGGGCAGGACGTGGCGGATCAGTGCGCCGAACTTGGAGACCCCCAGCGCGCGGGCAGCTGTGACGAAGTCCGCGTTGCGAACTTCGATGACGGCTCCGCGGGTGATGCGGGCCATCTGCGGCCACGCCAGGAGCGAAATGACGAACACCACGGTCCACACGCTCTTGTTCTCCCGGAAAAGGGGCAGCTGCGTGATCACCAAGGCACCCAGGACCAGCGGCAGGGCGAAGAAGATGTCACCCAGGCGTGCGAGGACGGCGTCGACCCAGCCACCGTAGTAGCCGGCGAGGGCACCGAGTGTCACACCGATCACCAGCACGCAGAGGACGGAAAGCAGGCCTACGGAAAGCGAGGCCTGCGTGCCGTGGATAACCCTGGAGTAGACGTCGCAGCCCTGGAAAGTGAAGCCGAACGGGTGCCCGGCCGTGGGGGCGCCTTCGGAATTGGCCAGCTCACAGCCCTCGTTGGGGGGCGTCGATGTGAACAGGCCCGGGAACAGCGCAACCACAATCAGGGCAAGGATGAGCAGTGCCGAGATGATGAACAGCGGACGACGCCGGAGCTTGCGCCAGGCATCGGCCCACAGGCTGAGCGGGGCTTGGTCCGCCTTCACGGCGTCAGTGGCCTGCAGCGGGGTCTCATCAATGGGAGCCACGAAGTGGCTGTTATTACTGGTCATAGCGGATCCTCGGGTCAAGCCAGGCGTACAAAAGATCGACAAGCAGGTTGGCCACCACGAACACCAACACCAGCACGCTGACGATGGAGACGATGGTGGGGCCTTCACTGCGGAGGACAGCCTGGTAGAGCTTGTTGCCGACTCCGGGAACGTTGAAGATGCCTTCAGTAACAATGGCACCGCCCATGAGGCCGCCAAGGTTGGCGCCCAGGTAGGTCACTACCGGGATCAGTGAGTTGCGCAGGATGTGCGCCACCACTACCCGCGGCCGGGAAAGGCCCTTGGCGGTGGCTGTCCGCACGTAGTCGGCGTTCATGTTCTCGCTGACCGATGCACGGGTCAGGCGAAGGACATAGGCGAAGGACACGAGTCCAAGGACCACCGCCGGCAACAGCAGGGTGACCCAGTTGGCGTTGGCGCCCACGGTCGGTTTTGCCCAGCCAAGCTGCACGCCGAACACGAGCTGGAAGACGAAGCCCAGGACGAAGGTGGGGACTGCGATGACCACCAGCGAGGCGACCAGGACAGTGGAGTCGAACCAGCCACCACGGCGCAGGCCGGCGAAGACGCCGAAGGCAACGCCGAAGATTGCTTGGATGGCCAGTGCCTCAATGGCGAGCATCGCCGTCACCGGGAAGACGCGGGCGAGGCTGGCTGCAATCGGCTGCCCCGTGAAGTCATTGCCCAGGTTGAACGTGAAGAGGTTTTTGAGGAACAGTCCGTACTGGACCCAGAAGGGTTGGTCCAGGTTGTACTGGGTGCGCAGGGTGTCGATGACTGACTGCGGGGGCTGGCGGTCGCCGAACAGCGCCGCGATGGGATCGCCCGGCAGGGCGAACACCATGTAGTACACCAAGAGGGTAGTGCCGAGGAAAACAGGGATCACCTGGAGGAGTCGGCGCAGGATGAACCGGATCACAGGATCACCTGCCTTCCGGTAAAGGGGAAAACGCGTTCATGAATGCCTTCCTGCCGCTTGCAAGCCAATGGGGGCCCGGACGTGACCGGAACCCCCATCAGCCTTACGGCAAGTTAGATCTGGGACTACTTGGCGGTGATGCCGTAGTAGAGAATTTCACCGTTCCAGCCAGTTTCGGCTTTCGTGATGTTGTTGCTCCACACGATCGGACGTGCCTGGTCCCACAGCGGCAGGCCGGGCAGGTCCTGGAACAGGATCTCCTGCGCCTGGTTGAACTTGGCGTTTGCCTCGTCGGTGGTCTTGCTGGCAAGGCCTTCCTTGAGGAGCTTGTCGAACTCGGGGTTCGAGTACTTCTCGTAGTTCGACGGAGCGTCAGTGGCCCAAACCGGACCCAGGAAGTTGTAGAGCGACGGGTAGTCACCCTGCCAACCGGAGCGGGTCAGGCCCGGGAGCTGCTGGGACTTGCGCAGGTTCAGGACTTCGGCGAACTTGGCGAAGGGCTGGATTTCAGCCTGGATGCCGAGGTTGTTCTTGAAGCCGTTGGTTACGGCGTCGATCCATTCCTTGTTGCCGCCGTCGGTGTTGGAGGCAATCTGGAGCGGCTTGGAGTCGTCGTACGGCTTGATCTTGTTGGCCTGGTCCCACAGGTCCTTTGCCTTGGCGGCGTCGAACTTCAGGACTTCGCTGCCCTTGAGGCCTTCCTTGAAACCGTCGATGACCGGCGGCGCGAATGCCTTGGCCGGGGTACGGGTGCCGTTGAAGACCACCTTGGCGATTTCCTCGCGGTTGATGGCGTAGGACAGTGCCTGGCGGCGCAGCTTGCCGGCTTCACCCTGGAAGTTCGGGTTGTAACCCGGGATGTTCAGCGTGGAGTCGGTGGCAACAGCCTTGGTGGCATTGCGGTCCGGGAAGTCGTTGACGTAGGTCTTCAGGGCGTTGGACGGCAGGACGTCGGTGATGTCCAGGTTGTCCGACTGCAGGTCCGTGTAAGCGGGGCCCGGATCGGTGTAGAACTTGAACGTCACGCCACCGTTCTTGGCGGGGCGGGTGCCGTTGTAGTCGGCGTTCTTGACCAGGGAGATGGACTGGTCGTGGACCCAGGAGCCCTGCTTCTCGAACTTGTAGGGACCGTTGCCCACGGGGTTCTCACCGTAGGACTTGGGGTCCTTCAGTGCTGCGGAGGGCATGGGGTAGAAGGCGGAGTAACCGAGGCGCAGGGACCAGTCGGCCTCAGGCTGGGCGAGCTTGACCGTGATGGTCGAGTCATCCGTCGCCTTCAGGCCCGACATCGTGTCGGCGGTCGGCGCGGGAGTGGTGGTCTTCTTGCCGTCCGCACCTGTCGAGGACGTTACCGCGGATACTTCCGGGTAGCCCTCGATTGACTCAAAGAAGAAGCCGTTCTGCTGCAGGTTCTTCGAGTTGGCGGCGAAGTTCCAGGAGTCGACGAAGGTCTTGGCCGTGATGGCCTCACCGTTGGTGAACTTCTGGCCCTGCTTGACCTTGATGGTCCAGTTCTGCGCGTCGGGAGACTCGATGGATTCGGCCAGCGCATTGACTGCCTTGCCGTTCGCGTCGTAGCTGCGGAGACCTTCGAAGAGCAGGTTGACGACGCGGCCGCCATAAACCTCTCCGGTGTTTGCCGGCAGCAACGGGTTTTGTGGCTCGTTGCTGTAGGCGGTGATGACCTTGTTCGGATCGCCGGCTGCGTTGCTGGATCCGTCAGTGCCGCCGCCGCCGCCGGCGCCGCACCCGGTCAGGGCAAGCGCGGCGACCGCCACGATGCCCAGTGCTTTGGAAGTGCGCGTAAAACGCATTCCGCCTCCTATGAGTTGTGGGAGAGATGTATAGGGGAATCTTGTGCTTCCCCGCAGGCCGAAGCAGCTCACCGCTGTGACGGAACCTACACAATACGAGTTAGCCTAACCGCACGCAGTCCAGATATTGGTACTCCGTTGCCAAACCGTGACCGGGGCAGTGCAATGCCCCCGTCAGGTGTGGATAGTTAGGCACGTCACATGCTACTCGGCGGTAGGCCGGACGGCGAATCGGCGCCGCGGGCGCCAAAGGAGCCCACGCCAGGCGCGCTTACTGGGACAGCCGCCAGTCCCACACGTTCCACCAGACGCCCAGCGGTCCAGGGCTCGTCTTCACTCCGGCCACCCTGGAGCTGAAGGCCGTGGTACCCAGGGTTTGGTAGAGCGGCAGCCCGTAGGCGTCCTCCCACACGTGCTTGTCGATCTCGGCCAGGAGCTCGTCCTGCTTACCGAGATCCGTCGTGGCGGCGAGTTGTTCCATGATCTTGTCCGCGTCGCCGTCGGAATATCCCGTGAAGTTGCTGCCTGCCCCGGTGCGGAAAATCTGTGGCACCCTGCTGACGCCTACCTCGGTCCCGATCCACCCTGAGAGGGCGGCCTCAAAGCCGCCCCGGCTCAACGCCGCGGGCCAGTCGGCGCTTGCCAGTCCGCCGTCGACCACCTTGAATCCCGCCAGCGCGGCTGAATCGCGGATCAAGCCGAATGCCCTGGCCCGGTTCGGGTTGTCGCGGTTGTAGAGGATGCGGATGCTGGGAGAGGCGCCCTTCAGGAGCTTCTTTGCCCCATCGATGTCCACCTCGGCGTAGTCGGCGGACCCGTTGTTCTTCACGGTGTCGTCGTACTTCGGCTGGCCGGGGAGGAACACCTGCGAATCCAGCGGCTTGGTGTCCTGGGTTCCCACCACCGCATCCACGATCGCCTGCCGCGGCACAGTCTTCAGGAAGGCCTCCCTGACATCCTTGTCGGAGAACGTCCCGGTGAAGTTCAAATCAAGGTGGTCATAGCCGGACTGCTTGTAGCGTTGAACGGTGATGCCCTGGCTGGAGAGTCCGCTGAGGAGGCTGTCCGTTGAGGCCGAAGGCTGGGGCGAGATGATGTCTGCCTGGCCGCTGCGCAGGGCGTCGACTGCTGCCGGCACGGCCCCTGTGAACCTGACGTTGATTTCATCGAGCCAGGGTTCGGCGCCCCACACGTAGTCCCGGTTCCGGACCAGTTTCATGGAGACACCCGGCACGATGTCGCGGACAATGTAGGGGCCGCTGGAGAGGTACAGCGCGGGGTCATCGGGAATGGATTTCGCGTCGAACCCGGTGTTCCAGAAGTCACTGACCTTCTTGAGGGCCGGGTTGGAGGCCGGCTTTTCCGGGTTGCCCCGCGGCGTGTCCTTGAGGAGATTGACCAGGTCTTTTTCGTCGTTGAGTCCACTTTTTGCAGCAACGACGTGGGCTGGGAGTCCGACGTCGAACGCCACTTCCCAGTCAGCGTAGGGCGCGGCGTACTCAATGGTGATGGACCGGCCGTCCGAACCGATGTCGGGGAACAGGGTGCCCGCCAGGCCCGTGGTGTCCGAGGCGACGGAAAAGTATTTGGTGCCCTTGCCGGCAACAGGATCGACGTCGTCGAAATACCCCGATCCTGCAGCCCAGGCCAGCAGGAGGTCTGCCGCGCCGATCGGGGCCCCGTCTGACCACTTCACGCCCTCGTTGACCGTGTACTTCACCTTGAGGGGCTGGTCCGAGACCTTCTCGAAGTGCCCGAACTTGTCATTGCGGACCACTTTGGAGCTGTCGTCCAGGTAGTAGAAGCCGGAGTGCGTGATGGCACCGATCTTGGAGTTGATGTCGGTATTGCCGCCGGCGCTGTAGGGGTTGAACGAGGAGAACGCATTGACTTCTGCCACGGTGACGCTGCCGCCGCGCTTCGCCTCCCCCACCACCACGGACGGGGCGCTGCCGCCAGAACACCCGGACAGGACCAGGGCTGCCGCCAACGCCGCGGTGAGCAACTGCATCAGGCGCCTGACCGGCATGCCGCCTCCTTGTGGTTTTTCCCTCTCCGGAGGGGACTGGGGCCGCTGCGATCACGCCCTGCATACTCAGGATACTTGGTGCTGCGGCCCGGTACCCGGATCCGCACCCCCTCCGGATGCAGGAGGGGGCCCCTGCAACAACCTGTCCGCCCCGGGCCGGTTAAGCAGCCCGCAGGCCCTACGCCGGTGGCCCTCCCGCACGCCGGGCTCCATCCGGTCAAGAAGGGAAACGATCATCCGCGAGCGCGGGTTCCGCTCGAAAACCGGCCGGTGGTCCTGGATGAAGGCCCAGTACAGCGCATCCCAGTCAGGCATCCACTCCCCCGGCGGCAGGTCGGACATTTTCCGCAAGTAGTTGCTGCCTGACACATAGGGCTTTGTGGTGATGTCCGCCCCTGCGGCGAATTGGCTCATGGCGTAGACGTTGGGCACCATCACCCAGTCGTAGGCATCGACGAACATTTCCATGAACCACTCGTAGACGTCGTCAGGATGGATCCGGAGCAGGGACATGGCGTTGCCCAGCACCATGAGCCGTTCGATGTGGTGCGCATACCCCGTGGCCAGTACGCGGGATATCACCAGGTCCACGGGCGGCAAGCCAGTAGTTGCATCCCACCAGCCGGGTCCCAGCTGGTTCCGGTGGTTGAGCAGGTTGGCAGTGCGCATCCGGCGGCCGCGCAGCCGGTACGTGGCGCGCATGTACTCCCGCCAGCCAATGACCTGGCGCACAAAGCCCTCAAGGGAGGCGAGCGGGGTATTTTCATCCGCACCGCCCAGAACCGCCTGCAGGATATCGCCCGGGTTCAGAAGGCCGATGTTGAGCCCGGGCGTCAGCAGGCCGTGGTTGACGAATGGATGCGCTGCGGAGATCGCATCTTCGTAGGGGCCGAAGCCCGCGAGGCGTTCTTCGACAAACTCCTGCAGGTGCCTTTGGGCCTCTTCCGCGGTGGTGGGCCAGGCGAAGAGGTGGGGGTCTCCAGGGGCATCCGGAAACTCCGTGGCGACCCAGGCGATGGCGGTTTCGACGTCCCCCGCGGCGTCGGAGCCGGCGTCCTTTCCCTGCCCGCTGCCCGGCGATGCCAGCGCATCCAGGTTGAACGTCCCCTCCTCCTGGAGCACGGGGTGCCCCCTGAACCTGCCGACAGTGGGTGGGGTATAGCCGCGGGGAAGCTTCCTGCGGTTGTCCGCGTCGAACGACCACTTTCCGCCGACCGGAGCGCCGTTGTCCACCAGGATGTCCAACCGCCGTCGCTGCCAGATGTAGAAGTCATGCATACGGGCCGGATTCTCCGCGAACCAGTCGTCCAACTGCGCCCGCGACGTCAGGAAATTCGGTGTCTCAAGCACGTCCTGGCTGCGCATCCTGTAACCGCCGTCCTCAAGGCCGGCTTCCAGGTCCTTCGCGAGCCAGTCATCGACGACGTCAAACCAGGACACTCCCCGGGGGCGCCGCTGCCGGATAAGGTCCGCCAGCTGGACACGGGATATCCGCGCTGGGTCGCTGTAGAGGACAACCACGTCGTGCCCAAGTGCGCGCAGGCGGCGGGCAAAACCAGCCATCGACGCCCGGTGCAGGACCAGCTTGTGTGAATGGAACCGGTATTGGCGGAAGTAGAGGTCGTGCTCGATGAGCACAAAGACCGTGTCCGGGTCCGTACCATCCCGCTGCTGCTCAAAGAGCTGATGGGGCAGGACGAGGCGCAGGAGCGGGCCGGCAGTCATACCGCAACCCTAAGGCAGGGTGCCGCAACTGGACCGCGGCACCCTGCCTGATTGACGATGCGGCGCTAGACGTTGAAGCGGAACTCCACCACGTCGCCGTCCGCCATGACGTATTCCTTGCCTTCGATCCGGACCTTGCCGCGTGACTTTGCCTCAGCCATGGACCCGGCGTCCACAAGGTCCTCGAAGGAGACTACTTCGGCCTTGATGAAGCCCCGCTGGAAGTCGGAGTGGATGACGCCGGCCGCCTGCGGTGCCGTGTCCCCCTGCCGGATGGTCCAGGCGCGCGCTTCCTTAGGGCCCGCGGTGAGGTAGGTCTGCAGGCCCAGGGTGTGGAAGCCGACACGCGCCAGCTGGTCCAGGCCTGATTCGTCCTGGCCGTTCATCTCGAGCATCTCGCGGGCTTCTTCCTCGTCCAGCTCCACGAGGTCGGCTTCGAGCTTGGCGTCGAGGAAGATGCAATCGGCCGGGGCCACCATGGCGCGCAGCTCTTCCTGCTTTTCCGGGCTGCCCAGGATACCTTCGTCGGCATTGAACACGTAGATGAAGGGCTTGGCAGTAAGCAGGCCCAGCTCCTTGAGGTGCTCCATCTCGAGCTTGTCGCTCTTGATGGAGGAGTAGATGGTATCGCCCCGCTCAAGCACCGCCTGGGCGGCCTTGATGGCGGCGAGCTCTGCGGCTTCCCGCTTCTTGATCTTGACTTCTTTTTCGATCCGCGGAATGGCTTTCTCGATGGTCTGCAGATCGGCAAGGATCAGCTCGGTGTTGATGGTCTCCATGTCGGAGCGGGGATCCACCTTGCCGTCAACGTGGACCACATCGGGGTCGTCGAAAACCCGGACAACCTCGGCAATGGCTTCAGCCTCGCGGATATTGGCCAGGAACTGGTTGCCCAGCCCCTCCCCCTCGGATGCGCCCTTGACGATGCCGGCGATGTCGACAAAGGAAACGGCGGCGGGCAGGACGCGCTGCGAGCCGAAGATCCCGGCGAGCTTCTGCAGCCTGGGGTCCGGGAGGTTCACGACGCCGACATTGGGTTCGATGGTGGCGAACGGGTAGTTCGCGGCCAGGACCTGGTTGCGGGTGAGCGCGTTGAAGAGGGTTGATTTGCCGACGTTGGGCAGTCCGACGATGCCAATAGTAAGAGCCACGAGCATTGATTCTACCCGCCGGACCCTGCGGGCCAGTACCCGGGGATGTCACTGCCCGTGATTGTCAGAGCCCCATGCAACAGTGAAGCCATGGATGCTTTTGCCTTGATTCTGGCCCTCTTCATGCTGCTGCTGGGTGCGCTTGCCGGCGCTGCAGCCACTTATTTCTCATTGCGCCGGAACTCGCACGCGCTGGAGGCGGACTTTGACCAGGTCTCGTCCCGCCTTTCGGAGGTCACCGCGCAGCTGGCAGCGGCGGACGCCGAGCGGCGGCTTTTGGCGGCACAGAACCGCGAGCTGGGCGAGGCCAGGACACAGGATGGAAGTGTGCTGCGTGCCCTGGCGCCCGTGGCGGAGAAGCTGTCCGCCGTTCAGCAGCAGGTCGCATTGCTGGAGCGGGACAGGGTGGAGCAGTACGGCCAACTGGCCCAGCAACTGCAGGAGGCCCGGCTTTCCGACGAGCAGCTCATTCGCTCCACCCATGCCCTGGAGTCGGCGCTGCGGTCCAACAGCGCCAGGGGCCAGTGGGGCGAGGTGCAGCTCCGGCGCGTGGTGGAGGCCGCCGGTATGCTGCGCCACGTCGACTTCGTGGAGCAGGTCCACAGTGCGGGCCACGACTCGGCGGTGCGGCCGGACCTGGTAGTGCAGCTGCCGGGCGACAAGCAGCTGGTGGTGGACGCCAAGGTTCCGCTGTCCTCCTACCTTGAGGCACAGGAGCTGGGCTCGGTGGACCCTCGCCTGGGCCCGGCTGGTCCGCAGTCGGCGAACGACGGCCGCAACAGGCAGGCCCTCCTGGCCGCACACGCCAAGGCCCTCAGGGCGCACGTGGACGCGCTCGGTACCAAAAAGTACTGGGACATCCCGGGGAACTCGCCGGAACTGGTGGTCTGCTTCATCCCGGCCGAGTCCATCCTGGCGGCGGCGCTGACAGCTGACGCCGGGCTCCTGGACCACGCGCTGTCCCGCAACGTCGTCCTCGCCTCGCCGAGCACCCTGCTGGCCGTGCTGAAGTCCGTCGCCTTCACGTGGCGGCAGGACGTCCTGACGGACAGTGCGCGCGAGCTGTTCGAACTCGCGCGGCAGCTGTACGACCGGATGGGCACGCTGGGCGAGAACGTCACCAAGCTCGGATCCTCGCTGAAGACGTCCGTGGACCGCTACAACGCCATGGTGGGGACGCTGGAAGCCAGGGTCCTGCCCACCGCGCGGAAACTCAACAGCCTGGAGGAAACAGGCCTGGTTGCACCCCCCTTGGTGGAGGTGCAGCCGCGGGCGCTGGTGGCACCCGAGCTGCAGGGCGACGGTGAAGCAGCCTGACACGGCCGCCGGATGCAGAATGGGTCGGGCAGCAAGATGCTGCCCGGCCCATTCCTTTGGAAATATGGTGGCGGTTAGCTGCGGGGCCGGCGTCCGCCCAGGGCACGGCTGACGTCACCGGCCTGCTTCAAGGTGGCCCGGAGCTCCTTGGGCAGCGAGAAGAGGAGGTCTTCCTCAGCCGTGACTACTTCCTCCACGGCGCCATATCCGTAGTCGGCGAGCAACCGCAGCACGTCCTGCACCAGGACCTCGGGAACGGAGGCTCCGGAGGTAACTCCCACGGTGGCCACTCCTTCGAACCAGGCTTCGTCCACCTCGTTGGCGAAGTCCACCCGGTAGGACGCTTTGGCGCCGTATTCAAGCGCCACCTCCACCAGCCGGACGGAGTTGGATGAGTTGGCCGACCCCACCACGATCACCAGGTCGGCCTTCGGCGCGATCTTCTTGATGGCCACCTGGCGGTTGGTGGTGGCATAGCAGATGTCGTCGCTGGGCGGATCCTGCAGGGTGGGGAACCGTTCCTTGAGCAGCCGCACGGTTTCCATGGTCTCGTCCACACTCAGCGTGGTCTGCGAAAGCCAGATGACCTTCTCGGGGTCCCGGACGGTGACCTGGTCCACTTCGTGCGGGCCGTTGATGATCTGGATGTGCTCCGGCGCTTCCCCTGAGGTGCCTTCCACTTCCTCGTGGCCGTCGTGGCCGATCAGGAGGATATCGAAATCGTCCTTGGCGAAGCGGACGGCTTCCTTGTGCACCTTGGTAACCAGGGGGCACGTGGCATCAATCGTGCGCAGGCCCCGGGTTTCGGCAGATTCGACGACTGCCGGGGAAACGCCGTGGGCGGAGAAGATCACCAGGGCGCCCTCGGGCACCTCATCGGTTTCGTCCACGAAGATGGCGCCCTTCTCCTCCAGCGAGCTGACCACGTGGACGTTGTGGACGATTTGCTTGCGGACGTATACGGGCGGACCGTAGTGTTCCAGCGCCTTCTCGACGGCGATCACGGCACGGTCAACACCGGCGCAGTAACCGCGCGGAGCAGCCAGCAGTACCTTCTTGGTGCCGTTCACGGGGGCCGCAGCTGCTACTTCCTCCGGGGAGCGGCGCCTGCGCGGAATGGATGGCATCGAAAGGGATACAGCCGAGGTGGTCATGCCTCCATGCTACCGGCTGGCCCCAACCCGTTTCCGGGATGCGAACAACGTCACAATGCCGGCTGCCACCAGGACGCCGCCGGTAACGGCGGTGGTTGTGATCCATGCCTGGAAGTCTGCACCGGCGGCGGCAAGGAACTCGTCGCGGAACATGTTGGCTATCGCGTTACCGGTGTCGGTGGCCTGGGCACGGGCCGAGCCCAGCTGCAAGCCAAGCCCCCACAGCCCTGCAACCGCCAGGCCGCCAACCCCTGAGGCCAGCAGCACGGTCCAGCGGCGGCGTGCCGCCACGAGCGCCAGCAGGAATGCCACGGCCGAGCCGATGGCCAGGACGTAGCCCATCGGCGCATAGGTGGCCAGCCGTTCGGTCCATTCCCGCTGCGCGGGCTGGCCCACATTAATCAGCGTCTGTTCCGGGGGGTTGAGGGGAAGCCTTGTGGCCCGGCTGATCTCCTCTGCGCCGAGGGCTACCAAGGGGGCGACGTCGAGGGTCAGCGACGAGGCCGACGCTCCGCCCTGCGACGCCGCGGCGGGGTCGGCGAAGCTGAGGCGGTGGCTCCTGCGAAGGGTCTCCTCCCACGCTGCCGGATAGCCGGGAAGCTGGGTCAGGGACTCCGCTGCTTTCTCGAGCATCGGTTCCACCAGTCCCGAGAGGAAACCGGGAACAGACCCGGTATCGATCGTCCCCACCGCCGCCGTGGCCAGCTTCCGTTGGAATTCCGGGTCCTTGCCGAGCGGAGCAGCAAGACGGACAAATCCATCTTCCTGGACGATATTGCGGTCAACCCAGATGGCGGGAACGGCAACGGCAGCCAGGAGGATGCCCAGCACGGTGGCCAGGACGGAAACGAAAGTGCGCACAACAGGTCCTTCGGGGTTGGGGGACTCAACCCATCCTAGGCAGGGTGGCGGGGCTGTCCCTGTCAGCACCCGGTGCTAGACCTTACGGATAAGGTTGATTGACCGCCACCAACAGATAAAGGACCGCATGCCCGCAGCACCAGCCTCCCAACGGCGTCCGCATGTCTGACCAGGCCTCCCTTCCAGGCACTGCACCCACTACCCTGCCAGCCACCGCGGCGGAAACCAGTCCGGACAACCCGTGGCCGCTGCAACTGCTCTCGCAGAAGCTGAAGGCCCACATCGACCGGACCCCGTCGGCGTGGGTCGAAGGGCAGGTCATTGAGCTGAACCGGCGCGGCAGCAACGCCTACATCACGCTTCGCGATGTGGATGCCGAGGTGTCCCTTCCCGCTTCGGTCTGGACCAAAGTCCTGGAACGGCAGAACCTTCCCCTTGACCGGGGTTCACGGGTCGTGGCCCTGCTGAAGCCGGAATTCTGGCTGAAAACCGGTCGGCTGAACATGCAGGTCAGGGATATCCGGCCGGTCGGCCTGGGTGACCTGCTGGCCCGCATTGAGCGGCTGCGCCAAGCCCTCGCGGCGGAGGGCCTGTTCGCCGACTCCCGCAAGAAGCGGCTGCCCCTGCTGCCTCACCGGATTGGCCTGATCACGGGACGGGACTCGGACGCCAAGAAGGACATCCTCCGCAACGCGGCACTGCGGTGGCCGGCCGTGGAGTTCGAGATCCGCGAGGTTGCCGTCCAGGGCAACACGGCCGTGGCCCAGGTGGTCCGCGCCCTGCGGGAACTGGATGCCCGGCCGGAGGTCGATGTGATCGTTATCGCGCGCGGCGGCGGGGCGCTCGAAGATCTCCTGCCCTTCAACAGCGAGGACCTCATCCGCGCGGTGGCCGCGGCCGAAACACCGGTGGTGAGCGCCATTGGCCACGAGGCGGACCGCCCCCTGCTGGACTACGTTGCCGACCTCCGCGCCTCAACCCCCACGGATGCGGCCAAGCGGATCGTTCCTGAGGTCTCCGAGGAGCTCGCCGGCGTGCGCCAGGCACGCGAACAGTTGCGGCGCTCCATGGACCGGATGATAGACCGGGAGTCGGACCGGCTGGCGGCACTGCATTCCCGGCCAGTCATGGCGGCGCCGGAGGGCATGGTCTCCGTCCGGGCGGAGGAAATCGAGCGCCTGCTGCGGCGTTCCTCCGCTGCCGTGAACTCCACGGTGGTGCGGGCAGCGGACCAGCTCCAGCACCTGAAGGCCCAGGTGCGCGCCCTCTCGCCGCAGAAAACCCTGGACCGGGGGTACGCCGTCGTCGAACTCGCCGGGAACCAGGCCGCCCGGATCGCCGAAGCCGGCCACGCCGTGGTGCGCAGGCCCGACGAAGCGCCGGCAGGCGCCGCCCTGTCCATCCGCGTGGCGGAGGGCCGCTTCGGCGCCACGTCCGACGGACCCGCGCAGCCCACCGGGGCACTGCACCCGGGAAACCCCGACCAGCACCAGGAAGTGGAAGAAAACGCATGACTGAACAGAAGCCCGAATCAGACGTCGCAGCCCTGAGCTACGAGGACGCCCGGGAGCAGCTCATCGCCGTGGTGGGCCGGCTTGAAGCGGGGGGCGCAAGCCTGGAGGAATCCCTGGCGCTGTGGGAGCGAGGCGAGGCATTGGCCGCGCGGTGCGAGGAGTGGCTCGAGGGAGCACGGAAGCGGCTGGCCGCTGCCCGCGACCAGCCGCTGTAAGCAGGCTGCAAAGCCGAACATACTGCCCGGGCCCCAGGCCGTCGAGTCACGAACGGGCGACGAGTTCCCTTTCGATGTCAACGTCGAATTCAGCCTTGGGCCACTCCAGCCGAAAATCGGACAGCGCCGACATCACCAGCTGCTGCACAGCGATACGGGCGAACCACTTCTTGTTGGCCGGCACCACGTACCAGGGCGCAATGGCTGAGCTGGTCTCGTCGAAAGCAGCCTGGTAGGCAGCCATGTAGTCATCCCAAAAGGCGCGCTCCTTCAGGTCGCCGCTGCTGTATTTCCAGTGCTTGGCAGGGTTGTCCAGGCGGGCCAGCAGCCGGGACCTCTGCTCATCCTTGCTGATATTGAGCATCACCTTGATGATCTTCGTGCCGGCGTCGGTTTGCCGGGCCTCGAATTCATTGATGGCCCGGTAGCGCCGGCTGATTTCTTCCGGGGTGGCCCAGTTATGGACGCGGTGGATGAGGACGTCCTCGTAGTGTGAGCGGTCGAAGATCCCCACCATGCCGGCTGCGGGGACCTCCTTCTCGATACGCCACAGGAAGTCGTAGGACTTCTCCTGCTCGGTAGGGGCCTTGAACGCCTTGAACTGGACACCCTGCGGGTCCATGGTGGCCATGACGTGGTTGACGATTCCACCTTTGCCCGCCGTGTCCATCGCCTGCAGGACCAGGAGGATCCGTTTCTTTCCGCCGGCCCGTGATTCGGCGAACAGCTGTTCCTGCATCTCGGAGAGCTTTCCGTCCAACTCAGCCAGCAACGCTTCACCGTCAGCCTTGTTGCCGCTGTAGCCAGGGGTGGCATCCGGGTCAACCGAGGCCAGGGAAAATCCCTTTCCAACGCGCAGCGTGTCAGAGGGATGCTGGTCGAAGCCAACGACGCGGGCCATGGGGTTCCTCTCCGCAGGGGATACACGGGCCCGGTGGCCCGTGAGCACAGGCTAGTTCCCTTGGTACCTGCTTAGGAAGTCCCCCATGCGCCCAATGGCTTCTTCGATGTCCTTCACGTTGGGCAGTGTCACCATGCGGAAGTGGTCCGGGCGCACCCAGTTGAAGGCCCGGCCGTGGGAGACCAGGATCTTCTGTTCCCTCAGGAGGTCAAGGACAAACTTCTCGTCATCCCGGATGTGGTAAACCTCGGGGTCCAGCCGGGGGAAGAGGTACAGGGCGCCTTTCGCCTGCTGAGTGCTGACGCCGGGAATGGCGTTGAGCATGTCGTAGGCCTTGTTGCGCTGCTCGAGCAGCCGGCCGCCCGGGAGGATGAGGTCGTTGATGCTCTGGTATCCGCCCAGTGCCGTCTGGATGGCGTGCTGGGCCGGGACATTGGCGCACAGGCGCATGTTGGCCAGCAGGTTGATGCCTTCAAGGTAGTCGGAGGCATCCTTCTTGGGTCCTGAAATGGCCATCCAGCCTGCCCGGTAGCCGCAGACCCGGTACGCCTTGGACAACCCGCTGAAGGTCAGGCACAGGACGTCGTCGCCGGTCAGCCCGGCGAGGTTTACGTGGACAGCGTCCTCGTACAGGATCTTTTCGTAGATCTCGTCGGCAAAGATCACGAGGCCGTGCTTCTCGGCGAGGGCCACGATCCGTTTCAGGGTCTTCTCGGGGTAGACGGCGCCGGTGGGGTTGTTGGGGTTGATGACCACGATCCCCTTGGTGCGGGGCGTGATCTTCGCTTCCATGTCCTCCAAGTCGGGCTGCCAGCCGGACTCTTCATCGCAGAGGTAGTGCACCGGTTTGCCGCCGGCAAGCGCTACGGACGCCGTCCAGAGCGGGTAATCCGGTGTGGGGATGAGCACTTCGTCGCCTGAATCGAGCAGCGCCATCAGGGACATGGTGATCAGCTCGCTGACGCCGTTGCCCAGGTAGATGTCATCAACGTGGATGTTCTGGATGCCGCGGGTCTGGTAGTACTGCGAGACCGCGGTGCGGGCCGAGAAAATGCCGCGGGAGTCGCTGTAGCCCTGGGCGTGGGGCAGGTGGCGGATCATGTCCACCAGGATGGCGTCCGGCGCTTCGAATCCAAACGGTGCCGGGTTTCCGATGTTCAGCTTGAGGATCCGGTGGCCCTCCGCCTCCATCTGTTGGGCGGCTTCGAGGATCGGTCCACGGATGTCGTAAAGGACGTTATTGAGCTTCGTGGACTGCCTGAATTCTGCCATCCCTCAAATATGCCACAGGAAGGATGAATGGCCGTTGAGACATCCGCCACATGGCCGACGGCGGCTGCCGGACCTTCGAAAGTCCGGCAGCCGCCGTCGTTGTCACCAGTGTGTTCCTGCCCGCCCGGGCAGGGAACGGGGCCCTACTTAACGATGCCCTTGTCCTTCAGCCAGGCGGCAGCTGCGGTCTTGGCGTCCTGCTTCTGGCTGCCGCTGACAGCCCGGTTGAGGTTGATCAGGTCATCGGTGGTAAGGATGCTGGACACCGAATTCAGTGCCTGCTTGGCCTTATCCGTCATCTTGGCCTTGTTGTACAGCGGCAGGACCTGCTGGGCGATGAAGTTGTTCTTGGGATCATCCAGCACCACGAGGTCGTTGTCCGCGATGGACGGAGTGGTGGTGTAGATGTCGGCCACCTGCACCTGGTCCTCCAGGAGGGCCTTGAGCGTCACCGGGCCGCCGCCGTCGCTGAAGGGCTCCAGCTTCTTGGGTTCGCAGTTGTAGTTCTTCTTCAGCCCGGGCAGTCCGTAGGCGCGCTCGGCGAAGGTTGCCGGGGCGCCGACGACAATCTGGCTGCAGACCTTGGCCAGGTCCTCAATGGACTTCAGCTGGTACTTCTCGGCCGTTGCCTTGGTGACCACCATGGCGTCCTTGTCTTCGGCCTTGGAAACGTCCAGGACGCCGAGGCCATCCGGAAGCTTGCCCGGCAGCGCCTTGGCGATGTCGCCGGCGGAGACTTCGGTGGCCTGCTTGTTGACGTAGAGCAGCAGGTTGCCGCTGTAATCCGGCACCACATCCACCGAACCGTCCTGGACAGCCTTGAAGTAGACCTCCCGGGAGCCGATGTTCGGCTTGGTGGTGGCGGTGATTCCGTTGGCGTTCAAGGCGCCGGCGTACAGTTCAGCGATGATCTGGCTTTCCGGGAAGTCGGCGGAGCCCACCACCAGGGAGGTGGCTCCCCCGGAAGCGCCCGCACTGGACGCGGGCGCGTTTTTCAGGGGATCGGACGATCCACCGCAGGCGGACAGCGCCACGGCCAGGCCAAGCCCGGCGGCAAGGCCGGTGAACGCCCGCCTGCCGAGGCGCTGGGGACGGCTATTTTTCATGACTTACCTCCTTGTACAACAGTCTCCGCAACAACGGGGTCTGTGAGATCAACCGCAGCCTCCTGGCTGCGGAAGGACAGCTTCGAGGCCCCTGGTGTCAGGAACAGCCTCTGGAACAGGGACAGGACGAGGTCTACGGCGATGGCCAGCACGGCGATGAGGAGGGAACCTCCCAGCATTTGCGGGAAATCGCTGAGGACAAGTCCGTCAAACAGATACCGGCCCAGGCCGCCGAGGTTGATGTAGGCAACCACCGAGACGGTGGCTATCACCTGCAGCACGCCGGTCCGGAAGCCGCCGAACATGACGGTGAGGGCGTTGGGCAGTTCCGCCCGGAACAGGACCTGCAGTTCGGTCATGCCCATGGCCCTGGCAGCATCCACAACGTTGCGGTCCACGCTGGAGATGCCCGCGTAGGTTCCGGCCAGGAGTGGCGGGACCGTGAGGATCACCAAGGCCCAGATGGGTGGCATCAGCCCGATGCCGGCCAGCAGCACGAACAGGATCAGCAGGCCCAGGGTGGGCAGGGCACGCAGGGCGCCCGCGAGCGCGACCACGGCCACCCGGCCCCTCCCTGTGTGGCCGACGAACATCCCGACGGGTACTGCAATGGCGGTAGCGATCAGCATGACCAGGCCGGTGTATTGCAGGTGCTCCCCCAGCCTGGCGGGTATGCCCATGCTCCCGGACCAGTGCAGCGGGTCTGCGAGCCAGGCGAAGGTATCGGCGAACACGTTGCTCATGCTGCTTCACCAACTGTGGAAGCAGCGCCATCGGCTTCGGGTGCTCCGGCGGGGACGCCCTGTGTCCCGTGGCCTTGTGTCCCGTGGCCCTGCGGCTTCCCTGCCCGCTCCCACGGGGTGAGGATGCGTTCCAGCAGGACCAGAACCGCGTCCATCAGCAGCGCCAGGACCAGGATGGCGATGATGCCCACCACCACCTCGGTGACGAAGTCCCGCTGGAGACCGTCTGTGAAGAGCATGCCCAGGTTGCCGACACCCAGGAGGGCCGCAACGCTGACCAGCGAGATGTTGCTGACGGATACCACCCGGAGGCCGGCGAACATGACGGGGAGGGAGAGCGGGAGGTCCACCTGCAGGAACCGGGCCAGCGGTTTGAAGCCCATGGCCTGCGCAGCCTGGCTGATGTCCGCGTCCACGGAATCGAAGGCGTCCAGGGCCGCGCGCACCAGCAGCGCAACGGCATAGATGGTCAGGGCCACCACCACGTTGAGTGGGTCCAGGATCCGGGTCCCGAGGATGGTGGGAAGGATGATGAACAGCGCCAGCGACGGAATCGTGTACAGCAGGGAGGAGGCCGTCAGCACCACGGAGCGGAGGGCATTGTTCCGCCGGGCCAACTGCGCAAGCGGGATCGAAATGATCAGCCCCAGGACCATGGGAACGAGTGCCAGCACCAAGTGCTGTCCGCCGCGCTCCAGGATCATGCCGGTGTTGGCCAGGAACCAATCCATCAGAGGGCAGCCTGCCGCACCTGGCGTGCTTCTTCGATCAGTGCCAGGACCTCGCCGCCGCGGACCACGCCCAGCACTACGCCGTCGGCATCCACGGCAACGCCAAGTCCGGACGGCGAGGAGAGGGCAGAGTCCAGGGCGCGGCGGAGGCTGTCTCCGGGACGGAACAGGGAACCGCCGGGAACGAGTTCGGTTTCGGTCCCCGGCGCCGACCAGCCCAGCGGGCGCTTGTCCGCGTCCACCACCAGCTGCCAGCCGCCGGCAGCGCTGGAATCCGACTCATATCCTCCGGAAGCCCTGATGATCGTTGGCACCGGGTGGATGGCCACACCGTCGGACGGGGCAAAGCCGAGGTGGCGGAAGCCGCGGTCGCGCCCCACGAAGGACGCCACGAACTGGTTTGCCGGCGCCCGCAGGATTTCCTCCGGCGAGGCGTACTGGGCCAGCTTGCCGCCGGTGGCGAAGACGGCCACCTTGTCGCCGAGGATGGTGGCTTCGTCAATGTCGTGGGTCACGAAGACGATGGTTTTGGCCAGGTCCTTTTGCAGCCGGAGCAGTTCCTGCTGGAGTTCGTCGCGGACCACGGGGTCCACCGCGCTGAACGGCTCGTCCATGAGGAGCACGGGCGGATCTGCGGCGAGTGCGCGCGCCACGCCGACGCGCTGCTGCTGGCCGCCGGAAAGCTGTGACGGGTAGCGCCCGCCCAGGGACGCCGCCAGGCCCACCACGTCCAGGAGTTCCCTGGCGCGCTTGCGGGCTTCCGCTTTTGAGACCCCGTTCAGCCGCGGGACGGTGGCAATGTTATCCAGGACGGAGCGGTGCGGCAGCAGTCCGGCCGACTGCATCACGTAGCCCATGGACCGCCGAAGTTCCGCAGCCGGTTCGGAGGTGACATCGCGGCCGTCCACGGTGATGGTCCCGGACGTGGGCTCCACCATCCGGTTAATCATCCTGAGCGATGTTGTCTTCCCGCAGCCGGATGGGCCAACGAAAACGGTGACGGACCCTTTGGCAATGGACATGGACAACCCGTCCACCGCCGGCTGGCCACCCGGATACTGCTTGGTAACGCTCTGGAACTCGATCATCGCCTGGTCCATGGTGCGGACTTACCTGTTCTCTTGGACGGGCTGTTCCCAGCACCGCGACACTGCCATAAGCACGCTGATAGTTACGGTAACCCAAACGGGGTCAGGCTTCAGCAGCTGGGGCCCTAATCCGCGCAAAGGAATCCCTACTGTAACCATTCGGTACCCCGGCAGGGATGGATGGGTTTCCCGGGATCCGGCCGTCCGGCGGCTCCTGTCGGGGCGCCGTGGCCGGGCCTACAGTGGAGGCGTGACCAACTTGGAAGTTTCGCCCCAGCAGGAAGTTTGCCCGCCCGCCCCGGAAGGAGGGATGTCCGGCCCCTGCCTGCAGCTGTGGCCCGAACGCGAAGTACCCCTGGGCGGGGTCCGCGCCATGAACGTCAAGCGCACGCTGCCCCAGCGCGGTCTTCCCACGATCGGGGCCTGGTGCTTCCTGGACAGTTTCGGCCCGGACCGGACGGCGATGTCCGTCCTTCCCCACCCCCACATCGGGCTGCAGACGGTCACGTGGCCGCTGGCGGGGCATATCCGCCACCGGGACAGCGTGGGCAGCGACGTGGTGGTGCGCCCCGGGGAGCTGAACATCATGACAGCCGGCCACGGCGTCTCGCACTCCGAGTTCGCTGTGCTTCCTGCCGACGCCGGGGAGTTGCCGGTGCAACGGGGCCTGCAGCTGTGGGTGGCCCTTCCTGACCTTTACCGGCACCGGGAACCGGCATTTGAACAGCACCGCGAGCTGCCACGCGCCGCCGGACCGGGCTATACGGCAACGGTCATGGTGGGCGAGTTTGCCGGAGTGGCCTCCCCCGCAACAGTGTTTTCGCCGATCGTCGGCGCGGACATTTCGTGCGAAGGGGAGACGGAGCTGCCGTTGAACCCCGGCTTTGAGCACGGCATCCTGGTGCTCGACGGCGGCCTGGCGGTGGATGGGCAGGACCTGCCGGCGGGGCCGCTGGGCTACCTCGGCACCGGCCGCAGCGAATTGAAGGTGGCGGCACTGCCCGGTACGAGGTTCCTGCTGATTGGCGGTGAGCCGTTCGCCGAGGAACTGCTGATGTGGTGGAACTTTGTGGGCCGCACGCATGATGAAGTGGAAAAGGCGAGGGACGACTGGGAGGCGCAGGCCGGCCTGCCGGACGCTGAAACAGCAGCGGCCCGCTACGGCCTGGTCCCGGGACACGGACCGGATGCCCGGGCGGAAGCCGGACGCATCCCGGCTCCCCCGCTCCCTGGCGTCCGGCTGACGCCGAGGAAGCGTTCGGTGGGCTAAGCGGGTTCTGCCACCAACTGCAGCACTCCGAATACCGGTTCCTGATCCAGCACCCTGACGTCCGTGACCCCGGTTTCGGCGAGGTGCCGGCGGAAGGACTCCTGCAGGGGTGCCACATTCATGCCCAGCCCGCCGCCCAGGATCACCGGACCTTTGATCTTCAAGAGGCCCAGCACCTGGCCGGCCAAGGCAGCGAGGTCCTGCCCGGCCTGGTCCAACAACGTTGCGCTGTCCCGGTGCCCGGCAGCCGCGGCTTCCACGACGTGCCTGGCCTGCTGCGCCCAGAAGCGCCTCCCGGTGTCCGGTGAGTGGAACAAGGCGATGAGCTTGTTGGGATGGTCCAGCCCGCAGGACACCAGGAGTGCCTCCGTGAGCTGGTCGACGGGCAGCCCCTGGTTCATCCTGCGCAGGCTGTGCCGCACCGCTTCCCTGCCCAGCCAGTAGCCGCTGCCTTCATCCCCCAGCAGGTAGCCCCAGCCGCCGGCCCTGGCCTCACCGCCGTCGGCATTGCGTCCCCAGGCGGCCGAGCCGGTGCCCGCAATGACCGCCACGCCCGTGGTGGCGCGTCCCGCGGCCAGCAGGAGGCGGGAGTCATGGACAACGGTGACACGTGCTTCGGGGGCAAGGGGCTGGATCAGCGCGGCGAGGGCGGCGGCGTCCTCGTCGGTATCGATTCCGCCGGATCCCGCGTACACCCGGTCCACGGGTCCTCCGCCGATCCTGGCGAAAAGGTCCGCGAGGTTGCGTGCGGCCTGCTCCCGGCTGACATTCTGGACGTTCGAGCTTCCGGCCGATTCGTCGGCCACGGGGACACCGTCCTCGAAACGGATACCGTGCGTTTTGGTGCCGCCGATGTCCAGCCCGATCGTGATGCCGTGCAATGGACTGGCCGGGGAACCTGCCGCTTGGTCAAACGGAGCGGCAGGGGGCTTCTGGGTGTTTGTCACGTCACAAGGGTACTTGCCTCGTGCTGTTTGGTGCCCTGGCCCTGGGCCCCGGAAGCCAGCCCGCCGCCGTCGGGCGCTTTCTCCGCTCAGCGTCCTGCCCTGGTGACCAGCCCGGCCAGCAATCCGGCGCCCTGCCCCACCACCATCTCCCGGAAAAGCCGGGCAGGGACCGGTTCGCTCTCCGGTTTCCGGCGGCGCCAGCTCACGCCGACTTCCCGGAAGGCGAGCGGCGAGTCCAGCGGAAGTTCCACCCACCCCAGGTCCCCCGTTTCAGGACGCGGATTCCGGCCGGGGGGATCGCCGCCGGGCGGGAGGATACTGACGCCAAGGCCCGCGGAAACCAGCCCCCGGACGGTATGGGAATCCTGGCTTTCGAAGGCGATCCGCGGGCGGAAGCCGGCCTCGCGGAAAAGTGCATCCGTGAGGGAACGCAGCCCGTAGCCGGGCCCGAGCACCACGACGGGTTCCGTTCGGATGTCGGCCAGCCGGGCCATCCGCTGCCGGGCGAGCGGATGGGCGTGATGCACCACCAGGCGCAGCGGCTCGCGGTACAGGGGTGCGGAGTCCAGGTTCTTGCCCGGGGGCGCAACGGGTGCCGTGAGGGCGAGGTCCGCCTCCCCCGCTGACAACTCATCCAGGCAGGTGTCGCGGGCCCCCTGGCTGAGGCGGAATCCAGTCCCGGGATGCCGTGCCCGGAAGGCACTGATCAGCAGCGGCAGGGTGGCCTCGCCAAAGGTGTGCTGGAAAGACACCGATATTGTGCCCCTGACCACCTCGGATTCATTGCGCACCAGGTCCAGTCCGGCCTGGAACTCTGCGAGCGCCTGCTCGATGTAGGGCAGCAGTGTGCGGGCGGCAGGAGTCAGACGGACACCGCGTCCGTCCCTGACCAGGAGGTCGGTGCCGACGGCGGCGCTGGCCCTCGCCAGCGCCCGGCTCACCGTTGACTGGGGTACTCCGAGCAGTTCCGCCGTTTCCGTCACGTGCTCGGTCCGGCCCAGCTCTGCAAGCACCGGCAGCAGCGGGAGCAACTGCGCCAGTTGTTTCCGGTCCGGCTCCATCGGCAGTTCCTTCCAGGCAAAAACAATCAATATTTGCTATCACTTTGGCATAAAGCATGCATTGGAGGCATTCATCTACCGGGACTACGCTGGCTGGATGCCTCAGAACGCAAGCGCCGGAACTGATGCGTCGCCTCTCTGGACCGGCCACGCCAAGGGATCCAGGGCGTACGGGCGGATCCTTGCCGGCCTGTCCTGCGCGGGCGTGGCCACCTTTGCCCAGCTCTATTCCACCCAGGCGGTCCTCCCCCTCCTGGCCGCGGACCTGCGCATCACGGCGGCCGAGGCCGCCCTCACCATTTCGCTCGCGACCGTCGGCCTGGCTGCCACGGTGATCCCGTGGTCCTTCCTGGCGGACAGGATCGGCCGGGTCAAGGCGATGATGTGGGGTATCACCGCGGCCACCGTCCTGGGCCTGCTGGTGCCGATGGCCAGCAGCTTCACCATGCTGCTGGCGCTGCGGCTCCTCGAGGGAATGGCCCTGGGCGGCATTCCCGCCATCGCCATTGCCTACCTCAACGAGGAAGTCAGCAAAGCCCACGCAGCCGTTGCCGCGGGAAGCTATGTCGCCGGCACCACACTGGGAGGACTGTCCGGGCGGCTGGTCGCGGGGCCGGTCGGGGAGATCTGGGGGTGGCGGTCGGCAGCCCTGGCCGTGTCCCTCCTGGCGACGGTTGCCGCCGTCGCCTTCCTTGTCCTGGTACCGCGGGCCCGGGGGTTCCTCCCGGCCCAGGCCTCCGGCTTCCGCAGTGCGGTCCGGACTCTCGGCGGACACTTGCGGAACGTCAGGCTGCTGGCCCTGTACGCGCAGGCCTTCCTGATGATGGGCGGATTCGTGGCCGTCTACAACTACCTGGGCTTCCGGTTGTCCGGTGCACCGTTTGGGCTTCCGGCCACGGTCATCAGCCTGATCTTCCTGGCCTACCTGTCCGGCACCTTCTCCTCCCGCTGGGCCGCGGGCATGACCACCAGGTACGGCCGCCGGAACGTGCTGCTGGCAGGACTGGCGCTTGCCCTGGCAGGACTTGCCCTGACCCTCACCCAGTCCCTGGTCCTGATCCTGGCCGGGCTTGTGGTGTTTACCGGCGGCTTCTTTGCCGCCCACAGCATCGGCTCCGGCTGGACGGGCGCCATCGCCAGGACCGGACGGGCGCAGGCGGCGTCACTGTACAACCTTGCCTACTACCTCGGCTCCAGCCTGCTGGGCTGGGCCGGCGGCCTGGTCTTCCAGGCCTGGGGGTGGAACGCCCTTGCGGGAGCGGTCATGGTCCTGGCGTGCCTGACTGCGGCAACTGTCGCCGTCGTCCATCCCGGGACAGAGCACACCCTGACGCCGTAACCTGCCGGCGAATTAACCGGTTACGAGCAGCCCCCGGGGTGTCAGGATGTTCGGCAGGACGCGCTCCTGCTGCGCAGCTCGCGGCGATTCTGCGGTCTAGGATGAACTAGGACCGCTTGGAAGGAACCGCAGTGAGTACGAATGCAAGGAACACCAGGCCCGGGGCGCACCTGGAGCCGCTGGACGCCATCGACGAGCGTCTCCTCGCGGCCCTGGTGGCGGATGCCAGGATTTCGAACAAACAGCTCGCCGAGATGGTGGGGATCGCCCCCTCCACAGCCCTGATGCGCACCCGTGCCCTTTCGGAGCGTGGCATCGTCCAGGGTTACGAGGCGAAGCTGAGCCTGTCAGCCATCGGGAGGTCCGTGCAGGCACTGGTGGCTGTTCGGCTCCGCGCCCACGACCGCGACCAGATCGACCGCTTCACCGCCCGGGTGCCGCACCTGCCCGCAGTCCTTTCCACATTCCACACCTCAGGTTCGGTCGACTACCTGCTGCACATCGCCGTCGGGAGCACCGAAGACCTGCGGGACTGGGTCCTGGACAACCTGGCCACCGACCCCGTGGTGGGCCACACCGAAACCACTCTCGTCTTCGAACACATCCAGGGCAACCACGGACCGCTTCCGGACTAGCACCCGGGGCGGCCGGGGCCGTTCAGGAAACCTTCCGCCGTGCCGATTGCACCAGCGTCACGGCGGCAAGTCCCAAGGCCGCCCCGCCGCAGAGCAGGACGAAGCCCTGCACGGCCGCTGCCATCCCAAACGCCGCGCTGGCCCAGCCCAGCCCCAGGACGGGGACTGCGCTTCCCAGGTAGGTGATCACATAGACGGTGCTGATGATCTGCGCATGGCGGGCCGGTTCCACGCGGGCCGCCACATCGTTGAAGACGGTCCGGAACGCCAGCCCCTGCCCCACCCCGGCGGCGACGGCGGCGCTGACCAGCATCATGGGACTGTGCCAGGCCCCTGCGGCACCCAACAGCATGACAGAGACGCCCAGGACCGCCAGGCCAGCCGGTACCGTCCGCCGGCCGTGCACGGTCACCAACTGGCTAAGGGCCGACGCACCGAGCGGCAGGCCCGCGAGGACGCCGATCAGTGGCCGGGAGTCGGTGCCCAGGACCTGTGCGAAATAACCCGGGGCCAGTGAGAGTGAGAAGCCGAACACGGCGAAGCTGAGGAAGCCGACGCCGGATGCCAGCCAAAAGGGGCCCCTCGCCTGCCGCGACACGGAGGGCCGGCGGGGCGCCAGGGCATGCAGCGGCCGGGACACCGCGGGAACCATGATGGCCGGGCGGGCACGGATCAGGTACAGCGGCACCAGCAGCCCGGCCATCAGCAGGGAATGGACGGCATAAGGTGCCGTGGTGGGGCCGGGAAGCAGCGACAGCAGGCCGCCGATCACGGGTCCCGCCGCCACTCCCCCGGACGAGGCCAGCAGCGTAAAGCGCGAAGCCCACTCCGGCCGGGACGGAAGCAACTCCCGCAGGGCGGCCGCGCTGGCTCCCGTGGCAAGCGCAACTGCCGCGCCCTGAAGTGCCCGGCCGGCGCACAGTGCGGCCAACGAGTGGGCTTCGGCAAAGATCCAGCCGCCCGCCAGTCCCGTCAGCACGGCGACCAGGAGGGCCGCCCGGCGGCCGATGTGGTCCGACCAGTGCCCCGCCAGGAGCAGTGTTCCCACCAGCGCCAGGACATAGCTGGCGAACGCTGCGGTCACCTCCAGGCTGGACAGTCCCAGGTTGGCCTGCAGCAGCGGGTACAGCGGGGTGGCAAGGTTGGCGCCCACCAGGAGCATGAAGATCACCGCCCCGGAGATCACCAGCCGCGCAGTGGTGGAGGCATTCCATCCGCGGGGCATGGCTGTCGCCGGACGCATGCGCAATTCGCTGAAGACCGTCATTTGTGCCGCCTTAGGGGTCCGCCGCGGCGGGTGGTCCTTTTGGGAGCCCGGCGCGGATACAACTGTGTTGGTTCAAGAGTGCGGCAGTGCTGAGTAATTCATCCAATAACAGGTGGATAATTGAGCAAAATAATCAACATGGGCATCCTTGGGTGATGGAGAGTGACGTTCTTGAACAAATTAGACCCCACCGATTTGAGGATTCTGCTGGCGCTCATCAGGGATCCCCGGATCCAGATCGGAGAGCTCAGCGATTCCCTGGGCATCGCCCGCAACACGGCGCAGTCGCGTGTGCGGCGCCTCCTCCGCGCCGGCGTACTGCGGCCGGGCGGCCGCGAGGTTGACCTTGAGGCAGTGGGTTACGACGTCGTGGCGTTCGTGACCATCGAAGTTTCCCACCGCGAGCTCGACGGCGTCGTGGGGGCGCTGCGCCTCATTCCGCAGGTTCTGGAAGTCCACGAAATTTCCGGCCGCGGGGACGTCTGGTGCCGGGTGGTAGCCACCGATACCCACAACCTGCAGTCCTCCCTGCGGCAGGTCCTGAGGATCAAGGGGGTCATCCGGACAGAAACCGTCCTGGCCCTGCACACCCACATCCCGTACCGGACCGAACCCCTCATCAGCGGTCTTAGCAGTGCCGCCGCCCCGGCTAGGATTTCCTGAATGACCATCATCGATAACGCCGTCTACGTCAACGGCGTCCGCCACGCGGAGCCCGAAAGCCTTGAACAGACCTTCGAGACCCTCGCCAGGCACGGAGGTATGGCCTGGATCGGGCTGTACCGGCCCACCGCGGAAGAGATGACCGCCGTCGCCAACGAATTCGGGCTTCACGCCCTGGCAGTGGAGGACGCCGTGTCGGCCCACCAGCGCCCCAAGCTTGAACGGTACGACGACAACCTCTTCACCGTCCTGCGGCCCGCAAGGTACCTGGACGTGGATGAGACGGTGGAGTTCGGCGAGCTGCACGTCTTCACCGGGAAGAACTTCGTCGTGACCGTCCGGCACGCGGAAACGGCAGGCGTGGCCCGGGTGCGGCAGCGGCTTGAGGCACGGCCGGACCTGCTCCAGCACGGGCCGGAAGCGGTTCTGTACGCCCTGCTGGACCGTGTGGTGGACGACTACGCTCCGGTGGTGGCCGGACTGGAAAACGATATTGACGAGATCGAGGACCAACTGTTCAGCGGCGATTCCTCGGTGTCGCGCCGGATTTACGAACTGGCGCGGGAAGTAATCCAGTTCCAGCGTGCCATCCATCCCCTGCCGGAGATGCTGGACCAACTGAAGAAAGGCTTCGAGAAGTACGGGGTGGAAACCGAACTGCGGCACAACCTGCGCGACGTTGAGGACCACGTGGAGCGGGTAATCTCCCGGGCCGACTCGTTCCGGGACTTGCTGCAGAACGCCCTGACCCTGGACGGAACCCTGACCGCCAACCGGCAGAACGAGGCCAGCGCCGAGCAGAACGAACAGGTCAAGAAGATCTCATCCTGGGCAGCAATCCTGTTTGCGCCGTCCTTCGTCGCCGGCATCTACGGGATGAACTTCGACAACATGCCCGAACTCCACTGGGCCGCGGGCTATCCCTACGCGTTGATCCTCATGGTTGCGGCCGGGGCCCTCATGTACGGAATCTTCAAGAAGAAGGGCTGGATCTAGGGCCGGATGTCCCGGTGCCGGAACCTCCAGCCCGGGGTCTAACCGGCGCCGCTCAGGCGGCCACTCCGGCGCCCCGGACGCTCTTTGCCCGGGCCGGCCGGCCCGCGGCCAGGGCAACCCGGGCGTTGCCCGCGGCGTGGACGATGGCAGCAACAACCAGGAACGCAACCAGCACCTGTGCGGTGGAAACAAACACCGTCGCCCACCCGCCGTCGAGCGTTGGATCCAGGAAATCGTAGACGTACCACCCGTCGAGACCCCCGCGGATCCAGGAGAACGCCAGGAAGGCCACGGGGTAGCCCAGCCATGCCAAGGGCCGCCACCACGTCCCGCGCACGGTCCTGGTGACCAGGAGCCAATCGAGCGCGGTCACCAGCGGAGCAAGGCGGTGGTGGACCATTTGGGGCCAGTACAGGTCCCAGCTCCACCAAGGCTCACCCGGCGGAGCCACCAGCACAACGTAGATAATCCCCGTCATCACCAGGTACAGGACCAGAGCGCCGAAAAGGTGGTCCCACCACAGTGGCAGCCGGCTCCGTGGCCGGACACCCGAAAGGATCAAAACGAGCCCTAAGGCAAGGTTCCCCTGCACGGTGAACTCCGAGAACAGCTGGGCAACATCCACATCGTTACCGGGAAGGGTGGCGTCAAAGGTCTTCTGGACCAGCGCTGCGAGCACGAAAATCCCGACGGCGATGCGGACGGCCCGGATCCAGGGGCGGTCAGGGTGCAGGGCACGGTTGGCGGCAATGTTCCTGCGTACGGGCGGAAGAAACTCCCCGGGACCGGATGCGGATTCTCTGCGGCTCATGGGGAAAGCATGGTGCGGCCTGCCGCCGGCGGGCTAGGGTCTTTTGGCCGCCCGGGCCACCCGCGTGCCGGACTGAAAGTTCCCGGTCCGGCAGGCGGATGTTGCTCAGGCGTTCGTTTTGCGCTTCAGCCAGCCCCAGACGCCGGTGGCGACGAACAGGACCAGCCCGATGATGGCGAGCCAGATGAGGCCTTTGACGACGAAGCCGACGATGGACAGGATGAGCCAGATGACCAGAAGGCCGATGATGATTCCCATGGACCCACTCTAGGCCGCCAAATTTCCCCTGCCCCTCATCAGGCGCCGCGTTTTGCGCAGGAGGTTGTCCGATCTCACGGGCCGTTCGCCTCTCGACAAGGTCCCGCCGCGGGCTTAACGTGGCCTCGCCAAATTCCCACAACGATAACAGAGGTGTGTGAAATGGGAACACAGGAGGACGTCGCACTGGTGCGGCGCGGCTATGAAGCATTCATCGCGGGCGATATGGACACGCTCAGGGGGCTGTTCACCGATGACGCCGTCTGGCATACCAGCGGAACCGGCGGCCTTTCGGGAGACAAGAAGGGCGTCGGGGAGATCCTGGCCTACTTCGGTGAGCTGTTCTCCCGGTCCCAGGGGTCGCTCAAGCTCACCCTGGATGATGTTGCCGCTGGCGACAGATACACGGTCGGAGTGCAGTCCAACCACGCCGAGCGCGATGGCAGGTCGCTGGACCAGCGGTCGGTCATCGTCTTCACCATCTCCGGCGGCAAGGTGGCTGAAGCCCTGGAAATCGCAGAGGACACTGCCCAGGCATCCCAATTCTGGTCCTGAGACTTCGCCGGGCTGGGACACCGCCACGGTCCATCACCGCTGACAAACAGTGGAGCTAAGGAGATTCGAACTCCTGACCTCTTCGATGCGAACTCCGGATAACGCGGAGCCACGGTCATTCACAAAACCGTCGGGAGGCCCCAAAACCTGCGGATTAAGCTTCACTCCTGTTCACGTTGACTCATGCGACGTTCACGTCGGTTCACTGGCAAAGTGTTACGCAAAGTGTTATTCCGGCAGCCTTGCAGAAAGTGCCGGCTGTCGGGGCGCTGAACGCATAGAGATCACCGTGAACAAGAACAATGAAACGACAGGTCTCGACCTGACGGTCCCGGCGCGACTCCTGACTCGCAGCGAAGCTGCGCAATATCTTCGACGGTCCACGGGCACGCTGGCCAACTGGGCGGCCAAGCGCAAGGGACCTGTGTACTACCGACAAGAGGACGGTGCAGTGGTCTATGCCGTCGAGGACTTGGCAGAGTGGTTGGCCCTGCAGCGCGTACTCCCGGTGGTGGCATAGTGGCCAACTTTGCTACACCCCCAGGATCCTGGGGAAAGATTCCGCCAGCAAAGCTGGGAGCTGACGGACGTTGGAAGGCGAACGGTCGCTACAAGACGTTGGCCGGCGAATCGAAACAGCGGTTTCGGAGCGGTTCGACTGGCCGCAAGGCCGAGAACGCCCTTCTCGAGCTGTTCAAAGCGATGGCAGCCGAAGACAAAGCACAAGAAGAGGCCGCCGCGCAAGAGGTCAAGAAAAAGCGTCGACAGAAAGAAAACATCAAGTTTGCCGATGCTATTGAGGAGTGGATTTCGTATATCGAAATGGGCGGCAAGGACCTGAGGGTCAGCACGGCATACGAGTATGCGCGGATGGCGCGGACTGACATCATCCCAGCACTGGGCGAACTCCGGTTGCAGGATCTCGACGTTCGGGCGTGTGCGGACTTCCTTCACGGAATCATCAACGGTGGCCGCTACTTCGCGAAGGCCGAACATAACCGTGCGGTGCTATCCAATATTTTGGAGTGGTGTGCCGGGAGGGGCCTGATCCCGGGTAATCCCGTGAAACAGGTCGCTGCGCTCCCTAAGCCCCGTAAGAAGCCGGTGCAAATCATCGAAAAGCACGATATGGCGAGTGTTTTGAGGGCTGTTCGAAAACACGGCGAACATCAGCTGACAGTGAAACGTCCTGGGCCTCCCCCGAACATGGACATTCCTGACGGCATCGAGCTCCTCCTCGCAACCGGGGTGCGCATCTCTGAGCTCCTGGCCCTCACGTGGAACGACGTCTGGATCGACGCCCCGGATGACGGTTCATATTGGGTCCAGATAAACGGTCAGGTCGGCTGCATCAAGGGTCAGGGGATGTTGCGCCACGACTACCGCAAGACGGGCGACAAAATTCTCGATCTGCGCATCAGTCCGGAGGTCGCGCGCATGCTCCGGGTTAGAAGAGCAAGTCAGTTGAAAACCAACCCAAAGCTGGCGATTTTTCCGGCGCGTGGTGGTGCCTGGATGCAGCAGAATAACTTCCGCCGCAGGTGGCGCAAAGTCCGGGAAGAACTGGACATTACCTACGACATTCCTGAGGACGATGAGCGGGGCGGAAGGAAACAGGAGCGGCGGGAATCCTGTGCTGTTGAAGCCATAACCCCCCATACTTTTCGCCGCTCGGTTGGCACATTTATCGGAGAGACCGTTTCCATTGACCAGGCAGCGCAGCAACTGGGACACAAGCGAACAGCGGTGACCATTCGGTCCTACCTTCGAGAGCGCCAAGAAGCTCCTGACAGCAGCGGTTACTTGGCGAGCGTGATGTACCGGCCTGGTTAACACTTTCGTTTGCGAGTATCGGCCACGGATGGGTAGCGGGGGTCTGCTTGGGGGTGTGTCGCACGTCAGCAGAGGAGGTCGAATACGAGCGACAGCACCAGGTTTAGGGGCTCCGAGAGTTTAGCTGGGCCGTGAAATCTTTTGCCGGTCGGGCTCACCCAGGGCACATCTTCTCGCTCTTGGGAAAAGGACTTGCTGAGTAATGAGATTCTCGGCACTCCTCGAATCACTCCCTCGCCACGGCTTTACATCTCGATCCGAGCAACCGCTGCCGTCCGGCCATTCGGTGTCAGAGCACCTCAGTAAGGTCCATTCCATGAGGCAAATTAGTGAGGGTGACCGAGGACGATTCGAGGTCACAACGGCAACGGGAAGCGTCTATCTGGTCTCGCTTCTCGACGAGCGTAAAATCGCGCGCCTGCCCGCCGTAGCCGTCCCGGCAGAAGGCTTTCAGTCCGTCGCCCCGTCCCAGCTGCGTCGCGACGGGGAAAATCTGGATCTGCTCATGCTCGAGATCTGCCGAATTGGATTACCGGCACTGTTCTGGATCCAGGTCAGGCCGGACGTCCCGACTCTGAGGACGACATCGCCTGTGACTTGTATAAGGCTTGTGAGCTGACGTTCGGGCAAAGACAAAGATCGCCGTCTCGGTGTCCACCATGCGAATCCGTCAAACCCGTCGGCAGCACCGGCATCTCCCAGTCTGCGGCACCTCACGAAGCTCGGAACGTTCACCGAGGGACTCAAATCTTCGTCGTCACCACAGCGCTTGGAAATGTACGTGAGCTGCTTGCACGACTGCAGCCGCATTATCCAAATGTGCAGCCGGAGGGCCGGGCCTTAGAAGGGTGGAGGGACTTAGGAGCCACAGTGCAAGGTCCCGGTCGGTGGCTCCTGCGTCCCTGGCAATTTTCAGGAGCTCCGCGATGACGGGGAGTACTTGGAAGTCGACGAACTGGTATTTCGGGAGCCACTGAACGCCGGAATAGCTGAAGGCGAGCACATTCCCGTCGCGGATAAGGTCCTGGAGCTTCGGAGGTTGAAGGTCCGGGGTACACGCGAGTGATTCGGCCTCCCTGAGGGTGTACGAGCCATTACAAAGCTGCTTCATCCAGCCTTCCTCAGCAGCCTTGGCAAAAGGCTAAGGCCTCGTCGTGATTCATGTGGCTTTACTGGCTGTGGGGCTTCTACGGGCCCCATACTCAGGGGGCTCAACATCTAGGAGTGACGCAGCAAGGCGAAGCTCTTTACGCGTCAGACCAAACTCCCCGCTCGGTCGAATGAGCTTCACCTCTGCCACGTTCGGATGCAAGCCTTCAGACAGGAAGAATTCAAGGTCTTCGGTCCGGCCGGTCTGGGGCTCATCGTCAATCCAGATGATGCGAACCGGCGCCTGCCACGCGTCTTCCGCGGTATCAGCGATGGCAAACCTCTTCCAAGGCCATCCTGATCGCCCATACATGAAGACGTCGGCTGGGGTAGGTTCATAAAATACGTCGAACTCAGGAAGCCCCAGTGCCTGAGCAAGGTATCTGGCTTTCCACCCCCAAGAACTCAGCCATTGGATCTCGGTGCCCTGCCTGTACCAAGAATTGAGCGCCTCAAGGACGTAGGGCCGCGCACTCACGGTTGTTGGCGTGAAAGGTGGAATAACAACGTCAAACTCGCGCAAGCCACGGCGTCGTATCGCGGTCCTGTCCAGAGTCGGGAGGACAGTTCCGTTTACGTCGAGCAGGACCAGAGTTTTCACATTCAACACATTACGGGCCAGGGCCCTCGACGAGCTCCGATCTTGTCCCTCGCTCGTTATCGACTGTAACGGTGCCCAGCTAGCGTCCCGCCAACACCGAAGACGACCTCAAGGATGCGGCCTCAAGCCAAGCGGTCCGCCGCTTTGGCATTTACGTACCCCTCCTGGGCCCGTCCCATATCGCGCTGTCCCCATCAGAGCTCCGCGACATACTCCGGGGGCAAGATGAGGGATGAATAGCATTGGAGTGGGCGCAGAACCTCAATCGCCCTGGACGCGATGCGCAGCTGGATCCGCAACGGCCCGGACGACTCCTAGAACACTGGTAAGGGACCGCAGTTGCGGGGCTCTGTGTCATGCCAGGAGTGCCGGCGCCGGGCGCCGCGGCTCGACCTTCTCGACGAGCCGCCACGCCACCATGTCCAATGCCCGCAGCGGCGTCACGGCCGGACCGTCGGCCGGGGCGAGCCGGGCAATGCCCTGCCAGTGCCGCAGTCCGGTCCTGAGATCGTCCTGGATCAGGGGCAGCCAATCGAGCATGAACTGCCTGTTGCTCCTGCCCTTCGTGTGCGTCATCTTCGGTGTCCCAAGCTTTCCGTAGGCGCGCCAGATGTGGTCGTCGTACAGCGGTAACAGGCCGGGGCGCTTCAGGTGCAGGATCTTGGCCAGCTTCACGAGCTGCAGCTGCGGCGTGGATCGACCATCCAGCACCCCGAACAGGTCGGCGATGGCCGTCAACGTCTTTTCACCGGCCTCGTCCAAGGTGCCGGCGAGGTGTTCACTGCGCATAAGCGGGTTGATTACCGGGATCAGCGACAGGAAGGAGTATTGGGCGGTAAGGGCGTTCTGCCCGGCGTTCAACAGTCCGGCGGCCGCTGCGTCCTGCGGCCCAACTGTGTCCGGGTCACAGTTTCCGGGATAGCTGTCGTAGGCGGGATAAGACCAGTTGCCGTAGTCGTTCATGTACTCCCGGGCCAGTGCCCGGGCGTCTTTGACGCTGATTTCCAGGCCGCCGATGGTGAGTTTCTCCGTCATGCCCCTGAGCCTAGCGCCGCACATAAAGCATGAGCACCTCCATTGCCCACCAGCACCGCGCGCCGCGACCGGCCGCTTCACCGCCGTCACCCACCTTGAACCGGAGCTGGCGCTGGCCACTCACGGCAGCCGGAACACCGAACGGCCTTGGCGCAGCAGGTTGTCTGACCGAAAGCACCCTTTTTCATGGATCCCCTCCGCTATGCCCTCGGGCTCGCACTCATGGTTCTCACCCTCCTGGTGATGGCGCTCATGGCCCTGTTCGCCTTCTCGCCGGGCCGCCGCAGGAGCGGTTCCAGGCCCGAAACGGAGGATTAGCGGCCGTGCCGTACATCGACATCAACCCCCACCGCGGCCGTCCAAAGTGGCTTGGATACGTGATTCTGGCTGTTCTGGCCGCCCTGACCGTCCTCGTTGTGGTCCTCGCGCTAAGCCGCTGACTCGGAAATTTCCGCTTTTTCACTGAATGCGCCCGGAAGCGTCCCCGGAGCCGCGGTAGCGGAATTGACCGGAAAACACGCTTCGGGGCCGTTTTTGCCGGCTTCGGCCTGCAATGGGCGACCATGGGCAACGGATGGCGACCACCTGGTCGCCCATAAAAATCCGCGCCAGCACTGGGAAGGAGGCCCCTTTATATATATATGGCGACTTAACCAACCATTTAACTACTACTACACATAGGGATCCTTGTACTTCCCTGTTACATGCTTTCTCTCCTATAGGCATACTTCCCCGTGGTCGGTTTGGTCGCCATTTCCCCAAAACCCGCGCCAGCACTGGGAAGCAGGGGTGGTCATTGGGTCGGTCAGTGGTCGGTCACGATGGCCATGGCCTTATTCGGGCGAAAACTGCGCACCAGGGCGCCGGCCGCACACAACAGGGCATGAGCAGCCACGCATTTAACCCCGCACAGCACCCCCGGTCCGGCGACGGCCCTTCACCCCCACCGCACTCGAACGCGTACGCTTCCTGGACGTCAATCGAGAGGCGGCCAGCCACCTGCCTGAAGCTGGACTTCGGCGGGACAGTTTCGGTCGCATTTCTCCCAATCGAGCAGCAGGATCGTAATGATGTTGCGCTGTCCCCCAGCCGGGCTCGAATCTGCCCAAACGAAGAATTGTGGTCTTCTTATCTAGCAGGTATGTTCGAAGTACATACTCACCCGGGTGGAACGCTGGAACGGACCAGCACGCACGGGACCTGCAGCCTCACGGCCCTACACCGCACACCTCACCCGGGCGGAAGACTGGAACCGACCAGCACGCACGGGACCTGCAGCCTCACGGCCCTACACCGCACACCTCACCCGGGCGGAAGACTGGAACCGACCAGCACGCACGGGACCTGCAGCCTCACGGCCCTACACCGCACACCTCACCCGGGCGGAAGACTGGAACCGACCAGCACGCACGGGACCTGCAGCCTCACGGCCCTACACCGCACACCTCACCCGGGCGGAATACTCGAACCGACCAGCATGACTCTAATTGCGGTTGGACTCCTCACAGGAGCTAATTGCTTCCGTCACCAGACTCACTGCAGCAGGCCCCGCGCCAGGTGGATCTGCCGGTTCGCGAGCCGGGCCCTTATTCCGCTTTGGTTCGGTGAAGCTGCCGGGCAGCGGGTTAGGTGCATGGCGGCATCTTTAGGCAAAACGCCAGCTCCTGGCCAGGCCATTGATGTGGGGGATGACCTCGTTCATGCCCTGCCGCCGTCGTGCCGCGCGACCCACTCGTCCATAGAGTGCGGGACCGGCGAGTTCTTGTTCAGCGCCTTGTGATCGTAGAAGCCGAGTCGCTCGGCGATCCGCGTGATCTGGTTGGGTCGCTCCTCGTGTTCAAGGACGATGCTGGCGCCGGCGCAGTGCATCGACTTATCCGTGGTCTCCCCGTGCCGTCCTCGGAGCTGTAATCCAGGGTCTTATGGCAATCGAATGAATGAGCGGAAAGCAGGTGGTCAGCCATCTCCCGGGCGGCAGGACTTTCGTCTGACCTCAGGACCTAGGGGACGTAATGTGTAAATCTCGCCTTTGAAATCTGATATAAATCTCTTGGCAAGAGCCGAAGGGCCAAGGCGGCCGTTGGGGGCAGTGCTTTTGCTTACCCCCAGGCTGCCTGCCCTCTTTAATAAATGGTAAAGACTGGGGATTTAAAATGAAGAAGAGTGCTTCGATTTTGGCAGCGGCGGCAGTAATCGGCTTTTCAGCGCTGACAGCAACACCGGCCAATGCCGTTGTTGGCACTGCCTACCCGAACTGCCCCACCGCAGCTGCTGCAGGCGTATACAACATCCCTGCCGGATCTCCCGACTACGCTCCTAACCTGGACAGCGATGGCGATGGAATTGGATGCGAAAAGGCGGGCGTTGCGTTCACGGGGACTCCGGTTCCGGCCAAGGCTCCGGTCGCGGCACAGGCTCCGGTTCAGGGTCAGGCTCAGGTAGCCAAGAAGCCTGTTGGCGCCGCTCCCACGGGTGTCCCACATGAAACTGATAATGGTATGGGCTTCCTTGCACTCGGTGGGCTCGTTGCCGCTGGTGCTACCGGAACGGTGATTGCGCGCCGCCGGATGGCCGTCAAGGCTTAGAGCCTTTAGGTCGATCGCTTCGAATGACTAGCTCAACCAGTGGCCGCCGCAAATGGTATGCGTCTGCGGCGGTCACTTTGCTACTTTTGACAGGCTGCGCTTCTAATGCTTCGACCCAGGCCGTCACTGCCCGGGAAGTCATAACGGAGACCGCTGCCCCATCAACACCCCCAGCACCGCTCGCAGCGGCAACAGCAACTGTTATGGGGGCATCCGTCCCCATATCGATAGACATCCCATCGGTAGGCAAACAGTCCAAACTCATTAGTCTGGGCCTCCGGAAGGATGGAACGTTGGAAGTGCCGCCGGGCGAACCAGGAGCTCCGGCAGCATGGTTCAACGGATCACCCACGCCGGGCGAACTTGGTCCTGCTGTGGTTTATGGGCACGTCAACGCTACTGACGGTGGCGCGGGGGTATTTGCACGCCTACGAAGTCTTGCAAAGGGTGACACTATAAAAATCACCCGGAGGGACGGCACGGTTGCCGTCTTCGCAGTTGATCATGGGGAACAATACTCGAAGTCCGCATTCCCGACGGAAAAGGTTTATGGGAATACGGAGGACGCTGAGCTCCGCCTCATCACCTGCGACGGATATGACCCTAAAACTGGTGAGTTCGATGACAACTACGTGGTCTATGCACGGCTGATCAGATAGCTGGGTCCTTCTGCCCTTACGCAAGACCCTGTTCCCTTGGGGGTGGGGTCTTGTCGTATCGCCTCTTCTGGGGGCGATTAGCGGCGTTATTCCTAGGTAAGGCAGCTGGCACTCCTCTTGTTTGTGATCCTTAGTAGACTGCTCGCAACTTTAGAACGGCCAAGGGGTCAGCCCATGGTCAAATAGCAAAGTAGGTATTGGGGATGCTGCGAAGGGCCGATAACGTCCGACTTGATCACCAGCGGGGCTTTTGGACCAGCAATGGTGACGTGATTATCACCCTCGGCAAAAAGCGCTACACCATCGGCAAGGTCAAGGAAGAGGTTTTCCTTGAGCGTCAGCAGGCGCAGATGGGGTTCCCTATGTTCATAGCTAACATCAACGGCCGCCGGTATTGGCACTTCAGAAACAGGTTCTATTGGGAGTCCGAGGGCCTAAACGCCAGCGAGGTTGAGGCGCTTTTGGTCTTGCGGGAACAACGCATGCAGCGACAACTCGACACAGCCCAAGCAGCACGTGCCATGAGGTATGCCCCGCGACTTGCCACAGGCCGTAAAGCTATCCCGGATGACGTGAAGGTATTCGTCATGCAGCGAGATGCAGGCTCCTGCCGCGCCTGCGGGGCTACAACTGAACTGCAGTTTGACCACATCATCCCGATCGCCATGGGCGGGAGCAATGAGGCCCAGAACCTGCAAATACTTTGCGGTCCATGCAATCGCTCCAAGTCGGCTGGGCTAACGGTGCGTCGACAGTTTTAGCGGACGCCAGTTCCTAATTCGACGAAAGGCAAATTTTTTATTGCGCTCACTATCCCGTAGGCCCTCCAACGCAGATCGCGGTGTCCAATACGGCCTGCCCGTCCTGACCCAGGAATGCCTGCCCCCTGCGGTCGTCCCACGTCTCATGCGCATTGTCTCGTAGACCCTTAAGGCTTAAATAAGACACTGCGGTGAGACGGACTTTGCAAGACACGAATGGCGGTATCGCGGCATGGACGCAGACCCTTCCGAGGGTGTCGCCCTTAGGTATAGTTCACGAGACGCTAGGAATGATCTGCAACTACCCGAGCTCGCGCATGTCGTACAGACGCGCCGGGACCCATAGCAGTGCGTTGCGGGCTCCCTTCTGCTGCCCCTGAGGCACGTTAAAGACGCCCAACGAGAATCTTCCGGTATGAATGGGTTATGACCAATTCGCTGAGGGACGCGGTATCGACTGTCCCGGTCGGTCCTGCCACAAATTTTTGGCGGGCATTCCAATCTGAAAACTTCCGGCACGTCTTCCACGAAGGCACCTTGTGGGCCCCCCTGAAAGGCCACCGCGGGCAGAGCGTCCCCTCCTGGGACACGTTGCCTCATGTCCGGCCCGGAGACGTTGTACTAAATTTCGACAGGCCGGCGGTCCGGGGGATCAGCATCGTTGCCACGCGGCCGGTTCCTTCTTATCCTCCGCTGCGAGGGTACAAGGAGCCGGCGGGCACGAACGGCATTCTGGTGCTCACCGATCCTCTCTGCGAAGTACGGATCCCGCGGGAAGACGCTTACCGGGTTCTGCCGTGGGGCCAGGGCCCGGTCAACGCGAAAGGCGGGTCCAAAAATGGGTATGTATTCCGTCTCGACCGGGATGCCGCCCTGAAACTGCTAAGGCAGGCAGGGCTAGAAATCGGCGACGGCGGGGACGTAGAGCTGAGCGGGGCACGGCCTTCCGACCCCCAGCAATACAAGGGAGGTCCCAGCGACAAATGGACTCTCGCCGCTGTTCGGACCGAGCAACGCTACCTGAGGTGCCAGCAGCTGCAGCTGCATGGCAGCCACTGCTCCCTCTGCGGACATTCCTATCCGGAGGAATTCCTGGTGGCTGCCCATATCAAACCCCGGTCCAAATGCTCCGAGGCGGAGCGCATGGACATCCGCAATGTCTCCATGCTGGCTTGTTTGTTCGGATGCGATGCACTTTTTGAAAACGGCTACCTTGTCGTAGGCGCTGACGGGTCCTTGCGTGCCGGCAAGCCGGGGCGCGGCCAGGTTTGGTACCATGCCGAGGAGCTCCTCGGCCGCATGTGCATTGCACATAACGAACGATCGCAGGGTTATTTCGCCTGGCATCGGGAGCACCACCTGGCCGACGTAGCCGACCAGCGCTAAGTCTCGCAGATCCAACCGAGGGCCACCGACAACGACGTCGGGCTTGTCTCCCTTGCGAAGCCGTTCTGGATCGAGCCCTTAATGGTCGAGTAAGTCGATCATGCTCTCCCGACACGCTCTACCCGAGGTTCTGTGGAGTTCACGTGTCTCGCCTGGCTGGGTGCCGTCCCTGCAGCGGCGAAGATTAGTCGAATGTCGGTGACGGTCCAATAGTGAGCCACTAGACGCCAAGCCCGCGAAATGGCTCACTTTTCGACCAGACAGTCGAAGGAGGCAAATGCCTTGGATGGCTCCGTGCATGTATCAGGCCGCTCAGTTTAGGCCCCTCCGTCCACGAAAATCAGGGAAGCCGGACTTGAGCTCGAGCTCAGTTGTCCTCATACCGGTCAAAGACCGGTCGCAGCGCATACTGTCGGATATGCTGCTGAATCTCTGATAACCCCGCTTGGTCGTAGAGCACATTTAGACGAGCCCGTGTCTCTGCTAGTCGCTGCCGCAATTCGCTTGTCATCGGGTCGTCCGGTTCAGTTCCGGCTTCATCCCGAGCAATCATGTGATTGCGCTGTCTGACGACTTCGGCTTCAAGTGCACGAATCTCCGCGTGCAGCGCTTGTAACCTTTCTGAGGAGGCCCGGATGGCGGCCTCAAAAGGAAGGGAAACACGGGCTTGCGGATCGCGCGTCAGGTTGTACGCCGCCGGGGATAGCCACTCTGCGTAGCTGGAATTCGCCTCGTTCTGTGTCTCAGCGCGTTGCTGCGCGACGTCCTCTAGCTCCTCCCTCGCGGATAGGATTCTTTCGTGGCTGGCGACGGACTGGACATGACTTGCTGCGTAGTTGAAGAAGGACAGGCCGTTGTAGATGTGGATGGACCTACCGCGTGAATGTTCTCGAAACTCTTTGATCAGTTCAGGCCGGGGCATAATTTGTTTGCCTTGAGCGGAAACCCACCAGTCCTCTTTGGCGTCCTCAGTCACGAGAATTATGTCTAGCTCATGCTCCTTGGCGTAATCCAAAACCTGCCGCCAGAAAACGAAGTCACCGTACTTACGGGTGCCCTCTTTGGCTTGGTCTTTGTACCCGGGCGGAATCTCTTGGGCAAAACGGACGGCTCCCTCTTTATAAAGCTTCTCCAGGTCATCCGGCGACGGCTCGTCTCCAACCTTTCCCTCATACAGTTCTGTGATTTTCTCTAGAACTGCGTCTTCGGCGGACGGTCCGTTGCGGTCGGCTAGCTTTGCGCTTTCTTCTCGGAGCTCATCAAGAAGATCTTTAGCTGCAGCCAGGAGTGCCTTGTGCTTGTCGCCGGCAGTAAGGTGTGACTTCCGGGGCGACTGGCTAATCGCGTTGACGAGTCTTTCAATGTGATTGATCTGCTCTTTATGAGTTGCGTTGGTTTCGGACCGAACAGCTAAGCGGTTCTCGTGGTATTCGTGGGCCGCTTGGAACGGTAGCCACAGTCGCTCTTGAAAGGCGGAAGCCAGCTCTAAGTATGTGGCAGAGGTGGTTGCCTCATATCTATGGAAGTCCAACAGGACATTTGCATCAAAGACTATGGTGGCTGTGTTCCAGAGACCCTGCAGCTCCTCGGCTGATGGCCTGTAGAAGCCTCTGAATTTGTCCCGCATACGATCGAGCTCCTGAAATTGCTCCTGACTGAATCCCTCCGCATCCTATGGCCCGCCGAAGCTTTCGACATGCTCACCACGCGGGCGCTGGCTGGGCGCTTTTGCTATGGGGTGTCATTGTCGCATTGGGTTGTATCCCCTCAACGAAGTGAACCCCGGCGCGGGATCTTTCCGTCACTGTCAGCTACGAGGAGCTCCAGGCCATCATCGCTGACGACCGCAACTGGGCAATGGCGGAGGGCGCTCAACTCCGTCCAGGGGATCTACCTCATCGCCTGCGTCAGCAAGCGCAGGCTGCATGTGGGGAAAGCCGACGGCACAGAACCTTCCGGTACTGCGCTTCGGTGGCGCAGGGGCCAAACACCGTGTCCGGATCCAGGGGTCGCCTTGCTTCCCGGCGGCTATGCTGGCCGTGACCATGTCCACCACTTCGTCGTATCGGCTGGCCGGGGCCAGGATGCGGGTGGAGATGTAGCAGGTCCGCCCGGTGTTCCGCGTGGAAGACTTGATCAGCACCCGCGACATGGCGGCCTGGGTCTCCGGAGGGAGTATGCCAAGAACGGCCATGGTGGCAACGTCGCCCTCCGGGAGCTGGCAGCTGCCGATGACCGGCACCGGCAACACTTCCAGTTCAGCATCCTGCAATTCTTCTCGCCAAGTGCGCCGGCCGCAGGTCGACGCCGCCGAAACCCACTACAAGAGGGCTCTACTTACACGGCAGTTCGGCATGGAGCTGAACTGACGGTTTCAAGTACTGGTGGTTCCTGCTGCTTGATCCATCTGGTTTCCCACCGCTCGTATGGCTCCGCGGTCATGGACATGGTTCTCTGCGGGTCGCTGAGAATGCTGGTGGTTAGGGATTGCGACTTGCCAGTCTGGCCCTCCCGTACGGACTGGCGTCCAGTCATCGACAGACCCCGGCGTCGCATGCCAACCGGTGGAGAATGCGACATTGGCCAGACCTTCGCAGAACCATTGGACAAAAACGGTGTCCTGCTGTGAGCGTAGTCGGCAACTGGGTCGGTGGGAGAGTGCGTGGCTGCATGTCATGACTGCCACATTTTTGGGAGTCCGGGTTGCCTCGAAGGAACGTGAGACAACAACTCGTACCGAGGTGTTGAGACGTTTCCAAACAGGGAAAGGAGGAGACAGAAGACGTAAGAGTCCTAGTGTTATTACCTATAGTTCGTGAGACGCCGCAACTGGACCCGGGCTGCCTGTTGCCAGACACGCGGGGTCGTGTGATGGAATCCTCGTGAAGGGCCAGAATGGCTGGCCATTGGACCTGGGGGATCCATGGGCCTTGTGGCAATTCTTGACGGTGCGCGAGTCGATGCTTCCGAGTATTCGGCCGCGGCCTGGGCGGCATTGAAAGAGTCGGAGGATGCGAAACGGGTAGTGATGCCACTGTGCGGCATCAGAGCCATCGCCAAGTCGCGAGGTGAAACCTTTTTCTTCGCCCACTACCGGACCTCCGAGTGCAAGGTGGACCACGGCGGCGAGTCCCCGCAGCACATCGCCATGAAGACGGCACTTCGGGACCGCATCAACGCGATCGACGGGTGGCATGCGCTGGTCGAGTATCCGCACCCGTCGAGGGAATGGATCATCGATGTCCTGGCCGAGTCCGACGACAAGCGGCGTCGCATTGCCTTCGAGGTGCAGCTCTCCTCCCAGACCCCCGAGAGATACCAGCAGCGGAGCCAGCGGTATTTCAACGATCGCGTGTTCCCGATGTGGATCATCCCTCGTCGACTCGAATACAACCGAACCCACATTCCAGCCGTCGTTACCGGCTTCGGGAAGAGCTCAGCCGTCCCGGAGGACCCCACCGACCTGATGACCCTCGACATCCGCTGCGACTTCCGGGAGGAAGACACCCTCGGCGACCTGGTCGACAATCTGCTCCGTCGTGGTCACCGATGGGCCTATGGAAGCCCGGATGACCAGGCGGCCCGGCACAAGCGTGAGGAAGAGTACGAGGCCCGTCTGCGGGAAGAGGAGCGGCTACGGCAGGAGGCCCTGAATGCGCGTATCGAGGAGATGAACAACAACAGCGCCTCGCCCGAGGCGGCATTCGGAGTCCACACTGTTTTCACGGAAGATGGTCCGTTCGTCTGGGCAACCCTCACTCAATGCTGGAGCTGCGAGCACCCGATGTTGCTCTGGAACGCGGACTCAGCCAGGGCCGGTGTGCAGTATTCCTCTCCCCCTGCCTTGGAGATTCGGCGAGAAGTCGGCGCAAAGCGCTACGAGAACCATCCGGACGTCCATAAGGTCCTCAACAAGTGGATGCGCGAGACCCGGGCTGACGTGGAGAAGGCCAAGATCCAAGTCCGGCGCAGCAAGATGAAGGGCGCTGACTACAGTGCCTTCGTCTGTCCGCAATGCGATGCGCTGATCGGCCAGATGTTCATCTCATGCCTACGAACGGAAAAGTGGTCGCTCGTCAGCGCCCCACTCCTGAAGAAGAAGGGCGTGGCGGCGCGGCCGGCCGCGGGCGAGGCTGGCCACTTCGACCCCAGGCGAGGAAAGCCGCGAAAGCAACGTCTGGCCGCCGTCCCGCTTGAACCGCGCATCCACCCGCCGCGTCCTACAGTGCCGGAAGAACTGCAAACAGACCGCAAGAAGACCTGGGAGGAGCTCCACTCCCCCGACGGCATCGCCGAAGCGAGGCGCAGGTTCATGGGGACGAGCAGCCCGTACCGCGGGAACTGATCGGGCGGGTGGCGGGGAGCCGTTTCACTGACACGAAGTGTGGACGCCCCTGCTGTAAGTTGAGGCCATGCGCTTTGTTTCCCGGAATGATCCGGTCCTCGTATGAGCGCCCACGTCGAAGTCGCCGGTGGCAAGGCGATTCTGACCCTTCGCCCGGACGGGATCCTGCAGCTCGTCTGGGCACCGGGCGCGTACGTTGATGAGGACGACGCCGTCTCAGCCGTCACCATGATGAACCAGGTCAGCCCGGACCATGACCGGCCGCTGCTGGTCGATATGCGGAACATTGGGAACACCTCGACGCGGGCCAGGGATGTTTTCGTGCGTCCGCATGCGGTTTCACGGGTGGCTCTGCTCGGCGAATCCCCTGTGGACGAGGTGATCGCCAGCTTCTTCACGGGCGTCCGCCAGCCCCAACGCCCCACCCGATACTTCACGTCTGAGGCCAAAGCGCTGAGCTGGCTGTCCGGCGGCTGACCGGCCGGCCTCAGGCAGCCGGGACTGGCCAGGCGTAGACCGGAGGGCGGCGTTCAGTCCCCGCGTTGGTGTTGATTGGGGTGCTTTCGGGGTAGGTTTCCTTTGAGAGGCGATCAGGGCAAGGACAGGGGAGGCCATGCTTTTTGAGCCGTTATATGCGTACTACCGCGCCTTGGGCCCGAGGGGCCGGGCGGTGTTGTTCCAGCTTCCGTTGTCGATAACGATGATGCTGGTGACGATCCTGACGAGGATCCTGAATCCTGAACTGGCCTGGTCGGGGCCATTTCTGTACAGCCTTGGAATCCATCTCTTCCTTCTTGCCGCCTGCGCCCTGGTGCCCTGGCGGCGCGTGCCCGAACGGGCGGTGCTCATCATCCCGTTGCTGGACTGCCTGGCCATCGGAATCACCCGCGAGGCCGCAGACCAGTACCTCGCAGTTCTGGGATTTCTGCTGGTCTTCCCGGTGGTGTGGCTGGCCGCAGACCGGCGCCGCAGCGGTGTCCTGCTGGCGATCCTCTTCACGGTCCTTAGCGCGGTCCTTCCGCCGGTCATCCTGGGCACAGGCTTTGACGGACCAGACTTCATCCGGATCGTGCTCCTGCCCGTTATTGTCGGAGCGATCGCGCTCACGGCCTATGCGATCGCCAACGCCCTCTCCCTGCAGCGGCGCCAGCTGGAGGCGCAGGCCTGTGAGGTTCGGGACCTGCTGGCCGCCAGCGAGGAGCGTGAGCGTCTCATCGGCACTGTCATGGATACCGTCAGCGTTGGCGTCTGTGCCCTCGACGCCCAGGGCGGCATCGTCCTGATGAACCACCAGCTCAGCAGCCGCGTGGGTAGGACCATCACGGGCACACCCACGCCCGATGACCACGCCGACTGCCCTGTCTACGGCGCCGACCGGAAGCATCCCCTTCCCATGGAGCGGCATCCTGCGTTCCGCGCCGCCAGGGGTGAGTCGTTCACGGATGAACTGATCTGGGCCGGCGAGGGAACCGACCAGAAGGCGTACTCCGCGACATGCCGGCTGATCGAGGGCGCCGGCGGCCAGCGCTCCGGGGCGGTCCTTGCCTTTACTGACGTCACGGCGCTGGTCGAAGCACTCTCGGCCAAGGACCAGTTCGTCGCGAACGTCTCGCACGAGTTGCGGACCCCGCTGACCTCCATTGTTGGCTACCTGGACCTGGGCTTGGCGGAAGAGGGCGTCGATCCGGAGATGGAGTTCTTCCTGACCGTGGCAAGGCGCAACGCCGAACGACTCCTGCACCTGGTCGGTGACCTGCTCACCATCGCCTCCGACGGTATGACCATTGAACCCCGTGACGCTGACCTGACCGACGTCGTCCGGCACAGCGTCCAGGCGGCCGAACCCAAGGCGAAGGCTGGCGGCATCACCTTGAACCTGATCAGCGATGGATCCGCCCCCGGCCACTTCGACCCTGCCCGCATCACCCAGGCAGTCGACAACCTGATCTCCAACGCCATCAAATACACGCCGCGCGGGGGCGCCGTCACCGTCCAGGTCAGCAACGATGGTCACGAACTCCGTTGCGAGGTCACCGACACCGGCGTCGGCATGAGCGAAGAGGAACTAGACCAGGCGTTCACCCGCTTCTTCCGTGCCGCGAACGCCCACTCCTCCACCATTCCCGGCGCCGGCCTGGGGCTGGCCATCACCCGATCGATCATTCAAAACCACCGGGGAACGATCAGCCTCTCCAGCAGCCCGGGAACCGGCACGAGCGCGGCCGTGAGCCTGCCGGCCGCCGGCGCGAAACCCCCGTCACTGGTGGTCGTCTAAGGCCTCACCGCGGCGCCTTGCGTTCGAGCCGCGAACGGGGCGCACTGCCCGAGGTTACGGTATCGGGACGGAACATCTGGACACAGTTCCTCGAACGGTTGATGAACACTCATCGAAGGCCTGAAGAACCCCGGTGTATGGGAGCGTGCTCTGACTTCACGGGCCTTAGGGTCGATACCCATGATCACCCCCAATCATCGTCACCGCCGAGCGGTCATCACCGCACTGGCCGTGTCCCTCCCCTTCGCTTTCCTCACCCCGGCAGGCCCCTCCTCCGCAGCGCCCACGGCGCCCGCACCCGATCAGCAGGCTGCAGCGTCAGCGGCCGCCCATCTCGATCTCGGAGCGGCAGATCAGCCCGAGACGCGGAACGTGACCACCCTGGCCCCGGGACTGACCCGGACCACCATCACCCGCGGCACGCCCAACCAGGACTTCTTCTGGACCGCCGAAGTCGCCGTCCCGTCCACATCCCCGGACCCCGACGCCCCGGCCTCAGCGCTGTCCATCCAGGCGCAGGCCCAGAAGGTTGCCGACAAGCTCAATGCCGCTGGTGTCACTGCCCGTGTCGAGCACGTCCAGTCACCCCAGCTCGCCGACGCCGGCGGGGACCTCGGCTACCGGGTCCGGGTCGGCCAGTTCGGAACCAAGGCCGACGGCGCTGCCACGGTCGACCAGATCAAGGCCGCGGGCTACAAAGCGTCGGTGATCTACACCGGCTGGGACGGCGACGCCGGCACCAGTGAGGATGACCGCGGACCCTGGAACCTGCAGGTGCTCACGATTGATCCGAAGGAATTCAAGGGTGACCTCACCTCCTCGTTTGGACCCAATCTCGAAGACCGCGAAACCACAAGCCAGCTCTCCGCCGCTGCCGGGGCCTTGGCAGCCGTGAACGGCGGGTTCTTCACCATGGACCCCGCAGCAGGCGCCCCCGGCGACCCCGCCGGAGCAGCCGTCCACGACGGCAAGGTCCTCAGCGAGCCCGTGGGCGACCGGCCCTCCCTCGTCCTGGATAAGAACGGCACCTCGATCCAGCGGCTGCACTGGCACGGTGCCGTCTCTGCGCCGGGCGCGGCGGAACTTCCGCTGGACGGTATCGACCGGGTCCCCGGGCTGATCCGCAACTGCGGCGGCACCAATGACACCCCGACCAACCTTCCGCTGCACGACTTCACCTGCACGGACGCGGACGAGATCGTCGCCTTCACCCCGGAGTTCGGCCCCACCACCCCGGCCGGCCCAGGACTCGAGGTCGTCCTGGACGCCCAAGGGACGGTCACCGCCGTCAACCACACGCGCGGGGCCGCTGTGCCCGCCGGCGGGCAGACGGTGCAGGCGATCGGCGCCCACGTCGACACGCTCGCCGCCCTGGCCGTCCCGGGCAAGAAGCTCAAGGTCGACACCGATTTACTCACCGAGAACGGCAAGACCCTGACGACCACCCCGACGACGGACGTCGTCAACGGCGGCCCGACCCTGGTCCAGGACGGCCAGCTGGACGTCACGGCCAAGCGGGACGGCATGGTCCGGACCAACGACAGCAACAGCTTCTTCTACGGCTGGGTCCACAAGCGCAACCCCCGCACCTTCGCCGGAGTGGACGCCCAGGGCCGGACCCTGCTGGTCACCGCCGACGGCCGCCAAACCACCAGCCTTGGCCTGAGCCTGAACGAGGAAGCCCACGTGGCAAGGTCGCTCGGCATGGTCAATGCAATGAATCTGGACGGCGGCGGATCCACCACCATGGTCCAGGGCGGCCAGGTCATGAACTCCCCGTCTGACGCCACCGGCGAACGCCCCGTGGGAGACGCCCTTCTCGTACTCCCAAGCCGCAAGCCGTAACCCGGCCCAAGCCCCTCACGTTCCACCCCACAACAACCCCAACTCTGGAGAACCCATGAAGTACACCAAGCTGCTGACCGCGGCCGCCATCACCGCCGGCCTTGCCTTGGGAACATCCCTTCCGGCCCATGCCGCGGACACCAACCCCAACGGCACCGACAACCACTTTGACCTGCAGGCACACCGCGGCGGCATCGGCCTGACCGTCGAATCGACTTTGGCGTCCTTCGCCAAGGGCATCGAGACCGGCGTGTCCACCTTGGAGATGGACCTGCAGATCACCAAGGACGGCCGCGAAGTCATCACCCACGACCGGAAGATCGATGGCCGGAAATGCAAGGACACCGCGCCTGTCACCCCGGGTGACCCGTCCTTCCCGTATGTGGGCAAGTACATCAAGGACCTCACCTTCGACCAGGTCCGCAGCCTGGACTGCGGCTCCCAGACGCTGCCCCAGTTCCCCGGCCAGCAGGCCTCCCCCGGAGCCAAGATGCCGACCCTGGCAGAGGTCTTCGACCTGGCCAACCGTTACCGGGCCAGCCAGGTCAAGTTCAACATCGAAACCAAGGTCGAGGCCGGCGCCCCGGAACAGACTGCCCCGCGCGAACAGTTCGTCGACGTCGCGCTGCGCGAAATCAACAAGGCCCACATGGCAGAGCGCGTCTCCATCGAAAGCTTCGACTGGGGCTCGCTGCGCCTGGTGAAGGAACGCCAGCCCGGCATCCGCACCGTGGCCCTCACCAACAAGGACTTCCTGCAGGCCGGCCAGCCGGGCAAGTCGCCATGGCTCGGAGGCATCGACGCGGATGACTTCGGCGGGGACCTCGTGGACGCCGCAGCCAGCCTCGGCTTCGACGCCATCTCCCCCGTCCACGGCACGCCCCAGAACGGCACCGTCACCGACCCAGGCTACGTCCCCTACGTCACTGCGGACATGGTGACCCGCGCCCACGCCAAGGGCATGCAGGTCATCCCCTGGACCGTCGATGACAAGCCGACCATGCGCAAGCTCATGGACGACGACGTCGACGGCGTCATCACCGACTACCCGGACAAGCTGCGCGACGTCCTGGCCGAGCGCGGCCTGAAACTGCCCAAGCAGTACACCCTGGAACCGGGCATGTCGGCAGCCAAGTAGCCTGGCCGGGCCCCGCTTCAAGGTCCTCAGCTTCTGCTCGTCAGACTTGCCAACCAGATCCTAAGCATGCTTAGGATGGATGCAGCCGAATGCGAACGGCTGCCAACCAGAGGAGGAAACACCATGGGACTGGGCGACAAGATTGACAACGCTGCCGAGAAGGCAGGCGGCAAGGCCAAGGAGACGGCCGGCGCCGCAACAGGCGACGAAAGCCTCCGGACGGAAGGCCAGGCCGACCAGGCCAAGGGCGATCTGAAACAGGCCGGCGAAAAGGTCAAGGACGCCTTCAAGGACTGACAGCTTTATACGGGAAGGGCGCGCTCAGCGAACGGGGCGCGCCTTTTTCGTGTCCTCATGGTGTGTGCGTCTGCTTCTGGAAGGTGTTCTGATCCAGCCGTGTGGCGAGGTCAGGCATTCCTCCAGCGATCCCTACTCTTTTCCGCTATAGCCGTCCAGAGAGCCCTGTCGACTGCCGATCTCGTGCTGTTCGAGATCGGGTCCGCTGCCGTACGGCGTACCCTCATGGCCAGCGCCAGAAGCGTCCTCGGATAAGGTCGGCCGGACAGGTGAGCGGCCCCCCAAGCCGGAAGCATTCGCCTCCGCGAGTTCTGATGGGCGTGACCTAGGAAAGGCCCTTCTCGCCTTCATGGTGCAGTCCCCGTGGTTCGCGATTCGGGATACGCCGTGGCATTGCCTGCTGGTTCGAGGAGGGCCTCGCCCCGGCTGGGGACTGTGCCGTCGGCGCGGTCCCAAAGCGTCTGTTCCCGGGTGAGCCCGAACGGGACATCCTGCGTGACCTGGGCAGTGTATTGTCCCGGTCCGTGCCGGAGGACCATGAGCCCGCATTTCCGCGAGAGGGCGGTGGGCAACAGTGTGTCCACGGCGCTTGCTAGCTCTGTTTCAACCTGGGCGGGGTTTGTGATGCTCAGGGTGACTGCGTCCCAGCCGGTGGGGGTGGGTGCGGGATGTCTCATTTGTGGGCGTGTTCCAGTACGGGGACGGGCGGCGGGAGGAGCGGGAGGACCGAGCTCTTGGTGGTGGTTCGTTTCTGCAGGCGTGAGGCGAGGGCGGTGAGGCTGCCGCTGACGACCAGGTAGATGAGTGTGACAACGATGTAGGTGGGGATCAGCTGGTTGATGTACGACGTGAGCAGTTGGCCGCGGTAGAGCAGCTCGGTGTAGGCGACGATGTATCCCAGTGTGGTGTCTTTGAGCAGGCTGACAAACTGTGTCAGCAGCGAAGGTGCAACATTGCGCAGGGCTTGAGGCAGGACAACGAGACGCATGGTCTGGGAATGCTTCAGGCCTAGGCTCAACGCTGCTTCGGCTTGCCCGGAAGGGAGGCTGGTGATACCTGCCCGGACGATTTCGGCGAAGACAGCAGCCGTAACGAACGTCAGCGGGATGACCATCTTCCACAACGTCGGCACGTTGATCCCGAGTTGGGGAAGTCCAAACAGCATTAAGTAGATGAGCAGCAGGACCGGGACCGTCCGGGCGACTTCTATGTAGGCGATGCAGACCCAGCGGACCGGGCGGCGCCGGCTTAGCCGCCCCAGTGCCAGAAGGGTCCCGAGGACGGAGCCAAGAACGGCGACGATGCCGGCCGACTGAAGGGTGCCGAGCAGTCCGGTGAGCAGGTACTGCCAGACCACCCATTGGGTGAAGGGCGCCCAGCGTTGGGGGTTGAGCTGGTCGTGGGAGCCGAACTGCCACAATCCGGCGGCGACAAGAGCGACCAGCGCAAGCGCGCTGATCACCGAGGCAATGCGGACGTTGCGGCGTGTGCGGGGTCCCGGTGCGTCATAGATGAAACTCATCGGATGATCGCCACCTTTCGTTCGATCCGGCCGGTAACCAGTCCAATGACCAGGGCAATCGCCATGTAGACGAGGCCTCCGGTGGTGTAGAAAAGGACGGGCTGGGCGTAGACGAGGTTGATGCTGTTAATGCGGGCCGTCAGGTCCAGAACCCCGACGACGGCCGCGAGGGACGTGTTCATGGCCAGGGCGATCATGATGTTGCCCAGTGGCTGGACGACGGAACGGAACGCCTGGGGCACGATCACCCAGCGAAGGGACTGGGGCAGTGTGAGCCCGAGCGCCCGGGCCGCTTCAATCTGGCCGCGCGAAACGGTGTTGACCCCGCTCCGCACGGCTTCGGAGACGTACGCGGCTTCATAAACGGTCAGGACGATGATCACGGTCGGTACTACCGGAAGGATCAGCCCGGCGGCAGGTAGCGCAAAAACTGCCAGGATCAACAGCGCCAGGAGGGGAACGTTGATAAAGAACTGCACGTAGGCAAAGGCTGCTGCCCGCAGGGACGGCACGGGGCTGATGCGTGCCACGGTGACGAACACTCCGAGGATCAGGGAGCCGATGCCGGCGACCAGGGTCATCAGGAGGGTCAGTCCCAGCCCCTGCAGGAGAGGCTCGAGATTGTCGATTGCAATGTTCATGTTGGTCTTCTCACTGGCGCTGTTGCCTGTTTTGCGTGGTCAGGAACCGGGAACGGAGCCGATGGCCGGCGGTGTCGGGGCCGGTGAATCGCCGACCGAGCCCAGCGTGTTCTTCCAGACCTGGGTCCAGAGTCCCTTGGTCTCGATCGTCTTCAGCCAATTGTTGACGAAAGTCTTGAACGCGGAATCGTTGTGCTTCAGCCCGATGCCGTAAGGCTCGGCGGTGAAGGGGGCACCGACAACCTTGATGTCCTTGTTCGTTGCCGACTGGCTGGCGAGCAGGACGTAGTCCTGGACGTAGGCGTCGCCACGGCCCTGCGTGAGCGCCTGGACACCCTCGGGGGTTGTGGCAAATGGCATGAGCTTTGCGCCGGGCTGCTTTGCGGGAACCTCAGAGACAGACGGTGTTCCGGTCTGCACGATCACGTTCTTGCCGTTGAGGTCATCAATGCCCTTGATGGTCGTGTTGTCCGCCTTCACGGCGACAGCGAGCCCGGACATGAAGTAAGGTCCGGCGAAGTCAACCTGCTCCGCACGCTTGGTGGTGATCGTGTACGTGGAGAAGACGACGTCAACGGTGCCATTGGCGAGCAGGGCTTCGCGGGTTTCGGATGCCGAGGGCACCCATTCCACGTTTGGCTTGCCCAGGATGTAGACGGCCAGCATCTTGGCAAGGTCCGCGTCGAGCCCGTTGACCTTCTGTGGGTCCGAGGGATCCTGCTGGGAAACCAGCGGAGCGTCCAGCGCGGTGGCGACAATGAGCTTGCCACGCTGCTTGATCTTTTCCATGGTGGAACCGGGGATGATCAAATCATTTCCGGCCACCGGCGCGCTGCTGATGGTGGAATCGTTGGCGGCGGAGGTCATGGAACCGGCCGCTCCGGGAATGTTGACCGGTTCGCTGGAGCAGGCACTCAGGGCAAGGGCCGCCGAGGTGAGGAGTGCCCCGGCGATGGCTGTGCGCCGGCGTACAACGGCATTGTTGAACATGGTGGTACCTTTCAGGGGTTTTGCTGGAGGGACGGGTGTACCCCAGGGAGGGGAAAGAATTGCGCGGTGAAGCCACCGCTCAGTGGGAGAGGACCGAAGCCAGGAATGAACGTGCTCGTTCGGTTTTCGGGCTGTCGAAGAACGCATCCGGTGCGTCCTGCTCGACGATCGCGCCCTGGTCCATGAAAATCACCCGGTCCGCGGCTCGACGGGCGAAGCCCATCTCGTGGGTGACCACGACCATGGTCATGCCCTCCGCGGCAAGGGACGTCATGACATTCAGGACCTCGTTGACCATTTCGGGATCCAGCGCCGATGTTGGTTCATCAAAGAGCATGACTTTGGGGTTCATGGCCAGTGCCCGGGCGATGGCTGCCCGCTGTTGTTGGCCGCCGGAGAGCTCAGCCGGGTAGGCATGGGCTTTCTGTCCGATGCCGACGCGTTCGAGCAGTCGCATCGCCTCCGTTTCGGCATCCTTGCGGTTGATTTTGCGCACCTTCATTGGTGCGAGGGTGAGGTTGTCCAGGATGGTGCGATGGGCGAAGAGGTTGAAGGACTGGAAGACCATTCCGACGTCGGAACGAAGCTCGGCCAGGCCGGGGCCTTCGGCCGGGAGAGTCCGCCCGTCGATGTGGATTTCTCCGCCGTCGATGGTTTCAAGCCTGTTGATGGTCCGGCAGAGCGTGGATTTGCCCGATCCGGAAGGCCCCACAACGACGATCACTTCCCCGGCCATGACGGTCAGGTCAATGTTCCGCAGCACGTGCAGGGCACCGAAGTGTTTGTCGACGCCTTTGAGGCTGACCATGGGAACCCGATCCGGGTTATTGTCCCGGGACGGGCTCATGACCGAGGCCTGACTAACAGTGGAATTTATCGGTTTCATCATGATTCCTCCTCGAGCCGGGGTCGTGCCGCGGCTGCGCGTTGAATGAGCGATCGTTCTTCCCAAAGCTTCATTCTGTTGATGCCCTTGGAGCCGGTCTGGACAAGGACAGATTCCACAAGAGCTTCGATCAGGACCATCAAGGGTGCGAAGGAATCAAACGGGATCCCTCCCACTGGAACGGCGAGCACGACGTCGGCGTCGTCGGCGCTCGGTGACAGGCCCTCGTCGGTGATCACGATCAGGGACGCGCCTTCCTTCTTGGCCAGCGCTGCCACTTGCCGTGCCGGCTGCTGGTAGCGGCGCAGGTCGAAGAGGATGACGACCGTGTTCTTGCGTGCGGTGTAGAGCTTGCCGATGTCATAGCCCAGAGGGTCGGCCAGGAAGTCCACGTTCGGGATGATCTGGTCGAGCTGACGGGCGAGGATCTCGGCGACGAATCGCGAGTAGTAGCCTCCGGCGATCAGGACAGCACGTGCGTCGGCCGCCAGCAGCTTGGCTGCCCGGTCGAACTCCCCGGTGGCCACTGTTGAATGCAGCCGGTCCACGAGCTCCCGGCGTTCGGCGACGATGCGGCCAAAGCCGGTCATCTCCTCGTCGCCGTCAACGACCCGCTCGGCACGATGGACCGGGGCGCTCAGCTCGTGCATGATCTCGTCACGCAGGTGCTTCTGGAAATCGGCATAGCTGTCCATTCCCAGGCGCGCTACCAATCGCAGCACCGTCGGCGCGCTTGTCCCCGCAGCCTTGGCCAATGTATTCGCACTGGCCAGGCCGATGCTGGGGTAATCAGCCAGCAGCGTGCGCGCCACTTTACGTTCGGAAGGGGCCATCTCCTCCATCCGGGCGAAAATCTCGTTCTTAACCCGGATCACAGCATCGTCTTCATGTCAGGGTCACCAATTCACCGGATTCCTCATAGGCGGCAAACATGGCCGAGGAGTTGTAGGCAACGACCACCCGGCCATCTGCTCCCACCGCAATCAGCCCGCCATCGGCGCCGCGGCCGTTCAGTTCGGCATCGATGGTTCCCCGTACTGCGTCGGGCAGGGATGCCCCGGCGTAGTTCATCCGCGCGTACACGTCATGGGCGACTACGCCCTGGATGAAGGCCTCGCCCTCCCCTGTGCAGGACACGGCGACGACTCCGTCATGGGCGTAGGTACCGGCACCGATTACCGGGGTGTCCCCGACGCGGCCTTCGTGCTGGTTAACCATGCCGCCGGTGGAGGTTGCGGCGGCGACCCTCCCCTGGCTGTCGACCGCAACGGCGCCGACAGTGCCGTGGCGTGACTGGGCCAGTTCCTTGGCTTGGACTTTCGCCAGCTGCTGCCGGCGGGATTCCGTCACGAAATAAGTGGGCTCTACGGTTTCAAGTCCCCACCCTGCGAGCAGCTGCTCGTCGGGGGCCACGAGGAGTACGTGGGCTGTCTCCTCCAGGACCTTCCTGGCAGCGAAGACAGGGTTTTTGGCATTTCGTGTGACCGCAACGGCCCCGGCGCGGCCGTCCCCGGTCATGACCGAGGCATCCAGTTCGGCCTCGCCCTGAGCGGTCAACGCCGCGCCGCGCCCGGCGTTGAAGAGGACACAGTTTTCAAGTTCCTCCACAGCCGCGCACACGGCATCCAGCGCAGAACCTCCGGCCGCCAGAACGGCGTGGCCGGCGCGGTAGGCGCCGGCGAGGCCCTCGGAGTACTGCCCCTCCTCTTCAAGGGACAGTTCAGAATCCCGGCCACCGGCCCCACCATGCAGGACCAGCGCGAATCCGCTGGCCGCGGGGGCGATGTCAATAACGCGCATCAATATTCCTTGTCTTTTCAGTGCCAGGCCCGGGACCCGGCAACGGCCTCGGCCGTTGAGGCTGATTTCGTCCGTCCCGGAATCCCGGAAGTTCATGTGACTTAGACCATAGACGCAAACGTTACGAAAAGAAACCCTTCTAATAAATTTGGTACTGTTCATTACGAAATCGAGGCATAGCTCGACTCGTGCAGAACCCCCTCCTCCGCACGGCCCACCGAGGCCCAAGCCTCGGCACATCAACGAATCGCAAGGGAGCATTCGTGGAACGCAGAACACGCAGCGGACTAAACGATTACGACCCCCCGATGGACCTCCAGCGGATAACCGATGACATCGTGGCGAAGGTTGCACCGATCGTCGGCCAGTACCCGCCAGCTGACTACATCCCGGGCCTGAAGGCCATTGACCCCAGCCAATTCGGCATAGCCGTGGCAACAGTCAACGGCGAAGTTTATGGCGCAGGGAACTGGACCACACCGTTCTCCATCCAAAGCATCTCAAAGGTCTTCACCCTGGCGCTTGTGCTCGCCGCCGATGGCGAGGACCTATGGCGGCGCGTCTTCCGGGAACCCTCCGGAAACGCCTTCAACTCCCTCCTGCAGCTCGAGCACGAAGCCGGCATCCCGCGCAACCCGTTTATCAACGCCGGCGCTCTTGTCATCACCGACCGCCTCCACACCCTCACCGGAAACGCCAGCAGCACGGTGAGGGACCTGCTTCGAGCAGAAAGCGGAAGCACCGTGGACCCGGACCCCAACATCGCCGCTTCTGAAGCCGCGCATGGCCACCGCAACGCCGCACTCGCGCACCTGCTGTCCAGCTACGGCAACCTGGACAACCCGGTCGAAACCGTTCTGCACGAATACATCCAGCACTGCGCCCTCACAATGAACTGCCGCGACCTCGCCGTCTCCGCACGCTTTCTCGCCTCAAACGGTAGGGACGCCAACGGCCACATGGTCCTCTCGGCATCACACGCAAAACGGGTAAACGCGCTCATGCTGACCTGCGGCCTCTACGACGCCGCCGGGGAATTCGCATACAGGGTAGGACTGCCCGCCAAAAGTGGAGTCGGCGGCGGAATACTCGCCATCGTCCCAGGAAAATGCGCCATCAGCGTGTGGAGTCCGGGACTGGGAAAGTCCGGAAATTCCGTCGCGGGTGTCGCCGCCCTGGACGAATTCACCAACCGCACCGGGTGGTCCATCTTCTGAGTGTCCGCTTGGTCATCCACACGGGCATCGCCAAAACACCAACCGAACGAGTAGTCCCCAGGATCGGACCCAAGCATTACTGCTCATCGAGGGGCGCGCTCAGCGAACGGGGCGCGCCTTTTTCGTGCTGAAAAAGGCTTGCCAGACTAACTATCACCAGGCTTAGTATGGTTCCAGCCGGAGGGGACGGCTTTTGGGGAATGGGAAATGAACGGGTGCGCTCAGCGAATGGGGCGCACCCTTTCCTGTGTGCGCCTCCGTTGTTGGCCGGCCGCCCCGGAGTTTCAGCGGGGTCGTCCGCGGTCGCGGTCCTAGACTCGGGGTCATGCACCCCTTGGCGGCAATCGGCCTGGTGTTCCTCACCGGGCTCGGATGGATGGCGACCACCCTGATACTGCTGGTGGCCCTGGCCAGGGCAAAGCCCAAACGCACACACCTGACCGGGACTGGCCCCACCGCCGGGGATGAGATGTCCCATCAGGCGGAGAACGTTCAGGAACTGACCAGCCCACTGCAGGGAACGCAACCATGAGCCAGACCAAACGCCAGGCACCCGACCCGGAGTGGGTCCTGATGTACCGGCAAGGTATCCCGGCTGCGAAGATCGCCGCCGGCGCGGGCGTCGCCGGATCGGTGGTGAGGTATCAACTGACGCTGGCCGGGAAGCAGGACCCGGGCCTGCGCGAAGAGCATCGCAAGGCTCTGCCGCCAGCGCCGACCCGGCTGACAGCTGCCGGCCAGCGGACCCTGAACGACCTTCTGGCGTTCTGGGACGCCGAGAAGCGGTTGCCAGTTGCCGGCCGGGATGCCCGGGAGTCGAAGTTGGCCGGGTGGCTGGCGCGCCGTCGCAAGGAGGCCACCGTCGGGTCCCTATCCCCCGCGTACGCCCGGGTCCTCGATACGATTCCTGGCTGGCGGGACCAGGCCACGAAGCACGACGCCGATGAGGCCCGCTGGGCGCAGCGCCTCGATGAAGTCGCCGCCTACCTGGCTGCCAGGCGTGAATGGCCCCTGCACAACAAGACCGATGACCGGGAGGAACGCACCCTGGGCATCTGGCTCCACACCCAGCGCATCACCCGGCGGGCCGGCAAACTCGACGAGTCCAAGGAAGCCCGGCTCAACGATGTCATCCCGGGCTGGCAGCACGGCCGACCGCGGCGCGGAGCAAACAGCCGCACCCGCTAAGCAGGGGTGGGCTAGGGATCCAGATCCGGCAGCTCGCCGGCGAAGACCGTCCGGGGATCCAGGCCGACTGCCTCGAGGATCGCCCGAGCCAAGGCTGGCGCATGCTCGGCCCGGTACTCCACCGATGCGCTGACGCCGTTGGCCTGGTCAATCTGGATGCAGGCGTCCGAGGTGTGAATGGGCTTCCACACCTTGAGGTGGTCATCCGGGATCACGGTGTCCCGGTGCCGGTGCACGAAGTAGTCCTCAGCGGTCATGGCGGTCTCCTCCTGAAAATGGGCAAGAGAGCACTATAAGCATGCCTGGGCTGTCCGGGCCAGTGGTGGTGGACACGTGGCCCGCGCCGAACCGTGGCCGGCTCTACCCTCCTGCCCAATGGCTGAAATTGCCTCCACCGACGGTGCGTTCATCGTCGTCTTTGCCGCAGCGCCGGCAGCGCCTGTAGAGACGGCCGTCGTCGGCGTGCTCGACATGCCATTCGTGCCGAATATTCAGTTTGCACATCAGGATCTGCAGCATGGCCTTCTCCGATCCGCGAATCCGGCACCATCAATGATGGCCCTTACAGGGCCTAAGGGAAATGGGCGAATAGTGGCCAACCTGTGAGATGCGCAGGGGCTTGTGTGCACGTCGCGTCTGGTAGCCCTAGTATTCAGGTATCGGGATCACGTACGGGGGGTGATGGTCCCGATTTTCCTGGAGCAAACCGGGAATCCGACTGCACCCCATCCTGTTTTGAGGACAATGGATGTGGGATTTGACTGGTCTGGAGTTGACGGGCGTCTACGGAACCTGGTCCGGGCGATCGTACGAGCTGGTCAATGCTGAGGCGGAGATCATGACGCTGGTGATGAGCGCGGAAGAGGCGCCGGGGCCCGACTGGGCGCACCGGACACCGGATGACTTCTATGGCGAGTCCTTGCGGTGGGAACTCAACGTTCCCCGCACCGAGGTCACCGACGTCCACACCACGGTCGTTCAGGGAACCATGGAGGGGCATTTCGTGGACGTGCTCGCCCAACGCCACGACCGTGCCTGGGCCATCTCTGCCGAAAACCCGCCCGAAACCCTGACGGAGCTGCTGCGCCGGCTGGGGATGGTTCCCGCCGGCGGCACCTGGAGCGGGTGGGTCCCGGAGACGGCGGTATCCATCACCGGCCGCGCGAGTTACGCGCCCTGGCCACAGCCCTGCTGCTAACGCAGGTCCTTGACCATGATCATGGCCGAGCAGAGGCAGGCGAGCCCGCAGTCGGGGCACGGGTATTCGGTGAAAGAGCCCTTCGACCAGAAGCCGCGGATCCGCACGACCGGTTCAAAGCCGTAGCGGGCGAGCAGCCCCTGCGATGAGCTTTTCGGGGCGGGGGTGATCCAGGAGGCGACCGTGACGATGCTGCAGCCGGCCTCGCGCAGGAAGTCCATCCGTGCCTCGACCAGGGCCGTGCCGATGCCGCGCCGGCGGGCGTGCGGGGCAACAGCGGAGGCTTTCAGTTCCCCGACCTGCAGGCCGGCCAGTCCCTCGACAAGGTAGTTCGCTGTCTGAAGCCGGACGGCCAGCCGTTCCCTGGCGGCGTCACCGAGGACGTGCGCGGTCGCCGCGCCGAGGAGCGCGCCGTCGGACTCGGCTCTCACCAGGATGGAGTCCTCTGAGCGCATGGTCTGCAGCACGTCGGCCGTGAAGCCATCCCCGAGGGCAGTGTTCAGCAGCGCGGCCGCGTTGATCGCCTCGGTCAGGGTCGGCGGTCCTGCGTATAGCACCGCCATGCTCGTGACATCCATCGGGTCCCCCTCGGTTCTCTGCGTGTCTGCGCAGAGTACCGCTCAGGGCCGACGCTTGGAGGGCTTCCGGATGACGCCGCTGGAGTCCATGGGCCACGACCGCTGGCCCTTGAGCACCAGGCGGTAATAGCGACCGGGCCGGGGCGTCCTCCGGGCCGGGACCAGGTCCTCTATCAGCCGGATGAACAACGCTTCGGCCTCGTCCTGTTCCAGGGACCCGGCGTAGCGATCCCCGGTGACGTCATTGATGACCGCGTAGCGGACCGGGATCGACGGGTACCACTCCTGGCCGGTGTCCCGGCGGAGGTCCCGCTCGGCGCCGAAGAGACCAAAGAACCCGGAGTCATCCTTGCGGCGCAGCGTGCGCAGCGCCTTGACGCGCCGGGCCTTGTAACGGGCGGCATCGCCGCGGCGGTCCGGGGACCCGATGGTCAGTGAAGCGCAGTCGCCGCGGAAGCGGAAGTAGAAGAACCGGCGGCCGATCCGGCCCCAGGCCTGGACCGGGACAGAGCCGCCGAAGCCGTTGTAGAAGCGCAGGCCCAAGTGGGCATACTTCGCCTCCAGCCGGGCGACGACGGCTTCGTGGGCGGGGTGGATGTTGCGGTGGTGACGGGTCATGAGTGGCCTTCCCGGGGAGCGGCTTCGTCGTTCAGCTGGAGCAGCCACCACTTGTGGTTGGCCACGATCGGAGTGTCCTCCCCGGCGGCATCGACCGGCCCGGTCAGGACGACGTCGCCGACGATGATGTCATCAGCCCGGACGGCCGCCGCCCAGTGGGCCAGCATGGTGGCACGGTGGTTGGCTGGACGGCCTTCGATCTTGCCGTTTTCGTTGAGGTACATGTTCATGGCGTACCGGTGCAGGCCCACCACTTCGATGTCGCCGGAGACGATCTCCTGAAGGGCTTGGAGGTATCGGTGGTCCTTGTCGACGTCACGAAAGGTGATGTCCAGGGCCGGGTCGGCGGGGATGACTGCTATCTGCATGGCGGTGCCTTCCAGTGGGCCTGGGTGGTGGACGGGGCGGGTTCGTCGACGACGATGCGGACCCGGTTTTCACGGATCGCTTTGCTCAATTCCCACGGCTTCAGGGCGCCGGCCAGGTGACCGCCGTGGGTCTGGTTGCCGGCCCAGGTGGACAGCAGGGCGTGGTTCAAGGAGGTGTGGTCCCCGCGGTGCATCGCCATCGCGGCGGTGGCGGTGCCGATCTTCCCTGCCAGGCGGCCGAGGTACCACTCGGTGAAGGTGATGGGGGCGACGCCGTCGGCGGCGATGGCCTGCTGGTAGCGGCGGAACTTCTTCAGCGTCTTCATGCCGCACGCAGGGCCTGGTCGGTGACGAAGCGGGCAGCACCGCCGGTGTAGAGCCGGTCCACGAGCCGGGTGACGTGCACCGGGGTCAGGGGCGGGTCGCTCGGGTCCAAGGGTCCGCCCAGCCAGGTGACGGCGGCGTCGAGCAGCTCCGGGTCAGTGCCGATGATCTTCCGTGCCCGGTCGGCGAGGGAGCTGCCGTGCAGGGCGTCGCCGTCCATGGGGAAGCCATCGGGGTGGCTGGCGATGATGGTGGTGCCGCCGGGGCGGACGGTGATGGTCGGGTTCGTCATGGACCCTATGTGTGCGGCGGCACCCCTCCCGCTCCCCCGCCGGGACTGGGGCTAGGCTGACATTTGTGGAGCACCACCAGGGCGGCAACGATCAGCCGGCACGCCGGTATGAGTTCATCGGCGGCGGGTACAGCAACTACCGGTTCCAGGCCGGTCCTCCCTGGATCCGTTTCGTCGTCACCCCGGAGCAGCTGGAGTTTCACGCCCGCGGCTTGAACCTGTTCCGCATTGGTCCCTGGATCGTGCCGCGGAGCGAGGTCAAAGAAGTCTTCTCCAAGCGGCTGCGCCGCCTGATCCCTCCCGTCATCTGGGAGGTCGAGATCGTCACGACGGACCCCAGCGTGTGGTGGACGTTCTGGTCACCCCACGACACCGGCCCGGTCCTCCTCACCATGGAGGAGTGTGGTTATCCCGTGGACTGGATACCTCACAACTGGGCGGGCATGCCGATCGAGTGAGCGGCCCGGGGTACTACAGGCCCGGGTGCATTGGCCTTCGCCGAGGATCGCCAGCCCGGACAGGTCGCCGGCTGCGTAGCCGGTCACGGTCGGGGTTTCGGACGGGTTCATCAGCTGGGTGGCGTCGTTGACGTGGTCCAGGCCGACGACGTGGCCGAGTTCATGTTCGATGACCCCTCGTGCGGCCGCGGTGCCGTCGCGGGTGAGCATCCGGCCCAGGGCGGGTCCGTTCAGTTCGAGCTGGCCGCTGACGTAGGGGAAGGGGATGGCGCCGACGCTGACCGCTTCGCTGCCGCCCAGGCCCAAGACGGTGGAGCCGTACTCGGGGTTGGTGAAGCGGGGCTCTTCGGTGGTGGTTTCCCAGGCGATCAGCACAGGTGCCCAGCGGTCTCCGTAGCGGGCCGGCTGGTAGGACACGTGCTTGGCGGCGGGCGCCTCGGGGGTGGTAGCCGCCGCGCGGTGCTAGTTCCATTGGTGCACACCAATTGAATATCTCCCGCGGCCTCCCAGTGGGTCTCCTCGTCGTAGGATCTCCTGCCGGAATCAACGCCCTGCGGAGACACCCGGCCGAGGGTTTTTAAGCGGCGCAGAAGGGGTGGTACAGGACTAAGACAAACAAGCATTCGCTACACCCGAGTTAGTCCGCTGCATAGGGGAGCGGACGTCAGAACTTAAGCGCCATACCCTTTAGACGCTGAGATTCTGGGCAACTTGTGTCAGAGGCAAGACCTACACTCTCTCCATGGTGAACGAGCTACACAACGACGACACAGGCCTCTACCGCGTAACGACAGCCACAGGCAGCGAATATCTGCTAGATTTCGCAGCCAAAACCGTGAAGCGGCTAATGGCCGCAACCGAGCCTCTGGTCGACTATCTCGACGCCGGGTTTTCACAGCTGCGCCGCGACGGGGAAGCGGTCGAGCTACTCATGCTCGAAAAGTGTGCTGTCGGCGCCTCCGCCCGCTACTGGATCCATGTCCGTGCTGACCACGTCGTTACTCTCAGGACTACCTCGCCTGTCGTTCGCATCGAAGCTATGAGCCCTTCAGATACATGAAGATGGCACCTACTGGTATTGGGGACCATAGCAAGTGATGGGCAAAGTCGAGCCCATGGAGAAAAGCATCGCCATAGTTGTCGAGTGGCCTACTGGATTGAACGAAGGGTGGGCTCGGCTTATTGGTGGTTACAACGTGGTGACGCGGATGTAATGTCGCCGAACTTCACCGATGTTGGGCGTAAGGAACTCGACGGCGCCCTGTTCGAGGGCTCCAAGGGCTGGCACGATAACGTTGCCCAACGAATCACGATCAGTCACCTTCGGAAGCTCGCCGGACTCGGTCGGCCAGTACGATCGGGACGTGGTCTTCGCGCACGTTTGTCTGGAAAAGAGCGAGCACAGAGAGAAGAACGTCGTTTAGGCCCGCAGCTAAGGAGTGGCATGACCCACACGTTTCTTCTTCTCGACGTCGACGGCACCGTCTTCCCGCTGCCGCACCGCAAGGTCACCCCGGCGCACGACCAGGTCACGACAGCCATCGCTGTTCCACCGCGGGTTCCGGCAAAAGTGGCGTTCAGGCCGGCGAGGCGGTCAAGCGGTGGGCTGCCTCCGAAGCCGACGTGCAATGGTTGTCCTCCTGGGGTTGGAAGACGAAGTTGCTCGACCAGGTCGGCCTGCCTCCGCTCCCTGTCCTGTACTCCCCGGAACCCGGTGAGATCTTCTTCTGGAACCGCTCCCGACTTTCGTGGAAGAAGCCCATGCTGGCCGAACTCCTTGAGCAGCATAGGTCTCCCTTCAGGGTTGCCTGGCTCGATGATGATTCTTTCTCCGTGGTCTATGGGGAAGAACTGAGGGCGGCTTATCCGCTGTTGGAGGATCTCCTGTTGATTCAGCCGGACTGCTATGAAGGTCTCACCGACGGGGAGATCCGGCGGGTTGATCAATTCCTCGCTGCCTAGTGAACCTGTTGGCAGCTACCAAATTGTTTCGAACTCGTACCGCGCAGCAGTTAGGAGCTCGTCGGGGTCGTCCAGGTGGTCCATCGGGCGGTCCTGGGCGGCAAGAGACTGCTGGGCGAAATCATCCAGTAGGCCACATCCCATGGTGGGATCGCATCGTGCTTAGCCAGTGCCATAAGCTCAGGGATAGCTTCGCGGATGTCTGCCCCGCTGAACTGGTACTTGGGGAATTTGAGGACGCCTTCATGCAGGACGCCGAGCAGCTCCCCAGCTTCAGCGAGTTGAGCGACGCGGGCGGGGTCTGGCTGCCCTGGGTCCAGGAGCGCCGCTACTTCCTGGATGCTGAGGTCTCCTTCGCGAGCTCGGCCTGCCACCGTCTTTGGGCAGCGACTGACCGCTCGTGGGCATCGTTTCCTGGTGCCACCGATACTCCCTGATTAGTTCATATCCTTCACAACATCACGTTACGCGGTCCAACCCTCTGGCCAGTCTGCAAGAATTTCCCCATGGCAAACCCTTCAGGGATGGAAGCCTACGGCTCCAGCTCCGAGACCCTTGCGGTGCTTTCGGACAGCGAACTTCTCGGGACTATCAGCGAGGGGCTTGAAGACATGAGCCGAGGTGCGTCTTTCTCCGCAGAAGAAGTTCGCACGTCAACGCGTGAAGGTCGTCATGGGTGACGACTCTTCTCCCCAGTACGCCCGCGCCCAGAAGGCAACTGAGAATGTTTGGCGGGAGATGGCGGCGGAGTTCGGGCTACTCACGGAGACCGAACTCTCTGCAGTTTTAGCCGTGCCATCCGCGGGCCCACAGTTCGCTTTAGACGAGATGCCTGCCCGCAGGCTCCTAGCCATCGAACGACCCGAAGGCCTCAGGTACCCAGGCTTCCAGGTAGACCGACAGAGGCACGCGATCCGTCCCGTGATGCAAGACCTGCTGAAGGTTGCTCGAGGCGCCGGCCGCAGTGGAGCCAGCCTGGCTCTCTGGATGGTCTCCGCCACCGGCTATCTGGACGGTGCCCGACCAGTTGATCTGCTTGAGAGCCCTGCCGCCGTGATTGACGCTGCCATCCAGTCCTTCAACGTCGAGTGGTGAAGCACTCGCGCGAAAGGCACCGCCCCGCCGCTTCCGCAGTCTCGAGGCAATGTTGTCCACAAAACCCCTAGGGGTCCGCCCCCTGGTGTAGTGCCGCGCTGATGAGCTGCTGCCACAGTCAGCGACCCCTCCCGGCCGGAAGCTGATGGCTGTAGATTGTCGCCATGACAAGCACCTGAGAATCCCGGCGAGATGTCTTCGCAGATCGCCTGCTCGGTGTTGCAGAGTTCACCCACGCGCACGGGTTTTTCGGCAACCTCTACGAGGTCCTCGTCAATATTCCGCACCGGGTGGCCGGGTCGGAGACGACCCCTGAACTGTCTCGGTCTCCTTTTGGTGCAGGCAGCCCCGGCCGGTATTACGTGCCACTCGCCCCGCTCAACACGCCCGCGGCCATCGGTGCGCTGCTGACGGGATGGAACCATCCCCGGGCCAGAACTTCGTTGGTCATGGCCGCCGCCAGCTCTGCCGTGGGCGCCGCAGCGCCTGCCTACGTGGTCCGGGCCCTCAACCCGAGGCTGTTCTTCAGCCCTGAGCCACTCAGTGAAGAGGAACGCCGACCCTTGCTAACCCGGTGGTACAGGGTCCACGCCCTGAGGCTCACGGCCAGCGCCGTGGCCCTCGCTGCCATTCGTCGGGCGCGGATCCTCCGGCTCCGAAATCTCTGAACGCCGACTGAACGCCTGTCACCGCCGAAGCCTTAAGGTGTCACGGCCTCATGGTCAAAGGGTCGTGCCCGCCATCGACTACGGGCCGGGGAGTTGAGCGAGTCCAAGGAGCAGAAGCTGAACGAGGACGTCCCCGGGTGGCGGCAGGGCCCGGTGCGGCGGGGAGGCACCAGCCGGTCCGGCGCTTCGCTTCAGTAGCCGTTGTCCCCAAACGGTCCATTTGGCACTTGTATCGCCGCCCTTCCCGGGACAGCATTCTACCCATGAGCAGAGAATCGTTGCCGCAGGGTGTCGTTCTGGTCCACGGCCTATGGGGCGTTCCGGAAGACTGGACCTGGGTCAGGCGGGAGCTCGAACGCAGGCGCCCGGATGTCCAGGTGGAGGTACCGGACCTGCCTTCGCACCGCCTCCCGGACGCGGGGCTGCTGGCTGATGCGGTCGAAGTCCGCGAAGCAATCGTGGCAATCCCGGCGCCGACAGTGGTGGTTGGCTGGTCCTATGGCACCGACGTCGTAGGTCTAGCCGCCCATGGCATGCCGAACGTCGCCCGGCTCGTGTATGTTTCCTCGCCGCCCATCAAGGCCCAGCCGGATGAACGCGATGCCAGCTATGTGGACACGATGGAGCACATGCTCCGGGACGAGCACGGCCGGTTCGCCCTGGACGGCGACTGGTGGCTCAACGAGGACGACGCCGGCCGACGGCTCGCCGACGAGGTCCGCGCAAGCTTGAAGGAGCATCCCCGCCGGTACGCCACGAAGAAGACCCGCACCGATCCGGTCCCGGCCGAGGCCTGGAGGGAGATCCCCACGACGGTGCTTCTCGGCGCCCGGGACAACCTGACGGGGGCAGATCAAAGAGCCTGGGCGCGCGAAGCGGTCGCCGATGTCCGGGACATCGACACTGATCACTTTGCCCTCTTCAACCTGCCGGAGCTGGTCGCGGAGGTCATCCTGGAGCCGTTGCTTGGACCGGCCAGGTAGGTCAACCGTCCACAGGCCCCTGTCTGCGCTCAGCTGCGGGCGGCTAGGCTGTGGCCATTCGCTTGAATGACCGGAAAATGCAGATGGGGGACCCTTGGATTCAGCAAGAAGAGCAGCGCTTGCGGCCGGTGTGTTTTACCTCGTGACATTCGCCAGCTCCATTCCCGCCGTCTTCCTTCTGGGACCGGTGCTGAGCGACCCCAACTACGTCACCAGCACCGGCAATGACACCAGCGTGGTCTGGGGCCGCCTGCTCGACCTGGTCAACGCCGCAGCCTGCGTGGGCACCACAGTGGCCCTGTTCCCAGTGGTTAGGCGGCAAAATGAGAGCCTCGCGCTGGGCTTTGTCACCTCGCGCATGTTCGAAGCGCCGTTATCGCCATCTGCGTCGTCAGCCTCCTGGCGGTGGTGACCTTGAGGCGGACAGGAACTTCCGGAACAGACCACAGCTCCCTGATCGCCGCCGCCCGGGCACTCGTGGACGTGCGGGACTGGACGTTCCTCATAGGACCCGGGATGGTCCCGGCCATCAATGCTCTGCTGCTGGGCTAACTGCTGCTCGTACCCGCGCCTCATTCCGGTGATGGGTCTCATCGGCGCCCCGCTACTGCTCATCTCGGCAATAACGACCGTGTTCGGAATCAACGACCAAGTTTCCGTGCTGTCGGCGGTTGCGACGCTTCCCATCTTCCTCTGGGAACTGTCATTGGGGCTCTACCTGACCTTCAAGGGATTCAAGCCGGCAGCTGTCCTCACCGGACTGGGTTCAAGGCCTACGACCCGCTGACCACCACTAGCCCCTACAGCTTTCACTCCGGCAGCGTAAAGAAGCCGGCCTGGTCATCAGGCCCCAGCAGATCGTGGCAGAAGGGATCGTCCACCGGCCGGGTGTCCAGGAACAGCACCGGGTTGCCGTTTAGCTTGACGCCGTATCCAGGAGCACGTCAGTGACCAGATCGGGATGAGTCACGTAGGGCAGGTGTGGGGCGTCGAGCTCGGCATATCTCCACACCCTGCTCGAACGCGCAGCCTCGGCGAAAGTGTCGAAAGGCGCCGGCTGGCGCGGGCACCGAACGTAGAGCCGATCAATGGCACTGAGGTCGGTGCCGGCAAGGGATACGGGATCGGTGAAGTGACGATACGGGGTAGGCCGCAGCCGAGGCAGAACCCATTCGAGGTCAGCCTCATTGGTGATTCCCCACATGTCGCGCACGATCGTCAGCCAAGGAGGTGGGGCAACCCGTGGGAGGAGCCAGCCGCCGCCTTCGGTCTCCACAAGCGAGTCGAGGGTCGCCCGCCGCTCGGGCGATAGCAGGTCTCGGGTGCACTGGCCGTCGGACGGTACGAGGCGTCCAAGTAGACGAGCGAGACAACACGATCAGGTATCCGAGCAGCCACGGCGGTGATGACGGTACCGGAGGAAATGCATCCGACTCGCGCAGGTCATCGAAAAGCACGACAGCCATGACGTCCTCCACATTTGTCAGCAGCCCGACATCCGGGCCAGCCAGATGGGCACGCTCCGACAGGCCCGTTAGCGTTGGCGTGTAACCTGGTGTCCGTAGGCGCGGAGTTGGGGTGCCAGTTTGTCCCAGCACCACCCACCAAACCAAGCTGGATGGACCAATACAAAGTTGCCCATCCTGCTCTCCTTTGCGGCCGACTTCCTCTGCAAAGAGAAAACGGGAAGTTGCTGAAGGCTTTGAGACGCTTTAGCTAGGGAGCATCGCTTGCCTCCGGACGGCGGACATGACAATGCCTCGGGCGGCCTCAATGGTTCCCTACCCTCCGGAACGGTCAAGGTGACCCATCTCAGCGACGTCCCTCCGGGGTGGCGGCGGGGACGGTCAAAGGGATGAGGGCGAACAGCCGCCGGCAAGGCGGATAAAGGATCTAGCAGGACTACGGGTCCAGCTCCGGCAGATCGCCAGCGAACACCATCCGGGGGTCCAGGCCCACTGCTTCGAGGATCGCGCGGGCCAGGGCCGGGGCGTGCTCGGCCCGGTACGACACAAGAGAGCACTATAAGCACCAAGGCGGAGCCCCTGCCAGATGTTGCGCCGTGGTAGCCGAAACTTCATCCCGCCGTCATGTGCGGCTGGTAGTGTCCGGTCATGGATGAGCTGACGACAGACCAGGCCTTGGCCGCTGCTGTCAGGGACTTGGCCGGCCGGGCAGGCTACAACCCCGGATTCCTGGGCGTCCCTGTCCCGATTCCGACACTGGCCGGTGTGAAAACCGTGCTGCTGCACTACACCCACTTCTCGGTCGTGATGCGTCCGGACAAGCGCCTTGCCGCAGTCACCGCTCTGGCGATGGACGGGAAGAAGCTGATGGACCTCGCGCGGGCCGGGATCCCGTGGCGCGTCGATCCCCGCCTGCCGGAAGACCAGCAGACCGGGGAACGGGTGTATGTGGGCAACGACATTGACCGCGGGCACCTGGTCCGCCGCGCGTCCGCCGTGTGGGGCGATACCCGCGCCGAGGCCGAGCAGGCAAACGAGGACACGTTCCACTACACGAACGCGGCCCCGCAGGCGGCGAAGTTCAACCAGGGCATCGAGCTCTGGCTGGGACTGGAGTCCTACCTGCAGGAGAACGCCGCCGACAACAGCAGGCGAATCGTTGTCTTCACCGGGCCCGTCTTCGGCCGCCAAGACCCCTTATACCGCGGCGTGGACATTCCACTGAAGTTCTTCAAGGTCGCAGTGTTCGTTCAGGGCGGGAAGCTGGCGGCAACCGGCTACGTCGTGGACCAGACACCCGAGCTGGCTGACCTGCCGGACGTGCCCAGGCCCGCCGTCACGGACGAGGCTCCGCCGCTTGGTCCATTCCGGACATTCCAAGTACCCATCCGTGACATCGCCGCTCTCACCGGGCTGGACCTTGGCCAGCTGGTGGCTGTGGACCGGATGCCGATCGCGTCCGAGCTGCCCAGCGCCCGGGTAACCTCGACATGGCGGGAGCTGCACTCCCCCGAGGACCTGGACCTGGACTTCGACCTGGGCGGGTAAGGGTCATGCCGGTAGAAGGTTTCTGGGCCTGCCGCTACTTCGCAGCCGGCGGGTCCCCCGGGAAGCGTTCCGGGTGCTTGGGGTCCCTGCCCCGCTCGCGCCAGTATTCGTCGCGCTGCCAGAGCGAGAATCGGATCGACACGAACCCGAGGACCACGACCAGGATGGCCATGAGTGCCAGTTTGGCGATCAGTAGCGGCAACGGCGGATTCGGGATGAAGGTGAGGACCAGTGCAACGGCCAGTGCGGGCAATGAGAAATAGTTCAGCCTGCGGAGCCGACGCGTAGCAGCCTGCTTCGCGGCTGACAGGGGTTGTTCTTCTCCCCTCCGTCCTGTCGGAGTTGCTGCCATGGCTGAACTGAATCACCACCCAAGCCTCCGAGCAAGGGCTTGACCGGATCTTGCTCCCGGAGCCTATGAAGATGCCGGCCCGACGGCTTCCAGGATCTTCTTGACCGTCGCAGGACTCGCGGCGATCTCGATGACTCCCCCGTCGGAGACCAAGGTGATGACCTCGAAGTCGAACGGCACGGCCTGCTTCTCGTCGTCGCGGCCGGCTGTCCGTGGCGGCAGTCCGGTGGTCCCGAGGCCGGTGAGAGCCCTGCTGCGGCCGCTGGGAATGAATTCGTCGTAGACGGCCGGCTGGAAGTCGAACCGGCCTGGCGAGGGCGTGGCCACACCCATCTGCCAGACGCCGCTCAAGGAACCCGGCAGGACATTGGGGTATCGCAGGAACATCAGCGACTGGCCATGCTCTTCGAGCCTTGCCGCGGTCCTACGGAAGCGCTTCTGGGCGAAGTAGGTCCCTCCGGCCAAAATAAGCGCGTAGAACAGTCCACTGAACAGGGCGCTGATGAACTTCTCTCCAAAGATCAAGCCGCCACCTGTGTAGAAGGCAAAGACGACGACGGCGATGATCGCCACCCGCAGCCCTGGAGGCAGATCACGCCACCACTTCCTCATGGCGAGAGTCTAGGGACGACCCCGTGCTTCCGCTACGCCTCCTCGGCGTCCGACCCCGCATCCTCCAGCTCGCCGGCGGCGATCCGTTCGGCGGTGCGCCTGTACGCCTCGGCGATGTAGTCCTCAAGGTCCTGCCGGCCGATGCGCCACATGCCGCGGCCACCGACCTGAAAAGCGCGCAGGTCACCGGCTTTGATCAGCGCATGGACCTGGTTCGGCTTCACGTTCAGCTCTTCGGCTACCTGGGTGGGTGTCAGGAAACGGTGCTTGGGTTCGTCGGTCACCCAGCCATACTATGTGCGGGCGAGAAACGCTTCGTCCCGCTCGACGTGCTCCGCAGTGAGACCCGACTCGGGGTGGGGTTGCTCCAGACGGACCGGCTGGTCATGCCCGGCAGCCCAGGCCTTGGCGTCTGAGCCCGGCACGCCGTTGATCCCTGACGAAGAGCCGCCCATACACCGTCGTCGAAGCCGACCACTACGACCAGTAGGAAGGCCTGGCCATCGGAGCCCTAGTCGAGGCTGAACCGCCGGCCGCGAACTGCGCCCACCAGGTCGTCGGCGCACGTTCCCTTTGGACCAACCGATCGCCGTCAACAAGTCACAGTTGGTCCTCGCCTGACAGCGACGTTCGCCGAACAAGTACAGTAAGCTGGCCGGCGTTGTGCCGGCTTCCGTTCCTACATGGGGGACCTTTTGAGTCGAGAGTCATATTTTGCGCGCTTGAGTGAGTTGAACGAACCAAGTCCCGACGGGTTCTCACACACAACCTCTGCTGCACCCACGCGGCCTCTCATCATCACCGATGAATCAGGGAAGGTGCTTCACGCCACAAGGACCGCCGACACTCCACGCGACGCAGATCGACATATTGGGTCTGCTGGGTTCCGGCGAGTCAGTGAATGGAGCAATGGGACGTGCAATGTGCAGCGCGTGCCCGCCTTCGAAAAGAAGCGCGGGATGATTATCGCTGGATTGGTCGGGGCAGTACTGATCGCTGTCGTCGCTGGCTGCAACGCCATGACCGCAGCCAGCAGCCAGACCTCAGCCACCCCAATTCCAGTCCATCACCCTCCGTTCGATGCGAAAGGGACTCTTGTGGTGAAGTCAGCCACGAGCATCCAGCGCGGGCTGCATAACGTCTACGACAAGAGCAACGACAACTGCCAGCCCATCGGGGGTTACAAGGACCTTGCACTCGATTCCACCGTCACAATCACGGGCAACGGTGGAGCGGTCGTGGCAGAAGGTCGCATCCGAGGCGGCAAGCAATCGACGACACCTGAGTCCTGCACCTTATCGTGGGAGGTGGACGGCGTGCCGTCGGACCAGACCACCTACACGCTGACGTTCGGTCATCGCGACCCCGTCGAAGTCACTCAGAATCAACTGCTCGGCGGCTACGAGGCAAGCATCGGCTCGGGCAGCTGACCGCCAAGCAGCACGGAGCGGATGAAAGAAAGCCCGATAGGCCGAGAAAACGCACCCGTTGCTATGGCGGCCGACCAGAGGGCGCTGAGGCCCAGTCCAGCGCCGCGCCGCCATGCGCTCTAACTCTGCCCGCCGGGCGGGATTCGACGGGAACATGTCACGCAGACAACGGCGGCCAAGTGTCCCCGTTGGATTCGTGTTCAACCGCGCCCTGAACCAAGGGACTTACGAGCTCGGCGGCTTCCTCACCGGGCGGGGGAACCGGATGTTAAGAGCCGGTAGGCCCGTGATGGCGAAGTCGACGACGCCGCGAGGCTACATGACCCACCCGGAATTGCTGCTGGAGGACTTCGACGCCGAGCAGCGCCGGGTTGACCTGCCTCACGGCAGAGCTGGTGGCGGAGAACTTCTAGCAGCGGAAAGGCCCCGGTTCATCACGCGGATATGGGCCTTTCTGCTGTCGGGCTCAGACGGGTCGGCTTTCCCTGGACAGGCCGATCCCCAAGAGGACGATGACCGGAGTGGCCAGCAGAAGGTCGATGAGCAACGGCGCCCCTCCGTAGTAGGGCACTGCTATCGCCATGAGGCTCGACAGCAGGGCAAAGCCCGCGAAGCTGATCGCCGTGATCGGTACGCCTCGGGTCGTTCCACGCTGGTTGGCCAGCAGCAGGATGCCCGCGGTGGCGTTGCCCAGGGCCGCGATCAGCAGGAGCAGCGCGATGAAGGCGTTGTGGCCAAAGCCGGGTCCCGCTTCAATCAGCATGAAGAATCCAAGGACGATGCCGATGATGCCGGCCGCGATCCGGAATCCGGACGACTTGGGCTTGGCGGGCGCCTGGCCCCACTGCGAAGCGTACTGCTGTGGCGGGTAGGGCGCGTAGTGCGGCTGGCCATACTGCGGCTGACCGTAGGGCTGCTGGGGAGGGTACGGCTGCTGGCCGTACTGGGCTGGTAGGCCCTGGTTGTACTGCGGCGGCTGGCCTTGGAACTGGGCGGGCGCCACGAAGGGCTGGTTGTCCGGCTGCTGCGGTGCAGGTGGCACGGGCGGGTAATTCTCGGTCATCGGATCCCCCAGGACGTAGTGATGTTGAGGTCAGATTACATGTGCACTGGTTCTGGGCGGGAGAGTTTTCAATCAAGGATTCCGCAGGTTCCACCCAGTCCCCTCCCGAACATCGTCCGCCCGTCGTCGAGGGGGAGCGGGTTGACGTGCACGATGATGACCTGGGTGTCCTTCGATCCGTTGTAGCGCAGGTCGTAGGTGACCTGAACGCCGGTCCAGGTGCCGGCGCCGATCGCGAAGCTGCTCTTCTGATCCGGCCTTGCCGAGACCGACCCGATCCAATCCTCGGTCGAAGTGTTGTCGGCGCCGTACCTGCCCACACCGTACCGGATCAGCTCGGCAAACTCATCCAGGGACTTAGCGGTGAGGAAATTGGCGACCTCGGTGAAGTCCAGGCCGGTGTTCATTCCGTTCAGCCGGATCCGGTCCTAGGTCGCGGTGATCGCTTTGTATGGTGCTTCGATGATGACCTCGATGGGACGGCCGGTGTAAATATCCGGAACCTGGCTGGTGCCGTCGGGAAGCCCGACGCTCTCCTTAGTGAGCCGCCCAGTCTCCATGTCCAGCAGCACGTACTGTGACGCTTTGACGTCTTTGAGCGCTTCATCGGTTCCCCCAATTGGTGAGCAGACGTTGGATTGAAGCTCTCCGAGTTCCAGTGGCCCGCCAACGCCCACACAGCTCCCCTAGATGAAGATGGACGGTGAGCGCACGCTTTTGGGAAACTATTGGAAACACTGGCCGTGGTGAGTCACCGAGGAACGAGATGAACTCAGCAACTCCTAAGGAGCCACAAAAACGCAGGACTGCAGGCCCGGATTCTGAACGCCCGCAAAACGTCGATCGCGACGCTCGCGCCATGCAAATCGCCGCAGCGCAGCTTCGGCTCGTTACCGACCGGCGCCTGGGCAAGGAGACCCCGGAGTGGGTGAGGCGGCTGGCGGCTGAGAGGCCTTATCAGTGAACGTCACGAGTGATTCGTGCTTGCCACGTAGTTCAGCGCCGCTTAGCTGGACGGGATCTCGTACAGGGCCGGCCAAACCGGGGCGGTGCCCGCCGATGAGCTGCAGAAGGCCGCCGCCACCAGACCACGTCAGCGCGTAGGCTCCTGTGCGACCGGCTGATAGCCGTCATCGGTGGTCTATGAATTGGTCTGGAAGCCGATCCCGAGTCTTGTTGCGTACACCGACCCGCCGCCGGAGAACAGGACGGAGTGCTTCCGTACCAGGTGCGGCAGCCGTCGGGACCGGCAGGGTCGAGCGCCTAGGAGCTGGCATTGAGGTCCTCCCCGCCATCGCCCAGTCCATGGGCTTGGACCCGGTGATGGCCCTGGCGTTCGCTGAGCAGGAACTCAGCTTCCACCAGAACGTCACCTCGTCCGCTGGAGCGATCGGCGTCACGCAGATCATCTCGAGCTCAGTCACTTGGGCTTCCGAGATGGTCGGCCGCCCGGTGGAACTGCGCAACACCCCTACCGACCGGAAAATGACTGTTTGGCCGTTACGAATCTCTCGACCTCCAAGACCTTCAGTGGGAGCATGATCCATACCGCTGGGGACTCGGTGAGAGGGCAGAGTCGATGTTGACTGATCACACTAGCCCCTGGAAACTCCCAGGGCTTGAATTGCCGGCGCCATGTCGGTGCATAAGTTGGCCAAACCATGAATGATCCAGGCCGACTTTCATTGTGGCGTCGATTCCGAAACAGGATCAGAAAAGACACTCTGCTGCACGACGTCGTAGCCGGCATCATCGGAGGCCTCGTGAGCGGCGCCGTCCTTTCGGCCGTTGCGCTTTCGTGGGACAGCAATATAGCGACCCGCCAACAGCGCGCCGACGATTTGCGGTTCGTCAGGGACGTCTACATCCAGGGGTCCACCCGTATGCCCTTCCATGGCGTTGACCTCGAAGGCATGAGCCTGAAAGGATTGAATTTTGCATGTAAGGACAAGGAAGTCGTGGAAAGATGCTTTGATTTAGCCGACTTCTCCGGCGCCAACCTCAGGCACACCGACATGTCCCTGATGGACTTGTCCTGGGCCGACTTCACCGACGCCGATCTCACTGGAGCAGACTTTTCACACTCCGATCTCGGTGGTGCCAACCTTTCAGGCGCCCGAAACCTCGATAAAGCCAACTTGCAGGACACTTGCAACGCCGCGACGCGCTGGCCGGACGGCTTTCCTGTTCCGCCCCCAAAGCCTTTCGGCTGTATCCCCCTGGGCTTCTAGCCAGATCGACCCCGGCTCAGCCTGAAACGTCTGCCAGCAGGGCCGCGGCCACCTGCGGCGCGACACGGTTAGCGAACCGGCAAGACATGACGGGACTGGATGCCGCATGCTTACTCCCCAGCCACCCCGGAATCCTGTCTGAGATAGCCCCGTGCTTCTTCCTGCTTACGGTACGAGAGGCCAAGTGTGCCCGTCCCAGTATTCTTGGACTTCTGCACACGGTACCAGCCTGCCGGCACGCCAAGGGGCGGCGGTGCCGGAACTGTAGGGACAACCAACTCTGCCTCTGGTGCAGGCATCGGGGCCTGTGCTTCGGATGCGCGGGTCTGCGGCATGGCCGCCCGCTTCACCTTCATCGCGAACTTCCCAGACTTGGCCTCATCGAGGCCCGATACCTTCTCCAAGAACATGTCGTCGGGCGTTAGGAGCGTCGTATAGATGGCTTCTTGGCGAGGCACCAAGAACGGCGCCAGCGGTGCCGGCAAGCAGAGCACCCGCCGCCCACCCGCGTGGCTGTTACCCGGGCGCTGACTCGGCAGCAGGTGTTAGCAGCCCTGCCTCCCCGGAGACGGGAAAAGCCCCGGTCCGCCATGGGTGACGGGCCGGGGCGTTTGTGTTGCTGGAGAACTACCCGATCTTCGTCCAGGCTCCACATCGCTGGGACTCGAAGCCTTCTCCGGGATAGACGGTCACCGTGACCCCGTCAGGCGCGAATCCAACGAAGTCGTTGGCGATGATGTTGCCGCCGCCGGTTGTGCGGGACCAGTAGCAGTCCTTCGTACTCGGATTGGTCCGGTATGTCCCGGGTTCCATTTCTTTGCCGACGACGTGTGTTCCGTCGCCGAGCTTCACCGTGTTCACGACCTCTTGCAGCATTGCCGCATGCGGGGCTTCCGGGCAGAGCGCCAGGGCAGCCTTGGCCTGGGCCTTCTTCCATTCCGGTTTCGCCCAGATCAGAGTGGCAAAGTCAGGTGCGGGCTTGGCGCAGAGCCTAAGCTCCGTGTCGAAGGTCTTGGCCGGCACGCTGCTCACGTCTCCTCCGTTGGCTGCGACGATGTCCACAATGGCCTGCTCCGCCGGAAGCAACGTTGGTTTGGAGTAGTCGACGTAATCGCCATCAATTTTCACCGAGCACGTGTCAGCGTTGGAATAAGACTTACTTGCCCAGACTTCCTTGAGGGAGTGGTAGGTGTCGGAATTCGACGAGGTCCAGATTCCGCCACAGATGAACTCATAGCGCTTGGCCAGCTTGGCCGCTGCCAGACGTTCCGCTTCCGAGGTGTTGACGTTGATCTTTATATCGCTGGTATCAGTGACTGTTCCTGCTGCCGGGACTGTGGAAGTGACGATGGCGTCATCGGGGGCCATACCTGCCCACTTCTTTCCATCCTTGCCCCAGGGATAGCCGAAGAAATCCGCGTCGTAGAGCAGTTTGCGCGCCTCACCGAATTGCTTCCCGGTGACGTCCGGCACGGCCCGCGTCTTGTGGCTGGGCGTTGGTGTGGGCGTGGGCATCGCTGATTCAGTGGCCGCAGGCCTCGATGAGACTTGCGCTGCGGGCGATCCTCCGCCGCAGGCGGTCAGGGCCGCCATGAGTGTTACTGCCAAAAGGGCAGAGAGATAGTGCTTCATGTCCCCGATTTCAAAAGTGTGAGCGTAGGTGCGTCCCGCTGCTTGAGACTCGCGGGGACCGGTGACCGGTGCGAGTGGCAGTAAGTCCCCCGGAGCAGAACACAGACGCTTGCGGCAGAGTACTCCCAGCGCGGGTAAGGCCCCGGACAACAATAGGGCCGTCCTTCAGGTGATCGGAGGTATCCCGGGCTTTGAACATCAAGAGGCCGGGACCTGTTTTGGGATTGCAGCAGGCCGCCCAGACGAGCCAATCAGTCATGCGACTGCATAGGCGCGAACAGTCCGTTTCCCCCAACAGGCAGGCCAGGCGGCAGAGCAGCCCCGGACCGATGCGGTCCGGGGCTGCTGTCGTTGACCTGCCTACGGGGTGATCGTCAGGGACGCGACCGGCTGCAGGATCGGATTGCTGATGGTCACCTTGATGGGGCCGGGGGCTACGTCGAAGTCGACGAAGCCGCGGTTCTTGTCGCCGACAGCGACCTTGCTGGAGCCGATGATGCCGTCGCCGACGATCGTCATGTCAGCCTTGCGCCCGTCGGCGTCCTTGGCCTCAAAGTACATCGGGTTCGAGCTGGTGGTGCCCTTCTCGGTTTCCCAGAGGACATCCAACTGCAGGAACTTGCCGTTCTTCGCGGCGGGGGCGTATTGGTTGGCGCTGACCTTGTCGACGAACTTGGCCGAGACGATGGTGATCTTGGCGACGTTGCCGTTGCCCATGTCAGCCGTGAACGGGGTGCCGACCGTCGGCTCCGCAGCTTTGGTCTCGGCAGCGGCAGCAGCCGGGGCAGCGCTAGAGCCGCCGGCGGCCGGGGCAGAGGAGCTGGTGGAGCTTCCGCAACCGGCGAGCAGGGGTACGGCGATGAGCGCAATGAGTGCGAGGTTCTTCTTCATGGTGTCTTTCTGTTCCGCGAGTGATGCTGGCGGCCACCATATGCATAAGCGTCCCCCAACAAGGGTGAGGATACACCTTCCACTCAAGTCACAGGGGCACCAGTCAGACTTTTGATGTCAGACGTCTGTCACAAATCGGTTGCCTGAGGTTACGAACGCGAAAAGGCCCCGGGCGTCCGGGGCCTTTTCTACATCAGTTCCGCGAAGTCGAAGGAAGGCAGAACCGGGGGCCGGTCCTTGGGGGCGTAAGGGGTCAGGAGCAACTTCATGCCGGCCTCGGCCGGTGTCCGGTCAGCCTTGTACTGGTTGCACTTGAAGCAGCAGCCGACCGCTTCGGGGAGCGTGCAGCGTCCTCCAACGCCTAAGTCGCTCCCCCATAAGACGCCCGATAAGGGATAGCCCGATGAGCGTCAAAGCAACCCTCCGAGAGTGAAGAAGTCACGGTTCGGCGGCCTCTTCGTCGCCAGGTGGGATGAGACGCGAAAGAGGGGAAGGACGGTATGGCCTTCCCCTCTTCCTTGGGTCCGCTATGCAGTGGGCTGGTCGTACTGCTGGCCGTGCGGGTCAGGGCCGAGCAGCATGAACACCAGCAGGATGATGGCGCCGGCGAACGGGATCAGGCCGAGCAGGATCATCCAGCCGCTCTTGTTGCTGTCATGCAGGCGTCGGACGATCAGTGCCAGCGACGGGATGAAGGTGGCCAACAAGAAGATCAGCGCCAGGATGCCCCCGATGAAGGTTCCCGGGCCCGCGGTGGAGCCGTAGGCGGTGTAGTGAACACCACTCTGAACCATGATGTTCAGGATGATACCGACAACGGAGGACACCAGGGTCCACCACCAGTATTCGCTGCGGCTGGCGCGGCCGGAGAAGTCGGCGTACTTCTTGAAGAACCGCTTGACGGCTGCCGCGAACGGGGCGCCGTAGTAGGGAGCCCACAGGGGCGGTTCCCCGCTGGGCCAGGACTGCTGGGGCGGGTACTGCTGCGGTGCCTGGTAGGGCTGCTGCGACGGATATTGCGGGTAGCTCAAAGGTATTCCCCCAAGGTGCCAGAGTGATGAGACAGGCTGATCTTACGGGCAATCAGGGGAGAAACAGCCAGAGCAATAGTAACAATTTTCCCAATTCACGAGGGATCTTAGGCGCCCAGGCTCCCGAACGTCGTCTGGCAGATCAACAACCAGGTCACGGACGCGGCCGCGATCAGGACTCTTTCCTACCAGACGTCCTTGCCGGCGACAATTCCGGGGCGCTAATGGCCCATCATCAGCACGCCAGTGGGAGCGAGCATGACCGCCCGGCCCTCCGTGGCACCGGGCCCCCACGGCCGGACAGTATGAGTCCCGGGAGCCCTATCCGACCGACCCCCTCGGCCCCGGCGCTGTCGCGTAATCCGGTCTGCACTCTTTACTATGCGTCCCAAGTCCCGACGGCCGTCTCTGCGGAGATTGAACCCCGGCCCGGCGCCCTTTCCGGCGGTAGCCGCACACATGGTGGGTGGGAACGCCGCCGGTCCTTCGTGACCGCCCAGGCGACGCCGCCACCGGCGGAACGTCATGAAAGCGGCCGAATTTCCACCACGCTGAGCGGACCCACACAATAGTTCCGGGCAGCGCCGCCCAGCCCGGCCAGCATTCCGGGCGTACTACCTATGGGGATCTTTATGAGCAACGAATACCACCTCGCTGACGGCTCGCCACGCTACGGCCACCGCACCGAAGAAACCGACGTCCCGGCAACCACCGCCATCCGCGTCGAGGAAGCCGCCGAAGGAGCCGCCCGGCTCGGCCTCGACGAGATGGCCGCCGCCATTGACAAGCGCCTGGCCAGCTCCTGGGCCGACAAGCCCGACACGTCAGTGACAACCCTGCGGGAGCAGAACCCGGAGGAGCTGGCCGCGGCCCGCGCGCTTGTGAAGCTGCATCTGGGCACCCAGCGGCAGTGGCGGATGAAAGCCCAGGCTGTCCGCGACAGGCAGCTGGCCGGCCTCATGGCCCGCCGGAAAGCCAGCGGCAGCGCCCGGGAGATCCTGGCCCTGCGCCTGGGACTCGTCATCGCCCTGATCGCTCCGCCGGCCTACATCGTGGCCACCAACCAGACCGATGTCCTGAAGCTGGTCATCGCCGGCATCATCTGCACCATTGCCGCTCTGGTCGGCGGGCACTTCCTCACCATCCGTGCCCGCGTCCCGGTGATGCCGAACATCCGCGGCCCCTGGCTGGCCGAACTGCGCGAGGACGTCGTGAACGCGACCCTCGTGGCCATCCTGCAGAACAAGGGCACCGCGCTGCCGCCGGCGACTGCGGCCGCAGCACAGCGGGGCTGGGGCAGCATTCAGGAGGCCGTTGCGGCTGTCGCCGCGCTTCGTCGTTAGTGAATAAGACCGGCAACGAGATTGATGGTGGTGGCCAAGACGATCGTCCCCAGCAAGAACGACAGAAGCGCCTGACGGAGCACGGTCGTGCGGATCGCGTCCGTCTTCAGGTCGGTGTCGGAGACTTGGTAGGTCATACCGACGGTGAAGGCGAGATACGCGAAGTCCATATACCGGGGCTGCTTGTCCTCATTGAAATCAACCCCTGCCTTGTCCCGGTAGTAGATGGAGGCGTATCGGAGGGTAAAGAGTGTGTGGACCAGGAACCAGGACAGGGCAACGCTGCCAAGGGCCATCGCGATGATCCCTGCTTTCGTACCGCCCTGAGCGTCGGCGGCATCCAGAAGGATCAGTGCCACACCGCTGAAGCTCGCCACGGTGGCAACCAGCACCAGCGCGTCGGCTGGACCCCGGCCCGGATCCTCGCGCAGCGCGTGTGCTGCCGTCGCTTCCGGCTGCAGCCGGCCGATGACCGACCACACCCAGATGAGGTATGTCAGGGACGCTGCAGCCCAGCCCATGGCGGGCGCGTAGGCCCACGACTTGAGGGTGCCGACGGCTACTGCCACCGCAACACCGACGATGACCATCACGATGACCCGCAACCGGGAGTGGTGGGCGGGCGTATTGAAGCGGGCGGATGGGCCGCCGGACGTTTTGGTTGCGCTCATGCTCCGATGATCCCACCGCGGGCGGTATCGGTTTGGCTTCCGCGGCGGCGCGCCTTCACAAATGATCTGACGCGGCGTGGAGGGAATTCCACCAAGACCGTGGCGCCGAAGGTCATGGACAAAGAATGGCTCAAAATTCCCCGTCCCGGGTTTACCGGGCCGTACGATGAGCACGTCGATGTCGCTGGCGCCGGTCGGATAAACCGGTGTGGCGCCTGTGATCCGATTGAACGTCTCACCTTCCTGCGGGCGGCTGAGCGAAGTCTTGGGGGTATGGGGTGTTTGTTCCAAACGACGGTGATCAGTTCCGCGAGGATAGCCTGCCGGCGCGGATCCGTAAGCTGCGCAGGCCCTGGGCGGTCGTGACCGCGGCCCTGGGGTTCCTGGTGATCGCCGTTGCGGCTGTTGCCGGTTCGATCCTGGTCAACGAGTACGACAGCACGATCATCTCGTCCCGGGTCGAGGGCTTGATTTTAGGCGCGGCGATCGTCTTTGCGGTCTTCGGCGCCGTCCTGCTGTGGTACGCCGGGGAGTGGGTGACACTCACCAGGGAAGCGGCCTTTGTAACGACTGCCTTCTTCATCCGATCCCGGGTCGATCGCTCCCAGCTGGAAGATTTTCATCCGTACCTCCACCGGATACCCAGCCGAGGTGGTCCGCAGTACCGGATGGTGCCGACCTTTACCGTGCGGGACACCCGAGACCGGCTTCGGGACGTTCCGCTGCCATGCCTTTCCTACTGGAACCCCGTCGGCGGTACGGAGGCGGCCCTGCCGCCCTGTGCCGCGTTCATCGAGGCATGGGCGCGTGCGGTCAGCAGCCCCTATTCGAGAGCCGTCATGATCGGGGTTGTGCCGGGCGTACTTGAGATGCACCGGCAATCCGTGCGGACAGGGCTGCTGCGACGCGCGCGCCTCGTGGCCATCCTCATACCCCTCGTCTCCATCGGGTTGGGACTGGGCCTCGGCTTCGGGCTGGCTCCGGCGTCCAAGGCCTTGGGGCTAACGCGCAGCGCCGACGCCCAAACAAACCGCACCGGCACAAGGGACCTTGACGACCATCTCACGCCGCCCATGACCGCGTACCAGTGGCGTGCCAAAGAGATTCAGCCCGGAACCCGGGACTTCACCTTCTTCCCGACCCTGCGGTCGCTGCCCTCCGCGCCTTACACGGTCCGATACTTCATTCGTGACCCATCCCAACACGGCGCCGAACTCACAGGACCGGAGCAAAAGTACGGGCGAATCGTCTCCGAAGGGACGATCTCCGCTGAGAATCCCACCATCGAGTTCACCCTGGACCACGACGACACCACCTTCACTTTCGAGGTGTACGTCACCGACGACCAGGGTCATACGACGCTCGATTCTGACCTCTACCGGAGTCTCGCCGCGCAACCGACTGCTCCGAAGACCTAAAAAGCCCCTCCTAAGCCGGGTCGATCCATCTCCGGATGCCGCCTTCGATGTGGACGACGGCCCCGCGTAAACCGGGGTAGTCGCTGGGGTCAGGCCCTTCAGGGCCTGCGGTCATGGCGTCCAGGTTGATGGTCTTGCATTTGATGCCCAGGGACCGGAGCGCGGCCGCCAGGGCGTCCTGGGGTGGCATGGTTTCGTACTTCTCGTACATCTGGTTGAAGGCCGCCTCGATGGCCTGGCCGTCCAGCGCGTCGAAAGCTTCCTGGGCGTCGTTGCGGATGGCAATGAACGCAGTCAGGACAGCGCCATGTTCTTCCTCTTCCTCCACGGGAGGCGGGGTGGTGGCCAGCGGGCCGGCGTTGATCATCTGGACGCTGGCGGCGCTTGAGGCGCCGGAGCGCTCCATGTCGAACTCGTTCTGCACCCGGCCGGCACGCATCAGCAGGTCCAGCTGCTCTTCGCCCTCACTGCCCAGGTTGTCGAACCATTCCTGCATGCCGGGGTCGCTGCCCTGCCAGCCGGAAGCCCACCTGCCGGGCTCAACTTCGGTCATGCCCATCTCGGCGAGGAACTTCAGTTCCTCCTCGGTGGGACGGTCGTCCTGCTTGCCGTTCAAGGTCTCCCCCGTCGTCCGGTTTCCTGCGTCCTAACCGGGTGACTGGGTTCTCTTCGCGGTGGGCGCGCCGGTTTCGAACCGGCGTCTCCGGGGCATAGGCCCGGCGTCTTTGACCCAAGGCGGTGCTGTCCCAGTGCATCAAGCCGGCATCGAAGCCGGCGGGTCAGCCATCACATTCCCGGCCCACACCGTCATGCACTGGACACCGCTCGAGACGAGCACTCCAGTGGTGCGATGACCCGTCACCCTGCCGGTTCAACGGCGTGCAGCCAAGTGGTGTCGATCCTGCCGTGGGTCCGAATCATGCTGCTCCTTTGGCCCGACCATCAGGGAGAGTTGTCTGAAGCGCCAAGGACGAGATGACCCTGGAGCCGGGGTGGTGCCAAGGAAGCCGCTGACACGGCATTGGTTACGGCCAACGTGGTTGCCCCCGCGACCCAGCTGAACACGCTCCAGCCCGGCGCGGTTCCTGTTCCCGCCCCTTAGCAGGGACATCATATGGAGAAGCACCCCGCCGGCGGTGGGGTGCTTCTCTTTTGCCAGGCGGTTCGGTCCTAGCCGGTGCAGCTCACGTGGTTCACCTGGACCTTGTCGGGATTCAAACCCGGGGCCGCCTGGATGTGGACTCTCTGCGGCACACCGGTGGTCATGTTGTTCGCCCGGCCGCGTGCGGTGCCAATGGCCTTCCCGTTCTGAAGCAGGTCGACCATGGCCTCCGCGGACCCGCACCCGGAGTAGAGGGGGGTCTCCAGCAAGATCTCCGTACAGGCCACTCCCGGGTTGCAGGTGTACTGCTCGTGCGGGACCCATTTCACGTAAAAGGAGCCACTCTGAAACCAGTCACCCTGCCCCTCCAAGGCTTTTACGACAGCCGGGTTAAAGCTGGGATTCACCGCGGACGAAGTGTCGGATCTGGACGATGACGTCCCGGTCTGGGAAATCCCGACGGCGAGCCCGCCAGCTATGAGGATGACCAGGGCGGCGGCGAGGGCGATAAGGCCGGCGTGGCCTTCCTTCCGGGGTGGAGGACTATAGGCCGGCGTCGGACGTGCTCCCGGCGTCCGTGGTGGCGCTGCGGGTGCCTGCTGTGGCGGCGCGGTGGCAGCCGAAAGAACCGCGTTAATTCTCCTGTGGGCCCGGACTTCGAAGGCTTCGCGCCGCTCCATGATCATCCGGGTGTGCTGCAGTGCGGCTTCCCACTGGTGGATATTCCCCTGGGACTCCTGCGTCCAGGAATTCGCTTCAGCCAGAAGCCGCGTGAAGATTCTTTCTTTGGCCTTCACAACCGCTGTCCCTACGTGCTGCGGAGACGTCGCCAGGGTGGTCAGGGGATTCTCGCGTCTCTCGCCAGCCACCGTGCTGACTTGCCAGGCAATTGCATCAGCGGCGCGGTCTGAGATGTCGTCGAGGCGTTGCTTTGTCACGCCGGCCGGCGCTCCCAGGTACAGGTCGGCACTGAGGTCGACCGGTGCCATCTGAAGGTCCGGGTCAACCAGGAAACTCCAGCCTGCGGGCGGCGCGGGCCAGGATGGGTCGGGCTCCCAGCCGGGCCCCGGCCTCCACCCCTCTGGTGTTTTTGGCCAACCGGGAGGCGGGTTGAAGACCTGAAGCTTCTGTCCATTGGCATGGTTGGCGCTGGGCGCCGGCTGCGGTGCCGGACTCGCCGTAGCAGGCGGTTGGGACCCCTCCGCCGCCTCGGCGATGCGGATAAGGAGGTTCATGGCGCGGAAGTATCTGACCGTGTTAACGATGGCGAAGAGTATGCCGCCGCCGATTGCTCCTCCGAACACGACGTACCGGCTTCCTGGGGTCGCCGTGTTGTACGAGGAGAGACTCAAAACGACTCCGACGACAGCGATTCCGACGTTGAGCCACGCCCATACCAGGTGGCGGCGCGCTGCCCGCTCCAGCTGGGCAACGATGCCCTGGTCCCCCGCCATGCTCTCCCCTTTTGCCCTGTGCGGCCCAAGCCGCTGCGCAATAGCGTAGCGCCGCCAATGTCGTTTTGATCGACGAACAGGGTTTATGTCGTCCGACGATCTGGCTGCGAGGCCTTGTCGGACTGCCCCGGCCTGAGTGAGGCCTTCCGACGCCCAGCCGACCTAAAAAGACACCCGGAAGCCGACGCCCCCACGTAGCGCCGGTTCTGGTCCACCGTAGACCGGGCCGACCACCAGCTTGGGACGGCCTTAAACGGAATGCGAACCGCGAGTCTGTTCATGATCGGGCTGGTGGACCTAGAGATGGCCGCGCCCCGGATGCTGATGGCCAAGGCATCTTGGTCGGTCGAGGCACCAAATGTCGACCTATACGGGGCCAAGTGTTCGTTGATGAGGCGGTCGCGCTGCTGCGGTTCCCTGTTGAGCCTTCGCGCCTTGCGGGTCTCAGCTACCTGCGAGACGAAATCCTCATGAAGGAGCTTCAAGGGCTCCGCTGTGCTGATCTGCGTTCCTCGGATAACCTAGCTTCCAACCCGGATGTATATGCAGGGTCACGTTTGGCCCCGCTCTGCCGCTTCAACCAGGGCGGCCCCCGGTTCGCGCCTAGGACTGTACCAACAAATTGGGTTGAGGCTCCTGGACTCGCTTCATAACCTCCTTGAACCGTGTCAGGCGACGCCAAGGCCTGCGTACAGCTTTCGGATGATGCCGGCGTCCCGTTGGCGGGCGATGGCCCGGGCTATCCGGGCGCATGTGAGGGCGTCGTCGCCTGCGTTGTGGGCGGCGAATCCCGGAAGGCCCAAGTGTTCAGCCACTGGATCAGCTTGTTCTTGGGGCAATCTGAAGGCGGCGGGGCGAGCTTCTCTGTGCAGCGGAATTCGTTGCGCGGCTGCGGTAGCCCCGCGATCTCAGAAGGACCTGCGCATCACTCCGGCGCCGTAGCCGATGTTGTGGGCCAGCACCGGCCCGTCACCGATGATGCCCGCAAGAGTGTGCATGGATTCCTCCAGGGAGGGCGCCCCGGCCATTATTTGGGCGTCGATGCCATGGATGCGGCCAGCATTCGGGTCAAAAGAGTCGATGCCGGTGTGCGGCCTAATCAGCCAGGACCTGGTGCGCGTGATGGTGCCGTCCCGGACCACAGCCAGTCCGACAGCGCCGGCGGAGGCGCGGTCGGAGTTGGCAGCCTCGAAGTCGATGGCGGTGAAGGTCAGTCCGGGGGTCGGTTCCATGGGCTCCATGTGTGCGGCGGAACAGACTCATCTTCCCGGCCATCTGATAGTTGAGCCTCCCGGCATTGACAACTATAGAAAGCCGGAACAATACTTAGAGCACCCGGGCACCTCAACTATTGACCTAAAAGTCAAGGAGCACCAATGCTGCACATCACCGTCACCGCCAAGAAACCCGTCAACCCTGAGCATGACGGGCTCGGCCGCCCCTATGTCGGATACGAAGAGGGCATGACCCAGGACGAGATGTACGCGGCGAACCATGGCGAATGGGCCATCGGAGCCCGGGCCCAGAAGGAACGCTACGCCCTGTTCTCCTTCGGCCGTACAGTCATCCAGGCCATCGAGATCGACAACCTGGAACGGACCACCATCTACAGCGGTGACCCGAACGAGAAACGCGACGACCGCTACACGATCAACGGCAAGGTCCTTGAGAAGGGCCACCCCGTCTTCGACAAATACGTCGGCAAGGAATCCCCCGTCAGCGCTTCCCGCAACCCCGTCCGCTACTTCGACGATCCCGAGTTCGATGGCGAGGCCGGCCAGTTGTGCGCGTGCGGTTGCGGAGAAATGACGACCGCCGGCGAGTTCATCCCCGGCCACGACCAGAAGGCCATCCACGAACGCATCGCCAGGATCGGCACCGTTGCCGAGTTCCTGAAATGGATGGACGTCGTTCGCCCCGCTTCCCTGGGACGGTAGACCCCAGATTCACAAAGAAAGACCCCGACATCTTTGTGTTGCCGGGGTCCCTCGAATCTGCCGTTCGCCGTCAAGTGGGTAGGCCGGGAACTTTTTGCGTGGCCATGGACAGAAGGCCCATCACGCTCGCGAACAGCAAAAGGATGTTGAGAATGCCGGTTACCGAATAGACGATTACCTGTCTGCTGGTGGCTCCGTGGGCGGGCCATCCGACCACGATGATTATTGCGCCAACCAGTGCAGAAACCCCCAGAGCAACCCACACGTTATGCGGCGCCGAGGCCCAGAAGACCCCGAAACTGTTCGCTAGGGCGGCGCACACCGCAGCTGCCGTCGGGAATGTCAACGAGTCGGAGGATATGAACACGCCGCCTGTCGCGGCTGCCTCCGATGTCTTCAAGGGCGAGAGTGGACCCGTGGGATTATCAAGGTTGGACAAGGTTGTCGCGGGCAGAGGTCCTCCGCTCCCGGACGCTGTAGTCTCCCTGGCCGGCGGGCTTGCTCCTGTGGCGCCATCGGCAAGGGGATCTCCAGAATAAAGTTCGCTTGTGGGAATAGTGTCATCAGGCATCGCTGTCACCTTGTAAGTTAAGGTTCCCAAGGGGCCGGAACATATCCGTCCGCTCTCAGTTCATAGTGCGGGAAATAGCTGACAGCGGCAGTCTTAGCTAGGAAAGTCACAGATTCCGGATACGTTTTCGTCGCGTCCCCTACGAGCTTCCCGTCCGCGTATACCTGAATCGTGGACGGTGCCACTATCTGTTTAGTGAAGCTGTCCACTGCTGAGAAAAGGACATTGAACCTCATTCCATGAAGAATTGGGATTGGATGCAGCCTGCTTGCGGTCACCTCCATCGATCCCCCAGAGGATAGCCAGATGTAGTGATCTCCATTCAGCGGCACAATTCCGATCCCCTCGATATTCAAGGCAAGTTCGAACTCGTGACTACCAACAGAGGGAGGTGCCTTGATGCCGAAGGTGTAGCTGTAGTCCTGCCCGGGCTGCACGTCGGTTGTAATCGGAACGGGATCAAACCAACCGTTGCCGGTCTCTTTGTAGGCGTGCGGCGATTGACTCGTGTCCACTGTTACTGTCGTAAGTTGAGTCCTGCCAGACGGAATAGTTTGTCGACCGGTGTTGTGCAGGACGAAACTGACTGACCCCGGCACGCCCTCCGGGAGGGTATCTCTGGGGTATTGAAGTACCTTGCCGGCTGCCCTGTAGTCGCGGTCATCTCGAGTAAGCCTCAAGTCCACAACGTAGTGGCCCCCGTTCGTCATGGGGACTGAGTAGAAGGCGTTGCCAGGAAATAGGTCAGTCATCTGAAGCGGTGCCAACAAACTCCCCAATACCGTATCCTTATCCAGATCGGAGACGTCCTTTATCAGGGTCGGCAATTGCTGGAGAAAGCTGCCGATGGCCTTGCTGAGCGGATTATCGCCGCTAGAAAGGACGCTGCCGGCCGCAGCAGCGATGTCTCCTGCCAACTTCTCGTAGCTGGCCCACGTGTGTAGGAGACTTTGACTGTAACCGCCCAAGGCGATGCCTATGGTGTCTGTTTCGTCTACGTCCAGTTCAAACTGGAACATGCTCGCCGCAGCAACAGTAAGGTCGATGACGTCGCCCAATTTGCACGTCAAGGGCTCGAATGTGTCCTCCGGGTTCTTAATTTTTATCGGGTCACCGACCAGTATGGGCGTCGATTTATCGCCGTTCGACATGGCTCCCATCAGATATATTTGGTCGTTGTCCGTAGGCCACCCATGCTCCGGGGTGACGCAGTAGATATTCAGTGCTTCCACGCGGAATTTTGTTGCCATGGGTCCAGGTCCTTTACCTGAGTTCACGGTGGAGACCAATTTCCGAGATCGTCGCCTCGATTAGCAGCACATGGCGGTCTTATCGCATATGCCCGATCGGTCCCCAGCGACCTGACAGTCCGTCCCCAGAACTAGCGCAGAATCAATTTTGATCTTTTGCACTTTCTTGTCAAGAGGTAAATCACCCCCGGGCACCAATACGGGGGATGAATAGAAATCCCCTACAGCTTTGAAGTCACAGGGGTGCTCTGAGGCTTTAGCCGTTGGGGTATTCCTGGGCGTGCCAGTCGTCGATGACGCCGTGGATGTCCATCATTCCGTCCCAGCCTGATTCCATGTAGACGTTGGCTGCGAAGCCGGCGAACCGCTCCGCCTGGTCGCGGTCCTCAAACCCTTTCGTACCGAGAGGTCAATGGCGCCGATGTAGGCCCAGCGGTGGTGGGAGTCCCACTTCTCGCGGTCCTCGGGGCTGAGCGGGTCACCTTCGTCCTCGGGCCAGTCGAAGTCCCGGTCATCGTCGTCCTCGTGTGCCTGGGCAGTGCCGGCCGTTGCCGCCGCAGCGGCCAGTGCTGCTGCCGACGCCTCATTAGCCTCGGCTTCGGCCTTCCGTTCCGCCTCCTCAGCGACGTACTGGGGGATGCATTCCTTGGCCAGGGTGCCGGGCTTGAAGTCCAGCTCCCGTTCGATGGGCAGGCCGAACTGTCCCCGGAGCTTCTCGATCTCGGTGAGGCTGGCGTAGCCCCACTCACCCTCCCGTGGCCTGCGATCTGGGCGAACGTTGCCCGAAGGAGGGCCAGGCGGTGTGCTTTCGAGATGCCCATGCCGTCCGTGTGCGGCTGATTTCAAAAACGCGCAGACCTGGGCAAAGTTTCTTCTAACCGGCATTTGGGATGGCCCGATGTGTCCTGTCGGCGGCCCTCCCGCGACGCCGGAAAGAGGTGCCCGGGAGCCTCACCCTGGGTGCCGAATCATGCCCTCCGGAGGGTGGTCCTTTTTGGTGGTTCAGGGGTGGTTCGTTTTGCTGGTCCACAGGGGTGGTCAATTTGGCGGTCCATTTCAAAACCGGTGCTGGTCCTTTTCCCTGGTCCTTTCACTGTCGTGGACCACCTCTACACTGGGCATCCAGGACGGCCAGACCGTGGTTAGAGAGCAGGAAGGACAGCTGTGAGCGCACGTATTGAGCCCGACGGCGGGACGATGATGCTTTTGTCGCTGGGGTTGGTGGCAGTGCTGGCGGTAGCCAGTTTCACCCTCTCGTTCCTGGGGTTGATCCAAGCCGCGTCGTGGGCCGGCATCCCCGAGCAGCTCCGCTGGCTTGTGCCCATCGTGGTGGACGCCACGATCCTAGTATATGCCATGGCAGCCAGTGTTCAAAGGGCCCGCGGGGAATCGACGACCCTTTCCTGGGTCGCTGTCGGCTTCTTCACGGCCGTTTCCGTGACCGCGAACGCCGCCCACGTTCTCGCACCCGGAGGAGTCGTCACCGAGCTGAACGGCGCTGTCTTGTTCGGCGCCTTCCTGGCCTCGATCATGCCCATCAGCCTCCTCTTCGCCACCGAGACGACGGTCAAGCTGGCGGTCGCCCCGGTGTACGGATCGGTCGCCCAGCGCCGGCGTCGGGCGACCAAGAAAATGGTCCTCGTCGGCGAAAAGGACCACACGATGGACCGGTGGGCCAACTCGAATGGACCAGCTATGGAACACCAAAAGGATCACCTCTGGACCACCCAAAAGGACCACCTGCGGACCACTCAGAAAGGACGTGCTCGAGTGGACCGTCATGCCATCCGGGAACTAGCCGAGAGGGACAAGCTCAGCCAGCGAACCATTGCCGCGCGCCTGGGGATTTCAAAGACCACGGTCGCACGTGTCCTGGCCGAAGCCCAGGCGGCGAGACACCTCGGCCAAGGTTCGTCGAAGCTTCCGTGGTAGTTGATGTCGGCCCCCCGAGGGGACGTTACCCTATGCATTTTGATGACATGCGTGCCTCGCCAAGTTCATCCGCGCGGAGCGCAAAGGAACCAACGCGATGCATGTATGAGCCCACGTCCCACACGAAAAGGCGGCGGCAGTTGGCCGACAGACGGAATTGGTGGGCCCAAGGACAATCGAACTTGAACATACCCAACATTGCGGGGCAACATCCCTAGCAGTTCCGCGTAGCGCAGCCAAAGGCCAAGAAAGGTTCCAACCCATCCCAAGCGGTTTTGATGCACGGGGCTTCCTTTGACCGCCGAGGTGCGCGGTTAAACCCGACACTCCTATTGACGAACGACAGATGCTCCCGGTGAGGCGTGGGACGGCATACACCAGCGGATAGTGCTGGTCGTCATATGAAATTACGATTTACCCTTGGGGCTAGCCCTTGGGATGGAGTCCTACCGAATGTTGCTGGCAACCCCGCCTCGTAGCCCGGACGTCTGTTGCCGGGTATTTGAAGCCTCTCGGTTCAAAACCCTAGGTGATAGATGAAAGCACCGCAACGGGCTTTCCCTCTTACCGCGACGGCCCTACCGGGCTGGCCTGCGGGGACGGAACCACTTATCACCAGCGGCTGCGTCGAGCATTTTGAATTGGTGAGCAAAGCGCGCTGGCACGTGCACAATCGACGGGTCCCGTAAGGAACGGCCGATGGCGACCATGGCGACCACATGGCGATCAGGTGGTCGCCCACAAAAATCCGCGCCAGTACTGGGAAGCAGGCCCCTTTATATATATATGGCGACTTAACCAATCATTTAACTACTACTACATATAAGGGCCCTTGCTTCCCCTTCGTACTCCTCTTCTCCCCTATAGGCATACCCCCGAAATGCTCGCCAGGTCGCCCATTCCCGTTTTTCCGCGCCAGCACTGGGAAGTAGAGGTGGTCAACTGATCGGTCACAGGTCGGTCAGGTCGGTCATCGGGCGGCCCAAAACGGCAAAAATCAGCGATTTCACGCGTTTTCAGCGTTTCAGCGCTCATCGCTGAAGTTGGACGAAGCCCTGCCGGCGCGGTGTTCAGCGGTGCACAAGGCCAGGCGCTGCGCGAGGCGCGCCAGGCCTTGGACCGCGCCGGCCGCTAGTCTTGCCTCGATACTCAAAGCTTCAGGGGGAAATCCGACAATGCTCCCGTCCAGGGTCCCTCGATGCAACGCATATCCGACGAGGAGGCCGCCAACCGGATGAGGGTCGAGTACCTGCGGCGCACGGGCAAGGACGACGTCTTCGCGCCGGCCGTCGAAAGGCAACTCCTCCGCATGGCCGTGGCAGACCGCAGTGATCTCCTGCACCGGCTCGATGACGCCCGCGAAGACCTCGCGTCGTTCGAGAACAGCCTCCAGGCCAAGAAGGACCGGATCGCCAGGCTCGAAGAGGAAGCCGCACGGAACGACTACCTGCTCGGGATCCGGGACGACCTTCCCGGTGACGAACCTGGCTGCAATGGCCTCTGCCACCGCGCCTCCGACGTTGGAGTCGCCGTCCCCGGCGATCCGGTGGCCTACGCCCACGACTCCTGCCCCGAACACGGAGAAGGAGCGGTCAATGACTAGCGGGCCTGAGTGGGCTGAGGGTCCCCCAGTGCCTACGCGTCGCCTCTACGTCCCGGGCGACTCCCCCAACAAGCTGTTCCGGCTGCGCTGGCCGGGCTTTGGGCGAAAGAACGATCCCGAGCTGGTGGTTCCCACGACCCCTGTCCTGAACACGGCTGGCTCCCCTCCTCCGGCGGGACCTTCGTCTTCGGCGGCATCGGCAGCCTGTACCGCGGCGCCGGCGGACCAGCGGGGCGGCTGGGATTCGCCACCAGCGGTGAATACCCGACCGGACCGGGCGGCAACGTCGCGCACAACTTCCAGAACGGCGTCATCCACTGGGGCCCCTCCGGCACCGGCATCTCCTACTAGGACCAGAACACCAGCACCCCTTCCTGCCGCCGCGGGGAGGGGTGCTGGTCTTTGACCGGGAACCGCTGCCGCATCGTCCGTACACATGGGACAGCATGAGCATCCAGATCCGTGCCATCCCCAGCGACAACCTTGTCGCTCTCGCCCCGCAGCTGAACGGCCTGTACATCCAGACCGGTTCGGTGGACCACAACGGCCGCCTGGTCACCGGGCACTTCCAGGAGGCCCGGCTGATGGAGGACGGGCAGCGCATCGCCATCAAACTGACCCGCTACATGAACGGCAAGCACGTCCTGGACAGCGTCGTCGTCCCCGCCGGAAATGACCCGCTGGGCAACCCCTGGCGAACCGCCATTCACATGCCGTCGGACAGTGCCCTGCTCGCCCAGCTCGACACCTCTGCGAGCACCTCCGTGGCCGCCTGACCGGCGCGCCGCACGGCTCCAGGGGCGCGGGCGGGGTAGAACTGAGCGGGCTGCTCCCGGGACACCGGGGACGGCCTGCCGATCCGCCGTACACATGAAGGTCATGACCTACTCCCGCTCCCGCCTCGCCCTCTTCGCCGCTGCATTGATCGCCCTCCTGGTGGTCGTCGGCTTCCTCTACACCAACTCCCAGAAGCACCCGTCAGCCGCACCGGCACCGAGCGCCTCCGCGGCTCCGTCAGCGCAAGGTGATGACGAGGACAGCACCGAGGGCCAGGACACGGCCGAGGGGGCCGCTCAGACCGTGGCTGCCATCCCGGCTGGTCCGATGCCGGGCACCGCAGCGGCCGTGAAGACCGTCCACTCCCCCGACAAGGTCGCCGTGGACATCAACCTGGCCCCGGGCCAGTGCAAGGTACCGACAGTCAGTGAAGGACGAGAAGGAGTCAACGCGCAAGCCAATGCAGTGGATGCGGGAGAACCCCTAGGGCTACGGTTCGAGCGGCACCAGCACGACCGTTCAGACACCATCCCGCGCCTTCATGATTGACTGCCCTATCTCGGCCAACGAGTTTGCAGGATACCCGTCCGCTGGCGGTTCACTTCCATCCACGTAGATTCGGACATTGAAGTGACCATTGGGAAAGCGATACGCGTCTACGATACGGAGCCATCGCGTCTCATCTGATGCGGCGTAGCTGTCCGTGTAGAGGTGCCGGATGGTCCCCTCAAACCTGTGGCCTTGGAGGTCCCATTCGATTTCGCAGGTCAGCGCCCGGCCTTCTTCGTCATTCGTGATTCTCCAACCGGTCCAGGAGAAATCATAGGACAGCGATTGCGGCCAGGTAGTGAGACCCAACCCCTCACACCATTTCTGCAACTCACGCCATGCAAGATCGAGCAAGTGCTGCTCGCGAGCAGCATCGCGCTTCCGTTACCAGTATCGCTGCTCATCTGATCGCTAGCTCTCTAAAGCATCTTGCCGTCGCGCTGCAGCGATCGCTTCTTCCTCGAGGCCCATCGAGCACCTCCCGGTCCGGTCTGGAGAGAAATGGTCAGTGAATTCTAGGACCGACGGGAGGGCCTGTCATCGGGTGCGGGAAGGATCCGGGCGAGCTCCGTACACATTAGGCCCATGATCCTCCTGACCCTGGTCACAGCGACCGCCGTCATCTCCTCGCAGCTCACCGCGCATCTCGCCGGCCTCCGGCATGCCACCGACGCCGCCGGCTATTTCGCCGCCGTCTGGCGCGAAGGCTACATCCAGGGCGCCGAGGACGAAGCCCACGCGGAAGCCATCGACTTCGAGCACTCCGGCTACGGCCGGGTCGGCCCCAACCGGGCAAACCCCTACCCCGGCCCGGAGAAGTTGGCGCAGCATGCCTGAGCCGACCACCACTCCGTCCGCGCAACCTCAACCGAATAGGAATTCCATGAAACACTCCAGTTCCGCCGCCATCCTCATCACCGCCGCCGTCCTGACGCTGACCGCATGCGGTGCGCCTTCCGCTGAGTCCAACAGCAAGGAAGTCGCCAAGGACCTTCTTGCCCGGGACACCGCCGCAGCGGCCAAGCTCATGACCCCGGAGGAGCAGCAGCGTGCCCATGATCTGACCGGCGGCGAGATCCTTGGCAACAACAGCAAAATGCCGCCTGAGTGCAAGCTCGGCGACCCCAGCTCAGCCCCCGGCGAGAACGGGGCGAGCATCGTTCGCATCCCGATGACCCGTCCAGAGAGAACCTTCACCCTCAAAATGACTGTTACCGGCGACAACAAGCTGGTTGACCGAGTCAACTACGAGTGATCATCCAGGGCGTGGGGAGCGCCTAATCGGAGGCCGCACACATGGGTGCCATGCCTGATTCGACCGCTCCCCACTACGCCCTGGCCCAGGACCTCAAGGCCGGACAGACCTTCGTCCAGGGCCGCGGCGGCAAGCACTGGACCGCCATGGAGGACGCCGACACCGTCAACATGCGCCGCAGCACCCGGACCGGGGACCTGCTCGTCGCCATCCCGGTCACGTTCCGCGGCACACCCCAGGGCATGCCCCTGTCCGTTCCGCTGGACAAGATCGTCCGACTTATCAACAACGGAGACCCCACATGACATCGCCCGCCGGCGCTGACCTGGTGTTCAAGCACAACGTCCCGGACACCGAGCCGTGAAATTCGGCGACCGTTCCGACGGCCGGCTCCGCTCAGAGGCGCTTGAGCAACTCCGCCTTCTTGGCCTCAAACTCCTCATCCGTCAATACTCCTGCGTCACGCAAGCTGGCCATCTGCGCGATCTGGTCCAGAATAGACGGGGCCGTGGCAGCCGTGGTCGCAGGCGTGGCTGGATTGTGCCGAGCAGTAATGGCCTGCTCCACCGCGTCACGGAAAGCCAAGAAGCTCGCCTCCTGGCTGCGGTTGAAGACGATCGAGTTTTCATCACTGGCAGCATCCGTGGTCTGTCTTCCGAACGAGCTGCGTCGCTCGTTGCCGCCCGGCAGGGTGAATTGGATGAACCCATTCACCAAAGGTCCGGCCGGTTTGATCTGGACTCCCGTAATCGAGGCCAGAGGAACCCTCTTGGCACCCTTTCCGACCGTCATACGGCCGAGCGCGCCGACGTGCTGGATGGTGACGAACTGACCGTCGAAGGCGCAGTAGCCAGCTACACCGACCGCGAGGACGGAGTCGGCCGGGATGCCGTGCTTTGCCCGGTAGTCGGCATCACCTGGAGCCGCCGACGCCCCGGCGACAGGGGCCAGGACGGGCCCGGCACTGACGAGCAGGCCGGCGGGAAGTTTTTCGGCAAGCTTTTCAATGTTCCTCGGCTGGTTGCTCCCCTGGCCCTCGATCTCCCAGACGACAACAGTGCCATCACCGTCGGGCACCACGCTTCCGGTGTATTTTCCGGCGAAAGTGTTCGCCCGAATGGAGTAGGGTGACTCAACCAGGATCTTGTCTGCAGTTGCGCTGGCCTTGAATTTGAGCGCCTCGGCCGCTTCCAGGATGTGCGTCGTTGCTGCCGGTTGTGCTGCCTGAAGAACCCATTGGATGCTCTGCTGTCGTATGCCCACGCGATGACTCTAACAACATGGACCCCGGAGGCAACATGGGGACATTGCCCAGGTGGTCCGCACACATGGGTGCCGTGAGAAACCCAGCAAGCCTTCACAGCGCTCTCCAGGCCTCCATCAGCACGCCCGGAGCCATCACCAAGACCCATCTGGTGACGCTGCTCAAGCGGTTCCCCGAACCTGGGGTGCCGGCCGAGCAGGACCTGGTGATCGTGGACGGTGTCCTGTCGGTGGACCTGCCCGAATACAACTGCGCGGCCTCCGACTACGGGGTGCGGCGCCGGTACCCGCGCCCAAAATAGGCTCCCGTCCGGGGCGGACAGGCTGCTACTGTGAACCATCGCTGAAGCAAGGGGGATGCCATGCAGTCGTGTCACGTCGCCGCCGGACTGGTGGTCCTCACGCTGGGGCTCTCCGGCTGCGCGCCATGGCTGCCCTTGGTCACGCACGGACCACCACCGAGCCCAACCTTGACCGGTCCGGCGGGCAAGACCCCCGTCACCGGCCAGCCCTCGGCTCAGTTCTGCGACAAGGCCGAGGCCTACCTGGCCAGGTTTCCTGACGTCCCCTTGTACCGGCCTGACCCGCCGGAGCCGGACGCCATGAACACCCTCAGCTGCTGGTATACCTCGGACATTCTTGACCCCCTGAAAGGGGTCAACCTGGAGGCACAGGCCCTCAACAACGACGATGACCGCGCCGTCTTCACCGAACAATGTCATGACGGAAACATTGGCCCCGGCAGCACCCGGATCACCGCGGGCTGGGTCACGGACCACGGCTGGTCGGCATGGATCGCACAGCACGACCCGGTCTTGAGCGAGGCCGTCCTCTGCACGCACGACCAGTTCTACAGCGTGCGGGTCAGCAACGTTCCCGGCGCCACCGCCGACGACGCCCTGGCCACCATCATGGCCGCCATCGACTGACCCCGCCGGCATAGCCTACGGGTCCGGAGACTCGTCTGAATCCGGGAGCCTGCCGTTGACCCGCAAGGACAATTTGTTCAGCTCCGCCTCCGTTTCCCTGAAAGCGGATCACGTGTGGCCCCAACTGGTTGACCCCCTTCCGGTCCGTTCGCCACGAGGATGCGGGCAATGACCCTGCCGAGGCGATCCAACTCGCCATTGAGCCGCCGCCACTCCGCCCGACCGGATCCGGACTGCTGCCCCGTCTGCTCACAGTTGGGGCAACTCGTACGCCCACCAACGTCCGCCAGCGCGGACACGAAGACCTTCCCCGGGTTGTCCCGCCAATGGCCCGCCAAGACCGAGCACCAAATGGGGTGGTACCGCTTGCCCGTCCGGGTCACGTACACCTGGCCTTCACCTGCAATCGGCGAGCCGTCCTCCCTCACGTTGGTCGTCTCAACCGTGATCAGAGGACGCAGGGCACTGCCGGCCTCCGGGTGCTCACACTGTGGGCAGACGGTGCGCTCACCAACATCAGTCAATGCCGACACGAAGACCCGATCGGGGCTGGTCCGCCAGCGGCCCTCGATGCTTGGGCACCACTGGGTGTGGTACTGCCTGCCGGACCGGGTCAGGTACACCTGCTCTTCGCCGGCGATCGGCGAGCCGTCGTCCCGGAGATCAGCCGGGCTCACCTTTGATGCGAGGGCGTCCCCGGGCGGTCCCGCCACTGCGCCGCCATGACCCCGCACCACTGGCTGTGATACTTCTTGCCCGTCCTGGTCCCGTACACCTGGCCCTCGCCGGCCACGGGCGAGCCGTCATCACGGTGGCGTTGCGGAGCGGACGGAATCAGCGTCGGACGTTGTTTTTGCGCCCGGCGGGCAGCTTTCGCCTCATCGTGTTTCCTGCTCACACGTCCCTCTCTTCATGGTCCCTGCCGAATCCTTCGATGCCGGTAGGCCCACTCCGAGATCCGACCCAATGAGAGTAGCTCAGTGGACGGACCAGCCCGCGCGATAGCGCAAACCCCGTCACCCTCGCGCCGCCGTCAGGCCGTGCGGTGTGGCCGGCGATAGCCGCGGTGCCGGTCAGGTTTTCTGTCTGGCTGGTCCGGGTGTGGGCATATTAAGAGGACTCGGGGCCTCGCCCCTCGCCCCTTCGTGTAGCGGGTTGCTTCCCGTTCCGAGGGGCTGAATGTTTCCCTGCGAATCGTTCCGCTTCGTGTTTCCCTGGCGGCTGCGCCGCCTGCTCCCGCGTGCCGCGGGCGCTGCGCGCTGCGCGCGCGGACGCCTGCGTGGCCGGCCGGGGTGCTTGTGCCCGGCGTCGGCCTTGCCCTGGTTCGCTGCGCTCACGACGGGACCGGTCCGTGGTGCGCTGCGGTGCACGTTTCGTTGGCTGGGACGCGGAGCGTCCCCTCGTCGAGTTTCCCTGCTCGTTGCTCGCGCCGTTGGCACGTTCCGCTGACTTCTCGTTGGTGCTTCTTGCTGGCGTGCGGCTACGCCGCAGGTGGGGTGCTCCAGGCCGGCGGTGTCTTGTCTTGGGGGCGGTGTCGCTGGTGCAGGGCTTCGCCCTGGGGGAGCTGGCGGTACGGTCATGCTTTTCGCTGGCGGTGTGTTCGTCGGGAGCGGCTGCGCCGCAGAAAGCTTCATGGTCCCGGGATGCGTTCAGCTGACGGGACGGTGAACAATCCGCTGACTCTGTGGGCACTCCCCCGGCGCGGAGCGCCTCCAACCACCACGCTGCTGGACCAACATTGCAGAGCCAGCCAGGCAGGCGTCCGCCCCGGCAGGGACAGCATCCCCAACACAGGTGACATGCACGCAGCACCGGCGCCGCCGCGTTAAAGGCCCGCCGCCAGGCGCCACCCCACTGACGCCAACCCACAGGCGTCACCACCTCCGGGACGGCCGCCGGCAGGCATTGAAGGCCCGCCGCAGGCGAAGACCCGGCTGCGCCAGCCCTGTTGGCAGAAAATTTCCCCAACCCTGACCGATTTGGAATCCAGCCGCACACTGTAAGGATGGACAGGCTAGACCAATGATGCCTGCAAAATGACGAGCCTCAAATCTTCAGGTGTAGAGGTGAGAAGAGCCCGCGGGGCACGAAACCCGGCTTCCGGGGTTTTGGGTCGTTTTCCCAGTGTTTTTCCCGATCGCATGCGCCCCAAATAGCCCATGCGGGGTGCTAGGGGGCTGTCCTCCAGAAATCTGCGCATGTTCCGGGGCATGGAACAGCTGATCTACCGCCTTGCCCGCGCCGGCGGCATCGATACAAACCCCACAACCTACACCCAACGGGCCGGGACTTTTGCTCCCGCGGTCGCCAACATGGGCACCGCGACCTTCCCCGCGGCCCAGGGCTACGCACCCGCGACCACCGGTGGACCGACATGGTAGCCGCCATTCACGCCGCCACGTCCACCGCCCACGCCTCCTCGGTCCCGTCCGCCTGCACCGCCGCCGCGGTCGCCTGCCACAACCGGCAGGACCCGTACTGGGGCCAGCTGTGGGCGCCCGGGTCCCAAGCACTCTGGTTCACCCAGGCGATGGCCCGCCGGCGCAACGAGACGGTTGGTGCCGTGAACAAGAAGCTGCTCCCGGACGAGGAAACCGCGCTGCGCCAGCTCACCTCCCCGCGGGGCCGGGCCGATCGCCTGGCCGTCTGGGCGGTGCTGGATTCCTGGCGGACCGCGACCGCCGAACAGGTCGCCGCGTTCACCGGCTCCACCCTCTTCCTGGACCCGGCATACTCCACGCTCTCCGCGTCCTTCGCCCTCGGGCTGCTGGACCTGGGCACCTACTCCCACCCGCTGTCGAGGTTCGGGCTGGCCCGCAACAGCGTGTACCGGCCGGCGAACTCGGCCGTCTTCGACAAGCTCATCGCACCGACCCTGACCTGGCCGGAGTGGGCGTCGGTGACCGGCGGCATGCCCTGGTCCTCCGGCGGCCAGTACGACCGGCACAATGTCCTTGCCGCCGAGCTGGCGCTGCGCGCGGCAGAGTTCCTGCAGCTGGGTGCGGTCATGGGCGAGAAGTTCGCCACCGTTGACCTGCTCGCCGGCACCGGGCTGCGTAAGACGGTGAAGAATCCGGACAACCGCCGCGCCGACGGCGTCCTCATCCGTCCCGACGGGATGCGCATCGCCTACGAACTGACCGCCTCGGCGTCGACCGGATTCGAGAACAAGATCCGCCGCTGGGCACAGCTGATCAACGACCGGCCGCTGGAGACCTCCGGGTTGACCGTTCTGTTCATCGCCGCCCCGCACCCCGACCGGTCACGGCACACCTCTGCGGATCCGCGGCACGAGATCTACAAGCGCATGGCCAAGGTCCTGCGCGAATTCCCGTCCACCGGTACGGACTCCCCCGCCGCCCGGATAGGGATCGCGCACTGGGAGGAATACTTCCCGGCCGAGCACGTCCTGTCCGAAGAGTTCCTGAACCTCACCGCCGACTTCGCCCTCGGCTCCGGCACCGGCCCGGACCGGTGGGTCCAGCGCGACCTGCTCTCCGACTACGACTTCACCCCGTGGGACACGTTCGACCCGATGGCCGTCGTGGACAACGCCCCGATGCTCGCCGCGACCCCGCACTGGATGCGCCAGGGCGACCACACCCACCTGATCGGATCCCCGATGGGACGCGCCCGGACCGGTGTCCCGCACCCGGCACCGGTCCGGCCCGAGACGGTGAAGGGCCGCCCGCTCGGCGGCGCCGTCGGCAACGGCGGCCGCGCCAAACTCCCTCCCCGGCTCCGCGTCGAATACTGATCAGGTTTGTGGAGGGGACCCCTTCCCGCCCCGGTTCTCCATTTCCCAAATGACTGCGGCGACATCTTGGATACCCCGCACCTGCCTGACACCTGGCGCGGCCGGAGCCCTTACGAGCAGTTCGTGCGATACGAGTCGCACCCACAGCTCTGCTCGAAACTCGATCCCCTCGACCTCGAAGGAGAAGGAGACACACGGAATGGGGTAGTCATCACCATAGCTTTGCAATCGCTTGGACACATCAGTTATGACGTAGTCGGGGGTCTGATACAGCCCTCTTGATGCGCACCAGTTCTTGAGAGCACCCCTGACCCTGGCCTTGGCTGCAACGAGGGGATCAGCCCTTGCCACAGCTTCCTGGGCCGACCTCTCAGCGTTGATCTTCTCTGCCTCGTCGCGTAGTCCCACGTCGCTTCCTTTGCATGTTAGCATGCGGTTCTGCTCGCCACTTCCGGGTGGTCAATGGGTCCGGCGCAAAAACTGCTCTCCGGCCGGAGACGAGCATCGCTGGGTCACCACTTCTCGTGAAACTCGAGCGCCTTGGCGAGGGTTTCTTTATTTGTGACAAATGGCCCCGGGAATCCTCCGGGCTTCCGTACGCGAACTTGGTCAAGGCGTCCGATGGTTGAGCGGTCGTATGCCTGCACGTACCCATAGAAGGTAATGTCCTCCAGCTGGAACTCCACCTCCACCACGTACCACTGGTAAGTCTCCTCTGACTTCCAATAGTCGTTAAGCACCGTGTACGACTCAAAGGCGCTCATGTCGAGGGCTTCGCTGCACCATCTGGTGATAGCGTTAGGCACCCCGGCGAGCACCTCATCGCGGTAGATTCGGGCAGCCTCAGCCGCAGCAGCCCGGCCCTCCTTGATCAACTTCTCCGCGTCGTCCCTCAAGCCCACGGGCCCTCCTTCATCCGGCGGCCCCAGCCAACCAATTCCCATTGTTGTACGTCCTGCGGCGCCGAAAATAAAGGGTCTGTCGGCCCGCCGTGCGGCCCGGGTCTACGCATGTTCAGTGACATGAGCGGATAGGCTAAAGCCCCGAAAAAGAACGACAACAAGCGGGTCATCGAGGGCTGGTTGAACGGTGACGGCGGCAAGGTCATGGCGCTGGCCATGATCGCCCTGGGGATCTGGTTTGTCGTCTCCCTGGTCTGGCACTGAGCATGAACGGCAGCTACGGACGGGCCGCGACCGGCCTGACAAACGACGCCTCCTTCGCCGCGAACGTGATCAGGGTGGATATGTACATAAGGGCCCTGCTTCCCAGTGCTGGCACGGATCTTTATGACCGACCAGGTGGTCGGTCATGGTCGGCCATAGCCGCACCGAAAACGGTCGCAAAAGTTCTCCGCGCCCTTACAGCAGCTCTGCGCTCCCTGTTCCGGGCGCCCGGGCCGGCGGATCCCGCCTATACCGTTGAAGGGTGGAGGCCAACCGGCAGGCGTACACGGAAGGCACACCGGCATCACAATTTACGAGGCGGACAGCACGGAGGCCAGTGTCTTCGCCAACGATTTCGACTGGCGAGCAACGCGACCACCCTGTGGTCCGGCAGGCCCACGGGGATTGGGCGGAAGTCACCGGCAACAGCTGATCCCGCACACAGCCGGGAGGCACAATCGCCGCAGCTTTTCCGGACCATCGCTGCCCGACTCGCGGGCACGGGAAAGCCCCGCCGCACGATGAGGTACGACGGGACTTTCTGAGACTGGGATCTTGAAAAGTCAGAAAACCCTACCCGTAGAGTTCGGCTGTCAGTCCTCCGTCACCGCCCGCAATCAACACCTTCCCGCTGTTCAAGACTGTCATCATATGAATCGATCTTCCAGCGGTCATAACGGCGGCGAGGTGCCATAATCCCGACGCTGGGTCGTACGATTCCGCTGTCGAGAGAAGGTGACCGTACGGGTCGATGCCACCTGAGATGAGTACTTGGCCGTTAGGCAGGGTGACGGCAGCGGGTTCCACCCGTCCCGATGCCATGCTTTGGGCGGCTGTCCAGCTCCCCTTTTTGGGATCGTAGAGTTCGACACTGGCCTGTGTGGTACCCGACGATTGGGACCCGTTGAGTCCGCCCGCTACAAGGATGCGGCCATCGGGAAGGATCGCGCTCGTAAAGGCCCATCGGGGCATGGACATACTTCCTGTGGCGGTCCATGTGCCCTTTGAAGGGTCATAGATCTCGGCGCTACCCGTCAAGCCTCCAGAAGCGAGTTGTCCTCCGGATAGCAACACTTTGCCTCCGTGCAAAAGCGTCGCCTTAGCTCCGGAGCGCGGGGTAGTCAGGGCTCCCGTATATGACCATGTGTTGGTCGACGGGTCATAAAGCTCAGCGGTGGCCGCCGCATCGCCGTAACCTCCGGCGACAAGCACTTTACCACTGGAAAGTAGGACTGCAGTGTGACCATTCCGCGAGGGGCTCAGGGTGTGGGCGGCCGGTGACCAACTGCCGGTGGCTGGATCGAAAATTTCGGCAGTATCCGCCGTACCTTGAAACCCTAGGTTTCCTCCTAGGAGCAGGACTCTGTTGTCCGGCAGCCAGGTGGCGGTGTGGTTCTGGCCCCTCTCTACCGACATCGGAGATACCGTCGTCCAAGAGTTCGAGGAAGGATGGTAAATCTCAGCGATGGATGTAGGAGATTCAAGCACCCCGTCCCCTCCTGCCACAAGCACGTCTCCGTTTTGGAGCTTGGTTGCAGTCCCACCGTCGTGAGGGGAGGACATCAGCCCAGCGGCGACCGTTCCGCTGGGGAACCTTGCCGGAGGACTGATGAGGTCATGAATGAAGGCTGCAGCCTGGGCCGTACTTCCCTTTGGGTAATCGAAGTGCGGACAGCCCATTGTCAGTATCTGCTTCATTATCAGAGCACACACAGACATCCCGGCGAGGTCGGGGCAGGCCTTGGTTCCCCCAAGCACCGCCCCAGCACAGTCCGAAGGGCAGCGGCGCACTTGACCACTTGAATGGGATTAGTCAGAGTCGAATTGCAGATCACGTCATTGACCAGACAGTAGCTGCGTGCCTTTGCCTGGAAATCTGCGGTAGGGACTGGTCTCGTTCCAAATATCCCGTGGCCGGCCGGTCGCATATAGTACGTCCCCTCATCGAGAGGGGAAGCTTTGGGATTGAAGTTGGGATCGCCGAACAGCGCAACGCCCACGACGCGGTTCTTCTGCGCAAGGGTCATCCGGTCGTAGACAGCCATCATGGCGTCCGCACCTTGCGAATACCCGGCAAGGACATAGGTTTCGCTCTTGCAGCGTGAAGCCAGATACTGGGTGGTTTTGGTGACGCCATCTTCAAAGCTGCCTGTGTATAGCGACTTCGATAAAAAGTCTGGGAATCCTATGTCCTGGTAGTCAATGCCATGCGGCTCAATGAAGGTGGAGGTTCCTGCGAACGAAGCTTTCAGATTGTCGAAGAAGCTTTGGAGGGTTGGGCCGAGAAATGGAGCAGCCCGGTTGTTGGCCAGATCACCGCTACCTGCCAGGCCGATAACTTGAATGCTATTCGAGCAAGGTTCTGCGGCCTCCGCAGAAGCGGGTGCAAGGACGGCCACGGGAGCAACCAGGGCGGCAGCGATGACGGACAATCCTGCCATTCTCGCGAACCATCTCTTTGCTCTTGTTCCGATGCGCGGCAGCTTTTGGCTCGGCTGCTGGGGAGGGTGCGGGAACTGCATGTCTTCCGCCGTTCTTCACCGGTTCGGCAGCTCCCAGCAGCCGCGGGTGTACGAGTGATGCTAGGAGCGGAATGACGTCAGGACTAGGGCCAGCTTGCTCTCACTTGTGGACACGCCGGGAGACACGCCGAAAAATCTATCGACGCCGCCGTCCCATGACCGCATCGTTAGCCCCTCCTGTCTCTCTCCCAGACGCGCGAAAGCCCAAGGCACTTGTCAGCACGACGTGGCTTTAACGTCCCTGCAGGGGGCGTCCAGGGCCTAGTCCACGAGTATCCCTCATGAGCGGTTACCCCGCCGCTAAGGATGGCGACCACCAAGATCGGCACACCGCTGTGGCGGATCCTGCCGGCACCGGTTCCGAGCGAGACCCGAACCGTGTTGAGGAGTGTTCCGCGGCTGGTTGTCTGACGGGTGATCGATTCCCGGGTTGAAGTTCTCGTCCCAGATCGATGCCCGGGCAGAGCCGGTGCCCCGGCCTGGATCCGCATCGGGCAGGCGGCCTGGGCCCGAGCAATCGCAGTCTCGACGTCGGACAGGATGCCCCTCCGCACGACGGTGCCGTGCCAGACCGTTGGCCTTCAGCTTCCCCTCCGGAGCCGGGACTCAGACCTTCGGGCCGATCCCCCCGGGCCAAGCGGCTCTTTGGCGGTGTCATTGCAAGCAAACCGAACTCAGCCGGTTTTCCATTCTCGGTTACCGGTTGGCCGACTCATCCCGTAAAGGGAGCGACGAATCCACAACTCAGCTGGGCGCGTTTGGGAGGGAAGAGGAAGTTCCCCTGTCGTCCTACAAAATGCACGCCTCCGCCTGAACAGGCCACCCGAGGCTGGCCAGCCCCCTCTACTCGGAGCCACAGGGCGGCATCCCACCTAAGATGTTCACTATGAAGCTCATCCAAAGCATCGAACTGCTGCACGGATGTGGCCGAAAGTGTTACCAAAGTGTTTATTCGGTCACTAGCAAGGCTCAAAAACCCTTGCAAACTGTGGAGCTAAGGAGATTCGAACTCCTGACCTCTTCGATGCGAACGAAGCGCTCTACCAACTGAGCTATAGCCCCGGACGAATCCGCGTCCTGCAGGTTTGCTGCCTGCCGGTGCGGAACCGGTGTCCCTAGGCTACAAATTTTCGTAGCCCAACGCCAATTGACGCGCGGGAGCTGGGGCGGCGCCCCGCAACCCTATGCGCGGCGGCGCTGCAGGACGTCGTCGAGGTTGCTGAGGGCGCTTTGGGCTTTGGACAGCTGCTGCGCTTCCGTTGCGGCAGCTGCCTCAACGGCCGGAGCGGAAGTGGCGCCCTGTTTCAGCGAGGGCTTCCCCACTGCCTTTGGTGCTTCCGGGAGCTCCAGCGGCTTCGGTTCGGGACGCTCGGCCTTGGGAGCCTCAACATAGACGGGCTTGGGAACCTCTACGGGCTCCCATGGGGTGTTCAAGGGAACGGCAGGTGCGGACGCGCCTGCGCTGGTGTCGCCGGCCGCAATGGCGACGGCGAGGGCTGCTTCCCGCAGCTCCACAGCGGTCAGTGGCTTGGCCTTCGGCTCTCCTGCCTCGGCGTCGAAAAGCGGGCTGTCACGCCGTGTGGGGGCGCTTTCGGGCTTCGGCGGGATTGCCTCGGCGGTGTCGGGACGGCGCGCCGGGGCGCTCATCGCGGAGCGGAAGGCGGCGTCCACCTTCGCCTTGCGGTCACGGACGGCGAGCCAGCGCAGCAGTGCCACGGACGCAACCGTCAGCAGGGTGCAGGTAAGCGGAAGGGCGGGCGAACCGATGCCGAAAAGAAGAATCACGCCGGAGATGAAGGCGGTGACGAGTGACAGCAGCCCCACGAGAGCCAACGATGTCCGGCCGTAGCGGATGCGGAACGGCGCCGCAGGTGGAGTACTTGCAGTGCCGGCAGCGGATGCGGCGCTCTTCCTGGGTTCCATGGCTTTCTCCTGCTGGGCGGCGACGTTTCGGACCAGGCCGGACTGGGGGTCCGGCCTCTCATCGGCGGGGGCGTCTGCGAGGAAATCGACGGCGGGCTGGAACTTTTGCCGGCGGTTCCGGAGGACGTAGGGGGCAACCCACACAATCCAGAGCGCGACGGCAACCACAAGGATCACTGAGCTGCTAAGGGGGAAGTCCACACTCAAAACCGTATGAGCATCATGCCTGCTCAGGCCGCATTAGCAGCGGTGTGTCGTGTCCGCATAGGCAAACCGTTGGATTTATGACCGGCGCGATGCCAGCCACGGGCCCAGCAGGCCTTCCGGGACCTCTTCCGAGGTGAGCGCAAACGACCTGTGGTCAGCCCATTTGCCGTTGATGTGCAGGAAACGGGGCCGGTAGCCCTCGTCCCTGAACCCCAGCTTCTCCACCACCCGCAGGCTCGGGCCGTTCTCGGGCCGGATGTTGATTTCCATCCGGTGCAGCCCGAGCGCCCGGAAGCAGTGGTCCGTTACCAGCGCCACGGATGTGGGGGCTATCCCGCGCCCGGCCCGGGACTGGTCCACCCAATAGCCCAACGTAGCCATCATCGCCGAACCCCAGACGATCGAAGACACTGTCAACTGGCCCACGATGGCCGGGCTCCGCAGACCCTGCCTCCACTCGGTGATGAGGAAGGGAAGCGCGGTGGCCTGGGCGGCCTGGATATTCAGGGACCGCACCATGTGCCGGTAGTCAGGAAGTCCGCCCTGCGGGTCCGGGTTGGAGGCCTCCCACGGCGCCAGCCACTCGCTGTTCCGGTACCGAACTTCGGTCCACTCTTTTTTGTCGCGGTACCGGATGGGCCGCAGGACCAGGTCGCCGCACTCAAGGGTGACCGGCCAGATGGTTCCAGTGCGCACGGCGCTACCGGGAAAGGCCGGCGGTGAAGCCCGGAAGCCATTCCCGCAGGCCCGGGCCAAGGTCCTCGCTGTCGATGGCCAGCTGGACGCAGGCCTTGAGGTAGCTCAGCTTGTCGCCGGTGTCGTAGCGGCGGCCACGGAACACCACGCCGTACACTCCGTGCCCCTCGCCGTCACCGGTGGCCAGTTCCTGGAGGGCATCGGTCAACTGGATTTCGCCGCCACGGCCGGGCTTCGTGTGCTCGAGGACTTCGAACACGGCGGGGTGCAGGACATAGCGTCCGATCAGTGCAAGGTTGGACGGCGCTTCCTCGGGCGAGGGCTTCTCCACCAACCGGTTGACCCGAACGTAGTCTCCGCCGTCGATCTCCTGGACGTCGGCGCAACCGTAGGCGCTGATCTGGGACGGTTCCACTTCGATGAGGGCGACGACGGACCCTCCGGTTTGGGCCTGCACGTCGATCATGGTGCTGAGGAGTTCGTCGCGGGCGTCGATGAGGTCATCGCCCAGCAGGACAGCGAAGGCTTCATTGCCCACATGCTGCTTTGCCCGGAGCACTGCGTGCCCCAGCCCGTGCGGATCGCCCTGCCGCACGTAGTGGATATCGCCCAGCTGGCTCGCTGCCTGAACGGACGCGAGCTTTTCGGTGTCGCCCTTTTCCCGGAGGGTCGATTCGAGGGATGGCACCCTGTCGAAGTGGTCCTCAAGGGCCCGCTTGTTGCGGCCGGTAATCATCAGCACGTCGCTGAGGCCCACGTGGACGGCTTCCTCCACGACGTACTGGATGGCAGGCTTGTCCACGACGGGAAGCATTTCCTTGGGCATAGCCTTGGTGGCAGGGAGGAACCTGGTGCCCAGGCCCGCTGCGGGAATGACGGCTTTGCGGACTCTGGGATTACTGGTGTTCACCGGACTAATCTAACGTCAGCGTCAAGTATTTCAGTAACTACCGATGCGACGGGCCGGCACCCGGGCTGCAGGCTGCGGACCACGGGGCGACGCAGGGAGGACAACATGCTGCAGGAGTCGAACGCCATCAAGGACGGGATCCGGGCCAGTCATCGCCGCAGGCGGGCAGGCCTCGCGCCGGCCCAGCTTGAAGCAGCGGGCCTGGCTCTGGCCACCCACGGGGACGCGTGGGCCGGATCGGTAACGGAGGGCCGCCCTGGCATTGCGTGCGTCTACCTTGGCGTGGGCCAGGAGCCACCCACCCTGCCGCTGATCAACGCCCTGTACCGCAGCGGGCACAAGGTCCTGCTGCCGGTGTGCGAACCCGCACGGGAGCTGAGCTGGGTTTTCTGGACGCCGGACACCGGCTTCGAACGCAGCAGGTATGCCCCCATTTTGGAGCCTGCGGGGCACCGCCATGGCCCCGAAACCGCGGGCGATGCGTCGGTGCTTTTTATTCCGGCCACAGCGGTGGACCTTGCCGGCAACAGGATTGGCCAAGGCGGCGGTTACTACGACAAATTCCTGGGGCACCTGGCCACGGCCGGGAAGGAAATCCCTTTGTCCGCTGTTATCTACGACGATGAATTACTGCCCGCCGGCAGCATCCCAGCAGAGGAGTTCGACAGGCCCGTTCCGGCCGTTCTTTCGCCCTCCGGGCACCGGCCCCTGTTCGGGGCGGCCTGAGCACACGGCCGGCGGCGCAGTGATAGAATTAGCACTCAGGCCCTGCGACTGCTAATGGTTAACCATGTGGCAGCACGGGACCTCTCGTTTGCCCAAGAGGAGGAGCACCAGTGCCAACATATGCTTACGCCTGCAAGGACTGCGGCCACGCCTTCGACATCGTGCAGTCGTTTTCGGACAGCAGCCTGACATCCTGCCCTGAATGCCAGGGCACGTTGCGCAAGAAGTTCAATAGCGTTGGCGTGGTCTTCAAGGGCTCCGGCTTCTACCGCACGGACTCCCGCGATTCCAAGGGCAGCTCCGTCTCCCCCGCCCCGGCTTCGGCTCCGTCCGCACCCGCTGCCGCCCCCGCCGCGGCGGCACCGGCAGCTGCCGCGAGCTAACGGGCAAATTCTTTCGACGGCGGCCGGCGCGTTCCAGCGCCGGCCGCTTTTGTCCACATAGCCGCAGTCCCGGCTCCCGGGCGGTTGCGGCTACAGCTAGCGTGGGCGCATGCCCCTATTCCCCCGCCGTGGCCGCACCGGCATCAGGTATCCAACGAACACTGGCGGCGTCGGCCGCAGCCCCGGGAAGCGTCCGCCTGCCGCCCGGCTCGCCGCCTGGCTGAACCGCAACCGCAGGCTTGCCGCTGCCCTGCTGCTGTCAGCAGCCGCCGCTGTCGCCGTCCAGCAGGTCACCCCCGCCCCGCTCTCCACAGCTACTGCGCTGGCCGCTGCCCGCGACCTGGCCGCGGGGACAGCGGTGACCGAAGCGGACGTGGCGCGGGTCCAGGTGCCGCCCGGCATGGTCGCCGATGGCTTCCTCCAGGATGAGGCCGCCGCCAAGGGCAAGCAGCTGGCCGCGCCGATGCGGAAGGGCCAACTTTTGTCCGATGCCCAGCTGGTGGGCCCTGGGCTCCTAGCAGGTACGCCGCCGGGGTCTGCCGCTGTGCCACTGCGAATGGCTGACCCTTCGTCCATCCAACTGGTCTCCCCCGGCCAGCTGGTCAATGTGGTGCTCACATCAGCCAACGGGTTCGACCAGCAGGGTCCCTCCGAAGTATTGGCGTCCGCCGTCCCGGTACTGTGGACCTCCAACAAGGGCGGCCAGAGCGGACAATGGCTGGGTACCTCGGAGACGGATGGCCTCATCGTGGTGGCAGCCACGGCCGAACAATCATCCCGCCTGGCCGGAGCCTCCACCCAAGGCAGGCTGTTCTTTGTTTTGGTCGGCCCGCAGTGACTTGGTGGCGGTCAGCCCCAGTGCGGCGGCTTCTGTTCCTTCAGCCACGCGTCGTGGTCCTCCTCGCGGTCACCCCAGCTGCGGGCATCGTCCTCCGCGGCCTTGGTGGGGAGGACCGCCCCGGTACCACCCGGAGCCGTCCGGGACGCTGGGGTGGCTGCGGCCGGCTCCGCAGGGACTCCGCCATCAGCTGCTGTTTCCGGCTGCCCGTTCACGTTCTCGTCCTGGCGCATCTCTTCCTCGCGGCCGTTTTCCTCAGGCCTGCCGTCTGCAGGCTTCTTTTCCTCAGTCATGGGGTCCGCCTCCTGGCGTCCACCGCCGCCGTCCCGTCCTGCGCCGGAATCCCGGGGCAGGTAGGAAGCCCCCGCGGCCGGCGCAGAATCAATTCCATTGAGCGCCTGGTCAACGTCGTCGTCAAGGAACCCCACGGACTGGCTGGCGCGGCCCGGAAGCACCATCTTTTCCAGGCCCAGGTAGCCGGCAATGCGGTCCGCGCAGGACGAGGGGTCCGTGAAGACCTCGATGGTCCACAGAGGCATGTACCGCCAGCCGAGGCGTTCCAGCAGTTGCGGGCGCAGCCTGCTGCGCTCACGCACGCTCATGGTGCGGTACTGCGCAGTTCCGTCGGACTCGATCGCTACGGGCCGCGGAATGTCGGAATCATCCTGGCCCATCGTGTTCAGGGGGTCCGCGGCCGCAACCACGTCAATGGCACCGTCGTATTGGTGCCAGACCCTGGCGCCACGGGCGCGCAAACGGTCGCCCAGGTCCGCCACCAACGGGTCCGCGCCAAGTGCCTGTTCACTGGCCGCAGCACGGGACGCGGGGGTACCGAGGTCAGTATTGCCGGAGATTTCCCGGTCCAAAAGCGCATACAGGTCCACCGCGCCGTGGGTAAGCCGGGTGTGGTCCAGGTCTTCGGGCCGGAAGCAGGTGAGCACGTGCAGGGAACGGCGGGCCCGGGTCATGGCCAGGGCGAACTTCTCCCGGCCGCCTTCAGCGGACAGCGGCCCAAAGTTGTGGAGCGCACGGCCGTGCGGGGTCCGCCCGAATCCGGGCGAGAAGATGACGTGGTCGCGGACCAGGCCCTGGGCGCGTTCCAGGTCCACCACGCGGAAGGACTCCGGGCCGGCGCCGAAGAACCCGGCCAGGCCCGGCTGGTTGGACAGCTGCAGCCTGATGGACTCGCCGATCCTGGCGGCGTGCCGCAGGCTGGCGGTAACGACCGCCAGGGAGGTCCGCGGACGCAGGCGGGCGTGTTCGAACACCAGCTCCACTACCCTGTTGACCTCCGCCACCACGGACTCCACACCCTCGTGGTCAGCGCTGGGAAGGCCGGTGCCGTCCGGCAGGTATTCCACCAGCAGGGACCGGTCCAAGCCCGTGGCTGACTGGCCTTCGGGCAGACGTCGCAGGCCGCCGTCGTAAAAATTCTTGCTGAGCTGCAGGACCAGGTCCTCGTCCACTGCCCGGTACACCACGTTGAGCCGCCACACCGGCAGCACTGCAGAGAGCGCGGTGAATGCGCTCTCGACGCGGTGATGGGCGGGCTCTCCGGCGGCCAGCCGCTCCACCCCTACCGTGAACGTCCGCGGCGTGGCAATGCGGGGATCGCCGAACGCAATCACCTGCCGTGCCCGGGCAATGGAGGGCAGGACAGCCTGCAGCGAAGTGGCCTCGGCGTCAAGGATGACGACGGCGTCAAAGTGCTGTTCGGCCGGTAGCAGTCCGGTCATCAGGTAGGGGCTGACCGACCACACCGGAACCAAGGTGCCTATCAGCTCCGGTGCCTGGGCAGTCAGGGACGCCAGGGAAACCCGGCCGTCCTTGAGCAGGCTGCGCAGGAGGGCTGCCTGGCGCGGCTGGGCAGAGATGGCTGTGCGCCACCGTTCCGCGAGGTCCCACCGCAACCGGGCGGCGCCGCTGGCAATATGCGCGTTGTCAGCCAGCCGGTACTCTGCCTCGAGCTGGCGGAGGGCATCGCCGTCGGACATGGCCAGATAGTCGTCGCCGCTGATCATCGCTTCCAGGGCGGACTGCCACCAGGCCAGCTCCAGCTCCGCGGCGACGGATCGTTCCGGAACTTCCCGTTCGGCGAGGTCGGCAAGAAGTTCACCCAGCCCGTGTTCGCGCATGTTCTCGATGAGGAGCGTGCGTTCGGGCAGCGTCTTGAGCGTGTCGGTGTCCGCTACCAGGCGTTCCAGGCGCTCCATCAGCTGCGCGTAGGGAACGGTGGAAAGTGCCCCGCCGTCCTCCGTGTGCCGCAGTGCCTCGCCTAGCTGTGCCAGCTCCTGGTCAAGGGACCGGTACATGGCAATCATCTCGGCCAGGCCTGAGGGAACAGCGGGATGGCGCTGCGTAGTGGCGTAGGCCGCCCAGAGGGCACGCTGTTCCTGGACCAGCACCAGGGACGAGTGCAGGTCGGCGATGTGGACACCCGGACGGACGTACTCCTTGGCCACCCGGCGCAGCCTGGAACGCTGCATGGCGGTCAGTTCAATGCCGCGCTCACGCCGCCAGGCGGACGGCGCCGTGGCGGAGATGAGGTCGGTCACCGGCCGGTCGAAGATGTCAGGGGTGAACTTGTCCAGGCTGCCGCGGACGGCCACCAGCAGTTCAAGCTGTTCGCCCCACTCGGCGAAGGATTCGCCCAGTCGGATTTCGGCGTGCTCCGCTACGGCGTCCATGCGGTCGCGCAGGGCGGGAAGGCTCTTGGCCACGGAGCGGACCAGGTCCTGGGCTTCCTCGGTTTCCTTGCGGGTCAGCAGCCTGGCGCCGTGCCACGGGCTGGTGGTGGCGGCCTTGCTGAAGCTGCCCAGTTCGGCCGCGCGGCGGAGGCGGCCGGCCAGTTCTTCACGGTCCCGGATGCTGTCCAGGACGCTTCGCTTGAGCCGGACGGTGGTGGCCGGCGCAGGGTGGATGGAGGTGAGTTCGGCAAGCGACTGCATGGCCTGGTAGGGCGAGCAGCCCCACCGCTCGCGGACGTTGTGGAGCGATGCCACGTGGTCCATGAGGGCATGCCGGTGTTCGGTCAGGGTGGTGTGGAGGTTTCCAAGCTGCGGTTCCAACGACTTTTCGTTGCGAACGATTGCCCGGACCAGTTGGCCCTTCAGCTGTTGGGCCGTGACGTTTCCGGTCAGCTGGAACAGGATGGATTCCAGTCCCAACGACTCCAGGTGTCCGGAGACCTCATTGAGGCTGGCGCGGCGGTCGCCCACCACCAGCACCGTCTTGCCGGCATCCACCAGCGCGCCGATGGTGTTAATGGCGGTCTGGGTCTGGCCGGTTCCCGGCGGGGTGCTGACCACCAGGGAGTCGCCCGCCCGGGCGGCGTCGACCACGTACTGCTGGTCCGTATCGGCGTCCAGCAGCAGCAGTTCGTCTTTGGGGTGCCGGTTGTCCAGGTGCGGGAAGCGGGACGGGTCCGGATCCTCAACATCTATCACTTCACCTCCGGCAGCGGTGGCCAGGGCGGAGACGATGGGGTTGGAATCGTTGATCCAGGGGTCGTCCAGGTTGCCGGACAGGTCGGCAAAGGTGGACACCAGCAGGTTGTGCTGGGTTTCGGCGCCGTGGATGGGCCGGATAAGGGTGGCCAGCCGGTCCAGGACGGGCTGGGGGTCGAACCGGGCGGTGCTGTAGGCCAGGCGGGTCACGGCATTGACGTCGAAAACGATCCCGTGGATGTTTTTCAGGTGCCGGACCAGGGCGGGATTGATCTGGGCCTGTTCGGTGAGTTGCAGTTCGAAGTCATCCTCTCCCGGCCGGACCGTGAGGGAGATGGCGGTCAGCATGACCGGAGCGGAGACGCGCTGGGGTTTGCCGCCGACGGCGGACGTCCACACTACGGTGCCTGCGGACAGGTACCCGGCATCGATGCCGCGGTCGTTGGCGAGTTCGAAGATCTTGGACCGGATGTTGCGCGACGCCCTGGCGGCCACGACATACTGCTGCCGGTCACGAATCAGGGTGGACAGGCGTGTGCGGCGCCCGGCCATGAGCTGGGCGAGGCCTGAGGGGTGCGCCGAAGTGAGGTCGATGGAACCTTCCGGCGTCTTGGTGAAGCGCAGCATCGTGTCCGCGCCGGTGACGGGTTTGAGCCCGGAGAGCCATTTACGAAGCTCTTCGGAGCCTTCCGGGTGGCCTTGACCAACTGACACTTCTGCCTTCTTTTCTGCGTTTGCACGTGACGCCCTGGACCATACCGGCATAGATTCGAGAGTAGCCGCTCCGGCGCCGGACTTGAGAGACCGCAACACTGGGGCACGGGAAATTGCCGGGGAATTCGCTGGGAAAAGGCAGTGGCCGGCCTCCGCTGACGGAGGCCGGCCACTAGGACGCTATTCCCACTCGATGGTTCCCGGCGGCTTGCTGGTAACGTCCAGCACCACCCGGTTGACGCCGTCAACCTCGTTGGTGATCCGGTTGGAGATGCGGGCCAGCAGGTCGTACGGCAGGCGTGACCAGTCGGCGGTCATCGCGTCTTCGGAGGACACCGGACGGAGCACGATGGGGTGGCCGTAGGTGCGGCCGTCGCCCATGACGCCCACGCTGCGGACCTCCGCGAGCAGGACCACGGGCATCTGCCATACTTCGTTGTCCAGCCCGGCTGCGGTCAGTTCGGCGCGGGCGATGGCGTCGGCCTTGCGGAGCAGTTCCAGCCGCTCCTTGGTGATGTCGCCGACGATCCGGATGCCGAGGCCTGGGCCGGGGAACGGCTGGCGGCCGACAATTTCCTGCGGCAGGCCGAGCTGGGCGCCCACGGCACGGACCTCATCTTTGAACAGTGCGCGCAGCGGCTCAACGAGCTCGAACTGCAGGTCCTCAGGGAGGCCGCCCACATTGTGGTGGCTCTTGATGTTGGCTGCACCTTCGCCGCCGCCGGATTCGACGACGTCCGGGTAAAGCGTGCCCTGGACCAGGAACTTGATCTTCTCGCCGTGGGCTGCGGCCTCGGCGATGATGGCCAGTTCTGCTTCTTCGAAGGCGCGGATGAACTCCCGGCCAATGATCTTGCGCTTGGTCTCGGGATCGCTGACGCCGGCCAGCGCGGACAGGAAGCGTTCCTGTTCGTTGGCCACGTACAGCTTCACGCCGGTGGCGGCCACGAAGTCGCGCTCCACCTGTTCGGCTTCGCCTTCGCGCAGGAGGCCGTGGTCCACAAACACGCAAGTGAGCTGGTCGCCCACAGCGCGCTGGACCAGGGCTGCCGCCACGGCGGAATCGACGCCGCCGGAGAGGCCGCAAATGACACGGGCATCCCCGATCTGCCGGCGGATGCGCTCCACCTGTTCTTCGAGGATGTTGCCGGTGGTCCAGTTGGGTTCGATCTTGGCGCAGTTGAACAGGAAGTTTTCGAGCACCTGCTGGCCGTAGGCGGAGTGCTTGACCTCAGGGTGCCACTGCACACCGAAGAGGCCCTTTTCCTCGTTGGCGAAAGCGGCCACTTCCGCGCCCGCCGTCGTGGCCAGGACTTCGAAGCCTTCCGGCGCCCGGTGGACGGAGTCGCCGTGGCTCATCCAGGTCTTCTGGTGCTGGGGCATGCCCTCCAGCACGGAGCGCCCCTCGCCCAGGATGGTGGTTTCCGTGGATCCGTACTCCCGCAGCCCGGTCTTGTCCACCTTGCCGCCCAGGGCGTTGGCCATGGCCTGGAAGCCATAGCAGATGCCAAAGACGGGAACACCCGCTTCGAAGAGGTCGGCACCCACGCTGGGGGCGCCGTCGGCATAGACGCTGGAAGGTCCGCCGGAAAGGATGATGGCGGCGGGATTCTTGGCCAGGAGCTGCTCGGTGGACCAGGTATGCGGAACCACTTCCGAATACACGTTCGCTTCCCTGACGCGGCGGGCAATCAGCTGCGCGTACTGGGCACCGTAATCAACAACCAGCACCGGCTTCTGGGAAGTCTGGGATGCAGTGGGAGTAGTCACCGTAATAGCCTACTTTGCGCCCTTGCACCGGCGCACCTTGAGAGGCCCGGCTGTGACGGAGCAGACGTCCGACGGCGGGTGGCCGGCGGGCGCGAGGCACGTTTCAGTAGCGCTGAGGTGCCTGCGGGTTGGCGGCCAGCTCGGCCTCCACCTCGGCGTGGAACTTCTTTTCGACGATGAAGGACAGGAACGGCACCACGCCGCCCAGTGCCAGCAGGACAAGTTTCAGGAACGGCCAGCGCATCAGGGACCAGAGCCGGAAGTTCGAGATCAGGTACACAACGTACATCCAGCCGTGGACGATCAGCACGGTGACGGAGACGTTCATGCCGTTGAGCACCCCCGCCGGTTCGGCGTCGGCAAACCCGAAGCCGAACGGGTGCCCGGTCACCGCGTTGGTCCCCCCGGCGAACAGGTACTGCCCGAAGCCGTAGCGTGCCACCAGTTCCGCACACAGCAGCAGGAGCATGGTGCCGGTGAGGTAGGCCATGACCTTGTAGAACTTCAGGGCCGACCGGATCTGGGCCTCGGTACCGCCGAAACGGCGTTTCTTCCCGGAGCTCTTGCCGGAGGCCTGCGATGAGGGGGTGGCCGGTTTCGGATCAATCATGGCTGTACCTTCTGCTGGTGCTGGTCAGGCTGCTGGTGCTGTTTGGCCTGCTGTGGAAGCTGGTGCTGTTCGTCGTGCCCGTCATCGTCGGCGTCGTCAAGGGCCTCCTCGAGGTCCCGGTGGTAGTCATCCTTGACCAGGCGCCACCAGATGAAAAGCGCGAAGCCGGCGAAGACAACCCACTCGATGGAGTAGAAGAGGTTGAGCCAGTTGATGTGCTGGGCGGGCGGCTGGGGTCCGATGTCCAATGGAAGGAGGTTCCCTGGCACCGCGGAGGCGCTCACATCCTGGCCGCCCACCACCTCTGCGGTGGCGGAGACGAAGCCGGGATAGCTGCTCACCTCCCAGTAGTTGATGAGTTCCGCCACGGAGACGGCGGAGGCCTCCCCCGCTTTGGGTGCTTTCCCGGCCACCGGCGCTTCGGACGGCAGCAGCCGCCCGGTCAGTTCAACAAGGCCCGACGGCGGTGCTGCCGCGTCCCCGGGTTCCGCGACCCACCCGCGTGCCACCGGGATCCAGGTCTGCGGTGAGGCGCCTGCACCGGCCAGGGCCGGGGCATCTTTGACGGCGAAGGCTGAAACGACCCAGTAGCCGGTCTTGCCGTCGTGGAGCCTGCCGGGAACCAGGACCTGCTTGTCCGGGCTGTACGTCCCCTGCGCGGTGACCATTTGGTCGGCAACGCTGCCGTGGAAGAATTCACCCGGCTGCAGGGTGGTGGTGAGTGGCTGTACCTGTTCAGTGGCGGGGTTGACCGGAACCTCGGGCTGGGTGGAGCGGCCGAACTGCCACTGGCTCAGCAGCACGAAGACCCCGGAGAGAGCGATCGCGAAGATAAAGCCTGCGATCCATCGGGGCTTAAGGGCTGTTTTCCACACGTCTTAACCGTACTTCGTACTTCTGTAGAACAACTAAACGCCAAGGGCGTCCGGGCTCGGAGGCGGGACCGGGGAGGCGCCTAGTGGTCGAAGAACACCAGGCTGGAGTTGATGAGCTCGGCGATTACTTCTGCGTCATAGGCACGCCGAAGCGACTCGCGGAATGACTCCTTGGAGAGTGACCGGGCCAGGGTGGCCAGGACTTCCAGATGGTCGGAGAACGAGCTGGCCGGGGTGGCGATCAGCAGGATGACCGTGGCGGGGCCGTCGGCGGCTCCGAAATCCAGCGCGTGGCCGTACTTGGCAATGCCGACGGCGATGGAGGTTTGCGATACGAACTCGCTGCGGGCATGCGGCAGCCCGATGCCGCCCGGGAGCCCCGTGGCCAGCTGATGCTCCCGGGCGTTGACGTTCTTCAGGAACCCGTCAAGATCCGAGATCCGCCCGGCGGCGTAGAGCCGCTCTGCCAGTTGGTTGGTGGCGTCGGTCTTGTCCTTCGCCTCCATTTCCAGGATCACCATGTCGGCGGTGGTCAGGTGGGCGTCATACGGGTCCAGTGGTTCCGCCAAGGCGTATCCCTTCGGTCAGCAGTGGGGCGAACGGCCCCTCAACGCAAGGGCACGATGTCTTCCGCGCCCAGGCGGGCGGCGTCTGCGGATTCGTCGTCCGGCTGTTGCTGGCTAAGGCGTTCGGCCTCCACGCGGGCAAGGTAGTGGCGGACTTCGTTTTCACGCTGCGTGTCACTCCAGCCGAGGACGTCACCCATCAGTTTAGCGACAACGGGAGCGGCCGACACTCCGCGGTCCCAGGATTCGATGGAGATCCTGGTGCGGCGGGTGAGGACGTCCTGGACATGGCGGGCACCTTCATGGCTTGCGGCGTAGACCGCCTCTGCCTGCAAGTAATCGTCGGCGCCGGGGAGTGGCTCCGCCAGCTCCGGGTTCTGCTCAATAATGGCCAGGACCTCAGGCGTCATGGAGCCGTACCGGTTGAGCAGGTGCTCGATCCGCGCCACGTGGACACCGGATTCCTCCGCGGTGCGGTTCCGGCGGTTCCAGGCCGCCCGGAAACCGCTGGCACCCAGCAACGGGATGGTCTCGGTGCAGCTCGGCGGGACCCGCTCATCCATGGTGCGGGTGGCCTCGTCGACGGCATCTTTGGCCATGACCCGGTAAGTGGTCCATTTTCCACCGGCAACCACCACCAGCCCGGGGACGGGGTGCGCCACGACGTGTTCGCGGGAGAGCTTGGCGGTGGAGTCGTTTTCGCCGGCCAGCAGGGGCCGCAGCCCCGCGTAGACTCCTTCGACGTCTTCCCTGGTCAGGGGCCGTTTCAGCACCTGGTTGACGTGTTCCAGGACGTAGTCGATGTCCTTGCTGGAAGCGGCAGGGTGGGCCTTGTCCAGGTGCCAGTCCGTGTCGGTGGTGCCGATGATCCAGTGCCGTCCCCACGGGATGACGAACAGGACCGATTTCTCGGTGCGCAGGATCAGGCCAACCGTGGACTGGAAGCGGTCGCGGGGCACCACAAGGTGGATGCCCTTGGAGGCGCGGACCTTCAGCTGGCCGCGGTCGGTGACCATGGCCTGGGTTTCGTCGGTCCATACGCCGGTGGCATTGATGACCTGTTTGGCGCGGATGCTGAACTGGCTCCCGTCTTCGCGGTTTTCCACTTTGGCACCGACCACCCGCTCGCCTTCGCGGAGGAAGTCCACCACTTTCATCTGGTTCACGGCATGGGCGCCGTAGTAGGCAGCAGTGCGGACCAGGTTGGCGCAGTATTTGGCGTCGTCCACCTGCCCGTCGTAGTACCGGATGGACCCCACGAATGCGTCGTCCTTCAGGCTGGGCGCGGCGCGCAGGGTGCCCCGCCTGCTCAGGTGCTTGTGGAACGGGACGCCGCGGCTGTGCCCACTGGAGATGGACATGGCGTCATAGAGGGCGATGCCGGCACCAACATAGGGCCGCTCGATGAAGGGTTTGGTCAGCGGATACAGGAACGGCACCGGCCGGGCCAGGTGGGGGGCAATCTCGGAGAGGAGCAGCCCGCGTTCCTGCAGGGCCTCCTTGACCAGGGCAAAGTCCAGCATTTCCAGGTAGCGCAAGCCACCGTGGATAAGTTTTGAAGACCGGGATGACGTCCCCGCAGCCCAGTCGCTTGCCTCGACGATGCCGACGCTCAACCCCCGGGTCACGGCGTCAAGGGCGGCTCCCGTGCCGACGATGCCGCCGCCCACAATCAGGATGTCGAGTTCCTGGCCGGGTTCCGTGGTGGCGCGCAGCCGCTGGATGGATGCTTCCCTGGCTTCGGGGCCAAGGACCCCGCCGTTTGCAGGAACACTCTTCATTGAACGCCTCCAGTGCCTCTAGTGCCGGTAGTAAACCCACACTACTTGCTCGTGGCGTGCTTGGGCAGGGCGGGCCAGCGCCCGCCCTGCCGCGGAGCCTTAGTTGCCGGCGTAAGGCGACACCACGACGTCGACCCGCTGGAATTCCTTCAGGTCGGAATATCCGGTGGTGGCCATGGAGCGCCGCAGGGCGCCAATGAGGTTGGACGTGCCGTTGGTGTGGTGGCCGGGCCCAAAGAGGACCTCCTGCAGCGGGCCGACGGTGCCCACGTTGGCGCGGTCTCCGCGGGGCAGTTCGGTGTGGTGCGCTTCCTGGCCCCAGTGCCATCCCTTGCCCGGTGCTTCTTCTGCCCGGGCCAAGGCACTCCCCAGCATGACGGCGTCGGCGCCCATGGCGATTGCCTTGACGATGTCGCCCGAGGTGCCCATCCCGCCGTCGGCAATGACGTGGACGTAGCGGCCGCCGGACTCGTCCATGTAGTCGCGGCGGGCGGCTGCGACGTCGGAGATGGCGGAGGCCATGGGCGAGTGGATGCCCAGGGCGCGGCGGGTGGTGGTGGTGGCGCCGCCGCCGAAGCCGACCAGGACGCCTGCGGCGCCGGTGCGCATGAGGTGCAGCGCCGGGGTGTAGCCTGCTGCGCCGCCCACGATCACCGGGACGTCGAGTTCGTAGATGAACTGCTTGAGGTTCAGCGGCTCGTGGTCCTTGGAGACGTGCTCGGCGGACACGGTGGTGCCGCGGATGACGAAGATATCGACGCCGGCCGCCAGGACGGTCTTGTAGTGTTCCTGGGTGCGCTGCGGTGTCAGTGACCCGGCAACGGTGACGCCGGCCTCGCGGATCTCAGCCAGGCGGGAGGTGATGAGCTCCGGCTGGATGGGGGCCCGGTAAAGCTCCTGCATGCGCCCGGTCACGGCGGGGCTGTTGGTTTCGTCCTCCAGCGCCGCAATTTCGTCCAGGACCGACTGCGGATCCTCGTACCGGGTCCAGAGGCCTTCCAGGTCCAGCACGCCAAGGCCGCCCAGCTTGCCGAGGGCGATTGCGGTGGCCGGGGACATGGCCGAGTCCATCGGCGCGGCGATCACCGGCATCTCGAACTGATAGGCGTCGATCTGCCAGGAGACGGAGACGTCCTTGGGGTCGCGGGTGCGACGGTTGGGGACGATTGCAATGTCATCCAGGGAGTAGGCACGACGCCCACGCTTGCCACGGCCGATCTCGATCTCATAAGTCACTGCTCTAGGTTATCCCAGCGGCTTCGGTGAACTGGCCCGGCTGTGTCCGTCCGGGTAGCGCTGCCGGTTGGAGCGTTGCCATCGAAGGCGGACCCGTCCTGGCCTCCCATTAGAGTGGCGTGATGGGCGCACGCTGGATTTTCGACGGGCACATCGCCGGGATTGGCACTGCCTCCGGGCTGCGCACCGTCGTGGGCATCTGGCAGGACTCCCCCTTTGGTTCATTTGCCGATGTCATGGTGCAGCAGCCTTCGGGGCACCGGATGCTGCTGGCTCCCTCACCCGAAGTGGCTGGCTTCATATCGGCCACATACAGCTTTGACGAGGTACAGGTCGGGGAGGTTCACGCCTCGCTCGCCGGACAGGTGTTGACGGTCGACGCCGGCCCGCTGGCCATCCGGGCTGCCACCGGACCGCGTACCCTTCTCGGAACAGCGCTGCGGGCAGTGCCCCGGCGCCTTGCGGTCCATCCCCGGTGGCTCGCCGCGGTCAATCCGCTCGCCGCCCTCGCGGCACCCGGCGCCCGCACGTACGGCACTGCCGGCAGCGGCAGGGCTGAGTTCTACGGGGTGACTGACCTGCACCACGTGACCTCCGCCGTCGTCAGCTGGGAAGGATCCGACGCCGGGGCGCTGGCTCCCATCCGGCCCGCCGTCACGTTCGGCTTCAGCAGCGTGCCGCCGCGGCCAAGCCTTGCCCGTGTCCGAACCACAGTTGTGGAGGCATGACGGGCAGCCGCGTCAGACTTCTTCAGGTTCATCGACCGTCAGCTGCGATTCGAACATCCTGAAGTAGCGGCCGCGCAGGGCAACCAACTCCTTGTGCGTGCCCTGCTCCACCACTTCCCCGTCCTCCAGCATGTACACGACGTCCGCCTTCTCGATGGTGGCGAGCCGGTGGCTGATAGCGATGATGGTGCTGCTGCGGTCCGCAAAGAGCCGGGTGAAGATGCGGTGCTCGGCGAGGGCGTCGATGGCGGAGGTGGGCTCGTCCATCACCATGAAGGACGCGTCCCGGTAGAAGTTCCTGGCCATGGCAAGGCGCTGCCACTGGCCTCCCGAAAGGCCGCTCCCCTTCCGCCCCCGTGGATCCTCCATCCAGTTGCTGACGTGGTTGTCCAGGCCGTTGGGCAACCTGTTGATGAATTCCAGGGCCTCCGCGTCCGAGGCCGCCCTGCGGATGCGTTCATCATCCCGGGCCGAGTCGACGTCCCCGAAGTAGATGTTCTCGGCCGCCGTGGCGAACTCATACTTGAGGAACTCCTGGCTGAGCACGGCCAAGTGCCGGTGCCAGGAGGTGACGTCGACGGCGGCGAGGTCCACGCCGCCGAGCAGGACCTGGCCGGAGTCAGGCCGGTAGAGCCCGGCGAGGATGCGGATCAGCGTCGACTTCCCGGCCCCGTTCTCACCCACGATGGCGATGTGCTGGCCCCGCCGGATAGTGAGGCTGATGCCCCGGATGACTTCGATGTCGCTTCCGGTGTAGGTGAAGCGGATGTCCTTCAGCTCAATTTCCCGCGGGGCTTCCAGCAGCGGCGGGGCATGCTCAGAGTGCACGGGCATCGCCATGAACAGCTCGTAGTCCTTCAGGTTCGCGAGGTCTTCGTCAATGGAGCTGAGCGAGGACACCAGGTTATTGGCCGTGGACAATGCACGGCTGACGATCTGCTGTACGTAGAGGAACTGGCCCACCGGGGCTGCGCGGGCAATGATCTGCCCCACCACCCAAATCAAGGACACCACCTCGGCACCGTACTGCAGGGCGTCCGCAGCCAACTGCCTGGGAATGTACCGGCGCTGGTAGTCCAGCCGGCGACGCTCGTCCGCATCACGAAGGCGCGAGCGAAGGTCCATGAGGAAACTGACGATGCCGTAAAGCCGCATTTCGGCAATGTGCTGCGGCCGGAGGAGGTTGGTCTCGATCATGCGGCGCTGGCGGCGTGAATCAACCTGCGTGTTCCAGTGCGCGATCTGCTCCCTGGACAGCTTGAACTGCAGGTACACGCTGGGGACGATGGCCACCAGGACGATGACGGCGATCCACCAGCTGACCAGCAGCAGGGCGCCGATGGCCAGGATGACTGAGATCAACTGGGTGAAGATTGCTGCGATGCGGTCCAGGACGCGCGCATACGAATCCGAAAACCGTTTGGCACGGTCGTAGAGGTCCACTGTCTCCTTGTCGTCGTACCGCCAGAACTCGAGGGCAAGGAAGCGTTCGTACATCTGGTCACCGACGATGGCCCCCACCTTGAAGCTCATCAACTGCTGGATATACCGGTCGATGCTGTTGAAGGCGCCCCAGAAGAGACCCAGCGCGGCAGTGACGACGACGTAGACGATCGCAAGGCGCCCCGCCGCGGCGTCGCCCGCGTAGGCTGCCGCCAAAGCCGTGGTGGTGAGGGACGCGAAGTAGGTGGTGACCAGCGGCAGCACGGCCGAAATCAGCGAGCCAAGCACTTTCATGACCACCGCGCCCGGGGAGGCGCGGAAACTCACCCGGAGAACCTGGGCCACGGCCTTGGCATAGGGACGCAGCGCCAGCCGCTTTTGCGGGTCGCGTTTAGGGGCCAGTTCCGCCGGATGGCGCGGTTGGGACATGGAATCAGCCTAGCGCCGGACTGGACATGAAAGACGGCCGCTAGCCAGCGAGACGCAGCACGAGTGCTTCCTCCAGAATGCTTCTTTGCCCTGGCAGGCTTCCTGGTGGCCAGTGGGTTGGTTCTGAATCCTGGTGTTCCGGGTTGTAGAAGCGCCCGGTGGGTGAGGTCCAGCCCGGTGGGTCCTTGCTCGTGGCCGGGCCCGGGGTCCATTGGCTGTGATGTTTGAGCCGATGATGCTTGCGGCAGAGCTGGGCCAGGTTGCTGACGTTGGTGGTGCCACCGTCTTGCCACGCGGTGAGGTGGTCGGTTTCGTTGTCGGGGGTGCGGTTGGTGCAGCCGGGGAACGTGCATTGGGCATCGCGCAGCCTGATCCAGCGTTTGATGGCCCCCGTGAGCCGGTAGTTCTTCCTGCCGATCTCCAGGGGCGCCCCGTCCCGCGGGTCGACGAGGACCCGGTAGAACGACTCCGCCCCACCGGCGACGAGTTTCCGTGCCATCGATGCCGGGATCGGCCCCAAACCATCCAGCACTGCGGGTTCGTCAGTGAGGCCGAGGAGCGAGAACACGGGCACGGTGACCAGCACGTCGGCCCGTGGGGTGGGAATTTCAGCAAGGTCGGTGGCGGTTCCAGCCCCCAGCAACAGGGATGCGGCGATGTCGGGGCGGAGTTGCGTAAGCGTGCGGGGTTCGTTGGGGCCCTGGAGGCCGCGGGCGGTCGCGGTGGTCCGGTTCCAGATCGCGCACGCGGTATCGCCGGGAAGGTAGAGGGAGACCCAGGCCATGCCGTCCCGGTCCGGGGTGTATTCCATCCGACGGTCAGCCACCCCTTTCGCATGGCGCTTTTGGATCGATTCGGGGTGGTGGCGTTCCCGCCAGCCCCGGATCTTGGCCCGGAACCGGGACGGGACCAGTTCACCGGGCGCGGCACCCCGGGCCGGCTCGGACGTGGCGGGGTCGAAGAAGTGCGCCACCAGCCCGGCAGCCCCGACAGCGTCAAGGCCCTCGGTCTCGTCCGCGACGACGCGGGCGTGCTGCCAGGACATGGCCCCGGTGGACAGGGCCTGGAACACCGGCGGTAGGGAACAGATCCGGCGGGACTGCTCCACCAGCGCCCCGGCTGCGGCGGAGCTGATGGTGAGGACCCCTGCGATCTCCTCCACCACCGACATCTGCGCGTACGTGCGGTCCTGGACCGAGGCGTCCGGCGGGGTCATCGCCTCCTGGAACCCGGCGGCGTCGGCGGCGTCCCGTGCCTTCATCCCTGCAAGCTGCGCCTCCAGCCGGGACGTAAGCTCCAGCCGCTCCAACCGGATCTCATACCGCCGCTGCAAAACATCCACACCAGCACCGACACCGGCATCAACATCCAAACCAAATCCCAGGGAAGCGTCCTCCCGCTCCAGCGCATCCAGGGCAGCAACAGAGGCACGAACACCCTCCAACGCCACCGCAACACCACCGCCGATTCCCATACCCACATCATCCAGCGGGGGTCCGACATTCAAGGACGAGAAGGGCTCCGCGGAGGAAAAGAAGAGGAGGCAAGGTCAAAAACCTTGCCTCCTCTATTCAGTCCTGTGTCTAGCGCGAGCCGTAGTTCGGCGCCTCGACGGTCATCTGGATATCGTGCGGGTGCGATTCCTTCAGCCCGGCGGAGGTGATCCGAACGAACTTGCCCCGGACCTTCAGCTCGGGGACTGTGGGTGCACCGGTGTAGAACATGGTCTGGCGCAGGCCGCCCACCAGCTGGTACGCCACGGAGGACAGCGGACCACGGTACGCCACGCGGCCTTCGATGCCTTCAGGGATCAACTTGTCGTCACCGGAGACGTCAGCCTGGAAGTAGCGGTCCTTGGAGTAGGACGTGTTCTTGCCGCGCGACTGCATGGCGCCCAGGGAACCCATTCCACGGTAGGACTTGAACTGCTTGCCGTTGACGAAGATCAGGTCGCCAGGGGACTCGTCGCAGCCTGCCAGGAGCGAACCCAGCATCACGGTGTCGGCTCCGGCCACCAGGGCTTTGCCGATGTCGCCGGAGTACTGCAGGCCGCCGTCGGCGATCAGCGGAACGCCTGCCGGAATGGCAGCCTTGGCGGATTCGTAGATGGCCGTGATCTGGGGGACGCCGACACCGGCCACGACGCGGGTGGTGCAGATGGACCCGGGACCAACGCCCACCTTGATGCCGTCGGCACCGGCGTCGATCAGGGCCTGGGCGCCTTCGCGGGTGGCGGCCTGGCCGCCGATGATGTCCACGTGGGCGGCGACGGGGTCGGACTTCAGCCTGCGGATCATGTCCAGGACACCCTGGGAGTGGCCGTTCGCGGTGTCCACGAACAGGGCGTCGACGCCGGCGTCCACCAGGGTCATGGCGCGCTCCCAGCCGTCGCCGAAGAAGCCGATCGCGGCACCCACGCGGAGGCGGCCCTCATCGTCCTTGGTGGCAAGGGGGTACTGCTCGGCCTTGGTGAAGTCCTTGGTGGTGATCAGGCCCTTGAGCCGGCCCTGCTCGTCCACGAGCGGGAGCTTCTCGATCTTGTTGGTAGCCAGCTTGTGCGAGGCTTCCTCGCGGCTGATGCCTACATGCCCGGTGACCAGGGGCATCTTGGTCATGACGTCGCTGACCAGCCGCAGCGGGAAATCGGACTCCGGCACAAAGCGGGTATCGCGGTTGGTGACGATGCCCAGCAGCCGGTTGTCCTCATCCACCACGGGAAGGCCGGACACGCGGTAGTGGGCGCAGAGATCATCGAGCTCGCGCAGCGTTGCCTCGGGCCGGATGGTCAGCGGGTTGGTGATCATCCCGGACTCGCTCCGCTTCACCCGGTCAACCTGGTCCGCCTGGTCGGCGATGGACAGGTTGCGGTGCACCACGCCCAGGCCGCCCTGGCGGGCCATGGCGATGGCCATCCGGGATTCCGTGACCGTGTCCATGGCCGCGGAGAGCAGCGGGGTCTGGACCGTGATCCGCTTGGAAATCCGCGAGGACGTGTCGGCCTCGGACGGGATGACGTCCGTGTGCCCCGGCAGGAGCAGGACGTCGTCGTAGGTCAGGCCGATGAAGCCAAAGGGATTGTGTTCGGGCTCGGTCATGAGTGCGCCTCTTACCTTGGTTGCTGGGTCACGGGTAGGGGTTGCAGCCGATGACCAGCCCGTGATTACGGAACTGGCCTGTGCAGACGATCCTGCGGGAGCACCGCGCAAGGCGGCGTTCCGGGGGCAGAAAGTGTTGAGTAAATATTAGAACCTCGGCGCCGATCCCCCTATTCCACGCCGACAATGTGAGCAACCCCACCCGCGGCCCGGCAGCCCGGATGGCTCAGCTCCAGCCGGTGGCAGCCAGCAGCCGCTGTTCGAACATGGGAATCATGGACTCGACATAGGTCCTGGTGAGGTGGTTGTCATCCTTGTAGACGTACACGTTCCCCACCACGGCCGGGCAGACGCCCCGTGCGCAGATGAAGTCGCTCATGTCCATCAGGTGAAGCCCCGGAAGCTTGCCGCGGTAGTTTTCCAGCGGCGACGGCTCCACCAGGGACTCGGCCAACGGCGGGTTGCAAGCCGGTGCGCCAGCCCCGTTCCGTTGGGCGCACTGCGGCATATTGAAGGTGAAGCGCGGGTTGTCCCGAATGCCCACGATCTCGATTCCCGCATCCGCGAACGGCTTCACACCATCGAGGTATCCCGGAACCTCAGTTTCGAACGGGGCGTCCTCGTGGGTCAGCGACGCCACGGTGAACACGGCGTCCGGCCGGTGTTCCAGGACGTAGGCGGAGCTGGCGCGGTTGTAGGCGTTGCATTCGGCGTTCCTGGCGTCCGATTCGGCTCCGAAGCGGCAGGCAGGCATCAGCAGCGTTACCAGTTCCCAGCCACGGGCCGCTGCCACCGGCGCCAGGGCGGCGAGGTACTGCTGGGCGTGGGAGTCGCCCAGGACCACGATGCGCCGGGTGGCCGGTTCCTCCGGAAGCTCCTGCCGGCAGCCCTCCAGGATGGGGTCGGCCGTGGCGTTGGCACCGGTGCAGGGCGAGTCGATGCCGGCCCAATCGTTGTCCAGGGCCGTGGGCCCGGGGATGGTGCGGGCTCTCGGCGCGGGCGAGTCTTCGTTCTCCGGGGTGAGCGCCAGCGCCCCGGGCGTGAGCTCCCTCGGTTGTGCCGCCGTCGCACTTTCCTCAGCGGTGAGTGATGTCTGCCAGACCGCGACGGGCCCGGCCAGGACAGCGCCACAGGCAACAACGACGACGGCGGTCCGCCACGTTCGGAGCTTGGGCCAGTGCCAGTCCCGCAACGGCTTTTCCACGAAGCGCGTGGTCAGGACGGCGAGGACGATGGCGGCTCCAACGATGCCGAGGCCCTGCATGAGGTTCGGCGCTTCGACGCCGGTGGCTGCGAGCGCCAGCACCAGGACGGGCCAGTGCCACAGATAAAGGGCATAGGAGTTGTCGCCCAGGGCCACGGCGGCCCGGCTGCTGAGCAGGCGGTCAACGCCGAAAGGGCTGCCGGTCTGCCCGGCGACGATGATCGCGGCGGCCGCAAGCGTAGGCCACAGTGCCACGTACCCCGGGAAGGACCGGTCAACGGTCAGCACCAGTCCGCAGGAAATCATCGCGGCCAGTCCGGCCCAGCCCAGGGCAATGCGCACCATGCGTCCGGGCCGCAGGTACGGCAGCGCCAGCGCCAGCAGGGAGCCCAGTGCAAACTCCCAGAGCCGGGCACGGGTGTCGAAGTAGGCGTAGGCCTGGTTGGTGGCTGTCTGGCCAACGGAGTAGGCCAGTGACACCGCGAAGACTGCACCGAAAACCACGGCCAGCAGGCCGCGGTACGTCAGCCCTTGCAGGCGGGATACCCTGCGCAGCCCGGCCAGAACGGCTGCCGCGGCGGCAAAGACCAGCGGCCACAGGATGAAGACCTGCCCTTGGATGGACAGGGACCAGAAGTGCTGCAGCGGGCTGGCACCGGCGTGGTCCTGCGCGTAATAGTCCACAGATAAGTCCGCCAGGAGCCAGTTCTGGCTGTACAGCAGGGACGCCCAGGCCTGGTCCAGTACCTGCGGCCAGCGGCCCTGCGGCAGGATCAGCCAGGTGCCGGCGAGCACGCCGAGGATCACCACGACGGCGGCTGGCAGCAGCCGCTTTAACAGGTGCAGCCAGTGCGCCGGCAGCTTGAAGGGTTTGCCTGACTGGGCTTTCCGGACGAACGACAACGTGAGCAGGAAGGCCGAGATGAGCAGGAAGACATCGACTCCGCCGGACACCCGGCCCAGCCACACGTGGTAGGCCACCACCATCAGGACAGCCAGCGCCCGGAGCCCCTGGACCTCCGGACGGAAAGTGGGCTTCCGCGGGCGTTCAGCGGGGCCGGATCCGGGTGCCTTCGGGGCTTCCGTTACGGACACTAGAACCCCTCACAACAGCCGCCAGCCAAAGCATCAAGCCTAGCCAACGCGCTGTCCAACAGCCAATCACGCCGCCGGTTCAGACTATGCTGGGCCCAGTCGTGGAAGGGAGCGGGCGTGGTTGTCCAGCTGCGGATTTGTGTGCCCGGGGAGCTGTCCGACGTGACCGTGCAGACCTGCCGCGACCAGCGTGGAACGGCAGAGGTCACTGTGGTCCGGGGTGCCTCCGTGGTGCCAGAGGGCGATGTCATTGAAGTCCTGGTCGCCCGGGAATCAGTGGAGGAACTTCTGGAGAAGCTCAGCATCCTGAAGGTCCGCGATGTTGGGTCCATTTCCATGTCCACACCCGAATTCGTGCTGTCCCGGAACGCCGACCAGGCTGAGCGCGCCGCCCCGGGTGAGGGCGCAGACGCCGTGATCTGGGAGGACGTCACCCGGCAGACCGGCGAGGACTCCCGTTTGACCTGGAACTTCCTTGCCTTCCTGGTCCTGGCAACCCAACTCGCCGGAATCGGTATTGTGACCGACTCCCCCATTGCCATTGTGGGCGCCATGGCAGTGGGTCCTGAGTTCGGGCCACTGGCCGCCCTCGCGGTTTCGATCGCCACCCGAAAGTGGAGGCTTGGCCGCCGTGCCGCAGTAGCCCTGGCCGTGGGCTTCCCGGTTGCGATGCTGCTGGCCGCACTGACGGCGTGGCTGTCGATCCCGCTGGGCCTCTTTCCGCGCGATGCCCTGGACAAAGGCTCGGCAGTGGAGTTCATCTACCACCCCGGCCCGTATTCGTTGATCGTTGCCATCCTGGCCGGAATCGCCGGGATGCTGTCCATCATCGGCCGCCGCTCGGCCGCCCTGATCGGTGTCTTCATCTCCGTGACCACCGTGCCGGCGGCCGGATACGTGGCGGTAGCTTTGGTACTGGGCGAATACCCGAAGGCTGCAGGCTCCGCGCTCCAACTGCTGCTCAACCTTGTAGGCATCGTGGTGGCCGCCGTTGCCGTCCTGCTCTTCTACCGCATGATCTCCAAGCGCCTGCCGGATGGTGAGGCCCGGACCCTACTGCGCCAGGGCAGCAGAAGCCGCAACTGACGGACAACGGTTCCTTTCGACTACGGGCGCAGCAGGGAGCGGAGGGTCTGGATGGTGTCCGCTTCGGCCGGGGCCTTGTCCTCCCGGTAGCGCTTGACCCGGGCAAACCTCAAGGCGATCCCGCCCGGGTAGCGCGGCGACTGCTGCACGCCGTCAATGGCTATTTCGACGACGGTCTTCGGCTCAACCCATACGGTGCCGGCGGTGCGCCGCACCTCAGTTTCCTGGAACCTGGCCGTCTGCCAGCGCAGCAGTTCATCGGTAAGGCCCTTGAACGTCTTGCCCACCATCACGTAGCCGCCGGGTTCGCCGAAGTCGCCGCCGGGATCCAATGCCCCGAGGTGCAGGTTGGACAGCATCCCTGTCCGGCGTCCCGAGCCCCATTCGCAGGCAAGCACCACCAGGTCGTAGGTATGCACCGGCTTTACTTTCACCCAATTGGATCCGCGCCGGCCGGCGGCGTAGACCGAGTCGATCGCCTTCACCACCACGCCCTCATGGCCCGCGGCCAGCGCATCCTGCGAAACGCGCTCGGCGACGGCGGGGTCGGCGGTGACCTCCCCCGGGATCCGGTGTGCAGGGGCCACGCGGTTGAGGATGTCGATGCGGGTGGCCAGCGGTTCATCCAGCAGGTCACGGCCGTCGATGTGCAGCACGTCGAAGAACCAGGGGTGCAGCAGCGTCTCCCGGACTGCGCCTGCGCCAAAGCGGGACATGGTTTCCTGGAAGGGCCGCGGGGCGCCCTCTTCATCCAGGGCGAGGGTTTCGCCATCGAGGATAATGTCCTGTACCGGCAACCCGCGGACCAGGTCCACCACCTCGGGCAGGCGGTGCGTTACATCGGCAAGGTTGCGGGTGAAGATGCGCACGTCGCTGCCGGACCGGTGCACCTGGATGCGGGCGCCGTCGAGCTTATATTCCACCGAAGCCTCCCCGGTGGCTTCAAGGGCCGCGCCCGCGCTGCCGGCGCTGGCCGCGAGCATGGGCTGCACCGGCCGGCCCACCACCAGGCCGACGGTGTCAAGTTCCGCGGGGGTGCCCGTCAGTGCAAGAAGCGCCGTACCGCCGAGGTCGCCGGAGAGCATGGCCGCACGCCGCACTGCGTCGACGGGCCGGTCCGAGGCGCGTGCGACGGCGTCCGTCAGCACTCCTTCCAGGGCGCCGGTGCGCAGTTCCCCAAGCAGGACGCCGGCGATGAACGACTGCTCGGGTTCGGTGGCGGCAGCCATGAGCATCCGGAGGATGGCGGCCCGTTCCGCACCCGACCCGCTGCCCGCTGTTGCCAGGAGCCGGTCCAGCGCGGCATCGAAATCCGACACGGTGAGGCGTGGCTCCGCTGCCGGTTCCGCCTTGGCCGCAGCCACGGCGCTCCAGCCAACCCCAACCCGGCCCTGGCGGGGCTTGGCACTGAGCAAGCCCACCGCCGTCGGAATCTCCGCCGGTTCCAGCCGGCGCAGCAGGTGGGCCAGGGCGTCCACCTTTGCCAGCCGGGACCGGGTTGATGCGACGGCTTTAGTGGTTTCCACGAGCTCAAGGAGCAGCATGGCACCATCCTGCCACGGGCACTGCACCGGCACCCTGGATCGGAGTACTGGACAGCGTGCAGGCGCGGGTCCACAATGTGCGCGTGGGGATCATCGTGGCAAACCTGTTCATCACCCTCGACGGCGTGTACCAGGCGCCGGGCGGCCGTGAAGAAGACCCTGAAGGCGAATTCGCGTTCGGCGGCTGGCAGGCGCCGGTGTCCGACGACGAGGCCGGCGCCTCGATAGCGGACGAGATCAGCCGGATGGATGCCCTCCTCCTCGGCCGGAAGACCTACGACATCTTTGCGTCCTACTGGCCCCACCAGTCCGGTGACATAGCCGATGCCCTCAACCGGGTCCCCAAGTTCGTTGTCTCCGGCACAATGGCGGACCCGGACTGGGCCGGCACCACTGTCCTGCCGGATGCCGCGGCCGCGGGCGGCCTACGGGACGGGTTTGGGCAGATCCATATGTTCGGCAGCGGGGTACTGATCCGGTCCCTCATGGCGGCCAATGTGCTGGACCGGCTCCATTTCTGGCTGTATCCGGTGGTCCTGGGCCAGGGAAAGCGCCTGTTCGGCACTGGAACGGTGCCCTCCACCTTCACGCTGGCCGAGCCGGCCCGCAGCTTCCCGAAAGGGGCGGTCTCGCTGGTGTACGAACGCGGAGGAGAAGTGCAGACGTCCGAGATGGCCGCAACCTAACCTCGCTTCGCTCGGCCAGGGACCCTGGCGGCGTGGGCCCAGCAACCTAGCCTGGCATCCTGTGAAGGGCATGAAAAAGGCTGGCCCGGCAGATGCCGGACCAGCCTTTTCAGCGGAAAGCCGCTAAGGTGCAGCCCTAGTGGCTGTGGCCTGCGTGCTCGTCCTCTTCGGCCGGCTTCTCCACGACCAGGGTCTCGGTGGTGAGAACCAGGGCGGCGATGGAGGCCGCGTTGCGGAGGGCTGCACGGGTGACCTTGACGGGGTCGATGACGCCCGCGGCGATCAGGTCCTCGTACTCGCCGGACTTGGCGTTGAAGCCGTTGTTGGTCTCCAGGTCGGCAACCTTGGAGGTGACAACGTAGCCATCGAAGCCGGCGTTCTGGGCAATCCAGCGCAGCGGCTGCACCAGTGCGCGGCGGACGATGCCGACAGCTGCGGCGGCGTCGCCTTCGAGGGCCTTCACGGAAGCGTCCTCGTCCAGTGCCTTGAGGGCGTGGATGAGGGCGGTACCGCCACCGGCCACGATGCCTTCTTCGAGGGCAGCGCGGGTGGAGGACACGGCGTCCTCGATGCGGTGCTTCTTTTCCTTCAGCTCAACCTCGGTGGCAGCGCCAACCTTGATGACGCCGATGCCGCCGGCCAGCTTGGCCAGGCGTTCCTGGAGCTTCTCGCGGTCCCAGTCGGAGTCGGTGCGGGTCAGCTCGGCGCGCAGCTGGGCGACGCGTGCAGCCACGTCCTCGGCCGAACCGGCGCCGTCCACGATGGTGGTGTTGTCCTTGGTGACGGTGATGCGGCGGGCAGTACCCAGCACCTCCAGGCCTACGGAGTCCAGGCTCAGGCCCAGTTCCGGGGAGACAACCTGTGCACCGGTGAGGGTGGCGATGTCCTGCAGCATGGCCTTGCGGCGGTCGCCGAAGCCGGGAGCCTTGACGGCCACGACGTTCAGGGTGCCGCGGATGCGGTTGACGATCAGCGTGGACAGGGCCTCGCCCTCAACGTCCTCGGCGATGATGAACAGCGGCTTGGAGCTCTGCAGGGCCTTTTCGAGCAGCGGCAGGAATTCCTGGATCGAGGAGATCTTGCCCTGGTTGATCAGGATGAGTGCGTCCTCGAGGACTGCTTCCTGGCGCTCCGCGTCGGTGACGAAGTACGGGGACAGGTAGCCCTTGTCGAACTGCATGCCCTCGGTGAGGACCAGTTCGGTCTGGGTGGTGGAGGACTCTTCGATGGTGATGACGCCATCCTTGCCCACCTTGCCAAAGGCCTCGGCGAGGAGCTCACCGATCTCGTCGCTCTGCGCCGAGATGGCGGCAACGTTAGCCACCTGGGTGCCCTCGACCGGGCGGGCGTTTTCGAGCAGGCGGGCAGCCACGGCCTCAACCGCAACCTCGATGCCGCGCTTGATCTGGCCGGGGGCAGCGCCGGCTGCAACGTTGCGCAGGCCTTCCTTGACCAGCGCCTGGGCCAGGACCGTGGCGGTGGTGGTGCCGTCGCCGGCAACATCGTTGGTCTTGGTGGCTACTTCCTTGGCCAGCTGGGCGCCAAGGTTCTCGTAGGGATCGTCCAGTTCCACTTCGCGGGCGATGGTGACGCCGTCGTTCGTGATGGTGGGGGCGCCCCACTTCTTGTCCAGGACGACGTTGCGGCCGCGGGGGCCGAGCGTCACCTTGACGGTGTTCGCGAGCTTATCGATGCCGGCCTCAAGGGACCTGCGGGCAGCGTCGTTAAACGCAAGCTGCTTTGCCATGGTTTTGTCCTTTCAAAGACAGAAACCCCGCACTGCCGGCCAGCATGAGCATGGCCGGCAGCACGGGGATCCGAAGATTTACTTGACGACGATTGCCAGGACGTCGCGGGCGGACAGCACGAGGTACTCGGTGCCGCCAGTCTTGACTTCAGTTCCGCCGTACTTGGAGTAGATGACGACGTCGCCAACTGCTACGTCAACGGGAACGCGGTTGCCATCTTCGAAGCGGCCGGGGCCAACTGCAACAACTTCGCCTTCCTGCGGCTTCTCCTGTGCGGAGTCCGGGATGACCAGGCCGGAAGCCGTGGTCTGCTCGGCTTCGAGCGGGCGGACAACAATACGATCCTCAAGAGGCTTAATAGAGACCGACACTCGGACCTCTCCTTTTCGTCAGCAAATTCGTGGACTGGAAAGCTTTCCGCCGTAGCTGGCAAACCGTCGTCGCGGTGCCGGCAGCAGCCTGGCTGGCAGCTCTTCATGTGTTAGCACCCTCCTAGGGAGAGTGCTAATGAAGACTCTATGTAAGGGTTAGCACTCGGTCAAGGTGAGTGCCAACGTTTCGTCATGGGCGTACACCCTCTGGCGCCCGACGGCGGTGGGCCGCCGGGGATGGTAGGCACCCCATCCCGGCAGCCCGGGTGGTCGGTGCCCCGCGTCGTCACCGGCCCAGGTCGTCGAAGTCCACGTCCTCGCCGCCCTCGGCATCGCCGTCGTCCTGGTTCCGTCCCCTGTACAGCACCCAGCCGGACACTGCCGCGGCGAGGAGCGCAGCAACGAGGAAGAAGATGCTCCCGGCCCGCGCGCCGTCGTACAGCCCTCGGATGTCCCTGGCCTCCTGGGTGTTGTCCTGGACGTTTTTGCCGCCCACCGAATAAACGGTCGCGTTGAAGGTGTCCAACAGGAAGATGATCACCATCAATGCGATGCAGACCACGGCCACCACGGCGGCGGCAATCAGGACGGGACGGGCGAACCTGGCCGGCCCGTGGTCCCCCGGTTCGTGGTCATCGGGCTCGCGGGGGGCTGCGCTCTCATCCATGGATTCAACAGTATCCGCATCCCGCGCATGCACTCCTCCACTAGGCTGGAACCCATGGCTCACGCTCCCCAGGACCAGATGGCACAGGACCAAATCGCACCGTTGCTGACCCCGGAGGGCTGGGAGTTGCTGGCGTCCCTGGGCCCATACCGCGATGAGGACTCGTTCGAGCTCAACGCTGCACTCCGGAAGGCAGGTCACCCTGCAGGACTCGTCTCGGCCGTCCTGACGCAATCGCGGCTGCGCACCAGGGCGGATTCCAAATTCGGCGAATTCGCCCGGCAGATGCTTTTCACGCAGGCTGGGTTGGAACAGGCCACGCGCCTGAGTGTCGCCGCCCACCACGCCCGGCGGTTCGCGGCCGCCGGGATCAGCCACGTGGCGGACCTTGGCTGCGGCCTGGGCGCGGACTCCCTGGCCCTGGCCTCCCTGGACCTCAACGTCACTGCCGTCGAAATGGACGAAACCACCGCGGCCTGCGCCACCGTGAACCTCATCCCCTTCCCCAACGCCACGGTGGTGCATGCCGACGCCTCGTCCGTCCCCCTGGACGGGATGGACGGCGTCTGGCTGGACCCGGCCCGGCGGGTCACCTCCAGCTCCGGCACCAAGCGGATCTGGGACCCTGAGGCATTCTCGCCGCCGTTGTCCTTCGTGGAGTCACTGGCTGCCCAGGGCAAGGCCGTGGGCGTGAAGATGGGCCCGGGCATGCCGCACGAGTCCGTGCCTGCGGGCTGCGAGGCGCAGTGGGTGTCGGTGGCCGGCGACGTCACGGAGGTGACCCTGTGGTTCAACGGCGTTCGCCGGCCCGGAGTCCGCCGCGCCGCGTTGGTCCTGGGGCCGCAGGCACCTGCGGAGTTGACCAGTGCCGAGGACTTCGGCGCGGGCCCTGCCGCGCCGGTGGGCCCCGTGGAGGGGTACCTGTATGAACCGGACGGCGCCGTGATCCGTGCCGGGCTGGTGGCGGACGTGGCGCTGCAGCTCGGCGGCCACCTGGTGGATGAACACATCGCCTACATCTGCGCGCCCAGGCTCCTGGCCACCCCGTTCGCCCGTGCCTACAAGGTCCTGGAGGTCATGCCGTACAACGTCAAGGCGCTCAAGGCCTGGGTAAAGCAGGAGGGCATCACCGTGCTGGACATCAAGAAGCGCGGCACGGCGGTCACTCCGGAAGAGCTGCGGAAGCAGCTGCTGCCCGGCGGAAAGAACGCGAAGAAGGGCGGTAGGACGGCCACCCTGGTCCTGACGCGCATCGGCGAGGACCGGGTGGCCATCGTGGTGGAGCCCGCCTGACGCACGCCTTACTGGGCGCGCATGAAGTCCTCGGCCGCCCGCACTTGGTCCGGCGTGGGACGCACGCCCGTGTACAGGACGAACTGCTCCAGCGCCTGGATGGTGGCCACCTCGGCCCCCGTGATCACTGGTTTGCCGGCCACACGGGCGGCGCGGATCAGCGGTGTTTCGGCGGGCAGCGCCACCACGTCGAACACCAGGCGGGCCGCGTCGATGGCTTGGGCAGGGAAAGCCATTGTGTCAGCTTCCGCGCCGCCCGCCATGCCGATCGGGGTGACGTTGATGATCAGGTCAGCCGTCCCGCCGTCGAGCGCTGCACGCCACTGGAAGCCATACTGGTCCGCCAGCGCACGCCCGGCGGCCTCGTTCCGGGCGATGACGGTGACGTCCCGGAATCCTGCGTCCCGGAGGGCTGCAACGGTGGCCTTGGCCATGCCGCCGGCGCCCTGCACCAGCACCGAATAGTCGGTAGGGACTTCATTGGTGGCGAGGAGCTGTTCGATGGCGGTGTAGTCCGTGTTGTACGCCTTGAGATGCCCGTCCGTGTTCACGATGGTATTTACGGAGTCGATGGCCTTGGCGGAGGGGTCCATCTCGTCCACCAGCGCGATGACGTCTTCCTTGTAGGGCATGGAGATGGCACAGCCACGGATGCCCAGCCCGCGGACACCCGCGATGGCCTGTTCGAGGTTGGTGGGCGCGAACGCCTTGTAGATCCAGTTCAGGTCCAGCTGCCCGTAAAGGTGGTTGTGGAACCGGGTCCCGTTGTTGCTGGGACGGGCCGAGAGCGAGATGCAGAGGGTCATGTCTTTATTCAGAATGGGCACCAGACCATTAAAGCGTTCCTGCGGGCATGCGCGGCCAGGGGCTCAGGGGCAGCCGGTTCCGGCCGGGAAGGGCCCGACGGCGGCGGGCAGCTTTCCCGGGGCCGGGGCCTTCCCTGCCAGTACGGCGGCCAAGGCGTCGAAGGCGGCATCGGTTCGTCCGTACAGTGCCAGCTTCACCGGGGCGCTGGACCCCTGGAGTAGCCAGGGGGCGTCGAGGGACACGGCGATGTCCCCGCCCGCCGGTTTGCCGCCGAATCCGATGAGGTTGACCACCGGCCCTGATCCCACGGCAATCCCGGCGCGCGCGGCGGCGGCTTCAAAACGTTCCCGGTCCCCCGGTCCCCCGCCGGCCACCCGCACGGAGCCGGGAACCAAGGGTCCGCTGCAGGGGCCGGAGACAACCGTGACGGCCGACGCCGAGACCTGGGCCGACAGCGCAGCCCCGCTTCCTGCCGGAGCACCCGCGCCCGGGGTACCGGCAGGCGGCGTGGTGCGGGCATGCCAGATCATCATGGTGGCCACGCGCTGCGCTGCCTCATCCAGGCGTGCGGCGGGAAGGGTCCCGGCGGCCAGGGCCTGGACGATGGCGGCGTGCGCCTGCTCCACGTCCGCAGGCATCAGCAGCAGGTCGGCGCCGGCGGCCAGTGCTTTCACTGCAGCGGCGCCGGCCGGGTACTGGTTCTCGACGGCGCCCATGTTGAGGGCATCGGTCACGGCCACGCCCTTGAAGCCCAAACCCCTGAGCGCCGCGTAGCTCGGTGCGGAGAGCGACGACGGCACACCAGGTTCCAGCGCAGGCACGGCGATGTGCCCGGTCATGACGATGGGCAGGCCCGCAGCGACGGCAGCCTCGAAGGGTTTCCAGTCCCGGCCCCGCAGCACGTCGAGGCCTGCCGGCTGGACGGGGAGGCTGAGGTGGGAATCCGCCGTTACCGAGCCGTGCCCGGGAAAGTGCTTGACGGTGGGGAGCACCCCTGCGTCCAGCATGCCCTGGGAGAAGGCCGTTCCCTGGGCTGCCGCCGCAGCAGGGTCAGAGGACATGGAACGGGCACCGATGGTGGGGTCCGAGGGGCCGACCGTCACGTCCGTGTCCGGCGCGAAGTCGAGGTCGAAGCCCAACGGCACCAGCTCGCCGGCCAGGGCTTTGCCCGCCTGGCGGGTCAGTGCCTGGTTGCCGGCCGCGCCGTAGCTCATGGGCGTGGGCCATTCGGTGAGGGGCTGCCCCAGGCGTGCCACCGCTCCGCCTTCCTGGTCTACGCTCATGATCCCCGGCCAACGCCGGCCGTCTGCCGCAACAGCCTGCTGCAACCGCTGGTTCACGGCACCCATTCCGGGCACGTCCACCTGGCCCCGTGGGTCGCGGGGCACGTTGTCCCCCATGATGATGGACCCTGCCAGGTGGAGGCGCTGGATGAGCGCCGCCTGCGCCTCCACCTGGTTGCCCTTGAAGAACGGGAGCAGGACCTGCCCGGCTTTCTGCTCGGGCGACATGGCCGCGACGGCCGCCGCCGCGGCGTCCTGGTCCCGCTGCTCCGGCCCCCACCCCAAGGGCCGGGAACCCGGATCAGGTGACGGGGAAGCCAAAGGGGGCGCCGGCGTCGTACTTGCTGATGCGGACGGGGACACCCCGGTGGGCGGCGCGGACGACGACGGCGGGGCGGCGCCCGGGGAGGCCGAGCAGGATGCCAGCGCCAGTGCGGAAAGGGCGACGAGGAGGGGGACGGATTTGGCAGGACTATGACGCGGGGGGAACGGTGCCATCAGTACGATGCTACCCCTGCACTAGACTTGAACCACCCGTTCCCCTGCCGGCAGCAGCCTGTGAGCGGCTTCAGCCAGCGGCAAACCGGACAGTAAGGAAACGTGTGAAGATCGACTTCGCGTCATCGAGGCAGTCAACCCTCGGTGTTGAGTGGGAGCTTGCCCTGGTGGACGGAAAGACGGGCGAGCTCGCTTCCGTGGCCAACCAGGTGCTCCGCGGCGTGGCTTCCCGCCACCCCGAGCTCAACGAAGACGACGAACATCCGCACATCAAGCAGGAACTGCTGCTCAACACGGTGGAACTGGTCACCGGGATCTGCGAAACGGCCGCCGAGGCCAAGGAGGACCTCAACAGGTCCGTCGCTGCGGTGCGTGAAATCACCGATCCCATGGGCGTGGAGCTGTTTTGCGCCGGCAGCCACCCGTTCAGCCCCCCGCAGCTGCAGCCCGTGACGGACAAGGAGCGCTACGCCAAGCTCATCGACCGGACCCAGTGGTGGGGCCGGCAGATGGTCATCTATGGCGTCCACGTCCACGTGGGCCTGGACCGCCGGGACAAAGCCCTTCCGGTCCTGGACGGCCTGGTCAACTACTTCCCGCACTTCCAGGCGCTCTCCGCATCCAGCCCGTTCTGGGGCGGTGAGGACACCGGATACGCCTCGCAGCGTGCTTTGATGTTCCAGCAGCTTCCCACCGCGGGCCTACCCTTCCAGTTCACGTCCTGGGCGGAGTACGAGTCCTATGTCCAGGACATGTTCACCACGGGCGTCATCGACACCATCTCGGAGATCCGGTGGGACATCCGGCCGGTGCCCGCCCTGGGCACCATCGAGATGCGGATCTGCGACGGCCTGGCCACCCTGGAGGAAGTGGGGGCCATTGCGGCGCTCACTCAGTGCCTGGTGGATGAGTTCTCCACCACCCTGGACAACGGCGGCACCATCCCCACCATGCCGCCGTGGCACGTCCAGGAAAACAAGTGGCGGGCTGCCCGGTACGGCCTGGACGCCATCATCATCCTTGACGCCGCGGGCAAGGAGCAGCTGGTCACCGACCACCTGCTGGAGACCCTGAACCGGCTTGAACCGGTCGCGGCCAAGCTGCGCTGCTCCGACGAACTGGCCGACGTCGAGAAGATCATCAGCCGCGGCGCCGGGTACCAGCGCCAGCGCCGGGTGGCTGCCGAGAACGGCGGGAACCTGCAGGCCGTGGTGCTGGACCTGGTCAAGCAGATGCGCAACGGCCCCACCGCCTGACATGCTCCTGCCGAAGTGGGGCACTTCGACACGGACACGCCGGCCGCCATCGTGATGTACGACGGCGGAGCCCGCCAAAGTGCCCCGCGACGGTTCGCTTTCGCCCGTCCCTGTGCCGTCAGGCCGGCAGCGAGACCGAGGTGACGGGCATCGAGGAGTCCGGGGCGAAGCCGATGCCGCTTGGGTCGGCGCCGGCCATCACCAGCTGCGCGCCGAGGGCGGCTACCATGGCGCCGTTGTCCGTGCACAGGTCCAGCGGCGGGACGTGCAGGCGGATACCGGCGGAGGCGCAGCGTTGCCCGGTCAGCTCCCGCAGGCGGGAGTTTGCCGCTACGCCGCCGCCCAGCAGGACATCCTTGATGCCGTGCTCCCGGCAAGCCAGAACCGCTTTGGAGGAGATCACGTCCACCACGGCTTCCTGGAACGCCGCGGCAATGTCGGCCACGGGAATCTCTTCGCCGCGGGCCTCGAACTGCTCTACGCACCGTGCCACGGCCGTCTTGAGTCCGCTGAAGGACCAGTCGTACCGGTGCGGGCCGGGTTCATCGGCCGTGCCCATATATTTCGGCTGGCTGAGGCCCCGGGGGAAGCGGATCGCCTTGGGATTGCCGGTGCGGGCCACCTTGTCGATGGCCGGTCCCCCGGGGTAGCCCAGGCCCAGGATGCGCGCCACCTTGTCGTAGGCCTCGCCTGCGGCGTCGTCGATGGTGGAGCCCAGGAGCTGCACGTCGCTGGTGATGCTGTTGATCCGCAGGATTTCGGTGTGGCCGCCGGAAACCAGCAGGGCTCCGAGGTTCTCCGGCAGCTCCTGCCTGCGGCCGGTGGCACGGTCGTCCAGGAGTCCGACGCCAACGTGCGCCACCAGGTGGTTGATGGCGAACAGGGGTTTTCCGGTGGCCACGGCGAGCGCCTTGGCGGCGCACACGCCCACCATCAGCGCGCCGGCAAGCCCAGGTCCGGAGGTTACGGCGATGGCATCCACCTCGTCCAGGGTCACGCCGGCGTCGGCCAGGGCCTGTTCGAGGGTGGGAACGAAAGCATCGAGGTGGGCCCGGGAGGCGATCTCGGGGATGACTCCGCCGAAACGGACGTGCTCGTCCATGGAGGAAGAGACCGTATTCGTCAGGAGGGTGGTGCCACGCACGATGCCCACGCCGGTTTCGTCGCAGGACGATTCGATGCCCAGCACCAGGGGCTGCGTACGGTTCATGCCTGGCCTGCTTCCGTTGCTTCGTGTCCGTCAGTTTCAGGCGCGGCCAGCTGGAGCCGCATGATGAGGGCGTCCACGCCGTCGCGGTAATACCGGGGGCGGATGTGGATCTGTTCGAAGCCGAACCGCACGTAGAGCTGTTGTGCCCGAGGGTTGTCGGCCCGGACCTCAAGAAGGACGTCAGCGGCGCCGCGGTGCCGGGCCTCGTCGATCAGCTGCGTGAGGAGCGTGCTGCCGATGCCGCGCCCCTCGTGCTCGGGGACGACGGCGATGGTCTGGACGTCAGCGATGGGCTCGATGCACATCAGCCCGGCGTAGCCCACGATGCCACCCGTGGTCTCCGCCACCAGGTAGCGCCGGGTCTCCGGCTGGGAGAGTTCGTCCAGGAACATCTGGACTGGCCACGCGTCAATGGGGAAGAGCTTGTGTTCCAGTGCGCCGACGGCGGGAATATCGTCCAGCGTCATGTCGCGGACGGTGACGTCAGCCGCGCGTGGGTCCGGGGTGGTGCTCACAATGCCCGCTTCCGTGGTCCGGGCACCTGGGCATCGGATTCGCGCAGGTACAGGGGGGTGGAGTCCAGCAGGGTGTGTCCCGACGCCAGCCGGGCCAGGGCGAACTGGCCGAGATAGAGGGCATCCGGCTGCTCCGCGGCGAAATCCGGATGGGCCCGGAGCACATCGGCGTAGAGTCCCGCGCCGGCGCCGAAAGCAGGCAGGTCCGGGAGGTCAGACGCGAACCCGACGTGGGGGCCGTCCTCCAACACGGGCAGCTGTCCGTCAGCCAAGCTGTACCGGGCCCAGTAGACCTCTTTGCGGCGGGCGTCGGTCACCACCAGGAACTCGGCGACGGCGGCGGTGGACTCGGCAACTTCCAGGGCCATCGCGTCCAGGCTCACCAGTCCGTGCAGCGGCTTTCCCCACACATAGGCCAAGGTGCGGGCGGTGGCGATGCCGGAGCGAAGGCCGGTGAACGGACCAGGACCAACCCCCACTGCCAGGGCGTCCACATCCTGCCCGGTCACGCCCGCGGACGCCAGCATGGCGTGGATTCCGGGGGCAAGCACCTCGGCATGGCTGCGGGTGTCCTCCGTGGCAAAGCTGGCCAGCACGCTTTCGGGGGCATCGTCGGTGACCAGCGCTGCGCTGGCCACGGCCGACGTGTCAATGGCGAGGATCAGCATGCCGCTCCCCCGTCCGGTCCGGCCAGTGCGGGGAAGTCCGCCCAGCGGGGACCGTAGCCACGCACGACGATGGTCCGGGGCTCGTCGGTGTCTTCGGCGTCGAAGTCCAGGCTTCCTGGGGTGGCCGCCGGGGTGGCCCCGAGCCCGATGGCACGGTGCAGGTCGATCTCGAGCCGGCTGTCGCTCAGGTGCTCCACGCGCTCATGTCCCCACTCGACCACCGTCACCGATGAATCCATGGTGTTTTCGAGGTCGATGTCGTCAATCTCCGCCGCCGACCCAAGGCGGTAGGCGTCCACGTGCACCAGGTCCGGGCCGCCCGGGCGGGGGCCGTCCGGGAGGTTGGGGTGGATCCGGACCAGGACGAACGTCGGCGAGATGATGCCCGGGCGGACGCCCAGGCCTTCGCCCAGACCTTGGGTGAAGGTGGTTTTCCCGGCACCCAGCTCGCCGGACAGCACCAGCAGGTCCCCGGCCTGCAGCACCTCCGCCAAACGGGCGCCGAACGCGTGGGTCTGTTCCGCCGTCGTCGCCGTGAAGGTCTTTTCCCAGTTGGCGGTCAGTTCGTCCGGCGCGCTCATGCCGCTCCGGCCTTGCCGGGCGCGCCGGCCATGGCCTGGCCGCTGCCAGCGGATTCGTCCTCGTTGATGAAGCGGCGGGGTACGCGCGGACTGATCCTGGTCACCACCTCGTAGTTGATGGTCCCGGCGGCGCGCGCCCATTCGTCAACGGTGGGTCCGCCGTCGGCACCGTTCCCGAACAGCTCCGCTTCCGCGCCCTGCAACGCCGCCCCGGATGCCTCGGCACCGAGGTCGATGACCATCTGGTCCATGGCGATCCGCCCCACCACGGGATAGGTCTTCCCGGCCACCCGGACTGGGCCGCCGGTGGCCACGCGCGGGACGCCGTCGGCATAGCCCAGCGGGATCAGTGCCAGGGTGCTCGCTTCCCGGGTGCGGTAGTGGAGGCCGTAGGAGACGCCCTGTCCCGCGGGCACCTCCTTGCACTGCGACACCAGTGTGCGCAGCGTCATGGCGGGCCGGAGGCCGAGCTCGGCCGAGGTCGTCCCGTCGAACGGTGAAAGCCCGTAAATGCCCAGGCCCACGCGGACCATGTCGAAGTGGGTGTCCGGGCGGGAAAGGGTGGCGGGGGTGTTGGCCAGGTGCCGGACCTCAGGGTCCACGCCCGCGTCCTCGGCAATGGCAAGGGCCTCCCGGAATGCGGCCACTTGCTCATCGGTTTCGGGCCGCTCCGGCTCATCAGCCACGGCGAGGTGGGAGAAGATGCCCACCACGCGCAGCAGTCCCTGGTCCTGGTACTCCACAGCCTCCCCCACCAGGCGGTCCCAGGCTTCTGGCGTGGCGCCGTTGCGGCCAAGCCCCGTGTCCACCTTCAGGTGGATCCGTGCGGGGCGTTCCTGCTCACGGGCCGCAGCCACGATGCGTTCCAGCTCCCACCCGGAGCAGCCAATGTCGACGCCGGCAGCCACGGCGGCGCCAAAGTTGCTGTCGGCGGTATGCAGCCAGGCGAGCAGGGGCGCATCGATGCCGGCGGCGCGGAGCGCGAGGGCCTCGGAAATGTGCGCCACGCCCAGCCAGGACGCGCCTGCCTGCAGGGTTGCACGGGCCACCGGGACCGCGCCGTGCCCGTACGCATCGGCCTTGACCACGGCCATGACTTTCGCGGGGGAAGCGGCGGCGGCAAGCCGGCGGACGTTGTGCCGGATGGCCTCCAGGTCGATCACGGCGGACCGCTCATGGTGGGGGTCCGGCCCGGAGGCAGCGCTGAATTCACCGGTTCTTGCGGGGTAGGTCACCTGACTGATTCTAGTGCGGGCACTTCGCGCCGAATAATCGGGCGTCCGGAGCTCCTCAGGCGTCGGAGAGATGCGCGATGGTGGCGGCCGCGCGGCGCTGGGCGGCGAGGGGGACGTCCTCGATGATTTCCGCGAGGAATCCGAAGCGGCGCAGCCACTGGCTCATCTGCCGTTCCGGGCGGGCGTTGGCGCGCTTCCACCAGTCGGCGATGTCCCCCCAGCCAGGGGCGGCCAGCGATCCGCCAACCTCCTGCACAGCCAGCGAGGCGCACAGGTTGGCGAAACGCAGCCTGTCCCCCAGCGGCCAGCCGGCCAGGGTACCCACGATGAACGCCGCGTCGAAGCAGTCGCCGGCTCCGGTGGGATCGTGCGCCTTGACCGGAAGCGACGGGACCCATTCCTCTTCCCCGGTTTCCGAGTCCACGGCCATGGCGCCCTGCGCTCCCAGGGTGACCACCGCCACCGGCACGCGGTCCGCCAGTGCGTAGAGGGCACTCCACGGATTGTCCTTGCCGGTGAATGCCATGGCCTCGCGCTGGTTGGGCAGGAAGGCGTAGAAGTACTGCAGGTTTTCCAGCCGCACCGGAGCCCACTCCCCACTGGGATCCCATCCGACGTCACCGAACAGGCGAACTCCTGCGCCGTGGGCGGCCCGGGCCCACGGTTCAATTTCCATGCCGACCTCCGCGATGCCGGCGAGCGCCTGGGGCGGGCTTCCGATCAGCTCGGAGTTGGTCACCGGCGCAGAGTGGCCATGGGTGACCATGGAGCGGTCCTGGTCCACGCAGAGGGAGATGGTGACCGGCGAGTGCCAGCCCGGGACGCGGCGGGAGAGGCTGAGGTCCACGTGTTCCTGGCTGGAGAGGATCTTCCAGTTGAAGTCACCGTAGCCGTCGTCCCCGAAAGCCGCCGCCAGCCCGGTCCGCAGTCCCAGCCGCGCCGCGGCGATGGCCTGGTTGGCCACCCCGCCGGGACAGCTGCCCATGCCGTCGCTCCAGATTTCCGTGCCGGGTTCGGGCCCGTGCGGCAGGCCGGTGAAGATGATGTCCTGGAAGACGGTCCCGGCCAGCAGCAGGTCGAATCCAGGTTCCGCCGGCGAGCGGACAGCGGCCAGCGGATCGAAGCGGCGGGCTGGCATGGCGTCCATGAGCGCAGGATACGCCGTGGGGCAGGGGCTCCGGTAGGGGCTTAGGAAGCGGCCTGGACAGGGTGTCGGAGGCTGGTCCTAGACTGCATCCATGCGGCTTCTGATTGCCGGCGGCGGGGGTTTCCGGGTGCCGTTGATATACCGGGCGTTGGTGTCTGGGCCCTTTTCCGGGCTGGTCACGGAGTTGGTGCTGCACGACGTCGATCCCGCCCGCCTTGACGCCGTCACCGCTGTGCTGCGCAGTATGCCCACAGGACAAGGTGCGCACCTTCCGGTGGATGCCACCACCGATCTTTCCGCGGCCCTCCCCGGTACCTCCATGGTGTTCGCCGCGATCCGGCCCGGTGGGACGGCGGGCCGCGTGGCAGATGAAAAGGTGGCACAGGACCTCGGGCTGTTGGGCCAGGAAACCACGGGGGCGGGCGGGATTTCCTACGCTTTGCGGACCATCCCGCACATGGTGGACCTTGCCCGGCTGATGCGCGAGCGCTGCCCGGACGCGTGGCTGGTCAACTTCACCAATCCGGCCGGGATGGTCACCGAGGCGCTGCGCCCCGTCATGGGGAACCGGGTCATTGGGATCTGCGACTCTGCGGGCGGCCTGGTGCAGCGGGCCGCGCGGGCTGCCGGTGTGCCCTTGCCGGCGGGACGGCTCGACGGCGTGGGGTACTACGGGCTGAACCACCTGGGCTGGTTGTACCGGCTGGAGTCCGGCGGAAGGGATATGCTCCCAGGCCTTCTGGCGGACACCGCGGCGCTGCAGTCCTTCGAGGAGGGCCGGTTGTTCCCGCAGCCGTTCCTTGCCGGGCTGGGCCTGCTCCCCAACGAGTACCTGTATTACTACTACCAGGGCGAGGCCGCCCGGCAGGCAATGCAGGCCATGGCGGGCACGCGCGGGCAGACGATCCACAGCCAGCAGCAGGAGCTGTATCCCCGGCTTGCCGCGGCCGGCCCGGACGCCTACCGGCTGTGGGAGGCAGCGCGCCGGTCCCGCGAAGAGGGATACCTGGCCGAAGCCCGGGGTGCCGGCGAGCCCCGGAGCGAGGAAGACCTCGCCGGCGGCGGCTATGAGCGTGTTGCCCTCGCCGCCATGCGCGCCCTCGCCGGCGGCGGAGGCACGCAACTGGTCCTCAACACTGTGAACGCCTTGCCGGCAGCCCCGGCACCCGGGCGCGCCGGTGCTACCCCGTCCCCGCCCCAACCTGCCATTCCCGGCCTGCCGGCGGACGCCGTCGTCGAGGTCCCCTGCACTGTCACCGAGGCCGGCGCCGTCCCGCTGCCCCAGCAAACCCCGGCGGAACCGCAGCTGGGCCTGCTCCGGCGGGTCAAGGAGGTGGAGCGGCTCGTTGTCGTGGCTGCGGGCGCCGGCAACCGGGAGGCGGCCGTCGAAGCCTTTGCCCGGCACCCGCTGGTGGATTCGGCGGACCTGGCCGTGAAGCTGATGGCCCGGTACGAGCGGGCGTTTCCGGATCTGGGGAAGATGTGGGAGGGCGGCGGGCGTTAGGGGAAGGAGTAATGTTTTATCGGATGTGCACTGAGCCGGCACCCCTGACACGCGCCGGCGGCCGGAAGGAGGTCCCGTGGCACTGATCCGCAGGGTCGCTTTGCTTTCCCTCCACACCTCCCCCATGGAACAGCCCGGCTCCGGTGATGCAGGCGGAATGAACGTCTATATCCGCGAGCTGGCCTCGGCGCTGGCCGAGGCAGGTGTGGAGGTGGAGATCTTCACGCGCGCCACCTCAGCCGACCAGCCCGCCGTCGAGCATCCCGACCCCGGGGTGTGCGTTCACAACGTCCTGGCCGGCCCGCCCCGGAAGATCCCCAAGGAGGAGCTGCCCGGGCTGCTCCACGCCATGGTCGCGGAAATTGAGCAGATCCGCCGCCGCCAGCCGCACGGCCGTTACGACGTCATCCACTCCCACTACTGGGTGTCCGGGATCGCCGGGCTGGAGCTGTCCGAGCTGTGGGGCGTGCCGCTGGTGCACACCATGCACACCATGGCCAAGGTCAAGAACCTGCTGCTGGAATCCGGTGAGCAGCCTGAGCCCCGGCGCCGCGAACTTGGCGAGCACCGCATCGTGGACGGCGCGGCCAGGCTCATCGCCAACACCAGCTCTGAGGCCGCCGAACTCGTCTCCCACTACGGCGCCACCTACGACCGAATCGACATCGCCCCGCCCGGCGTGGACCTCGCCACGTTCACTCCCGCCTTCCGGGCACGGTCCAGGGCCGGGCACGGCGTCAGCCCGGAGACGTTCCACTTGGTTTTCGCCGGCCGCATCCAGCGCCTGAAAGGCCCCCAGGTCCTGGTCAAGGCCGCGGCGCTGCTGCGCAAACGCCGCCCGGACATTGACCTGCGCGTCACCATCCTGGGCGCTTTGAGCGGCAACAAGGAGTTCAACCTCCGCTGCCTGGTGGCGGAGGCGGGAATGGACGACGTCGTCACGCAGCTTCCGCCGGTGAAGGCCCCCGAGCTGGCGTCCTGGTTCCGCGCGGCCGACGTTGTGGTGATGCCTTCCTTCAGCGAATCCTTCGGGCTCGTGGCACTCGAGGCCCAGGCCTGCGGCACGCCTGTGGTGGCCACCCGGGTGGGCGGCCTGTCCCGCGCCATCTTCCACGGCCGGACCGGGCTCCTGGTGGACGGCCACCACGCAGCCGACTGGGCCGATGCCCTGGAGGCCCTCTACGACGACCCCGCCACCCGTGAGGACCTGGGCCGGGCCGCTGCCATCCGGGCCCAGAACTCCGGCTGGCAGCGCACTGCCGCCATCACGCTGGAAAGCTACCATGCCGCCGTCGACAACTTCGTGGGCCGCCGCCTGGCCCCGGCGGTTCCCGCGTCCTGAAGCCCTTTTCCGTGGTGACGTCGGAACCGCGTGCCGTTGGGGCTGCGTGCTGTTAGCTTAGGGGCAGGTACCGGCGCCGGCCGGTGCAGGAAAGGACAAGGATGTCTGCTCTCCCTTCTGATCTTGAGATAGCCCGCGCTGCGCGGATCCGGCCCATCGAGGAGATCGCGGCGGCCGCAGGCATCAACCCTGGCGCACTGGAACAGTACGGCCGCTACAAGGGGAAGATCGACCCCACACGCCTCGATGCGCCCCCGCCGGCCGGGAAGGTGGTGCTGGTTTCGGCGATGTCTCCCACCCCGGCCGGCGAGGGAAAGTCCACCACCACCGTTGGCCTGGCAGACTCGCTGGCCCGTGCCGGCCACAAAGTCATGATCGCCCTGCGGGAACCGTCCCTGGGCCCCGTGCTGGGCATGAAGGGTGGCGCCACCGGCGGCGGCTACTCCCAGGTGCTGCCCATGGACGAGATCAACCTGCACTTCACGGGCGACTTCCACGCCATCACGTCCGCCAACAACGCCCTGATGGCCTTGGTGGACAACCACATCTACCAGGGCAATGCTTTGAACATCGATCCGCGCAGGATGACCTTCAAGCGGGTTCTGGACATGAACGACCGCGCCCTGCGGGAGATAGTGATCGGCCTGGGTGGCCCCTCCCAGGGCGTGCCCCGGCAGGACGGCTTCGACATCACCGTGGCATCAGAGATCATGGCCGTCTTTTGCCTGGCGACGGACATCACCGACCTTCGCGAGCGCCTGGGCCGGATCACCTTCGGGTACACCTATGACCGGACACCTGTCACCGTAGCCGATTTGGGGGTCCAGGGCGCCCTGACCCTGCTGCTGAAGGAAGCCATCAAACCGAACCTCGTGCAGACCATTGCCGGTACCCCGGCGCTGGTGCACGGCGGCCCGTTCGCCAACATCGCGCACGGCTGCAATTCGCTCATTGCCACGCAGACCGCCCGGCGCCTGGCGGATATCGTGGTGACCGAGGCCGGATTCGGCGCAGACCTCGGGGCAGAGAAGTTCATGGACATCAAGGCCCGGATCGGCGGCCTGGCACCCTCCGCCGTCGTGGTGGTGGCAACCGTCCGCGCCTTGAAGATGCAGGGCGGCGTAGCCAAGGCCCGGCTGACCCACCCGGACCTGGCGGCGCTGGAAGCAGGTGTGGTGAACCTCCAGCGACACATCCACAACGTGGAGAAGTTCGGTGTCACGCCCGTGGTTGCCATCAATCGGTTCTCGTCCGATTCCGCAGAGGAGCTCGACTGGCTGCTTGCCTGGTGCGCGGCCGAAGGTGTCCCGGCGGCCGTCGCAGACGTGTGGGGCCGGGGCGGTGGCGGGGACGGCGGTGACGAACTGGCTGCCCTGGTGGCCGGGGCAGTGGCCGGCCCCAACAGTTTCCGGCACCTCTATTCGCTGGGGCTGTCGGTTGAGGACAAGATCAGGACCATCGTCCAGGAAATCTATGGCGCCGACGGCGTGGACTTCTCCGTGCCCGCGTTGAAGCGGCTTGCCGACATCGAGCGGAACGGCTGGAGTTCGCTGCCCGTGTGCATGGCCAAGACCCAGTACTCGTTCACTGACGATGCCTCCCGGCTGGGCGCCCCCAAGGGGTTTACCATCCACGTCCGCGACCTGCTGCCCAAGACCGGCGCCGGGTTCATCGTGGCCCTCACCGGGGCCGTTATGACCATGCCGGGCCTCCCTGCCGTCCCGGCTGCGCTGCGCATGGACGTTGACGCGGACGGGAATCCAGTGGGCCTCACCTAACCCCACGCCCCATCACCTTCCGCCCCCAACTCACCAACGCCCCATCACCTCCCGCCCCAACTCACCAACGCCCCATCACCTCCCGCCCCAACTCACCAACGCCCCATCACCTCCCGCCCCAACTCACCAACGCCCCATCACCTCCCGCCCCAACTCACCAACGCCCCATCACCTCCCGCCCCAACTCACCAACGCCCCATCACCTCCCGCCCCAACTCACCAACGCCCCATCACCTCCCGCCCCAATTCACCAACGCCCGATCACCTCCCGCCCCAACGCACCAACGCCCTATCACCTCCCGCCCCCAATTCACCAACGCCCTATCACCTTGAAACCATCCAGGTCTGTTCCTGTGGATAACTCCTGCAGGGGTCTAGCCTCATACGCCAGAATGCCAGCATGCATAAGCGCGCTGATCTACCGTCGACCCTGGCAAGCTCTCCGTTCACATACGACTCGGCGGTGACTGCCGGTGTGTCAGCGAAGCGGCTGCGGAAGGATGACGTGGTCCACGTCAGCAGGCGGTTGTACCGCCCCTCGACTTGGAGCTTCGAGTTGGAAGGCGCGGCACGGGTCCTCTCCGAAGTTTCGCCAGGTGCGTGGGTTTCGCACGTCACAGCTGCGCGTTTGCACTGTCAACTGCTTCCCGCGTGGCTGTCGGATTCAACTGAACTGCATATGAGCAAACCGAAGCATTTGCCGCAGGTGCGCCGGAAAGGTGTGGTTGCCCATAAGGTCATTGCCAGTGCCGACGAAATCGAAACTGTCGACGGTATCCGCATCAGCACTCGTTCCCGAACCTGGCTCGACTTGGCCCGGCGGCTGTCGCTGGCTGAGCTGGTCTGCCTTGGAGACCAAATCATTCGCATCCCTCGAGCGGAGTTTGAAGCCAGGTCACAGCCCTTTGACACATTGGAGGGTCTCAGCGCTCTAGTCAGCCGGCACCCTAATCTTCAGGGGGTCGTGCGTGCCCGGGAAGCTTTGGAGCTGATGCGGGTCGGCGCTGATTCGGCACCGGAATCGATGCTGCGGCTGGCAATGCTTGACGCGAACCTGCCAGACCCTGACCTGCAGATCGCACTTCGACCGAATGACGCAGCTTCCCCTACTGCCGACCTGGGCTACCGTCACCGGCGCCTTGCAGTCCAGTACGACGGCGGTCACCATCTTCTTGAGGCTCAGCGATTGAGTGATCGACGGCGCGACAAAGCCTTCGAATCAGCTGGGTGGACGGTTCTGGTATTCACCAAGGACGATGCCACGGACGGTTTTCAACGAGCTGTGGCGGCAATCAAACGACACCTTCACACGGCGTGGATTGACCAATCCTACTCGGCCGGTTTTGCCGGAAGCGGGTGAAAACAAAACTCCACCGCCGCCTCCAAAATCGCAGCCGCTGTGTTTACGCTCCTCAGGGGACGGGAAGTGATGGGGCGTCCCGAAAAAGCCGGCAAAAGGTGATGGGGCGTTTCGGGAGAGTACGCAGGAAGTGATGGGGCGTCCCGAAAAAGCCGGCAAAAAGTGATGGGGCGTCCCGGAAAAGCCGGCCGGAAGTGGTGGGGCGTATTAACGCAGGACGCTCCCCCACCCGGTGAGGGTGAGGGAGCGTCCGGGCACCGGGAAAAGACGGTTTAGCGCTCCAGGTCGCCGCGGATGAAGGCCTCGACCTTCTCGCGGGCGAGGTCGTCGTTGAACTGCTCCGGCGGGGACTTCATGAAGTAGCTGGAGGCGGAGAGCAGCGGGCCGCCGATGCCGCGGTCCAGGCCGATCTTCGCGGCACGGATTGCATCGATGATCACGCCGGCGGAGTTGGGGGAATCCCAGACCTCCAACTTGTACTCCAGGGACACCGGGGCGTCGCCGAAGTTCCGGCCTTCAAGGCGCACGAAGGCCCACTTGCGGTCATCGAGCCACTGGACGTAGTCCGACGGGCCGATGTGCACGTCCTTGGCAGCCAGCTCGGCTTCAACGTTGGAGGTCACGGCCTGGGTCTTGGAGATCTTCTTGGATTCCAGCCGGTCACGCTCCAGCATGTTCTTGAAGTCCATGTTGCCGCCGACGTTCAGCTGGTAGGTCCGGTCCAGGGTGACGCCCCGGTCCTCGAACAGCTTGGCCATCACGCGGTGGGTGATGGTGGCACCGATCTGGCTCTTGATGTCGTCGCCCACGATCGGGACACCAGCGGCGGTGAACTTGTCAGCCCACTCCTTGGTGCCGGCAATGAACACGGGCAGGGCGTTGACGAAGGCCACGCCGGCGTCGATCGCAGCCTGGGCGTAGAACTCGGCGGCCCGCTGGGAACCGACCGGGAGGTAGCAGACCAGGACGTCAGCCTTGGCGTCCTTCAGGGCCCGGACCACGTCGACGGGCTCTTCGGTGGACTGCTCGATGGTCTCGAGGTAGTACTTGCCCAGCCCGTCCAGGGTGTGGCCGCGCTGGACCGTTACGCCCGTCGGAGGGACGTCGGCGATCTTGATGGTGTTGTTCTCGCTGGCCAGGATGGCATCGGAAAGGTCAACGCCGACCTTCTTGCCGTCCACATCGAACGCGGCGACAAACTCAACGTCACCCACGTGGTACTGGCCAAACTCAACGTGCATCAGGCCCGGGATGGTTTCGGCCGGGTCGGCGTCCTTGTAGTAGTGGACGCCCTGCACCAGCGAGGCGGCGCAGTTGCCCACGCCAACGATTGCAACACGGATGGGATGTGAAGACACGGAACTCCTTTGGGGACAAACGTCAGCCGGCCTGGTTGGCCTCCGAGTAATGGACGACGGCGGCCGGCTGGCTTGGCGCCGCGCGGCGCCATTTCATACTACCCAACACAGCGGGACCGGCCGTTGTTCCGCCGGTCCCGCTGTGTAATGAAAACATGTGTGCCTTAGGCGTCCTGTTTCCAGAGGTTGATATCGGATTCCACGGCAAACTCGTCAATCGCGTTCAGTTCATCGCCGGAGAAGTCGAGGTTGTTGATGGCGGACAGGGTGTCCTCCAGCTGCCGGACGCTTGAGGCGCCCACCAGGGCCGAGGTGACGGGTGAGCCCTTGGGCTGGTCCCGCAGGATCCAGGCGATGGCCATCTGGGCCAGGGACTGCCCGCGGCCCTCGGCGATCTTCCGCAGTCCGCGGACCCGGTCCAGTTTCTCCTCCGTGATCAGGCCCTGGTCCAGGGATTTCTGCTGCGCCGCCCGGGAGTCTTCCGGGATGCCGTGGAGGTAGCGGTCCGTGAGCATCCCCTGCGCCAGGGGCGAGAAGGCGATGGACCCGGCACCCACCTGGTCCAGCACCTCGTACAGGTTGGGCGAGCCGTCCTCTGTCCACCGGTTCAGCATGGAGTAGCTGGGCTGGTGGATAAGCAGCGGCGTCCCGAGTTCCTTGAGGATGCGGGCGGCCTCGAGGGTCTGTTCGGGGGTGTAGGAGGAAATTCCCGCGTACAAGGCCTTGCCGGAGCGGACAGCGTAGTCCAGGGCGCCCATGGTTTCCTCCATGGGCGTCTCGGGATCCGGCCGGTGGCTGTAGAAGATGTCCACGTAGTCCAGGCCCATCCGCTGCAGGGACTGGTCCAGGCTGGAGATCAGGTACTTGCGGGAACCCCATTCGCCGTAGGGGCCGGGCCACATGTAGTAGCCGGCCTTGGTGGAGATGACCAGTTCGTCGCGGTAGGGCTTGAAATCATCCCGCAGGTGGCGGCCGAAGTTGGTTTCGGCCGATCCGGCGGGCGGGCCGTAGTTGTTGGCGAGGTCGAAGTGGTTGACGCCTAGGTCGAACGCACGGCGGAGGATGTCCCGCTGTTCCTCGAAGCGCTTGTCGTCACCGAAGTTGTGCCACAGGCCCAGGGAGATAGCCGGGAGCTTGAGCCCGCTGCGGCCCACCCGGCGGTAGGGCATGGTTTCATAGCGGTTGTCCGCTGCTGCGTAGGTCATGCGTTCTGTCCCTCCTGTTGGGTTGCGATGATCGCGGCACTCCAGGGCGCCATGGCCAGTGCCCCGCCGTCCAACCCGGTTCCGTCGTCGGTAGCCAGCAGGACGCTGCCGGAACCGTCCAGCCGGACCTTGGCGTCGGAGAAGTTCACCAGCACCTCGACGGAACCGCGCCGGAACCGCAGCCAGCCGGCGTCGTCGTCGAACGAAACGTCGGTGCCGCCGAAGCCAAGCCCGGCCAGGTCCGGATGGGAGCGGCGCAGCGCCGTCAGGGACCGGTACAGCTCCAGGAGCCGCGCGTGGTCACCCGTGGAAGCCTCGGCCCAGTCCAGCTTGGAGCGGCGGAAGGTTTCCGGGTCCTGGGGATCGGGCACGACGGCGGGATCCCACCCCATGCGCTCAAACTCCCTGATGCGCCCTTCCGCGGTGGCCTTGCCGAGCTCAGGTTCGGGGTGCGAGGTGAAGAACTGCCACGGCGTGGAGGCCCCGTATTCCTCGCCCATGAACAGCATGGGCGAGAACGGCGAGGTCAGCGTGAGCACCGCGGCCACGGCCAGCTGCCCGTAGGACAAGGACTGGGAGAGCCTGTCCCCCGTGGCCCGGTTGCCGATCTGGTCGTGGTTCTGGTTGCAGACCACCAGCGCCGCCGGGTGCACCAGCGAGGCGTTGATGGGGCGTCCGTGGTGCCGGCCGCGGAAGCTGGAGTAGCTGCCGTCGTGCAGGAACCCGTCCTTGAGCACCTTGGCCAGCACGGCCAGGGAGTCGAAGTCGGAGTAATAGCCGGTGGTTTCGCCGCTGACGTTGACGTGCACCGCGTGGTGGAAGTCGTCGCTCCATTGGCCGGCCAGGCCGTACCCGTTGGCGTCCCGGGGGTAGATCAGGCGCGGGTTGTTGAGGTCCGATTCCGCGATGAGGGTCTTGGGCAGCCCGGTTTCAGCCGAAATGGCGTCGCCCAGGGCCCCTAGGTCCTCCAGGATGTGCACGGCCCGCTCGTCCCGCAGCGCGTGCACCGCGTCCAGGCGGAGGCCGTCCACGTGGTAGTCACGCAGCCACAGGGCGGCGTTGTCCAGGATGTATTCGCGCACCACGTCCGAGCCGGGGCCGTCCAGGTTTACGGAATCGCCCCAGGTGTTGGCGTCCCCCTGCTTGAGGTACGGGCCGAACTTGGGAAGGTAGTTGCCGCTGGGTCCCAGGTGGTTGTACACCACGTCCTGGATGACGCCGAGCCCTGCCGCGTGGGCGGCGTCGACGAACCGCTGGTAGGCGGCAGGTCCGCCGTAGCCCTCGTGCACGGCGTACCACTGGACACCGTCGTAGCCCCAGTTGTGGGTGCCGTTGAATCCGTTGACCGGCAGCAGTTCCACGAAGTCGATGCCCAGGTCCGCCAGGTAGCCCAGCTTGTCCACGGCGGCGTCCAGGGTTCCTTCGGGGGTGAAGGTGCCCACATGGAGTTCGTAGATCACGGAGCCCTGCAGGTCCTTGCCGCCCCAGCCGGAGTCCTGCCACGCGTAGGCGGCGGGATCGTAGGTGCGGGACAGTTTGTGCACGCCGGCGGGGAGCCGGCGCGACCGCGGATCCGGGATGGGGGTGCTGTCCCCGTCCAGCAGGTAGCCGTAGTCGACGTCGCCGCCGGCCGGGGCGTCGGGCGCAGTCCACCAGCCTTCAGAGCCGGGCGCGGTCTCCTTTTTTTGCATCGGGTACTGCCGGCCGTCGGCCAGCAGTACTACCGATGCAGCTTCCGGCGCCCACACGTCGAAGCGCTCGGGTCCTGCGTTGACCAGGGTCATGCCTTTTCTCCATCCACGGGTACCAGCAGGGCCACGGGGTAGGTACCCAGCACTTCGGACACCGAAACCTGCCCAGGACCGTGGCTGGTACCGGTGAGTTCGTCGCGCATGGCAGCGGAAAGCTCGACGGCGGTGTCCCGCCACCCACCGGCGGCTTCCAGGCCGGCGGGCAGCCGGGTAGCCAGGGTCACCGCGCCGGACGAGGCTGCCGAGGTGCCGCGGGAAAACACGAGCAGGTGCCCTGCGGCCGGCCCGGTGGCCTCGAGCGGGGTGTAGCCCTGGAACAGCTCCGGCCGGTCCCGGCGAAGGCGCAGGGCCCGGGAAGTGACCAGCAGCTTGCTCGCCTCCGTGCCCGCGTCCGGCAACTCACCGTCGTCGAGCTTTGCCAGCTCTGCCTGCCGTGCGGCGAAGTCCACGGGCCGGCGGTTGTCCGGGTCGGTCAGCGACCGCTCCCAGAACTCGCTGCCTTGGTAGACGTCCGGCACGCCCGGCATGGTGAGCTGGACCAGCTTCGCGGACACCGAATTCGCGGCCGAGAAGGCGTCGATGCGGGCCACGAAGTCCCCCACGACCTGGGCCACCTGGGCGTCGTCGAAGACTGCGTCGACGGTGGCTTTTACCGCAGCTTCGAAGTCCTCGTTGGGATCGGTCCAGGTGGTGGAGTTGCCGGCCTCCCTGGCTGCCTTTTCCGCATAGCCCTGCAGCCGCTCCCGGCTTGCAGGCCAGGCGCCGACGATCGCCTGCCACAGCAGGTTCTCGTACGGCCCGTCCGGAATCGGCGCCAGTCCGCGGAGCGCCCCCAGCGTTTCCGCCCACTCCTGCGGCAGTTCGGCGATGACCGAGATCCGGGCCCGGGCGTCCTCGCTGCGCTTGGTGTCGTGGGTGGACAGGGTGGTCATGGACAGCGGCAGTTCCTGTTGGCGCCGCTGCATGCGCTGGTGGAATTCCTCCGGTGCCACCGCGAACTCGGTGGGCTCGGCACCCACCTCGGTCAGGGTGCCCAGGCGGGTGTAGCGGTAGAACGCCGTGTCCTCCACGCCCTTGGCCATGACCATGCCGGAGGTCTGCTGGAAGCGGACGGCGATGGGGTTGGCGGGGTCCAGCAGCAGCGGCAGGAGGGTTCCCACCGCTACGTCCAGGTCCGGCCGGTGCGCCGCGGCGGACTCGCAGGCTTCCTTGAGGACGTCGGCTCCCACCGGCAGGTAGGACCGGTAGACCGGGAAGGACGCGATGATCTCCGCGATGGCGTCGGCTGCCTGGTCCACCGTGATCCCGTGGGACTCGGGGACCAGCCGGGCCAGGCGCAGCACCTCGGAGCGCAGGATGCCGTCGGCGATCATGCGCTTGGTGCCGCGGATCATCTCGGCGTAGTCGGCGGCCCCGGACGTTCCCCGCAGGGAGGCGTCCAGTGCGTCCAGGGCCTGCTGCCCTGCGGGGTCCACGAAGACCCGGTCCACGTCCGCCAGTGCGTCGTAACCGGTGGTCCCTTCGCAGGCGAAGTCCTGGGGCAGGACTTCGCCCGGTTCCAGGATCTTCTCCACCAGGACGTACGCGCCACCGCTGAGGTCCTTGAGCCAGCGGAGGTAGCCGGCGGGGTCGGCCAGCCCGTCCGGGTGGTCCACGCGGAGACCGTCCACCAGGCCTTCGGTGAACCAGCGGCCCACCTCGGCATGGGCCTTCTCGAAGACGGACGGCTCTTCCACCCGGATGCCGGCGAGGGTGGTGACCGCGAAGAAGCGCCGATAGTTCAGCTCGGCATCGGCACGGCGCCAGTCCATGAGCTGGTAGTGCTGGCGGCTGTGGACGTCCTGCGGGGAGTCACCCTCGCTGTACGTGCCCTCGGCCAGCGGGAACCGGTGGTCGTAGTAGCGGAGCTCGCCATCCTTGACCTCGAGCTTGTCCAGGTCGGCGTCCGAGCCGAGCATCGGCAGCCGGACCTTTCCGCCGCCCAGGTCCCAGTCGACGTCGAACGCTTCGGCGTACGGCGATTCGCGGCCTTCCTTGAGGAGGGACCACCACCACGGGTTCTGTACCGGGGTGGCAACGCCCACGTGGTTGGGCACGATGTCCACCAGGACGCCCATGCCGTGCTCGCGGGCAGCCCTGGAGAGGGCCAGCAGGCCTTCCGGGCCGCCGCGGTCCGGGTCCACCGCGGAGGGGTCCGTCACGTCGTAGCCGTGGTCCGAGCCCTTCTCCGCGGTGAGGATGGGCGAGAGGTACACCCAGTCCACGCCGAGGTCCTTCAGGTACGGGACCTTTTCGGCGGCGTCGAAGAGGGTGAAGCTGCTGCGGATCTGCAAACGGTAGGTGGAAACCGGGGTCCTCATGCCGTGGCGTCCTCGTCGGTGCCCGTTGCCCTTGCCTCGCTCGCCTCCGCAGCCTTGGTCTGGGCCTCCACCATTTCCTCCTGGGCTTCCTCGTGCTCGGCCATGGAGGCCAGGGACGCGGCTGCGGAAGTGTCCACTTCAGCTTCGGGGCCGGAGTAGGCGCGCAGGACCACCATGGACTTCGCATCCAGGGTCAGGGTGGCCCCGGCCTTGAGCGGCTCGTAGGCGTCGGCCTGGGCGGCGGTGTCGACCAGGACCTCCCAGTACTGCGAGTACTCGTCGGACGGGACGCAGAAGTCCACATCCTCGTCGTGGGCGTTGAAGGCCATGAGGAAGCTGTCATCAGTGATCCTGCGGCCGCGCGCGTCCTGTTCCTGGATGCCGTCACCGTTGTAGAACACGCCGATGGTCCGGCCGAAGCCGCTCCCCCAGTCCTCCGGCAGCATTTCGGTGCCATCGGTCTTGAGCCAGACAATGTCCGGCAGCTTCTCGCCTTCGCCACGGCGCACCGGGCGGCCGTCGAAGAAGCGGCTGCGGCGGAACGTGGGGTGGTCGTGGCGGAGCTTGTTCACGAAGGCCGTGAACTCCACCAGCGGCTGGTCCATGGCTTCCCAGTGCACCCAGCTGAGCTCGGAGTCCTGGCAGTACGTGTTGTTGTTGCCCTGCTGCGTGCGGCCCAGTTCGTCGCCGTGGAGCAGCATGGGCACGCCCTGGGAGAGCAGCAGCGTGGCGATGAAGTTCCGCTGCTGCCGGGCACGGAGGGTCAGCACCTTCTCGTCGTCGGTGTCCCCCTCCACGCCGCAGTTCCAGGAACGGTTGTGGGATTCGCCGTCGTTGTTGCCTTCGCCGTTGGCCTCGTTGTGCTTCTCGTTGTAGGAGACCAGGTCCCGCATGGTGAAGCCGTCGTGGGCGGTGACAAAGTTGATGGAGGCCACCGGGCGCCGGGCGGAGCTCTCGTACAGGTCGGCGGAGCCGGTCAGGCGGGAAGCGAACTCGCCCAGGGTGGAGGGCTCGCCTCGCCAGAAGTCACGGACGGTGTCGCGGTACTTGCCGTTCCATTCCGTCCACTGCGGCGGGAAGTTGCCCACCTGGTAGCCGCCGGGTCCAACGTCCCACGGCTCGGCGATCAGCTTCACCTGGGAAACTACCGGGTCCTGCTGGATGAGTTCGAAGAAGGTGGAGAGCTTGTCCACGTCGTAGAACTCGCGGGCCAGAGTGGAAGCGAGGTCGAAGCGGAAGCCGTCCACGTGCATCTCGGTAACCCAGTAGCGCAGGGAATCCATGAGCAGCTGCAGGGAGTGCGGGTGGCGCACGTTGAGCGAGTTGCCGGTGCCCGTGTAGTCCATGTAGTGCTTGAGGTCGTTGTCCACCAGCCTGTAGTAGGCCTGGTTGTCGATGCCCTTGAAGGACAGCGTGGGGCCCAGGTGGTTGCCTTCGGCCGTGTGGTTGTAGACGACGTCCAGGATCACTTCGATGCCGGCGCGGTGCAGGTCGCGGACCATGGCCTTGAATTCCTGGACCTGGTGCCCCACGTCGCCCGTGGAGCTGTAGGTGTTCTGCGGGGCGAAGAAACCGATGGTGTTGTAGCCCCAGTAGTTGTTGAGGCCCTTCTCTTCCAGGGTGCCGTCATTGACGAACTGGTGGACCGGCATGAGCTCGATGGCGGTGACGCCGAGCTTCTTCATGTGCTCGATCACGGCGGGGTGGGAAACGCCGGCGTAGGTGCCGCGCTGCTCCTCGGGGATCTCGGGGTGCAGTTCGGTGAGGCCCTTGACGTGGGCTTCGTAGATCACCGACTGGTGGTACGGGATCTTCAGCTGGCGGTCGCCGTCCCACTCGAAGAACGGGTTGATGACCACGCCGTGCATGGTGTGCGGCGCGGAATCGGCGTCGTTGCGGGAATCAGGATCGCCGAATTCGTACGAGAACAGCGCGGGGTCCCAATCGATTTGGCCCTGGATGGCCTTGGCGTAGGGGTCCATGAGCAGCTTGTTCGGGTTGAACCGGTCACCGCTGGCGGGGTTGTACTGACCGTGCACCCGGTAGCCGTACTTCTGGCCGGGCTGGATGTGGGGCAGGTAGCAGTGCCACACGTAGCCGTCCACTTCGGTCAGCTCGATCTTGGTTTCGGTCAAGTCATCGGCCAGGAGGCAGAGCTCGACCCGCTCCGCCCGTTCGCTGAACAGGGCGAAATTGGTGCCGGTGCCGTCAAAGGTAGCTCCCAGCGGGTAGGCAGTTCCAGGCCAGACTTCCATCGTGCTCCTCATTATTTGGTCAGCAGCAGACGGCATTGGAACGCCCCTGCTGCTGGTGCGAACTAATGCCTACCGTAGTGGTTGGCTGTGACTATTACGTTTCCAGGCTCCATATTTACTAAGCATGCTGACTTTACCCCAAATTTCGGGTAGGGCTTCCGCAACACGTCCCGCGGTGATCGGGCCCCCGGACACGGACGCCGACGCCGCCGTCCCGGCCTGGCCGTGCAGGGCAGCACCCAGCGCTGCGATGGCGGCCCACCGCGCGTCGGCGCCGATGCCCAACGCACTGAAACGCCCGTCGTCGTCCCCTGCCTGGGCGAGCAGCGCACCGATGACGCCGGCCAGCACATCCCCGCTGCCGGCCGTGGCGAGCCAGGGCGTGCCGTCCGCCTGGCTGAAAATGGCGCCCTGCGGTGCAGCTACAAGCGTTGTGGCGCCTTTGAGCAGGACGGTAGCCCCGGTGCGCTCTGCCGCGCTGCGCACGGCTGCCAGCGTTCCCGCCTCCACCGCTTCACGGTCCTCAGGGTGGCCCAGCCGCTGGAACAACGATGCGAGTTCCCCGGCGTGCGGGGTCAGCACCACGTGCGGGGGCAGGACGGCGGGGAGCGCCGGCAACGCCCCGGCGTCGGCTACCACGGGAAGGCCGGACGCGATCGCGTCCCGTGCCCGGGTCAGTTGATCGCGGTCCCCCGGCCCCAGGCCGGAGCCCACCAGCCAGGCCTGCACGCGGTTTCCAGCCACGGTCCCGGTGCTGCAGACAACCTCGGGGCACGACCGGCGGACCAGGTCTGCCACCGACGGCGGCCCCAGGTACCTGACCATGCCCACTCCCGCGGCAAGGGCGCCGCGGCAGGCGAGCACCGCCGCGCCGGGGTAGTCCTCGGAGCCCGCCACCACGCCCAGCACGCCGCGGGAGTATTTCTGGGCCCGCCGGGACGGGTGGGGCAGGAGGCGCGCCATGTCAGCGTCCTCGAGCCGGCGCAGGGAGGGCTCCGGCAGGTGCGTCTCGATCCCGATGGGCACCACCAACACCCTGCCCGCGTGGTCCGCGCCGGGATCGGCGAGCAGGCCGTTCTTCGCTCCGCCGAACGTGACCGTCAGGTCTGCCGGGAGGATGGGTGCGGCGGCCTCGCCGGTGTCCGCGTCAACGCCGCTGGGAAGGTCGCACGCCACCACAAAGCCGCGGCGGTGCGCGTCAGTTACAGCCTGGACGAGGGCTGCGGCGCTCCCCCGCAGGCCGCCCTTGGCGCCGGTTCCCAGCACGGCATCAATCACGACGTCGGCCCGGGCGGCTTCCTCTGCCAGATCCGGAAGTCCCGCGTCCGTGAGCCGATGCACCCTGCCGCCGGCGCGCTCAAGTGCGGCCAGGCCGGCCGAATGGGCCGCGTCCCCGGTCAGCACCGCCGTCGTACGCATTCCCCGGGCGGCCAGGAAGGCGCCGGCGAACAGCCCGTCGCCGCCGTTGTTGCCCTTGCCTGCCAGCACCACCACGCGGGCGCCGTTCAGGCGGCTGCCGCGTGAGTGAAGTTCATTGACGACGGCGTTGGCCAGGCCGTGCGCGGCGCGCTGCATGAGCACGTCCCCCAGTCCGTCGGCGAGGAGTGGCTCCTCGGCGGCCCGGACCTGCGTTCCGGTGTAGGCGCTGATCATGCGGCGGGGGCCTGGTCAGCCTTCGGCCAGGACCGTGGCCGTGGCGATGCCGCCGTCGTGGCTGATGGACAGGTGCCAGCGCTTGACGCCCTTGGCCTCGGCCACCGCAAGGACCGTTCCCTTGACCTGGACGGTGGGCCCGTTGCTGTCCAGGCCGATCCAGCAGTCCTGCCAGTTCATGCCGGCGGGCGCACCGAGGACCTTGGCCACCGCTTCCTTGGCGGCGAACCGGGCGGCCAGGGACCGGGTGTTCAGTTCCCGTTCCGCGGGAACGAACAGGCGGTCCCGCAGACCCGGCGTCCGCTCCAACTGCCGCCCGAACCGCTCGATGTCTACTACGTCTACCCCGATGCCAACGATCATGGGTGCCATTCTACGGTGGCGGCTGCAGCGGGAAGGCTGGTGCGCGCCGGTCATTCGGGCTGTCCGCCATCAGCGGAAACGCGTGACTTTTGGGGCGATCTTGCGGAGCGCACGCCGGGAACCGGGGGCTCCGGGGCCGGGGCGGCGTAAAAGTTACACAGATCCGCTCGGCCCCAGGTATCAACGTTCTTCCATTTGCTGGAGATAATGCCCTATGGACAACTCGAAAGGCTCCCAGGCGCCACGGAGGAGAAGACCTTGGCGAAGGGTTTTCAAAGGAGTCCTGATCGCACTCGCCGTCATCGCTGCTCCGTTTTTTGCGTTGCAGGCGTCGTACGTGTTGGGAACGGCCCGGATGGTGTCACTCGCCGACAGGCTCCATCCGTTGGCCGGGTGGGAACCGGATGGTGAAAACGTCAGCGGCGGGTTCTTCTGCGTCCCTGTCGCTGTGCCTTGCGACAGCATGTGGCGCCAGTATAGGACTCAGCAACCCCCTACTCCCTCCGCCATCCGCCAACTAACCGTGGCGGCGGGGCTGGACGGGAAAGTGGACGGGGACTGTGAAACGTCTCCCCTTCCTCCGAATGTCACCGGAATGTACACAGCATGCAGCGCAGCCGGAGTGTTGGACGGCTATGACGTTGAGGTTCGGGTGCTGAAGTTGGCGGAGAACGACCCGGAACGGATCATCCAGTTCCGGCTAGGCAGCATCAAAAACCGCTAGGCAAAACAGAGACCCCGGGTCGTTGTGGCCCGGGGTCTGCGTTCTATAGGGTTTATTCGACCGTGACGCTCTTGGCGAGGTTGCGGGGCTGGTCCACGTCGTAGCCCTTGGCTGCGGCGAGTTCCGCGGCGAAGATCTGCAGCGGGACGGTGGTCAGCAGGGGCATCAGCAGGGTGGGGGTCTCGGGGACGTAGAAGACGTACTCGGCGTAGGCCTTCACGGCCTCGTCGCCTTCCTCGGCGATGACCAGGGTCCGGGCGCCGCGGGCACGGACTTCCTGGATGTTGGAGACCACCTTGGAGTGCAGCGAGTCACGCCCGCGCGGGGACGGGACCACGACGAACACGGGCTGGCCTTCATCGATCAGGGCGATGGGGCCGTGCTTGAGCTCACCGGCGGCGAACCCTTCGGCGTGGATGTACGCGATCTCCTTGAGCTTCAGCGCGCCCTCGAGGGCCACGGGGTAGCCTACGTGCCGGCCCAGGAACAGCACTGACTTCTCCTGCGCCATAGACCGGGCCAGTTCACGCAGCGGGCCGGCGTTGTCCAGGATGGTCTGGATCTTGGCGGGGATCTTGTTCAGGTCCGCCAGTACGTCCTTGATCTGGCCGGAGAAGATGTTCCCGCGCAGCTGCGCCAGGTACAGGCCCAGCAGGTACGCGGCCGTGATCTGGGCCAGGAACGCCTTGGTGGACGCCACCGCGATCTCCGGGCCGGCGTGCGTGTACAGCACGGCGTCGGACTCACGCGGGATGGTGGAACCGTTGGTGTTGCAGATGGAGATGGTCTTGGCGCCCTGTTCGCGGGCGTACCGGACGGCCATCAGGGTGTCCATGGTCTCGCCGGACTGGCTGATCGAGACCACCAGGGTGTTCTGGTCCAGGATCGGATCCCGGTAGCGGAACTCGTGTGCCAGCTCCACTTCGGTGGGGATCCGGCACCAGTTCTCGATCGCGTACTTCGCCACCATGCCGGCATACGCGGCGGTGCCGCAGGCCAGGACGATGATCTTGTTGACCTGCTTCAGCAGCTCCGGGTCGATCCGCAGCTCATCCAGGGTCAGCTTGCCCTTGATGTCCGAACGTCCCAGCAGGGTCTGCGCCACGGCGTCGGGCTGGTCGTGGATTTCCTTCTCCATGAACGAGGAGAAGCCGCCCTTTTCCGCGGAGGCCGGGTCCCAGTCCACGTGGTATTCCTTGCCCTGGGCCGGGTTGCCGTAGAAGTCGGTGATCTCCACCGTGTCCGCGGTGATCGTGACGATCTGGTCCTGGCCCAGCTCCACCGCGCGGCGGGTGTAGTCGATGAACCCGGACACGTCCGAACCCAGGAAGTTCTCCCCCTCGCCCAGGCCCACCACCAGCGGTGAGTTGCGGCGGGCGGCCACGACGACGTCGGGCTGGTCCGCGTGCACAGCCAGCAGCGTGAAGGCGCCCTCCAGGCGCTGGCAGGCGAGCTCCATCGCCTTGGTCAGGCCGCCGTTGGCGGTGTCCCCGCCCAGCTTGTTCCGCAGGATGTCTGCCAGCAGCGCGGCAGCGACCTCGGTGTCCGTCTCGGACAGGAACGTCACGCCCTTCTCCAGCAGCTCCAGCTTGAGCTCGGCGAAGTTTTCGATGATGCCGTTGTGGATCACGGCGAGCTTGCCGCCATCAGCCAGGTGCGGGTGCGCGTTGCGGTCCGTCGGCCCACCGTGCGTGGCCCACCGTGTGTGGCCAATACCGGTCAGCGCCTCCGGCAACGGCCGGGCCTCCAGCTCGCCAATCAGGTTGCTCAGCTTCCCGGACTTCTTCCGCGACTCGATAGCACCCTGGGACACCACAGCCACACCGGCAGAGTCATAACCGCGGTACTCCAGGCGGCGGAGCCCCTCAAGGACAACATCCAACGCACTGTGACCATTAACTGCACCGTCCACGGAACGGCCTACGTAACCCACGATTCCACACATAGGGACAAGACTATCGGGCGCGTGGCACTTGTTCTAAACCGGAGGACCGCGATGCAGCGCCCCCGTGACAGGTGCCGCCGCGCTGAACAGGGGCGTCATTTCGCGATGGGCCGGGCGGGGGGCAGAATCTTTAGCGTGACTTCGCAACGCAATGAAGCGAACGGGGAGGGTGCCTCGCCGTTCGTGGAGCTGGACCGGCATACCTGGTCCCGGCTCGCAGCCCAGATGGAACAGCCCCTCAACGAAGAGGACGTGCTGCGCCTTCGCGGGCTCGGCGACCCCTTGGACATCAAGGAGGTCAGTGACGTCTACCTGCCGCTGTCACGGCTCCTGCACCTGTATGTGGAGGCTGCCGGGCAGCTGCACGCGGCCACCACCACCTTCCTTGGCGAGCAGACCCAGCGCACCCCCTTCGTGATCGGCGTGGCCGGCTCGGTCGCGGTGGGCAAGTCCACCATCGCCCGTGTGCTGCGGGAAATGCTGCGCCGCTGGCCGGGCACCCCCAACGTCGAGTTGATCACCACGGACGGTTTCCTCTACCCGCTGGCCGAGCTCAAGCGCCGGCAACTGCTGGACCGCAAGGGGTTCCCGGAATCCTATGACCGGCGGGCGCTGCTGCGCTTCGTGAGCGAGATCAAGGGCGGCGCCGAGGAAGTCCGGGCGCCCTGGTATTCGCACGTCACGTACGACATCGTGCCCGGCAAGGAAGTGGTGGTCCGCCGCCCGGACGTGCTGATCGTCGAGGGCCTGAACGTCCTGGCCCCGGCCCGCCCCCGGCATGACGGCCGGCAGGGCCTGGCCCTGAGCGACTTCTTTGACTTTTCCATCTACGTGGACGCGAAGACCTCCTATATCGAGGAGTGGTACGTGGACCGGTTCCGGAAGCTGCGGAGCACCGCGTTCGCGCAGCCGGAGTCCTATTTCCACCGCTACGCCACGCTCTCCGACGATGAGGCAGAGAACACCGCCAGGGACATTTGGAAGCGGATCAACGAGCCCAACCTGGAGGAGAACGTGCTGCCTACCCGCGGCCGGGCGCAGCTGGTGCTGACCAAAGACGCGGACCACTCCATCCGCCGCATGCTGCTCCGGAAGGTTTAGCACAGGTGTGCTACGAATGCGGGTCGCACAGCCGCCGCAGCTTTACGCGCTTCCTCGCTGCGGGGGCCGGGCTGACTGTCCTGTCCGCCTGCACGCCTGAGGCACCCAAGGCGGCGTCGTCGTCGTCCGCTGCTCCGTCCCCCTCCCCCTCCCCTGCGGCCGCCACCGCGTCAGCGGGCCCGACGGCGGACGCGGCCACAGTGGGCCAGCCGCCTGAGGCGCCGTCCCCCACACCGTCGCCATCGGCAGCTTTGGCACGGCAGTTTTCGCTCGATGATCCGGCGAGCCCCTGGGTCATCGTGAACAAGCACCGGCCCCTGAAGCCGGCCGACTATGTGCCTGCCGACCTGGTGCGTCCCACCGTCGCCATTTCCGCCGCAGGTGAGGCGGCGCTGCTGAACAGCACCACGGCAGCAGCGGCCGAGGCGATGTTCGCGGCGGCCGCGCAGGACGGTGTGGCGATGGTCCTGGCCAGCGGCTACCGTTCGTACAGCACGCAGGTGACCACCTACAACGGGTACGTCGCGGCGCGCGGACAGGCCGACGCCGACACCGCCAGCGCGCGGCCCGGCCACTCGGAGCACCAGACCGGGTGGGCGTTCGACATAGGGGACGGCGGGGGCGCCTGCAGCTTCCAGCCGTGCTTCGCGGAGCAGCCTGCGGCCACGTGGGCGAAGGCGAACGGGCACCGGTTTGGATTCGTGGTGCGCTACCCGTGGATGCTGCATCCCATCACGGGGTACTACTACGAGCCCTGGCACCTGCGGTATGTGGGGGTTGAGGCGGCAACGGACATGCTGAACCGCGGCATCGGTACGCTGGAGGAATACTTCGGGCTGGAAGCGGCACCGGGATACCCGTGAACGTTCCGCACGCCAATCCGGTTCCCAAGACGCGATAAGAATTTACCGCCGCGTTATCTGAAGCACTCCCTCCGTGGGCTAGCGTGGGTCCCATGCTGACAGGATTCAAGAATTTCATTATGAAGGGCAACGTCGTAGACCTTGCCGTCGCTGTTGTCATGGGTACTGCCTTCGGCGCGGTTGTAACCGCGCTGGTGAACAAGGTGCTCATGCCGTTCATTGCAGGGCTTGTGGGATCGCCGAACTTTGACAGCTTCGCCAAGGTGGACTTCAACGGCAACGCCGTGGAGTTTGGCGTCCTGCTAACCGCGATAGTCAACTTCCTGCTGATTGCCGCCGCCATCTACTTTGTGGTGGTCATGCCCATGAACCACATGATCGAGCGCCGCAACCGCCGTCTCGGCATCAACCAGGACGTCAAGGAAGAATCTGCCGAGGACCCGCATATCGCCCTGCTGACCGAAATCCGTGACTCCCTCCAGAGCCGGAATATCTGACCCCGTATCCGCCCCGCAACTGTGGCCCGTCTCCTGATGGAGGCGGGCCACAGTTGGTTGCAGATGTTAGCGGTTAGTTGGGTCCCGCGTTGTCGTGACTACCTGCGGGTCTTGCTCAGGATCGGGGCAATTTATGGGAAATTTACGCCATTAGGTCCCCTTGTCCTATTAGGCTCAGTGCACCGCAGCCTCATTGGGGAGGCCGTGGAACCGTGGCTGCAGATGTTGGGTCTGCAACTCTCTGGAAGGCTTTTGATGAAACTTCGCCAGCAGTCAACGTCAATTGACATTGAACGGGTAATTCTCGTCCCGATAATGGCGCTCTTGTTATTGTGGGCGGTCTCCGCACTGTTTTCGGGCTCGAAGGTCGCTTCGTCCTCTGCCCTCGTCACCGGGTTGCACGTCTCCTACCAAGTCCTGATGACCGTCTTTTATCTGATGGCGGTCTACTTCCTTTTGACCAGGAACTCTGCAAGCGCCCGGAGCGGGCGGATTGCTCCCACAGTCGCGGCCTACGTCGGAACCTTCCTGCCTTTCCTGCTCGCGTTTGCCGGCGGGACGGAAGTATCTGACGGTCTGGCACTTTTTTCGGTGGCCCTCATGACCCTGGGAATGGTCTTTACTGTCTGGTCCCTGATGACGCTTGGCAAGAGTTTCGGCGTGGAGCCCCAGGTAAGAACGCTCGTACAGCATGGCCCCTACCGGCTGATCCGCAACCCTCTTTACGTTGGAGAGATGATCACCCTGATCGGGGCTGTGTGCTTCAGCCCCACTCTGCTGAAGACGGCGATCCTTGTGGCACTGGCAGCCGTTCAGGCATACCGGGCAATTCAAGAGGAGCAGCTGCTGGCGGAAAACGTGCCCGAATATGCCGCATACAGGCTGCGGACTGCGCGGTTCGTGCCCGGCCTGTTCTGACCCTGCTGATGGTCCCGGAAACCGCTTGGCAGGTCCCCCAGCGAAATGTGGCCCGTTTCCCTTTCGGGAGGCGGGCCACATTTCTTTGGCTTCTAGTTTGCGGCGAGCTCCAGCGCGAGTTCGGTCCGGACCACCTGTGCGAGGTGTTCGGCAATGGACTGGGCCGTCTCTTCGTCCGCCGCCTCCACCATCACACGGACCACCGGCTCGGTGCCGGAGGGGCGGAGCAGGACTCGTCCGGTGTCACCCAGAGCGGCTTCCGCTGCCGCCACGGCCTGGGCCAGTACCTCGCTGCTGCCCACCCTGCTGCGGTCAACACCCTTGACGTTGATGAGTACCTGCGGGAGCTTGGTCATGACCGTGGCGAGCTCCTTGAGCGGCTTCCCGGTCAGGGCCACCTGTGCTGCGAGCTGCAGGCCGGTAAGGAGCCCGTCGCCGGTAGTCGCGTGGTCGGAGAAGATCACGTGGCCGGACTGCTCGCCGCCCAGGTTGTAGCCGCCGTCGCGCATTCCTTCGAGGACGTACCGGTCCCCCACGGCTGTTTCCATAATGGTGATCCCGGCGTCACGGAGGGCGATCTTGAGGCCCAGGTTGCTCATGACGGTGGCCACGAGGACATCGTCCTTGAGCTTGCCGGCCTTCTTGAGCGCGACGGCGAGGATGGCCATGATCTGGTCGCCGTCCACCTCGTTGCCTTCATGGTCCACGGCCAGGCAGCGGTCAGCATCGCCGTCGTGGGCGATGCCCAGGTTGGCGCCGTACTTGATGACGGCGTCCTTGAGCGGGCCGAGGTGGGTGGAACCAACACCGTCGTTGATATTCAGTCCGTCAGGATCCGCGCCGATGACGATGACGTGGGCGCCGGCGTCCTTGAAGAGCTGGGGCGAGCAGCCGCTGGCGGCACCGTTGGCGCAGTCCAGTACCACGGTGAGGCCGTCCAGGCGGTGCGGCAGGGTGCGGAGCAGGTGGACGATGTAGCGGTCCTCCGCATCCGAGAAGCGCTGGATGCGGCCGACGTCGGGGCCGGTGGGGCGGACGGCTTCCTTGCTCATCTGTGCCTCAATGGCGTCCTCCACCTCGTCGGGCAGCTTCTGGCCGCCCCGGGCGAAGAACTTGATGCCGTTGTCCGGCGCCGGGTTGTGGGAGGCGGAGATCATGACTCCGAAGTCGGCGTCCAGGTCCGCGACGAGGTAGGCGGCGGCGGGGGTGGGCAGGACGCCGGCGTCATAGACGTCGATGCCCGAGCTGGAGAGGCCGGCTTCCACGGCTGCGGCGATGAATTCGCCGCTGGCGCGCGGGTCACGGGCCAGTACGGCGCGGGGCCGGGAGCCGTTGGAGTTGCGGGCGTGGCCGAGCACGACGGCGGCCGCCTGGGCCAGCTGCAGGGCCAGCTCTGCTGTCAGCAGGCCGTTGGCCAGCCCCCGGACACCATCAGTTCCAAATAATCTAGACACCGGTCAAGTCTAGAGGATGGGGTTGCCGCAGCTTTAAACGGCTGGCCAGAGGCTTTTTCCCGCCCCAATTCGGGTGTCCAACGCGGACAGGGGCATGCAAGAGTCCCTAACGGCAAAAGCCCGCCCCACCAACCGGTGGGACGGGCTCTTGTGCAAGCGGATTTAGCGCTTGGAGTACTGCTGAGCCTTACGGGCCTTCTTGAGACCGGCCTTCTTACGCTCGATGACACGGGCGTCGCGGGACAGGTAACCGGCCTTCTTCAGCGTCGGGCGGTTGTTCTCGACGTCGATCTCGTTCAGCGAACGGGCGATGCCGAGGCGCAGGGCGCCGGCCTGGCCGGAGATGCCGCCGCCGTGGATGCGGGCGATGACGTCGTAGGCGCCTTCGAGATCAAGGATCTTGAAGGGCTCGTTGACGTCCTGCTGGTGCAGCTTGTTCGGGAAGTAGTTGTCCAGCGCACGGCCGTTGATGGTCCACTTGCCGGAGCCGGGCACAACGCGGACGCGTGCAACGGCTTCCTTGCGGCGGCCAACAGCTGCGCCGGCAACGGTCAGGGCCGGGCGCTCCTTCTTGGGAGCAGCTTCAGCAGCTGAGCTCTCAGAAGTGTAGCTGGTCAGGTTTTCCTCGGCTTCGACAGCCTCGGTGGTCTCTTCGTTCTGAGCCACGATTCTCCTTGTATAGATAAGTTGTTTGGTGGCCAGGACTACTGGGCGACCTGGGTGATTTCGAAAGTCTTGGGCTGCTGGGCGGCGTGCGGGTGTTCAGCACCGCGGTACACCTTCAGCTTGCCCAGCTGCTGGGCAGCGAGGGAGTTCTTGGGGAGCATGCCCTTGATGGCCTTCTCAACGGCGCGGACCGGGTTGGTTTCCAGCAGTTCCGCGTAGTTGACGGAGGTCAGGCCGCCCGGGTAGCCGGAGTGGCGGTAAGCGCGCTTCTGCTCCAGCTTGGCACCGGTCAGGGCTACCTTCTCGGCGTTGATGATGATGACAAAGTCGCCCATGTCCATGTGGGATGCGAAAGTGGCCTTGTGCTTGCCGCGCAGCAGGATTGCGGTCTGGCTTGCAAGACGACCAAGGACAACGTCGGTGGCGTCAATGACATGCCACTGGCGGTTGATATCGCCGGGCTTCGGGGTGTACGTACGCACGGTGTTTGCCTCGTTCTTGTTCTGGCGTTCTTGTTTAGGTGTCGCTAGCTCGCGCACCTACTGTCTGCGCGCTACCGGAACAGAGGTGAGGGCTCCATGTAACCAGTCATCCTGAAGTTCCGAATGTGCACGTTGAGTAGTTATCCTGCAACCGGATCCTCAAGCGGGCACGCACCATCGGAATAGGACACGCACAACGACTACCTAGATTAGCGCGTCAGGTGGTTCGGGGTCAAAATGAGGTAGCCGGAGACCGCTGGGGCCGCGCCGGCCCAAACCAACGCAGGGGGATGCAGTGTTGTCAACGGGGAACTGGGACCCTAACGCCGTGCTTTTGGCCGTTGGCGCCGCGCTCTTGGGAGCCGTCCTCTCTCCCATCGCCGAGCGACTGATCGCAAGGCTGCTTTCCCGGCTTGGGGAAGTGCCGCGCCTGCAAGCAAGAATTACGACGGCGGCGGTAACCGCCGTCGCGTGTGCCGCCTTTTCGGCGCGTTTCGGCAGCTCGTTTAGCCTCCCAGCCTTCCTTTTGCTCGCTGTCCTGGGCGTCCAGCTGGCCAGGATCGACGTAGCACTCCACTTGCTGCCGAATCCCCTCGTGTTGATGCTGCTGGCCGGGGGCCTTCTATTGCTTCTCCTGCCGGGGATATTCGATAAGCAATCTGATGATTTCCTCCGCGCAGTCCTGGGAGCCGTTATCTTGTTTGCCGGCTACCTTGTTTTGGGACTTATCTCGCCCGGCGGCATAGGGATGGGCGATGTGAAGCTCGCAGCGCCCGTCGGCCTTTACCTGGGGTACCTAGGTTGGAGCCACCTTCTCTACGGAGGGCTCGTCGGCTTCGTCTTGAATGGCATCGTCACGGTGTTTGTCCTCGGCAGGAAAGGCCGGAACAAAGCCACCGAAGTGGCCCACGGGCCCTCCATGCTGGGTGCCCTAATGGCCGTGACCTTGTTCATGGCCTAACCCCGGATCGGTGCTCGTGCCACACAAATAGGTCCGCCAAGGCACGATTCCAAGTAGCCGTCCGACTGCCGCCATGTAGTGCCTGAGTACTTTGCCACGCATTCGAGTACATTTTTTTATTGCACTGCTAAAAAACGAGTACCACTACGCCTTGTTGCCCATGATCCGCAGTGACACTCTCTTCTTAGCGAAGCCCAGCCGCTAAGAAGTTATGGGGGCAGCTGGAAATTCGTTGAAATCAAAAGTAATCCAATTTCACCGAATTAAGGAAAATACAATGACATCTCTCATGGTCTCAATGACTGCTTTCATCGCAGGCGTCAAGGATCGCTTCAGCCGGGAAGAAAAGGGGGCAACGATGGTTGAGTACGGCATCATGGTCGCCCTCATCGCAGTGGTGGTCATCGTCGCTGTTGGACCCCTTGGCATCGCCATCCGCGGCATGTTTGAAAATGTCACGGCCGGCATCTAGTTCATCCCTGACTGACGGCCGCGCCGCTGTCCTGACTAACTCAGGCCCTAAGGCTTACCGGCCCCGACGATAATACCTCCGCGGTTCTTTCGGGCCGCGCGCGCCCTGTTCCCAGACGGAATCAGCGCCCAAGGCGTCTTTGTTCTCGTTCTTGTTCCCGGTTCACCTTTTCACGGGAAGTGCGAGGGCCACGCCTTGGGCGCTTTCGTCGTTCGGGAAGCCCGCGCTGAACTTCGGGTTGGCCAGTGCCCTGCCCCCGCCGGCTACTTCGTGAACAGCAGCCCGTGGGCAGCGCCTACCACGCACCGTGGCCACATCCGGCCCACGCCGATAGCTGCCTTTTTGTCATTGCCCAGGCACGCTCACGGGTTCACTACTACGAGTAGTCGGGCCGGTACCTGCACACGCTGACTGAGTAGTTCTCCGCATATACAAGTACACCGATTTATCCGCGCTCGAAAAAGTCGAGTACTACTACGCATTGTTGCCCATGCTCCCCAGTGACAATCTCTTCTTAGCGAAGTCCAGCCGCTAAAACTTTACGGGGCAGCTGGGAATTCGTTGAAATCAGAAGTACACCCAATTTCACCGAATTAAGGAAAATACAATGACTTCTCTCATGGTCTCAATGACTGCTTTCATCGCCGGCGTCAAGGATCGCTTCAGCCGGGAAGAAAAGGGGGCAACGATGGTTGAGTACGGCATCATGGTCGCCCTCATCGCAGTGGTGGTCATCGTCGCTGTTGGACCCCTTGGCATCGCCATCCGCGGCATGTTCGCAAACGTCACGGCCGGGCTCTAGTCCAACCCGGTTGACGGCCGGCTCCGCAGCCCCACTGGGTACGGAGCCGGCCGTCTCTGTTAGGGGTCCCCTCCCCACCTGATATTCGCGCACCTCGGCCTGGGAGACGGTTTTGAAAGCGAAACAAAAAGAGCGCGGCGCAGTCGCCGTCGAGATGGCAATGCTACTGCCACTACTGCTTCTCGTAGTGATGGGCACAATCGAATTTGGCCGGGTGCTGAATGTGCAAGTTTCTCTGACACAGGCCGCAAGGGAAGGCGCCCGGTACGCCGCCATTCACTATAAAGATCCCGGGCTGAACGTGACAGCAGCAACCCTTGCCGCCGCACCCTCGCTCTCCGGTCTCCCTGTGGGCGTCACGAATACTGCCGGCAGCTGCGCGGCCGACGCCAACGTGACAGTAACCACCAAGGTCACCTTGCCCTCACTCTCCGGATTTTTGGATGCCGGCTTCTTCGGCGGCCCGGGCATCTTCCCGATGACCCTCACAGGAAAAGGAGTTATGAGATGCGGCGGTTAGGTCGGTCAGGCATCACGCGGGCGCGGAGTGATCAACAGGCCACGCGGGAAGAAAGGGATGAGCGAGGCGCGGCTACGGTCATAGTCGCACTCGTCCTGGTCGTCCTCCTCGGATTTGCCGCCCTGGCCGTGGATGTCGGAGCAATGTACGCCGAAAAGGCTCAGTTGCAGAACGGAGCGGACTCGGCGGCATTGGCAGTCGCAAACCAGTGCGCGAAAGGCTCGTGCGGGGATTCGTCCGGAACCGGAAACCTGTTCGCCAACAGCAATGCCAATGACGGTACCAGCGGATCCACGGTCACATTTCCCAACTCGACCACTGTCCACGTAGAAACGAAGGCCCGGGCGGCCGGATCAACAACCGACGGATTCGGCCTGTTCTTTGCCCGTGTCATGGGATTCAACACCACACAAATCCAAGCGACAGCGGAAGCCTCCTGGGGCGCCGTTTCCGAGGCAACAAGCTTCCCATGGACCGTAAGCGACTGTGTCTTCAAGAAGAACCTCAGCGCATCTCAACTGGCGGAATTCAACTCAACAGGAACGTTCACCGGCAATCCTTTGGCCAACCACTTAACGCTCCGTTATGACGAGAACACACCCGCCTACCCCGGCTGTGCAGCACAGAATGGCTATGCACCAGGCGGATTTGGCTGGCTTGATGCCGGTACTAACTGCTCCGCCACGGTAGATGCAGGTACCGCCATCGTCGGCAGCAAGCCCGGAATCGCCTTGCCGCACGTATGCGACAGCATGCCCTCAACCATCAAAGGCACCACCGTTCTGATTCCAGTCTTCTCTTCAGCGGTATCACTCAATAACGGCAACAACACCAAGTACACAATTGTCGGCTTCCTGGCCCTCAAAGTGACTGGCTACAAGTTCAGCGGCAGCGTCCAGGACCTGGACCCGCTGGCGCCATCCTGCAGTGGAAACTGCCGTGCAATCCAGGGGTACTTCACTCGCTTTGTGTCCCTTGCCGAGGGGTTGTCTACAAGCAACGTTCCCAATTACGGCGGCTCCGAGGTGTACCTCAAGAACTAACGTGCGGGACTTTCCCCGCTAATCGACACAAACCCATTGCAAAGGAGTACCCACAGTGAAATCTCGCCTACTGGGAGGCATTGCAGCACTGGTGCTGGCAATCATCGGAACTGCCCTGCTGGTCGTCTATGTACAAGGCGCCGACGCAAGAGCTGCACAGGGACTAAACCCCGTGAAAGTTCTCGTCGCGAAGGAAGCCGTCCCTGCCGGCACCAAGGTTGAAGACTTGGGCGGCAAGGTAAAGGTCGAAGAGCTTCCGCAGTCCGCCGTGCCGGCAGCTGCACTGGAAAGCCTGGACGGCCAGACGGGACGTGTGACCGCTTCCGCCCTGCAAGCCGGCGAACAGCTGCTTGCAGCAAAGCTGGTGGACCCGAAGGAACTGGTACCGGGCACCGTGCCGGTGCCGGATGGCCTGCAAGAGGTTACATTCCTCTTGGCCCCGGAGCGGATTCTGGGAGGCCGCCTGGAAGCCGGAGACGTAGTCACGGTCTACAGCTCCTTCAAGACCGACGACAACATTCCCGCGGATGCAAATGTTCCGGCCGAAGTAAAGGGCTGGAAGCAGTCCACAGGGCTGCTGTTCCACGACGTGCTGGTCACTGCCGTCCAAAAAGCCGCACCCGATGACAGCAAGAACACGTCCAACTCCTCGGGTGACTCGACGGTGGCGATGCCGAATGGTTCCGCCTTCGTGACGGTCGCCAGGAGCGACGCCGACGCCGCAAAGATGGTCTTCGGGGCGGAATACGGCACACTGTGGCTCTCGAAGCAGACCGACAAGAGCACCAAGACGCAGCCTCCCGTGACGACCTTTGGTGGGCTGTACCGGTGAGTCGCTTCGTAGCCATAACCGGGGTTCGGGACTTTGAGGCCCGAGTACGGGAGGCGGTATCAACTGCCCTCCATGGGGATCTGGAAACTCTCAGCCCGGCCATTCTGTCGGGAGGGCCAGAGGACGTATTCCGGCAGCTGACAGGGGCTCCGCCTGAGGTTCTGATCCTGGGACCAGGTGTCAGCGAAGAAGACGCATTGAAACTGGCCACCGTCTTTGACCTCCAGTATCCGGAGATCAGCCTGCTCCTTGTCGCTGAGCCCTCCCCTGAGCTGGTGCTCCGGGCCATGCACTCAGGTATCAGGGACGTGTTGAAACCAGATATCGAGGTAAACGACCTACGGGTCCTGCTCGAACGGGCCTGCCTGGCATCTGCCAGCCGGCGGCGGGGAATGTCGTTGCCCACGGACCCGGGGCAGGAACGGGGCCGGGTCATCGCCGTCATGTCGCCGAAGGGCGGGGTTGGCAAGACGACAGTCGCCACCAACCTCGCCGTGGGACTCGGCAAAGTAGCGCCAATGAGCGTCGTCCTTGTCGATCTGGACCTCCAGTTCGGGGATGTTGCATCCGGCTTGTTGCTCGAACCAGAGCACTCGATCACCGATGCCGTTCATGGCATTGCCTCCCAGGACTCCATGGTTCTCAAGGCATTCCTCACCGTTCACCCGGCCGGGATTTACGCGCTTTGCGCTCCCCGGACTCCGGCCGAAGCCGATTACATCACCGGCGAGCACGTGGGCCGGCTGCTCGAGCAACTGGCCAGTGAATTCAAATATGTGGTGGTGGATACCGCACCGGGCCTGGGCGAGCACGTACTCGCCACGTTGGAACAGGCAACCGACGGGGTTTGGGTCTGCGGGATGGACGTTCCCAGTGTCCGCGGGTTACGAAAGTGCTTCGGAGTACTGAAGGAACTTCAACTGATGCCGCAGGGCCGGCACACCATCCTCAACTTTGCGGACCGCAAAAGCGGGCTGTCGGTCCAGGACGTGGAAGCCACCGTTGGCGTCCCGGTTGACGCTGTCATCCCCCGCTCCCGGACGCTCCCGTTTTCAACGAACCGCGGCATACCGGTCCTCCAAGCGTCGACCAGGGATGCGGCGGCCAAAGGGCTGAAGAAGCTCGTAGATCGGTTTGATCCCGAGTGGGTATCCTCCCCACGCACGAAACTGCACCGAAGGGTGGTTGTGTCATGAAACTCTCAGATAGGCTCGCTGGCTCTCAAGGCAATTCCGACCAGTCAAACGCCACAACGCCCAACGGCCGTACGCTGTCTGAAATGTCGAAGTCAGGCACTCAGCCTGAAAGCACATCCTTTCCCCCGGCTGGTGCCCCTATTCCAGGTTCGTCGCTGGGCGGCAATCTCGCTTCTCCGCCTATTGATGCGCTGGCCGGGCTCAAACAAAGGGCTGCCCTGGCACTGTTTGATCGCCTCGGCACGCGCTTCGGCGACACGTCGTCGTCGGACGAGGAATTGCGGACCATAGCCGTCGATGAACTGTCGTCAGTCATCGACGACGAGCAGGTGCCGCTGTCGCCCGAAGAGCGCCGCAGGCTCATCCGCGAAATTGCCGACGAAGTGATGGGGTATGGTCCCCTGCAGAAGCTGCTCGAAGACCCGTCCGTGACGGAAATTATGGTCAACAAGTACGACCAGATCTACATCGAGCGCAATGGCCACTTGAGCCTGACCGGATCACAATTCAGCTCTGACGACCACCTCCGAAAAGTAATAGACCGCATCGTTTCCAGGGTGGGCCGGCGCATCGATGAATCGTCGCCGCTGGTGGACGCCCGGCTTGAAGACGGTTCCCGCGTCAACGCGATCATCCCTCCACTGGCGGTCAACGGACCTTCGTTGACCATCAGGAAGTTCAGCCACGTACCCCTTACGGTCCGGAACCTCATCGACTGGGGCTCGTTGACCCCGGAGATGGCTGAATTGCTCAGTGCATGTGTGCAGGCCAGGTTGAACATCATCGTTTCCGGTGGAACGGGTACAGGAAAAACCACCCTGCTCAACGTACTGTCATCCTTCATCCCCGAAGATGACCGCATCGTCACCATCGAGGACGCCGTGGAACTGCAACTGCAGCAGGAGCACGTTGTCCGCCTGGAAAGCCGGCCGCCGAATATTGAAGGAAAAGGCGCTGTCGGAATTCGGGAACTTGTCCGTAACTCCCTTCGCATGCGTCCCGACCGCATCATCGTCGGCGAGGTCCGGGGCGGCGAGTCCCTGGACATGCTGCAGGCCATGAACACAGGCCATGACGGATCGCTTTCAACGGTTCACGCCAATTCTCCCCGGGACGCCATCGCCCGTTTGGAGACTCTCGTCCTCATGGCTGGGATGGACCTGCCCCTGAGGGCTATCCGCGAACAGGTTTCCTCGGCAGTGGACCTCATCATCCAGGTCACCCGCCTGCGTGATGGCAGCCGCAGGGTCACGCACGTCACGGAAGTCCAAGGCATGGAAGGTGACATTGTCACCCTCCAGGACGCGTTCCTCTTCGACTACTCAGCCGGTGTTGACCAGCACGGGAGATTCCTGGGCAAGCCGATCCCCACGGGCATTCGCCCCAGGTTCCTTGACCGGTTCTCAGAGCTCGGCATCGGTGTCTCCCCAGCTGTATTCGGGGCCGCAGTTCCGGCCGGCAGGAGGTAGGCCGATGGACTCGCCCTTGGTTTTCGCCGGTGCCATCAGTCTGTGCTTCGGCGCCCTGCTGGTCCTGGTGATAGTTGTCCTCAGGCCTCGGTACGCCGCCATTCCAATCCAACGCCGCAGGCCCGACGGACAGCCGGACCCGTCCACACTGTCAAGATTTTCGGAGTCAGCGGCCAACGCGATGGGTGGCCTGATCGGGAAATCCGGCGGCCCCTACAGCCGCGAACTTCTCTACAACGCCGGCGTGAAAATGACGCCTGCAGAATTCAGCGCCTTCGTGGCCGCGGTGACCGTGGCTGTTGGCTTGCTGTCCAGCCTCGCCACTAACCTCGGACTCGGAATCCTACTGGCACTGGCGACGCCGTTCGTGGCCAGGTTGGTGCTCACAGTTCGAAGGGATAAGCGCCGGAGTAAATTCGATGCCCAACTGATTGGCACCATTCAAATGCTGATAGGCGGGTTGCGTGCCGGCCACAGCGTGATGAGGGCAATCGAAGCCGCAGCGAACGAGTCCGAGGCGCCCACATCAGAGGAACTGACCAGGATCGTCAACGAGACGCGAATCGGCAAAGATGCCCGGGAGGCTATCGATGACTCCGCCACTCGGATGGACAGCGAAGACTTCCGGTGGATTGGGCAGGCTATCCAGATTAATCGAGAAGTCGGCGGGGACCTCGCGGAGGTCCTGGACCAAGTGGCCGGCACGATACGTGAGCGTAGCGAAATCAAGGGCCACGTGCGGTCACTAAGCGCGGAAGGCAAGATGTCCGCTTACATCCTCATGGCGTTGCCGGTCGGGGTCGCGTTCTTCGTCGGAATGGTCAACCCGGGCTACTTGGACGTCTTTGTCCAGAAACCGATCGGCTGGTTCCTGCTGGGCCTCAGTGCCCTGATGTTCATCATCGGCGGCTTCTGGATGAGCCGCATTGTCAAGATCAAGTTCTAAGGATCGAACATGACTCCAATCGCTTGGTTGATTATCGCCACAGTTATCCTTCCTCTCACGTATTTTGTGTGGTCGTGGGCCACCCTGGACCGAAAAGGGGCCCTCGCCATCCGGGGAAACCTTGCGCGCGGATTCACCGTTGGCGGTCGCGAGGCCGGGCAGCAGGCTCCGATGCTCCTGGGAATATCAAAACGACTTACGCCGGGAAGCTACGAGGCCAAACTGGACCACTGGCTGTCATTGGCCGGACGCCCGGCGTCCATGCCGCTGGATAAGTTGATCATCTCTAAACCCTTGCTGTCCCTTGCGGGTGCGCTCGCGGGGATCGTCGTACTCTCCAACTCGTTTACTTCACTGAACATCGCAGTGGCGATCTTCATGACAGTCTTCTTCTATTTCGTCCCGGACCTGCTGGTCTACAACAAGGCGATTAAGCGGCAGGAAGAGATTGAGCTGGAACTGCCCAACACCCTGGACCAAATGCTGATCTCTGTTGAAGCTGGGCTTGGCTTCGAATCGGCAATGGCCCGGGCAGGCTCCTATGGCGGAGGACCTCTGGCCCAGGAACTCGTGCGTACCTTGCAGGATATCCAGGTTGGCCGGCCCCGGCACGAGGCCTACGAAGCAATGGCGGCAAGGACTTCCGTGCCGGACTTGAAGGGTTTCGTAAGGGCCGTAGTACAGGCCGATAAATACGGTATCGGCATCGCCAAAGTCCTCCGTGCGCAGGCCAAAGATGCCCGCGTAAAACGTCGGCAGCGCGCAGAAGAGAAAGCGATGAAGCTCCCGGTCAAGGTTCTGTTCCCCCTGATCTTCTTCATCTTCCCCGTGCTGTTCATCGTTCTGCTGGGGCCCGCCGCGATCAACATCATCGAAGCCTTCAGCCGTGTTTGAAAGAACCATATAACGCGCCCACCAGCGCCATCAGACCGGACCCCCTCGGCACCCAGAACCGAGGGGGTCCTTTTGGCGTCCGCGAGCCAGCCCCAGCACAGGGAAGACACAGCAAAAGCGCAGGAAACGTGCATTCAGAAAAGGGTTTCCTCAGGATGTTGCAAGATCGGGTCAATGTCGGATCAAGCGTTGCTACTTTCGTTGAAGCGCTGGTACTGGGCCAGCCAATCCGTCTCGCTCAGGAGTCAAAATGCTTTCTCTTTACACGAACCTCTCCGTCCGCCTTCGCAGCGAAAAGGGAGCCACCGCCGTTGAATACGGCATCATGGTCGCCCTCATTGCCGTCGTCATCATCGCCGCAGTAACGCTTCTCGGCGGCACGCTGAGCACCATGTTCGAACAGGTCAAGTGCCAGGTCGGCGGCGGCGCGTGGACGGCCACTGCTCAGACTGCCACAACTGCTGCCACTGGCACCTGCGCGGCCAAATAGGGTCGCGCAGAATTTACTTGCGCCGCAAAAGCAAGAACGCTTCAAGTGGCGGCGGCAATATGCCGTCGCCACTAGATGTTCTCAAGCACTCTTGGTCAACCGAAAGGTTTGGGTCATGCCCAGGGCATCCGAACGAGGCGCGGCCGCAGTCGAGTTCGCGATCGTGGTGCCGGTCCTAATAACGCTCCTATTGGGGATTATGGAATTCAGTCGCGTCTATAACGCTCAGGCTTCGCTTTCAGCCGCAGCCCGAGAGGCTGTCCGAGTTACGGCAATGGCTGATCGAACGGCTACGGCCCAGGCGGCTGCTCAAATAAACGCTAGAACGGCAGCCAAGAACACAGCCGTTTCTTTGCAACCAGGATTGCAGGACAGCGCCATCCAATTTGGCGCTGCGTGCCCTTCAACGATCCCTTCAGGAACAAGTCCGCAGACCACCGTCACCATTACGTACAGTCTGTCGACGCTTACGGGAATTGCCGGACCATTCACCCTGACCGCCAAAGGAGCCATGCTGTGCGGCGGCTAAATCAGCGAAACACCCAGGCCAGTCCTGAACAGGGGGCTGTAAGCGTGCTCGTCGCCATCTCCCTTGTCGTGCTCCTGGGCTTCGCGGCCATCGCAGTGGATGTCAGCATGCTCTACGCGGAGCGAACGCAGCTTCGAAATGGGGCGGATGCAGCTGCGCTCGCGATTGCCCAAAAATGCGCCAAAAATGCCAAGGATTCAAACTGCTCCACTTCGGCGCCGTTGGCTTCAACCCTTGCCAACGGGAACGCAAATGATGGCATCAGCAACATCAAGTCCATAGCCTTGGGATCATCGAATGGACCCGTCACAGTAACGGTTGGTGCCCAGGAGGCTGGCCACGCACCCAACCAGGTTTCATTGTTCTTCGCCAAAATTTTCGGCATCAAATCTGCTGAGGTCAACGCCACCTCGACCGCGGCATGGGGGACGCCTTCTAAAGGTCCCGCCATCCTGCCTTTGGCGGTGGCCTATTGCAAGCTCAACATTCCCCTTGATGGTTCAGTGGGTGCCGAACAGGTACTGGACCAACAGGCGAGAAGCTGTGGTGACACTCTTCCTGGCGGATTTGGCTGGCTTCCGACAGACCCCAAAACCTGTACCGTCACAGCCACAGCCGGGACATCCACCATGTCAGGTATTTGGTTCCCGGTTGACCCGGGAGCCAGCGCTCCCACTGGATGCCAAACAGCCGATTTCACCAAGGTGCAAGACCAGACCGTTCTTTTGCCTGTGTATGACGCTGCGACCGGGACCGGTTCAACCGGCCAGTATTACGTGAAGGGTTTTGCCGCCTTCCACGTCACCGGTTATCACTTTTCAAATTTCAGCTGGTCCACCGGCGGCAATGTCCAAAACAAGACGCTCCGCGGCTACTTCGTGAAGTTCGTGACCTTGTCCCAGGCCTTTGAACTTGGCAACGTCCCAAACTTCGGGGCTTCCATCGTGCGCCTCACCCCCTAGCAAGAACCAAGATCCAGGAGCAGTCAGTGAAGTCTCGTATGTTGGCCGGTGTAGCAGCAGTAGTGCTGGCCATCATCGGAGCGATCCTTATCGTCACCTACGCCCAAGGCGCTGACCAGAGAGCGGTGGCTGACATGAATCCAACAAATGTCCTGGTGGTAACCAAGGCCGTTCCCGCCGGATCATCACTTGAAATCGTCAGGGCATCTGTGTCCCAGCAGCAACTACCGGGCACTGCTGTTGCCAAAACGGCCCTCAAAAACCTCGATGACTCCGCCGGCAAAGTGGCCGCCGTGGACCTGGTCCCTGGCGAGCAGCTCCTCGCCGAACGCCTGGTAGCCCCCGGTGACGTCAAGGCCCAGGGCGCAGTCCAGATCCCGGCAGGCCTCCAGGAAGTGACTTTCGAACTGGAACCCAAGCGCGTGGTCGGCGGACGACTCAACGCCGGTGATCACGTGGGCATTGCCCTGATCTTCGCGGCGGGGGCAGACAAGGCCAAAGCAGGCGACCCCACCACCCAGCTCACTATCCGCAAGGCACTGGTCACCGCCGTCCAGCGCGCTCCGCAGGCAACACCAAGCGCCAAGCCCACGGACGGTACCAATCCGCAGGACACCACCCTTCCTGAAGGTTCACTCATGGTCACAGTGGCGGTCAACGACATCGACGCCACCAAGATCATCTACTCCTCGAACAACGGTGACCTCTGGCTCACCAAGGAACCCCTCGACGCGCAGGACAACGGCGGCTTCATCGCCAGGAAGGACAACGTGTACAAATGAGCCGCTTCGTCCTCCTCTCCCCCAACGGCGACTTCGACCAGAAGCTGCGCGCCGCCGTCGCCAACGGCCTGCGCGGCACCGTCCAGACCATCGCCAGCGACATCCTCCCCGCAGGTCCCGCGGAGCTGTTCGCCCTCCTCAACCAGGAACAGCCCGAGGTCCTCATCATCGGACCGGACGTTTCTTATGAAGAGGCGCTGCGGTTCGCCAAGGTATTCGACGTCCAGCTGCCTGGCCTCAGCCTGGTCCTGGTCAGCGACGTGGACCCCGACTACCTCCTCTACGCCATGCGCGCCGGCATCCGCGACATCCTGAGCCCGCAGGCCGACGCCGCGGAAATCAGGGTGCTGCTGGAGCGCGCCTGCCAGTCCTTCGCCACGCGCCACCGCGGCCCGGAGGCACAGCAGGCGGAGAGCGGCAGCGGCCTGGTCATCGGCGTCTTCTCCCCCAAGGGCGGCGTCGGCAAGACCACGCTGGCCACCAACATTGCCATCGGCCTTGGCCAGATCGCGCCCATGAGCGTGGTCATCGTGGACCTTGACCTGCAGTTCGGGGACGTCGCCTCCGGCCTCTACCTCAATCCGCAGCACACCGTCACTGACGCTGTCTCCCCTGCCGCCGCCCAGGACTCCCTGGTCCTGAAGGCCTTCCTCACGGTCCACCCGGCAGGCATCTACGCCCTGTGCGCCCCGCCCAACCCCGTGGACGCGGACCACATCACCCCGGAACAAATCGGCCACCTGCTGGAACAGCTGGCCCAGGAATTCCAGTATGTGGTCATCGACACCGCGCCCGGGATGCCCGAAATCGGCCTCGCCGCCATGGAACAGTGCACCGACGTGGTCTGGGTCAGCGCCATGGACATCCCCAGCCTCCGCGGCCTCCGCTCCGGCCTTGAGGTCCTGCGCCAACTGGACATCATGCCCGAATCCCGCCACGTGGTCCTGAACATGGCCGACGCGAAATCCGGCCTGAACGTCAGGGATGTCGAATCCACCATCGGCGCGCCCGTGGACGTCAGCGTGCCCCGCTCCCGCGCCGTGGCCCTGTCCACCAACCGCGGCATCCCCGTCCTTCAGGAATCCAAGAAGGACCCCGCCGTCAAGAGCCTCCGCCAGCTGGTGGAGCGCTTCAACCCGGCATGGCGCACGCAGGCCCAGCGGAAACTTCACCGAAGGGTGGTCATCTGATGAAACTCTCCGAACGCATCAACGCGGTCCAGTCGCGCAACCAGGCGTCGGGCACCGCGCTGCTGGAGCCGCCCCGCCCGGCCCCCGCGCCTTCGCCTTCCCCCTCGGAAAGCACGGAGCGGCACCAGCCGGCGCACGGCGCCGTCGTGCATTCAACGCACGACGCCGGCACCTCCTTGGTGCCCACGGCACCCCGGGTGGATGTCTTCGCAGCCATGAAGGACAGGGCGGCCACCGCACTGTTCGAACGGATGGGGACGCGCTTCAACGACGCAGCCGTAAGTGAACGGGAACTGCGGAGCACCGCCAAGGAAGAACTCACCCGCATCGTCGACGCCGAGCAGGTGCCGCTGACCCCGGAGGAACGCACCCGCCTGGTCCAGGACGTTGCCGACGACGTGCTGGGCTACGGCCCGCTCCAGCGCCTCCTGGACGATCCCGCCGTCACCGAAATCATGGTCAACCGCATGGACCAGATCTATGTGGAACGCAAAGGCAAGCTGACGCTCACCGAGTCGCGCTTCAGCTCCGAGGAGCACCTGCGCAAGGTCATCGAACGGATCGTGTCCAAGGTAGGCCGCCGCATCGATGAGTCCTCCCCGCTGGTGGATGCCCGCCTGGAGGACGGTTCCCGTGTAAACGCGGTCATTCCGCCGCTGGCCGTCGGCGGCTCGTCGCTGACCATCCGAAAGTTCAGCAAAACCCCGCTGACCGTCCGCAACCTCATCGACTTCGGAACGCTCACGCCGGAAATGGCCGAGCTGCTGAACGCCTGCGTCAAGGCCAAGCTGAACATCATCGTCTCCGGCGGTACCGGCACGGGCAAGACCACACTGCTGAACGTCCTGTCCTCCTTCCTGCCGCACGACGAACGCATCGTCACCATCGAGGACGCCGTGGAACTGCAGATCCAGCAGGAACATGTGGTCCGGCTGGAAAGCCGCCCTCCGAACACCGAGGGGAAGGGCGAAGTCACCATCCGCGAGCTCCTCCGCAACTCCCTCCGTATGCGCCCGGACCGGATCGTGGTGGGCGAGGTCCGCGGCGGTGAATCGCTGGACATGCTCCAGGCCATGAACACCGGCCACGACGGCTCCCTCTCCACCGTGCACTCCAACTCGCCCCGCGATGCCGTGGCCCGCCTGGAAACCCTGGTGCTCATGGCCGGGATGGACCTGCCGCTGCGCGCCATCCGCGAACAGATCGCCTCCGCCGTGAACCTCATCGTCCAGATCTCCCGGCTCCGCGACGGCTCCCGCCGGATCACCCACGTCACGGAGGTCCAGGGCATGGAAGGGGACATCGTCACCCTCCAGGACGCCTTCATCTTTGACTACTCGGCAGGCGTTGACGCGCAGGGCCGGTTCCTGGGCCGGCCCGTAGCCACCGGCATCCGTCCCCGCTTCATCGACCGGTTCGAGGACCTGGGCATCCACGTGTCACCCGCGGTGTTTGCGACGCCGCTGGGTCCGGGCTCAAAGTAGGGACGGGCCCATGATCATCGCCATCGGTAGCGTTATCCTCCTCGCAGCCATCTGCCTGCTGGGCGTGGCCGTGCTCCTGCCAAGCGCACCCTCGGTGCCGCTGGACCGCCGTCGCCCGTTTGAACCCGAGCCGCCATCCTCGCTGACCCGCGTGGCCTTGTCCGCAGTCAGGTCCTTCGAACGCCTCCTCGCCGGCCGGAACGTCAAGCCCTTTGCCCGGGCCGAACTGGAGAACGCAGGCCTGCGGCTCAGCCAGGCCGAGTTCTTCCTCCTGGTGGGGATCGGCGCCTGCGTCGGCATGCTGGTGGGCCTGGTCACTGTTGGCCCCGTCATGGGACTGCTGCTGGCCCTGCTGGCACCCTTCGTGGGCAAACTGGTCCTCGGGTTCCTGGCCGGCAAGCGCCGCACCGCCTTCGACAGCCAGCTGGGCGACACCCTGCAGCTGCTCTCCGGCGGCCTGCGCGCAGGGCACAGCATCCTGCGCGCCATCGACGCCGCGGCGACCGAGTCGCAGAAGCCCACCTCCGAGGAAATGCGGCGGGTGATCACCGAGACCAGCCTTGGCCGCGACCTGCTCGCCGCCCTCAACGACACCGCCGACCGGATGAAGAACGAGGACTTCGTGTGGATCTCGCAGGCCATCCAGATCAACCGCGAGGTGGGCGGCAATTTGGCCGAGGTGCTGGACCAGGTCAACGAAACCATCCGCGAGCGCGCAGAGATCAAGGGCCACATCAAGGCCTTGGCCGCGGAAGGCAAGTTCTCCGCCTACATCCTGATCGCCATGCCGTTCGGCATTGTGGCCATGCTGCTGGCCGTGAGCCCCAACTACATGAACGCGATGTTCACCCATCCGCTGGGCTGGGTGATGATCGGTGCCTCCTTTGTCCTGATGACCATCGGTGCGCTGTGGATGCGCAAGATTATCGACCTGAAGTTCTGAGGACCCCATGAACCTCATCGTCCTGCTGTCCGTCCTGCTGGTCTGCATCCCCCTGGGTGCCATGGCCTGGTCCGTCCTGACCGTGGACAAGCAGGGCCGCGTCGCGGTTACCGACCTCCTCTCCCGTGGCGCCCCGCCCGCCGCAGTTGCACCTGCATCCACGCCGAGCCTGCTGGAAGGCATCGGCCGGCGCGTCACTCCCCCGGCCTACGTGGCTTTCCTGGACCGGCTGCTGTCCCTCGCCGGCCGGCCCGCCTCAATGCCGCTGGGAAAGGTGCTGGGGTCCAAGCTCGCCCTCGGCCTGGCGGGCGTGGCGGTGGGCCTCTGGCTCGCGGGCATCGGAAGCAGCCCGTTGATGAAGCTCGCCGGCATCTTCGTCCTGGTCCTTGGCTACTTCATCCCGGACCTCCTCCTCTACAGCAAAGGCCAGGAGCGGCAGAAGGCCATGCAGCTTGAACTGGCCAACACGCTGGACCAGATGCTGATCTCCGTGGAGGCAGGGCTCGGCTTCGAAGGCGCCATGGCCCGCGCCGGCGAGAACGGCAAGGGCCCGCTGGCCGAGGAACTGGTCCGCACCCTCCAGGACATGCAGGTGGGACGCAGCCGCCGTGAGTCCTACATCGCCCTGGCGGAACGGACCAGCATCCCTGAGCTGCGCAGCTTCGTGCAGGCAGTGGTCCAGGCCGACACGTACGGCATCGCCATCAGCCGGGTCCTGCGTGTCCAGGCGAAGGTAATGCGCGTCAAGCGGCGCCAGCGGGCCGAGGAAAAAGCCATGAAACTGCCGGTCATGATCCTTTTCCCGCTGTTGTTCTTCATCTTCCCGGTCCTCTTCATCGCCATCCTGGGACCGGCCGTGATCAATACGGTGATGACGTTCAGCGGACAATAATCGATACGCAGGGCGACGGCAAGGTTGCCTCAAGGTTTACACAGAATGATAAGAAATTGGACGCCGAAGGATTTCCAGGAAGTAGCCTTGAACAATGCAGAGTCAGGATCCCGGTTCCAGCGGAAAGAGCCCCGCTGTGGACTCCCCGCTGGCCGGGGTCCCGTTGCCTGCCGCTCCCGGGCCGGCGGCACGCACGGCCCTCTCACTCGAAGCGGCTGCGCTCTTGCCGTTGATTGACGCAGCCGTGCTGGCCGAACTCGAGGACGAACTGGCCGGTTCAGGACTGGCCCAGCGTTTCGCCCGCGACTACGCCGCCATGTGGGACCTGCGCCTGGCGCGGCTGGGAACAGCCGTGGACACCCAGGACGAGGCCGCTGCCCTGGATGCCGTCATCAGCCTGAAGATCAGCTCTGCCATGGTGGGCGGTGTCCGGCTGGCCAGGCTCGCCGAAGTCCTCGAAGGCCTCATCCGGAAGGGCGACTTTCTCCAGGGCCAGGCCATGATGGCGGGGGTGGCCCAGGATGGAGCCCGGACGGTGTCCGAGCTCCAGTCGACCTACATCCTGGAAAAGGGCTGACGCTCAGGCGTCATCGGGCCTGCGCGGTGCGAGCCGGTAGCCTACCCCGCGGACGGTCTGCAGCCAGCGCGGAGACAGCTGGTCCTCCTTGAGCTTGCGCCGCAGGTTTCCCACATGCACCTCCACGGCCCGCTCATCCGCCTCGCTGATGTACGTGTCGTGGTCATAGAAGTCGCCCCGTACGGCGCGCACCAGGTCAGCCCTGGTGCACACGGCACCGCCGCCCTTGAGCAGGACGTGCAGCAGGTCGAATTCACTGCGGGTCAGTCCCAGCGGCTCACCCTTGACCTCCACCGTGCGTGTCCGGTGGTTCAGGAGGAGGCCGTTGTGCTGCAGCACCGCCGGGTCGGCGTGTACGGCAGGGGCCGCGGCCTGTCCCCAGTGCGACGGGGACGGCTGCTCCCCCGCGACCTCGTGCCGGGGCCTGCGCATCATTGCCGCCACCCTGGCCCGGAGTTCCCGCGGCCTGAAGGGTTTGGCAATGTAGTCGTCCGCGCCGGCATTCAGAGCCGACAGGAGGTCCGGTTCTTCCGTCCGTCCCGTCAGCATCACCACGTACGCGTTACTGAAATTCCGGATTCGCCGCAAAACCTCGAAGCCGTCAATATCCGGCAGGCCAATATCGAGCGTAACAACGTTGGCCTGCTTGCTGCGGACCACCTCAACCCCGGCCCGCCCATCAACAGCTGTATGCACTTCGAAGCCCGCTTGTGTCAGTACGCCTTCCAGGAGGTTCCGTACATCCGCGTCATCTTCGATTACTACAGCTACACCAAGATCGTCCATTGCTATCCCTGCGCCAGGCGGAGATGGCCCCCCATTGGCCCAGCGCCAATGCCATTCCCGCTCCAACCATTTATACGCTACTAGTAAGCCCTGCTGATCACAGCTGAATTCGCCCCGAAAATTGAAAAGTCAATTATTATGACAAGACGTGTGCAGTATGGAGCGGAAAGGGTAAGAAGCGGGGTAGGGAAAGCAATAGAAAGACCCCGCGGGGCCTGCCATCCAGTTGTGAAGGGGTACGAGTCAGAAACATGGCTGAGCCATTGTTCCACCGCGGGCCCGGCCGCATCTTCCGGCGGCTGGGACCACGCGCCCAAGTGGTGCTGTGCCAGCTTCCCCTGACCGTGGTGGTGGCCGTCATCGCACTGATCACGCCCTCCGCGTGGCCATCCTTGTTGGGAAGTCCCTGGTACGGGGCCGGCGTGGCCCTGCACGGACTCCTGTTCCTGGCGTGCTTCCTGGTTCCCTGGGAACGCCTGCCGCACAGGCCGTACCTGCTGGTCCCCGTCCTGGACTTCCTGGCGATTGGCCTTATGCGCAACGGTGCGGCACCGCTCTTGCCGGGGCTGGCCGTCCTGGCGGTCTTCCCGGTCATCTGGCTCTCCGCATCCGGCATGCTGGCCCGCACCAGCCTGGTCCTCAGCTTCCTGGGGCCGTTCTTCATCATGGCTCCCACAGCGATTGGCCATCTTCCCGCCGTCACCGCATCAGACCTCACCACGGTGGTGCTCTTCCCCGTGATGATGCTCGCCGTTTCCCTGGCGATCCGCTTCGCGAGCGTGAACCTGCGCCTGCAGCAGCGCGAGCTGGCAGAGAAGGACCGTGAGCTCCGGAACCTGCTGGCGGCAAGCCGGGAACGGGAGAAGCTGCTTGAAACCGTCCTGGACGCCACCGACGTCGGAATTGCCGCCGTCGACAGTTCCGGCCACTTCCTGGTGTCCAACAGCCGCCAGCGCAACTTCCGCCGCGCCACGGGCGCTGACGACGCCATCCCGGGCCAGGGGCACCAGCTCATCTTCGGCCAGGACCGGCGGACGCTGCTTCCGCCTGACCGCCGGCCCATCAGCCGCGCCATGGCGGGGGAATCCTTCGCCGACTACCTCGTGTGGGCCGGTGAAGGCCCGGATCAGCGCGCAGTATCCACGGCGGCGCGTCCATTGGTCAGCGAGGACGGCAGGCTCACAGGAGCCGTTGTGGTCTACACCGACGTCACGGGCTGGGTGGAATCCCTGGCCGCCAACCAGGACCTTATCTCCAACGTCTCGCACGAGTTCAAGAACCCCTTGAACTCCATCATTGGCAACGTGGACCTGGTCCTGGAAGAGGCGGACAGCCTGCCACCGCACCTGGCCCAGCGGCTCCTGGTGGTCCAGCGGAATGCTGAGCGGCTCCTGGAGCTGGTGGCCGACCTCACCGCCACCACCGCCCTGAACGTCCACCCCAAGCGGACAGACCTCGCCAGCCTGGTGGAGACCAGCCTCAGTTCGGCCCTGGCCTCGGCGCAGCGGTCCCATGTGGAGATCGCAGCCGACGTCCCCTCACCGTTGTGGGCCTACGCGGACCCGCTGAGGATCGGGCAAGTGCTGGACAACCTGGTCTCGAACGCCATCAAGTACTCACCGGACGGCGGAAGGATCAGCATTAGCGCGACGACGGATCCGCAGTGGGTGCGGCTGAGCGTCAGCGACACCGGGATGGGCATCTCCGACGACGACGCCGCCAAAGTCTTCAACCGCTTCTTCCGGACCGAATCGGCGCAAAAGGCGGCCATCCCGGGTGCAGGCCTGGGCCTCTCCATTACCCGGATGATCGTGGAGCGCCACGGCGGCAGCATCATGTGCGAGAGCGGGGAAGGCCAGGGCAGCACGTTCACGGTGACGCTCCCCGCAGAGGGTCCTCCGCCGTCGTTTTAGCAACGACCCGGATCAGTGCTCGCGGACGGCCCTGGTCTGTTCGGCGCGGGCCAGCATTTCGCTGTCCGAGGGGTAGGCCACTTCCTCCAGCACCAGCGGATGGGGGGCCGCGAGGACCGACTTGGCGTCCCGCTTCTGCAGCAGCAGACGCTCGTGCAGCCAGCCCGGTTCTTCAATGCCTTCCCCCACGTACAGTGCCGAGCCGATGAGGGCCCGCACCATGTTGTGGCAGAACGCGTCCGCCTGGACGGTGGCCACAATGACGCCGTCCTCGCCGCGCCGGAACTCAAAGCGCTGTAGTTCCCTGATGGTGGTGGCTCCTTCGCGGGGCTTGCAGAAAGACATGAAATTCTGCAGGCCCAGCAGCTGTGATGCACCCTGGTTCAGCAGGTCCTCGTCCAGCGGGTTCTTGTGCCACAGCGTGAAGTACCGCTCCAGCGGGTCCCACAGGGCGGGCCCGTCGGCTATCCGGTAGCTGTAGCGCCGCCAGAGCGCGGAAAAGCGTGCGTCGAAGCCCGCGGGTGCCGGCGAGATTTTGTGGACCTCCACCGCCCCGTGCAGATCACCCAGGGACCGGTTCAGGGCACCGCGGAGGCGGCGCAGCATGGCGACGGCGGGATCAAGTTCGTGCCCGCGCGGCAGCCCCAGCCACTCGGCTTCGGTGAGGTCCAGGTGGACTACCTGGCCGCGGGCGTGCACGCCGGCGTCGGTCCGCCCGGCAACTGTGACCCGCACCTGGCGCCGGACCAGCAGCTCGATGGCTTCCTCGAGAACGCCCTGGACAGTGCGCAGGCCGGGCTGCAGCGCCCACCCGCTGAACGGGCCGCCGTCGTACGAAAGGTCAAGCCGGATACGCAAAAACCCGCCGCCCCCTGGAACGGGGGCCGCGGGTTTTTGGTGGTTCACAGACCTAAGTCTATGCGAAGAGAATCAGCGAATTACTTCGCGTCCTTCTCCTCAGCGGCGGGAGCCTCGGCAGCTTCCTCAGCGGCGGGTGCCTCTTCGGTTGCAGCTTCTTCGGCAGGAGCCTCAGCAGCTTCGGTCTCGACGACCTCGGCCTCGGGAGCTTCTTCTGCAGCGGGGGCAGCAGCAGCTTCCTTCTTGTCGGCGTCGCGCTTTGCAGCGGAAGTAGCCTCAGCAACTACGGCCTGCTTCGCGGAAACCGGCTCGAGGACCAGTTCGATGACAGCCATGGGAGCGTTGTCGCCCTTGCGGTTGCCGATCTTGGTGATGCGGGTGTAGCCGCCGTCGCGGTTCTCCACAGCCTGGGCGATGTCGGTGAACAGCTCGTGGACGACGCCCTTGTTGCTGATCAGGCCGAGCACGCGGCGGCGGGAAGCGAGGTCGCCACGCTTGGCGAACGTCACCAGGCGCTCTGCGTACGGCTTCAGGCGCTTGGCCTTGGTCACCGTGGTGGTGATCCGCTTGTGCTCGAACAGGGATGAGGCCAGGTTCGCGAGCATGAGACGCTCGTGAGCCGGGCCGCCGCCGAGGCGCGGACCCTTAGTGGGGGTAGGCATAATTGTTTCTCCTCATGTGGAAGCCGTGGGCGGCACACCATGGTGCTGCCCGCCGGCCAAGGTCTGGTTTAGAGTTCGTCGTCGCCGAAAGCGGCGTCGTCCTCTTCGATTGCTGCGGCGCGTGCTGCGAGGTCAAAACCGGGAGGCGAGTCCTTGAGGGACAGGCCCAGTTCAACCAGCTTTGCCTTGACCTCGTCAATGGACTTGGCACCGAAGTTGCGGATGTCCATCAGGTCAGCCTCGGAGCGGGCAACGAGTTCACCCACGGTGTGGATGCCCTCACGCTTGAGGCAGTTGTAGGAACGGACGGTGAGGTCCAGATCCTCGATCGGCAGTGCCATGTCGGCTGCCAGCGCAGCGTCGGTGGGCGACGGGCCGATCTCGATACCTTCAGCTGCGGTGTTCAGCTCACGGGCCAGACCGAACAGTTCCACCAGGGTGGTGCCTGCGGAAGCAACGGCATCGCGCGGGGCGATGGCCTGCTTGGTCTCGACGTCGACAATCAGCTTGTCGAAGTCGGTGCGCTGCTCAACACGGGTTGCTTCCACGCGGAAAGTAACCTTCAGCACCGGCGAGTAGATGGAGTCAACCGGGATACGGCCGATCTCTGCGTCGCCGGACTTGTTCTGAGCTGCCGAAACGTAGCCGCGGCCGCGCTCGATGGTCAGTTCGAGTTCGAACTTGCCCTTCGAGTTCAGCGTGGCGATGTGCAGATCCGGGTTGTGGAATTCGACGCCGGCCGGCGGAGCGATGTCCGCGGCGGTGACGACTCCGGGGCCCTGCTTGCGCAGGTAAGCCACGACAGGCTCGTCGTGCTCGGAGGAAACCGAGAGGCTCTTGATGTTAAGGATGATCTCGGTGACATCTTCCTTGACACCCGGAACCGTGGTGAACTCGTGCAGCACACCATCGATCCGGATGCTGGTTACGGCAGCACCGGGGATGGAGGAGAGCAGGGTACGGCGGAGGGAGTTTCCGAGGGTGTAGCCGAAGCCCGGTTCCAGCGGTTCGATGATGAAACGCGAACGGTTTTCGGAGACGACCTCTTCGGAGAGGGTGGGGCGCTGTGCAATGAGCACTTAGGTTTCCTTTCGGCGAGCATCCGCTATATGACGCAACACAGGTGGTGGAAATTCGGTCTGAAGACTTAACGCGCTGGGCTTGCCCGGACCATCACTGGTCCGGGCAAGCTCCTGCTGCGGAAAAGAATTAGACGCGGCGGCGCTTCGGCGGGCGGCAGCCGTTGTGCGCTGCGGGGGTGACGTCCTGGATGGAGCCAACCTCAAGGCCTGCGGCCTGCAGCGAACGGATGGCGGTTTCGCGTCCGGAACCCGGTCCCTTGACGAAAACGTCTACCTTGCGCATGCCGTGCTCCTGCGCACGCTTGGCAGCGGCTTCGGCAGCCATCTGGGCAGCGAACGGGGTGGACTTGCGCGAGCCCTTGAAGCCAACCTCACCGGAGGAAGCCCAGGAAATAACAGCGCCGCTCGGATCCGTGATGGAAACGATGGTGTTGTTAAAGGTGCTCTTGATGTGCGCCTGGCCAAGCGCGATATTCTTCTTGTCCTTCTTACGCGGCTTGCGAACCGCGCCACGAGTCTTCGGGGGCATTTTTTCTCCTACAGAAAGTTATTGGGGAAAGTCCGTAAATCCCGGGCGGGAATTTTAACGGGCCTTCTTCTTGCCGGCGACGGTACGCTTCGGGCCCTTGCGGGTACGTGCGTTGGTCTTCGTACGCTGACCGCGTACGGGCAGGCCCTTGCGGTGGCGCAGGCCTTCGTAGCTGCCGATCTCAACCTTGCGGCGGATATCTGCTGCTACTTCGCGGCGAAGGTCACCCTCAACCTTGTAGTTGCCTTCAATGTAGTCACGCAGCTCAACCAGCTGGGCATCAGTCAGGTCCTTGACGCGGACGTCAGCGCTGATGCCAGTGGCAGCCAGGGTTTCGTGTGCACGGGTCTTGCCCACGCCGTAGATGTAAGTAAGCGCAATTTCCAGCCGCTTTTCGCGGGGAATGTCTACGCCAGCGAGACGAGCCATAGTGGCAGTACTCCTTGATAAACCGGAGGTCGTAGGCAGTACACCCGCACGTTCCGTGCGGCCCCAGCCTCCGACCGGGGGTTAGCTGTCCGGACTCTTTCGAGCTCAATGTTCCAGATCAGCTTGTGCTGCCTTTATTTACTTGCGTGGGTTAGCAACCCAGGATTTCCTTCAGGGAAGGAAATTAGCCCTGGCGCTGCTTGTGGCGCGGGTTCTCGCAGATCACCATGACCCGGCCATTACGGCGGATCACTTTGCACTTTTCGCAGATCTGCTTGACGCTCGGCTTGACCTTCATGGCATTCCTTTGCGTGTAGCAGTTTGGTCAACTGGAGCAACGGTCAGCTTGCACTGCCGCAGCCCAGCAATTTACTTGTAGCGGTAGACGATACGACCACGGGTGAGGTCGTACGGGCTCAGCTCCACCACTACGCGGTCCTCAGGGAGGATTCGGATGTAGTGCTGACGCATCTTTCCAGAGATGTGTGCCAGAACGATGTGCTTGTTGGTGAGCTCAACGCGAAACATCGCGTTAGGCAGCGCCTCGGTCACAACGCCTTCGATCTCAATGACCCCGTCCTTCTTGGCCATACCCTCCGCTAACTGTTGTTGCCGCAGCCCCGCCGGATAGCACCGGGCATGACCACGAACGTTTTTGTTGGATCGATTGCCGCCTCCAGGCCCAAAAGGGCGTGGCAGTCCAGACAACCAACAAACAACACTACCCTGTTGGCCGGTAAAAGTTAAATCGGCCATAGTAGCCTACGCGGTGCGGTACGCACCATATTCACCGGCCGGGGTGGCCACGGGATCTGCTGCGGCCACGCCGTCAAGGATCGCCAAACGGACGACGTCGGCTGCCGCGCTTTGGAGCGTGATGAGGCTGTCCTGCCGGGCAGCTTCGTCGGAGCGGTCGAGTGCGACGGCGCCGGTTGCCAGGCAAAAAACGGTATCCCCGTCAGCCAGGGTATGGCTCGGAATCAAGGCCCGGGCAATCCCCGCATGGGATGCAGCGGCCGTACGTTTACATTCGGCCCCATCAAGTACGGCATTGGTAGCCACGACGACAAGAGTGGTATTGAGCGGGGCACCGTGTGCGGGCTGCGCCGGCTGGACGGGCGCGCCAAACGGGAGCCCAAGTGCGTTGACTACGGCCAGCGCGCCGACTACAACCCCGTTCTCCAGCGTGACGGACGCCGTGCCAACTCCCCCTTTGTACTGCCCCCTGCCGATAAGGGCGCCGGCTCCGGCACCGGTATTGCCGCGTCCGACGTCGTGCCCTTCCCCTTGTGCTGCTGCGGCGGCCGTTGCCGCGTAGCCCATCTCCGGCGTCGGCCGTGCGGAGAAGTTCCCGCCCCTGCCCAGGTCGAAGATGGCGGCGGCGGGGACAATGGGCACCACTCCCCCGGGGACGGCGAAGCCGCGGCCGTTTTCCTCGCACCAGCGCTGGGCACCGGTGGCAGAGGCCAGGCCATAGGCACTGCCGCCGGTGAGAACGACGGCGTCCACTGTGCGGACCAAGGTAGTGGGATCGAGGGCGTCTGTTTCGTGGGTGGCCGGGCCGCCGCCCTGGACGTCAACCGAGCCCACCGTACCCGGGGGTGGCAGGACCACGGTGACGCCCGTCAGCCAGCCGTCGGTGTTCTTTTGGACGTGGCCCACGCGGATGCCCGGGACATCGGTAAGGGTTCCCATTCCCCTATTGTCCCCTCTGCTGGCGCGCCCCTGCCGCATCGGCAAACTTTATGCGAGACTGCAAACAACACAGGGTTAATGGGCAACGAAGCCTTTGTTAACTATTTGAGGAGAAGGGCTTTTTCAGGGGTTTCGCCCACCGACAATGTGGTGAAGTAATGGCTTGATTCCCCTTACCCGCGACCGGCCACGAGCTGGCTCCGAAACCCGTGAGAGATCCGCATGACACGTCAACTCTCCCCACGACCCTCCACCAGGCCCGCTGGCCCCGGTGGCAGCACCGCTAAAATACCCCACAGGCGGTGGAGCGCAAGGAACCGCCGCGATTTCTTTGTTTTCCTTGCCATGGCCTTGCCCAACCTGATACTGATCGCCGTCTTCACGTACCGGCCGCTGTTCAGCAACATGTACTACTCCACGCTGGACTGGACGCTGGGTTCCCCCTCCGCAACCGTGGTGGGCCTGGGTAACTACGTCACCTTCTTCACCAGCAACGATGCACCGAAGGTGCTGGGCACCACGGCAGTCTTCACCTTGGTCACCGTAGGCGGTTCCATGATCCTGGGACTGCTGGTGGCGCTGGCCCTGAACGCCAGGGTCCGCGGCACCACGTTCGCCCGGTCCGCGGTCTTTGCCCCCTATGTCCTCTCCGGCGTCGGTGTCGGCCTGGTGTGGTTGTTCATTTTCGATCCCGGCTATGGCGTCCTTGCCTGGCTGCTCCGCGGCATCGGCCAGCAGAGCCCGCAGTGGATCAACGATCCCCAGCTGTCCCTGGTCATGGTGATCCTGGTGTACGTCTGGAAGAACCTGGGCTACTGCGCGGTGGTGTACCTCGCCGGGCTGCAGTCCCTGCCGACCGAAGTCATGGAGGCGGCGTCCCTCGACGGCGCCAACGGGTTCCGGCGCTTCGTCAGCATCTCCCTGCCGCTGCTGTCCCCCACCACGTTCTTCCTCCTGATCACCACTTTGCTCAGCTCGCTGCAGGCCTTCGACCTCATCAGGATCATGACGCCACTGGGCACCGGCACCAGCACCCTGATCTACGAGGCCTACCTCCAGGCCTTCGGCGCCTACAACAGGGCCGGCTACTCCGCAGCCATTTCCGTGGTCCTGTTTGCCATCCTCCTGGTGATCACCGTGCTCCAGCTGCGGTTCGTGGAACGAAAGGTTCATTACTCGTGACGTCCCTCTCACCGGTGAGCCCGGACCCCACCGCCCCCGCCGTCTCCGCTCCAGACCCGGGCCTGCGTCCCGACCGGCCGTTCTCCCGCCGGAACCTGGTCCAGACCGTGGTGGGCGGCTACCTGCCCCTGATCATTGCCACCCTGGTGGTATTCCTGCCCCTGCTGTGGATGGTGCTCAGCTCCTTTAAGACTTCCGGCGAGATTGTCACCACCGACCTGAAAATCCTCCCGGAAAGCCTGAACCTAGAGAACTACCGGACCGCAATGACCACGGTCCCGTTCGGCCAGTTCTTCCTGAACAGCACCATCGTCACGCTGGCAGGGGCCACCATCAAAGTGATCCTGGCGATCCTGACGGCGTATGCCCTGGTCTTTGTCCGCTTTCCGTTCCGGAACTTCATCTTCCTCCTGATCCTGGTGGCCCTCATGGTGCCACCGCAGGTGTCCATCCTGCCCAACTTCATCCTCATCGCGGGGATCGGCGGCAAGAACACGCTGTGGGGGATCATCCTCCCCGGCCTGGGCACTGCGTTCGGTACCTTCCTGCTGCGGCAGCACTTCCGGACCCTGCCGGCGTCCATCCTGGAATCGGCCGAGATGGACGGGGCCGGGCACTGGCGCCGCCTCTGGCAGATCGTGGTCCCCGTGTCCGTTCCCTCCATCGCCACCGTAGCGCTGGTGACCATCGTGACCGAATGGAACGACTACATCTGGCCGCTCATCATCACGGACCGGCCGGAAACCATGACCCTGCCGGTGGGCCTGACCCTGCTGCAGAACAACGAAAGCAACGCAGCCGGCTGGGGCGTCCTCATGGCCGGCGCGGTCCTGGTCATCGTTCCCATCCTGATCGTCTTCGCGGCCCTGCAGCGCTACATCGTGGCGGGCCTCACCCAGGGCAGCGTGACCGGCTAAGCCGCCGGCCGCCGTCGTACTTCCCAACCTTTTAGTACCCCCCTTCCGCAGGCAACAACCGAAAGGAACTGTCATGACACTTCACCTGGACCGGAGGCACTTCCTGGGCCTGGCAGGGGCCACCGCCTCTGCCGCTGCCCTGGCCGCATGCGGCGGACCCTCGACAACCGGCGGTGGCCAAGCCACATCCCAGGCAGCCGACATCGACTTCAGCGGCGTGAAGCCGGCGGCAAAGATCGACTTCTGGTCCAGCCACCCGGGCCAGTCACAGGACGTTGAGAAGAGCCTGATCGAAAAGTTCCAGGCCAAAAACCCTGGCATCACCGTCAACCTGGTCACGGCAGGGGCCAACTACGAGGAAATTGCCCAGAAGTTCCAGACCGCGCAGGCCGCCAAGTCCGGCCTCCCCGGAGTGGTTGTCCTCTCCGACGTGTGGTGGTTCCGGTACTACACCAACGGGAGCATCATTCCCGTGGACAGCCTGACCAAGCAGCTGAACATGAAGATGGACGACTTCCAGCAGTCGCTGGTCAACGACTACAAATACGACGGCAAGCAGTGGGCGCTCCCCTACGGCCGCTCCACTCCGCTGTTCTACTACAACAAGGACCACTTCGCCGCAGCCGGGCTGCCGGACCGTGCACCCAAGACGTGGCAGGAATTCGCTGAGTGGGCCCCGAAGCTGAAGGCAAGCTCCGGCGCCCAGTACGCCTACATCTACCCAGCGCTTGCCGGGTACGCGGGCTGGACGCTGCAGAACATGCTCTGGGGCTGGGGCGGTGGCTGGTCCAAGGAATGGGACATCACCTGCGACTCCAGCGACTCCGTGGCCGCACTGCAGTGGGCCCAGGACTCGATCTACAAGGACAAGTGGGCAGGCGTCTCCTCCAAGGAAGCGGCGGACGACTTCTCCGCAGGGCTGACCTCGACCACCATTTCCTCCACCGGTTCGCTGCTGGGAATCCTGAAATCGGCAAAGTTCAACGTGGGCGTTGGCTTCCTGCCCGGCGGCCCGAAAGCGGAGACCAACGTCTGCCCCACGGGCGGCGCGGGCCTGGGCATCCCCAGCGGCATCACCAAGGAGGAACAGCTCGCGGCCGGCATGTTCCTGGACTTCGTCACCCAGCCGGAGAGCACCGCCGAGTTCTCTGCCGCCACCGGGTACATGCCCACCCGCAAGTCGGCTGACATGACGGCAGTCCTGGCCAAGACACCGCAGATCAAAACCGCCATGGACCAGCTCGCGGTGACCAAGGTCCAGGACAACGCCAGGGTGTTCCTGCCGGGCGCCGACCAGGAAATGGCGAAGTCCGCAGCGAAGATCCTCACGCAGCAGGGCGACGTCAAGGCCACCATGACGGACCTGAAGACCACGCTGCAGGGCATCTACGACAAGGACGTGAAGCCGAAGCTGAAGTCCTAGCGGAATTCGCTACGCCGAAACGCCGGTGACGCGCAAAATCCCTGCCGACCCCATTATTTCGGGGTCGGCAGGGATTTTCTGCGTCGTGGGGGAAAATGCACGTCCCTTACGGGATCGGGACCGGCGTAACGCCTAGGGGCACCAGGTGCGCCGCACCGCCGTCGGGCGCGGAAAGAACCCAGATCCCCCTGTCGTGGACTGCCACGGAGTGCTCCCACTGGCAGGAGCGCTGGCCGTCCGTGGTCACAACGGTCCAATCATCCTCCAGGACCGCGGTCTCGATGCTGCCCCGCACCAGCATGGGCTCAATGGCCAGGCAAAGGCCGGCCTTGACCTTGGGTCCGCGGTGGCTGGTGCGGTAGTTCAGGACGTCCGGGGCCATGTGCATCTCGGAGCCGATGCCGTGCCCCACGTAATCCTCCAGGATGCCCAGCGGCTTGCCCGGGACCGAGGACACGTAATCGTCGATGGCCGCTCCGACGTCACCGACGTGGCCCCGCTTGGCCAGCGCAGCGATCCCGTGCCACATGGCAGCCTGGGTCACATCGGAGAGCCTCTGGTCTTCAGGATCCGCGGTTCCCACGATCACGGTGCGGGCGGAATCCGAGTGCCACCCGTCGACGATCGCGCCGCCGTCGATGGAGATGATGTCGCCGTCCTGCAGCACGCGGTTGCCAGGAATTCCGTGCACCACTTCCTCGTTCACGGACGTGCAGATGGTGGCCGGGAAGCCATGGTAGCCCAGGAAGTTGGACTTGGCACCGGCCTCGTTGAGGACGGCGGCGAAGACATCGTCAAGGTGCTTGGTGGTGACCCCGGGAACTGCGGCGGTGACGGCGGCGTCCAAGGCGCGGCTGAGGACCAGTCCGGCCTCATGCATGGTACGCATTTGGGCGTTGTTCTTGATTTCGATGCGGGGCTGGCCGAAGGCCATGATGTGTCCTTTCAAATGGCTGAGGCTCCTCCCGGATGCCGGGAGGAGCCTCGATAAAACTTGGGCGCCTTGGGTCAGGCTGCCTGCGCGGCCTTGATGGCCTGCATTACGCGGTTGGTGACTTCGTCGATGGGACCGATCCCGTCAACCTTGGTGAGGATGCCGCGGTCTGCGTACTTGGCCACCACGGCTTCGGTCTGCTCGTGGTACAGGTCCAGGCGGTGGCGGATGACGGCTTCGTTGTCGTCGCTCCGGCCCGTTTCCTTGGCACGCCCCAGGAGGCGGTGTACCAGTTCTTCGTCGTCGGCAGTCAGCTGCAGGACCACGTCGAGCTTCTCGTCGCCGTCGGCGAGGATCTCGTCAAGGTAGTCAACCTGCGCGGTGGTGCGCGGGTAGCCGTCCAGCAGGAAGCCGTTTTCGACGTCGGACTCGTTCAGCCGGTCGCGGACCATCTTGTTGGTCACGCTGTCCGGGACGAAGTCGCCGTTGTCCATGTACTTCTTGGCCTCAATACCGAGAGGGGTTTCACCCTTCACGTTGGCCCGGAAGATGTCGCCGGTGGAGATGGCCACAACGCCGAGGCGTTCTGAAATCCGCTCCGCCTGCGTTCCTTTTCCGGAACCGGGAGGTCCAATAATCAGCATTCTCGTCATCGCAAAAGCCCTTCGTAGTGACGTTGTTGTAGCTGCGCATCAATCTGCTTTACGGTCTCCAACCCAACGCCCACCATGATCAGGATCGAGGTGCCACCGAACGGGAAGTTCTGGTTTGCGTTGATCAGCACGAGCGCCACCAGCGGAATCAGTGCCACGAAGCCCAGGTAGAGGGCGCCGGGCAGCGTGATCCGTGAGAGCACGTACTGCAGGTAGTCAGCGGTCGGCCTGCCGGCGCGGATACCTGGGATGAAGCCGCCGTACTTCTTCATGTTGTCTGAGACTTCTTCAGGGTTGAAGGTAATCGCGACATAGAAGTAGGTGAAGAACACGATCAGGAGGAAATAAACCGCCATGTAGATCGGGTGGTCTCCGCGGGTGAGGTTGTTGTTGATCCACTCAACCCACGCTGGCATGGACTCGCCGTTCCGGGGCTGGTTGAACTGCGCGATCAGCCCGGGAATGTAGAGCATGGAAGAAGCGAAGATCACCGGAATGACGCCGGCCATGTTCACTTTGATGGGAATGTAAGTGCTGGTGCCGCCCACGGTGCGCCGCCCGATCATCCGCTTGGCGTACTGCACCGGAATGCGGCGCTGTGACTGCTCGACGAAGACCACCAGGGCCACCGTGAGCAGACCCACCACCAGGACCAGGAAGAAGGTTCCCGGTCCCTGCGAGGTCCAGATGGCACCCAGCGAAGTGGGGAACTGGGCGGCGATGGAAGTGAAGATGAGCAGCGACATGCCGTTGCCCACGCCCTTCTCCGTGACGAGCTCGCCCATCCACATGATCAGGCCGGTGCCGGCCGTGAGGGTGATGATGATCAGGATGGTGGTGATGATGCTGCTGTCAGGGATCACCGGCAGCTGGCAGCCGGGAAGCAGCTGCCCTGAGCGGGCCAGGGACACCAGGGTGGTGGCGTTGAGCAGGCCCAGAGCGATGGTGAGGTAGCGGGTGTACTGGGTCAGCTTGGACTGTCCCGAGGCGCCCTCTTCGTAAAGCTGCTGGAACCGGGGAATGACCACCCGGAGCAACTGGACGATGATGCTGGCCGTGATGTACGGCATGATGCCCAGGGCGAAGATGGACACCTGGAGCAACGCGCCGCCGCTGAAGAGGTTGACGAGCTGATACAGCCCGCCGGCGGTCTGACCGTTATGCAAGCATTGCTGGACATTCTGGTAGTTCACACCTGGCGAGGGAATGAAAGCACCCAAGCGGAAGATGGTGATGATTCCCAGCGTGAACAACAACTTGCGTCGCAGATCAGGCGTGCGAAAGGCCCGGCCAAATGCGCTAAGCAAGCGTCCTCCTGTGGTGTCAATAAGGGTGGGGTGGCGGAATTTGATAAATCCCGACATCCGAGTCTAACGGGTCTAGGACCCGACCGAACAATCCGGGCCCCCGCGCATGCGCCGGATGGCGGGAATTGTTCGCCGGGCGGATATGAAAAACTCCCGGTATCCGGGGCCGAAGCCCGCGGATACCGGGAGTTCAACAGCTGGCGCCGTCCCTTTAGAGGGCGGTGGTGCTTCCGCCTGCTGCGGCAATTTTTTCTGCGGCGCTGGCCGAGAATGCGTGGGCGGTGACGTCAACCTTGACGGTGATGTCGCCGGTGCCCAGCACCTTGACGGGCTGGTTCTTGCGAACGGCACCCTTTTCGACCAGGTTCTCCACGGTGACTGCGCCACCTTCCGGGAACAGCTCGTTGAGCTTGTCCAGGTTTACAACCTGGAACTCAACCCGGAACGGGTTCTTGAAGCCGCGCAGCTTCGGCAGGCGCATGTGCAGCGGCAGCTGGCCGCCGGCAAAGCCAGCCTTCACCTGGTAGCGGGCAGCCGTACCCTTGGTACCGCGACCGGCGGTCTTGCCCTTGGATGCCTCACCACGACCAACACGGGTCTTGGCGGTCTTGGCACCCGGTGCGGGACGCAGGTGGTGAACCTTCAGGGCGCTCTGCTTCTCAGCAGCCTGCGCCTTATCAGCAGTGTTCTCTGCCATTTACTTCGCCTCCTCTACCTTTACCAGGTGCGGAACCGTGTTGAGCATTCCAACGGTCACGGCGTCGGCGGTGCGGACAACGGTGTGTCCAATCCGCTTCAGGCCGAGGGACCGCAGGGTATCGCGCTGGTTCTGCTTGCCGCCAATGGCGGACTTGATCTGAGTGATCTCCAACTGAGCGTCGGAGGGGACCAGGTTCTTAGCCAAGACTAAACACCTGCCTTCGGAGCCAGGAGGGCCTTCACCAGCGCAGCCGGAGCGATCTCGTCCAGCGGCAGGCCGCGGCGTGCAGCCACTGCTGCCGGCTCTTCGAGGCGCTTCAGGGCATCAACGGTCGCGTGAACGATGTTGATGGCGTTGGAGGAACCGAGCGACTTGGAGAGGATGTCGTGGATGCCCACGCACTCCAGTACTGCACGGACCGGACCGCCGGCGATAACACCGGTACCGGCGGAAGCCGGACGCAGCATTACGACGCCGGCAGCGGCTTCACCCTGAACGCGGTGCGGGATGGTGTTGCCAACGCGGGGAACGCGGAAGAAGGACTTCTTGGCCTCTTCAACGCCCTTGGCGATAGCAGCGGGAACTTCCTTGGCCTTGCCGTAGCCCACGCCGACCATGCCGTTACCGTCACCAACGACGACCAGTGCGGTGAAGCTGAAGCGACGACCACCCTTGACGACCTTGGAAACGCGGTTGATGGTGACAACGCGCTCTACGAACTGGTTCTTTTCGGCTTCACGGCCACCGTCGCGGCCGCCACGGCCACCGCGGTCGCCGCGGCCCTGGCCACGGTCGCCACGCTCGCCGCGACGGGCGCCACCACGGCGGTCCTCGGCAGCGGGGGCAGTGGTCTCAGCAGCTGCGGCTTCGGGCGCCTTCTGATCTGCAGACACAGTGTCCTTTTCCTTGTTTGCTTCGGTCACAGTGACAGCCCACCTTCGCGTGCACCGTCAGCGACGGCGGCAATCCGGCCGTGGTACTTGTTACCACCACGGTCGAAGACAACAGCCTCGACGCCGGCAGCCTTGGCACGTTCGGCAACGAGCTCGCCAACGCGCTTGGCCTTGGCAGTCTTGTCACCGTCGAATGCACGAAGGTCGGCTTCCAGGGTGGACGCGCTTGCTACGGTCTGGCCAATGGTGTCATCGACAACCTGGACAAATACGTGGCGTGCGGAACGGTTGACCACCAGACGGGGGCGGGCAGCCGTACCTGAAATGCGCTTGCGGATACGAAGCTGGCGGCGGCTGCGACCAGCAGCCTTGCTCTTGTTCGTACGCTTCTTGTTAATGGAGATGGCCATGGTTACTTACCAGCCTTTCCGACCTTGCGGCGGATGACTTCGCCTGCGTAACGGATGCCCTTGCCCTTGTAGGGGTCAGGCTTCCGCAGCTTGCGAATGTTGGCAGCGACCTCGCCGACCTGCTGCTTGTTGATACCTGAGACAGAGAGCTTGGTCGGTCCCTCTACTGCAAAGGTGATGCCGGCCGGAGCCGAAACGTTGACCGGGTGGCTGTAGCCCAGAGCGAACTCAAGGTCAGATCCCTTGGCCTGAACGCGGTAACCGGTACCGACGATTTCAAGCTTCTTCTCGTAGCCTGCGGTGACGCCCTGGATCATGTTGGCGATCAGGGTGCGGGTCAGGCCGTGGAGCGAACGGGAGGCGCGCTCGTCGTTCGGGCGGCTGACGGTCAGGGTGTTGTCATCCAGGGCAACCTCGATGGGGCTGGCCACTGTGTGGGTCAGCTCCCCCTTGGAACCCTTGACGCTGACGACAGAGCCGTCAACCTTGACCTCAACGCCGGCAGGAACGGTGATGGGGAGACGTCCAATACGTGACATTTTTCTCTTCCTTTCCCGTTACCAGACGTAAGCGAGGACTTCGCCGCCCACGCCCTTCTTGCCGGCCTGCTTGTCAGTCAGGAGGCCGGAAGAGGTGGACAGGATTGCGATACCCAAGCCACCGAGCACGTGGGGCAGGTTGGTGGACTTCGCGTAAACGCGGAGGCCCGGCTTGGAGATGCGGCGTACACCGGCGATGGAACGCTCGCGGTTCGGACCGAACTTGAGGTCCAGGGTCAGCTTCTTGCCAACCTCAGCGTCCTCTTCCTTCCAGCCGGCGATGAAACCTTCGGCCTTGAGGATGTCGGCAACGCGTGCCTTGAGCTTGCTGTAAGGCATAGACACGGAGTCGTGGTATGCCGAGTTTGCGTTACGCAGGCGCGTAAGCATATCTGCGACAGGATCTGTCATTGTCATGTGGGCTCATGCCCTTCCTCGTAACGGTTTCCGCCGTTCCATCCCCTGGGGAGCGGAGCGGCCGGACCTTTTACGTAGTTAATTAAGCTTCGGTTTTGAACGGGAAACCAAGCGCCTTGAGCAGCGCGCGGCCTTCGTCATCGGTCTTGGCGGTGGTGACAACCGTGATGTCCATACCGCGGACGCGGTCGATCTTGTCCTGGTCGATTTCGTGGAACATAACCTGCTCGGTCAGACCGAAGGTGTAGTTGCCGTTGCCATCGAACTGCTTGCCGCTCAGGCCGCGGAAGTCGCGGATACGGGGCAGTGCCAGGGTGACCAGGCGGTCCACGAATTCCCACATGCGGTCGCCACGCAGGGTTGCGTGTGCACCGATGGGCATGCCTTCGCGCAGCTTGAACTGTGCGATCGACTTGCGGGCCTTGGTAACCTGCGGCTTCTGGCCGGTGATCTGGGTGAGGTCGCGGACAGCGCCGTCGATCAGCTTGGAGTCCTTGGCGGCATCTCCAACACCCATGTTCACAACGACCTTCACCAGGCGGGGTACCTGGTTCACGTTCTCGTACTTGAATTCATCCTGGAGCGTTGCCTTGATGGATTCGGCGTACTTGGTCTTCAGACGAGGAACGATCTTCGTTGCCGGAGTCTCGAGAGTCTCAGTCATTAGATGTCCTTCCCGGAGCTCTTGGACACGCGGATACGGACGGTCTTCTTGACACCGTTCTTCTCCACAGTGTCGAGGCGGAAGCCCACGCGGGTCGGCTTCTTGGTCGACGGGTCAACCAGGGCCACGTTGGAAATGTGGATCGGGGCCTCTACGACCTCGATGCCGCCAGTCTTGGTGCCGCGCTGCGACTGTCCAACACGGGTGTGCTTGGTGACGCGGTTGATACCCTCAACCAGCACGCGGTTGGTGTCGGTGAAGACGCGCAGAACCTTGCCCTGCTTGCCGCGGTCGCCGCCACGCTCAGCCTTGGCGCCAGTGATGACCTGAACCAGGTCACCCTTCTTGATCTTTGCAGCCATGGACTAGAGCACCTCCGGAGCCAGAGAAACGATCTTCATGAACTTCTTGTCACGCAGTTCACGACCAACCGGTCCGAAGATACGGGTACCGCGGGGGTCACCGTCGTTCTTCAGGATCACAGCTGCGTTCTCGTCAAACTTGATGTAGGAACCATCCGCACGGCGGCGTTCCTTCTTGGTACGGACGATGACGGCCTTGACCACATCGCCCTTCTTTACGTTGCCGCCCGGGATTGCATCCTTGACGGTGGCGACGATGACGTCACCGATGCCTGCGTAGCGACGGCCGGATCCACCGAGAACGCGAATGGTAAGGATTTCCTTAGCACCCGTGTTGTCGGCGACCTTGAGTCGCGACTCCTGCTGAATCACTATTTACTCCTTGCGTCGCGCCGGTTCTCAGGCCGTGGTCTTGCTACGGAATGAGCCTTGCGGAACGGTTGATCGGGGTGTCTCTTGACCTGCCTGGATTTTGCCAGACCAGGCCTAAACGCCCGTGCCAGGAGCAGTTGCTCCCACCCGGTCCGGGAACGGATCCCGGGCGCACAGGGGCACTATGCTGTGGCACGCTTGTTTACGAGGTTGATGATGGCGCACGAAAGGCGCCATACAAACTCAATATCCTAGCACGTTTTCCGCCGGTCCCCATATCACCACCGTCGCCTGCCCCGCAAGACGGACGACGGCGCCGCGCGGGGCAGCCTTCCGGCCCACCCAGGTGCCACTCCCCCGCCAACCCAGGCGCCGGCGTCGTCCGGCAGTCCACTTACGCCCCATCACTACCTGCAGGAGATCCTCCAACGCGCCATCACCTCCCGCTGGTACGTTTCGGCAAGTGATGTGGCGTTTCCGAAAAGCGTGCAGGAACTGATGGGGCGTTTCGGGAAAAGGTGCAGGAAGCGATGGGGCGTCTGTGTGGGGCGGACGGCCACGCCCGCTGCCCGTTAAACGAGGATGCCCCCGCTCCCGGAAGGGAGCGGAGGCATCCAGCAAAGCAGCGGGTGCTACTTGGCCTTTTCGAGGATTTCCACGAGCCGCCAGTTCTTGGTGGCGGACAGCGGACGGGTCTCGGCGATGACTACGAGGTCGCCGATGCCGGCGGTGTTCTCTTCGTCGTGCGCCTTGACCTTGGAGGTGCGGCGGATGACCTTGCCGTACAGTGCGTGCTTCACGCGGTCTTCAACCTCGACAACGATGGTCTTTTCCATCTTGTCGGAGACCACGTAGCCGCGACGGGTCTTGCGGTAACCGCGCTCCCCAGCCTTGGCTGCGGTAGCAGTTTCGGTCACGTTCTGGTCCTTTTCACTCACTTGGCGTCCTCCTCGGTCTCAGCCTTTTCAGCCTTGTCGGCCTTCTTGGTTGAAGCCTTTTTGGACTTCTTTTCTTCCTTGGCTTCCACAACCGGTGCGGCAACCTCGGCACGAATGCCCAGTTCGCGTTCGCGGAGAACGGTGTAGATGCGTGCAATGTCCTTCTTTACTGCACGCAGGCGGCCGTGGTTTTCCAGCTGTCCGGTGGCGGACTGGAAACGCAGGTTGAACAGCTCTTCCTTGGCCTTGCGGAGTTCTTCAACGAGACGCTCGTTGTCGAAACCGTCCAGCTGTGCGGGAGCCAGATCCTTGGATCCTACTGCCATTTCTATTCACCACCCTCGCGACGCACAATGCGTGCCTTCAACGGCAGCTTGTGGATTGCCAGGCGCAGGGCCTCGCGAGCTACCTCTTCATTGACACCGGAGAGTTCGAAGAGAACCCGACCCGGCTTGACGTTGGCGACCCACCATTCCGGTGAACCCTTACCGGAACCCATGCGGGTTTCGGCAGGCTTCTTGGTCAGCGGACGGTCCGGGTAGATGTTGATCCAGACCTTACCGCCACGCTTGATATGGCGGGTCATGGCGATACGAGCGGACTCGATCTGACGGTTGGTGACGTATGCCGGGCTCAGTGCCTGGATGCCGTACTCACCGAAGGAGACCTGGGTACCGCCCGTAGCAGCGCCGGAACGACCCGGGTGGTGCTGCTTACGGTGCTTTACTCGACGTGGGATAAGCATTTAAGCCTGTCCTCCTTCTGCAGCAGCGGGTGCTGCTTCAACTGCCGGTGCTTCGGCAGCAGGAGCTGCGTCAGCGGCCGGGCGGTCGTTACGACGGCGGCGGTCACCGCGGTCAGCGCCACCCGGACGGCCGGGACGGTCGCCACGGCTACCGCGGGACGGTGCAGCAGCGGCCTGTGCGGCCAGTTCCTTGGCGGTGACGTCACCCTTGTAGATCCAAACCTTCACACCGATGCGGCCGAAGGTGGTCTTGGCTTCGTAGAAGCCGTAGTCGATGTTCGCGCGGAGGGTGTGCAGGGGCACACGGCCTTCGCGGTAGAACTCCGAGCGGGACATTTCAGCGCCACCCAGGCGGCCCGAGCAGGCGATACGGATGCCCTTGGCACCTGCACGCTGTGCGGACTGCATGGCCTTCTTCATCGCACGGCGGAATGCCACGCGGGAAGTCAGCTGCTCTGCAACGCCCTGGGCCACGAGCTGGGCTTCCATTTCGGGGTTCTTGACCTCGAGGATGTTCAGCTGGACCTGCTTGCCGGTGAGCTTTTCGAGCTCGCCGCGGATGCGGTCTGCTTCTGCTCCACGGCGGCCGATGACGATACCCGGGCGGGCCGTGTGGATGTCCACGCGGACACGGTCACGGGTGCGCTCGATCTCGACCTTGGCGATGCCGGCGCGCTCCATGCCCGTGGACATGAGCTGGCGGATGCGGATGTCTTCGCGAACGAAGTCCTTGTACCGCTGTCCGGCCTTGGTGCTGTCAGCGAACCAGTGCGATACGTGATCGGTGGTGATGCCGAGTCGGAACCCGTGCGGGTTTACTTTCTGTCCCACTTAGCGAGCCTCCTCTTTCTCCGGGGTAGCGACTACCACGGTGATGTGGCTGGTGCGCTTCTTGATCTGAAATGCACGACCCTGGGCACGCGGCTGGAACCGCTTCATGGTCGGGCCTTCATCAACAAACGCTTCGCTGATGATGAGGTCGCCTTCGTCAAACGCCACGCCGTCGCGGTCTGCGAGGACCCGGGCGTTGGAGATTGCTGACTGAACTACCTTGAATACCGGCTCCGAAGCTGCCTGCGGGGCAAACTTCAGAATTGCCAGAGCCTCATTCGCTTGCAATCCACGAACAAGGTTGACGACGCGCCGGGCCTTCATAGGCGTTACGCGGATGTGGCGCGCAATTGCCTTGGCTTCCATTGCTTTCCTTCTCTCGTCTTTGACGTAAACGCAGGCGCCTAGCGGCGCTTGCCCTTACGGTCGTCCTTGACATGGCCGCGGAATGTCCGCGTGGGAGCGAATTCGCCGAGCTTGTGCCCGACCATCGACTCAGTGACAAACACCGGGATGTGCTTGCGTCCGTCGTGTACGGCGATCGTGTGTCCGAGCATGTCGGGGATGATCATCGAACGGCGGGACCAGGTCTTGATGACGTTCTTGGTGCCCTTTTCGTTTTCCCTGGCTACCTTCACAAAGAGGTGCTGGTCAACGAAAGGACCTTTTTTCAGGCTGCGTGGCATGTGTCCAGGCTCCTATCGCTTGTTCTTGCCAGTACGACGGCGACGCACAATAAGCTTGTCGCTCTCTTTGTTGGGGCGGCGGGTGCGGCCTTCCCGCTTACCGTTCGGGTTGACGGGGTTACGTCCACCGGACGTCTTACCCTCACCACCACCGTGCGGGTGGTCAACCGGGTTCATGGCGACACCACGGACGGTCGGGCGAACGCCCTTCCACCGCATACGGCCGGCCTTGCCCCAGTTGATGTTCGACTGCTCGGCGTTGCCAACCTCGCCGACAGTTGCGCGGCAGCGCACGTCAACGTTGCGGATTTCGCCGGAAGGCAGACGCAGCTGGGCGAAGCGGCCTTCCTTGGCAACAAGCTGGATGGATGCGCCGGCGGAGCGGCCCATCTTGGCGCCGCCACCCGGGCGCAGTTCAACTGCGTGGATGACAGTACCCACCGGGATGTTGAGCAGCGGCAGGTTGTTACCGGGCTTGATGTCAGCACCGGCACCTGCTTCAACAACGTCACCCTGGGCGAGCTTGTTGGGGGCGATGATGTAACGCTTGGTGCCATCAACGTAGTGCAGGAGGGCGATGCGGGCCGTGCGGTTCGGATCGTACTCGATTTCGGCAACGCGGGCGTTGACGCCGTCCTTGTCGTGGCGACGGAAGTCGATCAGACGGTACTGGCGCTTGTGTCCACCACCCTTGTGACGGGTGGTGATCTTGCCGGAGTTGTTACGGCCGCCCTTCTTGGGCAGCGGACGTACCAACGACTTTTCCGGCGTCGACCGCGTAATTTCGGTGAAGTCCGCTACGCTCGAGCCACGACGGCCCGGGGTAGTCGGCTTGTACTTACGGATTCCCATAATTTATTTCCTCGTTAAAGTGGTCTCCGCTACGCGAGCGGACCGCCGAAGATGTCGATGGTGCCTTCTTTGAGGGTGACAATCGCACGCTTGGTGTTCTTGCGGGTACCCCATCCGAATTTGGTGCGCTTGCGCTTACCGGCACGGTTGATGGTGTTGATCGATTCGACCTTGACGGAGAAGATCTTCTCCACGGCCAGCTTGATCTCGGTCTTGTTCGAACGGGGGTCCACCAGGAAGGTGTACTTGCCCTCGTCGATCAGGCCGTAGCTCTTTTCCGACACGACGGGTGCAAGCACGACGTCGCGGGGATCCTTGATGGTGGCTGCACTCACTTGGCATCCTCCTCGTTCTTAGCTGCCTTGGCGGCAACGAATGCGTCGTAGGCAGCCTTGGTGAAGACAACGTCATCGGAGACGAGGACGTCGTAGGTGTTCAGCTGGTCTGCGTACAGAACGTGAACGCCGGCGAGGTTGCGCACGGACAGTGCGGCAACGTCGTTATCGCGCTCGATGACGACCAGCAGGTTCTTGCGGTCGGAAACACCGCGGAGCGTTGCCAGGGCGGTCTTGGCGGACGGCTTGGTGCCTTCAACCAGTTCTGCGACAACGTGGATGCGACCGTTGCGGGCCCGGTCAGAGAGTGCGCCGCGCAGTGCAGCAGCAATCATCTTCTTGGGGGTGCGCTGGCTGTAGTCACGCGGGGTGGGACCGTGGACAATGCCACCGCCGGTCATGTGGGGAGCACGGATGGAACCCTGACGGGCGCGGCCGGTGCCCTTCTGCTTGAACGGCTTGCGTCCTGCACCGGAAACTTCAGCGCGGGTCTTGGTCTTGTGGGTTCCCTGGCGGGCAGCAGCGAGCTGGGCAACGACAACCTGGTGCAGCAGCGGCACGTTGGTCTGAACGTCGAAGATCTCTGCAGGCAGGTCAACCTGGACAGTGTTAGCCATTGAACTAGGCTCCCTTCACGGCGGTGCGTACGAAGACGACCTGGCCGCGGGCACCGGGAACGGCACCCTTGATCAGGAGCAGCGACTTCTCGACGTCGACCGCGTGAACGGTGAGGTTCAGCGTGGTGTGACGAACGGCGCCCATGCGGCCGGCCATTCTCATGCCCTTGAAGACGCGGCTCGGGGTGGATGCGCCACCGATTGAACCGGGCTTACGGTGGTTCTTGTGGGCACCGTGGGAAGCTCCAACGCCGTGGAAGCCGTGACGCTTCATAACACCGGCGAAGCCCTTACCCTTGGTGGTCCCGACGACGTCGATCTTCTGGCCGGCTTCGAAGAGCTCTACGGAGAGCTCCTGGCCCAGCTCGTACTCGGCAGCATCTGCGGTACGAAGTTCGACGACGTGGCGGCGAGGCGTGACGCCTGCCTTTTCAAAGTGACCAGCCAGCGGCTTGGTGACCTTGCGGGGATCGATCTGGCCGTAGCCGATCTGAACGGCGACGTAGCCATCAACTTCTGCGTTGCGCAGCTGGGTGATGACGTTCGAGTCTGCCTGGACCACAGTGACGGGGATGAGCTTGTTGTTCTCGTCCCAGACCTGGGTCATGCCGAGCTTCGTGCCCAGCAGGCCCTTTACGTTACGGGTTGCGGTCATAGTCTCTCAGCACCTCCCTACAGCTTGATTTCGATGTTCACGTCAGCCGGCAGGTCGAGACGCATGAGCGAGTCGACAGCCTTCGGCGTGGGATCGATGATGTCGATAAGACGCTTGTGCGTGCGCATTTCAAAGTGCTCGCGGCTGTCCTTGTACTTGTGCGGAGAGCGGATAACGCAGTAAACGTTCTTCTCCGTGGGCAGCGGCACGGGGCCAACTACCGTTGCGCCTGCGCGCGTGACCGTCTCAACGATCTTCCGTGCTGAAACGTCAATGACCTCGTGGTCGTATGACTTCAGCCGGATGCGGATTTTTTGTCCCGCCATGTCGCCTGACTCTCTTTCAGTCTGTGCTTCCCCGGATTAGGGCTGCCCTGTTCACTTACTCGTTGTATGGCTGCCGAAGCATTTGAGGTCGTAACCACCATCCGCCGCACAAACTGAATCCGGATAAATCCGGGTTCCTCACCTTGCCGGCGTAACCGACCCCCGCGGTCGGGCGTGTCGCGCTGGGCGCGCATATGAATCCGCAGTTCCTTGGGGGTGGGTTATGTTTGGTCTTCAGCTTGGACCCTGCACCCGGCATTATCCGGATCGGGACACGAAGAAGCGCTTGAACAACTCATCTAGTATGCCGGAAAAGCCCGGCAGATGCGAATTGGCCTTCCGTTCGCCCCCTGAGATCCCATTGCAGTGGCATGAAACCGGCTGGATGATAGGTGCATGACCCTGGAAGGCACTGAATCGGTGACGCAACTGGCCGGGCGCGTGCCGCCGTCGTTCACCCTTGGCGTCGCCGCCGCGGCGTTCCAGATAGAAGGCGCGCTGACGGCAGGAGGCCGCGGGCCCTCGGGGTGGGACGCCTTCGCGGAGAAACCCGGCGCCATCATTGACGGCCACTCCCCCGCAGTGGCGTGCGACCACTACAACCGGCTGCCGGAAGATGTTGGACTGCTCAAGGAGCTGGGCGTTGACTCCTACCGGTTCTCCCTGTCCTGGCCGCGCATCCAGCCTGATGGCCAGGGCAGCTTCAACGCTGAGGGCCTGGACTTTTACGACCGCCTAATCGACCAGCTCCTTGAGGCCGGCATCTCCCCCATGGCCACCCTGTACCACTGGGACACCCCCCTGCCGCTGGAACACCGCGGCGGCTGGCTGAACCGGGATACCGCTGAGCGGTTCGGCGAGTACGCACGCGCCGCCGGTGAGCGGTTTGGCGATCGCGTTGACCAGTGGGTGACACTCAACGAGCCCGTGTCGGTCACCCTCAATGGATACGCGCTGGGAGTCCACGCGCCGGGACGCCGCCTGATGTTCGACGCCCTCCCCGCCATCCACCACCAACTCCTGGCGCATGGACTTGGCGTGCAGGCCCTGCGGGCAGCCGGCGTAGCGGGCGGCGTCGGCCTGACCAACCTGCACTCCCCCGTCAGGCCTGCCACCCGGAAGATCGGCGACCGACTGGTGGCGCATCTGTACGACCTGCTGATGAACAGGCTCTACGCCGATCCAGTCCTGCTGGGGCGCTACCCGTCCCTGCCCTTGTATGCGAGGCCGTGGCTGCGCTCCATTGGCAGGATTTCCGATGCCGACCTGAAGACCATCCACCAGCCGCTGGACTTCTACGGCCTCAATTACTATTTCCCGGTCAAAGTGGCCCTGGGGCCAGGCATCACCCCTTACCTGCGGACATGCACCAGGAGTTGGCGAAGCTGCCCTTCCACGAGGCGGGTTACCCGGAGTACGGCAGCACCGGCTTCGGCTGGCCCGTCGCGCCGGAGCATCTGGGTGTCCTGCTGCAGGAGATGCGGGACCGGTACGGGCCATCCCTCCCGCCGGTATACATCACCGAAGGCGGCGCGAGCTTCCCGGAACCGGACCGCGTTACGCAGACCCTGGAGGACACGGACCGGGTGGCGTACCTCGCAACCCATCTGGGGGCAGCCTTGGAGGCCACCTCGCCCGGCGGCGTCGCAGAAGGCGTGGACCTGCGGGGCTACTATGTGTGGACGCTGATGGACAACTTCGAGTGGGCCGCCGGATACTCCCAGCGCTTTGGCCTGGTGCATGTGGATTTCGACTCGCTGGAGCGGACTCCCAAGCGTTCCTTCTACTGGTACCAGGCGTTGTCCCGGGCCCGCGGCAGCCGGCAGGACCACACGGTCCGTCCCTAAAGGGTCACTGGCGCCCCAGCACCGTCAGCACGATCAGTACGCAGTTCAAGCCCACGATCAGTGTGGCACTGGTCCAGCCTGCAATCCGGAGCGCCGCCGAGTCCGCATGGATGCCCATGACTTTGCGGCTCCCGGTGAGGCGGATCAGCGGGATGAGCGCGAAGGGGATACCGAAACTCAGGAGGACCTGGCTGAGGACCAGGGCCAGGGTAGGTTCAATGCCGGCGCCCAGGACCAGCAGCGCCGGGATCAGGGTGACGGTGCGGCGGACAAGCAGCGGAATCCGCACTTTCAGCAGGCCGCCCATGATCGTGGCCCCGGCATAGCACCCTACCGAGGTGGACGCCAGGCCGGAGGCCAGGAGTCCCACGGCAAATACGACGCCGATAACCGGCCCCAGTGCCGACGTCACGGCCGCGTGCGCCCCGGCGATGGTGTCCGTCCCCTCCACTCCGCGGAGGCTCGTGGCGGCCAGCAGCAGCATGGCAATATTGACGATGCCGGCCAGCAGCAGCGCTCCGGCGACGTCCAGCCGGGTTGCCCTGATCAGCCGCGTCCTGATAACGGGATCTTCGGAGAAACCGTGACGGTCCCGGGCCAGGGCTGAGTGCAGGTAGATCGCGTGTGGCATGACAGTGGCCCCGAGCATGCTGGCGGCGAGCAGGACGGTGTCGGTCCCGCCAAACCGTGGCACGAGGCCGGCGAGGGCCCCGCCCGCGTCCGGCGGGGCAGCGACCAGGCCTGACACGAAGCCAACGGCGATCACGCCGAGCAGGGTCAGGATGGCGAGTTCGAAGGACTTCTGGCTCCGGTGCGATTGAAGTCCCAGCAGCAGCATGGACGCCAATCCAATGATCACTCCGCCCGTGAGCAGCGGAAGGCCGAACAGCAGGTTGAGGGCGACAGCTCCGCCAATGACCTCTGCCATGTCTGTAGCACCGGCAACGATCTCAGCCTGCACCCAAAAGGCACGCCGCTGCCCGGTTCCCAAGCGCTTGCCCAGGATCTCCGGCAGGCTCATGCCGGTGGCAAGGCCCAGCTTGGCGGACTGGTACTGGATCAGCACGGCCATGGCATTCGCAACTACCAGCACCCAGACAAGCAGGTAACCGAAGTTTGCCCCGGCCGTCAGGTTCGCCGCCACGTTGCCGGGATCAACGTAGGCAATTGCCGCCACAAAGGCCGGACCGAGCAGCAGGAGGCGCGACCAGCCCTTGGTGGAAGCGGATTCAGCCGCCAATGTTGAAACAGCCATCACGTGTCCTCGTCGTCGGGGCGTCAATAGGACGAGGATACCGCGAATTTAGGTGTACCGAAAAGTAGGACTAAGGCATGCCTTCGAGATTGAGGTGCCCGCGGCACTACTGGTTCTTGTTTGCCCTGTTGATCCGCTTTGCCCGGTCGATTTCGTGCCGGAAGTTCCGCTTGACCCAAAACACCCCGGCCACAACGGCCACCGCGATGATGAGGAAGATAAGCCAGCCCATGATGGTCTCCTTTCAGTGCTGCAACAGTATCAGGGGGCCTTTAACGAAAAAGGACAGCCCCGCTGCTTCTGCAGCGGGGCTGTCCTTCAGTTCAGCAAGTACTACTTGATGATCTTGGTAACGCGTCCCGAACCAACGGTGCGGCCGCCTTCGCGGATAGCGAAGCCGAGGCCCTCTTCCATGGCGATGGGCTGGATGAGCGCAACGGTCATCTCAGTGTTGTCGCCAGGCATAACCATTTCCGTGCCCTCGGGCAGGGTGATAACGCCGGTTACGTCCGTGGTGCGGAAGTAGAACTGCGGGCGGTAGTTGGAGTAGAACGGGTTGTGACGTCCGCCTTCGTCCTTGGAGAGGATGTAGACGTTGGCCTCGAAGTCGGTGTGCGGGGTGATGGAACCCGGCTTGACGACAACCTGGCCACGCTCGACATCGTCGCGCTTCAGACCGCGGAGCAGCAGGCCACAGTTCTCGCCGGCCCATGCTTCGTCGAGCTGCTTGTGGAACATCTCGATACCGGTAACCGTGGTCTTCTGGACCGGGCGGATGCCGACGATCTCGACCTCGGAGTTGATGGCGAGGGTTCCACGCTCGGCGCGGCCCGTAACAACGGTGCCACGGCCGGTGATGGTGAAAACGTCCTCGATCGGCATCAGGAACGGCTTGTCGCGGTCACGTACGGGGTCCGGAACGGACTCGTCGACGGCAGCCATCAGGTCCTCAACGGACTTGACCCACTCGGGGTCGCCTTCCAGTGCCTTCAGGCCTGAAACGCGGACAACCGGAGCGTTGTCGCCATCGAAGCCCTGCGAGCTCAGGAGCTCACGAACTTCCATTTCGACCAGGTCGAGCAGTTCTTCGTCGTCGACCATGTCAGCCTTGTTCAGGGCGACCAGCAGGTAGGGAACACCAACCTGGCGGGCGAGCAGAACGTGCTCGCGGGTCTGAGCCATCGGGCCGTCGGTAGCGGCAACCACGAGGATTGCGCCGTCCATCTGGGCAGCACCGGTGATCATGTTCTTGATGTAGTCAGCGTGGCCGGGGGCGTCAACGTGTGCGTAGTGACGCTTCTCGGTCTGGTACTCCACGTGGGAGATGTTGATGGTAATACCGCGCTGACGCTCTTCGGGTGCAGAGTCGATCGACGCGAAGTCACGCTTCTCGTTGAGATCCGGGTACTTGTCGTACAGCACCTTGGAAATGGCGGCCGTCAGCGTCGTCTTACCGTGGTCAACGTGACCAATGGTGCCGATGTTGACGTGCGGCTTAGTCCGCTCGAACTTTGCCTTTGCCACAGGTTCCTCCTAGAACGTTTTCAAATAGCTTGCCCTCCAGCCGCGCTTATCGCGGTAGAACTCAGGCAAGTCTACTTGGGGGGCTTTGGATTGGTGAAATTGCAGATTCAGGAACTAATACTAATCCCCTGAGCCTGTTCGTGCAGGGGCCGGAACCAGCCGGACGAATCCGGCCGGCCGGCCGCCTGCACCGGCCGCACTGTCCAAGGACGGACAGCGCAACCGAGGTTTTCGCTGCGAGAGTCCGGAGGGACTATTCGCCGCGGGACTTCTGGATGATCTCGTCGGCAACTGCCTTCGGGACCTCGGCGTAGCTGTTGAACGTCATGGAGTAAACAGCACGGCCCTGGGTCTTGGAGCGCAGGTCACCGATGTAGCCGAACATGCCGGACAGCGGGACGTGCGCACGGATGACCTTGACGCCCTGTGCATCTTCCATGGACTGCATCTGGCCACGCCGTGAGTTGATGTCACCGATAACTTCACCCATGTATTCCTCAGGGGTGCGGACCTCGACATCCATCAGCGGTTCAAGCAGGACAGGGTTCGCCTTGCGTGCAGCTTCCTTGAAAGCCATCCGTCCGGCGATCTTGAACGCCATTTCCGAGGAGTCAACATCGTGGTACGCGCCATCGATCAGCGTGGCCTTGATGCCGACAACCGGGTAGCCGGCCAGGACGCCGTCGTTCAGCGCATCCTGGATGCCCGCGTCAACAGACGGGATGTACTCGCGGGGAACGCGGCCACCGGTGACCTTGTTCTCGAACTCGTACAGCTCGCCTTCGGCGGTGTCCAGCGGCTCGATGGCGATCTGGATCTTTGCGAACTGACCCGAACCACCGGTCTGCTTCTTGTGCGTGTAGTCGTGGCGTTCGACGGCGCGCTTGATGGTTTCGCGGTAAGCAACCTGCGGCTTGCCAACGTTGGCTTCAACCTTGAACTCGCGGCGCATGCGGTCCACCAGGATGTCCAGGTGGAGCTCGCCCATGCCGGCGATGATGGTCTGGCCGGTGTCTTCGTTAAGGGACACCTGGAAGGTGGGGTCCTCAGCGGAGAGCTTCTGGATGGCCGTGGAGAGCTTCTCCTGGTCACCCTTGGTGTTCGGCTCGATGGCAACCGAGATCACGGGCTCCGGGAAGCTCATGGACTCGAGCACGATCTGGTTGTTGGCATCGCACAGGGTGTCACCGGTGGTGGTGTCCTTCAGGCCGATGGCTGCATAGATGTGGCCGGCGGTAGCGCCCTCAACGGGCATTTCCTTGTTGGCGTGCATCTGGAACAGCTTGCCGATGCGCTCCTTCTTGCCCTTGGTGGAGTTGACCACCTGGGCGCCTGCTTCCACGTGACCGGAGTACACGCGGATGAAGGTGAGCTGGCCGAAGAAGGGGTGGGCCGCAATCTTGAACGCAAGGGCCGAGAACGGCTCTTCAGCGGAAGGCTTGCGGGTCAGTTCCTTCTCTTCGTCGCGAGGGTCGTGGCCGACCATCGGGGGAACGTCGAGCGGGTTCGGCAGGTAGTCAACCACCGCGTCCAGCATGGGCTGAACGCCGCGGTTCTTGAAGGCGGAGCCGCAGAAGATCGGGTAGAGCTCGGAAGCGATGGTCATCTTGCGGATGCCGGCCTTGAGTTCGTCGATGGAGATCTCTTCGCCCTCGAGGTACTTCTCCATGAGTTCCTCGGAAGACTCAGCGACGGTCTCAACGAGGTTCGCGCGGTATTCCTCGGCCTTTTCCTGGAGGTCTGCCGGGATCTCGCGGATCTCGTACTTGGCACCCATGGTCACGTCGCCCTTGGCGTCGCCCGGCCAAACCAGGGCACGCATGTAGAGCAGGTCGACGACGCCGATGAAGTCGTTCTCGGCACCGATGGGCAGCTGCATGACCAGCGGCTTCGCACCGAGGCGGCTGATGATGGTGTCCACGGTGAAGTAGAAGTCAGCACCGAGCTTGTCCATCTTGTTGACGAAGCAGATACGCGGAACGTTGTACTTGTCAGCCTGGCGCCACACGGTCTCGGACTGGGGCTCAACGCCTTCCTTGCCATCGAAGACGGCGACTGCACCGTCGAGGACGCGCAGGGAGCGCTCAACCTCAACCGTGAAGTCCACGTGGCCGGGGGTGTCGATGATGTTGATCTGGTTGTTTTCCCAGAAGCAGGTCACGGCGGCAGACGTGATGGTGATGCCGCGTTCCTTTTCCTGTTCCATCCAGTCAGTGGTCGAAGCGCCGTCGTGCGTTTCGCCGATCTTGTGGTTCACACCCGTGTAGAACAGGATGCGCTCGGTGGTGGTGGTCTTGCCGGCATCAATGTGGGCCATGATGCCGATGTTGCGGACCTTGCTAAGGTCGGTAAGCACGTCCTGTGCCACGGGGTCTCCTTTTGGGATGGACTACACGTTCGCCGCCGGCTCGGTTGAGCCGGCGGCGTCCGGGGAGTATTACCAGCGGTAGTGTGCGAAGGCCTTGTTGGACTCGGCCATCTTGTGGGTGTCTTCGCGACGCTTCACAGCGGCACCGAGACCGTTGGACGCATCCAGGATTTCGTTCTGGAGACGTTCGGTCATCGTCTTTTCACGGCGGGCCTTGGAGTAGCCAACCAGCCACCGCAGGGCGAGTGCGGTGGAGCGGCCCGGCTTGACCTCAACCGGAACCTGGTAGGTGGCGCCACCGACACGGCGGGAGCGGACCTCGAGGGACGGCTTGACGTTGTCCATGGCCTTCTTCAGGGCTGCAACGGGGTCGCCGCCGGACTTGGCGCGTGCGCCTTCGAGTGCACCGTAGACAATGCGCTCTGCCGTGGACTTCTTGCCGTCAACGAGCACCTTGTTGATGAGCTGGGTTACCAGCGGGGAACCGTAAACCGGATCCGAAACGAGCGGCCGCTTGGGGGCCGGACCCTTGCGAGGCATATTACTTCTTCTCCATCTTTGCGCCGTAGCGGCTGCGGGCCTGCTTACGGTTCTTCACACCCTGGGTATCGAGGGCGCCACGGACGATCTTGTAGCGGACACCCGGGAGGTCCTTCACGCGACCACCGCGAACGAGCACAATGGAGTGCTCCTGCAGGTTGTGGCCAACACCGGGGATGTAGGCGGTAACTTCCACGCCGCCGTTGAGGCGCACACGTGCCACCTTACGCAGAGCCGAGTTCGGCTTCTTCGGGGTGGTGGTGTAGACGCGGGTGCAAACACCGCGGCGCATGGGGCTGCCCTTAAGCGCGGGAGCCTTGGTCTTTGAGACCTTAGGCGTGCGGCCCTTACGGACCAGCTGGTTAATCGTAGGCACTCTCGTGTTCTCCGTTTTATCCGGAGTGGCTGTTTCCGGCCACTCTCTTGTTGCGTTGCCCCGCCGCCCGGGCCCTGAAGGGAATCTCCATGGCGGCGAAGGCGAAGCCTTAATAGTCGGATCGCACACCGGGATCGAAACGTACATTCCTGCAGTTCCCTAGGCATGCAAAAATGTGGCATACGCTGCACAAGAACCCTGCAAACCGGAAACGTCGCTCTGGTCCAGCTTTTCAGCTGATACCGGCGCACTCATCCACTGCCACAATAACAATTGGTAACAAGTCTAGCATGGACAGGCCCCATGCCTTAATCGGGCCTCCCACCATGGTTAAACGGGGATGGTCCCCCACCTTGCGGTGCGGGACCATCCCTTGGTCAGGCGTCAACCGTCAGTGGTTACCGGAAGTCGTTGCCCAGGTCGTAGTCATCCAGCGGGATGGCGTGGAACTCGGGAGCTCCGTCACCACCCAGGGTGTCGTACGAGAAGTCACTGAACGCGCTGGGGCCGGTGAACAGGTTGGCCTTTGCTTCCTCAGTGGGCTCCACGGTGACCTCGGTGTAGCGCGGGAGACCCGTGCCGGCCGGGATCAGCTTACCGATGATGACGTTTTCCTTCAGGCCGAGCAGCGGATCGCTCTTGCCTTCCATGGCCGCCTGCGTCAGGACGCGGGTGGTCTCCTGGAAGGAAGCTGCGGACAGCCAGGACTCGGTGGCCAGCGACGCCTTGGTGATGCCCATGAGTTCAGGACGTCCGGAAGCCGGAGTCTTGCCCTCGGACACAACGCGGCGGTTGGCGTCTTCGAAGCGGCTGCGCTCGGCGAGTTCGCCGGGCAGCAGGTCCGATTCGCCGGACTCGATGACAGTGACGCGGCGCAGCATCTGGCGGACGATGACCTCGACGTGCTTGTCGTGGATACCGATGCCCTGGCTGCGGTACACGCCCTGCACTTCGTCCACGAGGAACTTCTGTGCCGCACGCGGACCCATGATGCGCAGGACCTGCTTGGGGTCCACCGGACCGTTGATCAGCTTCTGGCCAACGGCGACATGGTCGCCGTCTTCGATCAGCAGGCGTGAACGGCGGAGGACCGGGTAGGCGATCTCTTCCGTTCCGTCATCCGGGGTGATGACCAAGCGCATCTGGCGCTCGGACTCTTCGATGGTGATGCGGCCGGCTGCTTCAGCAATCGGCGCGACACCCTTCGGAGTACGGGCTTCGAAGAGCTCCTGGATACGGGGCAGACCCTGGGTGATGTCGTCGCCACCGCCGGCGGAAACAGCACCACCGGTGTGGAACGTACGCATGGTCAGCTGGGTACCGGGCTCACCGATGGACTGTGCGGCGATGATGCCAACGGCCTCGCCGATGTCCACGGTCTTGCCGGTGGCCAGCGAGCGGCCGTAGCACAGGGCGCAGGTGCCGACGCTGGACTCACAGGTGAGTACGGAGCGGACCTTGACCTCGGTGATGCCTGCCTTGAAGAGCTCAGCGATCACGACGTCGCCGCAGTCGGTGCCGGCCGCTGCGAGGACGTTGCCCTCGGAGTCGACGACGTCGACGGCCAGCGTACGTGCGTAGGCGCTGTTCTCGACGTTCTCGTCCAGGACCAGCTCACCGTTGGAATCGGCGACGGCGATGGGCGTGACCAGGCCGCGCTCGGTGCCGCAGTCCTCTTCACGGACGATGACGTCCTGCGAGACGTCCACCAGTCGACGGGTCAGGTAACCCGAGTTGGCGGTACGCAGTGCGGTATCGGCCAGGCCCTTACGGGCACCGTGCGTGGCGATGAAGTATTCCAGCACCGACAGGCCCTCGCGGTAGGAGGACTTGATGGGGCGCGGGATGATCTCACCCTTCGGGTTGGCCACCAGGCCACGGATACCCGCGATCTGGCGGACCTGCATCCAGTTACCACGTGCACCGGAGGACACCATGCGGTTGATGGTGTTCATCGGGGACAGGCTCTCACGCATCACGGTGGCGATGTCGTTGGTTGCCTTGTTCCAGATCTCGATCAGTTCCTGGCGGCGCTCGTCGTCGTCGATCAGGCCCTTGTCGTACTGGCCCTGGATCTTGGCGGCGCGTTCCTCGTACCCGGCAAGGATTTCCGGCTTGGCAGCAGGAACCTCGATGTCGGAGATGGCGACGGTGACGCCCGAACGGGTTGCCCAGTAGAAACCGGCATCCTTCAGGTTGTCCAGCGTTGCCGCGGTGACGACCTTGGGGTAGCGCTCGGCGAGGTCGTTGACGATCCGGGACAGTTCGCCCTTGTCGGCAACGGCTTCAACCCACGGATAGTCCTCGGGCAGGGTCTGGTTGAACACAACCTGGCCCAGGGAGGTCTGGACGAGTGCCGGCTGACCGGGCTCCCAGCCTTCCGGGGCTTCCCAGCCGGCGTAGGGAACGAATCCTTCGAGCCGGATCTTGACCTGCGAGTTCAGGTGCAGCTCGCGTGCATCGAAGGCCATGATCGCTTCCGATACGGAGGAGAAGATCCTGCCTTCGCCGGCGGAACCCTTCCGCTTGGTGGTCAGGTGGTACAGGCCGATGATCATATCCTGCGAAGGCAGGGTGACCGGGCGTCCGTCAGAGGGCTTCAGGATGTTGTTCGAGGACAGCATCAGGATGCGCGCCTCAGCCTGCGCCTCGGGGCTCAGCGGCAGGTGGACTGCCATCTGGTCGCCGTCGAAGTCGGCGTTGAACGCGCCACAAACCAGCGGGTGCAGCTGGATTGCCTTGCCTTCAACAAGCTGCGGCTCGAACGCCTGGATGCCCAGGCGGTGCAGGGTAGGTGCACGGTTGAGCAGCACCGGGTGTTCGGTGATGATCTCTTCGAGCACGTCCCAGACCTGCGGGCGGTAGCGCTCCACCATCCGCTTGGCCGACTTGATGTTCTGGGCGTGGTTGAGGTCGACCAGGCGCTTCATCACGAACGGCTTGAAGAGCTCCAGGGCCATCTGCTTGGGCAGGCCGCACTGGTGCAGCTTCAGCTGCGGGCCGACGACGATGACCGAACGGCCGGAGTAGTCGACGCGCTTGCCGAGGAGGTTCTGGCGGAAGCGGCCCTGCTTGCCCTTGAGCATGTCGCTCAGGGACTTCAGCGGACGGTTGCCCGGTCCGGTGACCGGGCGGCCGCGGCGGCCGTTGTCGAAGAGGCTGTCAACAGCTTCCTGAAGCATGCGCTTCTCGTTGTTGACGATGATCTCCGGAGCACCCAGGTCAAGCAGGCGCTTGAGGCGGTTGTTGCGGTTGATCACGCGGCGGTACAGGTCGTTGAGGTCGGAGGTCGCGAAGCGGCCACCGTCCAGCTGGACCATGGGGCGCAGTTCCGGCGGGATCACCGGGACGGCGTCGAGGACCATGCCCAGCGGGCTGTTGTTGGTGGTCAGGAACGCGTTGACCACCTTGAGCCGCTTCAGGGCGCGGGTCTTGCGCTGGCCCTTGCCGTTGGCGATGACGTCGCGCAGCAGGTCGGACTCGGCCTGCATGTCGAAGTTCTCGAGCCGCTTCTTGATGGCCTCGGCACCCATGGAGCCTTCGAAGTACATGCCGTAGCGGTCGCGCAGTTCGCGGTACAGCCCCTCGTCACCTTCGAGGTCGGCGACCTTCAGGTTCTTGAAGCGGTCCCAGACCTGCTCGAGGCGTTCGATGTCGGCGTCGGCACGCTTGCGCACGTTGGCCATCTGGCGGTCGGCGGAGTCGCGGGCCTTCTTCTTGTCGGCAGCCTTGGCGCCTTCGCCCTCGAGACGGGCGATTTCGCCTTCAAGGTCGCGGGCGATAGCGGCGATATCGGCGTCGCGGTTGTCGATCAGCTGCTTCTTCTCGATGTCGTGCTCAACCTGCAGGTTGGGCAGTTCCTCGTGGCGGGCAGCTTCGTCGACGCTGGTGATCATGTAGGCAGCGAAGTAGATGACCTTTTCGAGGTCCTTCGGGGCCAGGTCAAGGAGGTAGCCCAGGCGGGACGGAACACCCTTGAAGTACCAGATGTGCGTGACGGGGGCGGCCAGTTCGATGTGGCCCATGCGCTCGCGGCGGACCTTGGCGCGGGTGACTTCAACGCCACAACGCTCACAGATGATGCCCTTGAAGCGCACGCGCTTGTACTTGCCGCAGTAGCACTCCCAGTCGCGGGACGGGCCGAAGATCTTCTCGCAGAAGAGGCCGTCCTTCTCGGGCTTGAGCGTGCGGTAGTTGATGGTTTCCGGCTTCTTAACCTCGCCGTACGACCAGCCGCGGATGTCTTCCGCGGTGGCGAGGCCGATCTGCATGAGGCCGAAGGAGGATTCGCTGGACATATGGTCCCTGTTCTCTCTTGTTCTCTAAATTCTGAAGTCTTGGTGCGGGATGAGGGAGGGGGCGTACGACGGCGGGTGGTCACCCGCCGTCGTAAACCTCCTGCTAAACCTCTTCTACGGAGCTGGGCTCTGCGCGAGACAGATCGATGCCCAGTTCTTCCGCAGCCGTGAAGACTGCGTCATCAGAGTCACGCATTTCAATTGTGGTTCCGTCCGTGGAAAGGACTTCCACGTTCAGGCACAGCGACTGCATTTCCTTGATCAAGACCTTGAAGGATTCGGGAACGCCCGGCTCGGGGATGTTCTCGCCCTTGACGATCGCTTCGTAGACCTTCACGCGACCGTGGATGTCATCGGACTTGATCGTGAGGAGTTCCTGGAGCGTGTAAGCGGCGCCGTAAGCCTCGAGCGCCCACACTTCCATTTCACCGAAGCGCTGGCCACCGAACTGTGCCTTACCACCCAGCGGCTGCTGCGTGATCATGGAGTACGGGCCGGTGGAGCGTGCGTGGATCTTGTCGTCCACCAGGTGGTGGAGCTTCAGGATGTACATGTAGCCGACCGAGATCGGATCCGGGAACGGCTCGCCGGAGCGGCCGTCAAACAGGCGGGTCTTGCCCGAGGAGTTGATCAGGCGGTCACCGTCGCGGGTCACGTTGGTGGAATCCAGCAGGCCCGTGATTTCCTCTTCGCGGGCGCCGTCGAACACCGGCGTGGCAACAGTGGTGGGACCACTCTCGCGCGGGAGGTTCGGCAGCTGCTTGACCCACTCGGGCTCGCCTTCGATCTTCCAACCGGTCTTGGCAACCCAGCCGAGGTGCGTTTCGAGCACCTGGCCCACGTTCATACGGCCCGGAACACCCAGCGGGTTCAGGACGATGTCAACGGGGGTGCCGTCGGCAAGGAAGGGCATGTCCTCGATCGGAAGGATCTTGGAGATAACACCCTTATTGCCGTGGCGGCCGGCGAGCTTGTCGCCGTCGGTGATCTTGCGCTTGGCGGCCACGTAGACGCGGACCAGCTGGTTCACGCCCGGGGGCAGCTCGTCGTCGTTGTCGCGGTCGAAGACGCGCACGCCGATGACGGTCCCGGACTCGCCGTGGGGAACCTTCAGGGAGGTGTCGCGGACTTCGCGGGACTTCTCGCCGAAGATGGCGCGCAGCAGGCGCTCTTCCGGGGTCAGTTCGGTTTCACCCTTCGGGGTGACCTTTCCGACCAGGATGTCCCCTGCTTCAACCTCGGCACCGATGTGGATGATGCCGCGCTCGTCCAGGCCGGCCAGGACTTCCTCGGACACGTTGGGGATGTCACGGGTGATTTCCTCGGCACCAAGCTTGGTGTCGCGGGCATCGATCTCGTGCTCCTCGATGTGGATGGAAGAAAGGACGTCCTCGGCAACGATGCGCTGCGAGAGGATGATGGCGTCCTCGAAGTTGTGGCCTTCCCATGACATGAATGCCACGAGCAGGTTCTTGCCCAGAGCGAGCTCGCCCTGGTCCGTTGCCGGGCCGTCGGCAATGATGCCGCCAACTTCCAGGCGCTGGCCTTCGTTGACCAGGACGCGGTGGTTGTAGCAGTTGCCCTGGTTGGAGCGGGCGAACTTGTTGATGCGGTAGTTGGTCTCGGTGCCGTCGTCGTTGAGCATGATGACGAGCTCGGCGGAAACCTCGGTGACCACACCGGCCTTCTTCGCGATGACAACGTCACCGGCGTCGACGGCGGCGGCGCGCTCCATGCCGGTGCCCACAACGGGGGCCTCGGAACGGACCAGCGGCACAGCCTGGCGCTGCATGTTGGCACCCATGAGTGCGCGGTTGGCGTCGTCGTGCTCCAGGAACGGGATCAGGGCCGTAGCCACGGACACCATCTGGCGCGGGGAAACGTCCATGAACTCGACGTCCTCGGCCGGAACCAGGACGGGCTCACCGCCACCACCGCGGGCACGGACCAGGACGGTCTCTTCGGCGAACTTCTTGTTCTCGTCGAGCGGGGCGTTGGCCTGGGCGATCAGGACCTCTGCCTCGTCGTCGGCGGTCAGGTACTGGACGTCGTCGGACACGACGCCGTCCTTGACCAGCCGGTACGGGGTCTCGATGAAACCGAACGGGTTGATGCGTCCGTAGGAAGCCAGCGAACCGATCAGGCCAATGTTCGGGCCTTCAGGGGTTTCGATGGGGCACATACGTCCGTAGTGGGACGGGTGCACGTCGCGGACTTCCATGCCGGCGCGGTCACGGGACAGGCCACCGGGGCCAAGTGCCGACAGGCGGCGCTTGTGGGTCAGGCCCGAGAGCGGGTTGTTCTGGTCCATGAACTGCGACAGCTGGGAGGTTCCGAAGAACTCCTTGATGGCCGCAACCACGGGGCGGATGTTGATCAGGGTCTGCGGCGTGATGGCCTCGACGTCCTGGGTGGTCATACGCTCGCGGACAACGCGCTCCATGCGGGACAGGCCGGTGCGGACCTGGTTCTCGATGAGCTCGCCGACGGCGCGGATGCGGCGGTTGCCGAAGTGGTCGATGTCGTCGATCTCGACGCGCAGGTCCACTTCCTGGCCATCGCGGGTGCCCTTGATGGTCTTCTCGCCGGCGTGCAGCGCGACGAGGAACTTGATCATGGCGACGATGTCTTCAACGTGCAGGACAGAGGCTTCCTTGTCACCAAGGGAGCGGTCGATGCCCAGCTTGCGGTTGATCTTGTAGCGGCCAACCTTGGCCAGATCGTAGCGCTTGGAGTTGAAGTACAGGTTGTCCAGCAGGGACTGGGCAGCCTCGACGGTGGGCGGCTCGCCCGGACGCAGCTTGCGGTAGATGTCCAGGAGGGCGTCTTCGCGGGTTTCGGTGGCGTCCTTCTCCAGGGTTGCCCGCATGGAGTCGTACTGGCCGAACTCTTCGAGGATCTGGCCTTCGGTCCAGCCCAGGGCCTTCAGCAGGACCGTGACGGACTGCTTGCGCTTGCGGTCGAGGCGGACACCGACCTGGTCGCGCTTGTCGATCTCGAGCTCGAACCATGCACCGCGGGACGGGATGATCTTGGCGGTGAAGATGTCCTTGTCGCTGGTCTTGTCGGCGGCGCGCTCGAAGTAGGCGCCCGGCGAACGGACCAGCTGGGAGACGACGACACGCTCGGTGCCGTTGACGACGAAGGTGCCCTTCTCGGTCATCAGCGGGAAGTCACCCATGAACACGGTCTGCTGCTTGATTTCGCCCGTGTTGTTGTTCATGAACTCGGCCTTGACGTACAGCGGAGCCGAGTACGTTGCGTCCCGGTCCTTGCACTCGGCCATGGTGTACTTGGGGTCAGCGAACTCCGGATCGGAGAAGCTCAGGGACATGGTGCCCTGGAAGTCCTCGATCGGGGAGATCTCTTCGAAGATGTCCGACAGGCCGGACGTGGTGGCGACGCTGAGATCGTTTTCTTCGACAGCCTTTGCCACGCGTGCCTGCCAGCGCTCATTGCCTACCAGCCAGTCAAAGCTGTCCGTCTGCAGGGCAAGCAGATTCGGAACGTCAAGGGGTTCGTGAATCTTTGCGAATGAGAGCCGGCGAGTGGCACCATCAGTGCTGTCGGCGGTGTTAGCGGTTTCGTTATTAGAGGTGCTCGAGGCGACCAAGAGGGATCCTTCCACAGACCTTCAGGCGTTTTCAGATCTCCCCCGCTGTGCACCCTGCGAAGTGACTCCGCAGCGCTACCATCCGGTTCCGCTATATGACCCGGGGCCTGGACTGACTATGCTGTAACCGTTGTTACGGCACGTTGATTGCCAGCTGCCAGGCAAAGCCCACCGCTATATGAAGGCTGAAGGTAAACAGGGAAGACGCAAATATCTACGATACGGCAAAACAACCTACGTGTCTACCCCACTTCCTGCCGGAATGCAAGCACCTTGTTCCCAGGCTCCGTCCCGCGAGGTCCGGAACAGGCTAGAGGCGCAGCGTCACGCCCTGCGCCGTGCAGGTTCCGGCGTTCGCGAAGACGGCATCCCGGACGGCGTCCTCCGATTCCCGGGACGGCTTGCCCCCGGACTCCGCAGCCGATGAGTGGTCGATGGCCAGCAGGCCCAGCGAGGTGAAGAGTCCCTTCAGCTCCCCCGAAACGGTCTCCTTGGCGTCCTGGGCTTTCGTGTAGACGTCTTCGTAGCCCTGCGGGTCGGTGGGGGAAACTGCGGCATAGTCCGACACCAACTTGTTGAAGAGTTCGCAGGCCGCCCTGGCTCCGCCGGCCGCGGAACTTCCCGAGCCTGTGGAGGCAGCCGGGCTGCTGCTCTCCGTGCTGTTATCCGGGTTCGACGCAGCCGTTGTGAAGCGGGTGGATTCCGCGGGCGCCGGTGTGGAGACCGAACAGCCCGCCAGGGCGCCACCGCTCAGGACCGCCACGGCCATGGCAACCGCCGTCAGTGGTTTCTTCACAATGTCGCTCCGTCCATCCCGGCTCCGGACCTGGCGTCCCCCCTGCAAAGCGTCCCCCTGCAAAGCCTCGCCGTCCACCCTACGCAGGCGCCCGCCGTCGTGCATAACCCCACGGATGGGGACATCTCCCCCAGCATTCCCCGCCGCATGGCCGGAATGCACATAGCGGCTTTGGCGTTTGAATAGTTGGGTGACCAGGCTCACGATAGCCTTGGTGGCTTAGATCAAAACCGGACGGAAAGTGGTAACCATGGGCAACTCTTCCGACAACAGCGACGTTGTCATCCTCGGGGCGGCACGGACGCCGCAGGGCCGGATCAACGGCCAGCTGTCCAGCCTCACGGCAGTGGATCTTGGTGCCCACGCCATCAAGGCCGCGCTGGAACACAGCGGTGTCGACGCGGCCGACGTGGAAGCCGTCATCATGGGCCAGGTCCTGCAGGCAGGAGCCGGCCAGAACCCCGCCCGGCAGAGCGCCATCGGCGCCGGCATCGGGTGGAACGTCCCCGCGGTGACCGTCAACAAGGTCTGCCTTTCCGGCCTGACCGCGGTGATCGATGCCGCCCGGATGATCCGGGCCGGCGAGGCCGCCGTGGTGGTTGCCGGCGGCCAGGAATCGATGAGCCGCGCACCGCACCTGCTTCCTGGCTCACGCCAGGGCTGGACGTACGGCTCCATCCAGGCGCTGGACGCAGCCGCCCATGACGGGCTGACCGATGCCTTCGACGGCCAGTCCATGGGACTGTCCACGGAAACACGGAACCTCACGCTGGGCATTGACCGCATGTCGCAGGACAACGTCGCGGCCCAATCGCACCAGCGCGCTGCGCTTGCGGCGAAGAACGGAACGTTCGACGGCGAGATCGCACCCATCAGCGTCAAGCAGCGCAAGGGCGAGCCCCTGGTCGTGGACGCCGACGAAGGGGTCCGCCCCAACACCTCGGTCGAGTCGCTGGCGGGCCTGCGCGCCGCGTTCGTCACCGACGGCACCATCACCGCAGGCAATTCCTCTCCCCTGTCCGACGGCGCCGCTGCTTTGGTACTCACCTCCCGCGGCTATGCGGAGGAGCACGGGCTGGAATACCTGGCGGTGGTGGGGAAGCCTGGGCAGGTGGCCGGCCCTGACAATTCGTTGCATTCACAGCCCTCCAACGCCATCATGAACGCCCTGGGCAAGGCGGGGTGGAGCACCGCCGATCTTGACTTCATCGAGATCAACGAAGCCTTCGGTTCGGTGGCTGTGCAGTCCCTCAAGGACCTGGACTACCCGCTGGAGAAGTGCAATATCCATGGCGGCGCCATCGCCCTGGGGCATCCGATCGGGGCCTCGGGCGCACGATTGGCGGCCCATGCCGCACATGAGCTGAAGCGGCGTGGCACCGGCAGGGCTGCGGTATCCCTCTGCGGCGGGGGCGGGCAGGGCGAGGCCCTACTGCTGTACCGCGACTGATGGCCGGCCCATCCGGAAGCGGAGCGGACGGCGCCGGACGGGAACGGTTCCTGGCCGACGCCGCTGCCCGTGGCCTGGAAGTGGACGTCGTGGAGCGGCCCGCAGCGAAGAGCCTTGAAGAGGCCGCGGACATCCTGGGCATCACGCCGGCGGACATCGTCAAATCCCTGGTAGTGAAGCACAAGGACGGGACGTTCCTCTTTGCGCTGATCCCCGGTGACCGGCAGATTTCGTGGCCCAAGCTCCGCGCCCTGGTAGGCGTAAACAAGCTGTCCCTGCCGCCCGCAGGAACTGCGCTGGAGGCCACCGGCTACGAGCGGGGCACCATCACCCCGCTTGGCAGCACCACTACCTGGCCTGTCTATGCCGACGCCACCATCGCCGGGCGGCGCATCTCCATGGGCGCCGGTGCGCACGGATACAGCGCGTTCGTCGACGCCGACGCTCTGACTGCCGCCCTGGAAGCCGTGGTGGCGGACATCAGCGATCCCGTCCAGGCGGGACCTGGAATCGGTCGAGCTCGTTAACGCAGGAAACCCCGCCCACCGGAGTGGACGGGGTTTCCGAAGGAAAAGGCGCTGTTACTTGAGGGTAACGGTGGCGCCTGCAGCCTCGAGCTGCTCCTTGGCCTTCTCGGCAGCTTCCTTGTTGGCGCCTTCGAGAACAGCCTTGGGGGCGCTGTCAACCAGGTCCTTGGCTTCCTTGAGGCCGAGGGAGGTGATGGCGCGAACTTCCTTGATGACTGCGATCTTCTTGTCACCGGCAGATTCGAGGATGACGTCGAAGTCGGTCTTCTCTTCAACCTCTTCAGCGGCGCCGCCACCGGCGGGGCCGGCAACAGCTACAGCAGCAGCGGTAACTTCGAAGGTCTCTTCGAAGAGCTTGACGAACTCGGAGAGCTCGATGATGGTCAGTTCCTTGAAAGCTTCAATGAGCTCTTCGTTGCTGAGCTTCGCCATGGTAGGCGTCCTTCCTGTTGTGGTGACCGGGAGGCGCTGGGCCGGACGGACACCGGAGTCTGGTGGGGGTAAGAGAATTAGTTCTCTTCGGCAGCGGGAGCTTCGGCGGGAGCGTCAGCTTCAGCGGCGGGGGCTTCTTCAGCGGCGGGCGCTTCGGCAGCTGCCGGTGCACCGTTCTCTTCTTCAAGCTTGAGGCGCAGTGCGTCGATGATGCGTGCAGCTGCGGCGGCAGGTGCCTTGAGGACGCCTGCAACCTTGGCGAGCTGCAGCTCGCGGGACTCGAGGGCAGCCAGTGCGGCGACCTCGGTGGCGTCCAGCGCCTTGCCCTCGAAGTAACCGGTCTTGATGACCAGCTGCTTGTTGGCCTTGGCAAAATCCGTCAGGCTCTTGGCAGCGGCAACTGCGTCACCCTTGATGAACGCGATTGCAGTGGGGCCGGCAAGCTGGCCGTCGAATGCTTCGACGCCGGCTTCCTTGGCTGCAATGGCGGTCAGGGTGTTCTTGACGACCGCGAACTTGGTGTCCTGGCCGAGAGAAACACGCAGCTGCTTGAGCTGTGCAACGGTGAGCCCGCGGTATTCGGTCAGGACAGCGGCGTTCGATTCCTTGAAATCGTTAGTGATCTCAGCTACTGCTGAAACCTTGGTAGGCGTTGCCATAACCCTCCTTCCGGGGATAGTGCCGGTATTCGACGGTCCCCGCTCAAGAGAGCTAAAACTAAAAACGCCCCGCGCAGATGCACGGGGCTTGGCTCAACACGTTGCCGTGGAGCCTTGCTTCGTTCACCTGCGCCGGCCGCCCTGCGTTGAGGGTCCTTCGTCCGGAAAGCCACTGTGGTCCCCCGCGCACAACTGCAGAGTTGAGCCATGTTCAGGAGAGTGGATTTCCAACAACCGACGGTCTTTGGTACATCCAGCTTACGCGAGGCGCTGCCGGTCCGCCAAATCGGCCTCAGCTGGTGCTGGTGTGCAGGGTCGGGAGCTCCTTCTGCCAGATGCCGGTGACGCCGGCTGTCTGGAATCCCAGTTGCTTGTTGACCGTGAGGAGGTACCGGTTCTCCGGGGCGTTCCAGGTGTAGATGATGCGGGCGTCCGGGAACTGTTCGCTGAGCCGCTCCATGTTGGCCACCTTGATCAGCAGCCCGAGCTTGTTGCCCCTGTGCTCCTGGAGGACCAGGGTATCGTCCTGGAACACCACGTCCGCCCGGTGCGCAAGGACAGTGATGGTGGTAAGGCCCACCAGGGCCCCCGTGGCGATGTGCTCGACGGCGGTGACCACCGTTCTCCTGCCTTGGGCGATGGCGACGTCCTCCGCCTCACGCAGGATTCCGCCGTCGAACACCATGCCCTGTTCAACCGGCATGTCCAGTGACGGGTCCACGTCGGCGCCCGCCTGGTTTTCCAGCGCGGCCACGGCCTCCAGCCAGCGGTCGGGGCAGCGGTCCGTCCAGTGGTGCAGCCGGTACCTGCCGTTGTTCGCTTCCTCGGCCTCAGCCTGGAGGTCGGCCACCAGCTTGGTGTCCAGGGGCAGGAGGCAGGAACTGAACTGCTCGATGTGCTGCAGGGTGTAGCCGGTCTTCTGTGCGAACTCCACCTCGCGGCTCTCCAGGGGCACGAAGCCCTGCCCGGAGCCCGGCACCAGCTGGGCCCGTTCAAACTCATGCAGGGACGCCCCGGGATGGTTGGTATCCACCAGGATCATGGTGCGGCCCTCCCCCGGGCCAGCTGTTCGGCAGCCTCCAGGAGCCGGCGGCCCACCCCCTGCCGCTGGAACTCGGGCAGGATGTCCAGGGTGAGCTCGGCAAGGTCCAGGTGGTCGGTCAGGGGCAGCGCAATATCAACCGTGCCCACGATCGCGCCGTCCACCCTGGCAACGAGGATCAACTGGCGCTCATACGGGTCCGCGAACTCAAGCAGCTTTTCCTCGGGACCGTACGCAAGATCGTCACTGCCCCACGTCTGCATGCGCACCTTGCGGCCCACTTCCACCGCGGCGAGGAAATCCGCAGCGTCCGGGGTGTCCAGGGAGTCGGGAATCCAGAGCTGCTCGATCTTCACGTCTATTGCCATTCGGGCATCATCCCAGCCGTTTCTGCCACTCACCTTCATAGCCGGCGGGCCTGAATCCAAGGGCGGTATTTATCGCCAGCATATGCTGGTTTTCGCTGGCATTCCATGTCAGGACGGAGCGCGCCTGCGGCCATTTTTCCCGGGCCCGCCGCAGGTTAGCCGCCTTGGTCAGCATCCCCAGCCGGTGGCCGCGGTGCTCGGCCGCCACCAGGGTGTCCTGCTGGATCAGCGACTCCGGCACCTCCGGCCGCCAGGTCAGGACCGTATACGCCACCAGTTCGCCGCTTTGCCGGTGCAGGGCTGCGGCCACGGAGGTCTGCACACCGCTGCGGACCTGGGCCTCTTCATCGCGGCGCACGCGCTGGACGTCCCAGTCCTCCCGTTCCCAGTCCATGCCGGCGGTGGGCGCGTCCGTACTCATCCGCGCCCTCAATCCGGCATAACCTGCAACGAACTTGTCCGGACAGTGGTCGTCCCAGCCGGCCAGCACGTAGTCCCCGGAGTGGGCTGCGGCGTCCTCGGCCAGCTGTGACAACAGGTCCGTGGCGACTGGCAGCTCCAGCCTGCTGGAGCGTTCCACCTGTTCGAGCTGGTACCCGGAGGCCAGGGCGAAGGCGGTTGCAGGGTCATCCGCCGGCAGCTGGCCCGCCCCCGATTTGGCGGTGACCATGCGTGAACCTTGGAGCATTTTGTCCAAGGGAACTTCATGGAAGCCCTCCAGGGATGTCCTGCCGCGGGCGCGGGCCACGGCTTCGGCATGTTCCAGCAGGCGCCGCCCCGCTCCCCTCCGGCGCCGGCCGGGAGCCACCAGGACGTCGATCCCCGCCGTGGCCAGGTTCTCGCGCAGAGGCAGCGCCACGGAGCACAGCCCCACCGGCTCAGCGCCGGCCCGGGCAAGGAAAAGCAGCCGTTCCTCGTACTCGTTCCCGCGCCAATACTCCAGCGCTTCGTCCAAGGTGGGGCAGCGCTCCAGGCTTCCCCAAAGCTCGAGGGCGTGGGCCTCCTTCATGGCCTGGCATGCCAGGAAGTCCGCGGTCAGCCCAGTGCCGCGGCGGTCGGGTCCGCGTGGCGGGATAACGACGGCGGCAATTGCCCAGGACGGGATCGACGGCGACAGTGGGGGGCCGGTTCGCTCAACGTGGTCCATGCAGCCAGCTTAGGCAGCACCGGCCCGCGTGGCAGCCGGCACAAAAAAGACCGTCCCGGCGCCTTGGCGCCGGGACGGTCTTTGGTTGCTCCGGAATCAATCCGGAGGCAGGAACTTCAGGAAGGACTATGCCTCGGTCAGAACCTTGGTGACGTTGGGGTCCACGGAGATGCCCGGGCCGAACGTGGTGGCAACGGTGGCCTTCTGGATGTAGCGGCCCTTTGCGGCGGACGGCTTGAGGCGAAGAACCTCTTCCAGTGCCGCTGCGTAGTTCTCGGCCAGCTTGATGGCGTCGAAGGAAACCTTGCCGATGATGAAGTGCAGGTTGGAGTGCTTGTCGACGCGGAAGTCGATCTTTCCACCCTTGATGTCGTTGACAGCCTTGGTGACGTCGGGGGTCACGGTGCCCGTCTTCGGGTTCGGCATCAGGTTACGCGGACCCAGGACCTTACCGAGGCGGCCAACCTTGCCCATGAGGTCAGGGGTGGCAACGGCGGCGTCGAAGTCGGTCCAGCCGGCGGCGATCTTTTCGATCAGGTCGTCGGAACCAACGAAGTCGGCGCCGGCTGCGATTGCGGCCTCAGCCTTGTCGCCCGTGGCGAAGACCAGGACGCGGGCCGTCTTACCGGTGCCGTGGGGCAGGTTGACGGTGCCGCGGACCATCTGGTCAGCCTTGCGGGGGTCAACGCCGAGGCGGAAGGCCACCTCAACCGTGGCGTCGAACTTGGACGGGTTGGTGTCCTTGGCCAGCGTTACTGCCTCGAACGGTGCGTAGTGCTTCTCCGCGTCGATCTTGGCGGCTGCTGCCTCATATGCTTTGCTGCGCTTTGCCATGCTGCTTATTTCTCCTTGTGCAGTTGTGGTCTGCGGACCGCGCTGGGCCCTGCCACAGTCGGTGGTCCGGATCGTTATCCGGCCCGGATGCCCGACATTTCAATGTGTTTGGTGCCGGTGTCCCGGCGGTGCCGCCCGTCGTCGTCAATTACTTTGACGCTGGACAGCGGGAAGGGTGGTTAGCCCTCGACGGTGATGCCCATGGAGCGGGCGGTGCCGGCGATGATCTTGGCTGCGCCTTCGAGGCTGGTGGCGTTGAGGTCTTCCATCTTGGCGGAGGCGATCTCGTTGACCTGGGCCTGGGTCAGCTTGGCAACCTTGACGGTGTGCGGGGTGGATGAACCCTTGGCAACGCCTGCAGCCTTCTTGATGAGCTCTGCAGCCGGCGGGGTCTTGGTGATGAACGTGAAGGAACGGTCCTCGTAGACGGTGATTTCCACGGGGATGACGTTGCCGCGCTGGGCTTCCGTTGCAGCGTTGTACGCCTTGCAGAATTCCATGATGTTGACACCGTGCTGGCCAAGCGCAGGACCGATCGGCGGGGCCGGGTTGGCGGCACCTGCCTGGATCTGCAGCTTGATGAGGCCGGTGACCTTCTTCTTGGGAGCCAATGTAGGGTCCTTCTCTCAATAACGTCCTGGGGCACAGGAGCGTGCCTCAGGTTTGTGGCCGCCATGGCAAGGCGGCCGGCCGTTCCGGTGCCGCTAAGCGGGCGGCGCCGGGACGAATTCTAGGATTTTCAGATCTTGGTGACCTGGTTGAACGCCAGGGTGACCGGCGTTTCGCGCTCGAAAATGGAGACCAGCACCACGAGGGTCTGGGACTCGGGCTTGATCTCGGAGATCGTGGCGGGGAGGGTCTCGAACGGACCTTCCTTGACGATGACGGACTCGCCAACTTCGAAGTCCACGGCCACGGGTGCCTGGTTCTGCTTGTTGACCGGCTTGCCCTTCTCAGCCTGTTCCTCTTCGAAGACAGGGGCGAGCATGGAGAAGACCTCGTCCAGGCGCAGCGGAACCGGGTTGTGGGCGTTGCCCACGAAGCCGGTGACGCCGGGGGTGTGGCGGACGGCGCCCCAGGAGGCGTCCGTGAGGTCCATGCGGACCAGGACGTAGCCGGGGATGCGGACGCGGTTGATCACCTTGCGCTGGGCGTTCTTGATCTCCACGACTTCTTCCATGGGGACCTGGATTTCGAAGATGTAATCTTCCATGTCCAGGGTCTGGATGCGGGTTTCAAGGTTGGCCTTCACGCGGTTCTCGTAGCCGGCGTAGGAGTGGATGACATACCAGTCACCCTCCTGGCGGCGCAGCTTGGCCTTGAACTCCTCAGCCGGGTCAGCGGCGGCGGTGGCTGCCGCAGCGGCGAGGGCGTCTGCAGGCTCATCTTCGCCGTCGGCTTCTGAAGCGTCGGCTTCGTCAGCAACTGCTGCGTCGGAGGCGGCGTCGTCGGATTCGGGCGCGGAGGACTCAACCTCGGACTCTTCACCGGCTTCTGCCGTGACGTCCGGGGATTCTTCCAGCCCCGTCTCGGTTACCTCGAGCTCCTGCTCAGACACTTGGTCTCCTGCTTCCTCATTGCCTAACATGCCTATTTAAATGGCTCAATTCCGCACGCCGGCGCTTCCTCCCGGTTACCCGGGTGAAGCACGCAGCCTGCGGACCGTTCAGCCTTAGCTGTCCTTGGGGCCGGTGCCGCCGAAGATCCAGCTGACAGCGGTTCCGAAACCAATGTCCAGCAGGCTGACGATGACCATCATGATGGCCACGAACACCAGCACCACGAGCGTGTAGTTGATCAGTTCCTTGCGGGTGGGGGCAACAACCTTCTTCAGTTCGCCGATGATCTGGCGGACAAAGAGTGCAATGCGGGCGAAGAAGTTTGCCTTGGCTTCCTTCTTAGCTGGGCGGCCCTTGGAGCTGCTGGCAGCTGTTTCGGTCACCTGGTCCTCGCTCATCTTTGCAATGGTGGATTACCCGGCCCTGATCAGAACCATGGTTGCTGCGCCTGCTCCGGGCTTTCGCCCGGAGCAGCTTGCGCAGGGCAGACAGGACTCGAACCTGCAACCTGCGGTTTTGGAGACCGCTGCGCTACCAATTGCGCCACTACCCTATGGAGTGAATTGCACTCTTTGATGGCCAACCACCAGCTTGAACTGGGGCGCACGCCATCATCCGTGTTTCAACACCGGTGAACCAGTCTACGCAAGAACTTCGCGTAGGTAAAACCAGCCCGTTTTCCGGACCATCCGCTGCCCGGCCCGGATCCTGCTGCGCGGGGCAGTCATAAATCAAAACCGGCACCCCGGAGGGTCCGGTGAACAGCATAGAGTAGAACTCGTCGAATCCCACATTCCAGCCCCTGGGCTGCAAGCGAAGAACGGACCTGCCAATGCCTTTCGCCCGCGTTTCCCAACGCATCTCCGCAATTGCCGAATCCGCAACCCTGGCCGTCGATGCCAAGGCCAAGGCGCTGAAGGCAGCTGGCCGGCCGGTTATTGGCTTCGGTGCGGGCGAACCCGACTTCCCCACCCCGGACTACATTGTCCAGGCGGCCATCGAGGCGGCGTCCCAGCCCAGGTTCCACCGCTACTCCCCCGCAGGCGGGCTGCCCGAACTGAAGAAGGCCATCGCGGAGAAGACCCTGCGCGACTCGGGCTACTCCGTGGATCCTTCACAGGTGCTGGTCACCAACGGCGGCAAGCAGGCTGTCTACAACACCTTCGCCACGCTGGTGGACCCGGGCGACGAGGTCATCGTGCCCTCCCCGTTCTGGACCACCTACCCTGAAGCCATCCGGCTGGCCGGCGGCGTCCCCGTGGAAGTGTTTGCCGGGCCTGAACAGGACTACCTGGTGACCGTTGACCAGCTCGAGGCAGCCGTGACGGACCGGACCAAGATCCTGCTGTTCGTCTCGCCGTCGAACCCCACGGGCGCTGTCTACTCCCCCGGGCAGGTGGCGGAGATCGGCAAGTGGGCCGCGGCAAAGGGACTCTGGGTGGTTACTGACGAAATCTACGAGCACCTGACGTACGACGGCGTACCCTTCACGTCCATCGCCACTGCTGCCCCCGAGCTGGGCGACAAGGTGGTCATCCTCAACGGTGTTGCCAAAACCTACGCCATGACCGGCTGGCGCGTGGGCTGGATGATCGGTCCCGCGGACGTCATCAAGGCGGCCTCGAACCTTCAGTCGCACGCCACGTCCAACGTGTCCAACATCATGCAGATCGCTGCCCTCGCCGCCGTGTCCGGCCCCTTGACCGCCGTCGACGAGATGAAAGTGGCATTCGACCGCCGTCGGAAGGCCATCGTTGCAGGGCTGAATGCCATTGAGGGCGTGGAGTGCCCGACGCCGAAGGGCGCCTTTTACGTGTACGCGGACGTCCGTGCGCTGCTGGGCAAGGAGTTCCCCACCGCTTCCGGCACCGCTACGCCGCAGACGTCCGCGGAGCTGGCTGCGCTGATCCTCGACGAGGTTGAGGTAGCGGTGGTTCCCGGTGAGGCGTTTGGGCCCTCCGGCTTCCTGCGTCTCTCGTATGCCCTGGGCGACGACGACCTCGCCACGGGCGTCCAGCGCCTGCAGGACTTCCTCGGCAAGGCCCAGTAGTCGCCCCATCACCTTCCGCAGGAATAACCCAAACGCCCCATCACCTTCCGCAGGAATAACCCAAACGCCCCATCACCTTCCGCAGGAATAACCCAAACGCCCCATCACCTTCCGCAGGAATAACCCAAACGCCCCATCACCTTCCGCAGGAATAACCCAAACGCCCCATCACCTGGTGATGGGGCGTTTGGGTTAGAGACGCAGGAGCTGATGCGGCGTTTGGGTTAGAGACGCAGGATCTGATGGGGCGTTTGGGTTAGAGACGCAGGATCTGACGGGGCGTTTGGGTTAGAGACGCAGGATCTGATGGGGCGTTTGGGTTAGAGACGCAGGATCTGACGGGGCGTTTGGGTTAGAGACGCAGGATCTGATGGGGCGTTTGGGTTAGAGACGCAGGATCTGATGGGGCGTTTGGGTTAGAGACGCAGGATCTGATGGGGCGTTTAGAGGAGGCGGCGCTCCGCGGCCCACTTGGTCAGTTCGTGCCGGCTGGAGAGCTGGAGCTTGCGCAGAACCGCCGAGACATGGGTTTCCACGGTCTTGATGCTGATGAAGAGCTCCTTGGCCACCTCCTTGTAGCTGTAGCCCCTGGCGATGAGCCGCATGACCTCAAGCTCGCGGGCTGAGAGCTTGTCGAGTTCGTCGTCGGCAATGTCCGCGGGGGCAGTGCCGAAGGCGTCCAGGACAAAACCGGCAAGCCGGGGTGAGAAGACCGCATCGCCGCCGGCTACCCGGAACACGGCATCGGTGATCTCGGCGCCGGAAATGGTCTTGGTGACATAGCCCCGGGCGCCGGCGCGGATCACTGCGACCACATCCTCTGCGGCGTCGGACACACTCAGCGCCAGGAACCGGGTGCTGGACAGGAGCGCGGCGGATCCGGCGATGACTTCGCGGCCGCCGCCGCCCAGTCCGCCGGGGAGGTGGACGTCCAGGAGGACGACGTCGGGCCGCTGCTGGGCAATCACGGCGATGGCCTGCTCCACGGTGGCAGCCTCACCCACCACCTGGATGCTGGGGTCAAGGTCCGCTTTCAGGCCGGACCGGAAGATGGCGTGGTCATCCACGATGACAACCCGTGCGGAGTTGGCCGGCCGGGCGCTTCCGCCGCCGGCACCCTGGGTCAGGTTCATGATTTTCCTTCCGCGTGTTCTGCTGCAGCCGGCAGCCGGAGCCGGACCTCCGTGCCGTCCCCCGTGCTGAGAATGGCAGCCGAGCCGCCGTGCCGTTTCATCCTGCCGATGATCGATTCCCGGATGCCTAGCCGGTCCGCCGGGACGTCCCCCAGCTCAAAGCCCGGGCCCCTGTCCTTGATGAAGATCTCGGCCAGCCCGTCCGATGCCTCAAGGTAGACCGAGACCGTCCCGCCACCATGGCGGGATGCGTTGAGCATGGCTTCCCGGCTTGCCTGGACCAAGGCTTCGTACGCCTCGGTCATGGGGGCATCACCAACGGTGACCACCTCCACGGCGTTGCCTAGCAGGTCCTCCACCTCGCCGGCAACGGCCTTGATCCGGTCTGAAAGCTGCCCGCTTTCCCGGCCGGGGTCCTGGAATAGCCAGCCGCGCAGCTCGCGTTCCTGGGCACGGGCCAGGCGGACGACGTCGTGCTCGTTGCCCGCACGCCGCTGGATCAAGGCGAGGGTCTGAAGCACGGAGTCGTGGAGGTGGGCGGCAATTTCGGCACGTTCCGTCTCCCGGATCCGGCCGGCGCGTTCGGCCTCGAGGTCACGCCAAAACTTCAGCGCCCAGGGCAGCAGGACCAGCACCACCCCGCCCAGGACGGCCACCGAGGCAAGCAGCGCAAGCCACGTTTGCTCCCATGACCCCGAGCCGGAGACCATCACCAGGACCCCGGCCACCACCAGCGCCAGGCCTGCAGCGAGGCGGCCCCAGCCGCCGGCCTGGTCAGCCTTGGTCTTGTCCACCAGCCCTGCGCGACGGGTCTCATCCAGCTGCATCCATGCGATCGAGGCGCCGCCCAGGACCGCGGCCGCCGGGATCAGCGTTCCCAGTGATACGTCCACGCCCAGCAGCTGGGCGATCATGATGCCGGCGACGAGCAGGAGCCCGCAGCCCAGCAGGATTTCCTTGCCGTACCGCATTCCGCGCGCCCGGAACCAAGGGGCGCCCGGCGGCACGCCGGCGCCGTCCGGAACCGGACCGGGGGCACCTGCCGGGGATCCGGCGTCGGCAGCGGTCCCCTGGGCGGGCCGGCTCACCGCCGGGGCAATGGGCGATGCCGGGCGGCGGGCGTTGCGGCGCACGGCCTCGTCCGCGGTGGGCACCATGATCCAGAGCCATGCGTAGAAGACCAGGCCGGCACCGCCTGCGAAGCACGCCAGGACCATGCCCAGGCGGACGTTCCGCACCGGCCAGCCAAGGTGTGCAGCCAAGCCGGAGCACACCCCGGCGATGACACGGTCGCTGCTCCGTGCCAGGGGTGGCCGCACCGGAAGGGTTGTCATGGGTCAATCCAAACATGGATCAGGGTTGCCCGGACCGCATTCAGCCGCTTCCCGGGGACAGCTCAGGGACGGTTCAGGGTTTCCCCCAGTAGAGGGCTGCCGGGCATGGACGGGAGGATCGAGGTATGAACTCGCAGACCCCCTCCCCCGACGACGAACACCCTGCCGAGCCCCTTCACAAGGAGCAGCCCGGCACGGACAGCGGGCAGCCCACCGAGCCGCTGCCATCCTCCGGCCCGACGCCTCCTGACCCCGCCACAGGCCCGCCGATAGTCCCGCCGGCGGAACCTTCACCTAACTATGCGTACCAGGGCAGCCCGGCACCCGCTCCGTCCACCGACTTCTTCGGCTGGATCCGCAGCAACGGCATCTACCGCGGCAATGACCGGTGGGTTGGCGGCGTCTGCAGCGGTATTGCGCACAGGCTGGGCGTTGACCCCATCATCATCCGCGGCGTCTTCATTGTCCTGACCCTCCTGGCAGGCATCGGAGTCCTGTTGTACGGCCTGGCCTGGGCCTTCCTCCCGGAACCGGACGGCAGGATCCATGTCCAGGAAGCCGGTGCGGGCCGCTGGTCCAGCGGCATGACAGGTTCCCTCATCGCCACCATCCTGGGCCTCACGGGCCTGGGCGGAGGCTTCTGGGGCTGGAGCCATAACGGCCTCAGCGGGCTGCTGTGGACCCTCTTCTGGGTTGGCGGCGCCATCTACCTGATCTACTACCTCTCCCAGCGCAACAAGGCCCACCCCACCATGGCCGGCCACGGCGGTGCCGCACCAGCCGGGACCTATCCGATGGGGAGTTCCGGCGCGGCCCACACCGCGACGTTCTCCGCCGGCACCGAAGCCGGACCGGCTGCGGCTGCGGCGCCGCCCTATGGCAGCAGCACCGCAGGCACGGCGGACACCAGCGCAACGGGCGGCCCTTACGGCCAGGGCGGCTACAGCCCGGCCGGAAGTGTGCCACCGGCTCCCGGCTCCGGCGGCGTTGGCGGCACGTCTCCCGGCGGTCCCGGCCGCGGAGCGCCCGGCGGCGGCAGCTACCCCAGCCCATGGGTTCCGCCGCGGCCGCCCAAGCCCCGGCCGTCCGGTCCCGGCGCCCCCGGCGTGGCCATCGCAACGGGTTCCGCCCTGGTGGTGGGCGGTGGGCTGAAGGCCCTCGACGCCGCGAACGTCATCAACCTGGGCGGCTCCGCCAACGCCATAGTGTGGGCCAGCGCGGCAGCGGTCCTGGGCCTGGGCATCCTGGTGGCGGGCTTCCGCGGCCGCACTTCCGGCATCCTGAGCCTCTTCGCCGTGGTTGCACTGGTCACCGGGGGCGTCTACAACACCCTGGACGATGGCCGGATGCGGTTCCAGCAGGTGGACTGGAACCCCGCCAGCATCGAGGAAGCACGCGGTGGAATCGACATCACCGCCGGACGTGGAACCGTGGACCTCACGGGCCTGTCCCCAACCGCCCCCCTGACGTCCGACGTCGTGGTTCCCCTGGACATCACCGCAAGCAACGTGACCGTGGTGATTCCGCAGAACGTGCCGGTGGACATCAAGGCGGACATGACCATGGGCAACCTGAATGAGGGCGGAGGCCAGCGCGGCGGCAACACCACCCGCCAAAGCAGCTACAACACCGACCGGCCCGGCAACCACCTGGTGGTCCAGATCGACGGCACCTTCAGCAACGTCACGATCCAGGAAGGCAACTGACATGGACAACAGCAACATTCCGACGACGGCGGGCCACGACACCGCCGGACCGGCACCGGCAAGGGTGGGAACGGTGGTGTGGGGACTGATCGTCCTGGCGCTGGCCGCGCTGATCATCGTGGCCCAACTGGGGATCGTCGCCCTCAATGGCACCTACGTCCTGATCGGCCTCATGATCGGCGCCGGAGTGGCCCTGGTGGTGGGCGGCCTGCTCTCAGCCCGGAAACGTGACAACCAACCAACTACAGGGAAGTCTTGAACCATGGATAAGTTCTTCAGCATTGTCAGGGGCTTCGGCCTGAAGCGCGGACCGCAGCGCTGGGTGGGTGGAGTACTCGGAGGAATCGCGGCGCAGCTCAACGTCGACGTTGCCTATGTCCGCATCGCTTTCCTCCTGTTGTGCCTGCTCCCCGGACCAGCCGTGGTCTTCTACCTCCTGGCCTGGATCATCATCCCGGACCAGCGCAATGAAATCCTGCTGCAGACCTTCCTGGACCGGCGGTCGCTCAACCGGCCCTGACCGCGCCTTAGGCCCCTGACCGTGGGTAGTCATAATCCACGGCGGGGGCCTTGCCGTGTCCCCGGCGGCCGGCCCCAATGTAACCGGTTTGTGTCGTACCCCACACACCCCACTACACTTCTAGGTGAGCTCAGCGTGGCGCTCTGCCTGTAAACCTTCTTCCCAGGATTTGAGCCGAACATGAAAATTGGAATCCTCACCAGCGGTGGCGACTGCCCCGGATTGAATGCCGTGATCCGCGGCGCGGTACTGAAGGGCATCGCCGTCCATGGCCAGGAATTCGTCGGATTCCGGGATGGCTGGCGGGGCGTGGTGGAGGGCGACATCATCGACATCCCCCGCACCATGGTCCGCGGCATCGCCAAGCAGGGCGGGACCATCCTGGGCACTTCCCGCACCAACCCGTTCGAAAACGGCGGCGGTCCCGAGGCCATCAAAGCCCACATGGACCGGCTTGGCATCGATGCCATCATCGCAATCGGCGGTGAGGGTACGTTGGCAGCGGCCAAGCGCCTGACCGACGCCGGACTCAAGATCGTGGGTGTCCCCAAGACCGTTGACAACGACCTTGACGCCACCGACTACACCTTCGGTTTCGACACCGCGGTACAGATCGCCACCGAGGCGATCGACCGGCTCCGTACCACGGGTGAATCCCACCACCGCTGCATGATTGCCGAGGTGATGGGCCGCCACGTGGGCTGGATTGCACTGCACGCCGGGATGGCAGCCGGGGCGCACGCCATCCTCATCCCGGAGCAGAAGGTCAGCATCGAGCAGGTCACCGAATGGGTCAAGGAAGCCCATGCCCGCGGCCGCGCACCCCTTGTGGTGGTGGCCGAGGGCTTCGTGCCCGAACACATGGAAAGCCCGCACTCGGAGCGTGGCCTGGACACCTTCGGCCGTCCGCGCCTGGGCGGCATCGCGGACCAGCTTGCGCCCGAACTTGAAGCACGGACCGGCATCGAAACCCGAGCCACCATCCTGGGGCACATCCAGCGCGGCGGTGTCCCCTCAGCCTTCGACCGGGTCCTTGCCACCCGGCTGGGCATGGCCGCCATTGACTCCGTGGTGGAAGGCTACTGGGGCACCATGGTGGCGCTGAAGGGCACCGACATCCAGCATGTCGCCTTCGAGGAGGCCCTGGGCCAGCTCAAGACCGTCCCGCAAAACCGCTACGACGAGGCCGCGGTCCTGTTCGGCTAAGCCACTGGGCCGCCCTAGGCTGGGACCATGACACTCGATCCCGGCTCAGCGGCCATCATCCAGCTGGCGTGGGCACGCCGGCTGGGCCTTGACGACGACGCATTCGGTGACGCCCTGGCATCCGGCGAACGGATTGTCCGCGCCGACGAATCGGCCCGGACCGTCGAGTTTGTGCGGCTGTTCGGCAGTTCCGTCCTGGTAGGACCACGGAGCATCATCGAGGCAGCGGCCGGCATCCCCGACGAGGAAATGGCCCAGCATGTCACGCTCCTGAAACTGACCAGGGAACAGGGTGGCCACGGGCTGGGCGCCGCGGCCCTGTTCTTTGCCGACGACCTGCCGCTGCAGCAACCGTCGGAGGAACTGACGGTCTCGCACGGGAATCCCGAGGCGATCGAACTGGAGGGCAGGTGCCCGCCGGATGACGTGAATGAAGTGGGCCTGTCCGACCTCGAGAACCGATACACCATCGTCCATGAACTGGACGGCAGGCGCGTGCCCCTGGCCTGCGGGGCCTACGGCGAGTGGGAGGGCCTGCTGGCCAACATGGGCGTCCTGGTGGATCCGGACTGGCGGCGCCGCGGCCTGGGAGCGCTGGCGGGTTCCATCGCTGCCCACGAGGCCCTGGCCGCCGGGCTTACCCTGCAGTGGCGCGCTGATGTCAGCAACACCGGCTGCCTGGCATTGGCCCGGAAGCTGGGCCTGTCAGCCGGCGGAATCCAGACCAGCGTCCACCTTCGCTGAGGCCGGGCTGCCCGCGGCGCCCCAGTCCTGGACCGGCTTGGGCTTGGCGAAGAACAGTGCCACCGCCGCCCCGGCGAGCACAACGCCGGCGGGCAGCAGGATCGACTGGGCCATCGCCGTCGAGAACCCTGCCTGCAGGAATCCGGGCAACGTACCGCCCATCGCCATCCCTTCACCGGCTGATGCCGCAGGGCCGCCGGACGGGAGTTCCGCGGCGAGCCGGGACTGGATCAGGACGGCAATAGCTGCGCTGCCCAGCACGGCCCCGAACTGCCGGGTGGTGTTGTAGACGCCGGAACCTGCGCCGGCCTGGCGCGGCGGCAGGTTCCGGGTGGCGGTGGTGCTTAACGGTGCCCAGATGCCGGCGTTGGCGAACCCCAGGACAGCGCTGGGGAGAAGGAACAGCAGGATGGGTGTGTCCGGCTGCATGAGCAGGCCGTTCCAGACAAGGGCGACAGCCATCAGCGTCAGGCCGCCGGCGGCAAGGTATTTGGGGTTGACCCGGTCCACGATCTTGCCCACCACGGGCGCCATGCCGCCCGAAATCAGCGCCATGGGCACCATCAGGAGTGCCGACTGGGTGGGCGTCAGGCCGCGGACCAGCTGGTAGTAGAAGATCAGCGGCAGGCTGAAGGACGTGACGGTGAACCCCACCATGGTGATGCCAAGGTTGGCGAGGGAGAAGTTCCGGTCCCGGAACAGGCCCAGCGGCAGGAGCGGTTCGCCCTTGTTGAAGCGCTGCCATGCCACGAAGGCGGCCAGGACTACCAGGCCGGCAATAATGAGTCCCCAGACGCTGATGGGCCCGGTGATGGTCCCCCAGTTGTACGTCTCGCCTTCCTGGATACCGAAGACCAGGAGGAAGAGTCCGACGGCGCTCAGCAGGACGCCGGGGATATCGAACCGGTGCGGGTGGGTGCTCAGTGCCGGGACGTTGCGCATGGCCAGGATGAAGCCCACGACGCCGATGGGCACGTTGATGAAGAAGATCCACTCCCAGCCCAGGCCGTCCACCAGGACACCGCCCAGGATGGGCCCCACCAGGGTGGCCATGCCGGCCGTGGCACCCCAGACGGCCATGGCGGAGCCACGGCGGTCCGGCGGAAAGATGCGGGTGATGACCGCCATGGTCTGGGGCGTCATGACTGCGGCGCCGAGCCCCTGCACCACGCGGGCCGCGATCAGGGTTTCCACATTTTGGGCCAGGCCACACCACAGCGAGGCCAGGGTGAACACCACCAGGCCCAGCAGGTACAGCTTCCGCGGCCCGAACCTGTCACCGAGGCGGCCCGTTATGAGCAGCGGGACGGCGTAAGCCAGCAGGTAGGCGCTGGTCACCCAGATCACCGAGTTGATATCGGCGTGCAGTCCCTCCATGATCCGGGGATTCGCTACCGAGACGATGGTGCTGTCGATCAGGATCATGAAGAACCCGATCACCAGGGACCACAGCGCCGGCCACGGCTTTTCTACGTTTTCCACTCGGTCATCCTTCTGGAGTTTTGTTTTGGTGCCCGGGCGGAAACCCGGGAAGATCAGCCCAGCAGGTCCAGGATCTCTTTGCGGGCAAACATTTGCGCTGCGGCCCTGGCCGACGGCGCACCGGCGTCCGGATCCGCTCCGGCGCCCAGCAGGACGCGGGCCACATCCGTGTAGCCCTTGAATGCCGCTCCGGCGAGGGGGGTCTGGCCCCGATCGTTGGCGGTGTTGGCGTCGGCGCCGTGCTGCAGCAGCAGCTGTACGGTTCCGGCATGGCCATGATACGCGGCGAGCATCAGCAGGGAGTCGCCGGCGGAGTTCGTCATGGTGGCGGGGACACCGGCCTCCAGGTAGGGACCAAGCAGCGCGGCGTCCCCTTCACGGGCAGCCTGGAAGAGCGTATGCGCCAAAGCCAGCGCATCGTCGTCGTGCCCCTCCGTTGACTTCGCCGCGGCGTGGACGGGCGTGGTGTTCCCGGTCATCAGCGCGGCCCCCTCAGGAATCCGGTTTGGCGCCCCACAACCTGGCCGGCGTCGGGGGCGACGATGAGCTCCTGGGCGGCCGCATACGGCTCATCGCCGTCCAGGACCGTCAGTACGTCATCCGGGGCCACTGAACGTTTTATGACTGCCAGGGCCACCGGACCCATCTCGTAGTGCTGCGCCACCGAGGTCACGGTCCCCACTTTCCGCTCCCCGGCCATGACGGGGCTGCCGGCGGCGGGCAGGGTGTGCTGCGATCCGTCCAGCTGGAGGAACACCAGCCGGCGCGGCGGGTGCCCGAGGTTGTGGACGCGGGCGATGGTTTCCTGGCCCTTGTAGCAACCCTTGGCCAGGTGCACGGCCGTGCGCAGCAAGTCCAGTTCGTGCGGGATGGTCTTGTCATCCGTTTCGGCGCCGATCCGGGGCCGCCAGGCGGCCACGCGAAGGGCCTCAGCAGCGAGCACACCGGCCAGGGGCCGGCCGGCAAGGGCGTCCTCAAGGCCGCCGGCAGGGATGAGGTACTCGAACCAGGGACGTTCAAGGCCGGGGTGGTTCTCCTCGGAAACTGTGGCATAGGAGTACCCGCCCGCGGACACGTGTGGCCACGGGTCCTGCCAGGCGAGGTGCCCGGCCCATTCCGGCACGGCCCTGGTGCTGCCGGCCACGGCCCAGTCCGCGGAGACGTCGGCAATCTCGACCCGCAACATGAACTTCATGCGGTTGAGGTACTCGGCCAGCGGGGCGGCCTCCGTTGCTTCGACGATCAGCCAGGTGGTTTCCCCGTCATCGACCACACGGGCATCGAAGTCGATCCGGCCCTGGACGCTGAGGAGCAGCAGTTCGCTGGACTCGCCCGGCTTCAGGGCTGCCACCTGCTGGGAAGACAGGGTGTTGAGCCAGCTGAGCCTGTCGGGCCCGGTGACGGTGACCACGCCGCGGTGGGAAAGGTCGACGACGGCAGTTCCGGCGGCAAGGGCGCGCTGCTCGCGCAGCGGCTCGCCGTAGTGGGCGGCGACTCCGGCGTCAGGACCGGTGGCCTCGACGGCACCGGGGCGCGACAACAAAGGGCTGGGCGTAGTCATATGAAGTAGAAGTCCTTGGAGGTCAGCGGTATTCCGGATTTTCGAAATCGAACCTTGTTCCGGCAGCCCATTCGCCGGGCAGGTTTCCGAACGCGGGGTAGCCCCCGGAGTCCTTGAGCGTCCGGGCCAGGTGCAGGAGGTTCCAGGTCATGAACGTCGTGTTCCGGTTGGTGAAGTCGGTTTCCGGGCCACCGGAGCCTTCATCGAGGTAGCTCGGGCCGGGCCCCACGGGTCCGATCCATCCGGCGTCGGCCTGCGGCGGGATGCTGAAGCCGATGTGCTGAAGGCTGTAGAGGACGTTCATGGCGCAATGCTTGATCCCGTCCTCGTTTCCGGTGATCAGGCAACCGCCGACCTTGGGATAGAACGCCCATTGGCCCTTGCTGTTGAGTTCGCCGGAGTGGGCGTAGAGGCGTTCGATCAGTTTCTTGGTCTGGGACGAGTTGTCCCCCAACCAGATGGGCCCGGCCACCACCACAATGTCGGCTTCCTTGACCGCGGGGTAAAGCTGGGGCCACTCGTCGGTGGCCCAGCCGTACTGGGTCATGTCGGGGTAGACGCCGCTGGCGATGTCATGGTCCACCGTCCGGATCACCGTGGTGCCCACGCCGTGTTTTTCCATGATCATGCGGCTGATCCGGATCAGCCCGTCCGTATTGGACGTCTGCGGCGACTTCTTCAGCGTGCCATTGAAGAAGACAGCTTTCAGGTCGCTGTAATCAGCCGGTGCTCCTGCTGCCTGGACGGTGCTTTCTCCCACGGTGCCGCTCCCCTCTTATGGGTCCGGAAGACCCTGTCTGGTCATGAGACCCGGTGCAGGAACGCAGAGGCGTGGGCCTCCAGCCCTTTTCCTGCGTCACCCCCGGTGGCAACGTCCCAGCGCCACAACAGGTTGCCGTCCACCAGGCCAAATATGCGGGTGGCGGCGCTGTAGTCCTTGGAGTGGCTGCCGCGCATCACCATGTCGGTGGTCAGCTGGATCTGAGGCCCTTTGATTTGGCCGTAGTACAGCTCCGTGATGCCGCCGGGGTGGGCGATGGATACGGAGATGTCGAAGCCGCCGTCCTTGTTGCGCAGCGCTTCGACCTCGTCGGCGCTTTTCAACACGGGAACGATGTCTGCCGGCACTAGCCCAGGGCCGCCGTCGGCGTCTAGCTGCTTGCGCTCCAGCGCCCAGAAGCCGGTTTCGACGGTGAGCGGACGCAGGCGCGTCCCTTCGTCGTCGGTCAACCAGCTTTCGGCACGGTACTGCAGGTACGGCAGCCCGTTGTGGGTGAAGGAGACGTGCTGCAGGAAGTGTTCAGAATCCTCATCGCCGCTGCCCAACCGCCCCCGGCCCTCCCACTCACCGATGAGCCAGGACAGGGGGACGAGTTCGGGGGTCAGGTCTGTAGGAATCTCAATGGGCATTGGTATTACCTCCAGCTACGGCCGGTCCCGGGAAAGGGGTGGCTACTGCTGGCCCTTGAAGAGGCGGTAGACCACGAAGCCGGCGAACCAGGCCATGGACAGGCTCGCGATGCCGAGCAGGACAAGGAAGAAGATTTCAAAAGCAAGTACGGACATGGTGCCATCCTAACCGTTAGTAGATGAGTAGTTTGTCTATGAAGTACGCAAGGGATCCAACAGCCGAGACCGGGGCCAGCCCCATGCCCAGGGCGGCCAGGATGTTCAGTGGCGCACCGCGCAGGGTGGCCAGCCGCCGGAAGCTCGCCAGCACCGCGCCCACAACCACGCCGAAGATGGCCGCCGGCAGGACGGCAATGTCCGACAGGACCAGCCCGGCCAGCGGACCGGCAAGGCCTGCAAGCACCACTCCGAGCGGGGCAACAATGCTGTCCGGCCAGCGGATGAGCCCGGCCAGCAGGGCCACAGCCGCGCTGATCGCCGCCACCAGGAGCATCTCGCGGACACCGTTGAAGCGGGAGCCGGCAATCCAGCCTGCTCCCAGGCAGGACAGCAGGACACCGGCGCAGCACCCCAGGGTGGATTCCAGCCGTTGCGCCTGTCCTGTTCCGCGGATGAGCTGCACCACGAACACGGCCATCATTCCCAAGGCCACGAAGCCGGGAGTCCAGTCCAGGTATCCGGGGGCAGGCACCAGGGCGGCGGCTATGGCCGCGCCTGCACCCGGCAGGGCGATAACTGCGGCGAGGGTCTTCTTGGCGGGAATGCGGAGGAAGTGCGGCCAGCCGATGCCCACCGCCACGGCGATCACGATGCCCACCACCACGAGTGCCTCCGGCGAGGCGTAGACCCCGGCGATGATCGCGATGAGGCCGGCGATCCCGACGACGCCGACGGTCCAGGAGCCCAGTGAACGCGCGGGAGCCTGCAGTTCCGCCGTCATGCGTGGCCCGGCCTGTGCTTCGTCGGTGCACTCACTGCGCTGTTTTCCCATCCTGGCGGTCGGCCGGAAGGCAGGTCTGCCCCCTCATGGCAGGGCGGGTGCGCCCTGGTCCAATCCTGCCTTATGTGAACTGGATATGTCGCAAATGGTGCCGGTCCACGTCCTGAATCTGTGGCCAGGGAGGGGCTGCCGGGTATACTCAAAGCTCAGCTACGCTCCCTGCTGAGGTGGCTGGCCGGCGGCGTGCTGACGGTCCAAAACCTTCCGCAGGAGCCAGTACCGGCCGGTGAGAATCCGGTTCAGTCGCCCAATGATGCGCGGACAGCCCTTGGAGGAACAATGTCGCACATCCTGTTACTGACCAACAGCACCGGTTCTTCGGTGGACATCCTGCCTGCCCTCGAGCTGCTGAACCACAGGGTCCATATCCTCCCCGCCGAACCAACGGCCCTCCTGGAAACAGACCCCTGCGACATTGTCCTGCTGGACGCCCGCAAGGACCTGGTGGGCGCCCGTTCCCTCACCCAGCTCCTGAAGGCCACAGGCCTCAGCGCCCCGCTGGTGCTGATCCTGACCGAAGGTGGCATGGCGGCGGTGTCCTCCGCGTGGGCCGTTGACGACATCGTCCTCGATTCCGCGGGCCCCGCCGAGGTGGAGGCCCGTATCCGGCTGTCCGTTGCCCGGGCAGTACCCGAGCAGGAAGACGCGCCCAGCGAAATCCGTGCCGCCGGCGTCGTCATCGATGAGGCAAGCTACACGGCCCGGGTCAACGGGGCGCCCCTGAACCTGACCTTCAAGGAGTTCGAACTCCTGAAGTACCTGGCGCAGCACCCTGGCCGCGTGTTCACCCGGCAGCAACTGCTGACGGAGGTGTGGGGCTACGACTACTACGGCGGCACGCGCACCGTGGACGTCCACGTCCGGCGCCTGCGGGCAAAGCTCGGAGCGGACCACGAGAACCTGATCAGCACCGTCCGGAACGTCGGCTACCGCCTCACGCTGGTCCGGCAGCAGGAAGATGAACTCACGGAGGCATGAGCCTGAGCTGCCGCCGGCGTATAGCCTTGGCTCATGACTCCAGCGCATCCGCAGAAGTGGCCCGTCCATGTTGTCCGGGGCGGAGTTGACCAGCAACTGCTGAAAGACTGCCGTGACCTTCTGGCCGCGGCTGAGGAATCGGACGGCAATCCTTCCATTTCCGAGCAAACCTTGGTGACCATGCGCGCCGGTGACTCGGCGGAGCACAGCCTCCTGACTCTGGCCCTCTACGCTCCCGACGAGGACTCCGATCCGGCCACCGGCCAGGACCTGGCGGGCTTCGCCGTCGTGGTTGAGGAGCCGGACGGCAGCGGCATCCTGGAAATCGCCGTCCATCCCTCCTACCGGAACCAGGGCGTGGCGGACCGCCTGGTGGGCGCGCTCAAGGAGGTCCGGGGCTTCAACGGGCTGAACGCCTGGTCGCATGGCAACCATGAAGCCGCTGCCGACCTCGCCGCGCGCTACGGGTATGCGCCGGTACGCGAGTTGTGGAAGATGAGGATGACGACGGCGGGCGCGGACCTGCCCGATGCCGGCCTGCCGGACGGGGTGGCCATCCGCACGTTCGTTCCGGGCAAGGATGAAGAGGCGTGGCTGGTAGCCAACCGGGCAGCATTCGCCCACCACCCCGAGCAGGGCAGCCTCACCAGGGCCGACCTCGAGGCGCGCATGGCGGAAGACTGGTTCGACCCGTCCGGCTTCCTCCTCGCCGAGGACCGGGACGGCAGGCTGCTGGGGTACCACTGGACCAAGGTCCACCCACGCCACGGCACCCACCCGGCCATCGGCGAGGTCTACGTGGTGGGCGTGACACCTGACGCGCAGGGCATGGGACTGGGCAAGGCACTGACCATTGCCGGCATCAAGCACCTCCGCGACTCAGGACTGGCCGGTGTGATGCTGTACGTGGATGCGGACAACGCTCCGGCTGTCGCGTTGTACCGGCGGCTCGGTTTCAGCCGCTGGGACATGGACGTCATGTACGGCCCCGCCGCCGGGTAGCCGGGAGGTCGGGAGGCCGGAGCAATCCCTGGCACGGCGTAAAACAAAGGCCGTGGGGGCGGTGAATGCTTGTAAGGTTGAAATGGAGCCGCGCGGGGCGGAAGCGCAGGCACCGGAGCGCCAGCTAAAGGAGAAGCCATGAACCCGGAACCGTCCGGAACAGCCACGTCCCAGGATGTTGCGGTGCCTGTCCGGGCCCGCTTCGGCTCATCCGAGGTACCGGCATCCAGGGCCACGCAGGATCGCATCGACATCCCCGAATTCGCACCGAACCTGCAGCCCGAAGGCGACATCCGGCCCGACCGGTTCCTGGACCGCGAGCTGAGCTGGCTCGCCTTCAATTCGCGGGTGCTGGAACTGGCGGAAGACCCTACCCTCCACCTGCTGGAGCGGGTCAGCTTCCTGTCCATTTTTGCCTCCAACCTGGACGAATTCTTCATGGTCCGCGTGGCAGGCCTGAAGCGCCGCATCGCCACCGGGCTGGCCGTCCCCTCCCCTGCCGGGCTCAGCCCTGTCGAGGTGCTGGAGCGGATCAGCGAAGAAGCCCACCGGCTCCAGCAGCGCCATGCACAGGTTTTCGCCGAGCAGATCCGGCCCGCGCTGGCGTACGAGCACATCCACGTCATGCAGTGGGGGGAACTGGACGACGCCGCCCAGCAGCAGCTCAGCGTCATGTTCGCGGAAAAGGTCTTCCCCATCCTCACGCCGCTGGCCGTGGATCCCGCGCACCCGTTCCCGTACATCTCCGGCCTGTCGCTGAACCTCGCCGTGGTGGTCAGGAACCCCGTAAGCGACAAGGAGCTCTTCGCCCGCGTCAAGGTCCCGGACCAGCTGCCGCGGCTGATTTCCATTGACGGCCCCCGCGCCGGTGCGGTGCCGGGCCGGGTGGCACGGTTCATCGCACTGGAGGAAGTCATCGCCGTCCACCTGGACAAGCTCTTCCCCGGCATGGAGGTCCTGGAGCACCACACCTTCCGCGTCACCCGCAATGAAGACGTGGAGGTTGAGGAAGACGACGCCGAGAACCTCCTGCAGGCCCTGGAGAAGGAACTCCTCCGCCGCCGGTTCGGGCCGCCTGTCCGGCTGGAAGTCACCAATGACATCAACCCCAACATCCGGGCGCTGCTGATCCGTGAGCTGGGCGTGGAGGAGTCCGAGGTGTACTCGGTGCCGGCGCCGCTGGACATGCGGGGCCTGTCCGTCATAGCCGGCATCGATCGGGCGGACCTGCACTACCCCAAGCACGTCCCGCACACCTCCCGGTACCTGAACGAGTCCGAAACGTCCAAGGCCGCCAACGTGTTTGCTGCCATGCGGCGCCGGGACATTCTGCTGCACCACCCCTACGATTCGTTCTCCACCTCCGTGCAGGCGTTCCTGGAGCAGGCTGCGGCAGACCCGAAGGTCCAGGCCATCAAGCAGACCCTGTACCGGACCTCCGGGGACTCCCCCATTGTGGATGCCCTGATCGACGCCGCCGAGGCCGGCAAGCAGGTGCTGGCACTGGTGGAAATCAAGGCCAGGTTCGATGAGCAGGCCAACATCTCGTGGGCCCGCAAACTGGAGCAGGCCGGCGTCCATGTGGTGTACGGGATCGTGGGCCTGAAGACGCACTGCAAGCTGTCCCTGGTGGTCCGGCAGGAAGTGGACGGCCTGCGCCGCTACTGCCACATCGGTACCGGCAACTACCACCCGCGCACCGCCCGGTACTACGAGGACCTGGGCCTGCTGACCGCCGACGAACAGGTGGGGCAGGATCTTTCCAAGCTGTTCAACCAGCTTTCCGGCTACGCGCCCAAGTCGACGTTCAAGCGCCTCCTGGTGGCACCCCGTTCCGTGCGTTCCGGCCTCATCGACCGCATCGAAACCGAGATCCGCAATGCCCGCGCCGGAATTCCCGGACACGTGCAGATCAAGGTGAACTCGATGGTGGACGAAGCCATTATCGACTCGCTGTACCGCGCGTCCCAGGCGGGCGTGAAGGTGGACGTGGTGGTCCGGGGCATCTGTTCGCTGCGGCCCGGCGTTCCCGGCCTCAGCGAGCACATCACGGTCCGCTCGATCCTGGGCCGGTTCCTGGAGCACTCACGGGTGTTCGCATTCGCCAACGGCGGGGACCCCGTGGTGTACATCGGCTCCGCGGACATGATGCACCGCAACCTCGACCGCCGGGTGGAGGCCCTGGTCCAGTTGGCCAGTGCGGACGACATCGCCTACGTCCTTGACCTCCTGCAGCGCTACATGGATCCGGAGACCTCCAGCTGGCATCTTGACAACCAGGGCCATTGGACCCGGCACCACCTCTCCGAGGACGGGAAGCCGCTCGAAGACGTCCAGTCCTGGCTGCTGGCGTCCCGGCCGCGGCAACGCAGCCTGAGCCGGCGATAAGGGCCGCCGCGTTGTCGAGCGATGCACTCGTAGCCGACCAGACAGACCACCCGGGCGAACCCATTGCCGTCACTGCGGCAGGAGCCATTCCCTGGCGTGCCGGCCGGGACGGCCTGGAAGTCCTGCTGATCCACCGTCCACGCTATGACGACTGGTCATGGCCCAAGGGGAAGATCGACGCCGGCGAGACCGTCCCGGAATGCGCCGTCCGTGAGGTGTGGGAGGAGATCGGCCTCAAGGCGCCCCTGGGAATCCCGCTGCCGCCCATCCATTACCACGTAGCGTCTGGACTGAAGGTTGTCCACTACTGGGCCGTAAAGGTCAACGGCGACAGCCTGGTTCCGGACGGCAAGGAGGTGGACAGCGTCATGTGGTGCGCACCCGAAAAGGCGGCCCGCCTGCTGTCCAACCCGTCCGACGTCGTACCGCTCGAGTACCTGCAGGACGCGCACGGGCGCGGGGAGCTGGACACCTGGCCCCTGCTGGTGCTCCGCCATGCCAAAGCCAAACCACGCGCATCCTGGAGCAAAGCCGAAGGTGAGCGTCCGCTGGCGGCAACCGGATCACGTCAGGCCCAGGCCGTGGGCCGGCTCCTGCAGGCGTGGAAGCCGATGCGGGTTGTCAGCAGCCCCTGGCTGCGCTGCGTTGCCACCGTTGCCCCGTACGCGCGGGCCAGCGGGGCCAAGGTGAAGCTGGCGGAGGGCCTGACCGAGCACAAGCACCAGCGCAGCCCGAAGAAGACCGCTGCCGTCATCGAGTCCCTGGTGGACAAGCAACGGCCTGTGGTGGTCTGCACCCACAGGCCCGCCCTGCCCACGGTCCTCAAGCAGCTGGCCACGCACATGCCGTCACACCTCGCCAAGCTGCTGCCGGCCCACGAGCCATACCTCTCGCCCGGCGAGCTGGTGGTGTGCCATGTGGCCAACGGCGGGAAGAAGCGGGTTGTAGCGGTGGAGCAGTTCAAGCCCTTTGACGACTAGCCCGGCCTCCCTGAGCCTCCAGGCTTTCAAAGTAGACTTGGGGCGTGAGCATCCCAACGCCTTATGAAGACCTCCTGCGCGATGTCCTGGCCACCGGCACCCATAAATCGGACCGCACGGGCACCGGAACCACCAGCGTTTTCGGGCGCCAAATCCGCTTCGACCTCTCCAAGAGCTTTCCGCTGATCACCACCAAGCGGGTCCACTTCAAGTCAGTGGCGGTGGAACTCCTGTGGTTCCTGCGCGGCGAGACCAACATCAAGTGGATGACGGACCAGGGCGTCACCATCTGGAATGAATGGGCCGACGAAGACGGCGACCTGGGCCCGGTCTACGGCGTGCAGTGGCGTTCCTGGCCCACCCCGGACGGCGGCCACATCGACCAGATCGCCGAACTCATCGAGAACCTGAAGTCGAATCCGGACTCCCGCCGGCACCTCGTGTCCGCCTGGAACGTCTCCGAGCTCAACGACATGGCGCTCCCGCCCTGCCACGCGTTCTTCCAGTTCTACGTGGCCAACGGCAGGCTCTCCTGCCAGCTCTACCAGCGCTCCGCTGACATGTTCCTGGGTGTGCCGTTCAACATCGCCTCCTACGCATTGCTCACCTGCATGGTCGCCCAGCAGGTAGGGCTCGAACCCGGCGAGTTTGTCTGGACCGGAGGGGACGTCCACATCTACGAGAACCACATGGACCAGGTCCTCAAGCAGCTGGAACGCGAGCCCTACGATTATCCGCGGCTGTTGATCACCCGCAAGCCCGCGTCGATCTTCGACTACACGCTGGAGGACTTCGACGTGGTGGGCTACCAGCACCACCCCACCATCAAGGCACCGATCGCTGTATGAGCACCGAAAACTTCACTGATCCCCAGTCCTTCACCGAGGAACTGGCCGCATCAATCACCGGCGTCGGGCTGGTGTGGGCCCAGACTTCCGACGGCGTCATCGGCAAGGACGGGGACATGCCCTGGAACCTGCCGGAGGACCTCAAGCACTTCACCCGGCTCACCACCGGCCACCCGGTCATCATGGGCCGCAAGACCTGGCTGTCCTTCCCGGACAAGTACCGGCCGCTGCCCGGACGCACCAACATCGTCATCACCCGGCAGAAAAGCTGGGCCGGCACGCCCGAGGCGGAGGGCGCCGTCGTGGTTCCTTCCCTGGATGACGCACTCCTTGAGTCGCAGTTCGTCGACGGCGGCGAAACAGTCTGGATCCTGGGCGGCGGTGACGTCTTCCGCCAGTCCACGGACCTCGCCAACGTCGCGGTGGTCACCACCATCGATGTGAAGGCCGACGGCGACACGTTCGCCCCGGAGCTCGGCACCAGTTGGGAGGCCACCGCCTCCGTCCCGCCGGACGGGTGGCTGACGGCCGCCAACGGCACACGCTACCGATTCACCAAGTGGTCACGGACCGAGGGCTAGGAACATGCTGAAGAAACCGGAAACCCTGTTCGTTTTGGGCTATATGCTGCTGCCCCTGCTGGCACTGCTGTCCGCTATCGTGGGGCTGACCATGATCCTGGGCGGCAACAAGATCGCCGGGGCCATCGTGCTGGTGGTGGTCACCCAGGTGTTCACTTTCGGGGCGTTCTTCGCCCTGCGTGCACGGAAGGCGGCGGTGCTGGAACAGTCCGACCAAGGCTAGCTCCAGCCAACTGGCGGGCTGGCATGGGGAGACCGCCCCATCGCGGCCGGGCTGCTCCTGCCCTAGGCTGGTGCACGCAGCACTCTGGGGGCTGTTGAACGAATATTGGGGGGAATCCTGGTGGCAGGAACTTTGTGGGGTGCCGACGTAGAGCAACTGCGGACCCTCGCGCAGCAGTTCAGCAAGACGGCGGACCTGCTGCAGCAGCAGTCGACCCAGCTGAGCAGTCAGATCAACAACAATCCAGCCTGGAAGGGCGCCGACGCACAGCGGTTCCGGTCTGACTGGAACAGCAACCACCGCACGCTCCTTCAACAAACCGTCGCCCGCTTGAAGCAGGAGTCCAAAGTCCTGCTCAGGAACGCGGACGAGCAGGAGAAGGCCAGCACCGGCTCCGGCGCCGGCGGAGGACCTGGCAACGGCTCTCCCGCCGGCAACAACGGTCCCCGCCCGCCAATCCCGGGTCAGGGCAGCAACGATCCGTGGGGCCCGGGCTGGCTCACGGATCCCAACTCCCCTTTCCGCAGCGGCTGGGACATTTACAACCTCACCAAAGCGTTGCCGAACCTCCGGGCAGGACTGTTCGATCTTCCCCATTTCATTAGCAAGGCAGACAATCTCGGTGAGTTCCTGTTCTCCAGGGACTTCCAGAACGTGGCAAAAGCATTCCAGAACACGAACATGTTGAGCCAGTATTTCAACACTTCCTCGGAACTGTTCGACGGCAGGTGGGATACGGCCTTGCGTCTCGCCGAAGGTGGCAAGGCCGCGGAGTTCTTCAAATTTGGTGGCAGGGCCCTGGGCGGAATCGGAGTGGGTCTTGACGTTTTGGACACCGTCAACAACGCAAAGGAGGGCGACACAGGGGCCGCCGTCTACTCTGGAATCAAGGCCGGCCTGGGAGTGGTAAGTTTTGCTCCCCCGCCTGTCGGAACGGCGGCCATGGTCGCATCCGGAGCGTTGGCCATCTATGACAATGTGCCCATAGTCAAGGAAACAGTGAATGCCATCGGCGGGTCCATCGCTGACGGTGCCAAGGAAGTCTGGGAAGGCGCTGGGGACGCCGCCGAAAAAGTCGGCGACTTCTTTGGATTCTGAGCCCACAACGAGAGGTATGGACGATGACTGAGACAGCGACGGAAGCCGCCACCATCCCTGATGCGATCGGATATGGCTTTGCGGAAATGGTTACCCTTGCAAGCCTCCAGGGCGGGGACGCTGCGGTCCTCAGCGCTGAAGCACTGAGGGTGGACGGGTATTTGGACAATACGGACATGGTGAGCGCAGGCGCGTCGTCACTGGTGGCCCGAGGCTTGGCCAAAGCCGAAAATGACAGGCTCCTCTCAGTGTCAGGACCCACTGCCGCCGTGGCTGCCCTGCTCTCCTCCGCCCTCCGTCGCATTGAGATCTCGCTGCTGACGGCCGAAGGGGGCGACAGCGTGGTCTTCATGGAAAATGACGACATCCATCTGCTGTTCCAGCCCCGCGCCTACTTCACGTGGTGGGCAATGGCCCAGCGGCCGGACGTTACCGCCGCCGAAGCCAACCTCATGGTTATCAAGCAGCACCTGGACAGCAACCCAGGGGGCGGCGCCACTCTGCGCCGCCGCGAGGATCCCACCGGACAGACCCTGTACGTGAAGGATGGCGGCGACGGATCATGGACCACTGGTATCTCCACACCCAAACAGGCAGACATCGCTGAAACCAAAGGCGTGGACGACGCCGGCCTCCTTCACCAAATCCGCGCCATCCGTCAGGACTGACTGTGACCTTCGACCGCGACCGCGAGCGGCGCAACGACGCCGTTCACGCCGAACATAAGGCCGCGCTTGCACGGGGTGAAAAGCGGGTGCTGCGCACCACCAGCACCGGCGAACTGCACAGTTACCCCGCCGACGAAATTGGGTTTTCCCCAGGCCGTGGCCACGTACAGGTCCAAACCTGGTGGGGTATGGGGATCCTGACGGGCGTCATGGTGCTCTTGACCCTCCTTTCCCTGGTCATACTGCTCCGGCCCCTGCCGGACGGCGGCCAGCCGTTCTGGGGCGCCCTGGTCCTCACTGCATTCGGCATTTTTGGAGCCTGGTATACCTTCGGCATGGCGAGGAACGAGTACCGGGCCAAGAAACTGCGGAAGGAACGGCATGCACCGGAACCTGGAGCAGGACCCCTCAGTGAATGAACCGCATGGCGGCCACGAGGCGCCCGCCACCTCGGCGGGGAGGGCCCGGCGGGGCGTGACGTAACCGACTGCGTCCTTCCGGATGCGAAGTCTAAACTGGACCAATGACTACAGCAGCTACCCCTTCCGTCGGCCTGGTCGGATGGCGCGGCATGGTCGGTTCCGTCCTGATGCAGCGCATGCAGGACGAGGGCGACTTCGCCAACATCAACCCGGTGTTCTTCTCCACCTCCAACGCGGGAGGTGCCGCGCCGTCCTTCGCTGACGGCGCCGGCAAGCTCGAGAACGCGTTCGACCTCGACACCCTGGCGAAGCTGCCCATTATCGTCACCGCCCAGGGCGGGGACTACACCAAGCAGGTCCACGGCGAACTGCGCAGCCGCGGTTGGGACGGCCTCTGGATCGACGCCGCCTCCACCCTGCGCATGAACGACGACTCGATCATCGTGCTGGACCCGATCAACCGGGATGTCATCGACAAGGGCCTGGTCAACGGCACCAAAGACTTCATTGGCGGCAACTGCACCGTTTCCTGCATGCTCATGGGCCTGGGCGGGCTGTTCAAGAACGGCCTGGTCGAGTGGGGAACCTCCATGACCTACCAGGCTGCCTCCGGCGGCGGCGCCCGGCACATGCGCGAGCTGCTCAGCCAGTTCGGCACGCTTAACGCCGAGGTCAGCACGGAACTGGACGACCCGGCGTCGGCCATCCTGGACATCGACCGCAAGGTCCTGGCCCACCAGCGCACCGACATCGACGCCACCCAGTTCGGCGTTCCCCTGGCCGGCTCCCTGATCCCCTGGATCGACGCCGACCTGGGCAACGGGCAGTCCAAGGAAGAGTGGAAGGCCGGGGTGGAAACCAACAAGATCCTGGGCACCTCCGAGGAAAACCATGTGATCATGGACGGCCTCTGCGTCAGGATCGGTGCCATGCGCTCCCACTCCCAGGCCCTGACCCTGAAGCTCCGCGAAGACCTGTCCGTCGCCGAGATCGAGAAGCTGCTGGACGAGGACAACCAGTGGGCCAAGGTGGTTCCCAACACCAAGGAAGCCTCCATGGCGGACCTGACGCCGGTTGCCGCTTCCGGCACCCTGGACATCCCGGTGGGCCGCATCCGCAAGATGGAAATGGGCCCGCAGTACATCAGTGCCTTCACCGTGGGCGACCAGCTCCTCTGGGGCGCCGCCGAGCCGCTGCGCCGCATGCTCAACATCGCCACCGGCACCCTGTAACTTGCCCCACGAGCGGCCCCTGCCCGCATGAACGCTGCTCCCCGGCGCCGTTCATGCGGGCAGGGGCCGTTTGTGTGTTCCGGGCTGTCCGAGGAACGCCGCCAGCCGGGCACGGAGCTCCCCGGGCCGGTCCAAGTGATTCCAGTGCAGCCGGAAGACCCCACCGCCATGTGGATTGTCGGTAGCCTGAGCGGCCCGTTCCCGCACAACCGTTGCTGCCCGGCACCGGTTATGCGGGGCAGGGCCGGTTATGCGGCAAGGAACGCCGTGTAACGCCGGGCGGCCTTGGCCAGGGCTGCCTGCGCGGCGGGACCCAGCGGCCGGACTTCATCGAAGAGTTCGGGCACGACGACGGCACCCGGCCCCGATCCCTGCAACGCCCAGGTGCCAACCACCCTGCCCGCGGCAACCACTGTCTTCTTGAAGACACCGTTGCCGCCGGGCACGATCAGGTCGAAATGCTCCGGCGCCAGGACGACTTTGCGCTCGGTGTAACCCAGGACAAACTCATCGAAACCGGGCAGCAGGTGGACGGACCGGGCCCCGGGCACACTGGAGCCCACCAAGGCCGCCACCTCCGGGGACAGCCAGTAGCTGGTCCCCTCGAACTCCAGCTCCACCAGCTCGCGCCGGACGTGCTCGAACGCGGTGCGCACCTCGGTCAACGGCAGCTGGGTCCACCAGGCGAAGTCACGGAGGGTGGCCGGCCCGTGGCTGCGGAAGTAGCGGAGCAGGAACTCAGCCAGGGCGGATTCGCGTTCCAGGCTCCGCGGCGCCGGGATCCATTCGTCGAACGCAGCGATCAGCTGTTGGTTTCCGGCCAGGGGCCCCAGTACCAGCCAGCCGTGCCGGCAGAGCGAACCCAGGAGATGGATCCCGCGTTGGCCCTGTGTCGGCTGGCCTCCGTCGTCGAACACCTTGAACAGTGCCGCGCGGCTGATGGGGCCGTCCGCCAGGATGCGGTCCAGCGCCAGGTCACGGGCCTTCTCCACGTCCGCCCACGCAATCTCCAACTGCCGGTGGCGGCCGGCGATGCTCCTGGTGAGCCGTTCGGCCGTGAGGTCCAGCATCCAGCGCAGATCCTCCGGAGCCACGAGGTGCAACGTCCCGCGCATAGGCCAGGACCGGACAATGGCTCCGGAATCGATGGCGGCACGTACCTGGGAGAGCCCCGCCCCTGGCACCCGGACCCCGACCGCCCACAATGCCGCGGGCAGGTCCTGTGCCTGCACGGCGGTCATCCAGCGGACCAGTTCCGGCACAGAGGTAGCCTCCATCCCGGCGAGCCGCTGGGACGCCAGGCGGAGCCTGCCAACCATCCTGCCGTCACGCAGGGCACCAGATGCAGCCATGCGCCCATCCTAGGCCGGGTGCGGCCCTGGGGGGACTAGAGTTCGAGGCCGATCAGCAGCGGCTCCGGGTGCAGCGAAATGCCGAAGTGGCGTTCGACGCCGGCCCGCACCTCCCGCGCGACAGCCACCATGTCGGCGGCGCTGGCGGAGCCACGGTTGGTGATGGCCAGGGTGTGCTTGGTGGACAGAGACGCGCGGCCTCCGGCCACGCCGCCGTCTTCCAGGCCGAAGCCCTTCCCGAAGCCTGCCTGGTCGATGAGCCATGCCGCGGAGAGCTTCACCATTCCGTCCTGCCCGGCAGGGTATCGCGGAGCGTTTTCCGGCAGTTTGTCCGCTACGTCAGCCGCCACAATGGGGTTGGTGAAGAACGACCCGGTGGAGTAAGTGTCCCGGTCCGCGGCGTCCCACACCATTCCCTTGGAGGCACGCAGGCGCAGGACTTTGCGGCGGACATCGTTGGCGTAGGCGCGCTGGCCCACTTCCACACCCAGGGCCCGGGCCAGCTCGGCATACCGGATGGGCGCGCTCATCCGGCCCAGCGGCAACTGGAATTCGACGGTGAGGACCACGTACCGGGGCGAGCCGTTGACGGTGGCCTGCTTCAGGATGGAGTCCCGGTAGCCGAACTTCAACTCCGAGTTGGTGAAGGTCTGCACGGCGTTCCGCTCGCGGTCCCAGGTACGCACGGCGGCGATGGTCTGGGAAACGTCGGCACCATAGGCACCCACGTTCTGGACCGGCGTGGCACCGGTCGAGCCGGGGATGCCGGACAACGCCTCGATACCGGACCAGGCGTGCAGCACCGCGTGCTCCACCAGCTTGTCCCAGTTGTGCCCTGCCTGCACCACCACTGCCACTCCCCCGCAGGAGTCCTCTGCGTTGACCGTGAACCCCTCGGAGGCGATCCTGATGACGGTCCCGGGGAACCCGTCGTCGGACACCAGGAGGTTGGACCCGCCGCTGACGATGAGGACTTGTTCGCCGGCGGCATCCGCCGAGCTGACCGCGTTGATGATTTCAGCCTCGGTGCGGGCCTCGACGTACTTGCCGGCAGGGCCTCCGACGGCGGAGGTGGTCAGGGCGGAAAGGAGGGTGGAAGTCACCCGTCAACAATACAAGGGAAAGCTAGTCAGCCTTCCGGGCCACCGGGGACAGCACAAAGCTCACCCCAAGCATCACCATCACGGCCAGCAGCGAATGCAGGATGCCCACATGCTCAGCCAGCAGCCCCAGCAGCGGAGGGCCGCACAAGAACGCGGCATAGCCGATGGTGGACACCACGGACACCCGGGCGGCAGCCCTTGCGGGGTCGTCGGCAGCGGCTGACATGCCCACCGGGAAGCCCAGCGAGGCGCCCAGGCCCCACAGCGCGAGTCCTCCATACGCAAGCCAGGGCACCGGGGCGAAGACGAAGACGCCCAGTCCCAGCACAGCCATGGCAGCGCACCACCGCATCACGGGGACCCTGCCAAACTTGTCCAGCAGCACCGTCCCGGCAAAGCGCCCGATGGTCATGAACGTGACAAAGAGGCCGTAACCGGCGGCCCCGGCAGCGTCGCTTTGCCCGTGGCCGTCGGCGAGTGCCAGCGCCACCCAGTCCCCTGCCGCGCCTTCGGCCAGGGCCAGGCCGAGGACCAGGACGCCCAGGAGCAGGGTCCGCCGGTCCCGCCACGCCTGGGCGATCTTCCGCTTGTTGTCCAGCGGCGCGTCCGCTGTGGCCTCGGCGGTGATCACGGGGATGGGACCGGTGGTGGGGTCCCCGAAGGTGTCCGGGGAATAACTGCGCTCCCCTGCCACCGGGGTGATGTCTGCCCGGAACCAGGACGCCGCGGTCGCAACTGAAACTGCCACCACGGCCCCGGCCGCCGCGAGGTGCCAAAACACGGGCAGGGACACCGCGGCGGCGAGGGCACCCAGGCCGGCGCCTGCTACAGTCCCCAAGCTGAAGGCCCCGTGGAGCCGCGGCATAATGTGCCTGCCCACCGCGCGCTCCACCGCGGCACCTTCAACGTTGGATGCCGTGTTCCAGCTTCCGGTGCCCAGCCCGATGATGGCCAGGCCAATGGCGGTCGCCACGGGACTTGCCAGCACGGTTGTGCCAAAACCCGCCGTCAGCAGGCCTGCACCCACCATGATGCTGCCGGTCCGGATGGTCCTCTTGGAGCCCAGCCGCAGCACGATCAGCCCGGAGGCGGAGACGGAGGCAAAGGACCCCAGGGTCATGCACAGCAGAATGACGCCGACGTTGCCCGGGGTGAGGTCCAGTGCGTCCCTGATGGCCGGCAGCCGGGACACCCAGGAGGCAAAGGCAAGGCCGCTGGCGCCATAGGCCACCACGACGGCGTTACGCCAGGACGAGACCTGGGCGCCAGTCGCGGTGGTTCCTGCGGACGTGGTCAAAAGTTGCAGCTCAAGACAACTTGACGAGGGCCTGGGCCTTCATCAGGACCTTCTGCCCCGCGGAGACCACCGTGAGGTCAACGCGCGCGGTGCCGGCATCGGCATCGAGCTTGCCGATGGCGCCGCTGACCTCGATGGTGGCCCCGGGCTGGTCGGTGCCGGTGGTGTCGGTGACCAGGACCGGCTTGGTGAAGCGGGTCTGGAAATCAACGACGGCGGCGGGGTCACCCGCCCAGTCGGTCACCAGCTGGACGGCCGAGCCCATGGTGAACATGCCGTGGGCGATGACCCCGGGCAGTTCCACGCCGGTGGCGAAGGCCTCGTTCCAGTGGATGGGGTTGAAGTCGCCGGAGGCGCCTGCGTACTTGACCAGGTCGGTGCGCGTGACCTCGATGGTGCGGCTGCCGATTTCCTGGCCGGCGCTGAGTTCGTTGAAGCTGGGGCTCATGGTTACTGTCCCTCTCCGCGGACCAGGATGGATGACATGGTAGTGGTGACGGGTTCGCGCGAGTCGCTGGAACCGAGGGCGAAGATCTCGGAGCGGGTGGTGATCATGGCACCGCCGCCCATGGCCCGGACACCGTCCACGTGCAGTTCGGCAACCAGCCGGTCACCGGCAACGATGGGCCGGTGGTGGGTGAAGCGCTGGTCGGCGTGGACCACGCGGGAGAAGTCGATGCCTGCCTCCGGGTCCTCGATGAGCTGGGCGTCGGCGCGCTGGGCGATGATGATGGCGAAGGTGGGTGGCGCCACCAGATCTGGGTGGCCCAAGGCCTTGGCTGCGTCCACGTCAAAATGGGCAGGGTGGGTCGCCTTCACGGCGCGGGCGAACTCGCGGATCTTCTCGCGGCCGACGTCGTACACCTCTGCGGCAGGGTAGCTGCGGCCCTGCAGGTCCGGATTGATAGTCATGGATTCCAGCCTATCGTTGCCACGCCCTTCAAAAAGGCCCTACCGCACTGGTATGATGAATTCATCATTTCATCAATTCGCTGTCCGGGGCCTGATCCGGCGGCCATCGCGCACAGGAGCGCCACCCCGGATGCTGTCTTCCGCCCAAGCACCTCTCTATGAGATCAAAGCGAACCTCTTCAAAGGCCTGGCCCACCCGGCGAGGATTCGGATCCTTGAGCTGCTGGCCGCAGCACCGCAGGAGTCTGCGCCCGTGAGCTATCTCCTCGCAGAGACCGGGCTGGAGGCCTCCCACCTCTCCCAGCACCTGGCCACCCTGCGGAAACACAAAGTGGTGACCTCCGTACGCAGCGCCAACGCGGTCACGTACCAACTCGCCCACCCGGGCGTATCGCAGCTGCTGGCCATCGCCCGGACGTTCCTCCTGGACAGCCTGGCCGATTCCAACGAACAGCTCCGGTTGGCACGGCAGCTGCCGGCGGACCACCTGGCCGGCGGCCAAGCCTCGTGAGCGCGACCCCGGCCACTGCCGCAAGGAGCATCACCCGGTTCCTCCCGTGGCGGAAGGACTATGCCGGAGTTGCCGGCACGTGGCGCACCGACCTGCTGGCAGGGATCACCGTAGGCATTGTGGCGTTGCCGCTGGCCCTCGCGTTCGGCGTCAGCTCCGGGGTAGGCGCCGAGGCGGGCCTCATTACGGCGATCGTGGCCGGACTGGTGGCCGCCGTCATGGGCGGGTCCCCGGTACAGGTATCCGGGCCCACGGGTGCCATGGTGGTGGTACTCGCCCCGGTGGTGGCGGTCCACGGCATCGGCAGCGTCGCACTCTTGTCCCTGATGGCAGGGCTGCTGGTCTGCGCCCTGGGATTCAGCGGCCTGGGCCGGGCCGTGGCCTTCATTCCGTGGCCGGTGGTCGAGGGCTTTACGCTGGGCATTGCCGCCATCATCTTCCTCCAGCAGGTTCCGCTGGCCACCGGCACGTCCGGAACTCCGGGGCACAATACCCTGTTGGCCGCGGTAGAGGCGGCAGCGGGCGCAGCCTCCCCGACGGTCCTGTTCACGCTCGCGCTGGTGGCCGGAGTCGCCGTCGTGATGGTCCTGGTGCAGAAGCTGTTCCGCACCATCCCGGCCAGCCTGCTCGCAGTCCTCCTGGCAACCGCCGCCGCCGAATTCCTGCAGCTGGACGTCCCGCGGATCGGTCCGCTGCCGCATTCCCTGCCGGCGCCGGCCCTCCCGGCCCTGGACCCGGCCGCCCTGGGCAGCCTGGCGATGCCCGCCGTCGCCGTCGCCGTCCTGGCCGCCATTGAATCCCTGCTCTCGGCACGGGTGGCCGCCGGGATGGCCGGGCCGGACGGCAGGCCTACCGGCGCCTACAGCCCCGACCGCGAGCTGATGGGACAAGGCCTGGCGTCCATCGCGGCCGGCCTGTTCGGCGGGATGCCAGCCACCGGCGCGATTGCACGGACGGCGGTGAACGTGCGGTCCGGAGCCAGGACCCGGCTGGCCGCTACCGTGCACGCGGTGGTGCTGCTGGGCATCACGTACCTGGCGTCAGGAATGGTCAGCCGCATCCCGCTGGCGGCACTGGGCGGGGTACTGATGGTCACAGCCGTGCGAATGGTCTCGCGGCGCACCGTCACCGCCATCCTTCGGTCCACCCGGGCAGATGCCGCCGTTTTCGTACTCACGGCCGTCATCACCGTAGCCTTCGACCTCATCGTTGCCATCCAGATTGGACTGGCCGCGGCGGCCCTCTTCGCCCTGCGGACCTTTGCCTCCCTGAGCGGTGTCCAGCGTGAGGAGATTCCGGGCCCACCGGCGGAAGGGGACGGCCACATCGCGCTCTTCCGGCTTGATGGGGCGATGTTCTTTGGCGCCGCCGAACGCGTCCTCCAGGAGATCAGCCAGGTCAAGGATGTGCAGGTGGCCATCATCAGGCTGTCCCAGTTGCGGATGCTGGACGCCACCGGCGCCCACGCCCTGGTGGAGGTCATTTCCGCACTGGAGCTGCGCGGCATCACCGTCCTGCTCAAGGGTGTCCGGCCGGACCACCTTGACCTGGTGACAAACGTGGGCGTGATCCGTTCCCTGCGGCACCACAAGCACCTGTTCGAGGAGCTGCCGGATGCCGTGGAACACGCCCGCAGCCACGTCCTGCGGAACGCGGCGGCAGCTAGCGCCTGAGGTTCTTGCGGATCGCCTGGCCGCGGACCACGATGCCCACGACGTGGAGGACCAGGCCCAGCCCGATGAGGGGCAGGGATGCCATGGCCAGGGCCTGGTTGCCGTTGATGTTGCCCACGAGGTTAAGGATGATCCCGACGGCGATCAGTCCCATCGCGCTGAAAACCAGGACTTTGTAGCGAGTGGGCGCGGTGGCCCAAAATTCGTTCAGCACCGTCCAAGTCTACCGAGTCCCCGGAACGCCCCCGGCGGACCGGGGCTCCGCCGTCGGCCGCCGGGCTTGCCACAGGCGGACCATCCCAAAAGACCCGTGGACCAGATAGCGGGTATCGGTCACGGGGTCTCCTGAAGTAGTGGGGGCGCTACAGCGCCGGCTGCACCCCAAAGGCTACCGCGAGCTTCATGATCTTCTCGGCGCGGCCCAGGCGGGGCAGGTCGGAACCGTCACGGATGACGCGGCCGTTGGCTTCGAAGTCGTTCATGAAGTCGGTGGCCCAGGCGACGTCCGACGGCGTGGGGCTGATGACCTCGTTGATCACGGGTGTCTGGTCGATGGCCAGGCACAGCTTGCCGGTCATGCCCATCATCACCGTGATGCCGGTCTGCTCGCGCAGGATGGGGTGGTTGGTGCCCACGGTGGGGCCATCGATGGGGCCGGGCAGGTTGCCCACGCGGCTGGCGACGACGAGCTTGGCCCGCGGGTACGCCATGGCCTCGGGGGTGGCGGCCATGCCCGTGTCGCGGCGGAAGTCACCGGAGCCGAACGCCAGGCGGAACGCGCCCTGGGCCTTGGCGATGTGGTTGGCTTCCTCGATGCCGAGCGCCGATTCCACCAGCGGGATGACGGGGGTCTTGCCGTCCATGCGGTGGTAGCTCTCGGTGACCTGGTCCGCGGATTCGGTCTTGGCGAGCATGACGCCCAGCAGCCCCGGGGTACCGCGCAGGCCGGCGAGGTCGTCGGCCCAGAACGGGCTGGTGGCGTCGTTGATCCGGACCCAGGCCTTGCCGCCTCCGGTCAGCCAGTCGATGACGTTGTTCCGGGCCTGGTCCTTCTGCGACGGGTCTACGGCATCTTCAATATCCAGGATGATCGAATCAGCCCGCGACACGGCCGACTGGTCGAAGAGCTCGGGCTTCATGGCATTGACCAGCAGCCAGGAGCGTGCGATCTCGGCGGGGATATTCCGTTCCGGCCTAACGGTTTCGGCGGCGATGGTAGACGTCATGCTTTCTACAGTATCCGGCCTGCAAGCGGCACGGCGAAGAAAACAGCCCGCTTGTGAGGATCAATACGAACTAAACGCGTTGTGACCGGATACGGAAGCGGCGGGCGCCCTGATGACCATGCATCAGGGCGCCCGCCGCCACCGGCTGCGGAACGGTCAGGGGATGTTGCTGCCCCGTGCGGTGACCCAGAGCCGGTACCAGTCTGCGCGGGTGAGGGCATGGGCCACGCGGGCGGCGTCCGCGGAGGCCCGGATCCGGTCCGGATTAGCCGTGCCGATGACCGGCGCGATGCCGGCCGGATGCTTCATCAGCCAGCCCAGGAGGATGGCCTCGCCGGATGTGCCGTAGGTCCCCGCCAGTTCTGCGACGAGTTCCGCGGTGGCGGCCTCGGCCGACGTGGGGCTTTCCGGTTCAGCGCCGGTGTAGATGCCGCGCGCCAGCGATCCGTACGCCTGCAGGGTGACGTTGTTGCGTGTGCAGTATTCCAGCGTGCCGTGCGGAAAGCTGTAGTCCAGGTGTTCCGGATGGTTGACCAGGACCTGGCTTTCCAGCCACGCCCGCTTCAGCAGGCTCATCTCCAGCTGGTTGGCCACCACGGGAGTTTCCAGCCGGTCCTGCAGCACCTCGATCTGCGCAGCGGACATGTTGGACACACCCAGCTGCCGGACCTTGCCCTCGGACATGAGCTGGCCGACGGCGGCCGCCACCTCCGCCGGGTCTGCCAGCGGGTCCGGGCGGTGCAGCAGGAGGACGTCCACGTAGTCGCTCCGGAGCCGTTGAAGGCTGCCGTTGACCCGCTCCAGGATCGCCTCCCGGCTCAGGTCGTAGTGGGTTTGCAGGCCCCGCTCGTTCAGCCGGATGCCGCACTTGGTCTGCAGCCGGATCCGGTCGCGGAGGCCCGGAGTGGCGGCCAGGACCTCACCGAACACGGCCTCTGACTTGCCGTTCCGGTAGATGTCAGCATGGTCGAACAGGGTGATGCCCGCGTCCACGGCGGCCTGGACGGCAGCGTCGGCTTGCTCCACATGGTCAACTCCATGTGGCTCGTCAGACCAGCTGCCGCCCAGCCCCATGCATCCGTAAATGATTTCCTGCATCAGGCCCGCAGCCATGCGGTGGTGTTGCCCGGCAGCCTGCCGTCCTCCAGCGGGCCGCTGCTGACCAGGACCGTGCCGGCGGGAAGGTCGACGGCGGTGTTCCCGAAGTTGGTCACGGACTGCCACCCGTTGGGGCGCTTGAAGTGCAGGACGTCCGGGTTGGCGTTTTCCACCCACTCGAGGTCCTCGTCGGTCAGCAGTTCGCGGCGCAGCTTCAGTGCCTTGCGGTAGAGCTCCAGCGTGGAGCCCTCCGTCCCGTCCTGGGCCTCGACGGCATACTTGCTGAACCAGTCCGGCTGCGGCAGGTGGGACCCGCCGTCGCCGAAGCCGAAGGACGTGCCCTCCACCTTCCAGGGCAGCGGGACGCGGCAGCCGTCACGGCCGATTTCCACGCCCTTGTTGCGGAAGAAGGACGGGTCCTGGCGTTCCGATTCGGGAATCTCGGCCACTTCCTGCAGGCCCAGTTCCTCACCCTGGTACAGGTACGCGGATCCGGGGACAGCCAGCATCAGCAAGGTGGCGGCGCGGGCACGGCGTTCACCCAGTTCGACGTCCAGCTGGTCCTTGGGGCCGCCGGCGAGCAGCCAGTCCTTGCCGTCCTGGCCCTTGGCGCCGGCTTTTTCCTTGGCAACCTGGGGCAGGCCGTAGCGGGTGGCATGCCGGACGACGTCGTGGTTGGAGAACACCCAGGTGGAGGAGGCACCGGTGGCAGCGGCCTCGGCGAGGTTGCGGGTGATGATTTCCTTGTATTCGGCGGCGTCGAAGTCGGCCTGCAGGAGGTCGAAGTTGAACGCCTGGCCCAGGCCCTGGGGGCTGGCGTAGCGGGCGCGGCGGGTGGCGTGCACCCAGGCTTCGGCGACGGCGGTGCGCGGCGGGTTGTACTCGTTGAACACTTCGCGCCATTCGGCGTAGATCTCGTGCACTTCGTCCCGGTCCCAGAACGGGTGCGAGCCGTCGTCGAATCCGTCCACGCCGGTGTTGGCGGCGCTGAGTTCCAGTTTGGACAGGAGCGGCTCGGTGAGGTCCTTGGTGAGGGCGTGAGCCACGTCAACGCGGAAGCCGTCCACGCCACGGTCGGACCAGAAGCGCAGGGTCTTGAGGAAGTCGTCACGGATTTCGCGGTTGGACCAGTTCAGGTCCGGCTGCTCCTTGGCAAAGATGTGCATGTACCACTGGCCCGGGGTGCCGTCCGGCTCGGTGATGCGCTCCCAGGCCGGTCCGCCGAACACGGAGTCCCAGTCTGACGGCGGAAACTCGCCGTTGGGGCCCTTGCCGTCACGGAAGATGTAGCGGTCGCGGGCCGGGGAACCCTTGGGCGCAGCGAGGGCCTCCTGAAACCACTTGTGGCGGTTGGAGGAATGGTTGGGGACGATGTCCGCGATCAGCTTGATGCCGGCTTCGTGCAGCGCCTTGGCCATTTCATCGAAGTCGGCCAGGGTGCCCAGCTTGGGGTCCACGTCGCGGTAGTCATCAACGTCGTAGCCGCCGTCGGCGAGCGCCGAGGGATAGAACGGGCTGAGCCATACGGCATCGATCCCCAGCGTCTTCAGGTAGGGGACCTTGGCGGTGATGCCCTTCAGGTCGCCGATGCCGTCGCCATTCGAATCGGCGAAGCTGCGGGGGTAGATCTGGTAGACGGAGGCCTGGCGCCACCAGTTGGGATCGGCCAGACGGTCAGAGTCGGACAGGGTTGCCAGAGTGGCAGTGGTGGACAAGGACTGACCCTTTTCTTCAGTGCGGCTATATTTATATTGAATCTAAATTTACTTCCTCAAGTATTATCGGATGCTTTGGACAGGAAGGTCAACAGCATGCCTGAACCGGTTCCGGCCACTCCCCAGCTGCTGCGCCGCGTCAGTGCCGGCGCGGTCCTGGAGTTCATGCGCGCCTCGGAGGCCGTGACGGTCACCGAGGTCATGGCCGCCACCGGGCTAACACGGGCAACCACCATCGCCGTCTGCGAAGACCTGGTACGGCGGGGCTGGATCCTGGAGCTGGAGAACCAGCGTGAATTCGGCGGATACCTGAAGGGCCGCCCCGCCCGGCGTTTCGAACTCAACGAGCGGGCCGGCGTGGTGCTGGGCATGGACATCGGGTATTCCAAGGTCACCGTGGTGGTGTCCGACCTGCGCGGCACCACCCTGGGACGGTCCAGCCGCCCCTTCCAGGCCGGGGAGGTGGGTTCGCAGGAACGGATCGCCTTCATTGACGGCGTTGCCATGACTGCCCTGCGCTCGGCCGGAACGGAACCGGAGCGGGTGCTGGCCGCCTGTGCCGGGGTTGCCGCGCCCGTGGACCGGCACGGCGAGGTGGTGGCCACGCAGGAGTTCTGGGGACTGTTCGACCTGGGGCTGCGGCCCGCGCTCAAGGCAGCCCGCGGGTGGACCGTCCTGCTGGAGAACGACGCGAACCTCGCCGCCCTCGGCGACCGGTGGCAGGGAGCGGCTGCCGGCGTCGACGACGTCGTGGTGATCCTGGCCAGTGAGCGGCTGGGTTCGGGCATCGTGGAGGGTGGACGGCTGGTCCACGGCACCAGTGGGAGTGCCGGCGAACTCGCCTACCTGAACCTGGTGGAAGGCGTGGGCGACACCTACGGCATCGCCCACCTGGCGCGAACCTGGGCCGCGGAAGCACTGGACACCGCCACCCCCACCGCCCTCCGGGCATTCCAGCCCGGACGGGTGGAGGCCGAACAGGTCTTCGCCGCCGCCGGCCAGGGCGATGCCGTGGCGCTGGACATCCTCGACCGGCTCGCGGACAGGATGGCACGGGTGGTGGGCACCGTGGCCACCATGCTCAATCCGGAACTGGTGGTGCTTGGCGGCGGCGTTGCGGATTCCGCCCACGTGCTCCTGGCCCCGATCAGTGAGCGCCTTGCCGGGTACACAGCCACCCCCGCACGGGTGGCGGCATCGCCGCTGGGCGATGCCATTGTCACCGTGGGCGCGGTGCGCTGCGCCCTGGACTACGTGGAGAAGAACTCACTGGACCTGGTGCTCGCAGGGCGCGCCGCTCCGGCCTGAGGGGTTCCTACTCCGGCATGACCATGGTGCGCAGGTCCAGCTGCCTGAGCACCCGGTCGGCCACCTCGGGGTCCATGTCCGGCTCGTTGCGGGCTGCCACCACTTCCTGCCGGGCGGCGTCGAGCGCGATGGTCTGAACCGCGATGGCAAGCTCCCGTCCGCGCCGGCGCTTTTCCGCCAATGGTTCGTTCCGCAGGCTGCCGTCCGTCAGTTCTGCGCGCAGGCGCTGCATCCGTTCCTTGACCAGCTTCACCTTTTCCGGCGGCAGGTCCGTCATCAGGTCATGCTGCTTCAGGGCCGCAACGGCGGCCGCCTGGGCGCGGGCGGCAAGCAGCCGGACAGCGTCGCGTTCCGCTGTTCCATCCTCGGAGGCCTTCAGGACACGCATCAGCCAGGGCAGGGTCAGGCCCGGAAGGACCAGCGTGGCAAGCAGCACCGCGCAGGCAATGACCAGGAGGTAGTCCCGGCCCGGGAACGGCGTGCCGTCCGCCAGGGTCAGCGGCAGTGCCAGGGCCAGCGCCAGGGTGGCCAGGCCCCGCATGCCGCACCAGGTGAGGATCAGGACCTCTTTCAGGGACGTTGGCTGGAGGAGGTTCTTCCGTTTCCGGGCGCCCAGCGCCAAGACGCCCATCCACAGGAACCGGACCGCGAAAACCAGCACGCAGACCAGCGCGGACACCCCGATCATGCCGAAGATCCCGCTTCCTTCATCACGGATGACACGGCGGATTTCCAGGCCCACCAGGCCGAACGCGAGACCGGTCACCAGCAGCTCCACCACATCCCAGAAGGCATTGCGGGAGACGCGCTCCGCCGCGTCCTGGGGCGGGCGTGGCGCTGCATTTCGAGGGCGGTGACCACCACGGCGATAACCCCGGAGGCGTGCACCTCCTCGGCGAGGATGTAGGCGGCGAAGGGGACCACCAGCGTCACCGCGCTGCGGGCCACCATGGAAGTGACCAGCCGGGTGACCAACGCGATCAGCCAGCCCATGGCCACGCCCACCAGGACGGCGAGCGCGGCGCCCAGCAGGAACTGGAGGACGACGTCGGGCCCTACCTTGGTGCCTCCCACGGCGGCGGCCACGGCCGCCTGGAAGATCACGATGGCGGCAGCGTCGTTGAAGAGCCCCTCGCTTTGGAGGACGGAGATGAGGCGGCGGGGCATGTGCACGCGGCCCGCCACCGAGTCCACCGCCACCGGATCCGGGGGCGCCACCATGGCGCCGAGCGCGATGGCGGCGGGTACTCCGATGCCGGGAACCATCAGCCACGCTGCGCCGGCCACCACGGCGGTACTGATCACCACCAGCGCCACGGCCAGCATGATCAGGGTCCGCCACCGGACGCGGAACACCGCCCAGGAACTCCGCTGGGCGGTGGCGAACAGCAGCGGCGGCAGGAAGATGGGCAGGATCAGCCCGGGTTCGATTTCCAGGTCGGGGAAGCCCGGAATGAACGTCAGCGCAGCCGCCAGGAGCAGCATCAGGACCGGGTAGGGCAACCGGAGCCTGTCCCCCAGGCCCACGGCCACCACGGTGGCCAGCAGCAGTCCGACAATGAGTGCGAGCTGGTCCATAAGCCCCGTCCCCGCAGCCGGCTACGCGCGCGGTTCCAGTGCAGCCGCGACGGGCAGGGTGCCGTCGCGGAATTCGATGGTCCGGCCGGCGGTTTGGGGCAGGTCCAGGACGGCGGCCGCCACGATGGCCGTGTTGGCGCGGGAGGTATCCCGGCCCCCAACGGGTGAGGGGTCGACGTCGATCAGTCCCGTTCCGGGCTTGTCTGTCAGGGCACCCGGGCCCAGGATGGTCCAGTCCAGGCTGGTGCCGCGCAGGTACTCGTCCGCGGCCGCCTTGGCCTCGGCATACGCGAAGAAACTGTTGTCCTCGGGCACCCCGTGGTCCTTGCCGGCACCAAAGTAGGAAACCATGACGTACCGGTCCACGCCGGCCTGGGCCGCTGCGTCCATCGAACGGATGGCAGCATCCCGGTCCACCGCGTAGGTGCGCTCCGGGTTGCCGCCGCCGGCGCCGGCGGACCAGACCACGGCGTCGTGCCCGGCCAAGGCGCCGGCGATGGCCACCGTCGTCGAATTCTCCACGTCGAGGACCAGCGGCGTGGCGCCGGTGCCGGTGACGTCGGCTGCGTGGTCCGGGTTGCGGATGAACGAGGTGACGGAATGGCCCTCGCCGGTGAGGAGTGCGGACAGGAGGAGGGCCACTTTTCCGTGGCCGCCGATGATGGCGATGCGTGTCATGCACCCATTCTGCCCGCATCGCGGATAACTGCAGAAGCCATTTGCCCCTGAACAGGGCCTTTGGGCCCTGTTCGGGCTTTCCGGCCCCCACCTAGCTTGGGGGCATGGCTGCCGGACCCCATGCGGGGTTAGATGGACCCGCATCAGAAGCAATGTTGAAGCTGGGCCGTTTCTTCACGCGGTGGGACCAGACGGACGACGGCAGGGCGGTGTTCAGGGAGGGCGGCCGCAAGGGTGACATCTTCTACCGGGACCGCTGGAGCCACGACAAGGTGGTCCGCTCCACCCACGGGGTGAACTGCACCGGCTCCTGTTCCTGGAAGGTGTACGTCAAGGACGGCATCATCACCTGGGAATCCCAGCAGACCGATTACCCGTCGGTGGGCCCCGACAGTCCCGAATACGAACCAAGAGGCTGCCCCCGCGGGGCGGCCTTTTCCTGGTATACCTACTCCCCCACCCGGGTGCGGTTTCCGTACGCCCGGGGCGTCCTGGTGGAGATGTACCGGGAGGCCAAGGCGCGCCTGGGCGACCCGGTCCTCGCTTTCGCGGAGATCGCAGCGGACCCGGAGAAACGCCGCCGCTACCAGCAGGCCCGCGGCAAGGGCGGACTGGTGCGGGTGTCGTGGCAGGAAGCCATCGAGATCGCCGCCGCAGGGCACGTCAACACCATCAAGACGTATGGCCCTGACCGGTGCGCCGGTTTTTCGCCCATCCCGGCCATGTCCATGGTGTCCCACGCGGTGGGGACACGCTTCATCCAGCTCATCGGCGGGGTGATGACCTCCTTCTACGACTGGTACGCCGATCTGCCCGTCGCAAGCCCGCAGGTGTTCGGTGACCAGACCGACGTTCCCGAATCCGGGGACTGGTGGGACGCCCGCTACCTCGTGATGTGGGGTTCCAACGTTCCGGTGACCCGGACGCCTGACGCGCACTGGATGACAGAGGTCCGGTACCGCGGCACCAAGGTGGTCACCGTCAGCCCCGACTATGCGGACAACACGAAGTTCGCCGACGAATGGCTGCCGGCGCAGGCAGGAACGGACGCCGCCCTGGCCATGGCCATGGGGCACGTGCTGCTCAAGGAATTCTTCGTGGACAGGGACGTGCCGTTCTTCACCGACTACGTGAAGCAGTACACGGACCTGCCCTTCCTGGTCAGGCTGGAAAGGAACGACGGCGGCGCCCTGACGCCGTCGAAATTCCTCACCGCCCTTGACGTCCCCGGCGAGTCCGGGGCTGAGGATGCGGCGTTCCGCACCGTCCTGTTCGACCGGGCCGCCGGCCGCCCCGCCGTCCCCAACGGGTCGATGGGGTTCCGCTATTCCGGCAGCGGGGAAGGCAAGTGGAACCTGGACCTCGAGGGCATCGAACCTGCGTTGTCCCTCCGTGAAGTATCCGGGGAAAACGCCGAAATCCTGCTCCCCTGCTTCGAGGACGCCGGCGGCGAAGGCAGCATCCTGCGCAGGGGCGTCCCGGTAATGGAGGTGGGCGGCCATCTGGTAACCACCGTGTTCGACCTGATGCTGGCCCAATACGGCGTGGGCCGGGACGGCCTGCCCGGCGAGTGGGCGGCCGGCTACGACGACGCCGCCACCCCGTACACGCCGGCCTGGCAGGAGGAGATCACCAGCGTCCCCGCACAGGCCTGCATCCGGGTGGCACGCGAGTTCGCCCGCAACGCCGAGCAGTCCAAAGGCCGCTCCATGATCATCATGGGGGCAGGCATCTGCCAATGGTTCCACGGCGACACCACCTACCGGGCGGTGCTGGCACTGGTGATGCTCACCGGCTGCATGGGCCGCAACGGCGGCGGCTGGGCGCATTACGTGGGCCAGGAAAAAACCCGGCCCATCACCGGCTGGGTGTCACTGGCCAACGCCCTGGACTGGTCACGGCCGCCGCGGACCATGACGGGCACCAGCTACTGGTACATGCACACGGACCAGTGGCGGCAGGACGGATACTCCGCCGACGCCCTCAAGTCACCCCTGTCCACCGGCAAGCTGGACGGCATGCACACGGCGGACGCCATCGCCCAGTCCGCCCGGTTGGGCTGGATGCCGTTCTACCCGCAGTTCGACCGCAATCCCTTGGACGTGGCGGACGAGGCGGAGGCCGCCGTCGCCGCCGGGACAGCCGCGGACACACCCGCCTACATCGCCGAATCGTTGAAGAACCGCTCCCTCAACCCTGCCATCGAGGATGTGGATGCCCCGGCCAACTGGCCGCGGACCCTGGTGCTGTGGCGGTCCAACCTGTTCGGCTCCTCGGCCAAGGGCAACGAGTATTTCCTCCGCAACCTGCTGGGAACCCACAACAACGTCCTGGGCGGGGACAGCGCGGAGGAACTCAAACCCCGGGACGTGGCCTGGCACAGGCAAGCGCCGGAGGGAAAGCTGGACCTCCTGGTCTCCGCCGACTTCCGGATGACGTCCACCACGCTGCTGTCCGACGTCGTGTTCCCGGCCGCCACCTGGTACGAAAAGCATGACCTTTCCTCCACGGACATGCACCCCTTCGTGCACGCCTTCAGCCCCGCGATCGATCCCCCTTGGGAAACCAAAACGGACTTCGACATCTTCCACCTGCTGGCCCGGGAATTCTCCCGGCAGGCCAAGACCCACCTGGGCATCCGCCGCGACCTCGTGAGCATCCCGCTGCAGCACGACACCCCGGGCCAGCTCGCCCAGCCCGGCGGCCGGGTCCGTGACTGGCGGGACCCGGACATCCCTGCCGAGCCTGGGCAAAACATGCCCGTCTTCTCCGTGGTGGAGCGGGACTACACGGCCATCGCGGACAAGCTCGCCGCCGTCGGACCGCTGGCCGGCAAGCTGGGCTTCACCGTCAAGAACGTCACGTACAAAATGGCCGGACCGCTGGCCCGGCTCAGCCACGCCAACGGAGTGATGCTCGGCGGGGCTGCGGACGGCCAGCCGGCCATGGACACCGATGCGAAGATGGCAGAGGCAATCCTGGCATTCTCCGGCACCACCAACGGCGCCCTGTCCGTCCAGGGCTTCAAGGACCTCGAGGTCCGCACCGGACAGAAACTGGCGGACCTCGCGGAGGGTTCCGAGGAAAAGTTCATCACCTTCGCCCAGACCCAGGCGGGTCCGGTCCCGGTGATCACGTCCCCGGAGTGGTCAGGCTCGGAGACCGGAGGCCGGCGGTACGCCCCGTTCACCATCAACATCGAACGGCTCAAGCCCTTCCACACCCTCACCGGCAGGATGCATTTCTTCCTGGACCACGACTGGATGATCGACATCGGTGAAGCCCTTCCCATCTACCGGCCTCCGCTGGACATGCACCGGCTGTTCGGCGAACCCCGGCTCGGCTCCGACGGGGCCATGGAGGTGACGGTCCGGTACCTGACGCCGCATTCCAAGTGGTCCATCCACTCCGAATACCAGGACAACCTGCTGATGCTCTCCCTGTCCCGCGGCGGCCCAACGGTCTGGATGAGCCCCGCCGACGCCGATGCCATCAAGGTCCGGGACAACGACTGGGTGGAGTGCACCAACGTCAACGGCGTGCTGGTGGCCCGCGCGATCGTCAGCCACCGCATGCCGGCGGGCGTGGTCTATGTCCACCACGCCCAGGAGCGCACCATCGACGTCCCGAAATCGGAAGCGACCGGGCGCCGCGGCGGAATCCACAATTCGGTGACCCGGCTGCTGGTGAAACCCTCGCACCTGGCTGGCGGCTACGCGCAGCTGGCCTACGCGTTCAACTATCTTGGCCCCACCGGGAACCAGCGCGACATGGTGGCCACGGTGCGCCGCCGCTCGCAGGAGGTGCAGTACTGATGCGGGTGATGGCCCAGATGGGCATGGTGATGAACCTGGACAAATGCATCGGCTGCCACACGTGCTCGGTGACCTGCAAGCAGGCGTGGACCAACCGCGCCGGCATGGAATACGTGTGGTTCAACAATGTGGAGACCCGGCCCGGGCAGGGCTATCCGCGCCGGTATGAGGACCAGGAGCGCTGGTACGGCGGCTGGACCCTGAACCGGCGCGGCAAGCTGACGCTGAAGGCCGGCGGCAGGGTGAAGAAGCTCATCGGCATCTTCGCCAGCCCCGTCCAGCCCGAGCTGAAGGACTACTACGAGCCGTGGACCTACGACTACAAGACCCTGGTGGACGCTCCGTTGGGCGACGACTTCCCCGTGGCCCGGCCGAAGTCCCTGATCACCGGCAAGGACACCAAGATCACCTGGTCCGCCAACTGGGATGATGATCTGGGCGGCGCCACCGAGCACGGGAACCTGGACCCGATCGTGGCAAAGATCCGGCGTGAGTCCGAGGACAAGATCAAGTTCGCCTACGAGCAGACCTTCATGTTCTATCTCCCCCGGATCTGCGAGCACTGCCTGAACCCCTCCTGCATGGCGTCCTGCCCGTCGGGTGCTATCTACAAGCGGGTGGAGGACGGGATTGTGCTGGTGGACCAGGACCGGTGCCGCGGCTGGCGCCAGTGCGTCACGGGCTGCCCGTACAAGAAGATCTATTTCAACCACAAGACCGGCAAGGCCGAGAAATGCACGTTCTGCTACCCCCGGGTGGAGGTCGGCCTGCCCACCGTGTGCTCCGAGACGTGCGTGGGCCGGCTGCGCTACCTGGGACTGTTTTTGTACGACGCCGATGCTGTCACCGCGGCAGCGTCGGTCACCGATCCGAGGGACCTCTACGACGCCCAGATGGACGTGTTGCTGGACCCCAACGATCCCCGCGTCCAGGCGGAGGCCCGGGCACAGGGCATCCCCGAGGACTGGCTGGACGCCGCCCGCCGGTCCCCCGTCTACGCCCTGGCCAAGGTGTACAAGGTGGCCTTGCCCCTGCATCCGGAGTACCGCACCATGCCCATGGTCTGGTACGTCCCGCCCCTCTCCCCCGTGGTGGACCTCCTCCGCGACCAGGGGCACGACGGCGAGGATCCCGGCAACCTGTTCGGCGCCATCGACGCCCTGCGGATCCCGGTGGAGTACCTCGCCGAGCTCTTCACTGCCGGGGATACGGAGCGGGTTACGGCCGTGCTGCGGAAGCTCGCGGCCATGCGGTCCTTCATGCGCGGCATCAGCATGGGCGGGGACCCGGACGAGGCCATCCCGGAGTCCGTGGGCATGGACGGGCAAAGCATGTATGACATGTACCGGCTGATGGCCATCGCCAAGTACAGCGAACGCTATGTCATTCCCACGGCGCACCTTGAGCAGGCGCACGACCTGGAGGAGCTGGGCTGCTCGCTGGATTTCGACGGCGGACCGGGCATGCAGGACTCGGCCCCGTTTGGCGAGGCGAGCGGGCGGCCCGTCCCGGTGGCAGTGGACACGTTCAACGCCTTGCGGGACCGGCAGAGCTCGGACACCATCGCCGAGGGGACGGGCCTGCGCGGGCGGGTGAACCTGCTGAACTGGGACGGCCGGGGCGCCCCGTCCGGACTCTTCCCGGACAAGCCCGCCCCGGACAGGGGCCCGGCGCCGGACACCCTGGCCGGCGCCGAGGACGGGTCATGAAGCGGGCAAACATGGACCGGTCGACCGGGAACCGCCGCGACCAGGTGGTATACCTTGCCGCAGCCTGGTGCCTGTCCTATCCGGATGGGGAACTGGTGGAGCGGGTCCCCCTGGTCCGGGCGGCGCTGTCCGAATTCCCCGGCGCACTGCCCGGGTTCGCGCCCGTGCTGGACCTCCTGGAAGCGACCCCGCCCATGGACCTGCAGGCCCAGTACGTCCGCGAATTCGATCTCGGCAGGCGGCACGCCCTGCACCTGAGCTACTGGACGGACGGGGACACCCGGCGCCGCGGCGAAGTACTGGGCTACTTCAAGGAGGCCTACCGGCACAGCGGTGTCCTGGTGGACCTGGACGGGGAGCTCCCGGACTACCTGCCGATGGTGCTCGAGTTCGCCGCCAGGGTGGATGGAGCCGCCGGCCGCGACCTGCTGCAGCGCTACCGGGCCAGCCTTGAGATGCTCCGGCTCGGGCTGCTGCGGGACAACCTGCCCCACGCCCGGATCCTGGCGGCCATCTGTGCCACGCTGCCGGGAAAGTCACCCCAGGACGAGCAGGAAGTGATGCGCATGGCCGGATACGGTCCGCCGACCGAAAGCGTGGGACTGGATCCCTACGACCCGCGGCTGCTCCCCGTCAGGAGGTCCTGACCATGCCGGCACTCGGGGCGGCGCTGGAGGCGGAGCCAGGAGCCGTCGTCGTGCTTAGCACCTGGGACACCGTCCTGTGGGGCGTGCTGCCGTACGTCATGGCGGTGGTGCTGGTGGGCGGCCTGGTGTGGCGCTACCGGTACGACCAGTTCGGCTGGACCACCAGGTCCTCCCAGCTGTACGAATCCAGGCTCCTGCGGATCGCTTCCCCCCTGTTCCACTTCGGGCTTCTGGCCGTCATCGCCGGCCACTTCTTCGGGCTGGTCATTCCCATGGCCTGGACGGCAGCCGTGGGCATGAGCCAGGAGTTCTACCACTTCAATGCCTTGGCTGTGGGCGGCATTGCCGGGGTGGGAACCCTGGGCGGAATCGCGCTGCTGATCTACCGGCGGCGCACCACGGGGCCGGTGTTCATGGCCACCACCAAGAATGACAAGACCATGTACGTGGTGCTGACCGCCGCCATCGTCTTCGGCCTCTGGACCACGCTGGCCAGCGTCTTCGAGGGCGAACACGGGCACAACTACCGGGAAACCGTGGCGCCCTGGTTCCGGTCGCTGTTCATCTTCCAGCCTGACATCGCGGCGATGGCGGCCGCCCCGTTCTCGTTCCACCTCCACACGCTGGTGGGAATGGCGCTGTTCGCCATCTGGCCGTTCACGAGGCTGGTGCACGCTTTTACCGCGCCCCTGCACTATCTGTTCCGCCCGTACATCGTCTACCGGTCGCGGGACAGGGAGACCAAGGGCCGCGGCTGGTCCGCCGTGGGCACGCCGGACAGGGACACCCGCAACCGCTGACCGGCGGTGCGTTTGGATGATGTGGTGAGGAGCTAGCAGTGGCCGGAACAACCTCTAAGCCAGCCACCGGCAGGGCGCTGAACCTGGCGTTGGCGACGGCGGCCTCCGTGGCGGGTTTCTGGGCGTGGAACTCGGTTGCCACGCTCGGTGCCTTCTACACGCAGAATTTGGAGCTGAAGCCTGCCACCACGGGCATCCTGGTGGCCATGCCGGTGTTCGTCGGTTCGCTGGGACGGATCGTCGTGGGCACCCTGACGGATAAGTATGGCGGACGGGCCATGTTCACCTTTGTCCTGCTGGCCGCCATCCCTCCCATCCTCCTGGTGTCCGTGGGCGGCCTCATCAGTTCCTTCGCCCTGGTGCTGGGCGCCGGGCTGCTGCTCGGCGTGGCCGGGACCGTGTTCGCCGTCGGGATACCGTTCGTCAGCGCCTGGTATGAGCCGGCCCGCAGGGGTTTCGCCACCGGTGTGTTCGGGGCGGGGATGGGCGGCACAGCCCTGGCGGCCTTCCTGAATCCCCGGCTGGTTGCCGGGATCGGGTACTTTCCCACGCACCTGCTGATCGCCGGCGTCCTGGCGGTGATGGCAGGGCTGGTCTGGTTCCTCATGAAGGAAGCGCCAGGGTGGGCCCCCAACCATGCGCCGGTGCTGCCCAAGCTCATGGACGCGGCCAGGACGGCGGTCACCTGGAAGATGTGCTTCCTGTACGCGGTGGTCTTCGGCGGTTTCGTTTCGTTCGCCACCTACCTGCCCACCTACCTCAGGGACGTGTACAGCTTTGATCCCGCCGGCGCCGGTGCCCGGACGGCCGGTTTTGCCCTGGCCGCGGTCCTGGCCCGGCCCGTCGGCGGGGTGCTGGCGGACAAGCTCGGCCCCAGGCCCGTGGTGCTCGTGGCGCTGGCCGCCGTCGCCGTCCTGGGCTGGGTGGTCAACCTCAGGCCCGACGGCGAGGTGCCCGCGGGTGCCACCTTCGTTGCCATGGCTGCGGCGCTGGGGTTGGGGACGGGCGGAGTGTTTGCCTGGGTTGGGGTCCTGTCACCGGCCGGAAAGGTGGGAAGCATCAGCGGCATTGTCAGTGCCGCGGGTGGCCTGGGCGGGTACTTTCCACCGCTGGTGATGGGCGCGACCTACGACGCCGCGACGCGCAGCTATTCGATCGGGCTGCTCCTGCTGGTCGGCACGGCCCTGGTGGCCCTGGTGTTTACCCTGTTCGCGGTCCAGCGCAGGGCCGGGACGGCAGCGGTTCAGCGGGCGCGGTAGCGCAGGTACACCACCCCGTTGCCGAACCGGCGCTGGTCCACCAACTCCAGCTGCGCCTTGAGTCCGTCAGGCAGGAAGCGCAGGCCGCCGCCGACGGCCACCGGATTGATGAACAGCCGGCACTCATCCACCAGCCCGGCTTTGAGGGCGTGCGCCGCGAGGGTGGGGCCGCCGATGCTGATGTCCTGGTCGCTGCCCGATTTCAGGTCCCGCACGGTTTCCGGGAGGAATTGCCGCTCCAGGCGGGTTTTCGGGGTGCTGGGGGTGTCCAGCGTGGTTGAGTAGACCACCTTGTCCGCCCCCTGCCAGATGCGGGCGTAGTCCTGGATGACGGGCGGCTCATCCCGTGTGTCCATGGTTTCCCAGACGGACATCACCTCATACATCCGGCGGCCCAGCAGGTAGGTGCCCACATCCCGCTCCAGGTCGTTGACGAAGGCGTGGATTTCCTCGTCCGGCATGGACCAGTTGAAGTTGCCGTCCGTGTCTGCGGTGTAGCCGTCGAGGGACATGATTGCGGAGTAGATCAGCTTCGCCATGGGCCCATTCTGCCGGGGGAATGACGCGGGGAACAGGGGCCCGCCCAGGTTGGCCGGCCGGTAGGGATTACAGCAGGTTCGCCGCCAGGGTCCGGGCGATGAAGGTGCCGTAGCGTTCGGCGGACCATTCCCGCTTGATCACCAACGTTTCGTAGAGTTCGGCGGCAGTGGAGGTGAACATGACGTCGGCAGCCTCGGCTTCGGTGAGGCCGGGCCTGAGAAGCCCCCTGCCCACCAACTGCCGGGCATTGTGCAGCATCCGGCGGTAACGGGCCTCGTCCACGTCCCGCAGCAGTGCCGCCATGGAGGCGTCCCCGCTGGCCGCCGCGTCCCTGATCAGAAGGTAGACCGGGGCTCCAATGGGACTGATCTCCGTGGTGAACCGGCCGAACCGCTCCATCAGGCGTACGGGATCCGACTCGGTTTTCTGGGCGAGATCGGACCTCTGCTCGGCCGGCGGTCCGCCGGCGCCGAGGAGGCTCTCCTCGTAGATGGCGCGGACCAGCCCCGCTTTGCTGCCAAAGTTCTTGTAGACCGACTCGGCGGAGACGCCGGCAGCGCGGGCAATCTGCGCAATCGTCGTCGCCCCGAAACCCTGGGTGAGGAAGAGCTCCCTGGCATGCGTCCGGACGCTGTGCAGCGACTCCGCAGCGAGCTGCCGGCGCCGCCGTGCGTCATAACTTCGCCTTGCGGGGCGTTTCCCGGAGGCATTGACTGGGCTCTGCATGCGGTCTTAAACTCCAATCAATACAGCTAACTGTATTGAAATCAATCTAACAGGTCACAGCCTCGCCCGGCGAGGCACCAAGGAGCATTTCCATGGACACGCCAGACGGCGTGGACCGCCTCCCAGACGGCCCTGTGCGCCGAATGTTTTCCGCAACACAGCGGCGCGACCTCGATGCCATGCTGGCCGAGTTCGCAGACGATTACGTCAATATCACCCCCAACCACCCGGCCCGCAGCTTCACCGGAAGCGCACAGGTGCGGAAGAACTGGTCCGCACTGTTCGCAGGGATCCCCGACATGACCGTGACCGTGCTGGACTCGGCAACCGGCACCGGCGGCAAGGTCTGGGTCGAATGGGGATCGCGCGGCACCCGCCTGGACGGCAGCGCCGTCGAGCAGGCCGGCGTGGCAATCTTCAGCGTCCGCAGCGACCGGATTGCGGCGGTGAGGTTCTACCTGGAGCCTGTCGAAAAGGACACGGCGGACGTGGATGCCGCGGTCCAGGCCGTCACCGGAGCAGGCACGGAAGGAGCACGGCCATGATCCTCCTGGTCGGGGCAACGGGTGACCTGGGCGGCCGGGTGGCAAAACGGCTGCGCGCTTCCGGACAGGAGGTCCGCTGCCTGGTCCGGCGCCAAACGGACGATTCGCCACTCCGGGCGATCGGCGCGGAAGTGGTGCGCGGAGACCTCACCGAACCTGCCACGCTGCCGCCCGCGTGCGAGGGCGCGGACACAGTGATTGCCACGGCAACGGCGATAAGCCGCCGGTTCGCGGGGACCAGTTCCGCTACCATCCGGGACGTCGACGAAGTGGGAATGGGCCACCTTGTCGACGCCGCGGAAGCCGCCGGCGTGCAGCGCTTTGTCTACCTGTCCTTCCCGATCGGCAGCGCCAGCCTCCGGACCCCGCTGGAACAGGCCAAGCTCACCATTGAGCGCCGCCTGGCGAACTCACCCATGCGGACCGTAGTGGTACGTTCCGACGGACTGCAGGAAGTCCAGCTCAGCCCCGCCGCACGGTTCGACCTCGCGGCGGGAAAGGCAGGCGTCATCGGCAAGGGCGACAACCGCCGTCGGCTGGTGTCCACCGGGGACATTGCCGTTCTCCTCGCCGCCGTGGCACTGGAGCCCGATCCGCCGGCGCAGATCGACGTGGGCGGACCCGAGCCTCTGACCAAGAAGGAGATCATCGGCATCGCGGGGGAACTGGCGCACCGTCCCCTGAAGGTGCAGCGCATGCCCCGTCCTGTGGCGCGGATGGCCACGCTTATGTTGAAACGCAGGAACGACGCCATGGCTTCTGCACTGGGCGTCGGGTTGGCCTCGGATATTGAGGAGGCCACCTGGGATGACAAACCCTTGCGCCAGCGCGGGATCAACCCGAAGTCGGTCACCGAATTCCTGAAGGAGCAGTCGCAGGCGCTGGCCGGCCACTGACCCGCCAATCACGGTCGGCGCGACACCAGGAACTGCTGGGCCAGCGTCCAGAGGTTGGAGACCGTCCAGTAGACCAGGACGCCGATAGGGAAGAAGATCCCGCCCACACCGAAAACCAGCGGGAGCAGGTAGAGGAGAATCCGCTGCTGGCGCATCAACGGGCTATCCGTGTCCTGCCCCGCCAAGGTCCGTGCCGCCACGAGTTTCTGCGTGAGGAACTGGCAGGTGATCATCACCAGGATCATGGCGACGGCGAGGACGGCCACGGCGGCGGGGTCACCGCCCCCATGCAGGAGGGACGCCGAGAGGGGCGCCCCGAAAATGCCGGCGGACGCGAACTGGACCACCTGCCCGTGGTCCAGGGCTCCGATGCCTTCGCCCCGCGGCGAGGCGCCGGAGAGTCCGGACAGAACCTGGAAGAGGGCCAGGAAGAACGGCGCCTGGATCAGCAGCGGGAGGCAGGCAGAGAACGGGTTGGTGCCGTGCTTCTTGTACAGGGCCATCTGTTCCTGCGCCATGGCCTGCCGCGACACCGGGTCCGTCCGGCCCTTGAACCGCTCCTGGAGCTCCTGCAGCTCCGGCTGCAGGAGCCGCATCCGGCGCTGGGCCCGGACCTGCGCCAGGAACACGGGAATCAACACCGCCCGGATCACCAGCACCAGCCCGACGATGGACAACGTCCAGGTCCAGCCGTCCCCCGGCGGCATCCCCGCCGCACCCAGCCAGTCGTGGAACCCCGCCATGACGACCGAAACTATCCATCGGAACGGCTCCATGACCGCCGCAAAAACGTCCACCGAATCCCCCATCCGCAGTTGCTGCCAAGCTACTGCAAATGCGGGAAACAGGAAAACCCCCGGAATCTCAAGGATTCCGGGGGCCTGCCCGGTAGCGGTGGGGAGGCTCGATCTCCCGACCTCACGATTATGAGTCGTGCGCTCTAACCAACTGAGCTACACCGCCACGAATGAGAAAAACCTGCGTCAAGCCGGTCAAAACCGCCTTGACGCAGGCCCTCATTCAGAGCCCCCCACCGGAATCGATCCGGTGACCTCGTTCTTACCAAGAACGCGCTCTACCACTGAGCTAGGGGGGCAACGAGTAAATACTCTACCCGAAGATTTCCGCACCAACAAATCGGCATTCAGGCCCTCCGCGCGCCTGGAATGGCACCCGTTGCCGGGACCTCCAAAGCGGCACTTTCCCCGGAATTCCGGGGCTGGCGGGGCCGTGAGGGCACAGCTGCCGACGCCGGGATGGACCTTTGAGAGGCCCCTTCCCTCTATGCCGGGACCGGAATGTGTCCAGCCCCACATCCTGGCTTCGGGTTAAATGCCGATGGGCCGGCTCGAAAGCCGGCCCATCGTCGTCGTCATTTGCTCAACGCGCGGAAGTGTTTACCACTTGCCCTTGCGGTTGAAGTCACGGTGTCCGCTGTCGCCGCCGCTGCGGGGCTTGCGGGAACCGTCGCCGTGGCCGCCGAAGCGGGAGTCCCCGGCCTGGCCGCGGTCGCTGAAGGAACGCTCGCTGTAGGAACGGCCGCCACGGTCAGCCGAGGACCGCTCGCCGTCGTTTTTGCGGAACTCCTTCTTGAAGCCGCCGTTGCCCTTGAAATTGCCGCCGCGGTTGCCCTGGTAGGCGCCGCGGTCGCCGGAGGGCTTGCGGCCGTTGTCCAGCTCGAGGTGGATCAGCTCGCCGCCGATCCGGGTGCGGGACAGCGCGCGCAGCTGTTCCTGGCTCAGGTCCGCGGGCAGCTCCACCAGGGAGTGGTCCGAGCGGATGTCGATGCCGCCGATCTGTGCGGAGGAGATGCCACCCTCGTTGGCGATGGCGCCCACGATCGAGCCGGGCATGACGCGCTGGCGGCGGCCCACTGCGATGCGGTAGGTGGCGTTGCCCTCGGTCAGCGCACGGGTCGGCCCACGTGAGCCGAAGCCGTCCTTGGAGCGTTCGCGCTTCTGGAATTCTGGAGCGGCGGGCAGTTCCTTGACCAGCAGCGGCTGGCCGCCCTGCGCCATGACGGCAAGGGCCGCAGCGATCTCCGCTGCCGGGACGTTGTGCTCTTCCTCGTAGGAGGCGATGAGGTCGCGGAACGCCGCGACGTCCTCGGAGGCGAGGGTCTCGGTGATGCGCTCGGCGAACTTGCCCAGGCGCAGCGTATTCACGGTCTCGGCCGTGGGCAGGTGCATCTGTTCCACCGGCTGGCGGGTGGCCTTTTCGATGGAACGCAGCAGGTACTTCTCCCGTGGCGTCATGAACAGGATCGCCTCGCCGGAACGGCCGGCACGGCCCGTGCGGCCGATGCGGTGCACATAGGACTCGGTGTCATGCGGGATGTCGTAGTTGATGACGTGGCTGATCCGCTCGACGTCAAGGCCACGGGCGGCGACGTCGGTGGCCACCAGGATGTCGATCCGGCCTTCCTTCAGCGCGTCAACGGTGCGCTCGCGCTGCTGCTGCGGGATGTCGCCGTTGATGGCGGCAGCCTGGAATCCGCGGGACTTCAGCTTGTCAGCCAGGTCCTCGGTGGCCATCTTGGTCCGCACGAAAGCGATGACGCCGTCGAAGTCTTCCACCTCAAGGATGCGGGTCAGCGCGTCCAGCTTCTGCGGGCCCATGATCTGTAGGTACCGCTGCCGGGTGTTGGCTCCGGTGGTGGTCTTGGACTTGACCTGGACCTCAGCCGGATTGTTGAGGTACTGCTTGGACATCCGGCGGATCTGGCCCGGCATGGTGGCCGAGAACAGCGCCACCTGGCGGTCCTCCGGGGTCTGCTGGAAGATCTGCTCCACGTCTTCGGCGAAGCCCATCCGCAGCATCTCGTCAGCCTCGTCCAGCACCAGGTACTGGAGTTCGGACAGGTCCAGGGAACCCTTGGAGATGTGGTCGATCACGCGGCCGGGGGTACCCACAACCACCTGGGCGCCGCGGCGAAGGCCCGCCAGCTGGGGCCCGTAGGCGGAGCCGCCGTAGACCGGCAGGACGGTGAAGTCGTCAATGTGCTTGGCGTAGGAGGTGAAGGCCTCGGCAACCTGCAGCGCCAGCTCGCGGGTGGGGGCCAGGACCAGGGCCTGGGTCTTGCGGGAGGGGCCGTTGAGGTCGTGGAGCTCGGCCAGGCGGGACAGTGCCGGTACTGCGAATGCTGCAGTCTTACCGGTGCCGGTCTGGGCCAGGCCCACCACGTCGCGGCCTTCAAGCAGCAGCGGGATGGTGGCGGCCTGGATGGGGGACGGCTTCTCGTACCCGACGTCCTGCAGGGCGGCCAGGACTCGGCCGTCGATGCCGAGGTCGGCGAACTTGACGGTGTTTTCGTCTTCGTCCGCGGCAGGGGCGGCCGTGGCAGGCGCCTCAGCAGCGGGAGCCTCAGCAGCAGGGGCTTCAGCGGCGGGAGCGGTTACGGGAGCCTCGGCGGCAGCCACGGGGGCGTCCTCGATAACAGCGGTGGTTTCGTTCTGGTTTTCGGGCATAGGGATTTATTCCTCATCCATAGGGGGCCAGGCGGCACTACCCGAGGTGAGCGGAGCCGCAGTACACGTGCCGATGGTGCCGGGCAAACGTTGACCGGCCGGTCACAGAAGTCCGGCGCTTTCGCAATCCCATGGCAGGACTTCGCGCTGCATCTCTTGGCTGCTATCCCAGCAGTCTGTACAGCGTTTTCTTTAGCCGGCTCTCCCTATGAAAATGCCCGCATCGCTTGCGCGGGCCCCAACACTTGCCAGTCCTGCCTCAAGAATTGGGCAGGAAAAAGGGATTTCCGGAATGGGGGATGTTTCCAGTGTAGGGCACGGACGCCGCGGACCGGAAATTGAACGGCCGACGACGGCGGGTGAGCTTGCGCACACAGCCCGCCGCACAGCAGCGACGGCGGGCGGGTGTCACCGTCCCAGCCGCCGCAACAGCACCTCGAACTTGGTGTGGTATTCGTCCTGGAGCCGGATCTCGCCGTCGGCCTCTGCCCCGCGAAGGACCGCAATGAGGTCCGCGTCCGGCTCACTGAACCACTTGCCAATGGTGACCCCATGGCGCGGGACGAACGTGCGCTCGATGGTGTCGCCGGCCTGGATGCTGCCGGTGCGGAGGACACGCAGGTATGTTCCCACCCGTCCTTCGTCGGTGAAGCGCTTCACCCACTGGGGTTCCTTCATCCGCCGCTGGAAAGTGGCGCAGGGCGTGCGTGGAGACGTCACCTCAAGTTCGACGCCGGCGCCCACCGTCCAGCGCTCCCCGATGACCGCGTGGGTGGCCTCGATGCCGGAGATCCGCAGGTTCTCGCCGAAGAAGCCCGCGGGCAGCTCCCGCCCCAGGGCGTCGGCCCAGTAGTCGGCGTCGGCCTGTGAGTAGGCGTAGACGGCCTGGTCCTCCCCGCCGTGGTGGGCCCTGTTGGCCTGGATATCGCCGCGCAGCCCCAGCTTGTGTACCTTGACCGGACCATTTACCGGGCGCTTGTCGATGGCCGTGACGCCCACGCTGCCCCCATCCCGCAGGAGCTGGTGGACGCGGCAGACGGCAAGGACAGAACCGGATTCCATGGGACCAGTCTAGGGATTTCCAGCACAGGGCCCCACGCGCCGGCAATGGGCAGGTCTCCCCCGCAGCCGCGGGTAATTCCGCTCGCAGGCTGTTCCTGCAGGGACTACGCTGATTCGAGACTTGCATTTGGGGGTGCAGTGCTGCGCCCAAACCGTGCGACCAATTGAGGGGGGACGCCGTGGACTCGGACCAGAAAGGCCCAAACGAGGAACCGGAAAACGGGCCGGCGGGCAACGGCAGCAGTGACACCGGCAGCACCGCCAAGCCACCGCCCTGGCAGGTACCCAAGCCGGACCTGCGTCCCGAACTCCTCAACGAACCCGTCACCCCCGTGGATCCGTTCGCGCGCGAGCGGGAGAAGCAGCTCAACCAGGCGGCAGCGCGCAAGAAGCGCTCCCAGCGGCGCACCGTGGTGGTGGGCCTGGGCGTGACCGCTCTGCTGGCCGGCACCATCACGGCGGTGGTTGCCAGCAACGAAGACGACCCCGACTACGCCCAGGTCTGCTTCAACGAAGAAACCGGCGAGCGCGTGGCGGACAACAGCTGTGACAGTTCCGCAGGCCGCGGTGGCGGCCTTTACGCCTGGTACTTCTACTCCCGCGGGGCCAGCGTTCCGGCAATCGGCCAGAACAGGTCCACCTCACCCGGCTACTCCCGTACCATCCCCAGCGGCGCCAAGGCGTCCACGGGCTACAGCAGCAAGGGCGGCACGGTCAGCCGCGGCGGGTTCGGTTCAAGCGCGAAGAGCGGCACAAGCGGCGGTGGAAAGGTCTCGGGGGGCTGATGTGAAGAGGCTGGCAAGCGAGCCCCGGCAGGGCTGGAAGCAGAAGATCGAAGAGCAGGGCCTGGTCTTTTCCTCCACCACCATGGATGACGGGCGCCGGATTGAATACTGGAACGAGTCGGCCTACTACGAGTTCACCATGGACGAGGTGGAAACCCTGGAGCTCGCCGCCGAGGAAATGCACCGGATGTGCCTGGAGGCCGCCAAGTTCCTTGCCACCGGGGCCATGGGCAGCATAGGCATCGGCCCGCAGGCCCTGGAACTGGCCGCCGAATCCCTGCAGGCCGGCGACGTGGACGTCTACGGCCGGTTCGACTTCATCTACGACGGCCAGGGCGGCCCGGCCAAGATGCTCGAATACAACGCGGACACGCCCACAGGCCTGATCGAAGCCGCCGTGGCCCAATGGTTCTGGCTGCAGGATGTCCATCCGGAGAAGGATCAATGGAACGGCATCCATGAAGCCCTGATCCGGCAGTGGAAGAAATTCCAGTACCGCACCGGGATGAGCACCCTGCACGTTGCCCATTCCGAGGTGGAGGAGTCCGGCGAGGACTGGATGACCGCCGCCTACATGCGCGACGTTGCCAGCCAGGCCGGGTGGACCACCATCGGCATCAATATGTCCGATATTGGATGGGACCCCAACCTGAACCGGTTCGTGGACCTGGACAACTTCATGATCAGCACCATCTTCAAGCTGTACCCCTGGGAGCTGATGATGAAGGAGGAGTTCGGCCCCCGGCTGCTGGAGCGCGCCCACAACCCGCGGTGGGTGGAACCGGCCTGGAAGATGCTGCTCTCCAACAAGGCCCTGCTCGCGGCGCTGTGGCACCTCTACCCCAACCACCCCAACCTGCTGCCGGCCTACCTCACTGACCCGGGGCCGCTGAAGGAGTGGGTGGCCAAGCCCCTTCACGGCCGGGAAGGCGACAACATCCGCATCCACGCTGAGGGCCTCACGCTGGAGCAGCCTGGCGGGTACGGCCGGGAGGGCTGGTGCTACCAGCAGTACCACCCGCTCCCTGACTTCGACGGCAACCGCCCCGTCCTGGGCCTGTGGGTGGTGGACGGTGAATCCGTGGGCTGCGGCATCCGGGAATCGGACGGGCCGGTGACGGACTATTTCTGCCGCTTTGTCCCCAACACCATTGACGCGCCGGCTCCGCTTTCCGCGGTGGCCGGCTCCACCAAGGCAGGAATCATCCTATGAGCACGGACATGACGACGGCGGGAAGCCACGGCGGCGGGGGTGGCACCCCCGTCCCGGGCAAGGGGCTGCGGGCAGGGATCCTGGACCTGGGCGACTCCGTGATGCTGGGGCTGGCCTCCACCGCCCCGGTGTACTCGCTGGCCGCCACCCTGGGCCTGATCGTTGCCGTCAACGGCAACTACACACCGCTGATCCTCCTGCTGGGCTTCGTTCCGGTCCTGTTCATTGCCTACGCCTTCAGGGAGCTGAACAGTGCCATCCCGGACTGTGGCACCACGTTCACCTGGTCCCGTCAGGCCTTCGGCCCCTGGGCCGGCTGGCTGGGCGGCTGGGGCGTGGCGCTGGCCGGGGTCGTGGTCCTGGCCAACCTGGCGCAGGTGGCAGGCCAGTACCTGTGGCTGTTGGTGGGTGACGGATCCCTGGCACAAAACAAACTGCTGGTCACCGGGACCGGCCTGCTCTTCATCGTGCTGATGACCCTGGTGAACTACCGCGGGATCCGGCTGGGTGAGCACGTCCAGCGGGTCCTGACGTACGTCCAGTACATTGCGCTGGGCATCTTTGCCCTGGCAATCGTCATGCGGATCGTGGGCGGGGCGCCGGAGGGCCAGGCCTTCGACTTCGAATGGTTCAACCCGGTGGGCGCTTTTGCCGAGCCCGGCGCCGTGGTGCACGGCGCCCTCCTTGCCCTGTTCATCTATTGGGGCTGGGACACCTGCCTGGCGGTCAACGAGGAAACCGAGGACCCGTCCACCACGCCGGGCCGTGGCGCGGTCATCTCCGCTTTCGTGCTGGTGGCCATCTACGTTTCGGTGGCGCTGCTGGTGATGATGTACGCCACCGTGGGGTCCGAGGGCATCGGTCTGGGCAACGAGGCCAACCAGGACGACGTGTTCCTGGCCATGAAGGATGTGGTGCTGGGGCCGTGGGGATGGCTGATCGTCGTTGCCGTGCTGGCATCGGTGCTGTCCTCCACGCAGACCACCATCCTGCCCACCGCCCGCGGCACCCTGTCCATGGGTGTGCACGGCGCGCTGCCGGCCAAATTCGCCGAGGTGCACCCGCGCAACCAGACCCCGGGTTTTTCCACCAAGGTGATGGGCGGGGCAGCCGCTGCCTACTACGTGGCCATGAGCTTCCTGAGCGAGAACCTGCTGGCCGACTCCATCAGCGCCATCAGCCTGTTCATCGCGTTCTACTACGCCCTCACCGGGTACGCCTGCTTCTGGTACTTCCGCGGAACGCTCCGGGACTCGGCCCGGAACCTCTGGTTCCGCGGCATCCTTCCCCTGGCCGGGGCGCTGCTGCTGACCGCCGCGTTCTTCATCTCGGCAGTCCAGATGTGGGACCCGGCCTACGGCGACACCCGGATCTTCGGCGTCGGCGGCGCTTTCGTCAGCGGCGTGGTCCTGCTGGCCCTCGGCGTCGTCCTGGCCGCCGCCTGCCGGTTCCTGCCCGCCACCCGCGCTTACTTTGAGGAGAAGCTATGACCGCCGCATCATCGGACATCCTGGACCTCGATTCCCTTCTGTCGGCGGAGGAACTGGAGCTCCGGCAGAAGGTCCGTGACTTCACCCGGCAGCGGATCAAGCCGGATATAGCCCGCTGGTATGAGGAAGCCGTCTTTCCCCGGGAGCTGGCGACGGAACTGGGCGAACTCGGCGTCCTGGGCATGCACCTGGAGGGCTATGGCTGCCCGGGCCGGTCCGCCGTCGAGTACGGCCTCGCTGCGATGGAACTGGAGGCCGGCGACTCCGGCATCCGCACCTTCGTGTCCGTCCAGGGTTCGCTGGCCATGACCGCCATCCACACCTGGGGCTCCGAGGAGCAGAAGCAGGAGTGGCTGCCCCGGATGGCCGCCGGCGAGGTGATCGGCTGCTTCGCCCTGACAGAGCCAACGGCCGGCTCGGACCCCGCCTCCATGGCCACCTACGCCACAAAGGATGGCAGCGGGGACGACGCCGGCTGGGTGCTCAACGGCACCAAGCGCTGGATCGGGCTGGCCTCCGTGGCCGGCGTGATGGTGGTGTGGGCCATGACGGACGACGGCGTGCACGGCTTCCTGGTGCCGGCCGGAACCCCTGGCGTCACAGCCACGCCCATCCAACAGAAACTGTCCATGCGCGCCTCCATCCAGTGCGATGTGGTGTTCGACGGCGTCCGGCTGGGTCCGGAGGCCCTGCTGCCGGGTGCACGGGGGCTGCGCGGCCCGTTCACCTGCCTGAACGAGGCCAGGTACGGGATCGCCTGGGGTGCCATGGGCGCCGCCCGCGATTCCTACGAGGCGGCGCTGGAATATTCGCTGGGGCGGCTGCAGTTCGGCAAGCCGCTGGCAGGCTACCAGCTCACGCAGCAGAAGCTGGTGGACATGCTGGTGGAGATCCAGAAGGGCACCCTGCTGGCGCTGCACCTGGGCCGGCTCAAAGACGCGGGGACCATCCGGCCCGAGCAAATCTCGCTGGGCAAGCTGAACAACGTCCGCGAGGCCATCAGGATCGCCCGCGACGCCCGCTCCATCCTGGGCGGCAACGGCATCACCACGGACTACTCGCCGCTGCGGCACGCCGCGAACCTGGAATCGGTCCGGACCTATGAGGGTACCGACGAGGTGCACACCCTGGTCCTGGGCCGGCACATCACGGGCCTGGGCGCCTTCCACTGATCGCCTGCCCCAACTGGGGTGGTCAAGCGGAGAAACCGCCGTCGGCCTTGACCAGCTGCCCGGACACCCAGCGGCCGGCGGGTGAAAGCAGGAAAGCCACGGTTCCGGCAACATCCGCGGGGGTGCCCAAACGGCCGCCCGGCTGCTGCGCCGTGAGCTCTTTCCGAACTTCCGGGGTCATCCAGCCGGTATCCACCGGGCCGGGGTTGATGACGTTCGCCGAAATCCCCTGCGGACCCAGCTCGCGGGCGGCAGCAATCACGATCCTGTCCAGCGCCCCCTTCGAGGCTCCGTAGGGAAGGTTGAACGCTGTGTGGTCGCTGGTCAGCGCAACGATCGCGCCGCCGTCGTCCGTTGCCTGCCGAGCGAACGCGGCGATGAGCTGCCAGCTGGCGCGGGTGTTGACCGCGAAATGCCGGTCGAAGGACTCCACGGTGGTGTCCAGCACGCCGGAGTCAACCGACTCCGCGTGGCTGAGCACCAGGCCCTGCAGCGGTCCGGACAGCTGAACGGCCTCGGCCATGAGCCGGTCCGGGACGCCGGGATCCTGGAGGTCGGCGGACAGGACGTGGACCTTGGCGCCAATGGCTTCCAGCTCCGCGGTCAGCCGGACCACGTCTTCGGGTTCGCTCCCCCACGGCATTCGGGCGTCGTACTCGGCCCAGTAGGACAGGACCAGGTCCCAGCCGTCCGCCGCAAGCCGGCGGGCAATTCCCGCGCCGATGCCGGCCAGCCGGCCCACACCGGTGACCAGGGCAACGGGGCGGGCAGGGGCCGGTGCGAGGGGTTCCATCCGACCAGCCTAGCGGCGCCGCGATTCAGGCCGCGGCGGGCGCCGCTTCCCGCGGGCTGTGGTGCCGGCGGATGGTCGCGCTGATGACCGCCGCGATGGTGCACATCGCGGCCGCGCCGAACCAGGCGTAGGTGTAGTGCCCGGTCGCGTCACGGAGGGCTCCGGCGGCAACGGCGGCGGCTGCCGCGCCAAGCTGGTGCGCTGCAAAGACCCATCCGAAGACCACGCTGCCGTCAGCTCCGAACGTTTCGCGGCAGATGGCTGCAGTGGGTGGGACGGTGGCCACCCAGTCCAGCCCGTAGATCACCACGAACACGATCATGCTGGGCTGGACCTCGGCATTCAGCAGCAGCGGAAGCACCAGCAGGCCGATCCCGCGGAACTGGTAGTAGACAGCCAGCAGGACGCGGGGGTTGAACCGGTCCGTCAGCCAGCCCGAGGCGATGGTCCCGATGATGTCGAAAATCCCGACCACGGCCAGCAGGCCCGCGGCAGTGGTTTCGGGCATGCCGTGGTCGTGCGCGGAGGGGATGAAGTGGGTGCCGATCAGGCCGTTGGTGGTTGCGCCGCAGATGGCGAACCCCGCCGCGAGGGCCCAGAAGGTCCTGACCTTGCTGGCGCGCCGGAGGACCTGCAGCGCACGGACGGCAGCGTTGGTGCGGGGGCCGCTGTCCGGCACTGGTGCGGCCTCTTTCGCCTCGACGTCCACCGGCGCAGCTCCATACGGCAGCACCCCGACGTCGGCCGGCGAGTTCTTGAGGAACTTCAGCACCAGCGGGACCACGGCCAGGGCGCCGGCGGCGATCAGCAGCGAGGCCTGCCGCCAGCCGGGGTCCTGGGCGAGCATGGCGATGAAGGGCAGGAAGACCAGCTGTCCGGCGGCGCTGCCGGCAGTGAGGATGCCAATCACCAGCCCGCGGCTTTTGGTGAACCACGTGTTGGCGATGGTGGCGGCGAAGACCAGGGCCATGGAGCCCGTACCGAGCCCGATCAGCAGGCCCCAGGTCAGCAGGATCTGCCAGGACTGGTTTACCAGGACGGTCAGGGCGCTGCCCATGCCGATCAGGACCAGGGCGGTTGCCGTCACCGCCCGGATGCCGAAGCGTTCCATCAGGGCGGCCGCGAACGGGGCGGTCAGGCCGAAGAGGACCAGGTTGATGCTGACCGCAGAGGACAGGACCGTGGTGGACCAGCCAAACTCCTGCTGGAGCGGGACCATGAGGACGCCGGGTGCAGCCCGGAAGCCTGCCGCGCCCACCAGCGCCATGAATGCGACGGCGGCGACGATCCAGGCGGGATGCAGGCGGCGGCGCGGTCCCCGCGGGGTGTGCAGCGAGGCCGTGTCCGCTGTTTCCCCGGGCAGGGCGCTCATGCGGCCGTTCCGTTCCCTGCGGCGGTGGACAGCCGGATGGGCTGTTCGGACCGGGAGCGGCTGTGCCAGCTGGTGTTCGCCGCGGTGAGCCGTTCTCCGCATTCGCTGCAGGTATCCGCCGAGCTGGTGGCTTTGCCGCAGCCTGAATGGATGACATACAGGTGCGCCTGGTCGGAGGGTGCGGGCAGGTGCTTTTCCGCCCAAAGAGTGACCGCGTTCAGGACCGGCAGCGCGTCTTCACCCTTGGGGGTGAGGACGTACTCCTGGCGGGTGCGGCCGCCGTCGTCGTAGGCCTTCTTCTCGAGCAGCCCCGACTCCACCAGGCCTGCCAGCCGTTTGGTGAGCACCGAGTCCGCCACCTCCAGCCGGCCCTTCATGGCGTCGAAGCGCCCGTTGCCGAAGAAGACCTCGCGGAGGACCAGGATGGACCAGGGGTCACCCAGGATGTCCAGCCCGCGGGCCATGCTGCAGTTGCGTCGGGACCAGTCGGATCGAAGAGGCATACCTTGAACGCTAGCTGACTTTCTTCAAGAAAGCCATACCTGTCGCGAGATCCCGCGGGGGTGGATTACGGGATGTTCGAGAAAGCCTGGTCCAGGTCCGCGATCAGGTCTTCCTTGTCCTCAATGCCGCAGGACAGGCGCAGCAGGTTCACGGGAACGGCCAGTTCCGTGCCCTTGACCGAAGCGTGAGTCATTTCGGACGGGTAGTTCATGAGCGACTCGATGCCGCCGAGGGACTCCGCCAGGGTGAAGACGGAGGTGGACTCGGCCACCTTGCGGGCGGCTGCCTCACCGCCCTTGAACTGGACGGAGACCATGCCGCCGAACTTGCGCATCTGCTTTTTGGCGAGCTCGTGGCCGGGGTGGTCCGGCAGGCCCGGGTACAGGACAGCCTCCACCTCGGGGCGCTCCAGCAGCCACTCGGCCACGGCCTGCCCGTTCTCGCTGTGCCGGTCCATCCGCACGCCCAGGGTCTTCAGGCCGCGGGTGGTGAGGAACGCATCCATGGGGCCGGACACCGCACCGACGGCGAACTGCACGAAGCCGATCTTCTCCGCCAGTTCCGCGTCCTTGACCACGACGGCCCCACCCACGACGTCCGAGTGGCCGCCGATGTACTTGGTGGTGGAGTGGACCACAACGTCGGCACCGAGGGCGAGCGGGTTTTGGAGGTAGGGGGACGCGAAGGTGTTGTCGACCACCAGGAGGGCCCCGGCGTCGTGCGCGATGTCGGCGAGCGCCACAATGTCGGTGATCTTCATCAGCGGGTTGGACGGCGTTTCCACCCACACGAACCGGGTCTTGTGCGCGGCCACCGCATGGCGGACCCGGTCAAGGTTGGCCATGTCCACCGGAGTGTTGCCGATCCCCCAGTCCCCCAGCACCCGGCTGATGAGCCGGTAGGTGCCGCCGTAGGCGTCGTTGCCCAGCACAATGTGGTCGCCGGGGCGGGTGAGCGCGCGGATGAGGGCGTCCTCCGCGGCGAGCCCGGAACTGAAGCTGTAGGCGTGGGTGCCCAGTTCCAGCGCCGCGAGCTGTTCCTGCAGCGCGTCCCGCGTGGGGTTGCCGCCGCGCCCGTATTCGTAGCCGCTGCGCAGGCCGCCGATGCCGTCCTGGGCGTAGGTGGAACTGAAGTGCAGCGGCGGAACCACCGCGCCGGTGCGGGGCTCGAAGGCCTGGCCGGCGTGGACGGCGCGGGTGTTGAAACCTTGGTTTCCAGAGGCAGTCATGATGCTCCTTTTGGGTAGCGCAGATCAGTTGCTGAGGTAGGCCAGCAGGTCGTGCCGGGTGAGGATGCCCACGGGGGCGCCCACGAACGTGACCATCAGGGTGTCCGCGTCCGAGAGCAGTTCCCGTGCCGCGGAGATGGTTTCCAGTGAGCCGATCACGGGAAGCTTGGGTCCCATGTGTTCGGAGATCTTGTCCGTCAGCTTCGCTTCGCCGCGGAACAGCTTGGCGGTCAGGGTGCGCTCATCCACGGCGCCCAGGACCTCACCCATGACCACGGGCGGTTCCTGCGAGAGGACCGGGATGTGGCTGACGCCGAACTCGTTCATGATGTTGATGACGTCGCGCACCGACTCGTTGGGGTGGATGTGCACCAGGTCCGGCAGTTCGCCGTTCTTGGATTTGATGACCTCCCCCACGGAGGTTTCCTCGCCGCCGGAGAGGAAACCGTAGGAGCGCATCCACTGGTCGTTGAAGATCTTGGCCAGGTAGCCGCGTCCGGAGTCGGGCAGGATGACCACGACGACGGCGCTCTCCGGCAGGTCCTTGGCCGCCTGCAGTGCGGCTACCACGGCCATGCCGGAGGAACCGCCCACCAGCAGGCCCTCCTCCCGCGCCAGGCGCCGGGTCATGGCAAACGAGTCAGCATCGGAGACCGCGATGACGTCGTCAGGGATGGTCTTGTCGTAATTCGCCGGCCACATGTCCTCCCCGACGCCCTCCACGAAGTACGGACGCCCGGTGCCGCCTGAGTAGACAGAACCTTCCGGGTCCGCGCCGATGATCCGGACCACCCCGCCGTCGGACTCCGGCCTGTCAGCCGAGACCTCCTTGAGGTACCGGCCGGTCCCGGTGATGGTGCCGCCGGTGCCGGCGCCGATGACGCAGTGCGTGACCTTGCCCTCGGTGTCCCGCCAGATCTCCGGGCCGGTGGTCTTGTAGTGGCTGCCGGGCGCGGCGGGGTTGGAGAACTGGTCCGGTTTGAAGGCGCCCGGGGTCTCGCGGGTGATCCGGTCCGAGACGCCGTAGTAGCTTTGCGGGCTGTCCGGTGGAACGGAGGTGGGCGTGACCACCACTTCGGCGCCGTAGGCCTGCAGCACGGCACGCTTGTCCTCGCCTACCTTGTCCGGGACCACGAAGACGCACTTGTAGCCTTTTTGCTGCGCCACCAGGGCCAGGCCTACGCCGGTGTTGCCGGACGTTGGCTCCACGATCGTGCCGCCCGGCTTCAGCTTGCCCTCGCGTTCGGCGTCCTCGATCATCTGCGCCGCGATGCGGTCCTTGATGGAACCGCCGGGGTTCAGGTACTCCAGTTTGACCAGGACGGTGGCTTTGATCCCGTCGGTCACGTGGTTCAGTTTGATGAGCGGCGTATTGCCGATGAGGTCCAGGATGGACTGGGCGTACTTCATAGATACAAAGCTACCGCTTCCTGCAGGCCGTTCCCCGCTCGGGATGCGAGGATAGCCCGGTGATGCAGTTCGCATGGCTGAAAGCCACCCGCAGCTACCTGCTGCCCGGCGCAACCCTGGCGGCAGGCCTGGCCACCCTCGCCGTCGGTGCCCTCCCCCTCACGGCCTTCGGCGAACTGGCCGGACGCACCATTCCCATCCTGGCCTTCGTGCTGGCCATGTCCATGGTGACCGAACTGGTGGATGAGGCAGGACTTTTCCGAGTGGTGACGGACCGCTTGGCCGCCCTGGGCAGGGGCCGCGTTTTCACCCTGTGGCTGCTGGTGGTGGCAGTGGCCACGGTGGCCACCGTGTTCCTGTCCCTGGACACCACCGCGGTGCTGGTCACACCCGTGGTGGTCCTGCTGGCCGTCCATGCCCGGATCCCGCCGCTGCCGTTCGCGTTGACCAGCATCTGGCTGGCCAATACCGCCTCCCTGCTGCTGCCCGTGTCCAATCTGACCAACCTCCTGGCGCAGGACCGGCTGGGCCTGAGCCCTTGGCGCTTCGCCGGGCTGGTGTGGGCTCCGGCACTGGTTGGCCTGCTGGTCCCCCTTGCCCTGCTGTGGCTGGCGTTCCGGCGGGACCTGCGCGGAACCTACGGTCCCCAGCCTGCCCGTCCTGTCCGCGACCGGACCCTGCTGAAAGCCGCGGGGATCACGCTGGTGGTCCTGCTGCCCGCGCTGGTGTCCGGACTGCCGGTCCAGTACCCGGCACTGGCCGCCGCCGCCGTCCTGGTGGCGGTCTTCCTCCGGCGCCGGCCCTCGGCCCTGCGGTGGTCCATGGTGCCCTGGCGGCCGCTGATGCTGACGGTTGGGCTGTTCATGCTGATGGAGGCCCTGCACGCGCACGGCCTCACCACCCTGCTGGCGGGTGTGGCCGGGACCGGGGACAGCCTGCCTGCCCTCCTGCAGCTGGCCGGCCTGGGCGCCGGCGCGGCGAACGCGGCCAACAACCTTCCCGCCTACCTGGCCCTGGAACCGGTGGCGGGGTCGCCCGCCAGGCTCGCTGCACTGCTGATCGGGGTCAACCTGGGACCGCTGGTGACGCCGTGGGCGTCGCTGGCCACCCTGCTGTGGCATGAGCGGCTCCGGGTATTGAACGTGCCCATCAGGTGGGGCGGGTTCGCAGCGGCGGGACTGGTGGCGGTGGTCCTGACTGTGCCGCTCGCGGTGCTGGCACTGTGGGCCGTGTCCGGGATGCCCTGAGCAACGGCACGGCTTATCCCACGAACATCAGCCAGAGGATTACGGCAGGGAGGAACGCCTGGCCGATGCCGCTGATCCACAGCCGGGGTTCACTGATGATCAGCACGACGCCGAGGATGGCGTGGGCAACGGACATCATGGCCACGATGGTCCGGCCCACCGTGACCTGACCGGCATTGGCGAGGACCACCCCGGATATCCCGAACAAACCCCAGACGATGTTGTAGAACCCCACGTTGATGGTCCAAAGGCGCACAGCGGAAGTATCTTCCGGCCTGATCAGGAAGATGGGATGGAGGCGCTGGTCCGTGTACCGGAAAGCTTCCAGCAGGCCCACAGTGATAAGGGTTATCCCGGTGATGACTGCAAGCACCTGGATGACCGTACTCAAGGGCGCGTCCTGCTGCCCCGGCGCCGGCGCATGCTATGCGCCGCCCTCGTTTCCGGGGAGGTTCTCCCAGAGACCCAACACGTTGCCCTCGGGATCCTTGAAGTAGGCCGTGCAGCCCATGCCGGGAACTTCGTTCTTGGGTATCAGGACCGAACCGCCGGATTCCTCGACGGACTTCAGTGTTGAGTCGATATCCGGCACATCGATGGTGATGACCGGGCTGGTGATCTGTCCTTCGCGGGCCATCATCCCGCCGTTGATGGCCCCTGGCGTTGTTGACTGGCCGGCGTCGTCCATGTCCGTGGTGATGACCATGCTGTAATCCATGCCCGGCACCGGTTCGATCCGCCAGCCCAAGGCCTCCTGGTAGAACTTCCTTGCCCGCATCTGGTCGTCCGCGGGAATCTCGAAATGCACTACTCCGCCCATCGTTGCCCTCCGTGTCCTTCTGGTTCTCTGTCGATTGGGTGCCTGGTGCGCCCGACGCCTGGGTGCCACCCGCGGTGATCCTAATCCGGGGCCAGGAAGCGCAGAAGGGCCGATGGTCCCGCCACTGTCGGCGGTCCGTGGGACGATGGAAGACATGACGATCGCAGAGGCACCTCCCCGGCTGGCAGCCGCGGCGGACGTGTCCCTGCGGTGGTATCCGGATGGTCCCTACAGTCTTTCCCGGACCCTGGGGCCGCTCCTGCGCGGCAACAGCGATCCCTCCTTCTGCGTCCAGGGTGACGTTATCTGGAATGCGTTTACGACGCCGGACGGCCCGGCGACCATGCGGCTCGCCTCCGCGGGCGGCGGCGCCGCAGGCACCCCGCTGGTGGACATCCAGGCGTGGGGGCCCGGCGCCGCAGCAGCCGTGAAGGCGGCACCCCGGCTGCTGGGTGCCGACGACGACTGGCAGGGTTTCGACGAACCGGCCTTCCATTCGACACTGCCACGCATGGTGCAGGAGGCCCGCCGCCGCGCCCTGGCGGTCCGGCTGCCGGCAAGCGGGCGGATGGTGGACCAGCTGGTGCCGATCATCCTCGAACAAAAGGTAACGGTCATCGAGGCGCGGCGCGGCTACCGCTACCTGGTGCACCGCTACGGGACTCCGGCGCCGCGGGCCGGGATGTCCACGCCGGCCGGGCTGGTGGTGGCGCCGACGGCGGCGCAGTGGCTGCAGGTTCCCAGCTGGGAGTGGCACAAGGCAGGGGTGGGTCCCCAGCGTTCGGCCACTGTCATGCGTGCGCTGCGCTCCGCCGTCGCGCTTGAACGCCTGGCCGTGCTGCCTGCGCTGGTGGCGGGGGAAAAGATGCAGGTCATTCCGGGCATCGGAGCCTGGACGGCCGCCGAGGTGGTCCAGCGCACCCACGGCTGCCCGGACTCCATTTCGGTGGGTGACTACCATCTCGCGGCGTATGTGGGGGCGGCACTGACCGGACGCAGGACCGATGACGCCGGGATGCTCAAGCTGCTGGAGCCTTGGCGGGGACACCGGCAGCGCGTGGTCCGGATGATCCAGAGCACCGGGTTCCGCAAGCCCACCTTTGGCCCGCGGATGACCATCCAGGACCACCGGGGGCACTGAATAACGCGGTGCTTCCGGCCGGTTGAAACCGCTTGATCTCCGCGCCAGAGGGTACGGAGCCAGTATGGGGCGCCCCGCCGGGTGCCATCCCCGTCCGGTTGGACGGCACCAGGCTGGCAAACACCGTCGACCGAAAGGATCCCATGAGCTCCGAACCAGGCAGCACTTATCCCAACTCCGAGGCTGTGCCCGGAACGTCCCAGGATCCCGCCGTCCTGGATCCGGACGCCCAGGATCCGGGCGCCGAGGAGAAGCTCAGGCTGCAGCTGGCCATCTTCGACGTGTCGCGGGACGCCGAAGGCAGGAGCCTGGAAGAGATCCGGGACATGCTGCTTTCAGCCTTTGCCGCGCGCGGCGTCGCCCCGCCTCCCGGCACCTGGGTGGAGTCCGTGGCGTCGTCGGCGTTTTACGGTGAGCCCTACATCATCGACTACCCCACGGCTATTGCCGCGGACAACCTGGAACCGGCCCCGAACCCGGAGGTCCGCGAGCGGCTCGCCGCCCGGCGGGAACTGCGCGAGGTGCAGCTCCCACCCGGAATCTTTCCCTCCCAGGAGGAGTGGAATATCCCGGCCAACGAGGTCACCGGCGCGGCCAGCACCCGCAAGCTCTCCCCGGCGGGGTGGGAGGGCAGGGCGGTCCTGGCCGTGGCGGCGCTGGCAGCGGTGGCCGTCGCTGCAGTCGCGGCTATCCGGGCAGGCACCGGCCGCCGCCGCAGGGATGCCTAGAGCCCCAGCCGGGCCACCGCTTCCTCGCGCATCTGGACTTTGCGGATCTTCCCGGAGACCGTCATGGGGAAGCTCTCCCGGACCTCCACGTACCGGGGTATCTTGTAGTGCGCCAGACGCCCCCGGCAAAACTCTGCCAGGGAGGCGGCGTCAAGGGGCCCGGCACCCGGTTTGAGGATGATGCAGGCCATCAGCTCCTCACCGTACCGGGTGTCCGGGACCCCGATGACCTGGACGTCCTGGATGTCCGGGTGGGTGTAGAGGAATTCCTCGATCTCGCGGGGGTAGATGTTCTCGCCGCCCCGGATCACCATGTCCTTGATCCGGCCTTCCACCACCACATAGCCGTCGTCGTCCATGCGGGCCAGGTCCCCGGTGTGCATCCAGCCCTCCGCGTCGATGGCCTCGGCGGTCTTGTCCGGCTGGTCCCAGTATCCAGCCATGACGGCGTAGCCGCGGGTGCAGAGTTCGCCGATCTGCCCGCGTTCCAGGTCTTCCCCGGTGGCAGGATCCACGATCTTGCTCTCCAGTTGCGGCATGGTGCGGCCCACGGTCTCGGTGCGCTGCTGCAGCGTGTCGCCCTTGCGCGTCATGGTGGACACCGGCGAGGTCTCCGTCATGCCGTAGCAGATGGCCACGTCCACCATGTTCATCTCCGCGATAACCCGGTTCATTACCTCGATGGGACACAGTGAGCCCGCCATGACCCCGGTGCGCAGCGTGGAGAGATCGTACGAACCGAAATCGGGCAGCGCGAGCTCGGCGATGAACATGGTGGGCACGCCGTACAGGGAGGTCCCCTCGAAGTCCTGGACGGCCTCGAGCGCGGCGGCGGGCGAGAAGCCACGGCCCGGAATGATGGTCGCGGCACCGTGGCTGAGCGCATTCAGGTTGCCGATCACCATCCCGAAGCAGTGGTAGAAGGGCACCGGGATGACCACGCGGTCACGCTCCGTATAGCCCAGCAGTTCACCGATCGCGAAGCCGTTGTTCAGGATGTTGTGGTGGGTCAGCGTGGCGCCCTTGGGGAAGCCTGTGGTGCCGGAGGTGTACTGCAGGTTGATGGGATCGTGCGGGCTGAGTTCGGCCATGCGGGCCAACAGGCGCGAGTGCCCGACGGCGTCGGCACGCTTGAGCAGCTCGCCGTAGGTCAGCTCCGCATCGCCTTCCGGGCTGCCGGCGTTCAGCGCATCCAGGCCGTGGTCCGGAAGGAAGACGAGCTCCTGCAGGTCCGGGCAGGTGAGGAGGGCCTGGCGGCCCATGGCCACGTAATCGCTGTTGGTGTCCGACGGCGCCGTGACCAGCATGCGCATGCCGTTCTGCTTGACCACGAATTCGAGTTCATGGCTGCGGTAGGCCGGGTTGACGTTGACCAGGATGGCGCCGATCTTGGCGGTGGCGTACTGCAGCAGCGTCCATTCGGCGCAGTTGGGGCTCCAGATGCCCACCCTCTCCCCCTTGGCGACGCCCAGGGCGAGGAGCGCGCGGGCCAGCCGGTCGACGTCGTCGTTCATCTTGGTATAGCTCCAGCGGCGGGCATCGCCGCCCGGCACCGGCGCGGCCTCGATCAGGGCGTCGTGGAGGGGAAACTGCGCGGCGACGCGCTCAAAGTTCGCGCCAATGGTTTCCTCCAGGAGCGGGACGTCAGTGTCCCCGGCTGTGTAAGCACGCATGATGGCACGCTACCAACAGGATCCCGGCAGGAGAAGCAGGCCGGCACCGCAACACTGCCGGTTCGTTCCCGGGCGCCCGCTATTGTGAAATCCATGAGTGCACCCATTGACCTGATAGCAACGTTCATCCCCAACGACGGCGAGTTCCACCGCGTCAAGCTGGCCCTGGAAATCGCCATCGACGAGGTGGTGAAGGAGCCAGGCTGCATCCAGTACGAACTGACCGAAGCCACCGAGGAGAAGCTTGTCCTGACCGAGCAGTGGGCCTCCCAGGAGGACCTGGACAGGCACTCCAAGGGCATCGCGGTGCAGGACCTGAACGAATCGCTGAGCGCCCTGCTGGCCGAACCGGTCAAGGTGGAACGCGTCTAGCGCAACCGGTTAAACGCAGAATGCGGGACCTCCGGAGGTCCCGCATTCTGCGTTTAACCGGGTCTTAGAAGTCGGGGATCTGGGTGCCGTCCTGCGGTCCGCCCTGGCCGGCAGGCTTGCCCGCCGCGGCTGCCGCTTCCTCGCGCTGCTTGGCCACATGGGCGTGGACTTCTTCCATGTCCAGCGCCTTCACGGCGTCAACCACCTGTTCCAGCTGCTGGGCGTTCAGCGCGCCCGGCTGGGAGAACACCAGCACCTTTTCGCGGAAGGCCATCAGTGTGGGGATGGAGGTAATGCCTGCCTCCGCCGCGAGCTGCTGCTCCGCTTCGGTGTCCACCTTGGTGAAGAGGACGTCCGGGTGCTTCTCGGAAACGGTGGAGTACGTGGGCCCGAACTGCTTGCAGGGACCGCACCACTCTGCCCAGAAATCGACCAGGACAATGTCGTTTCCTTCGATCGTCGATGCGAACTGTTCACCTGTGATGTCAAGGGTAGCCATGTGTCTACGCTACGCGCCCGGGACTGCCCGTGTCGCGGATGTTCGCTCCCCGCGTCATCGGGAATACCGGGCGGACGACGCCGGCCGGCCGGGTCAGGCGGTGGCATCCCACAGGTGCGGGGCGGGGGTGCGGCTGCCGGGGAGGGCGATGGAGGCGCGCCATTCGTGGATCCATTCGGGGAGGACCAGGTCCTCCGGCGGGGTGCCGAACTCCGCGAGGATGTCGTCCTGGCTGACCGGACCGCCCTTGGTGACCAGCCGGGTGGCGATATAGGCACGGGCGTAAATCTCGCCGTCGGCCACCATCCTCTGCTCGAAGAAGATCGCCTTGGTGTCCAGCCCGATGATGCGGGTCTCGATGGCGTACTCCTGCCACAGCTGCAGCGACTTGCGGAAGGAGATGGTTTCCGCGGACACCACAGGGCTCCAGCCGCGGCGGCGCATCCGCTTCCAGACGCCGCTGCGCACCATGAGGTCGAACCGGCCCAGGTCCATCAGGGACAGGTACATGCCGTTGTTGACGTGCATGGCGATGTCGATGTCCGTCGGCAGGACGCGCAGGGGCAGGGACGCCGGGTCCCACACCGCTAACTGCGGACGGCGGCCGGAGCGGAAGAGCAGGAGGAGGGTTCTCAGGAGCAGGTGCATGCCCCCATGTTACCCGCGGGTAACATTTTCCGGCAGGGCCCCCGCCAGCAAGTATCCAGGCTCCCGGCGTCGAGTAGCAGTCCCGGTCCGGGCGAGTAGCGGGCCTTGAAAGTCGGGTAATCCCTACTGGTGCCCGGCCGTTGGCATGCTTCCTAGACTCGGGATTCCTAGGACCAAACATGCACTGGCAGGTCCGCCGGGTGGCTTCCGGCCGTTCCTGCCTTCACGCGGAGCTCCGCATCTTCTGGGTGTGCGGATGACTCCATACTGCGCCGCCATTGGCTCCGGCAGCCGCCGGAGCCGGCGGTGCACTGGCATCTCGATCCGTCCAATGTCTTGGCGCGCACCGCATCGCCACGGCTTGGACCGAAACCTGATGGGCAACCCATGAAACAGCCAACAATCCCCTCCCCCGACAACGCGAGCAGAAGCTTCGCCACCGACGAACCGCGTACCGACCTCACCACCGGCCGCCCGGCCATCAGCAACAAGCTATGGGCCGGCATGGCCACCGCGGCGGTGGTGGCCGCAGTGGGCGTCGGCGCACTTGCAGCACCACCGGTGTCCCTTGACGGGAGCACGACGGCGGCGGCCCAGGTGGCGGAGGCCGCCCCACCACCGCCCAGCGCCGCGTCCGAACCAAGTGACGCGGCCGGGCCCGGTGCCGCAGCAGTGCCCGCAGCCGCGGCACAGCCGGAAGCACCCGCGGCAGAGGCGCCCCCTGCCCCGCCAGTGGAACCTGTTGCCGCTCCGGCCCCGGCGCCTGAGCCGGCCCCCGCACCCGAACCTGCGGGTGACCCCAACCTGTACACGGTGATCCCGGGAGACACCGTGGGCGCGATCGCGGCCGCCCATGGCGTGGACATGAATGCCATGCTGGCCGCCAACGGATTGGGTGCCTTCAGCATCATCTTCCCGGGCCAGACGCTTCTGTTGACGGGGCCGCCTATCGCCGTCGCCGAGCCCGCACCTGCTCCGGCTCCCGCGGCCGCCCCCGCCGCCGCAGCAGCACCGGCGGCTGCACCGGCACCCGCCCCGGCTCCCGTCGTCGTGCCGGCTGCTCCTGCCGTCCGGACCATCTACGTGGCAGGTTCGGGTGGCCAGTCCATGGTGGACGCGTGCATCGGGCCGATCCACTACACCCCCAATGATGGATTCTCGCTGTTCATCACCGAGCACGATTTCTGCGGCGGGTGGGCCCGGTTCTCGGGCATCGGCGTGGGTGAGGCGGTAAGCATCCCGGGTTATGGAACGTACACGGTGACCGGGCGAGGCACGGTCCCGAATCCCGGAACCACCAACGACGTCATCGCGGTCTTCGGCGGCTTCCCCAGGGCCATCCTGCAGACCTGCATTCCGGGAACCAGCACGATGCTCCTGATCGCGCTGAACTGAAGCTCCGGAATTCATGAGCTTGTCCGCGGATCCGAACCTTGAAGGCCCGGATTCGCGGACAAGGGCATGATGCGCTACACGGTGTGGCGTTCTGAGATGTGCTCCACCAGTTCACCCACGCGCTGTTCGGAGTAGTTGCGGGCAATATCGCCCTGGCTGATGATGCCCACCAGTTTGTGGTCCGAGATCACCGGGAGCCTGCGGATCCGGTGCTCCTCCATCATGCCGATGGCTTCATCGATGTTGGCATCGGCATCAACGCAGTACGGCTTGCCGGAGGCCAGGTCGCGGGCCATCATCTGTCCGGGGTCGCGGCCGGCGGCAACGCATTTGAGCACAATGTCGCGGTCGGTGATCATGCCCTTCAACTTGCCGTCGTCACCGCAGATGGGAAGCGCCCCGCAGTCGAGGTCCTTCATCATGCGGGCCGCGTCCACAAGGGACTCGTTTTCCCTGATACATCGCGCATCAGTGGTCATGAATTCACGTACGGCACTCACTGAATCCTCCTTCATCGATGGGAAATATCGACGCAGGGCATCGGGGCACATGCGCCGATGCTGCCAGATTACGCCCGCACCACCATGGTGTCGACGGCGCAGCGACGCCCTGCCGGAAGGCTGCGCGGTGGATCCAGGGCAACGAAAAAGCCTCCGGAACCTGATGGTTCCGGAGGCTTTTCCTTGGGTGGCAGATGAGGGATTCGAACCCCCGTAGGCGTTGCCAGCTGATTTACAGTCAGCCCCCTTTGGCCGCTCGGGTAATCTGCCGAACTTCAAAAGAAGTACCCGCCGATGCAGTGTTCGGAAGGAACGTTTCCGGCCCTTTCCGCTTCAGTAACCGCGGGCAAGACAACTTTACAGAACTTCCGGCGAAGAATCGAATCGGGGGCGCCACCGCCGCAAAACCGGCAAAACGGCGCGGAATTCCAGCCGTCAGCCCTCCCCCAGGATCCGTCCTGCCAGCTTGGCTTCGAAGCTCAGGGCCTGCTCCTCAGTGATCTGGTTCAGCTGCACGGCCCGCTGCAGGTCTGCCCGCACGCCATCCATCCGCGACGAGGCGTCGGCCACGGGGCTGAAGACAATTGAAGCCGCCACGGCAGCGGCCGCCACCGAAGACGCCGCCGCTGCCACCGCCCCTGCTGCTGTCGTAGTGCGGGTAACGTATCGGGCGGCTTTGCGGTGCATGGTGTTCCCTTCAACTGCGGTCCATCTGCTCCAACTCTCGCCAGCCCGCCTTCGTTCCCCCGGTGCGTCCGCTGAGAGGGAACTGTGAATGGGCCGCCCCCACCGGCCCGGGCATCCGTATTAGGCTGGATGCCAGTGATCCAGGCCCTGTATCCGCGGGGCTCCCATCAACAAAGGAGAGTCATGGCAGGCGAGTCAACGTTCGACGTCGTAAGCAAAGTGGACAAGCAGGAAGTGGCCAACGCGCTCAACCAGTCCCAGAAGGAAATCGCCCAGCGCTATGACTTCAAGGGCGTTGGCGCCGAGATCGACTTCAGCGGCGAGAAGATCCTGATGAAGGCCAACTCGGAAGAGCGCGTGAAGGCCGTCCTGGACGTCTTCCAGTCCAAGCTGATCAAGCGCGGCATCTCACTGAAGTCCCTGGACGAGGGGGAACCCTACGCCTCGGGCAAGGAGTACCGCCTGGAGGCCTCCATCAAGGAAGGTATTGCCCAGGACCTGGCCAAGAAGATCAACAAGCTCATCCGCGACGAAGGGCCCAAGTCGGTCAAGTCGCAGATCCAGGGCGACGAACTGCGCGTGTCCTCCAAGTCCCGCGACGACCTGCAGGCCACCATGGCCCTGCTGAAGGACTTCGAGGAAGCCGACCTGCAGTTTGTGAACTTCCGCAGCTAGCCCTTCCCGCCGTCGTTCCCGACGCGCAACCCGTTGGACGACACGCAAAAAGGCTGGCGCACCCCGGATTCGGGGCGCACCAGCCTTTTTTGCGCGTCACAGGTGACCATGCGCGTCGGCAGAGCAGGTGCGCGTCGCCACGCGGGGTCCGAAGGCGGGTTCCCGGCTACAGCTGGCGGCCCGCCATCCGCTCCAGCCGGGCAATCCGGTCCCGCATGGGCGGGTGGGTGGCGAACAGCTTGTTCATGGCGCCGCCGCGGAAGGGGTTGGCGATCATCAGGTGCGAGGCGTTGACCAGCCGCTGGTCCTGCGGCAGCGGGGCAATGCCGACGCCGCGCTCAATCTTGGCCAGGGCTGAGGCGAGCGCCAGCGGATCCCCCGTGAGCTGTGAACCGTCCTCGTCGGCGTCGTACTCCCTGGTTCGCGAGATGGCCATCTGGATCAGCGAGGCAGCAAAGGGCGCCAGCAGTGCCATGGCGATCATGGCCAGCGGGTTGGCGTTGCGCCGGTCACCGCCGCCGAAGAACAGGAGCATCTGCCCCACCGACGTGATGACGCCGGCGACGGCTGCGGCCACGGACGAGGTGAGGATGTCGCGGTTATACGCGTGCATCAGCTCGTGGCCCAGGACGCCGCGGAGTTCGCGGGCATTGAGGAGCTGAAGGATGCCCTCGGTGCAGCAAACGGCGGCATTCTGCGGGTTGCGTCCGGTGGCGAAGGCGTTGGGGTTCATGGTGGGCGAGACGTAGATCCGCGGCATGGGCTGGTTGGCACGCGTGGAGAGCTCGCGGACAATCTGGTACAGCTGCGGCGCCTGGGCTTCGGTCACCGGGAAGGCCTGCATGGAGCGGATGGCGATCTTGTCGCTGTTCCAGTACCCGTAGAACGTGGTGCCGACGCCGACCAGGGCCATGATCCAGATGGGCGCCGAACTGCGGGTCCCTACACCGATCAGTCCGCCCAGGCCCAACAGCACCGCCCACAGCACGCCGAACAGTGCCGCGGTCTTCAGGCCATTGTGATGGTTGTGCACGTTTCCTCCTTGCTTAAGGAACGGCTTGCTAGGGCACCGGGTTCCGGGCATCGTACTTCCGGAAGCCGGGCTGCAGTTTTGCCGCCAGCCACGCCCCCGCGATGCACAGCACACCGCCAACCAGCAGGACCCAGCCCTCATTCAAAAGCTTAGTCGCGCCGCCGGCCAGCAGGTCCCCGATCCGCGGCCCGCCGGCCACCACCACAATGAACACGCCCTGAAGGCGTCCGCGCAGGTGGTCGGGCGCCGCGGCCTGGAGGATGGTGTTGCGGAAGACGCTGCTGATGGAGTCGGCGATCCCGGCCAGGGCGCAGCAGGCGGCCGCGGGCAGCAGCCACAGGGTCACCGCACCGTCCGGCGCCGGCCCCGCGAGGAGCACCACCAGCCCGAACGCGCCGATGGACGCGCCCCACCCCATCACGGAGATGACGACGGCGGTCCCCTGGCGGCGCACGCTGCCCAGCGGGCCGGAGAACAGGCCCGCCAGGAAGGCCCCGACGGCGGTGCAGGCCAGCAGGATGCCCACGGTGGCCTCGCCGCCGCCGATCATAAGGGCGGCAACGGCGGGCAGGAGGGCCCGCGGCTGGGCAAGGATCATGGCCACGAGGTCGATGATGAAGGTCATCCGGAGGTTGGGCCGCGTTCCCAGGAAGCGGAATCCTTCAATCACGGAACGGATTCCTACTTTGCTGCGGGTACCTGCCGGCGGCATCGGCGGCAGCCGGTAGACAGCCCACAGGACGAACGCGAAGCTGGCGAAGTCGATGGTGTAGGTCCAGCCGAACCCCAGCCACGCCACCAGGACACCGGCCAGCAGCGGCCCGGCGGTCATGGCAAGGCCAAGCGACAGCATGCTCAGGGCGTTGGCGGCCGGCAGGAGTTCCTTGCGGATGAGCATGGGGATGATGGCGCTCCGCGCCGGCTGGTTGATGGCCTGGGCCCCGCTTTGCAGCGCCACCAGCAGGTACAGGACCCACACGTTGCCCAGCTGCACCCAGGCCTGCAGCGCGATCAGGCCGGTGGTCAGCCAGAGCACGGTGGTGGCCAGCAGGGCAATGCGCCTGCGGTCGTGGGCGTCGGCAATGGAGCCGCCCATGAGTCCACCGAAAACCAGGGGAACCAGCGCGAACATGCCGAGGAGGCCCACATAGAAGCTGTCCTGCGTCAGGCGGTATACCTCCAGGCTTACGGCCACCAGGGTGAGTTGGCTGCCGACGGCGGACACTGCCGATCCCAGCCACAGCCGGCGGAATGCGGGGCTTTCCCTGAGCGGCGTGACATCGGCAAGTAATTTCCCCACTCCGTAACAGTAATGGCCGACACGGCCAGGTTAGCCGCACCTTATTGTGAGTTGCTCAAAATAAGTGTTTCAATGGAGCCATGACGGAGCACTTTGACGGCCAGGACGCGTGGGCTGCAGCCCTGCGCGCCCACGGACGCAGGGTGACCAAGCAGCGGCTGGCTGTACTCGCCGCCGTCGAACGCCACCCCCATTCCCCTGCCGAAAGCATCCTTGCCGCCGCCCGGACCGAGCTGCCGGAACTCACGGCCCAGTCCGTCTACGTGGTCCTCGGCGACCTGACGGACCTGCACATGCTGCGCCGGTTCGAGCCGCCGCACTCCCCCGCCCTGTATGAGACGCGCGTGGGCGACAACCACCACCACGCCATCTGCATCAGCTGCGGCCGCGTGGAGGATGTGGACTGCGCCGTCGGCCATGCCCCCTGCCTGACGCCGCACTGGAACCCGGACGCCAAGCCGATGACCATCCAGATCGCGGACGTCATGTACCAGGGCATCTGCCAGGAATGCCAGCAGGCCCAACAGCTTCCTCCCCACAGTCCCTCGCAAGAAAAAGAGAAATAGGAGAACAATGACTGCCGTTTCCACAACCCAGTCAGGTGCGCCGGTTACGTCCGACGCTCACTCGAAGTCAGTTGGTGCCGATGGTGCCATCATCCTGACCGACCACTACCTCGTTGAAAAGCTCGCCCAGTTCAACCGCGAGCGGGTTCCGGAGCGCGTAGTGCACGCCAAGGGCGGCGGCGCATTCGGCACGTTCAAGACCACCGAGGACATCTCCAAGTACACCAAGGCCGCGTTCCTGCAGCCCGGCGTCGAGACCGAGATGCTGATCCGCTTCTCCTCCGTCGCGGGCGAGAACGGTTCCCCGGACACCTGGCGCGACCCCCGCGGTTTCGCCGTAAAGTTCTACACCACCGAGGGCAACTACGACCTCGTGGGCAACAACACCCCCGTCTTCTTCATCCGCGACGGCATCAAGTTCCCGGACTTCATCCACTCCCAGAAGCGCCTCCCGGGCACCCACCTGCGTGACGCCGACATGCAGTGGGACTTCTGGACCCTGTCCCCCGAGTCCGCCCACCAGGTCACCTGGCTCATGGGTGACCGCGGCCTGCCCGCCTCCTGGCGCGAGATGCAGGGCTACGGCTCGCACACGTACCAGTGGATCAACGCCGAGGGCGAGCGCTTCTGGGTCAAGTACCACTTCAAGTCCAACCAGGGCGTGAACTCCATGAGCTCCGAGCAGGCCGAACAGCTCGCCGGCTCGGACGCCGACTTCTACATCCGTGACCTGTCCGAGAACATCGCCGCGGGCAACTTCCCGTCCTGGGACCTGCACGTGCAGGTGATGCCGTACGAGGACGCCAAGACCTACCGCTTCAACCCGTTCGACCTCACCAAGGTGTGGCCGCACGCGGACTACCCGCTGATCAAGGTGGGCACCATGGAGCTGAACAAGAACCCGGAGAACTACTTCGCGCAGATCGAGCAGGCCACCTTTGCGCCGTCGAACTTCGTGCCCGGCATCGCCGCCTCCCCGGACAAGATGCTGCAGGCCCGCATCTTCTCCTACGCGGACGCACACCGCTACCGCGTGGGCACCAACCACGCCCAGATCCCGGTGAACCAGCCCAAGAACCAGGTCAACAACTACAGCCAGGACGGGCAGGGCCGCTTCCTGTTCAACGCCCCCTCGGTTCCGGTCTACGCGCCGAACTCCGTGGGCGGCCCGGCTGCCGTGGAGCCGCAGAACCCGGCCGGCGGCTGGGAGAACGACGGCGAGCTCACCCTCTCCGCGCACACCCTGCACGCCGAGGACGGCGACTTTGTCCAGGCCGGAACGCTGTACCGCGAGGTCTACGACGAGGCCGCCAAGGCCCGCTTCCTGGAGACCATCAGTGGAGCCGTGGGCGGCGTGCAGAGCCCCGGCATCAAGGAACGCGCCATCCAGTACTGGACCAACGTTGACGCAGAGCTCGGTGCCAAGCTGCGCGCCAACCTCGGCACCGTGGCTGCCCCGTCGGCGCCCACCTCGGATGCAGAGTCCGCCAACAAGATCGGCTGACCTGCCTGCCGGCTGAACTGAAAAACACCCCGCCACGGTCATCCGTGGCGGGGTGTTCTGCTGTCCGGTCCCGGTTGTGCACATACGGCACCGGGGATCTGGCCGCTGGCGGCCGGCAGCCGTAGGCTCCGTAAATGAACACTTTCGCAGGTATTCCCCCGGAAGCCTTCCGCTTCTACGCGCAGCTGGAGGACAACAACAACCGCGACTGGTGGCTGGAACACAAGGCAACGTATGACGCCTCGGTCAAGGAGCCGCTCGCCCTCCTGCTCTCCGAGCTGGAGCCCGAGTTCGGACCTGCCAAGCTCTTCCGACCCAACCGGGACATCCGTTTCTCGTTGGACAAGTCGCCGTACAAGACTGCCCAGGGAGCATTTGCCGCACGCCAGGAAGGCGTGGGTTTCTACCTCCAGATCAACGCAGATGGACTGTTGATAGGCGGCGGCTACCACTCCCACACGCCCGCCCAACTGGCACGGTTCCGCGCCGCCGCCGACGCCTCCGCCAGCGGCGCCGCCCTGCAGGGCATTGTGGATGCCGTGGCAGGGGCCGGCTTTGCCATCGAGGGTGAGAAGCTGAAAACCGTCCCGCGCGGTTTCGACAAGGACCATCCCCGCGCCGAACTGCTCAAGCACAAATCGCTGTCCGCGGGTGTCGAGGTGGGCCAGCCGGAATGGGTGTCAACACCGGCCGCGAGGGACCGGATCGCGGAACGGTGGCGGGAGCTGCGGCCGCTCGTGGAATGGGTTGGCCGGTACGCGGCGCCGTGACCGGAACGCTGCAACAGGGGTACGGGCCGGCAGGAAACCAGGAAGCGCCGGAAACGCAACTGCCCGCCCGGCGCAGGCCGGGCGGGCAGTTCAGCATCAGCCGGTGAGGCCGGCCGTCAGGTCCGGCTCAGCTCATCTTCGTCCGCCGGCTCCACCGAGGAACCGGGTGTTCCGGTAGCCAATGGGGTGCCGTTGACCGACGCGTTCGCCTCGGCGAAGCGCTCGTTGAGCCGTGAGTGGCGCTGGCCGTACGCGAAGTAGATGGCCAGGCCCAGCACCAGCCAGAAACCGAAGAAGATCCAAGTCTCCACGGCGAGGTTGGTCATCAGGTACAGGCACAGCACGGCAGACACGATGGGGACCACCTTGCCGAACGGGACGCGGAACGCGGGCTTCAGGTCCGGGCGCTTCTTGCGGAGCACCAGGATGCCCAGGCTGACCACGACGAACGCCGACAGGGTGCCGATGTTGATCATTTCCTCGAGCAGGTCAACGTTGGTCAGGCCCGCCACCAGCGCAACCGCTGCGCCGCAGATGATCTGGAGGCGGGCCGGCGTGGAACGCTTGTCACTGGTCTTGGAGAGGGCCCGGGGCAGCAGTCCGTCGCGGCTCATGGCCAGCACCACGCGGGACAGGCCCATGAGGAGCACCATGATCACGGTTGTCAGGCCCACGAGGGAGCCGAAGGCGATGACCTTGGCGGCCGAGGTGTCGCCCACGGCTTCGAAGGCGGTGGTGAGGGTGGGGCTCTTGGCTTCAGCGAGCTGGGTGTAGGACACCATGCCGGTCAGGGCCAGGGATACGAGGATGTAGAGCAGCGTGACCAGGGCCAGTCCGCCGAAGATGCCGCGGGGCAGGGTCTTCTGCGGGTTCTTCACCTCCTCGGCAGAGGTGGCCACCACGTCGAAGCCGATGAAGGCGAAGAACACCAGGGCGGCACCGGCGAAGATGCCCATGGTGCCGTACTGGGCGGGAGCGGCGCCGGTCAGGAAGCCGAAGAAGGACTGCTTCAGGACGTCCGCAGCGCCATTGCCGGCCGTGGGCTCAGCTGCAGGAACGAACGGCGTGTAGTTCTCGAACTTCACGTAGGTGAAGCCCACCACGATCACGAACAGCACCACGGCGATCTTGATCAGGGTGAAGATGTTGCCCACGCGGGCGGAAAGCTTGGTGCCCAGCACCAGCAGCACCGTGAAGATGGCCACGATCAGGAAAGCGCCCCAGTAGAGGTCCACGCCTCCCAGCGAGATGGCCGGCGGGACGTCCAGGCCAGTGAGCGCGAAGACCTTGCTGAGGTAGATGCCCCAGTATTTGGCGATCACGGCGGCGGCCGTGAACAACTCGAGGATCAGGTTCCAGCCGATGATCCAGGCAAGGAGTTCACCCATGGTGGCGTAGGTAAAGACGTACGCGGAGCCGGCCACGGGGATGGCGGTGGCGAACTCGGCGTAGCACATGATGGCCAGCGCGCAGGTGACCGCGGCGATCGCGAAGGAGAGCGTCACGGCGGGACCTGCAAAGTTGGCAGCGGCTTTGGCGCCGACCGAGAAGATACCGGCGCCGACAGCAACGGCGACGCCCATGATCATGAGGTCCCAGGTGCTGAGGGAACGCTTGAGCTTGCGTCCGGGCTCATCGGCGTCGGCGATCGACTGCTCGATGGATTTTGTCCGCAGAAGGTTCATTAGGGGGTCACAATCCTGGTTTGTGAGGGAAACAGACCTATCAACGGTACTGTCCATCCACTGGACGGTCCCAATCGTCCCGAATAGTGAGACACCCTTAAGGCCGAACATTCTTCTGTGAACGGGCTCGGGGCCCTCCGGTTGGAGAGCCCCGAGCGTTCTTGATCGAACTTCCTAGGACGGCCAGTCCATCAACGTTGACCGGATGAGGAAGCGTTTACCCTCAGGCGCTTCAACGGAAAAGCCGCTGCCCCGGCCCGGTACGACGTCGACGGTGAGGTGGGTGTGGCTCCAGTAGTTGAACTGCTCCCGGGACATCCAGAATTCCAGCGGCCGGGGCTGCAGCCCATCCGCCAGGTCGAACAGCCCCAGGAGCACGTCCGAGTCACCCGTGATGAAATCCCCGGCCGGATAGCACATGGGCGAGGACCCGTCGCAGCAGCCGCCGGACTGGTGGAACATGAGCGGTCCATGCCTTTCCCACAGCATCCGGAGCAGGTCCACGGCAGCCGGCGTGAGCGCCACCCGGGAGAAGTCTTCCCCGGGCAGCGTCACGGCGGCAGCCAACCCTTCAGCGGGCATCAGAACCTCAGCACCACGCGGCCGTCGATCTTGGCGTGCTTCATCTCATCGAACACCGCGTTGACCTCGGACAACCCCCGGACGGAGACCGTGGGATGGATTTTTCCCCGGGCATAGAAGTCCAGGGCCTCCTCAAGGTCCTGCCGGGTCCCGACGATGGAACCGCGGACGGTCAGTCCCTTGAGCACAATCTCGAAGATCGGAGCCGGAAAGTCCCCCGGGGGCAATCCGTTGAACACGATGGTGCCGCCGCGCCGGGCCATGCCAATGGCCTGGCCGAACGCCGACGGGTGCACCGCCGTAACCAGCACTCCATGGCAGCCTCCTGTTTCCCGCTGGATCACTTCGGCCGGGTCCTCCTGCAGCGCGTTGACCGTAAGTTCGGCGCCGTGGGCCTTGGCAAGGGCCAGTTTGTCGTCGGCGATGTCCACGGCGGCGACACGAAGCCCCATGGCCACGGCGTACTGCACGGCAATATGCCCCAGGCCACCGATGCCCGAGATGGTGACCCACTGCCCCGGCCGGGTCTCGGTCATCTTCAGGCCCTTGTAGACGGTGACGCCGGCGCACAGCACCGGCGCCACCTCGACGGGGTCGGATCCCGCCGGTATGCGGGCCGCGAACCGGGAGTCCACCAGCATGTATTCGCCGAAGGAACCGTCCACGCTGTATCCGCCGTTCTGCTGCGCCTCGCAGAGCGTTTCCCACCCGGTGCGGCAGTACTGGCAGTCCCCACAGGCTGACCACAGCCAGGCGTTGCCCACCAGGTCACCAACCGCGAGGTCTGAGACCCCCTCGCCCAGGGCCACCACTTCGCCCACGCCCTCATGGCCGGGAACGAATGGAGGGGATGGTTTGACCGGCCAGTCGCCTTCCGCGGCGTGGAGGTCGGTGTGGCAGACGCCGGTGGTCAGGACCTTGACCAGCGCCTGTCCTGGCCCCGGCTCGGGGATGGCGATGTCCTTGACCTTGAGGTCGGCGCCGAATTCGGTTACTACTGCTGCTTGCATTGTCGTCGTCATTGGCGAAATCCCTGCTTCGTTGTAGTGGTTCAGTGGTACGGAGCGGGCCTAGAAGAAGCCCAGCTTGTTTTCGTCGTAGCTCACCAGCAGGTTCTTGGTCTGCTGGTAGTGGTCCAGCATCATGGCGTGGTTCTCGCGCCCGATGCCCGAGGACTTGTAGCCGCCGAAGGCGGCACCTGCCGGGTAGGCGTGGTAGTTGTTGACCCAGACGCGGCCGGCCTGGATTTCGCGGCCGGCGCGGTAGGCAACGTTGCCGCTGCGGGACCAGACGCCGGCGCCCAGTCCGTACAAGGTGTCGTTGGCGATGCCCATGGCGTCGTTGTAGTCGCTGAACCGGGTTACGGCCACCACGGGGCCGAAGATCTCCTCCTGGAAGATCCGCATCCGGTTGTGGCCTTCGAACACAGTGGGCTGGACGTAGAATCCACCCGCGAGGTCGCCGGGGAGTTCGGCCCGCGCGCCGCCGGTGAGCACCTTGGCGCCTTCCTGCTTTCCGATGTCGATGTAGGACAGGATCTTCTCCAGCTGGTCGTTGGAAGCCTGGGCGCCCACCTGCGTGTCGGTGTCCAGCGGGTTGCCCTGGATCATCTTTTCCACCCGTGCCACGGCATCGGCCATGAAGGAGTCGTAGATGTCTTCCTGGATCAGCGCCCGCGAGGGGCAGGTGCAGACTTCGCCCTGGTTGAAGGCGAACAGCGCAAAGCCCTCCTGGGCCTTGTCGTAGAAGGCGTCGTTTTCCTGGGCAACATCGTTGAAGAAGATGTTGGGGCTCTTGCCGCCCAATTCCAAGGTGACGGGAATCAGGTTCTGGCTGGCGTATTGGCTGATCAGCCGCCCGGTGGTGGTTTCACCGGTGAAGGCGATCTTCCGGATCCGGGAACTGGATGCCAGCGGCTTGCCGGCCTCCACGCCGAAACCGTTGACCACGTTCACCACGCCGGCGGGCAGCAGGTCCCCGATCAGTTCCATCAGCACCAGGATGGACGACGGCGTCTGCTCCGCGGGCTTGAGCACCACGGTGTTGCCTGCGGCGAGCGCGGGCGCAAGCTTCCAGACGGCCATCAGGATGGGGAAGTTCCAGGGGATGATCTGGCCCACCACACCCAGGGGTTCGTGGAAGTGGTAGGCGGTGGTGTTGTCATCGAGCTGGGAGAGGCTGCCCTCCTGGGCCCGGACTGCTGAGGCGAAGTAGCGGAAGTGGTCCGCGGCAAGGGGCAGATCGGCGTTGAGGGTTTCCCGGACGGGCTTGCCGTTGTCCCAGGTTTCGGCGACGGCGAGCATCTCGAGGTTCTCGTCGATGCGGTCGGCGATCTTGTTCAGGATGGCGGCCCGTTCCGCCACGGACGTCTTGCCCCAGGAGGGTGCGGCCTTGTGTGCCGCATCCAGGGCGAGCTCGATGTCCTCGGCGGTGCCGCGGGCCACCTGGCAGAACGCCTTGCCCGTCACCGGGGTGATGTTTTCGAAGTACTGGCCCTTCACCGGGGCCACCCATTCGCCGCCAATCCAGTTCTCGTAGCGGTCCTTGAAGGTGACCTTCGAACCGTCGGTTCCCGGCTGTGCGTAAACGGTCATGTGCTTAGCTCCTTTGCTGTGCAGAAGGCTGGCCCATAGGGGCGCTCGCCGATGATGCCAGCGTAGGAGCGGGGAGGTTGCAGCCAGGTTGCAACGATGCGACGCAGGTCACAACCGTGGGTGGACTTGTCCGGACCCGGTTTCGACAAGTTCCACCACACCGGCCGCCGTTCAGGCGTGCAGTTCGGCTTCCAGCCGTTCCAGGTCGGCCACCACGGCGGCCCGCTTGGGTGAGCGCGGCGGCAGGAGGCGGAGCGCGGCGCGGCGGATGACGACGTCGTCCCTGGCCTCCGGGAGCGCAGCGTACTTAAGCAGGGACTCGGCACTGCCGTCCGTGAGGACCGCCTCCCGGAGCAGGGACGACACCCTGGTCCGAAGGTCGAGAATGCCGGGCGCCTCCGAGCGCGGCAGCACCTCGCCGCGGTAGATCTCCAGGGCAATCCGGTGCGCACCGCGCTGCAGGCAGCTGAGCACCTGGCCGGTGTCCGGCACGAGGTCCAGGGGGAGCCGGTAAGGGCGTGAGCCTGGAACAGCGTCGGGGCTCAGCTGCTGGACGACCTTGCGCAGCCGGACCATCTCTGCCCGCAGCGTGATGGTGGAGCCATCCCCCGGGTAGAGCAGCGAAGAGAGTTCCTCGGCGCTGAGTCCTTTCGGATGGGCGCTCAGCAGGGCCAGGATCTCGCTGTGCCGCGCGGACAGGGAAACGGTCCTGCCGCCAAGGCTGAGGAGGGCCTGGTCGCGCCCCAGCAGCTGCAGGCTGTTGCGGTAGAGGCTGCCTTCCGTGGCACCGCCGCCGCGTCCGGCGGCAGCCGCGGACCGCCGTCGCACGGGCTTCCTGGCCAGCTCCGCCGCGTGCTGCAGGCGCTCCACCCGCAGCTGCGCCTGGGCGGCCGCCACCGTGGCCTCCACGAGCGACAACGTATGCGGCGCCACCGCGGTGGCCGTTCCGGTAATGTCCACCACGCCCAGCACGGCGCCGGAATCGGGGTCGTGGAAGGGGACGGCAGTGCAGCTCCAGGGATGGACTGTCCGCTGATAATGCTCAGCGCCGGCGATCTGGATGCCCTTGCCCAGGGCCAGGGCCGTTCCCGGGGCACTGGTGCCAACACTGGCCTCGGACCAGTCTGCACCGGGGACGAACATCATGCCTTCGGCGCGGCGCTGGAGCGTGGGGTCGCCGTCCACCCACAGGAGCCTGCCCACCTCGTCGCCCACCGCAACCAGGAGCCCGCTGTCATGGCTGGGCTGGACCAGCAATTTGTTGATGACCGGCATGATCGCGGCCAGGGGGTGCTGCCGGCGGTAGTCCTCCAGCTCGTCCCAGTCGAGGGCCAGCGGCGCGGCCGCATTGTCAGGGTTGGCCTTGAAGCCCGCCGAGCGCTGCCAGGACTCCCTGATGAGGTTGCGCAGCCCCGGGATCTCGGGGGTTGCGGCGCCGGGGTCCGATCCAAGGCGCTCATGGCCGGCCAGGGCGGCACGCTGGCGCGGTTCAGGGTGGAGCAGGTTCGTCATCGAACTCCCGTTCCGGAGTCTTGTCCGGCGAGGCACGGCTGGAAGGTGGCCCAGCCAGCATAGCCGGACAACACCCCTGTGTCACCGGCGCACCCGGACCAGTTCCTCCAGCGCATCCACCCCTGCAACTGCTCCGCCCGCGGCAGCGTAGCCGGCGGCGACGCGCCGCGCGCCAGGCGCCTTGCCCAGGGCCTGGTGGACGGCTGCCCGGAGCCGCTCCGGAGTAAGGTGTTTCCGGCTCAGCCGCACCCCGGCGTCGGCTGCTGCCACCCGCGCTGCCACCTCGTGCTGATCGCGGCCAAACGGGACCACCACCACGGGCACTCCCTGTGCCAGCGCTTTCTGCGTGGCGCCCATCCCGCCGTGGGTGATGGCCACCGCTGCCCGCTCGAGGACACGTCCATGCGGGACGAAATACTCCAGCCGCGCATTGGCCGGCAAAGGCCCGAAATGGTCCGTGCCGGCGGCTTTGGCGGCACCTGCCGAGCCGGTCCGGGCTGCCGGGAGGGTGGCGACGACGGTGAAGGGCTCCCCGGCAAGTCCGGCCAGGGCGGTCCGCACAATGGCTTCGTCCGCCTGGTACTCGGAGGACGTGGTCACCAGGACCACGGAGCCTTGGCCGTCCCGGAGCCAGGCCGGAGGGTCGGCCGGCGGTTCCCAGGCGAGGGCGCCGATCATCCGCACATCCGGGCCCCAGTCCGGATGCGGGTACTCGAACGGCTGCGACGTGGCCACGAGCATCAGCGGCGCGGTGCGGAACATCTCGTCCGCACCGCTGACAGGTGGAAGATGGCCGGCGGACAGCTCCGTCCGCAGCGAGTTGATGCGCGGCAGCATCAGCTTTTCCACGGCGCCGATCACCAGGCGGCGGGCCAGTGCATCACGGGCCCTCCCCAGCGGGCCGGACATGGGCGCAAGCCCGGGTCCGAACGGCGGGGTTCCCCTCGACTGCAGCGGCGGGGTGTAAGGGCTGAAGGTGGCCCACGGCAGCCCCGAGGATTCGGCCTGGATGCGGGCTCCCCAGGCGTTGATGTCGATGAGCAGCAGGTCGGGGCGAACGTCAGCAATGGCCTGCTGCAAGTCCGGGGCGTCGAACCTGGCACGGGCCGTGAAGGTCTCCACGCTGGAAGCCAAGGCCGCCTTCGCGTTGTTGGCGCGGTAGTCAGCGGCCTCGACCGCGAGTATCCGGTCATCTACCGGTCCGGCATGGAACCCCGCCTCCAGCAGCAGCGGGACCTGCCGGCGCAGGGTACGGACGTGGACATCATGGCCGCGGGCCTTCAGCTCCTGGAGCAGCGGGACCATCGGGAAAAGGTGGCCGATGGCGGGAGAGGTGTAGGCAAGGACGGTGGACATCAGGGCCTCCGGATGAAGGGTTCCAGCATTTCGAGCAGGCAATGGGCCACCTGGTCGCGGCTGAGCCCGGCATCGAGGCGCAGCAGTTTCCAGGTGTAGACGTCGCAGAGGGCGACGAACTGGGCAAAGCGGCGCTTCCGCTCCACCCCGTCCGGCAGGAAGTCATCCGTCAGGAAGGGCGCGAAGACGCGTTCGCACCACTCCCGGTGGAACTGCCGCCCGCCTTCGGTGATCTCGGCGAGCACGGGGGAAGTTTCCTCCTCGGCCAGCATCTTCAGGGCCAGGGCGCCGGTGGTTTCGTAGTGCTCCAGGAGATTGTCGACGGCGGCGGGTACGTCGCCGGGAGGAGCGGCACCCCGCTGGCCGGCAACCTCCGCTGAAGCGAATTCCGCGGTGGCGTGGATCAGGCCCAGGCGGTCGCCGTAGCGGCGGATAACGGTCTGGACGGTCACCCCTGCGCGGGCCGCAACGGCGTTCAGCGTCACGTCGGCGATGGGCCCCTCCATGAAGAGGCCCAGCGTTGCCTGCAGGATCCGGCGCCCGGTTTCCTGCGCGGAGGTGGCACGCTTGGGGGAGCTGTAGGGACGGGTTCCCGCCCCGGCCGTATTCATGTTAATCAGATTAACTCGAATGCCCCGCCAGGGGTAGGGGTCAGCCGCGGGAGATGCGGATCATCTCCTCGCGCGGCACCACCTTGATGCGCTCGCGGACTACATGGCCCAGGCCGTCGGGTCCGGTCCAGGCGGCACCCAGTCCCGCCTCATGGGCGTCGAGCTTGTTCCACCCTTCCCAGGTGGTGTATTCGATGCCGCGTTCCTCAAGCAGGTCGATGATGGCCTGGGGGTCCGGGTTCTTGGCCGCCGGGAGGTTCAACCGGTCCTCCAGCAGGAAGCCGATGGTCTCCAGTGCGTCGCCCTTGGTGTGGCCGATCAGGCCCACGGGGCCGCGCTTGATCCAGCCTGTGGTGTAGATGCCCGGAACGGGGTTGCCTTCGGCATCGAGGACCCGGCCGCCTTCGTTGGGGATGACGCCCCGCTTGGCGTCGTACTCCAGTTCGTCCAGGGCGGAGCCGTGGTAGCCGATGGCCCGGTAGACGGCCTCGACGGGGTACTCCACGTACTCCCCCGTGCCCTTGGCGTTGCCGGTCCCGTCCAGCTGCATGCGCTCGAACTTGATGCCGCCCACTTTGCCCGTGCCGTCGTCGAGCACTTCAACGGGGCTGTGCAGGAAGTGCAGGTGCAGCCTGCGGGAGGAAGGGTTGTCCGACTCCGCGTGCTCCTCCACCAGCCAGTTGGTGAGGGTGTTCACCATGGTCTTGACCTGGTTGTTGGTGCGGATGGCCTCGTCCGACGCATCGTCGAATTCGAAATCCTCGGGGTAGAGGACAATGTCCACATCGTCCATGTGGCTCAGTTCCCGCAGCTCCAGCGGGGTGAACTTGACCTGGGCGGGGCCGCGGCGGCCAAAGACGTGCACGTCCGTGACGGGGGACCCCTTCAGGCCCTGGTAGACGTTGTCCGGGATCTCCGTGGTGAGCAGTTCCTCAGGGTGCTTGACCAGCATGCGGGCCACGTCCAGGGCCACGTTGCCGTTGCCGATCACCGCGATTTCCTTCGCCTCCAGGGGCCACTCCCGCGGCACGTCCGGGTGGCCGTCGTACCAGGAAACGAAATCGGCGCCGCCGAAAGAGCCGCGCAGATCGATGCCGGGGATGTCCAGGTCCGCGTCCTTGATGGCGCCGGTGGAGAAAATCACGGCGTCATAGAAGGCCCGGAAATCGTGCAGGGTGAGGTCCCGGCCGTAGGTCACGTTGCCCAGGAACCGGATGTCGCCGCGGTCCAGGACCTTGTGCAGGGCGTTCACGATGCCCTTGATCCGGGGATGGTCCGGTGCCACGCCGTACCTGATCAATCCGTAGGGCGCCGGGTAGGCCTCGAAGAGGTCGATGCTGACCTGGAAGTCGCCGTCCTTGACCCCGCTGGACTTGGTGAGGATGTCCGCAGCATAGACTCCTGCCGGTCCCGCGCCGACGATGGCGACGCGGAGGGGACGGTTGGCGGCGGTTTCGCTGTGATTGGACACCGGGAACCCTTCTGAACTGGTCCTGCTCATGTTTCATGAGGGTGCGCCGCATAGTGCAGCGCACAGTCCCCCATTCTAGTTGGCGGCAAGGGCCACCACCTTGCCTTCGCGGTACAGGAGGGCCCTGAGTTCTGATTCCGCCGAGTCCAGGCGCTTCGGATCGATGGTTTCGCCGTCGTGGTAGTGGTCCACCACCCGCGGGTCCACGTAGCTTTTGCGCGCGATGGAGGGGGTGTTGCCCAGTGTTTCGGCGGCCTCGAACATCGCACGGCTGATGGCCCTTTTCCGTTTGGCGGCAGTCCGCTGGACCCCGGTCCGTGCCAGGCTGGACGCAGCGGCCACCGTTCCGCGAAGGGTCCGGAAGTCCTTGGCGGTGAAGTCCGAGCCGGTCCGCTCCTTCACGTAGGCATTGATGTCCGCGCTGGTGACCGGGCGCCAGGTCCTGCCCTCTTTGTAGGCCAGGAGCCGGGCGTTCGGTCCCCGCCGTTTGAGCAGGCGCAGCAGGGCGGCGAGGTCGGCGTCGCGGATTTCCGATTCCCAGTCCTTGCCGCTCTTGGCCGGGAAACGCAGCAGGATCCGGTCCTTCCGCACCTGGACGTGGGCGCACAGGAGGGTGGCCAGGCCCCTGCTGCCGTTCTCGTTCGTGTAGCGTTCCGAGCCCACCCGCAGGGATCCGCTGTCCAGCATCCGGAACGCCCCTGCCAGGACGCGCTCACGGGAGAAGCCTTCACCACGCAGGTCCATGGTGACCAGCCGCCGGGCTGCGGGCAGCGATTCGGCCAACTGGAGGGACCGGTCAAATTTCACCCGGTCCTTACGCTCGCGCCACTCGGGATGATAGATGTACTGGCGCCGCCCCACGGCGTCCACTCCGGTCGCCTGGATGTGGCCGTTGTCAAAAGGGGCGATCCAGACGTCGGTCCAGGCCGGCGGGATGCCGATGCTTTCCAGGCGGTCCCGGACGGGACCCGGTGGAAGGGTGGAGCCATCCAGGTCCCGGTAACTGAAGCCCTTGCCGGCGGCAACCCTGCGGTAGCCGCGGCCCGAGGCGTTGCTGCGGCGGAGCCTCACGGCGCGGGCTCCCGGAAACGGACACGTGTCATGAAAGCAAGCCTACTGACTATTTTCCGGAATACACGCCCACCTGCTGGAATACCTGCCCGCGGGCTGCTGTTATGGACAGCGTGCCCATGCCAGAAGGAACCCCCGTAGCCACCTCCCCCACGTCACGCTCCACGGCAGGTGATGCGGTGCCCGCGGGCCCCAAGGCAGTCGCCAAGGAATCCACGGCGGGCCTGCTGTTCGGCATCGGCGCATACGTTTTGTGGGGGATGCTCCCGCTGTACTTCTACATCCTGATGCCGGCGGGCGCCGTCGAGATCGTGGCCAACCGCGTGGTGTGGTCCTTGCTGTTCTGCGCCCTGCTGATCACGGTGACCAGGTCGTGGGGTGTGCTCGCGGTGGCGCTACGGGACCGGCGGGTCTTTGGTTCCCTGGCGCTGGCGGCGTTCCTGATCGCCATCAACTGGCTGACCTACACCTATGGGGTCACAACGGGTCAGGCGGTGGAAACGTCGCTGGGGTATTTCATCAACCCGCTGGTTTCCGTGTTGCTGGGGGTGCTGGTCCTGAAGGAAAGGCTGCGGCCGCTGCAGTGGACAGCCGTCGGCGTCGGCTTCGTGGCGGTGGGCGTACTCACCTACTCCTACGGGAAACTGCCGTGGATAGCGCTGACCCTGGCGTTCAGCTTTGGCCTGTACGGCTTCGTCAAGAACCGGGTGGGATCGAGGGTGGACGCCATCACCAGCCTCAGCGTGGAGACCATGGTGCTCGCCCCGCTGGCCGCCGTCGCCATGGTTGTCCTGGCCGCAAGCGGCAGCTCCACGCTCACGTCCCAGGGGGCGGGGCACTTCTGGCTGCTGCTCGCATCCGGCGTGATCACCGCCGTCCCGCTGCTCTTCTTCGGCGCCTCGGCGCGGCGGTTGCCTATGACCACCATCGGACTGCTGCAGTATTTCGCTCCCGTCCTGCAGTTCCTGGTGGCGCTGCTGATGTTCCGGGAGGCCATGACTGCTGAACGCTGGATCGGCTTCGGGGTGGTATGGCTGGCCCTGCTTCTGCTGACCGTGGACATGCTGCGGACCACGCGCAGGAATTCCCTGGCCCGCAAGGCAGCGCTCCGGCAGGCCGCCTGACCAACACTTAAGCCAAGGAGGGTGGGCCCGCGGTTGCGGGTCCACCCTCCTGGGTTTTCGGGTAAAGCCGTGCCGGCTAGGCGTGGGCCTTGATGGCGGCGGCGAGGACTTCCAGGCCGTCTGCCAGCAGTTCATCGGTGATGACCAGCGGGGGCAGCAGGCGGATGACGTTGCCGTAGGTGCCGCAGGTGAGGATGATGACGCCTTCCTTCAGGCAGGCGGCGGCAACAGCCTTGGTCAGCTCCGGGTTCGGCTCCTTGGAACCGGCCTGGACAAGTTCGACGGCGAGCATGGCGCCACGGCCGCGGACATCGCCGATCACGCCGGTCCCGGCAGCGGCAAGCTCGGACTGCAGTTCCTGGAGGCGCGCCGTGGCAACGGATTCGATGTGGCGGGCGCGGCCGTTCAGGTTGTACTCCTCCATGGAGCCGATGGACGCCAACGCAGCCGCGCAGGCCACCGGGTTGCCGCCGTAGGTGCCGCCCAGGCCACCGGGGTGCACGGCATCCAGCAGGTCGGCGCGGCCGGTGATGGCGGACAGCGGCATGCCGCCGGCGATGCCCTTGGCCATGGTCATGATGTCCGGGACAATGCCTTCGTGGTTGACGGCGAACCATTCACCCGTGCGGCAGAAGCCGGACTGGACCTCGTCGGCGATGAAGACGATGCCCTTCTCCTTGGCCCAGGCGGCCAGCGCCGGCAGGAAGCCCTCGGCCGGGACGATAAAGCCGCCCTCGCCCTGGATGGGTTCGATGATGATCGCGGCAACCTGGTCTCCGCCGATCTGCTTCTCGATCATGGTGATGGCGCGCTTGGCTGCCTCCGCACCGGTGATGGCGGGGTTTTCCTCGCGGTACGGGTAGCTCATGGGCATCCGGTAGACCTCGGGCGCGAACGGGCCGAAGTTGGTCTTGTACGGCATGGCCTTCGCGGTCAGCGCCATGGTCAGGTTGGTGCGGCCGTGGTAGGCGTGGTCGAAGGCGACAACGGCGTCCCGGCCGGTGGCCAGGCGGGCCACCTTGATGGCGTTTTCCACGGCCTCGGCGCCGGAGTTGAAGAGGACGGTGCGCTTTTCGTGGTCGCCCGGGGTGAGCCGGTTCAGCTGCTCGGCCACAGCCACGTAGCCTTCGTACGGGGTGACCATGAAGCAGGTGTGGGTGAAGTGCTCCACGGCTTCCTTGACGGCACCGACGACGGCGGGATCGGACGCGCCCACGCTGGTCACCGCGATGCCGGAGCCCAGGTCGATGAAGGAGTTGCCGTCGACGTCGTGGATGATGCCGCCGTCGGCGTCGGCAACGTAGACCGGGACGCTGGAGGCGACGCCGGCAGCCACCACGGACTTGCGGCGCTCAGTCAGTGCCACGGACTTGGGGCCCGGGAAGTCGGCCTGGACGTTGCGCTTCTGCTCCAGGCGGAAGGTGATGTCTGATGCGGTGGTGGTCATGATGTTCTTTCTTACAGGTGGGAGCGGAATTAGGAGTCGAGGGCGGACATCACGTGCTTGATGCGCGTGTAGTCCTCCACGCCGTACATGGAGAGGTCCTTGCCGTAGCCGGACTGCTTGAAGCCGCCGTGCGGCATTTCGGCGGTGAGCAGGATGTGGGTGTTGATCCACACGGCACCGAAGTCCAGGTCACGGCTCAGCCGCATGGCAGTGCCGTGGTTGGTGGTCCAGACACTGGACGCCAGGGCGTAGTCCACGTCGTTGGCCATGGCTACTGCCTCTTCTTCGGTGCTGAACTTCTGGACGGTAATGACGGGGCCGAAGGTTTCCTTCTGCACCACGTCGTCCGTCTGCTTGGCACCGGTGATGATGGTGGGTTCGAAGAAGTAGCCCTTCTCCCCCGCGCGGTGGCCGCCGGTTTCGATCCGGCAGTTGGCCGGCAGGTTCTCCACCACGGAGGTCACGGCGTTGAAGTGGTTCACGTTGTTCAACGGGCCGAAGTAGTTCTCTTCGTCGTTCTGCGAGCCGGTGTGCAGGGTCCTGGTGTGCTCCACCATGGCGGCCACGACGTCGTCGTGCACTGAGTCCTGCACCAGGACGCGGGTAATGGCCGTGCAGTCCTGGCCGGCGTTGAAGAACGCGAACTCGGCGATGGCCGCGGCGCTCTTCTTGATGTCGGCGTCGGCGAACACGATGGCCGGGGCCTTGCCGCCAAGCTCCAGGTGGGCACGCTTGAGGCCCTTGGCGGCACCCGAGGCCACCGCGATTCCCGCGCGCACAGAGCCCGTAATGGACACCAGGCCCGGGACCTTGTGCTCCACCATCATGGCGCCGGTTTCGCCGGTGCCCAGCACCACGTTCAGGACACCCGCGGGCAGGATCTCACCCGCCAGGCGCGCCAGGACCAGCGTGGATTCGGGGGTGGTGTCGGAAGGCTTGAGGACCACGGTGTTGCCGGCCGCGAGCGCGGGACCGATCTTCCAGATGGCCATCAGGAAGGGGTAGTTCCACGGGGCCACCTGGGCCACCACGCCGATCGGTTCACGGCGGACATAGGATGTGTGCCCCTCGAAGTACTCGCCGGCGGACTTGCCTTCCAGGATCCTGGCGGCACCGGCGAAGAAGCGCAGCTGGTCGGCGCCGGCTGCCACTTCCTCGGAGGCGATGAGCGACCGGACCTGGCCGGTGTTGCGGTGCTGGGCCTCGACGAGTTCGCCGCTGTTGGCCTCGATGGCGTCGGCGAGCTTGAGCAGCATCAGCTGCCGCTGTCCCGGGGTCACGTGCTTCCAGGTCCGGAAGGCGTCCTTGGCAGCGGCCATGGCCGCGTCAACGTCGGCCTGCACCGAAACGGGGGCTTGGGCCACCACTTCGCCGTTGGTGGGGTTGACCACGTCCAGCAGGTCGGTGCCGGCAGGGGTGACGAACTTCCCGTTGATGAAGTTCTGCAAGGTTTGGACCACGGTGTGCAACCTCTTTCGTAAGGGCCATCGGCGGCCGGACGGAACCCGGGACGGATGGATGGAACTGCCTCGAGCCTATGCCAGCGCCCCAGCGGGGTGAATAGCCACCTGCACACCCTTGTTTGGAGGGTTTAGTGCGGTTGCCCAGCTCACGTTTATCCTTGCTTCATGGCCATTTCCCTCGCTGCCCTGGTGGGCGTGTCCTCCCTGAAGCTGGCCAAAGCCGGAGTGGCGGAGACAACCTGGAACCAGGACATTAACTGGGTTGCCGTCACGGAACTGGAGGATCCGCAACGGTTCCTCAACGGCGGCGAGCTGGTGCTCACCACCGGGCTGCGCCTCCGTTCCGCTCCCGAGCAGCGCCGCTTTGTGCGGCAGGTGCAGCGGGCGGGCGCGGTGGGCATCGGGTTCGGCGTTGGGTTGTCGCATGAGACGGTGCCGCCGGCACTCCTGGCCGAGGCCAACCGCTGGGGCCTGCCCGTGGTGGAGGTGCCGTATGAGACGCCGTTCATCGCCATCACCAAGCTGGTGGCGGATGCCCAGTCGGCGGACCACTACGCCAAGCTGGAACGGCTGATCGCGGGGCACCAGGTGCTGGCCCGGGCGCTGCTGACCGGCGGAGGGCTGGCGGAACTGTTGAAGAACCTCGGCGGCATGCTGCGCACCGACATTGCGTTGACCCAGTTCACGGCCCAGCTGTACAACAGCAGCGCTGCCCACCCGTCGGCCGACACCTGGGCCAGCTATCCCGTGCCCACGGGACGGCGGGACGCCTGCACGCTGTGGGTGCGCCAGCCGTTCGAGGACACGGGCATCATTGGCTACGCGCAGAACCTGATCAGCGTGGAGCTGAACAACATGGTCAAGCAGCGCCAGGCCCAGCGGGCGCTCTGCGGCCAGGTGCTGGAGGACGTGATCCATGGCGCACTGGAGACCAGCGAGGCGCAGCGCCGCCTGGCGGGCGTGGGCGTGAACAGCACCCGCAAGAACGTGGTGCTGCTGGCCGTGTCGGCCGCCCACGGGAAGGCCTTGGGGAGCACCTCGGTGCCGCAGGAGCTGGAGAAGGCGGTCGCCGCCGTCGTGGGCAAGGACCTGGTGCTGGTGGTCAATGACGACGGCGGGACGGCACCGTCGCTGGCACGGAGGCTCAGCGACCACCTCGCCGAAGCCGGCATCCATGCCACGATCGGCATCGGCGGGGCGTACACCAAGCCGAACGGCCTGCGCTGGAGCTACTTCGAAGCCCGGGATGCCGCCAGCCATGGATTGCCGGTCAACGAGCCGGAGCGGCTGAGCCTGACGTCGCTGCTGCTCGCCAGCGAGGATGTGCCGCTGGCGGACATGGCGCATGAATCCCTGAATCCCCTGCGTTCGTTCGACGCCGCACACGGGTCTGAGCTGATGGCCACGCTGGAAAGCTACCTGAACAACAACGGCTCGGTGGCTGCGGTGGCGGAGGAACTCACCTTGCACCGCAACACCGTCAGGTACAGGCTGGCGCAGATCACGGAGCTGACCGGCTACGACCCCGCGGTCACCGCGGACCGGGTGCAGCTCTGGCTGGCCCTGGCGGTGGCCCGGCTGTCGGCCCGGCAGGGCAAATAGGGCCGGGCCGGCCTTAGAGTACGCCGCGGCTGAACAGATCGCGCGATTTCTTCCAGGCCTTCCGGTACGCGGCCTGCGCCGCCGCCATCCGTTCCTCCTGCAGGCTGAGCAGCTCCGCATAGATGCCTGCCGTGGCGGGCTCGCCGTACTCCGCCGCGATGGCGGCCAGCAGGTCGCGGGCCACCACGGCGTCCTGGTGTTGTCCCAGGACCTTCTGCTGCCGGTGGGCGGCCTTGGCCACCTTGCCCGCACGCTTGCCGTGCACCAGTACTGCTGATTCAGCCACGTGGCGCAGCCGCTTGGCATCCTTGCGCACGCGGTGGAGCGCCAGTTCCTGCTCCCTTCCGCGCCGTGCACGCTTGGCCGCTTTGCGGGAGCGCTGCAGCCGCTTGGCGGCCTTGTCCACCGCCTTCGCGGCCGCCCGCCGTCCCGGCGCCACCGAATCGGCGCGCACGGGCGGGTTGTCACGGAACTCCTCAAGCGTGTCCAGGAGCCGGAAGTAGCGCTCCGTTCCGAGGGCTTCCTGCAGGAGGCGGTACGCGGCGTCGTAGTCCGCGTCCGTGCGCTGTTCCACCTTTGCCGTGGCCGTTTCCACGCCGTCCGCGGACTGCAGTGCACCCAGCTGCCCGCGGAGCTGCGCCCGCAGGACCTCGGCGTCGCGTGGCTGGCCCAGGAGCTGGCCCAGCCACTTCAGTTCGGTCCGCAGCTTGCGCACCGGCGCAGCCCGGTAGAGCTTCGCATAGGCTGCCAGGACCGAGCGGATGCGCCGGGTGGCGGAGCGCATGTTGTGGACCGCCTCCGGTTCCTCCAGCCGGACGGCACTGTCGCCCGCAAGGATCGCATCGACCTGCTGCGCCACGTAGACGGTGACGACGGCGGCCGCCGGGGCCCGCTTCCCGGCCAGCAGGGCGGGGGCGGTGGTGCCCGGGGTATCGGCGGCAGCGTCCCCGGCGGCACGCTTTCCCGCCTTGGTACCGGGGCCCAGGGCTCGCGCCAGCTTCGAAGCATGTCCGGCCGGCTTCGCTCCGGCAGCCAAGAGCAGTTCCTCAACGGGTCCGAAAAGGCCAGGCTTCCCGTGGACCAGTTCCAGCTCCCACTCGCGCCATTCCTGCCGCGTGTCGTTGCCGCGGCCCGCCAGCCGTTCAGCAGTGACGTGGTCGTCGGCGAGGTCGGCGAGGTGGACGCCGTCGTCCCCATACAGGGGGTAAGTGGTGCGCCGGGTGTCCAGCCTCACCACCGGCACCGGAACGGCGCCCCTGAGATACGCAAGAAGGTGGGTCAGCAGGGCGTCGGGGACGGCGTCGGGCCGGCCCAGGGGTGCGTGCAGCTCCGTCCGCTGCTGGGGCCCCTCGCCCGCTGCCTGGTCTCCGCGCGGCGGCAGCTTCAGGTGCCACCCGGCATCCTTCCCGCCGGTGCGGCGGCGGAGGGTGATCCTGCGTGCGGCCAAGGCATGGTTGGGGGTGTCGAAGTAGACAGCCTCCAGCAGGTCGGTGTGCGGCGCGCCGGTCCGGGCCACCCCGGCGGCCTGCCCCAGGTCCGGCACCACGGCGCCGGCATCGACGTCGTACTTCTTCTCAATCTCGAGTCCCCGGGAAGCTTCCACTGCCGTCCTTCCGCACTGCCCGGCCCGCGCCAGGCCCTCCGACCATCCGTTGGAAGTCTATTCCAGCCGGGGCATGACGGAGAGGTCGGCCACAAAAGGACAAACATCAAACGTCTAACCTTTAGGCTGGAAGGCATGCCAGGAATTCCCCCCGCGTCCCCACCCGCAGCAGCCCGGGCCGGCACGGTGCCGGCCGCCCCGGCCACCGGCAGCGCCCCTGCCAAGCCGCGTTCCGCCGTCGTCTTCGGTGTCATTGCGCTGGTCCTGATCGGCCTGAACCTTCGCGCCGGCATCACCGGGGCCTCCGCGCTCCTGCATGATCTCCAGGCGGTGCTTGGCTATGGGGCGCTGGTGGCGTCCATCATTCCCTCGATCCCCACCCTGTGTTTCGCCCTGGCCGGCGCCGCCACCTCCTGGCTGACCGGCAAGCTTGGCGTGGAGAAGGCCATCCTGCTGTCCCTGGCACTGCTGGCCGGCGGCCTCATGCTGCGCGGGATCCCTGCCACGGGCATGCTGGTGGCAGGGAGCGTGGTGGGGATGTCGGGCCTGGCCATCTGCAACGTGGCCATGCCGTCCTTCATCCGGGAGCACTTCGCGTCCCGTACGTCGTTGATGACCGCCGTCTACACGGTGACCATGACCACCGGCGGCACCCTGACATCGGTGGCGGTGGTCCCGCTGGCCCATGCGCTGGGGTCGCCGTCCGCCGCCGTGGGCGCCGTGGGCATCGCTGCCGTCGCTGCCTTCGTGGGCTTCCTGCCGGTGGCACTGCACGCCCACCGCAGCACCGTCCGGACCACCGCCGGCCATGTGTCCCCCTGGCCGCTGCTCCGCACCCGGAAGGGCCAGCTCCTCACTGCCATCTTCACCCTGCAGGCCCTGCTGGCCTACGCCCTCCTGAGCTGGTTCCCCTACATGCTCACCACGATGGGCCTGAGCGCATCGGACAGCGGGCTGATGTTCGGCCTCATGCAGCTGGTCTCCGTCCCGGCGGGCATGGTGCTGATTGCCATCGGAGCCAGGCCGCGGATGCTGCGTCCGGCGTTCTACCTGGCGAGCATCATCATGGCCGCCGGGATCGCGGCGCTGCTGTCCCTCCCCGTGGCATTAGCGGCCGTCCCGGCGGTCCTGATCGGTTTTGGGCTGGGCATCTTCCCGCTCGTCATGGTGATGATCAGCCGGAGCGGAACCAGCACCGCCGAAACCACCGCCCTGTCCACCTTGGCACAGTCTTCCGGCTACTTGCTGGCCACCGCCGGCCCGTTTGGCATGGGCCTCCTGCACAGCGCCACCGGGGGCTGGTCCCTGCCGCTGGTGCTGCTGCTGGTCCTGGCCTTGGCCCAGATCGTGGTGTCCCACCTCATCACGGGACCCGCGATGTCCAGGAACGCGGAAGGGAAATAATCCCATGACATTGAGCCCTTCGGTCCGTCCGCCGCTCGCCGCCGAGGTCACGGCCAAACTGCGCGGGATGGTCCACACCGGCGAGTGGCCGCTGAACCAGCGCATCCCGCCCGAGCCCGAGCTCATGGCCCGGCTGGGCGTTTCCCGCGGCACGCTCCGCGAAGCCATCAAGGCCCTGGCCCACAGCGGAATGCTGGAAGTACGCCGCGGCGACGGCACCTACGTGCGCGCCACGAGCGAGATGTCCGGGGCCGCGCGCCGCATGTACCAGGACCACACCGAACAGCACATCCTGGAGGTCCGGCTGGGCCTGGACACCCAGGCCGCCCGGCTGGCCGCCCGGAATGCAACGGACGACGACGTTGCCTCCCTCCGTGCCCTCCTCGCCATCAGGGACCAGGCCTGGACCTCCGGGGACTTCGAAGCCTGGGCAGACGCTGACTGGAGCTTCCATGAGGGCGTCGCCAGGGCCTCGGGCAATCCCCTGCTGCACGAGCTTTATGCGAGCTTCGGCGCCGTGTTCCACCAGGACCTGCTGAAGCAGCAGGCCCGGCCGGGCTTTAACGGGCTCCCCCGCGACGGCCACGAAACGCTGCTGGACGCCATCGCCCAGCGGGACGGGGACGCTGCCGTGGCCAGCGTGAACCGGAACCTTAACTCGTGCGCGGAGTGGCTGGCGGAGTAGCCGGACATGGGTGCGGCCCGGCACTGAGGTGCCGGGCCGCCGTCGTCCGCTGTGTGCTGACCGGTGGTGCTAGTCGCGGCGCAGGCCCGCAAGGACATTCTTGGGGCGCTGCATCTCGCCGTGCTTGGCACCCAGGATGATCACCAGGGCAGCGAAGCCGGGGATGGCCCACTGCAGGGCCTTGAGCTGCTGCTGGGCCGACTTCAGCTCGTCCGAGGCGGCACCGTGCGGCTCGGTGGCGCCTTCGGCACCCTCACCGGCCAGCTTCTCCACCTTCTTGCCCAGGACGCCCGAGTAGAGGGTCACCGCGGCACCCACCACCGTCACCGCCGTCTTGATCACGGTGTCCCGGGCCACACCCTCCTGCTTTGCGATGCGGCCCTTGTTTTCCCACGCAATGGCGAGATCGGCCACCAGGTGGGAGGCGAAGGCCGCGGTCTGGAACGGCGCCCACTTCATCCAGCCGGCGCTGGAGAGCCGGGTGCGCTCGGCCGGGTCCTTGGCCTGGGCTGCCGCCCCGTTGAGCCCGATGGCACCCATCAGGGAGCCACCAAACCATGCTGCCGCCGTCAGGTCGTGAACTGAACGGGCAATGAGATTTCCTGCCATGATGTGCATTCCTAACGTTGTGGACTGATGCAGCTGCGCTGCGGACTTCACGTGCCTGTTCCATCGAGGTATGGTCCGCTCATGGTAAGCACACTTACTAATATTACGAAAGCCCGTCCCGGACAGTGCCGACCGCGTAATATCGTCGCCATGGGAAACACTGGGACATTGTTCGGCTGGGCCTTCGGGGACCCCGCCCGTGAGAGAGACGGCGGCTATGTGGACGGGCTGCAGCGGGAGGCGTTGGGGAATGCCCGCGAAACGGCGAAGGCCAAGGGTGTCGGCGTCGTAGCGGGTTCGGAGGTGTTCACCGTCCTCAGCGCGGACGATTCCCTGGTGGAGCTTGACAATGCACCCGGCCAGCTGGTGGTCCGCTGCACCGTGCACGTCGAAGGGCCGGGAGCAGAGAAGCTGCGGGCCGAAGGGCCCATGAACGGCTAAGGCATGTCCGACGGCGAATCCACCCTCAGCCAGGCAGCGGACGCTGTCGAGGAAGCGTCCAACCACAGGGTCCTGGATGTCCTGGCCCGCACCGGGTTTGCCGTCATGGCTTTGCTTCATGTCATCCTCGGCGCCATTGCCATCGCCATCGCGTTCGGCCATCCGGGTGATGCCGAACCCACCGGCGCCATCGCCCGGCTTGCGGACAACCCCTGGGGGCCACTGGTCATGTGGGTCTGCGTGGCGGCCTGCCTGGGCCTTGCGTTATGGCAGGCCAGCGAGGCAACCCTGCGGGCCAGGAGCCTGCCCCGCAAGCAACGGCTGGCCAAGCTTGTGTCATCGGGATTCCTGGCCATCGCCTACGGCAGCGTGGGTTTGACCTTCGCCGGCTTTGCCCTGGGGCAGCGCAGCGACTCGGGCGACAACACGCGCGACTTCAGTGCCAGCCTGATGGACACCCCTGCAGGGCCGTGGCTCCTTGTGGCGCTGGGCCTGACCATCCTGGGCATCGGCATCTACTTCATGGTCAAAGGGTTCCGGCGCGGCTTCAAGGAGGAGCTGTTCCACTTCGAGGGCACCAGGCGCGGCAGGCTGATCGACAGCCTGGGCGTCACCGGCCACGTGGCCAAGGGGGTGGCGCTGGACCTCACCGGGCTGCTGTTCATCATCGCCGCCGCAAAGCACCGGCCCGAGGAGTCCACCGGGCTGGACGGCAGCCTGAAGGCGCTGCAGGACCACCCGTTCGGGCCCACGCTGCTCGTGGCCATTGGTGCAGGATTTATCGCATATGGGATTTTCGCGCTGATCCGCGCGCGCTTTGGGCGCATGTAGTTCCGGGGTTTATGGGTAGGAAGGAAGTATGACCCAGCAGCTGCGCGTTCTCTCCGCCGTCACCGAAAATGCCGGCCAGGCTTTCGCTGCCCTCTTCCGGCTCCTGAAGCTGGCCAGGCCTGACCGGCCCATCCATCCCGCAGGACTGGGGCTGTCCGGAACTGTGGCCAGGACCGGAAACCCGGGCGGCCCCAGCGGCATCGCCTGGCTGGACTCGCCGGGTACCGACCAGGTGGTGGCCCGCTTTTCCCGGTCCGTGGGGCTGCCGCAGCGCCTGCCGGACATTTTGGGCCTGGCCCTCCGGGTTTCCCCGTCCGGCGATGCTGCTGCCGGCCCTGCTGATGTCCTGTTTGCCTCCACCGGCTGGGGTCTGCCTGGCCGGTACATCCTGATGCCGCGGCTTGATGTGGCAGGAGCCGCCCTGACCACGCTGATGCCGTACCGGGGAGGCCGGGGCCCCGTCCTGCTGGGCCTGCGGACGCGGGGCCTTCCGCCGGGTTCGCTTGCGTCCGGGGAATGGGTGCTGGGGCTGCACTGGACCACTCCGGGCGGCCGGTGGCAGGAATGCGGTGAGGTGCGGCTGCAGGCCGGTGCCAGCCCCACGGATATCCCGCTGCGTTTCGATCCCCTGGAGCACCAGCCGCCCGGCGCGCAGGCCTACGCATGGACCCGGCGCCTGCGGAAGCCGTCCTATCGGGCCGCCCGCCGGGCCGCACCTCCCGCCGTCGGTCGCCCCACCGAGCCTGGACATCCCGCGGACCCCTCCGCAGGGGGCCAGGGAAGCACCACCGCAACCGGAAGGAACCCCATGTCCACCGTCTCGCAGCTGTTCAAGTCCCCCTCTGCCGACGTCTGGCGCGTCATCGCCGACGGCTGGCTGTACTCGGGCTGGGTGGTGGGTGCCTCCCGGATCAGGGATGTGGACGCCGAATGGCCCCGGGTTGGAGCCAACCTCCACCACTCGGTGGGCGCCTGGCCGCTGGTGATCGACGACAGCTCCCGCGTGACCGCCGTCGAGCCCGGCCGCTCGCTGGAACTCGTGGCGCGGGGCTGGCCCATGGGCGAGGCCAAAGTGGAAATCACGCTGGAGGACAGGGGCGCCCAATGCCTGGTGACCATTGCCGAAGATGCCATCCACGGGCCCGGCAAGCTCATGCCCAAGGTTCTGCGCGATCCCATCATTTCGGCCCGGAACCGGGAAAGCCTGCGCCGGCTGGAGCTCATGGCCATCGGGGGCGCCGGGAAATAGCCCGGCCGGGTTAAGCGACGTTAAACGCCGGAACCGCGCGGCCCTTGGCCCCGCGGTTCCGTCAGCTGGGTCCTAGACCTGCGCGGCGACACCGTCACGGGAAATGGAAACCATATCCTCGCGCGGCACCACCTTGACGCGCTCACGCTTAACCTCCACGCCGTGCGATCCCCCGGCCTCGGTCGCCGCAGCGCCGAGGGCCAGCTCGTGGGCGTCCAGTGCCAGCCAGCCTTCCCAGCTGGTGAACTTCACGCCGCGGGCGTCGAGGAGTTCGGTGACGGCGTCCTCTGCGGGTGCCGCTGCAACAGGAAGGTTGTCGCGGTCTTCCAGCAGGTACGTAACCGTCTCCAGGGCGTCACCCTTGGTGTGGCCGATCAGGCCTACCGGTCCGCGCTTGATCCAGCCGGTGGCGTAGAGACCCGGCACATGCTGGCCGGACGCATCCAGGACGCGGCCGCCGTCGTTCGTGACGACGCCCTTCTTGTGGTCGAACTCAACGTCCGGCAGCGCGGAACCGAAGTAGCCGATGGCGCGGTACACGGCCTGGACCGGGTAGTCCACGTACTCGCCGGTGCCGCGGGCGTTGCCCGTGCCGTCCAGCTCGGTCCGCTCGAACTTGATGCCTGCCACCTTGCCGGGAGTCTCGGCGTCGTCATAGATCTCCACCGGGCTGTGCAGGAAGTGCAGGTGCAGGCGGCGGGAAGCCTTGAGCTCGGAGAGGTCCTCGGGCTGCTCGGCGATCCAGTTGGTGAGCGTGCCCACCATGGTCTTGGTCTGGTTGTTGGTCTGGATCTGGCGGTCGGATTCCTCGTCGAACTCGAAGTCCTCCGCGTACAGGATGATGTCCACGTCCTTGGAGTGGGACAGCTCGCGCAGCTCCAGCGGGGTGAACTTGACCTGGGCCGGGCCACGGCGGCCGAAGACATGCACGTCCGTGACGGGTGATGCCTTCAGTCCGGCGTAGACGTTGTCGGGGATTTCGGTGACCAGCAGGTCATCGGCGTGCTTGGACAGGACGCGGGCCACGTCCAGGGCCACGTTGCCGTTGCCAATCACGGCGATTTCCTTGGCGTCCAGCGGCCATTCGCGCGGGACGTCCGGGTGGCCGTCGTACCAGGAGACGAAGTCGGCGCCGCCGAAGGAGCCTTCCAGTTCGACGCCGGGAATGTTCAGGTCCGCGTCCTTGATGGCGCCGGTGGCGAAGATGACGGCGTCGTAGTGCTTGCGGAGGTCCTCAATGGTGAGGTCCGTCCCGTAGTCCACGTTGCCGAAGAAGCGGATGTCGCCGCGGTCCAGCACCTTGTGCAGGGCGTTGACGATGCCCTTGATGCGGGGGTGGTCCGGGGCCACGCCGTAGCGGATCAGGCCGTAGGGTGCCGGGTAGCGGTCAAAGAGGTCGATGCTGACGGTCAGCTCGCCGCTCTTGACGGCTTCGCTCTTGGTGAGGATGTCGGCGGCGTAGACACCGGCCGGGCCGGAGCCCACGACGGCGACGCGCAGCGGACGCGCAGCAGATCCTACGGTAGTGCTGGATGACACGGCTGTGTTCCTTTTCTTCTGCATCGATTGCTCCGTACTTACCGTCTTGAAGGCTCATAACGGCAAGTACGGAACAATCGATGGGTTTCAGGTGGTGAGGACGGTCTTGCGGGGGCTGTTCGGGGTGGTGGTGCTGTAGTCAGCGGTTTTGAAGTGCGACGGCGCGAACGGGCTCACGCGCACCACGTCACCGATGACAATCACGGCAGGATTTGCGACGCCGGCCGCCTGGGCCTGGTCGGCGATGGAACCGAGCGTGCCGATAGTGACGCGCTGGTCCGGCAAATAGCCGTTTTCCACGATACCAACCGGGGTGTCCTGCGGCAGGCCGGCTTCGCCCAGCGCGGACGCCGATTCCCGCAGTTGGCCCACGCCCATCAGCAGGACAATGGTGTGGTCTGCGCGGGCCGGAACCTCGGAGAGTTCCTCGTGGCCGGTGACCACGCTGAAGCCCTTGGCCAGGCCCCGGTGGGTGACGGGAATGCCTGCGGCTGCGGGAACGGAGATCGCGGACGTAACGCCGGAGACCACCTCGACCTCGACGCCGCGCTGCCTGCAGTACTCGGCTTCCTCGCCGCCGCGTCCCAGCACGTACGGGTCGCCGCCCTTGAGCCGCACCACCCGATGGCCCTTGAGTGCTTCCTCCACGAGGATCCGGTTGATTTCCGCCTGCGGCACGGGGTGGTGGCCGGGGGTCTTGCCCACCTCGATGACGCGGACGTCCGGGGCGAGTTCCTTCAGGAGTTCGCGGGGGCCCAGGCGGTCGGCGACGACGACGTCGGCCTGGCCCAGGAGCCGGCGGCCACGGACGGTGATGAGGCCGGTATCGCCGGGGCCGCCACCGACGAGGGCGACGGAACCGCGGTGCGCTCGGCGGCGGCGCAGCGGCAGGTCCCCGGTTTCGAGGGCGGTGGCGACGGCGTCCCGTACCGCCATGGCACGGCGCGGGTCTCCCCCGGCGTTGACGGCGATTTTGACGTCGTCCACCACGGCGACGGCGGGGGTCCAGGCGGCGGAAGCTTCGTGGTTGGAGGCGTTGACGCACCAAACCCGCTGTGCCTCGGCGTCGGCCGATACCTGGGCGTCCACTTCGGGTGCGCCCGTGGCCGTCTGGATGAACCAGACGCCGTCCACGTCGCTGGAGCGGTAGGGCCGCGCTTCCCAGGTGACCAGGCCGGCGTCGGCCATCTCCAGCAGCGCGGGCGAGGCAACCGGGGCCACGACGGTGACCAGGGCACCGGCGTCGAGCAGGCCCTTGGCGCGGCGGGCAGCGACGGGCCCGCCGCCCACCACCAGCACGGAGCGGCCGAGCAGCCGCAGCGCCGTGGGGTAAATGTCCTGAATTGCCATGGATCAACGGTAGGGCGGCGTCACAGTGGCCCACAAAGGGTCAGCAACACCAGTTCACTTAAGGTAACGCTGCGTCACAAAGGATTTTCCAGGTGCGGCCGGCGAGGAATCGGCCGCGGTCCCGGATCAGCCGTTCCAAGTAGCGGGCCAGGATGAGGCGCTCGGCGACGCGGCCCAGGACTCCCAGCGGGGCGGTGAACTCCACCCTGTCCGTCATGTTGCTGCCTCCGGCCGTGGGCGCGAACTCATGGACGTGCAGAAATGACGTGAACGGCCCCTTGACCTGTTCGTCGGTGAAGCTGCGGGGGTACGGTAAGCCCGGTTGTCACCCCTCCCACCGCTCGCCCGTCCTGATGGGCCCCGCCGCGGGGCACTTTGGCGGGCTTCGGCGTCGAACTGGCCCTGAAACCCGGCGTGTCCGTGTCAAAGTGCCCCGGTTCCGCCAGGACATGCGCCGGGGAACGGCAGAGCCCGACGGCGGGAGGTCGCCGTCGGGCTCTGAGGGTGCGTTGGGAGGGGGTTGGGTCAGCGGGTGCTGCCGGCCAGCAGGCCCCGGCGGCGCAGGAGCCGCTTCTCGATGGGCCCGAATACCAGCAGCTCAATCAGGATGCCGACCGCGAGGATCAGCAGGATGGCGGCCATGACCACGCCCATGTCGGACAGGGTCCGGCCCTGGTCCAGCAGCGAGCCCAGGCCAAAGCCGATGGTGCCGCCCACCGCGATGATTTCTGCGGCCATAAGGGAGCGCCAGGAGAAGGCCCAGCCCTGCTTCAGGCCGCCGAGGTAGCCCGGCAGTGCGGCCGGAAGGACAATCTGCAGTGCCATCTGCAGCCGGGAGGCTCCGAGCACGGTCCCCACGCGCCGGTATTGCGGCGGGATTTGGTCCACGCCGGAGATGAGGCCGTTGATGATGGACGGGATGGCGCCCATGAACACCACGAAATACACGGTGGCGTCGGTGAGGCCGAACCAGATGATGGCTGCGGGAACCCACGCCACGGAGGGCAGCACCTGCAGTCCGGAGATGAGGGGGCCGAAAGCGCGCCGCAGCGGCGCCACCTGGGCCAGCAGCAAACCGACGGGAGTGGCAATGGCAACCGAGATCAGGAACCCGATCACGCCGCGCTGCAGTGACGTCCAGACGGACTCCTGCAGCTTGCCGTCGCCCCAGAGAACGCCCAGCTGACCGAGGACATCCAGCGGCCCGGGCACCAGGTCGCGGCGCTTGACGCCCAGCGAGACGTAGAACTGCCAGGCCAGCACCAGGACCACCAGGGCAGCCACGGGCAGGAGGACGCGGCTCCAGTCGATCCGGTGCGTCCGGTCGGCGTCGGACTGCAGGGAATCAAGGCCGGACTCCAGCTCCCGGAGGTCCTCTTTGCCGGTGGAGGTGCGCGTCAAGGCGGCATGTACGTGCTCGCGGGTTTTGGTTTCGTCAGGCTCAACCACCGGCGCGGAGCCGGGTAGGAACTTACTTGGCATGGCGGCGAATCTCCTCCCGCAGCCGGGCGGTGATGACCCCGGTCAGCTGGCCGGCGAGCCCGGCGTCGGTTCGGTGTTCCTCGGTGACGGCCCATTCCTGGACCACGCGGCCGGGGCGGGAGGACAGCAGCAGGACGCGCTGGCCCAGCCGGACGGCCTCGCGGACGTTGTGGGTGACGAAGACGATGGTGCGCCCGGTTTCCTTCCAAATCCGTTCCAGCTCATCGTGCAGCAGGTCGCGGGTGATGGCGTCGAGCGCGGCGAACGGCTCGTCCATGAGCAGCAGCTGCCGGTCCTGGGCCAGGGAGCGGGCCAGGGACACGCGCTGGCGCATGCCGCCGGAGAGCTCGTGCGGGCGCTTGTCCCCGGCGGCGCCCAGGTGCACCAGTTCGAGGAGCTCCTGGGCCTTGGTGCGGCGTTCGGCCTTGCCCACGCCACGCAGCTTCAGGGCCAGTTCGATGTTCTCCCGCGCGGTCAGCCAGGGAAACAGTGCGGCGTCCTGGAACATGAAGGCGGCGCCGTCGCTGGGCACTTCCAGGGCGCCCGACGTCGGCGCTTCCAGTCCCGCGATGATGTTCAGGAGGGTGGATTTGCCGCAGCCGGAGGCACCAAGGAGGGCGACGAACTCGCCCTGCTTGATGTTGGCGTTGACGTCGTCCAGTACCGGGGCGCCGTCGCCGAAGCGCTTGCCCAGGTGTTCCAGTACGACTGGCATGGTGGCGTCCTTTGGTAGTGGGTGGGTCAGTCCTGGCCGAGGCCGGCCGCGGAAATCTTGCCGCCGCCGGTGACCTGGTTCAGCGCGCTGAGGTCGAACAGGCCGTTGATGTCAGCCTTCTTGGTGGTGCCGGCGTCGATGCCGTCCTGCAGCAGCTTGGGGTAGCTGCCGGCCAGCGGGTCGAGGGTGAAGGTGATGTTGGCGAGGGAGCGGTTCAGCACATCAGCCGGCAGAGCCGCCCCGGCGGATTCCTGCAGGGCCTCATTGATCAGCGCGGCCTTCTCGTCGGCCGGCGCCGCATTCAGCCACGCGACCGACTTGGCGTGCCCGGCCAGCAGCGCCCTGACGGTGTCCGGGTGGTCGGCGGCGAACTTCTGGTTCACGATCAGGACGGTCGTGGGGAACTCCCCCGGCTTTCCGGTGGCAGAGCCGTCCCACAGGTCCTTTTCGTCCACCAGCACCTTGGCTCCGGCCTGGAGCACCAAACGCGAGGCCCACGGCTCAGGCAGCCACGCGCCGTCGAGCTTTCCGTCCTGGAACAGCTTCAGGGTCTGGGCGTTGTCCGTGGGGTTGATGGCGACGTCGCCACTCCCGTCCACGTTGGTCTTATACCCCTGCTTGGCGAGCCAGGCGCGCAGGGCCACGTCCTGGGTCCCGCCCAGCTGCGGCGTCGCCAGGGTCTTGCCCCGAAGGTCAGCCGCGGAGGTGATGCCGGGCTTGACCACCAATTGTGCGCCGCCCGCCGCGGCTCCTGCGATCACGCGCACGGACTGGCCCTGGCTCTTGGCGAAGGAGTTGATGGCGGGGTTTGGGCCGATGTAGGCGGCGTCGATGGCACCGGCGTTGAGGGCTTCGATGGCAGCCGGTCCGGCGTTGAAGGTCTCGGTGCTGAGCTTGGTGCCGCCCAGGGCATCCGCGAGGAATCCCTTCTTGACGCCCACCAGGGCGGGTGCGTGCGTGACGTTGCCGAAGTAACCCAGCTTCAGCTCTGCTGCCGGGGCGGGCTCGGCGGCCTGCGCCCCAGTGTTGCGGGAGATGTTGGAGGCAACAATGGCCCCGACAGCGATCAGCAGGACCAGCCCTATGGCCAGGGCAGCCTCGACGGCGCGCCTGCGCGTTGGGACCGCGCTTTCGCCTGCCACGATGCGGGTCATCCCGGGCTTGGAACTAGTCATTGTTTCACCATAGGGAGTGGCCCAGACCCGTTCAACGAAGCGGAAACGGGGGGTCACGCACGTTCATCCAGCGTCATATTCCGCCGCACTGCTGCCCGGTTTCGCAAAATCAGTTGCCCTTGACGTTGACCAACTGCCGCAGCGTGTGCCGCACTGTCGCCAGGTCCGCTGCGTCCTGCATGACCTGGTCGATCGGCTTGTACGCGGCTGGGATTTCGTCAATGAAGGCCTCCGAGGCGCGGAACTCAATGCCCTTCATGGCCCGCTTCAGCTCCTCCAGCGTGAAGGCCTTCCGGGCTGCGTTCCGGGAGTACTCACGCCCCGCCCCGTGTGGTGAGGAGTTCAACGACGCCGGGTTGCCCCGGCCTTCCACGACATACGACGCCGTTCCCATGGATCCGGGGATCAGCCCGGGATCGCCGAGGGCGGCTTTGATGGCGCCCTTGCGGGACACCCACACGGACTTGCCGTAGTGCGTCTCCTGCTCGGTGAAGTTGTGGTGGCAGTTGATCCGTTCGCGTTCCTGGACCGGCCCGCCCACCCAACGGCTGAACTCCGCGGCCACGCGGTCCATCATTTCCTCCCGGTTCAGCAGGGCGAAGTGCTGGGCCCAGCGCAGTTCGGCGATGTACCGTTCGAACTGCGGGGTTCCCTCGTCCAGGTAGGCCAGGTCGGGGTCCGGCAGGTGCACCTGGTGCTTGCGGCTGATCTGTCGGGCCACCTGGATGTGGTGCTGGGCGATCCTGTTGCCGACGCCGCGCGAGCCCGAATGCAGGAACAGCCACACGCCGTCGTCCTCATCCGCGGAGATTTCGATGAAATGGTTCCCGGAGCCGAGGGACCCCAGCTGCAGCTCCCACCTGGCAACATACTGGGCCGGGTTGAAGCCTGCCTTCGTGGCCCGCTGCTTCAGGTCAGCAATCCGGGGCTCAGCCGTGGGCAGCACCTGCTTGTTGTTATGCCCGGCGGAGAGCGGTATGACCCGCTCAATGGCCTCGCGGAGGCTCTTCCGGTCCTTCGGCAGCTCCCGCACGGAGTACTGGGTGCGCACAGCAATCATCCCGCAGCCGATGTCAACGCCCACTGCTGCCGGGATGATGGTTCGCAGCGTGGGGATGACGGAGCCCACGGTGGCGCCCTTGCCCAGGTGCGCGTCCGGCATCAGCGCCAGGTGCGGGTAGATGAAAGGCAGGCTTGCGGTCATGACTGCCTGCTCGCGGGTCTTGTCGTCCAGGATGGATGCCCAGTTGAGCAGCTTTGGGCTGATGGTCTCCATGTCCGCCTCCCAGGCGCCGCCGCTAACGTGGTTGCAGGCTATTCCCGCACTCTACAGAGGAGACGCAACCATGGTGAACGTCCTGACCGAGATTGTCATCAACAGGCCGCGCGCAGAAGTGGCGGAGTATGCAGCCAACCCGGACAACGCGCCGAAGTGGTACGTGAACATCCACAGCTCGCAGCGGCTCAGTCCAGGACCGCTGGACACGGGATCCATGGTCGCCTTCACCGCGAAATTCCTGGGCCGGGAGCTCAAGTACACCTACGAGTTCGTTGAATACGTCCCCGGCGAAAAGCTGGTGATGCGGACAGCCCAGGGCCCCTTTCCCATGCAGACCACCTACACCTGGACGGACGACGACGGCGGCACGCGGATGTCGCTGCGCAACAGCGGGAGCCCCTCGGGTTTCTCCCGGCTGGCGGGGCTGGTCATGGAGCCAATGATCCGGCGGGAAAACCGGAAGGACCTGCAGAAGCTCAAGTCGATCCTGGAGGGTCGCGGTCAGATCCGCCTTTAACCACCAATTCGCCGGAAACCTGCGGGTTCGCCGTTTAGGAACGGCGAGCCAGCAGGTTTCCGGCGAATCGAAGAAGGACTAGATGCTGTAGCGCTCGTCCTCGTGGTCGCCAGGGTGGTCCTTAACCAGGCCGGCGGCCAGCGTGTTGCCGTCCAGCGGGTCGATCACCAGGAACGCGCCGGTGCGGCGGTGGTGCAGGTAGTTCTCCAGCGGCAGCGGGGCGGCAAGCCGGAGCTGCGCGTGCCCGATGTCGTTGAGCTCAAGGCTGGAGGCACCTTCAAGGTTGAAGGTGGCCAAATCCAGTTTGCCGGACACGCTCCGGACCAGTGCCTGGACCGTGCGGGTGCCGTGCTTGACCAGGACCTTCTGGCCCTCGCGGAGCGGCTTCGGGGACAGCCAGCACAGGGCAGCGTACAGGTCGGCCGAGGCCTCCCGGACGGTGCCTGCGGCGGCGATGGTGTCACCGCGGGCGACGTCGAACTCGTCCGCCAGCCGGATGGCCACGGACTGCGGCGCGGCAGCTTCCTCCAGGGACTTGCCGGCGAAGTCGATGCCCACCACGGTGGTGGTCCGCGGGGATTGGCCGGGGGTCAGCACGGAAACCTGGTCCCCCACCTTCACAGAGCCTTCGGTGATCTGGCCGGCGTACGCGCGGTAGTCGCGGTAGGCCTCCACGTCCAGGCCGGCGGCCACGGCGTCGGGAGCCAGCGCGCCCTGCGGCCTGACGACCAGTTGGACAGGGAAGCGGAAGCTTTCCAGGTGGCTTTCGAGTTCATCGGCGGCGGGCAGGGTCTCCAGGACCTCCAGCAGCGCGGGGCCGGTGTACCAGGGGGTCCGCTCCGAGCGGTCCACCACATTGTCGCCGTCCAGCGCGGACACGGGGATCACCAGCAGGTCGCTGATGCCGTCCGAGCCCAGGCCCAGTTCGCGGCCCACCTGCTGCACATCGGCTTCGATCCCACGGAAGACGGATTCGCTGAAGTCCACCAGGTCGATCTTGTTCACGGCCACGATCACGTGCGCCACACGGAGCAGCTGCAGCACGGACAGGTGCCGGCGGGTCTGCTCCAGCACGCCCTTGCGGGCGTCAATGAGGACGACGACGGCATCCGCAGTGGACGCGCCCGTCACCGTGTTCTTGGTGTACTGCACGTGCCCGGGGCAATCGGCAAGGATGAAGCTGCGCTGGTCGGTGGCGAAGTAGCGGTAGGCCACGTCGATGGTGATGCCCTGCTCACGCTCGGCGCGGAGGCCGTCCGTCAGCAGGGCAAGGTCGATGCCGCCCTTGTCGCCGCCGAAGCCGCGATCGGCTGAGGTGCGGGCAACGGCGTCGAGCTGGTCAGCGAGGATCGCCTTGGAGTCGTGGAGGAGGCGGCCCACCAAGGTGGACTTGCCGTCGTCGACCGATCCTGCCGTGGCGAAGCGGAAGAGCGTGGTGGGCAGGGCCTCGTTGATCGAGCCGGCCTCGGCGATTGAGCCTGTCGAAATCGTGGTCATTAGAAGTACCCATCCTTCTTGCGGTCTTCCATGGCGGCCTCGGAGATGCGGTCATCTGCGCGGGTGGCGCCACGTTCGGTCAGGGTGGAAGCGGCAACTTCAACCACCACGTCGGACACGGTGAACGCGTTCGACTCCACGGCGCCGGTGCAGGACATGTCCCCCACGGTGCGGTAGCGGACGGTCTTGGTGATGACGGCCTCATCGGGGCGCGGCTGGGACACTTCTCCCACTGCGCGCCACATGCCGTCGCGGGCGAAGACCTCGCGCTCGTGGGCGTAGTACAGGCCGGGCAGTTCGATGTTTTCGCGCTCGATGTAGCGCCAGATGTCCAGCTCGGTCCAGTTGCTGATGGGGAACGCACGGACGTGCTGGCCCACGGTGTGCCGGCCGTTGTAGAGGTTCCACAGTTCGGGGCGCTGGTTGCGCGGATCCCACTGGCCGAACTCGTCGCGGAGGCTCAGGATGCGCTCCTTGGCGCGGGCCTTGTCCTCGTCGCGGCGGCCGCCGCCGAAGACGGCGTCGAACTTGTTCTGCTGGATGGCGTCCAGCAGCGGGACGGTCTGCAGCGGGTTGCGGGTGCCGTCGGCGCGCTCTGCCAGCTCGCCGCGGTCGATGAACTCCTGGACGGAACCGACCACGAGCTTCAGGCCGAGGCGCTCAACCGTGCGGTCGCGGAAGTCGATGACCTCGGGGAAGTTGTGGCCGGTGTCCACGTGCAGCACGGGGAAGGGTACCTTGCCCGGCCAGAAGGCCTTGGTGGCCAGGTGCAGCATCACCACGGAGTCCTTGCCGCCGGAGAACAGCAGCGCGGGCTTCTCGAACTCGGCAACAACCTCGCGGATGATGTGGATGGCCTCGGACTCGAGGGTGTCCAGGCTGGACAGGCGCGTGGATACGGCGGCGTCAGTCACCTGGGTCTCCTCGGTTAGTGAAGTGCTCATACGTGAAGTCCGCATTCTGTCTTGTCGGAACCTGCCCAGCGGCCGGCGCGGGGGTCTTCGCCGGGCGCTACCTTGCGGGTGCAGGGCTGGCAGCCAATGGAGGGGTAACCCTGGGAAAGGAGCGGGTTGACGGGCAAAAGGTTGTCGTCCGAGTACTGGACCAGCTGGTCGAACGTCCAGGCAGCCATGGGGTTGACCTTGACCAGGCCGTTCTTCTCGTCCCAGGTGACCAGCGGCGTGTTGGTGCGGGTGGGAGCTTCGTCGCGGCGGACACCGGTGAACCAGAGTTCGTAGCCGGCCAGGGTGCGCTGCAGCGGAGCCACTTTGCGGAGGGCGCAGCACTGGGCGGCGTCACGGGCAAAGAGGTCCTTGCCCAGGAGCCGGTCCTGCTGTTCCACGGTGTTCTCGGGGAGGACGTCCACCACGTTGACGCGGAGGTTCGCTGCCACTTCGTCGCGCGTGGCGTAGGTTTCCGGGAAGTGGTAGCCGGTCTCCAGGAACAGGACGTCGACGCCGGGCATCTGGTCCGCGACGAGTGCCGGCAGGACGGCGTCGGCCATGGAACAGGCGACGGCGACCGCGGGCAGGTCGAAGTTGCGCTCCACCCAGGCGATCACGTCGCGGGCGGGTGCGTCCCAGCCGAGCTCAGCCGCGCCGGCTTCAGCAAGGGCCTTGAGCTCCTCCACGGGACGCTTGGAAGGGGCGGGTGCCTGGTGTTTTGCCATTACTGCAGTGCCTCCTCGTCTGCTGCGTGGGCCCATTCGGCGAAGGTCTGGCCTTCGGCGCGGTCGGCCACGAACCGGCGGACCACCCGCTCCACGTAATCGGGCAGGTCGTCCACGTACACCTTCAGTCCGCGGACAGTGCGGCCCAGGCCGGCTTCCTCGCGGTCGTTGTTGGCCAGCCCGCCGCCCAGGTGGACCTGGAAACCCGGGGAGGGGTCGCCGTCGGGCGTTGGCAGCATCATGCCCTTGAGGCCGATGTCCGCGGTCTGGATGCGGGCGCAGGAGTTGGGGCAGCCGTTGATGTGCAGCGACAACGCGGCGGGCAGCTGGCCCGAGCCGGCGAGGTCGGCCAGGCGGCGCTCGAGTTCGGCGACGGCAGTGGCGGCCGTGTACTTGGTCTCGACGATGGCCAGCTTGCAGTACTCGATACCGGTGCAGGCGATGGTGCCGCGGCGGAACACGGACGGTCGGGCGGACAGGCCCAGGGCGTCCAACTCGGCGATGAGCGGCTCCACCTGGTCCTTGTCGACGTCCAGGACCACGAGCTTCTGGTGCGGGGTGGTGCGCAGCCGGTAGGAGCCGCGGGCCTCAAGGGTATCGGCGAGCTTGACCAGCGCCGAGCCTGACAGCCGGCCCGCCAGTGGCGTGGCGCCGATGAAGAACTTGCCGTCCTTCTGCTCGTGCACGCCCACGTGGTCGCCCGGGGTGGATGGCTTGGGAGCGGCGGGGCCGTCGGCCAGCTTGTAGCCGAGGTATTCGTCCTCAAGGATCTGGCGGAACTTCTCCGGACCCCAGTCGGCCAGCAGGAACTTCAGGCGCGCCTTGGTGCGCATGCGCCGGTAACCGTAGTCACGGAAGATGCTGGTGACGCCCAGCCAGACGTCCGCGGCCTGGTCCGGCTGGACGAAGGCACCCAGCCGCTTGCCCAGCATCGGGTTGGTGGACAGCGCGCCGCCCACCCAGAGGTCGTAACCGGCGCCGAGTTCCGGGTGTTCAATACCCACGAACGCGCAGTCGTTGATCTCATGGACCACGTCCTGGCTGGGGTGGCCGGTGATGGCGGTCTTGTACTTGCGCGGCAGGTTGGACAGCAGCGGGTTGCCGATGAACCGCTCCCCCAGCTCGGCGATGAGCGGGGTGGGGTCGATGATCTCGTCCTTGGCGATGCCGGCCACGGGCGAGCCCAGGATGACGCGGGGCACGTCGCCGCAGGCCTCCGTGGTGGACAGGCCAACACCTTCCAGGCGGTTCCAGATCTCCGGGATGTCCTCCACCCGGATCCAGTGCAGCTGGATGTTCTGGCGGTCGGTGAGGTCGGCGGAGTCCCGGGCGAAGTCCACGGAGATCTGGCCGATGACGCGCAGCTGCTCGGTGGTGAGCGCACCGCCGTCGATCCTTACGCGGAGCATGAAGTATTTGTCTTCGAGCTCGTGCGGCTCCAAGGTTGCGGTCTTGCCGCCATCGATCCCCTGCTTGCGCTGGGTATACAGGCCCCACCAGCGGAAGCGGCCGTGAAGGTCCTGGCTGGGGATGGCGTCGAAGCCTTCCTTGGCATAGATGGACTCAATACGCTCGCGGACGTTCAGGCCGTCGTCTTCCTGCTTCCAGGTTTCGTTGGCATTCAGGGGCGTCTTGCCGTCCACTTTCCACTGCCCGTGCGGCTTCGCAGCGGGTCGGGACGGGCGGGCGGTGCGCTTGGTGGCAGCGGAGTCCGCGGACGCTCCGGCTAGAGCTGTATCAGTCATGCAACGACTGTAGGGCGCCCCCGAATAGCGTCACAAAGGCCCGGAAACGCTAAGTCACCTAGGGAAATATTTCGTCACGAAACGCCGGAGGACCTTGAAGAACCCACTTCGCTGTGCATCGGGGGAAGCCTCATTTGGCTCTTCACCCGCGGCCGCTGCGGGTGCCTCCCCGGGCGTTTCGCCCATGGTGGCGACGGCGGCGTCGTACCTGTCCAGCGCGATCTCCGCGAGCGTCGCGGACGGCAGCAGGGGTTCGGTGACGACGTCGGCGCCCGCCTTCGCAAGCTGGTCATGGAAGAAGCCCGGCGCCAGCAGGTAGGAGGCAATCACCACCCGGCCGCCGACGTCGACAGCCCCCGCGGAATCCCCCGCGCCGGCACCCCCGGCGAGTTCCTCGCGGAGCATCGCAACGGCGTCGGGCACTGAAGGCTGGGCCGAGGCACCATAGGCGGCCACCATCCGGTTGGACCGGAGCTGCCGCAGCTGGCCCAGCAGTTCCTCGACGCTGACCGCGGCATTGGGATTCGACGAGCCCGCGGCAGCCAGGACCACGACGTCATTGTCGGTGGTGCCGGCCTCGCGCAGCCGCTGGTCCAGCAGGGCGGCGAGGCGCGGGTCCGGCCCCAGCGGGGCCGCTGCGGCACTGCCGGGGCGGCTCTTGACCGCACGCGCAATGTCGACTTTTACGTGGTACCCGACGCTCAGCAACAGCGGCACCACCACCGCAGCTTTGCCCTCGGGCAGCCCCGCCACCACGTCCACCAAGTCGGGCTGCTGGACATCGACATAAGCCTCACGGACATCAAGGCCTGGCCGAAGCTCCGCGATGGCGGCACGCAGGGCGTTGACCTCTGCGGCCCCCTGTGTGTTGGACGTCCCATGGGCACACGCGATCATGATGGGGCTGTTCATACGGGCTAGCGTAACGTTGGAGCCGCCCTGTCCGCCCTCTTTGAAACAGCAGGACGCCGCATGACATTCGCCTTTGACAACTCCCCGGTATGGCTGGATCTGCTGGGCGTGTTCTTCTTTGCCGTTTCGGGCTCACTGCTGGCGGCACGGAAGCAGATCGACATCGTGGGGTCACTGCTGCTGGCCTCCCTGGTGGGCCTGGGCGGCGGCGTGATCCGCGACATCGTCCTGGGTATTGTTCCGGCTGCGTTCACCAACCCGGCGTACCTCGCGCCGCCGCTGCTGGCCATGGCATTGGTGTATTTCCTGTTCTCCAGCGTCCAGCGCTACACGTCGCTGCTGACGCTGTTCGACGCTGCCGGCCTGGCACTCTTCTGCATGACAGGGACGGTCAAGGCCCTCGCCACCGGCCTCAACCCGGTAGCTTCGGTTCTGCTCGGGGTGACGACGGCCGTGGGCGGCGGTTTGCTCCGCGACATCACCGCCAATGAGGTTCCGGAGCTTTTCAACCCCAAGGACATCTACGCGTTGCCTGCATTTGTGGGTGCCTCGTTCACTGCCGGGCTGTGGGTGCTGGGCGTGTTCAACGTCCTGACCGCCGCCGGCATCGCGGCATTGGTTTTCACGTTCCGCGTCCTGGCCTGGCGGCGCTCCTGGCAGGCGCCGCTGGCGGTTCGCGGGTGGCACCGCCGGCCAACCGATTCGGGGCTGTGACGTTGGTTTCCATGTCATTTTGGGAGCCCTTGGATTGGCTAGGATATGAGCATGACTGACATGTTCCTCGAGAAGTTCCGTGCGCTTGTTCCGAAGTACCTCGAGGATGAATGGCAGGAAGCCGACGGCCTGACTCCCGAGGAGCTGGACAAGGCCCTGGCCGACCACCAGTTTGAGATCCCCCTGGTCCTGCGGGAGTTCTACCTGGCCCTTGGCGGCTGTGAGGACCTGATGGAGGCCTACCACTACTTCTGGGACCCCGAAGAGCTCGAGGTCGACGACGAAGGCTTCCTCATGTTCCTCGAGGACGAAGAGGAAGCGTTCACCTGGGGCTTCCGCGTAGGCGACCTCAGCATCCCGGACCCCATCGTGTACCGCCGCAATAACGCCCGCGGCCAGTGGAAGTCCGAGGAAGGCACCTTCTCCGAGTTCGTCTTCGACATGTTCGAGTGGGCGTTCGAGGACGAAGAGGAAGAGTAAACCTCCCCGCCCCTGGGCTGGGCGCCCTCGCTGAATTTCCCCACCTTTGCAGGGTGTCGACGGCGTGTTCCCCGGTTCTGCCCGCGAGTCCCCGGCTTTGCGATTGAAAGCCGGGGAATTTCAGCGGATTACCCTGCCCCTAAGCACCTGCCAAACCTCGGTAACCACTTTTTCGGGGTTGTAGACGACGTCGGCGTATCCGTACCGCAGGACGGCATAGCCAGTGAGGATACTGGCGTTATTCCGCAAGCGGTCCTTCTTGACCTGTCGCGGCTCCAGGTGGCTGCGGCCGTCGATCTCCACGATCAGGAATCCCTCGAGGAGGAAATCCACGAAGCCGATCCCTGGCAAGTCGACCTGGGTCTGGGTGTAAATTCCTGCAGCACGAAAGAGGAGGCGGGCCACAACCTCGATAGCCGAGTCAGCCGTGCCGTCAACCAGATCCAGCACCTTCCGGGCAGCTCCGTTCCGGTTTCCGGGCAGGCGCTGGCGCAAGTAGGGCAACGTAGTCACGCCCTGCCGCACCGCACTCTCCACCATTACCGCCGCTTCGACCTCCGGCAGGCAGCGCAACCCGTGAATGAGTATGTCCGTGATGCTTGCGACGGGCTCCGCGGTTCTGTGCGGAACCAGCGATTCGCGGTGCACCACAGTGTTTTGTGGTCCGCCGTGCCGGCATAACAGGTGGACTTGATCCGGCTGGTGCAGCAACCAGAGCCCATGGCGGGTAGCGCCCGACGCGCAGGTCAGCAGTCCATTACCAAAGACTGCAGTTACAAGGTCGGAGGGTGCGCCCGGCAGGGCCAACACTCCATGCCGAAGACGGCAAACTTCACCTGAAGCGGCCGCATTGCGGATCTCCCGGTCTGAAAATCCAGCTCTCAGGATCCGTGCGGGCCACAGAGCCGGCATTCTCCAAAAATCGGCGCAGGTCCATGCAGCCAGCACAGCGGATTGTCGCTTCCGCCAGAAGGCACGAGGCGGGCCATGTGCATAACGACCGCGGCCGGGATTCCCCGGGTTCGAGGAACCCACGGGGCGCGCCGCCGCAACATGCCGATGCCGGTCTACCTCCGCCGCTGAAACGCGGGCAAACTCAGCGGCAAAACTTTTTGACAGATGCAGTTACACAGGACTTGCGTATTGTGACAAACCTGTCATAAGCTATTCACGGATCCGCTAAACGCCTCCGGCGGGTCTGATGCGAACGGAGAGATAGCCCCGGTTCACAGCAGCTTCGGTTGTTGCGGACCGGGGCTATCCCGTTAAGCCCTGCTGCCACGGCCGGGCCGGCACACGAAGAAGCCCGGCACCTCGCGGCTGGATCATCCAGAGGTACCGGGCTCCTAACGAACAGTAATCAGCTGGCGCGGTCCACCACGGCCAGCGCGAAGTTGGACAGCGACTCCTTGACCACGCCCTCGGGCAGCGGAGCAAGGGCTTCGATGGCTTCCTTGGCCCACTGCCGTGCCACCACCCAGGACTCCGCGGTAACAGGGTGCTCCCGCAGCCCTGCCACGGCGGCGGCAAGGGCCTCGTCCGAGGACAGGTCGCCGTCAATCAGCTTCAGAAGGTCGACGGCGGACTGGTCACCATCAGTGGCAGCCTTGCGGAGGAGCAGCACCGGCAGGGTGGGTACCCCTTCGCGCAGGTCGGTTCCCGGAGACTTGCCGGACTTGACCTTGACGCCCGTCACGTCAATGACGTCATCCGCGAGCTGGAAGGCAACGCCCACCTTCTCGCCGTACTCCACCAGCACGTCCTCGTATGCCTCGTCGGCGCCGGAGAAAATGGCACCGAACTGGCCGGACGCAGCCACCAGCGAGCCGGTCTTGTCCGCGATAACGGACAGGTAATGCTCCACCGGATCCTCGTCGGGCCGGGGGCCCACGGTCTCGTGCAGCTGGCCCAGGCACAGCCGCTCGAACGTGCGGGCCTGGATGCCCAGCGCGCGGCCTCCGAGCTCGGACACCAGGATGGATGCCCGCGCGAAGATCAGGTCGCCGGTGAGGACCGCCACCGAGTTGCCCCACACCTCGTGCGCCGTGGGCGCGCCGCGGCGGAAGGGGGCGGAATCCATGACGTCGTCGTGGTACAGGGTGGCCAGGTGCGTCAGCTCAACCACGACGGCGGCCTGGACCACGGCGGGCAGCGATGCGTCGCCGAGGTGGGCACAGAGCAGGGTCAGCAGGGGCCGGATCCGCTTGCCGCCGGCTTCCACCAGGTGCCGCGACGTCGCGTCGGCCAGCGGGTCTGAGTTGGCGATGGCTTCGCGGAGCTTCTTCTCCACCTTGGCGAGGTTGTTGGTGATGGCCGGGCCCAGCTCGGCGTCCCCCGCGATGGCCGCAAAGCCTGCAGGCAGCTGGAGGCCCGTGGCGATGGCGGTGGTGTTGAGGCTGGGTTCTGAGTCCGGCAGGCCGTGCCCGGCGTGCGTCCAGCTGTGGTCTGCGGAGTTGGTCACGGGTTAACCCTAACTTTTTGTTGCGGATACCGCTGGTTCGGAGCTGACGGGGTATTGGATGTGGCCGGAACCAGTGATTCCAGGACGCGGATCACCCGGTCCTCGAAGCCCTTCGCGGAGGGGTCCGTGAGGTTGGCAAGCAGCCGGACCACGAACCGCATCAGCACCGGAACAGGCATGCCGGTCCGGAGGGCGAGCTTCATGACGGCGGGCTTTCCGATCAGCGCGGCGAAGGCCCTGCCGAGGGTGAAGTGCGAGCCCCACTGGCCGCGCACGTAGTCCGCGTACCGCGAAAGGTGCGCATCGGCGTCGTACGTTCCGCCCGAAGCAGCCGTGCGTGAAGAGGCGTCGATGATGAACTCGGCGGCGAACCGGGCGGACTCCATGGCGTAGGAAATGCCCTCGCCGTTGAACGGGGACACCATGCCGCCGGCGTCGCCCAGGAGCAGGAGTCCCGGCGAGTAGTGCGGGGTGCGGTTGAAGCCCATGGGCAGGGCCGCGCCGCGGATTTCGCCCACCTGGTTCTCCGGGGTGAAGCCCCAGTCTGCAGGCATCCCGGCGGTCCATTCGCGCAGGACCTGCTTGTAGTCGAGCTTGCCGAATTCCTTGGAGGAGTTCAGGATGCCCAGGCCAACATTGGAGGTGCCGTCGCCGACGCCGAATACCCAGCCGTAGCCGGGGAGCAGTTTTCCGTCGCGGCCGGGGAGTTCCAGCCAGCCCTCCATCCAGTCATCATCGGTACGCGGGGAGGTGAAATAGGTGCGCACGGCAACGCCCAGCGGGCGGTCGTCGCGCTTTTGGATGCCCAGGGAGACGGCGGTGCGGGTGGAGTTTCCGTCGGCGGCGAGGACGACGTCGGCAGTGAACTCGCGCGTCTCCCCCGTCTTGCGCCCGGACTCGTCCAGGAGCGCTGCGCGGACACCGGTCACGCGGCCGTCCTCGGAGCGCAGTGCCTCGGTGACGCTGTGCCGCTCCAGCAGCCTTGCCCCCACGGACTCTGCATGCCGGGCCAGTTCCTCGTCAAAGCCAAGCCGGGTCCGGATCAGGCCGTACTGCGGGAAGTCGGACACCTCGGGCCAGGGCAGCTCGATGGTACGGCCGCCGGCGATCAGGCGCAGCCCCTTGTTCCGGCGCCAACCGTCGTTCTCCGGGTGCGGCAGGCCGAGCTTCTGGATCTCGCGGACGGCGCGGGGCGTCAGCCCGTCACCACAAACCTTCTCCCGCGGAAACGCCGTCTTTTCCAGGACCGTGACGTCAAGGCCGGCCTTGGCAAGGTAGTACGCGGCGGTGGATCCGGCCGGACCCGCGCCGACAATCAGTACCTTCACAGGTCAGCGGACGGTGTTGCGGCGCAGCTTGGCCACCGGGCCCTTGTGCGCGGCGATGGCGGCAGCAGCGCCGTCGGGCGAGGAATTGGCCGGCTTGAACGCGCGGTGCACCGCCACGATGCCGCCGGTGAGGTTGCGGTAGGTGACCTTTTCCCAGCCGCATTCCTGCAGCCATGCGGCCAGATGGTCCTGGTCCGGCCAGGCGCGGATGGATTCGGCAAGGTAGACGTAGGCGTCCGGGTTGGAGGCGACCTTGACGGCGATGGCCGGCAGGGCGCGCATCAGGTATTCGGTGTACATGGTGCGCCACAGCGGAACCACCGGCTGGGAGAACTCGGCGATGACCAGGCGGCCGCCGGGCTTGGTGACGCGCAGCATCTCGGCCAGCGCCTTCTTCGGTTCGTTCACGTTCCGCAGCCCGAAGGAGATGGTGGTGGCGTCGAAGGTGTTGTCGGCGAACGGCAGGTTGGTGGCGTCACCGGCAATGAAGTCGATGTCCGGGCGGCGGCGCTTGCCCACCTTGAGCATGCCCAGGGAGAAATCGCAGGCCACTACGTCTATTCCGGCGTCGGCATACGGTTCGCTGGAGGTACCGGTTCCGGCCGCGAGGTCCAGGACCCGCTGGCCCTTGGAGACTTCCATCGCGTCCACCACGATCTTCCGCCAGCGGCGGGTCTGTCCCATGGAGAGGACATCGTTGACGACGTCGTACTTCGGGGCGACGTCGTCAAACATCGTGGCTACTTCGTCCGGACGCTTATCCAAGGATGCTCGGTTCACCATGACATTGTCTCAAATGTTCCTGACGGTGCTGACCAGCCCCGCCGCGCTCCTCCGGAGGGTGTCCCGGCGCCGGAAAGGCCGCGGCTTACGCGGGAGTAGTGTTGTCTCATCATGACGAGCACGTTCCGCACCCTGACAGTCCCCCTGGATGGCAAAGCATTCCCCGGGGGACTGCCGTCGTTTCTGGTCAGGGACGATGTCCTGTGCTGGACCCGCCGGGAAGCCGGGCTGGCAGGCTTCGGCGAGACTGCGCGCTTCACTGCCACCGGGCCGGACCGGTTCCTTGAAGCGGACATCTGGTGGCGGCACCTGGTCCTGGAGGCCGAGGTGTCGGACGCCGTCGAGTTGCCAGGCACGGGACCCGTCGCTTTCGGCTCTTTCGCTTTCTCCAAGACCTCGGCCCACGAGTCCCGGCTGATCGTGCCGGAGATCGTGGTGGGCGTGCGGGACAACCAGGCATGGCTTACCCAGTTGACGTTCGACGGCGGCCCGCTCACCGAAGAGACAGCCCTCGCCGCGCTGGACCGCTGGCTGGGCGGCGGTCCGCCCGCTGCGCCGGCGACGGAAGGCACGACGCCGGCAGGAGACTCAGCCGGGGACGCTTCGATTGGTGGCGTGCCCGGCCAGGTGGGCGGCGCCGTCGTGCGCCCGCTCCCGCTGGCGGCCGGCGCAACGCTGCACACGGGTTCCCTTAGCGAGGAAGCCTGGATGGAGGCCGTGGCCGCCGGTGTTGCCGAAATCCGCACAGGCGCCCTGGAAAAGCTGGTGCTGGCCCGGGACGTCGTGGCAACTATTCCTTCCGGCGTACATGCCGCCGATGTACTGCGCGAGCTCGCCGCCAGGTACCGCGAATGCTGGACCTATGGCGTGGACGGCCTGGTGGGGGCCACACCCGAGATGCTGATCCAGGTGGAGGGACGCACTGCCCAGGCCCGCGTGCTGGCGGGCACCCTGGACCGCCGCGACGCGCACGGCGAGGACGGCCCGCCGATGGACTACGCCACACGCGTCCTGGCTGGTTCCGAAAAGCAACGGCATGAGCATGAGATCGCCATCCAGTCGCTGACCAGGCAGCTGGCGCCATTCTCCGAGGCGATGAACGCCCACGACGAACCCTTCATCCTGGAGCTGCCCAACGTCTGGCACCTGGCCTCCGACGTGAAGGCCGAACTCACCGAGGTGGAAGGCCATGTGCCCACCTGCCTGGCCCTGATCAATGCGCTGCACCCCACCGCTGCTGTCTGCGGGACCCCCACGCTGGTTGCCGGGGAACTGATCCGCAAGCTGGAGCACCTGGACCGCGGGCCTTACGCCGGTCCGGTGGGCTGGCTGGATGCGGCCGGCAACGGCGAGTGGGGCATCGCCCTGCGCGGCGCGGTCATCGAATCCCCCGAAACCGTGCGGCTGTATGCCGGCTGCGGGATCGTAGATGGCTCGCAGCCGGAGGCCGAACTGGCCGAGACGTGGGCCAAGTTCCGGCCGATGCTGGAGTCCCTGGGCATCGGCAGCTGACGTTCTTCCGCCCCCGAGCGGACAGGGAGTCTGGGATGACAGACGACTCCTGCCCTGGAAGGCTTGATTTTGTCACCGCTACAGTTATCCAATAGTGAAACTTAGTTGCGTGTGACGTACCTCTCTTGTTGAGCGTTACACTATAAGCCGCGTTAGTACCTCATAGCCCCTGCAACAAAAGGTAAGAAATGCAGACTCCCCGTACCCTCCTGGGCACCTCCAAGCTGACCGCCGCCACTATGATCGCCATCAGCGCCCTGGCCCTCTCAGCATGCACCAACGCCTCGGAAACGGGTCCCTCCAGCGCGGCCACCTCCTCGGGCAGCGCCAGCGCCAGCTTTGATCCCGCCACCGTCAAGAAGGACGACGCCCTGGCCGCCATGGTCCCGGACGCCATCAAGTCCAAGGGCACCATCACGGTTGGCTCCGACACCAGCTACGCCCCGGCCGAATTCCTCGGTTCGGACGGCCAGACACCTGTCGGCTACGACGTGGACATCGCCAAGGCCATCGGCGCCACCCTCGGCCTCAAGGTCCAGGTCCAGACCGCGGAGTTCACCGGCATCCTTCCGGCCCTCGGCCCCAAGTACGATCTGGGCATCTCATCGTTCACCATCACCCCGGAGCGCCTGGGCGCAGTGAACATGGTCAGCTACTTCAACGCAGGGACCGCCTGGGCCGTGAAGAAGGGCAACCCCAGCAAGTTCTCCCTGGACGATGTGTGCGGCAAGTCCATCGGCGTGCAGACCGGCACCGTCCAGGAGGACCCGGACCTCTCCGACCGCAACAAGAAATGCGTTGCTGACGGCAAGAAGCCCATTGACATCGTCACCCTGAAGAACCAGACCGATGTCACCACCCGCCTGGTGAACGGCAGCATCGATGCCATGGCTGCGGACTCCCCCATCATCGGCTACGCGCTGACCCAGACCAACGGCCAGCTGGAGAAGCTGGGCGACGTCTACGATTCCGCTCCGCAGGGCATCGCCGTGGCCAAGGCCGATACCGCCTGGGCAGAGGTCATCCAGAAGACCGTCACCAAGCTGATGCAGGACGGCTCCTACAAGAAGATCCTGGACGGCTGGGGCAACTCCGAAGGTGCGATCACCAAGTCCGAGGTCAACCCGGCGGTTAAGTCTTGAGTTTTCGCGTTACCGACGACAAGTCAGGTGTGCACATGGACGGCCAGCATAAGGACGACGCACCGGTACTGAACAAAGCGGTGCCGGTGCGGCACCCGGGCCGCTGGATCAGCGCTTTCATCATCCTGGCGCTGGTCGTTCTGTTCCTGCAGAGCCTGTTTACCAACCCCAACTTCCGCTGGGATGTGGTGGGCACCTACATCCTGGACGTCAAGGTGGTCCAGGGCGTGGGCTGGACGCTTCTGCTGACGGTCACTTCCATGGTCCTAGCCATCGTCCTGGCCATCCTGCTGGCGTTCATGCGCCAGTCCGACAATCCTGTATTCCGCTGGTCCAGCTGGGTGTGGGTGTGGTTCTTCCGTGGAACACCCGTATACACCCAGCTGGTGCTGTGGGGCCTGATTTCGGTTCTGTACCCCAAGATCAGCGCGGGCGTGCCATTCGGACCCGAGCTCTTCAGCCTGGACACCGCGGCAGTCATCAACGCCACCGTGGCAGCCATCCTGGGCCTTGGCCTGAACGAATCGGCCTACCTCGCGGAAATCTTCCGCGCCGGCCTGAAGTCCGTTGACCGCGGGCAAATGGAGGCGGCCGAGGCATTGGGCATGGGCAAGACAAAGATCATGTGGCGGATCATCCTGCCGCAGGCCATGCGCGTCATTGTTCCGCCCACGGGCAACGAAACCATCGGCATGCTGAAGACCACCTCGCTGGTCCTGGCCGTGCCGTTCACCCTGGACCTCACCTTCGCCACCAACGCCCTGGCCAACCGGACCTACCTTCCGGTTCCGTTGCTGATCGTGGCCGCCATTTGGTACCTGGTGATCACCAGCATCCTGATGGTGGGCCAGCACTACATTGAGGCGTACTACGGCAAGGGCGTCGACAATCTCGCGCCGGCGGGCAAGCCGGTGGCCAAGTCGGCCCGCGTGGCCCTGAGCCAGGACGGCGGACGGTCGATGGAAACGGACTTCCCCGAGGAGAGTGCACGATGACCGTCACAGCAGAGAAGCCGCTGGTCAAGATCGAGGGCCTCCACAAGTACTACGGGCACCACCATGTCCTTCGGGGCATCGACATGACCGTCAACCAGGGCGAAGTATCGGTGGTGATCGGGCCCTCGGGCTCCGGCAAGTCCACCATGCTGCGCTGCGTGAACCTCCTTGAGAGCATCAGCGCCGGGCGGATTTCCGTAGGTGGCCAGCTGATTGGCTACCGTGAGGTCAACGGCAAGCTCCACGACCTCAAGACCAAGGAAATCGCCGCCCAGCGCCGCGAAATCGGCATGGTGTTCCAACGGTTCAACCTGTTCCCGCACAAGACCGCGCTGCAGAACGTCATGGAAGCGCCGGTGCATGTCAAGGGCCAGTCCAAGGCTGCCGCCCAGAAGCGTGCGCTTGAGCTGCTGGACCGGGTGGGGCTGGCGGACCGCTCAGGCCACTACCCGTCGCAGCTCTCGGGCGGCCAGCAGCAGCGCGTTGCCATCGCCCGGGCCCTGGCCATGGACCCGGAACTCATGTTGTTCGACGAGCCCACCTCGGCGCTGGACCCGGAGCTGGTGGGCGATGTCCTGAACGTGATGAAGGACCTGGCCAAGTCCGGCATGACCATGATCGTGGTGACCCACGAGATCGGCTTCGCCCGCGAGGTGGGCGACACGCTGACCTTCATGGACGGCGGTGTGGTGGTGGAATCGGGCGATCCCCGCGAGATCATCGCCAACCCGCAGCACGCGCGCACCAAGGAGTTCCTGGGCCGCGTGCTATGACCCCGTTCCACACTTCCGACGCGCAAATGCCCTGTCGCTACCGGTATTCCGGCAGCGGCAGGGCATTTCCGTGCCACAGCGGATTGTGCGCGTCGAAAGCTACTGCCCCGCCAGCACAGCCTCAACGGCGGCGGAGACTGCTTCCTTGATCCGGGCGTGGAGCTCCCGCAGCGCCCGGCGGTCCGTGCGGACCTCCACGATGCTGCGCCCTTGCACTGGCCGGTCCAGCGCCTCGGCGAGTCCCGCCGTCGTACTCACCAGGGAATGCCCGACGCCGTACGCTGCGGCGAGTGCCGCGATGTCCACGGAGTGCGGGGTGCCGAAGAGGCGCTCTACGGCGTCTCCATAGCGGCCGGCCTCCTCCACGCCCCCGTGCTCGAGCAGGCTGAAGATGGCGCCGCCGGAATCGTTCAGGACCACGATCCGCAGGTCCGGCTGTTCTTCACCGGCGCCGAGGAGGAGCCCGCCCACGTCGTGCAGGAAGGTCACGTCGCCCAGCAGGACGGTGGTCTGCTGCCGTCCGCCGAGGGCGATGCCGGTGGCGGTGGAAATGGTGCCGTCGATGCCTGCTAGGCCCCGGTTGGCGTACACGGTGGCGGCCGGATCCGCGCCGGGAAGTCCGGCGAGGTCAACGTCGCGGATGCCGTTGGAGGAACCGAACAGCAGCTGGCCGCGTGAGTGTTTCCAGACCAGCGCGGCCACGGACGGCCCGGTAGCGGCGGCCTCCGCGGACAGCACCCGGTCCAGCGCGTGCTGCGCGGCCGATCCAGCCAGGAGCCACGTGTCCAGCCAATCGGAGGCACCTCGGCCGGCGAACCCGGCGAGGTCAGCGAGGTTCTCCAGTGGGAGCTCGGTGCGCCGTCCCGGCTCGTACCAGGCCACCGGGACGGGCTGGTACAGGGCGGATTCGACGTCGGCACTGGCCAGCAGCGCCGCCACGGGACGGGACAGCGTGGGCCGGCCGAACAGCACCACGCGCTCGATAGGCTGCGCGGAACCGGCCCGGAAATGTTCCAGCAGCAGCCGGTACGGGCCTACGGCGTTGGGACCGAAGCGGGAGTTTGAGGAGGGCTCGGCGAGCAGCGGCAGGTTGTGGGCACGGGCGAATGCTTCGGCAACCGGACCGGCGTCGTGCCCTGCGAGCACCACCGTTCGCCGCTCCGGCAGGGTGTCCGGGGCCGGCGGCAGGTTCATGACCAGCGGCTCGGATCCTACCCGGTAGCGCTGCCGCTCAACGGCCCCGGGGAGCCCCTCGTCCGGGGCGGGAACCAGCGGGTCGCGGAACGCGAGGTTGAGCTGGACCGGGCCCGGCGGAAAGTCCGGGAATGCGCCGGTTGCCGCTGAGAGTCCGGTCTGGATGGCCCGCTTGGGGTTGCTGCCGGCCGGAACGTCGGCGGCGAACCGGACGTGCTCGCCAAAGAGGTCCGGCTGCACGGTGGTCTGGTTGGCTCCGGTTCCGCGGAGCTCATCCGGCCGGTCTGCCGACAGGACAATCAGCGGGACGGCGGCGTGGTTGGCTTCCATCACGGCGGGCATCAGGTTTCCGACGGCGGTCCCGGACGTGGTGAGGACGGCCGCGGGTGAGCCGCTGGACAGGGCCAGGCCAAGTGCGGTGAAGCCTGCCGAGCGCTCATCGATCCGGACCAGCAGGTCCACCCGGCCCGCGGCAGAGGCTTCGGCGAGGGCGTATGCCATGGGGGCCGACCGCGAACCCGGCGATACCACCACGTGCCGCACACCGCCGTCGAGCAGGACGTCGACGGCGATCCTCGCCGCAGCGAGCGCGCTTAGCTCAGCGTCGGGGGCGTCAGGGCTGCCCAGCCCAGGGGTGTCCGGGGCTGGTTCGTTCAACGAAGTCACCAAACCAGTCTGCCACCCTCCAACGCCCCATCACCTCCTGCCCCAATCCCCCACACGCCCCATCACCTCCTGCCCCAATCCACCACACGCCCCATCACCTCCTGCCTTCATAGGCCCGAAAGGTGATGGGGCGTTCCCAAAAAGGGGCGGGAGGTGATGGGGCGTTGCCGAAAAGGGGGCTAAAGGTGATGGGGCGTCGGGAGCGAGCGGAAGCTCACACGAGTTAGGTAAACTGCACCCAAGCAACAGACCCCAGCACCCGAAGGACGCCAATGAAGCGCAAGGCCACCGCCCTCGACGTCGCCAAGCTGGCAGGCGTTTCGCGCAGTGCCGTGTCGCTGGTGCTGAACGGCCGCGGCGACGGAAACGTGGCGCTCGAAAGCCAGCAGCGGATCCGGGAGGCAGCAGCGGCGCTCAACTACTCCCCCAACAAAATCGCCCTGAGCCTGCGCAACCAGCAGTCGCGCATCATCGGAATCGTGTCCGACCAGGTGGTCACCAGCCCGTTCGACGGCAACATCATTGCCGGCGCGGATGCGGTGGCCCGGGAACATGGCTTCGTGACGGTGGTCATGGATACCGAACTGGACGAGTCCCGCGATGAGAGCGCCGTGGAAACCCTGCTGGACCGCCAGGTGGACGGCCTCATGTACGTGACTGTGGGCCTGCGGCCGCTGCACGTGCCCGCAAACATGGCACGTGTCCCGTCGATCCTTGCCAACTGCTTCGATGACCGGCCGGAGGCAGGGCTTCCGGCCGTGATTCCTGACGAAGTGCGCGGCGGACGGGAAGCCGCGGAGCACGTAATGTCCTTGGGCCACCGGGACATTGCGTTCCTCGCCGGAGATTCCCTGACCCCCGCGGCGCCCCGCCGGATCGAGGGTTTCCGCGACGCCTTCAGGGGCGCGGGGATGCCTGTCACCCAGGACCGCGTCATCCAGGTGGGCTGGGACATCGACGCCGGCTTCCATGGCGCCATGAAGCTCCTCGAAGGGGTGGAACCGGCCGCCCGGCCCACCGCCATCCTGTGCGCCAACGACCGCCTGGCCATCGGAGTGGTGCTGGCCTGCTACCGCCTGGGCCTGAGCGTCCCGCAGGACGTGTCCGTGATGGGATACGACGACGAATTCCGCATCGCCAAGGCCATGGTTCCGGCGCTGAGCACCATGGCCCTGCCGCTCCGGGAAATGGGGGCGGCAGCCATGGCGTCGCTGCTCGCCGAGGTGGGGTCGGCGCCCGAAGGAACGTCCGACGACGGCGGCCCGGCTGCGGCGGCCGTCTCCGGCGCCGCGCGGGAGACGTTGGTCCCTTGCCGGCTGGTGGTCAGGGAGTCCACCGGCCCGGTCCCGGCCGGACGCTGACCGCGCCGCCGGCCGGGACCCACCGGACGGGTTCGGAGCGGGCTACGCGGGCCTGGCCAGGCTCCACACGTCCGCAGTTGCCCCAGCGGGAAGGCTCAGTTGCCACTCCTCCCCCGCTGCCGGGTAGGCACGCAGTGTGGTTGCCACCGAGCCTGTACGGTACACCTCCACCAGGGAGGCGTCCACGAACACCCGCAGTTCCTCCCCTGCGTCGACGCTGCCGCTGAAGACCACCTGCCGGCTTCCGTTCCCCACCAGGAGCAGTTCCACCAGGCCCTTTGCGCCTGCCCTCACCACAGCCTCGGCGAAGGCTGGCAACGACACCGTCCCGGATGTCCGGCCGGTGCGCAGCTCTCCGCGGTAGGCATCCACTTCCGGGGCGGGGCTGACCGCAAGGGAACCGTCCACTATCGAAAGCTCGCGCGGGAAGGTCAGGACCCCCGCCCACCCGGCGGCGTCGATCTCTTCCTGGCTGCGGCCGCGGCGCCCGTCCCGACCCGGACCTTCGTTGGCCCAGCCCCACAACAGGGCCCGGTTCTCCAGCGACACCACTTGCGGGGCGTAGAAGTCGCGGCCCAGGTCGGACTTTCCGCCGGTCCGCGGCGTGAACGCGGGCAGCCCTGTGGCAGGGTCTTCGGACAGCGATCCGATCAGGTGGCCCACCCCGTTGGCGTGTTCGTGGGAGTCGCCGGCGAGCCAGAGCGAGAACATCATTAGCCAGGTGCCCCCGCCAGGGGCGCCGGTGTCGGGCACCTGCACCAGCTGCGGGCATTCCCAGATCTCCGCCGGGGTGAATGTGCCGGCCACCGGGTTCTCGGAGGTCAGCCAGATGCCCTGGTACTTCCAGTCGGACAAAGCATCCACGGTATAGAGCAGCAGCGCGGCGTGCCCGTTGGCCAGTCCGGCGCCCTGCATCGCGTAGCGCCTGCCGTTGAAGCGGAAAATGAAGGGGTCCCGTACCGCGATGACCAGTCCGTCGGCTGGCATGGTTGCCGCAACGTGGCCTGCCTGCTCCCAGCTGACAAGGTCCTCCGAGCCGCGGGCGATGACCACCTGGGAGTGGCCCCCGTCGCTGCGGACGCCGGAGTACGCAGCGGTGGGAACACCGTCGTCGTCCGTCACCACCCCTGTCCAGCAGCCGTACTCGTCCGGACCGCCGTCCTGCGGGCGGAGCGCCACCGGGTGCTCCTCCCAGCGGACCAGGTCCGCCGAGCTCACGTGTCCCCAGGCGATCCTGTGGTGCCGGGCCGAGTCCGGGTTGTACTGGAAGAACACGTGGTACCGGCCGTTGATGAAGCTGATGCCATTGGGATCGTTGATCCAGCCCTGCGCGGGGCGCGGGTGGAAGCGGGGGAAAGCGGGATCGGGGTGGGCGGCGGCTACGTCGTCGAAGGTGACGGTGCAGGGGTGGACGGCAGCGAGGTCCGGGGAGGTCATGGAACGGCCTTTCGGGCTTGAGGGAGGGAGGTTTACTTGCCGGTTCCGGCCGTGAGGCCGTCCTGCAGGGCGCGTTGGCCGAAGATAAAGACCACCAGCGCGGGAATCATGGACAGGACCACGCCTGCCAGGACCACCGAGATGCTTCCGGTGCCCAGGTTGCCCTGCAGTGAGACCAGGCCCAGCGGAAGGGTGAAGTTCTGTTCGGAAATGGTGAGGATCAGCGGGCGGAAGAACTCATTCCAGTGGAAGTTGAATGCCAGGATTCCCACGATCGCCATGCCGGGCATCGCAAGCGGCGCGTACACGGAACGGAATGTCCGCCACGGGCTGGCGCCGTCGATCGAGGCGGCTTCGGCTAGTTCGGCCGGCAGCCCCATGAAGTACTGGCGCATCAGGAACGTGCCGAACGCCGTCGGGATGGCCGGCAGGATCAGAGCGAGCAGGGTATCGGACAGGCCCATGCCGCGGATCAGCATGAAGACGGGGACGATCGTCACCTGTACGGGCACCATCATTGTGGCCAGCACGATCGAGAACAGCGCCCCGCGTCCGCGGAATTTCAGGTGCGCGAACGCGTAGCCGGCCAAGGCGGCGGAGACCATCTGGCCTACCGCGATCACGCCGGTGACCAGGGCGCTGTTGAGGACCAGCAGGAAAATATTCAGCTGCTTGAACACTTCCCCGTAGGAGGTGAAATCCGGGTTCCAGGGTATGAACGACGGCGGCAGCTTGAAGGATTCCGACGGCGACCGCAGCGACGTGGTCAGGGTCCAGAGCACCGGACCGAGCGTCAGCGCGGCGGCGAGCAGCAGCAGGAGGATCCGGGCGGCGAAGCTCCAATTGAACTTCTTCCGGTTGGGCGTGGTGACGGGGAGGCCTTCGGAGAGCCGGGGGGAATGTCCGGCCAGGCCGTGGTCAGTTGTGGTTGTCATGGCTGGCCTCACTGGTAGAAGACGAATCGTTTGCTGAGCCGGAATTGCGCGGCCGTGATGGCCATGATGATCAGCGTGAGCAGCACGCCGATGGCGGACGCCTGGCCGAATTCGAGCCTCTGGAAGGCTGATTCGAAAATCACCATGACGGCGGTGCGGGTGGAGTCACCGGGGCCGCCTCGGGTCAGGACGTAGGGCTGGTCGAAGACCTGCAGGGCGCTGATGATGGCCATGACCGACGCGACCAGGGTGGTGGGGCTCAGCAGCGGCAGCGTCACGTGGAGGTGCTTGCGCCAGCCGGTGGCGCCGTCAATCGCGGCTGCCTCGTATGTCTCGACAGGAATGGAGGCCAGTCCGCCGATGAACAGGAGGAAGCTGAAGCCGAAGTTCTGCCAGACGTACACCAGGATCACGACGGCGGCCGATCCGCCGGGGGTGGTCAGCCAGGGCACGGCGGGGATGCCCACCAGGGACAGGAACCAGTTGACCACGCCGAACTGTTCGTTGAAGAGGTACCGCATGAAGATGGACACCGAGGCGGCGGACAGGATCAGCGGAAAGAAGAACGCGGACCGGAAGAACACCCGCAGCCATGCCGGCATCTTCTCCTGCACCATGACCGCCAGTGCCAGGGCGAGTCCCAGCTGGAGTGCCACGGCCACCACCACGAACACGATGGTATTCAGGAAGGAAACCCGCACGGTGGGGTCCTGGACCACTTCCGAGAAGTTGTCGAAGCCCACGAAGGTTGGTGCCGAAATGATGTCCCAGCGGAAGAAGGCCAGGACAACCGAGGCCACGATGGGGATCAAAGTGAAGAGGCCCATGCCCAGGATGGTGGGTGCCAGGAAGATCCAGGCCAGCCAGCGCTGGTTGTGCCTGGCTGCGCTGCGGCCGCCGGTGGTGCTGCCACCGCCGGTGCCGCTGGTGCCGGACGTGCGGGCCGTCGTCGTACTTGCCCGGCCGGCCGCCCGCTTGGGCCGTTCCCGGGGCGGGGTGGTGGTGCTCATGACTGCCTCCTCAGGGCAAGTTCAAGGTCGCGCTGCATGGATGCGAGGGCCTGCTTGAGCTGGTGCTCGTCCCCGCTGACGGCAAGGGAAACGTTCTTCATCAGGGCCGTTTCGACGGCGGCCTGCTGGGGCGGGGCCGGGATGGGGCCCGTGGTGGGGAACCGGTCCAGGGTGTCGTAGAAGACCTTCCAGTGGGCGGGACCCTTGCCGGCGTACAGCTGCTCGTTGACCATGGAACGGCGCGCCGGAGTGGTGACCGGGTTGGGGAAGATCAGTTCCATGGCCTCGCGGCTGGAGCTGAACTTGATCCATTCCCAGGCTGCGTCCTTGTCCCTGGCGGTCTTCATGATCGCGTAGCCGGCGGTGCCGAACTGGTGGCGCTGGGTCTTCCAGCGCGGGAAGAACTGGACGTCGAAGTCGTTGGCGCCCATGCCGGCTTCGTGAAGTCCCTGCACCCAGTAGCCGCCGGCGGGAGTGGTGCCGATCCGGTTGGAGGCGAACAGGCCCACCAGGGAACTGCCGCCGCCTTCTTCCGGCCGGACGCCCAGGCCGTCTTTGACCAGGCCCCGGAGGTAGTCGAAGGACTCAAACACGCGGTCGTCGTTGGCGTTCGGTTCCAGCCACTGGTACCCGCCGGAGCGGAGGCTCCGGGAGGGATCGTTGGCGTAGAAGCCGTCCCACAGCCAGTCGCCGCCCGCGGACCTGGTTTCCTTGAGGAAGCTGGTGTCGTTGGCGTAAAGCCACGGCACCACCCCGCCGAAGAGCCGGTTGGTCCAGTAGTAGGGCGTGAAGTCAGAGGTCCGGGCCTTCCGCATCGCGGCGAGGCTGTTGCGGAAATCGATGTGGGTCCAGTCGTCCGCGGGCCGGTCCAGGCCTGCCTGCGCGAAGGCGGCGGTGTTGTAGTACATGTTGGCCGCGTTCCAGTCCATGGGGAGCTGGTACAGGCTGCCCTTGTACATGAAGGCTTCCACCAGGCTGGGGTGGACGTCCTCGAAGAACTCGCGCATGTCCACGGCGTCGCGGCGGATGTACTCGTCCAGCGGGTGGGCAAGCTTTTCGGCGAACAGCTGGGCGCCCTCGGTGGCCACGTACACCACGTCCGGCGGGGTTCCGGCGGCCACCATGGTGAGGATCTTGGTGAAGAAGTCTTTCCAGTCCACGGCCTGGATGGCCTGGACCTTGACCCGGATGTCCGGGTGGAGGCGGGTGAATGCGTCGATGGCACGCTGGCGGGCGGCGGCGTCCGCGGCGGTGCCCATGATGGCGATGCTGAGGCTGTTGTCTCCGCGGCCCGGTATGTCCGTTCCGGAGAGCCGCGGCCACGACGCCACAGTTGCTCCGATGATTCCCGCGCCGAGGGCACCCAAGGCAGTACGGCGGGTGATGTCCCGCAGCTGCCCGTCTATGGCTCCGGTCATATCCTTTTCCTTCCTAACACGTGTTAGGAACTGTAAATGACCGGCCTAACACGTGTCAAGCATCACATCGAGGGGGCATCGCACTGCCCTGCCCTTAAAGCCGGAACGCCCCATCACCTCCTACCCTTAAAGCCGAAACGCCCCATCACCTCCTGCCGCAGCGGGCTGAAAGGTGATGGGGCGTCCGGGAAAATGCGCCTAAAGGTGATGGCGCGTCCGTGGTGGGCAGGCGGTTAGCCGCGGAACACCTGGACCACTGAGGGACGGGGCGCGCGCACCTGGCCGGGGGCCGGCGTCGTGCCTGCCGGGACGTAGTCCGGGAAGAAGGAGTGCGGCGCCTCGAAGGTGCCTTCCTCGCCCGGGTGCTGCACGGATACGAAGACGGTGCGCTCGTCGTCGTGGATGACCGGGCCGCAGGTTTCGGCGTCGCGGGGAACGGAAAGGAACTGCTCCACCCTGCCGCGCTCGGCGCCGTCCAGGGTGACCTTGAAGAGGCCGTCGTTGTAGCCGATGCCGGAGGGGGCGCCGTCGGTGGAAATCCAGAGGTTGCCCACGGAGTCGAAGGCCACGTTGTCCGGGCAGGAGATGGGCGAGACTTTGTCCGCCGGGTAGCCGGAGAAGTAGGTGACATCGCCCTGCGCCGGATCGCCGCAGACCATCAGGAGGGTCCAGTTGAACAGGGTGGAGGTCTGGTCACCGGTCTCGGTGATTTCCACGATGTGGCCGTCGCGGTTCTGCGTGCGCGGGTTGACCTCCGTGGCGCCTTCCTTGGTGCCGGTGCCGCGGTCCGAGTTGTTGGTGCAGACCACGTACACCTTGCCGGTGTGCAGGCTGGGCTGGACGTCCTCGCAGCGGTCCATCTTGGTGGGGCCCACCTTGTCCGCGGCCAGGCGGGTGTACACCAGGACCTCCTCGACGGACATGCCGGGGACTGCGGACTTGCCGCCGACCACCAGCGGCAGCCATTCGCCGGTGCCGTCGAATGCGCCGTCGGACGGGACCGCACCGGTACCCGTGATTTCGGCGGCCGGCGAGTTTCCGGTGAACTTGGCGACGTAGAGGTCGCCTTCGGAGAGCAGGTTCATGTTGTTCCTGCGGTCGCCTTCGACGTACTTGCCCTTGGAGACAAACTTGTAGAGGTAGTCGAACTTCTCGTCGTCGCCCATGTAGGCAACTACATGGCCGGATTCGGCCACGATCACGTTGGCGCCCTCATGCTTGAAGCGGCCCATCGCGGAGCGCTTCTTCGGGGTGGAGGTGGGGTCGAACGGGTCGACTTCCACGATCCAGCCGAAGCGGTTGGCCTCGTTCTCGTAGCCGGCATTGCGGGTGTCGAAGCGGGGGTCGTCCAGTTCCCACTTGCGGGCGGTGGGCTTGGCGGTGAGGCCGTAGCGCTTGTCGCTGGCCGACGTGCCGGCGGAGACGAAGTAGCCGTTGAAGTTTTCCTCGCCGGAAAGGATGGTGCCCCAGGGGGTGGTGCCGCCGGAGCAGTTGCCGAACGTGCCCTTAATGGCGCGGCCGGACGGGTCGGCCACGGTCTTCACCAGCGACGAGCCGGCAACGGGGCCGGTCAGTTCGTAGGTGGTGTCCGAAAGGTAGCGGCGGTTCAGCGGGGCGCCCTTGACGTAGCTCCACGGCTTGGTGGTGTTCTTGCGCTCGAGTTCCACCACGGCCAGGCCGTGCGCGGCGCGGCCGATAGCTCGGGTTTCCACCGGGTCGTAGCCGGCCGGGACCATGATGTTTTCGTTGGTGTACTCGTGGTTGGTGAACAGCACTGCGCGGCGGCCCTTGCTGCCCGGGATTTCCACGATGTCCGTGTAGTCGTTGTTGTAGCCGAACTGGCGGGCCTGGGCGGCAGCGGTCTGGTTGTTCAGGTCGAACTCGGGGGAATCGTTGAACAGCGGGTCGCCCCAGCGGATGATCGGCTGCCAGGTGAAGCCCTCCGGCACGGTGAAGGCGTCAACCGCTTTGTCCACGGGCTTGATGGCGGTGAACTGCAGCTTGGAGTTGCCGAAGCCTTCCTTGGCGGCCTTGGACAGGCCCGCGGCGGAGGCAGGCTCGGCGGAGCTTACGGCGGAACCGAGGGCGACGGCGAGCGCTCCGGCGGCGCCAAGGCCCAGGGCGGCGCGGCGGGACATGGTGGCGGAGGCGATGTCGCGGAAGTAGCTGTTGGAGCTGGTGTTGCAGACGTCGCCGGCGCAGGCGTTGTCGCACTTGAGCGCACAGGTGACAGGGCTGCGCTTGCCCTTGGTATGGCCGAGCATGGGCAGCAGGGTGAACTTGCGGGCAGTTTCAGACATGGGGAACCTTTCGAAGGAATGTCCTTGGGGTGCCCGATCACCCTTCCAGCCGCTTCCTAAGGAAACCCATCCATTTGATGAATCCAGGGTTAACCGCCCGTGACCTGCAGGAACGTTTCATCCGTCAATGCAGGTGGTACCGCCCCGTTCCGTGGGTTGGCTGAACATCCAACGGCTGCTTCCCGCTGGCGGTGGGCGGACTTAAAATTGGAGTGCTGGGCGGACGGCGCCAGCACAGGTTTGGCCGGACACGGCGCTGCAGGCGGCCCAAACACGTCACCCTGTCCAGAGCGGATGCCCCGGCATGAGCACGAACAGACCTGTGTGGCGGCGGGCGGTCTTCGCCGCCGTCCTCGCCGTGACCGGCTGCACCTACACCCCGGACGAGCCCGTCCCCTCCCCAAGCTCCCCCAACCCCTTCGGTTCCCTTGAGAACCAGGTGAAGCTGTTCATGAACGACGGCGCGGTGGCCACCGTCGTGCAGGTCAAATGGCCGGGAGGTGAGTGGTCCAAGGCCTTTGGCATGCGCGACCTTGAAACGAGGACCCCGGCACAGCCCACCGGCCGTGTGCAGATCGCCAGCGTCACCAAAACGATGACGGCCGTGGCAGTACTCAAACTCGTCGACGACCACCTCATCGGCCTGGACGACCCCGTAAACGATGTCATCCCCGGCTTCACAGCACTCAAGCCTCCGGGCCCCATCACCGTGAGACAGCTGCTCAGCCACACGTCTGGCATGCCGGAGGCCAACGATGCGTTGCCGCGCGACGTCGACTTCCGCCCAAGTGTTTCCCGGACGATGACGATGGAGCGGGGTTTGCAGCTGGCCGGCACCCTCCCGTGGGATGGGTCCAGCGTCGGCTCCTTTAGGTACTCGAACACGAACTACCTCGCACTCGGCCTGCTCATCCAGGAACTGCGGCATAAGCCCTTCACCAGCGTCATGCGTGAGGAGATCTTTGGTCCGCTTGGTTTGAAGAGCACCACCCTGGACCACCTCGACCCGCTCGAATCCGGGCTTCTCCACGGCTATGTGACCCTCCGGGGTGAGCGGATCGATACCACTGACAACATCTTCAGTGCCGGTTCGCCGGCCGTGGGCGCCGTGTCGACAGTGGAGGACATGAACCACTTCATGGCGGCCCTTTTCCAGGGCCGGGCAATCTCCGCCGCGTCGTTGGGCGCGATGACGGCGAAGACCGTCTTCTCGCCGTACGGGCTGGGCCTCTGGGAACACGCAGATGGCTGCTCGCCCCAGCCGCGGTACGCGGGCAGGGGGCTCTTCTGGGATTATCAGACTGTGGCGGTCAGCAGCAGCGACGGGCGCTACCAGGCCTCGATGACCGTCACCACCCCGCCGCTTCCGACAGAGCTGGAGGATGAGTCCACCCAGAACATGCGCGAACTCCTGGTCGGCCAAATCGAGTCAACCCTCAACGAGGCCCTCGACCGGCTGTGCGCGCCGGCCAAATGAGGAAACACCACTCCCCGATTGGTGGCCGTCTTCCTCAACCCACGGGATGCCCGTGCGAGCAGTGGTCCTCCCCCGGCAGGATCTCGTGCCCCTGGATGCAGGTCCGTTGCGGGGCAAGGGGCCGGTCATGGCTGCTGAGGAAGATACTGCTGGAGGCGCGCTCGATGCCCTCGTCCTCCCGCCTCAGCCATTCCGCCAGGTGCAGCCGGTGATGCTCCCCGGAGTTTTCCCGCTTTTTCGATTCATCCGCCTGATGCCTGAAAGGTATCTTCACCATGGCACTCGCGACCTTAAGTAACGTCCCTGTTCGGTGCAGGGAGGAACCGGTGGAACCATGATAGGAGCCCCGCAACCCTCCGGCAATCACCCGCAGGACGCCACCCTGCAGCGACATCCAATGCCGGCTAACTGCCCTTTGGGCGTGAAAACGGCAGCTTACTCAGCAGTCGCTGGGGTGAGGAGGGCGTGGACACGGCGGAGCCTGTCCAGCCACCAGTCCCGCCGGTCCGCGGGAGCCGCAAACCTTTCCAGCAGCCCGGCGTCGGCGGCCACGTCGCGGAGGCGGATGGCGCCGTCGTCGGCCACCAGGGGATCCAGGGTGACGTCGGATTCAAAAAGCGACACTGTGCCCAGGCCGCAGGCGTAGGGCAGGTCGGGCAGCGCGGCGGCCAGCGCCAGGCCGGCGCGGATGCCCACGGAGGTGTCAAGGGCGGAGCTGACGACGGCGGGGAGTCCTGCCTGTGCCACGATGTCCAGGGCGCGCCGCACTCCCCCGAGCGGCGCCACCTTGACCACGATCAGGTCCGCCGCGCCCGCCCGTGCCACCCGGAGGGGATCGGTTTCCTTCCGGACGCTCTCATCCGCCGCGATCAGCACCGGCGTCCCGGCCTCCTGCAACCGCCTCCGGACCTCGGCAAGGCCTTCGATGGAAGGCACCGGCTGCTCGGCGTACTCCAGCCCAACGGGCGCAAGCCGGGTCAACGCCTCCACGGCGCCGGCAACGTCCCACCCGCCATTGGCATCCACGCGGATGGCCGCATCCGGCAAAGCGGCGCGCACGGCACGCAGCCGGGATACGTCGTCGTCCAGTGACTGCCCCCGCTCCGCCACCTTGACCTTGACGGCGTCCACCCGGCCGAACCGTGCCAGCACATCCGGTACCCGGTCCGCGGCGACGGCGGGCACCGTGGCGTTGACCGGCACCGACGTCCGCACCGGGTCCGGGAACCCCTGCCATCCCGCCTCGATGGCCGCGGCCAGCCAGCGCGAGGCCTCGGCGTCGCCGTACTCCGGGAAGGGGCAGAACTCGCCCCAGCCCACGGGACCGCGCAGCAGGAGGGATTCGCGTTGCATGATGCCGCGGAACTTCACCCTCATGGGCAGGGTGACCACGTGGGCGTCAGCAAGCAATTCGTCGAGGGGCGGAACTGGCTGGGGCGTGCCATCGGGGGAAGGCGGAAAACCGGGGTTGGGCATGCCGCTTACTGTACGCGGCGGGCCGCGTGGTTCAGATCCATTTGTTGTGCTTGAACGCCAGGTAGAGGACCAGGCCCATGGCCACCATCAGGCCCAGCGCATAGGGGTAGCCGTAGGTCCAGGCCAGTTCGGGCATGTTGGTGAAGTTCATGCCGTAAATGGATGCCACCAGGGTGGGAGCGAACAGGATGGCAGCCCAGGAGGAGATGCGTTTGACCTGTTCGTTCTGTTCAAAGCTGGACTCGGTCATGCGCTGCATTTCATCGTTCTGGCGCTGGGCCACCAGGGCGGCGTTGACGGCCAGGGCGTTCTGCAGCAGGGCGCGGAAGGAGGCCACGCGTTCGTTGAGCCGGATGACATGGTCCAGGACATCCCGGTAGTGGTCCCGGAGTTCTGTTGCCTGGTCGCGGTCCGGAGTTCCGGCCATCAGGGCCTGCAGGATCCCGGCGAGCGGGCTGGTGGCCCGTTGGAAGGTGATGACCTGGCGGGACAGCTCGTAGATCCTGCGTGACACGTCGGGATCGGCCCCGAAGAGGTCGTCCTCGATTTCGTCGATGTCGTTCTCCAGGCCTGCCACCACGGGCTCGTATTCGTCCACCACCTGGTCCAGGATTCCGTAGAGCACCGCGTCGGGGCCCAGGGCCAGGAACTCCGGCATGGCCTCCATGCGGCGGCGGACTTTGGCCAGGTCCGGGGACTCTGCGTGACGGACGGTGACAACGTACTCATCGCCCACGAAGACGTGGATTTCGCCGAAGTCGACCTTCTCCACGTCGTCCCGGTACCTTGCGGGCCGCAGTACCAGGAACAAGCACTCGCCGTAGTGCTCCAGCTTGGCCCGCTGGTGGCCGGCGAGCGCGTCCTCGACGGCCAGGGCGTTGAGGTCGAATTCCTCGCCTACGGACTGCAGTTCCTCAGGGTCGGGCCGGTAGAGGCCGATCCAGGCCATCCCCTCGCGCTGCCGGAGCAGGAAGTACGTCTCGTCGAGGTCTTCGGGGTCCTCGGTGCGGAGCCCGTTCACATATACCGCGTTGTCGATGATGGTCACGGCGCCGCCTCCCGCTCATGCTCCCAGTCGTCCAGCAGGGCCGGCATCCGTGAGTTGAGGAACCGGTAGAACCGCGCCATGTCCGCCACGCGTGCCCGTGCCGGGGATCCTTCCGGGAGCGTTTCGGCGGTGGCATCCGTCAGTGCCGCAAGCTTGTCGTAAACCGGGCTGTTCCGCATGGACACCACGTACCACTCGTCTTCATGCAGCGCGTACAGGTCGCGGCGGCTGCCCGGCTGCGAGATCCGGTGCACGAAGCCCACCGTCTGCAGGTAGCGCACGGCGCCGGAGACTGCCGCCGCACTGGCGCCCAGCCGTTCCGACAGTTCTGCCGCGGTGAGGCTGCCCTGTTCCGAGGACACCAGCGCCAACAGCGTCCGGGCGGGCATCTTGGGGAACCCCGCCGCGGCGAACGCGGCGGCCGTCCGTTCGGCCGCAGCGGCGGTGGCATCCACACCGCGGGCACCCGCACCAGCGCCGCCCGTCAGCTCGTCCAGCGCCGCCACCTCGGCATCGGCGCTCATGCCGACCCCACCTCCCGCCGCCGCATCACCGTGACAGCCAGCGCGCCGGCCACCGCGGCAATGGCCAGCATCCACCACGCTCCGCTCCAATCAGTCGCGTCACCGCGCGGCACGGGCGTGTGGGTGAACGGGGACAGGTCGCGGAGGCTCTGGTCGATGCCCAGCATGCCGCCGAAAATACCCAGCATCACGCCCAGGGCCAGCAGCCCCCAACTGGCGGCGACGGTGGCGGAAGGCCACAGGACAAACACCAGGGCGGGCACGGCGAGGTAGATCAGGGCCGCCGGCAGCTGGGCCACGGCGGTCTGCCAGAGGGCATCGGCCGGCATGGATCCGTCCCCGGTGCCGGTGAGCGTGGCCCACGCCCCGACCGCGGCGAGGCCTACCACCAGCACCACGGCGGCCGCGCCCAGCAGCAGGTACCCGGCAAGCCACCGGACCCGCCCCACCGGAGCGGACAGCAGCAGTTCGGCGGTCCCGGCTGCTTCCTCCTGCCGCAGCCTGATCACCGCCTGCAGTGCGCATGCTGCCGCAAGGACCCCGGCCATCATGAACAGCACGGAGACCATGAGCTGGGTCAGCGAGGTCCCCTGCGACTGGAGCATGGCCCGCAGCACCGCGGTGATGTTCGTGTCAGGGGTGTCGACGGCGGCAATCGCCTTCCCCAGCGACCCCGCCAGCAGCCCCAGGGCCAGGCCGCTGAGCCCCCACCCGATGATCGATCCTGACTGCAGGCGGAGGGCCAGCGCCGCCGGGCTCCGCAGCGCGGCCCGGGCGCCGGGCCGTCCCGGCCGCGTATCCCAGACACTCGCGCCGGCATCGCGTGCGCCCAGGATCAGCCACGCCGCGGCGAGGCAGGCCACGCCGAGTGCCACGACCAGCAGCAGCGGCCAGGTGCGGTTCCCTGAGTAGGCGAAGGTCTGCTGGCCCCAGCCGATGGGTGAGAACCAGCTGGCCGCGCCTTCGGTCATGGTGGTCCCGTCCGCCCCCGGCGTTCCGGTGGCGTCGCCGATCCCGCGCACCACGTAGGCCAGGACCACCAGCGCGGCCGAGGCGCCGTTGGCCCCGCGTGAGGTCCCCATGAACTGGGCCACGAGCAGGCCCAGGCCCAGGAAGGCGAGGCCGACGGCGCCCGTTGCGGCTCCGGCGGTCAGGGAACCCTGTGGGTCCAGGCCCTGGGCGGCGAACCCGGCAAAGACTGCGAGGGCCACCAGGATGTTGGCCGTGATGCCGTGCAGCAGGGTGGCGGTGTAGGGCAGCAGCCGGCCTGCCGGCGTGGCGGCGATGAGTTCGGCGGCGCCGGTCTCCTCGTCCGCCCGCGTGTGGCGCACGGCGAGGAAGGTACTCATCAGGCCGGCCAGCAGGGCAAGGAAGGCGTAGATCAGGAAGAACGTGAAGGCTCCCTGGTCCGCTCCGCGGGGAAGGCCGCGCAGCATCAGGATGGCGGGCGTGGCGATCGCCACTTGCAGGATCTCGGTGCGGCTGGCGGCATTGCCGTAGGTCTGGGTGACGGCTGCGGCCGCGAACAGCGCGAATGCCCCGATGGCCACCACCCAGCTGACCAGTTGCCAGCGGTCCCGGCGCAGCCGCTGGCCCCAAAGGACCAGGAGGACGCCCATGTCAGCCCCGCCCCCTCGCGCCGAGCAGGTGCCGACGGGAACCGTGCTGGTCTTCGCCGGAGGCGCCGGCGTGGGTGCCTTCGTCCGCGGGGGCGTCGCCGTAGTGCCGCAGGAACAGCTCTTCGAGCGACGGCGGAACGATCGTCAGGCCCTGTACGCCCAAGGCGCCCAGCGCGGGCAGTACCTCGGCGATCCGGTCCGAATCGGCGGTGAACCTGATCCGCCCGGCGTCGTATGCCAGGTCATGCACCGCACCCAGCCGGGCCAAGGCCTCAGCGTCCAGGCCGTCCGCGGCGAAGGAAACCTCTGACCTGGTGAGGTGCCGCAGGGAGTCCAGCGTGCCGCCGTCGACAATCCTGCCGGCGCGGATGATGCTCACACGCTGGCAAAGCACCTCCACCTCGGAGAGGATGTGGCTGGACAGGAGCACGGTGGCACCACGTTCGACGGCGGCCAGCAGCTCCCGCCGGAACACTTCCTCCATGAGCGGGTCAAGGCCGCTGGTGGGCTCGTCCAGGAGGTAGAGCTCGGCTTCGGTCGCCAGTGCGGCGATCAGCGCGACTTTCTGCCGGTTGCCCTTGGAATACGCGCGTCCTTTCTTGGCCGGGTCGAAGTCGAAGACCTGGCACAGGCGGTCCTTCCGGCGGTGGTAGGCGGCAGCGTCGGCGGTGCCGCCGCGAAGCCGGGAGAGCAGGTCGATGGTTTCGCCGCCGGACAGGTTGGGCCAGAGCCGGACGTCGCCGGGAACGTAGGCCAGGCGGCGGTGCAGTTCCACGGCCTGGGTCCACGGCTCGAGCCCCAGGACGGTGGCGGACCCGGAGGTGGCTTTGGCCAGGCCCAGGAGGACGCGGAGCGTGGTGGATTTCCCGGCGCCGTTCGGGCCGAGGAAGCCGTGGATTTCCCCCTGTTGGACGTCCAGGTCCAATCCATCGAGGGCCCGGACCTGGCCGAAGTGTTTGTGCAGGTTCACTGTCTGGACAACGGTGTTCATGGTTCAAGTCTTCGAAGTTTTCACAACTTTGTGAAGGTACTAAAGTCCCAGCTATGAGCTCCGACAGTTCCCCGCCAGGCGCGCAGGCCACCCGCCAGGCAACGGCGCCACTCTACGCTGCGGGATTCGTCACGGCTTTCGGAGCCCACAGCATCGCAGCGGCTTTGGGCGCGGAGAGCGAAAACATCGGCCTGACCCTGCTTAACCTCGGCATCCTCCTGGCCCTCTACGACGTGGCCGAGGTCTTCCTGAAACCCGTGTTCGGCGCCCTGAGCGACCGCATTGGCGCCAAGCCCGTCATTGTCGGCGGGCTGTTCGCCTTCGCCGCGCTGTCCCTGATTGGCCTCGGCGCAGCTGACCCGCTGATCCTTGCCCTCGCCCGGCTCGGACAAGGCGCGGCGGCCTCGGCGTTCTCCCCGTCGTCGTCCGCCATGGTGGCAAGGATGGCCCGCGGCGGAAAAGCCGGGACCTACTTTGGCCGGTACGGGTCCTGGAAGAGCCTGGGCTACATCCTTGGGCCGCCGCTGGGCGCCGGGCTGATCCTGGCCGGCGGTTTCCCCTTGCTCTTCGGCGCCCTGTCCGCGCTGGCGGCGGCCACGGCCGTGTGGGTGCTGCTCTCGGTGCCGCATCTGGCACCCCTGCCGCGGAAGCGGTATACGGTGATGGACCTGGCGCGGCAGGTGGGCGAGCGCCGTTTCCTGGTCCCCACCCTGGTGCTTGCCGCGTCGACCGGGGCCCTCGGTGCCGCCGTCGGCTTCCTCCCCGCGCTGGCCACCCGCCACGGGCTTGGTGCGTTCGCCGGAACGGCCGCGGTGAGCGTGGTGGCTCTGGGCTCGGTGCTGACGCAGCCGTGGATCGGAAGGCTGCGGGACCGGCACGCCGTCAGCGACAACAAGGGCACGACGACGGGCCTGCTCCTGGTTGCCGTGGGCATCGCTTTGGTGGCGGCCGCCCCGGGAGTGGTCACCATCTTCCTCGCGGCGGCGCTGATCGGGTGCGGGATCGGCGTGGCCACCCCGCTGGGGTTCGCGCACCTGGCGGACACCACGCCGCCGGAGCGGATGGGCCGGACCATGGGCTCGGCAGAGCTGGGGCGCGAACTCGGGGATGCCGGCGGACCCCTGCTGGTGGGGGCCATCGCCACGGCAACGGCCCTGCCGTTCGGGCTTGGCGCGCTGGCACTGCTGGTGGCTGCCGCTGCCATTCCCCGGCTGGACCCGGTCAGGCCTTCCGACTGAGCGGCCTTCCAGCTTTTTGTGTCAGGGTTAATGGCGATGACTTCTTCACGGCAACTCTCCACCAGGACTCCGGCTCGGCCTGCCCCGGGCTCGGCGTTCCTGTTCGTGCTGTCCACTGTGGGGTGCGTCGCCGGGCTGCTTGCCACCTACTACTTCTTTGTCCAGACCACCACGGGCCAGTTCATTGATGAGTCCGCGCTGGTGGAAGCGGTACAGATCCACGGACCTGCCGGCAAGGCCGCCACCCAGTTCCTCGACTGGCTGCCGACCATTTCACTGGTGATGGCCGCCGTCGTGGTCCTGTTTGTCACCGTAATCCGGCGGCACTGGGTTGAAGCCGGGATTGCCGTGGCAGCGTGCATCGGGGCGAACGTTGCCACCCAGGTGCTCAAGGACCTGCTGCCGCCGCGCCCGGACAAGGGGGTACTGACTTTGGAGCTGAACTCGCTGCCCTCCGGCCACACCACCCTGGCCGCGTCCGCTGCGGCGGCGGTGTTCCTCATGGCCTCACCCCGCTGGCGCCCGATGGCCGGCTTCATTGGCGGCTCCTTCGCCATCGCGTCCGGGGTGTCCACGCTGATCAACCAGTGGCACCGGCCGGCCGACGTGGTGGCCGCGTTCCTGCTGGTGGGCGCCTTCATGATTCCGGCGGGCTGGCTGATCCTCCGGCGCGGGTCGTGGAACGAGTGGGACGGGTTCGGTGACCATATCGGTTCTGCGAGGATCTGGCTCACGCTGCCGGTGCTGATTGGACTGGCCTCAGCCGGGGTGGCGGTCTATTCGCTGATCCGGATCGCACCGAGCCCTTGGCAGGAATCCAGCACCACCAACTACTTCTGGGCCGGCATCTCGCTGATCGTGATCGCGGGCTACCTGGCCACCGTGGCCACAACGTCGCTGTTTGCGTTTGCCGCACGCCGGCGGGACGTCCACAGGCGGTAGCCGCTCAGCCCGCGGTTTCCCCGAAGTCCCGTCCTATGCTTTCCTCCATGGCTGCGGCAAGTTCAATCTCATCCAAGTATCGGGCGGCAGGCCGGCCCGTGGCCTTGGCCAGCCGGTCGAGCGTGGCCAGGTGCTGCCGGGCCAGCTCAATGGCCAACTCCTCCACGATGCTGGGGCCGTTCCGGACCACCAGGTCGCTGAGGTACGCACGGAGGCTGCCGGCGGGGCGGCCCTTCGTTTCGATGTCCGCAGCAACGAGCCTGGTCAGGGCAGCCGCGGCGAGTGCCGGTTTATCGCTGAACAGTTCCACGGTGTTCCCTCAGTAACGGTGGCAGGGAACGGACGACGCCCCCGCGAGTAGCTACAATGTAGCGTCTCCATGCCTGCCCCGTAAGGGTCCATAGTCCGGGTTTTCGGTGGTTGCGGCCTCCGCGCGGGCGGGCACACCGGCCCACGTTTCGTGCTCAGGAACGTTGTGCGTCACCGCTGAGCGCATCCCGACGTGGGAGTAGTCCCCCACCACCAGCCCGTCGCCAATCCCGGCGTTCATGCCCAGGTGCGCCGCCCGGCCAATCCGCGTGCCTTCCCCTACCGAGACGCGGGGATGCAGAGTGGCGAAGTCATCCACGCTGGCGCAGCATCCCACGGTGACGTGCGGCTTCAAGAGCACGTGCCGTCCGATGCGGGCCTGCGGGGAGATGGTGGCGTTCCGCATCACAATGCTGCCGGGGCCGATCCGGGAATCCCTGGGGACCCGCACATCCGGGTCCACCACGGTGGCGTACCGGTCCTCGTGCACGCCGAGGAGGGAAAGCCGGCCCACCAAGCCTTCCCTGTCGCGCCCGGAGGGAAGGCAGACGCTGAAAAACGCCTTGGTGAAGGCCGGCGCGTCAGCGAGCGCGCCCATCACCACGGTGCCTTCGATGGTGGTGCCCAGCAGTTCCGGGTCATCATCCAGGATCCCCAGGACGTCGTACTGCCCGCTGGTCCGGACCGCGGCCAGCACTTCCCGGGCCAGTCCGCCCATGCCCAGCAGCATCAACTCGCTCAATGTGCGCCTCTTCCAGTCCCTGCTCCGTTGCAGGAATGTCGTTCGGCCCGTTCACCAGCTGCTTGATACTTGGCTGTCCCCAAACCCTATGCCGGACTTGCTCGGCAGGAAAGGCCTCGGGGCGCGAAGGTCCAGGAGGGCCCCCTCCGTAGCACGGCCGGGCTTACCGCCGGGAAGTCTTGAGCCAACCTTGAGGATTTGCGGTCCCCGGGCTTGATGGGGGCGATGGATAGTTTGCTGGTGCCTGGGCGGCGTTTTGAAGTGGGCGCCACCAGGCATTCCTGCTTTTCCGGCGCGCGGCGGCCGTCGATCAGGGCTCGAGCCGCCTGCGCAGGAGGCAGAATTCGTTCCCTTCGGGGTCCTGCAGGACGTGCCACTGCTCGTCGCCGGCCTGCCCCACGTCCGCCGGCCGTGCGCCGAGGGCCAGCAGCCGTTCCAGCTCGGCGTCCTGGTCCCGGTCCACGGGGTTGACGTCGATGTGCAGCGGAAGCCTCCCCACCCGCGGGTTGCTGCTGGGGCTCAGGATGATCGTGGGCTGCAGTCCGCCGAACCCGGCTTCCGGCCCGATCTCAATCGCCCCGTCCTCCCTGTCCAGCTCCACATAACCAAGGACTTCACTCCAGAACCGCGCGAGCAGTTCCGGGTTGGTGCAGTTCAGGACCAGTTCACTGATGCGGCATGACATAGTGCCAGTGTAAGGACCGTGTGGTGCTACGACGCGGATCTTCCTCCTCGACCCGCCTCTTCCCCGCGGCGGCCCACAGCCACCTTCGACCCGCTTCTCCTTCTTCGACTCGCGCATTCCCTTGCGCGGCCCACATTCCAGGAGCGTCGCGGACGATGTTTGTCGGAGAAGCATTTGCGCGTCGCCAGAATCCCGGGAACCAGCTCGGCGGGAGACGGTGCCACTGCATGGGGGGATGCAGCGGCACCTTCTTCCGCCGAGCTGGCAAGAGGAAAGCTCAGGCGCAATAGATCTTCTTGTTTCCCGTGCCGATCTCCAGGCCCACCTTCACATACGCGGTGGCCTGGGCACCGCCTGCGAATGTGGCCACAATCCTGACCGTCGCCGGGGTGGTGGTGACCTGGGTAAAAATCGTGGAGTCTCCGAAGAGCGATACGCTCCCGGAAGTACCGAACGGGCCGGCCAGGTCCGAACTTGCCCCGTAGACCCCGTTGGTTCCGGCTGCCGAGAAGGTGAGCTTCGTTGGAGGCTCGGAGAATCCCGAGTATGCCAGGGATACGTACTTGTTCGCGTTGTCTACGTTGCTGCACACGGGGGTGTTGAACACAGGTGGGGACCAGGTTCCGGATGCGGTGACGGTCATGGTCGCGGTCGCGCTTTGCTGCCAGAGTGCGGACGCCGAGGCGGCGCCGGCACCGAGCAGCACCGTGAGCACGAAGGCCCCGACGGCGAGCGCCGCGCCTGGAAGGGTCCGGAACCGTGCCATCTACGCAGCCTCCGCAGCCGGCTCATCGCCCTTACGGGTCTTGCGGAGGGACGTGTACACCGTGATGGCTCCATAGCCGATCAGCGCCACCGCTGCGATCACCGTCCATGTGCCACGGCCTGAGTTCCCCAGGAAGTTCGCCACGAAACCCACGTACGGGACGGCGTAGAACAGCTTGCCCTTGACCTGGATGGCGCGGACCGGTTCTGGATCGTTGGCTCCGTTGTTGTCACCCTTGGTGATCAGGGTCTTTTCGCCCTGCTGGGTGGAACCGAAGCCGACAACCCGGTGCGTTTCCACGTCCGGCCGGCCCGAATAGAGCTGGAAGGTGACGACGTCGCCGTACTTGAGTTCGTCAAACGGCGCGGGCTTCATCACCATGAACGTTCCCGGCGGGTACTTCTGGACCATGGACTTGGTGAGGATCGTGTAGGTCTGCGAACCCGTCGCCACCGGCACCACAATCAGGACGAGGGCGGCGAACAGTGCCACCAGCATGGCGGCCATGCTCAGGAAGCGTCCGACGGCGGCCCAGGCGGCTTTGCGCCCGCGTGCCGGCTTTGGCGCGGCTGCCGGAGATTCGGGTTCGGTGGCTCCGCCGAGAAGGCGTTCGGTCAGGTCAGCAGCCACTGGGCACCCCGCAGAGTTGACGTGCGGTGAGTGGAAGGGAGATCGTCACTGCTTGTCCTTTCACTGTTGACGGGGCGCCGGAGGCGAGGCTGACCTGGAAGCAGAAGACGGTGGACGCGCCTTTGCCCACCGTGGGCGAGACGAGGCCGCTGGTGCCGATCTGCGCGTAGCCGGTGCTGGAGCTGCATTCCGTCGAGGAAACGGCGGTCTTCGCGCTCACGATGATGTAGGTGGCAAGGACTCCGCCGTTGAGGTTCGCCACGCTCGGCGGCCCTACGGTGCTTGCGGTGTTGAACTGGCCGCCGGCGTTGGTGTTGTTGGTGACCACCACCCCGCCGTAGACCGAGGTTCCCGGCCCCAAGGTCCCTGCCGGAGACAAGGTCAGGTTCGCCGAGGTCTTCCCGTCCGCGAGCGTCATGTTGGTCGTCGTGCCGGTGTTGACCGCCTGCAGCGTCGTATCGAATGACGCCGACGTGATGGTGCCCGGAGTTGCCGATGCCACGGCATTCCAGAGTGCGTAGGTTCCCTGCACCGTGAACAGGCCCAGGACCACTGCGAAGGCGACCAAAGCTGCCGTCTGCAGCCTGCGCTTCGTGCGCATGGTCCCCTCCTGGTTGTCGTCCTGTTGCCTGATCACCAAGCGGGTGGCTGTTCAGCCACCCGCCTGGTCAAACTAGGCTCCTGCGGGAAGGACCTGCGACAGCGTGTAGCTAACGTTTCCGAGGTTGTATTCCTTAGTGACGTCACTCCGGCCGGTGGTGGCGCCTTTGAATTCGAAAACAGTTGTGGCCGTAACAGTCTGGGTCGCGCTGCCTGTCACCGGCTTCAGGACGGTGGTGGACGTAACGTCACCCGCGCCGTTAGAGAGCTTGAGCGGTGAAACGGTGACGTTGTCGCTCGTGAACGTGCTGGCCGGAACGTTGGCGAGAACTACGTTGGCTGCCATTTTGTCGCCTACCAGCGTCACCGTCAGGTCCTGCGAGTAGGTGAGTTTGTCGCCCGGCACAATTTTATAGGTGTTGATGTCGATCGGGTTGTTGTTCCGATCCTTCCAGACACCCGTACCTGCCTTGACGTTCAGGTCACCGGCGGCGATCGTGCCAGGCGTGGCGGTGTCGACCGCGTTCCACGCGGCCAGGGTACCCCCGCCGCCCAGCAGCAGTGCAGCGCCGACGGCGATAGCGGCAGTTCCCTTAACCAGAGTGCTGTTCTTCATGATGTCCCCTCAGACTTTGTGGTGTTCGTTCCTTTTGTCTAACTGGGGACCACTTTGCACGCCCAACCTCAGGAAGCGAGGGGGTAAAGAGTCAACAAATCCTCAAGGTATTTGAAAGTTCAACCGAGGCCTGACCTGCGCTTCTACCCCAAATGCCGCCCTCGGCGCCTCGCCTGCCGGGGCACCGCGGCAGCTACTGTTGCCGGCCCAGTTCGGCGCCAAGAATGTCCAGTGCGTTGGTACGCATGGCACTGAACGCCTGGTCCGGCCGCAGACCTGCCACATCCCTCAGCCATACGTAAGGTTCAATCCCGGCAACAGCCCTAAGCCGCACGGCCAGGCCGACGGTGTCGATTCCGGATCCGTTGGATTCCAGCGGCGCCAGGGCGTCGCCGTACCAGCCCACGGCGCGTCCGCCGCGCAGGGTGGGCCGGGCAGCGCCGGGAGTCAGGGACAGCCGCAAGGACGCGCGCAGCTGCGGTTCCCAGGCGCGGATGAACTCGAAGTGCGCGTCCAGGGTGCGTTCCAGGCGGGCACGGATGTCCGACGGCGGATCCTCACCTAGCAGCGACCCCAGCCCGGTTTCGGGGAGGGCCGCGTGCAGGAGGGCCTCCTTGTCCGGGAAGTAGCGGTAGGCAGTGGTCCGGGATATACCGGCAATGGCGGCGACTTCCGCAACCGACGGATCCTGCCCGTCCTTCAAGAGGTCCCGGAGCGAAGACACCAGCTCTTCACGGGTGCGCGACTTCTGCCGGGTCCTTCCGGTCTCCAGATATTTTTCATTGTGGCGTACGGACACAAGACTTATGATACAGACGTACCGTTATGGTACGGATGTCCCATAAAATACTCATTGAGGGGTTTCCCGTGGCCGATCCCATTGCAGTGAATCCGCAGCACTACCGGCTCGTCTTCGAAAACGACCGGGTCCGCGTCCTCGAGTACAGCGACGGCCCGGGAGACACCACCGGCACCCATTCCCACCCTGACAGCGTGATGGTGACGCTCAGTTCCTTCACCCGCCGCCTCCGTTCAGGAGACCGGGAAGCGGATGTGGAGCTGCGGGCAGGGCAGGCCCGCTGGCTCGACGCGCAGGAACATTCCGGGACGAATACCGGCTCCACGCCTACACACTGCCTCTTTATCGAGCTGAAGGAGCCACATGTGGAGAGCCCCGGCCAGGATGAGCCGGCAACCCAGGCCGCCCACCTTGGCCCCGCTGATTCCTAGCTGCCGGACAGCCCCCCGGGCCGGTCCCCTGCCAGCAGCAGCCGGCACCACGCATCGGCCAGCCATTCGGCGAACTGCCCAGGCGCCCACCCGCGCTGGCCCACCAGCAGCACCCAGTACTCGGGACCGTTCATACTCCAGACAACATCGGCAAGTTCAGCGGCCGGGCGGTCCGTCCGCAGCTCGCCGGTGGCGGCAAGGTCCTCCACGAACTTAAGCATGTTGGCGGCCCGCCGTTCGGAGATCTCGGTCCAGAGCGCTGCGCAGTCGGGATCGCTGCCCGCGGCGTCGCGAAGGGCCAGATAAACCGGCGCCAGGCGGGGCTGGATGCCGGCCAGCGCGTGCGCATAGATAGAAATTTTCCGGGCCGCCCCGCTCGCCTCCCGCAGGCGGATCACATAGTCCCGTTGTTCAGCGGGCACAGCCTGGCCGGTGCCCGAGATGGCCGTTTCCACCACTTCACGCATGAGGTCCGGCTTCCGCCCGATGGTGGCATAGATGGTGTCGACGGCGACTCCGGCCCGCCGCGCAATGCCCGCCACGGTGGTGGACCGGTACCCCTCCCCCACGAAGAGTTCGCGGGCGGCAACCAGCACTGCCTCGCGGGTGGCGGCCGCCTGCTCCTTCCGCCGGGGCGAGTGGTAGCGGCGGGCGGGGGCATTGACTTCACTCATTGGCGGGCCTAGCCTTATTTCATCCGAATACTGTTCGGATGAATTGTAGCAGGAAGCCCCGGACCGCAGGGCACTGACACAGCGCACCGCGTCAACGCAACGGAACAGGGGCGGAAGGGCAGGGCACCATGTCAGAGCACTTCGACACCGTAGTGATAGGCGGCGGCCAGGCAGGCCTGGCCATGGGCTACCACTTGTCCCGCGCCAGGCGTTCGTTCGTGATCCTCGATGAGAACCCACGGACCGGAGACAGCTGGCGCACCCGCTGGGACTCCCTCAGGCTCTTCACCCCTGCCCGGTACGACGCCCTTCCCGGCAGCCGCTATCCCGCCGCGCCCTGGTCCTACCCGTCGCGTGAAGAATTCGCCAACTACCTCAGCAGCTATGCGCAGACGTTCCACCTGCCCGTCAGGAACAATCGCAGGGTCACCCGCCTCAGCCACAACGGAAACAGTTTCACCATCGAAACTGACGGCCAAAACCTGGCGGCAGACAACGTGGTGGTCGCCCCCGGCTGGGACCGCAAGCCAAAAGTGCCGGCCTTCGCTGACCAGCTCAGCCCGGATATCAGGCAGCTCACGGCGGGCACCTATAAGGGCCCAAGGGACCTGGCAGCAGGCCCCGTCCTGGTGGTCGGGGCAGGCAACTCCGGAGCCGACGTCGCGCTTGAACTCGCGTCCACCCACAAGGTTTATTTTTCGGGGCGGCACCCGGGCCAGATCCCCTGGCCCATCGACGCCGTGGCGGCCCGCCCGCTCACCCTCGCCGTCTTCTTCGCCTTCTCACACATCGTGAACCTCAACACGCCCGCCGGACGGAAAGCCCGGCCGCACATCCTCGCCCACAGCGGGCCGTTGGTCCGGGTGAAAGACCGTGACCTGGTGCGTGCCGGCGTCGAACGTGTCCCCAGGACGGAAGGCGCCAAAGACGGCCGCCCACAGCTCGCGGACGGCAGAACGCTTGAAATTACCAACGTCATTTGGTGCACCGGTTTCCGGCCGGACCTGGCGTGGATTGACCTGCCGGTGACCGGCCCGGACGGGGAGCCGAAGCAGGTCCGCGGCGTAGCCAAACCGCAGGGGCTGTATTTCCTGGGCGCCACCTTCCAGCAGTCGCTGGCGTCCTCGATGGTGAACGGCGTGGGCAGGGATGCGGCCTTCATCGCCCGGCATATCGCCGCAAGAGCGCCGCGGCCAGCAAATGCACTGGGCAACGCGGCCGCCACAGTCAGGCCGGAAGGTTCAGCTGCTCCACAATGATGCGGGCGGTGGCGGGGTCGCCAAGGATACGGAAATGCCCCGCCACCGGCAGCTCAATGTTGGTGGCCCCGGGCAGGACGCTCCCCTCCGGAATGTGTGGATCGAACGGCCCATACAGGGAAGTGATGCGGCTGTTAATGGTCTGCTCGCGCGACATCTGGAGGGTCAGGGCGTTCCGCGGCGAGAAGATCCGCAGGCTGGGAAGCAGCATGTAACGGGCGTAGCGCGAGCCGGAAAACGGCGAGCACACAGCGATCATCCGGTCGATCCGGTGTTCGGGATCCAGGGACAGCATGGTGTACTTGCCGATCAGGCCGCCCTTGCTGTGCGCCACCAGGATGGCATCGCGCAACCCCGCCTCCTCAAGGTGCTGCGCCACCAGCTTGGCGCCGTCCGGCACCTTCAGTTTGTTGCGCTGGAGCACCGTGACCACATGCACCGGGTGCCCGGCGTCGTGGATGGCCTGGATAAGCGGCATCATGAACTGCCAGTTTTCGTACACGCCGGGAATGATCACCACGGGTGCGCGGGTCCCGTTGCGGAAGGACGCCGGCTGCACGCGCGAGAAGAATCCGCGGACCTGCCAGACCGCGGCGTACACGTAGTCCTGCGCCCACCACACAGCCTTCTGCAGCGGACTGATGCGGGCAGCGGCGCCGGGATCACTCATGAGTCGAGAATAGCCGCGCCGCGCGCCCTACCCACCAACAGGCCGCGCCAACACGCCCTGTTGCCCTATCAGATCTGGTCGCCAAAGCCCCGGCTTAGGGACCATATCTGATGGAGCAACTAGTAGTTGCGGCGGTGCTTCAGGCGGGGAATCACGACGGCGAACACGGCCGCCGCCGCGAACCCCAGGACACCCGTGGCGGCGATGCCCGGGCCCAGGGAGGCAAGCGCGGTCACCCCGGAGAGGAGGACTGGTCCCCCGGTGGACCCGGCGTCGGCCATGAACCGCCAGAGGCCCAGGAACTGCCCGCGGCCGCGGTCCGGCGAGAAATCGGCACCGAGGGTCATCACCAGTCCGGAGCTGATGCCGTTGCCAAACCCGATCAGCAGCGCGGCCAGCAGCAACCCCACGAAGGACCCTGTCAGCGGGATCAGGAGCAGGGCGGTCCCCATGAGCAGCGTGGAGGGTACGGCCACCCACTGCCGGCCCTTGCGGTCCATGAGCTTTCCGGCCGGGTAGAACACCAGCATGTCGATAGCGCCGGACAGCCCGTAGATCAGGGAGGCGGAGGTGGCGTCCATGCCCAGATGGTCGGACCAGAGCGGGATCACCACCTGCCGGGAGGACCGCAGCGCGCTGAGCAGCAGGATGCCCACCCCCAGCGAAAGGAACACGCCCGCATGGGACACCGCAACGCTGCGGAGCGTGGGCTGGGGCCCGGCGTCCGCACCCGTGCGTACCTCCGGCGTCGTTAGGTCCGGGATGGTGAGGGACAGCAGGGCGGCGGCCGCCATGGCCACCACGCCCACCCAGTAGGCGCCGGCGATGCCGAAGAACTGCATCACCGCCGCCCCCGCAAACGGGCCGATGAACACTCCGATCCGGTTCACGCCGCCCAGCGTGGACAGCGCGCGGGCACGGAACGCCACGGGCACCGCCTCGGTGAGGTATTTTTGCCGCGCCAGGCCAAACACTGCTCCGGACATCCCGACGACGGTCATCGCCACGGCGAGCAGCCACAGTCCGTTCGGTGCCAGTGAGGACGTGGCGGCGGCCGCCAGGGCCAGGCCGGCGGCGACGGCGGCCCCCACGATGGACCAGCGTTCACCGAAGCGCAGGGTCACCAGGGACGCGGGCAGGTTGAAGAACCAGGACCCCAGCCCGATCAATGTGACGATCAGCGCTGCCACCGCCACCGAGGCACCAAGGTCGCGGGCGGACAACGCCACCACCGGCAGGATGGCACCCTGCCCGATTCCGAAAAGCAAGGTGGGGCCGAAGGCGGCCACTGCAATGCTGCGCAGGTTGAAGGGCTCGGGGTCGTCCGGGGAAGTCATCAGATTTATCCTATGGCCGCCCGATCCGGACCTCCCGCATTGGCAGGGGTGCCAGGAGTTTCCGGGGCCGCCCTGATGGGCCTGCGGTTCGGCCGGCCTTCAGCGTGCCCGCGGCTCCAGCCCGGCAAGGGCGCGGAACAGGTTTACCAGTTCCACGACGGCACCGATGATCGAGCCCACGATTCCGAGGACCAGGAAGACACGCACCAGGATGGGCCAGCCGGACCAGGCGGTGCCGAAGTCGAAAGGGAAGACGTCCCAGAGGCACAGCATGGCGGCCACCCCGATGCCCATGACCACAAGGTTTCCCAGTGCCAGCAGCGCCCTGGAGCGGATCAGCACGCACACGAGGTTCACTACGATGCCGGCGATCAACGAGGCATTGATCAGGTCCAGGGCCCTTGCCATGTCCGCCGTCAGGAACGGCAGCACCCGCCACCCGGGCCAGATGTTGATCCCGTACAGCAGCAGGGCGTTGATGATCGCGGAGCCTATGCTGCCGCTGCGGCCAGCACTGGTCCTGTTTGCCATCGCCACCCTCCTCACCGGTTGCCTGGCTACCCCTCCGCAGCGCCCCTAATCCGGCATCGGTTGCTTCGTACCGGTCGTTTTTACAGCGCTCAAAACGGCAGATACCCAGCAATCGATGCAGGGAGGGGGCTGTTGGGCGCCAGCGGACGTGCAACCAGAGTCGCGCAGGGCGTGCGACGGCGGGAAGTGCCGAAGGTCCCACGGGCGCCGGCGGGAGCCGGGCCGGGAGAATGATGCCGGGGAATCAGCAGCCCGCCAGCGGTTCATCGGCCTTGCCGTCCGCCGCGGCGTTCACCAGTTCTTCTGCAACAAAATGCAGCTTGGTATTGGTGTGCTGGCTCCTGGTGGCCAGGACCTGGAACGCCGCCGGCCCGTCCACACCCCGCAGCGCCATGACAACGCCCTTGGCCTGCTCGATCAGGGCCTTGTGTCCGTAGGCCCCCTCGATGGCCTCCTCTGCCGCATGCTGGGACTCGATCCGCAGGCTCTGGGTCACATCCACCATGAACCCGCGGACGTACCCGACGTGGCCCGTAGGATCGGCAATGGCCTGGACTGCGGAAACAACGCGCCGCTCCTTGCCGCGCACGTCAATGACCCGGTGGCGGAGCGCGCCTTGGCCGCCGCCGTCCAGCAGATTTTCCCAGAGGGCGCGGACAGGCTCCCGGTCCAGCGGATGCTTGTGGGCCATGAAGAGTTCCAGGGTGGGCACCACCTCGCCTGGCTTGAGGCCGTGGATGCCGAACACCGGCTTTTGGCGCGGCAGGCCCCGTAAAAATGCGGGGGTCACAAGTTGCCCGCGAAGGAGTAGCGTTCGCCTTATGGGGCGCCGATGATCTGCGCCCACAGCCAAGGGGAGGTCATTTCATGGGTGAAGTGTGGATCCGCACGCTGGGCAACGGGTTGGTCCGGGCAGACCGGGTCACGGAAATTTCATCCACCCGGGGGTCCCTTCACGAGGACAGCGGGTATTCATTGAAAGTCATCGTGGACGGCAAGGGCCACGTGCTGATCGACGACGGCGGTCTGGAGGGTTCGCTGCCCGAGCGGCTGGAATACGCCAGGCACATGGAAGACGCCCTGCTGCTGGCTATCGACGAGGCGCGCGAGAGCGACCCGTCCATGGTGATCTCATACGAGCCGGAACGCGAGCGCTGGTCCTCAGCACCGGTTTCGGTCTTAACGGGAAGGCTCCCCGAAGTCGTCTGACCTGGGGAGCCATCGCGCTGCACAGCATTAAGTCGCGCTGCACAGCCTCTAGTTGTGTGTCGGCTCCTCCACGAGGGCTGTGGCGATGCTGGCGGCGTCCTCCAGGGCGGCCAGGAAGCGCTCGGCGTCAAGGGCTGCCGCGCAGCCGGTGCCTGCTGCGGTGATGGCCTGCCGGTAGCGGTGGTCCACGGCATCGCCGCAGGCGAAGACGCCGGGCAGGTTGGTGCACGTAGTGGGCGCGTCCACCTTGATGTAGCCTTCGTCGTCCAGGTCCACCTGACCGGCCACCAGGTCGGTGCGGGGCAGGTGGCCGATGGCCACGAAGATGCCGGTGGCGTCCTGGTGCCGGGTTTCGCCGGTACGGGTGTCCGTCAGGGTCACGCCGCTGACCTTGCCGTCGCCGTGGATGGCCGTCACGGCGGAGTTCCAGGCGAAGCGGATCTTGGGATTGTCCTTGGCTCGCTGGGCCATGATCCGGGAGGCGCGGAGCTCACCCTTGCGGACCACGACGGTAACAGACTTTCCGAAGCGGGTCAGGAAGGTTGCTTCCTCCATGGCGGAGTCGCCGCCGCCCACCACGATGATGTCCTGCTCGCGGAAGAAGAACCCGTCGCAGGTGGCGCACCAGGAGACGCCGTGGCCGCTGAACTTTTTCTCCTCAGGCAGGCCGAGTTCCTTGTAGGCGGAGCCGGTGGCCAGGATGACGGCCTGGGCCTCGTACGTCTCCCCCGCTCCGGTGACCACGCGCTTGACCGGACCTTTCAGGTCGACGGACGTGGCGTCGTCGTACTCTATGCGCGCGCCGAACTTTTCCGCCTGCTGCTGCAGCCCGTCCATCAGCTCCGGGCCCTGGACGCCGCCGGGGAAGCCCGGGAAGTTTTCCACCTCGGTGGTGTTCATCAGGGCGCCGCCGGCGGTCACGGATCCTGCCAGCACCAGGGGGTTCAATCCGGCGCGGGCGGCGTAGATGGCGGCGGTGTAGCCGGAGGGGCCTGAGCCGATAATGATCAGCTGTTCTTTGCTCATTGCGTGTCCTTCGGGGGCGGTGCGGAAGAGGCGTGCCTTGATCTCATCACGGAATGGCACGGCAGGGCCAACGCCGGCGTCGATGTAACAAACGTCACTGTGTTGCGCACATCACATTGGTTGCCTAATCTGGTTGAGGCTTAAGCAAATAGGTCATGCAAGAAGCTGCAGCGTCGCAGCCAATGCCGGGGAAGGCTTTACATCTTGAACTCTAAGCTGAACATCGTGGTCCGGGTCGATCTGGACCACAGCAAGGCCCAGGTGATTGCAAAGGGGCATATCACCATCCACAGCGTCAACGCCCTCTATGTAGTTGCAAAGCGTGCCAACTCCCTCAGGGGAGGCCTGGACCTGGAGCTTGATATCTCTGGCGCCTGGGTGGATGCGGAGGCGCTGGAAATGCTCCACGCCTCGTCCGAAACGAGGCAGCTGCCCGCGAGGATCGATCCCGACCAGGCACCCTGCACCATCAGCGTGCTGGCTGGCCGCCGACATCCGCGCACCGCGCCGGTACGGCTGGCTGCCTAAAACTCCCGGCCGCTCGCCGCGCCCACAATTCGGGCCAGAGCAGGCCGCCACCGCTTTTCTTCCGCTTCCAACAGCCCGAAGTGCAGCTGCATCTGAACATACGGATGGCTGCACTTCGGGCTGTCAGGAGCTTTCCGGACTTTGCCCGGGACCTACAGCAACCCGGTGCCGCCGGCGAGGACGTCCTGGAGTTCCGCCGCGCTCAGGCCGGCGGCCCTGCCCAGGGCTTCCCCTTCGGCACCTCGCTTCGAAGCGCTCCTGACGGCGTTCTCGAACTGCTCCTGGGCCGTGTCAAGTTCCCACTGAAGGCTCTCCACCCTGGCTGATGCCAGCCGGACGGATTCCAGCGGGTCACCGGCTGGCGCACTGTCCATGGTGTAGCCGCAGGTGCAGGACCATTCGGATGAGGCGAGCTCGAGGGGCGCCCACCCCAACGATGCGATGGGGACGGGTCCGGCGGTCATGGCCACGCCGCAGTGGAAAGGCGCGGCCGGCTCATCAAGGTCCACAGGCCCGCCAGGCTCCTCCGGCAGCGCGGGGGCTGCGGGCTCCCCCGGCTCCATCGGTGCCAGCTGGAGCTGGAAATCGTCATGGGCCTGGACAGGGATCGATTGTTCCGCTGCCTGAGGTTCAAGTACTGCAGTCATGCGATCCCGCCATCCGATAGTTATCAAACAATGTAGCTAGTCTAACTAGGATTACCGTCTTGTCTACCGGAGTCCGGCAACCGGGCTCGATTCCACGGCATCCACCGCTTCACGCATGCGCAGCAGGAAGTTCATGACGGCAGTGATTTCCTCCGGCGTGAGCGACTCGGCGGCCTCCAGCATGCGCTTGTGCAGCTGGTTGAGGTTGTGCCGCACCTCATCGTCGGCTCCCGGGGTGGGCCGAAGGATGACGGCACGCCGGTCGGAGGGGTGGGGTTCGCGGATCACGTGGCCGGCAGCGACCAGGCGGTCCACGAGGCCGGTCATCGACGCGGAGGTAATACCCAGGCGGGCAGCGAGCTGCGAGGGCCGAATGCCAACACCCGCCGCTTCCGCATCGATCAGGTACCGAAGTGCCAGGAGGTCGGTCTCCCCCATCGCGGCCGAGGAGCGGGTGCGCCGTCTCATGGCGCTCTCCGACGTCCGGAACTCCCGCAAAGCATTGATCACGTCGACGGCTCCGGGCCGGTCACCCCCGGCAGGTGGGTACCAGTAGCTTTCGCCTGCACCATGCGGGTTCATGCGAATTCCTTCGATATCCTACTTGCTTGGCCGTCTAACAAACCCATGGTAGCCCACTTGCCGCCCGCCCACCTCCCCGCAAAAGAAACGAACAGGTATCTCCGAGGGCTCCGGGGGAAAAGTAGAGTACCGGCTACTCGTGCCGCGCCCCGGCCCGGACCAATAGGTTTTTGTGCAATCCCCGGCAGCACGGCCTTGGGGTAATGGCAGATGGGGGTGCGGGGTGGCTGATGGCCCGGCGAACAATGAGGGGCCCGATCGGCAGGGGTTCCTGCTGGACCTGATGACCGGGGCTGACGACGAGGCGGCATCCCTGCAAAAGCTTGCGTACGCCTCCGCCCGCTGGCTCAGCAGCACGGCAGGAACCGGGGTTGAGTGTGCTGCGGTGCTGTACCGGCAGCGGGGCAGCACCGCCACAGCGGGAAGCACCACGGAGGCGGCAGCCGTTGCAGCCTCCGAAGACGAGTACTCGGACGGCCCGGCCGCGCTGGGCTCCACCCTGGCCGCGCCCACGGTGGTCAGCCAGGCAGGCTCACGCTGGCAGGCCTACCGGAGGCGCTTGCTGGAGCAGGGCTTTGGCGCAGCATTGGTCCTGCCCCTGGAGCTGCATCCGGGGGTCTCGGCCGCCTTGGTGTTCCTGGGCCCGCCCAATCACGTATTCACCCCCAGGGTCACCAGTGAGGCGGCGTGGTTCGGCGGGGTGGCATCGCGCAGCCTGAAACTGGCCCTGGACGTCCACGGCGTGATCCGCGCCGGCGACAACCTGAAGCAGGTCCTGGAGAGCCGCACCAGCATCGACGTTGCCTGCGGCGTGATCATGGCGCAGAACCGGTGCTCCTACGCGGAGGCGTTCAGCAGGCTGGCGGGAACGTCGAGGAACCGCAACCTCAAAGTACGCAGCGTGGCAGACAGCATCCTGAAGGCCATGCCCAGCGGCGCACCCCGAACGCGCTTCGAACCCCCGGCGATCGCGTAGCCGGCCGGCCGGGCTACGCCTGGTGCCGCGCCCGTGCCTTGATGAAGCCGGCGGCTACGAGTCCTGCACATCCGAGTGAAGCCAGCATGCCGCCGAGAGCCACGATGTAATCGGTGATGGTCATTGTCCTGCGCTCCTTCCGTACTGCGTGATGGGGCCAAGCTACGCGGCGAAACTCAGTGTTCCCTGAAGAATCGCCAGCAGGTTTGGTCAAGATCCGGTCACGGGGAATGCGGGGATCCACATACTTTTGGTCCTTGATCTTTCGTTTGCGGCGGCTTTCCGTATTATTCATGCATGTGGACTAAACAAAGCCAGAGCTTCTGCCCCACCTGCGGCAGGACCACCAATCACGTCACCCACTTCCAAAAGGACGACGCCGGTTCCCTGGTTGCGGACGTCCGCTGCATTGAGTGCCCGGAGGTCGCCGGAGCGGTTGCCTAGGAGGATTCGGTTCCCGGAGACTGCGGTCCAGGGCGTCCGGCATGGGGACGGACGACGACGAAGATCACCATGGCGGCAGCCTGCACAGCCGTGACGGTAACGGCGAGGGCAAGAGTTGAGTACTCGTAAAGCCACCCGATGAGGAAACTTCCCGCCAGCCACGCGAGGCCGTAGCACGCGGTGAACATCCCGTAGGCGCTCCCCCGGCGGGCAACCGGAGCCAGCCCGGCGACGCCGGCCCGCATGGTGCTTTCCTGGACGCCCATGGCCGCTCCCCACACCAGTACGCCGGCCACGGCCAGCGCCGTGTTGTTGCTTAAACCCAGCCACGGCACCGCAGCCGCCAGGACGGGAAGGACCAGGAGGACTTTCAACCCCACCCGGTCGAAGAGCCAGCCGGAAACCAGTGCGGCGACGGCGTCCACTCCCATGGCTGCCGCATAGAGGACAGGCACCATGGCGGGCGGCAGGAGCCCGGCAGCCACCAGATGGAATGAGAGCAGCCCGAACGTGGCGTAGCCGAACATGGTCAGGCTGCTGAATGCGGCATAGAGCCAGTACTGCCGGGGCATGGCGGCGGCTTTGCCGGACACGGCGCCGGCATCGCCGTGGACAGGGCCGCTTTCGCCGGGAACAGGACCGACGGCCCGGGCGTCGGCCGGCTCGAAGAGGCCAGGGTCAGGGACCCTCCGCCGCAGCCAGAAGAGGATCATCATGGCTACCAGTCCGGGGACAGCCAGCAACAGGAACCCCGGACCGTAGCTGCCCGAAAGGGCCAGTGCCGCCCCCACCAGCAGCGGCCCCAGCAATGCCCCCACCTGGTCCAGGGCCTCATGCAGCGCGAACGCCTTCCCCTGGCCCATCGCGGATCCTGCCTCTGCCAGCATGGTGTCCTTGGCGGGGCTCCGAACCGCCTTGCCCAGCCGCTCCGCCAGGACCAGGAGGCAGGCGATCCACAGCGCATCCGTGAGTCCAAGCAGCGGAACGGAAACGGCCGTCAGGGCGTATCCGCCGATCGCCAGCGCCCACCGCAGCCCGGGATTGTCCGCAAGCCGGCCGAACACCAGGCGGAGGACCAGGGCGACTGCCTCGCCGGCGCCGGTGACAACGCTGACCAGGAGCGCTGACGCGCCCAGCGCGCCCAGGTACGGGCCGGTGACACTGCGGGCGCCCTCGTACACCATGTCCATCAGTGCGCTGATGATCCCGAAGGCCAGGATGAAGCGGATGGCGGTCATGGGCGCCACGGGACCCCTCCCGGCGGCGCTAGCGCTGATGGGCATGCTCCCGGACCTGATTCGCGGTACGGCCGGCCAACGCACCGCTTGGCGTGGCCTCCTTCGGCCCGGCACTGCGGAAGCCGCGGCCCCGGCGGCTTGCGACGCGGCCAGGGGGAACAGTTCCTTCGGGGCGCGTCACGGCCAGGATCACCCCGATTCCGGCGAGGGAGGAGACCATGGCCGAGCCGCCGTAGGAGATGAACGGCAACGGCACGCCAATCACCGGCAGCAGCCCGCTGACCATGGCGATGTTGATGACCGCCTGGCCCAGGATCCAAGTGATGATGCTGCACGCGACGGTCCTGGAGAACGTGTCCGTGGTGCGGGCGATGGTCTTGAACACGGCAATGGCCAGGATGGCGAACAGGCCCAGCACCAGGAGCGACCCGGCAAAACCGAGTTCCTCGCCCAGGATGGAGAAGATGAAGTCGTTGTGGGCTTCCGGGATCCAGTTCCATTTCTGCCGGCTCTGGCCCAGCCCCACGCCGAACCAGCTGCCGGAGGCCAGCGCGTAGGCCCCGTGCTGCGCCTGGTAGCCCATGCCCTGGGCGTCCTCGTCGGAGCCCATGCCCAGCCAGGAGGAGATCCGCCCCATCCTGTTGCCGCTGGTGGCCGCAAGTATCAGGGCCGCCGCCACGCAGATGAGCCCGGCCACGGAGAACACCTTCATCCGCACGCCGCCATAGAACATGGTGGCGGCGAGGATCAGCATGATGATCATGGTGGTCCCCAGGTCATGCCCCAGCGCCACGACGCCCATGATCAGCGCTCCGGCCGGCGCCAGCGGGATGACCGCGTGTTTCCACTGCCCCAGCAGGGCCTGCTTCCGGTCCAGGATGCCGGCGCCCCACACAATCAGCGACAGTTTGGCGAACTCCGAGGGCTGGGCGGTGAAGCCGCCCACGCTCAGCCAGTTCCGGTTGCCGTTCACGGACATGCCCAGCGGCGTGAACACCAGCACCAGGGCGAACAGGGAACCGATCAGCAGCGGCCAGCCCAGCCACCGGATCCGCCGCACGGATGTGCGGGCCAGCGCCAGCATGATCACCACGCCGGCCACGGTCCACATGGCCTGCTTGAGCGGAAGGTCGTACGGGTTGTTTCCTGCGGCCACGGATTCCACCGACGACGCCGATGCCACCTCCACGAGTCCGATCGCCGAGAGCGTGAGGACCACCGCCAGGATCAGCGGGCGGAGGCGTCCCGGGGAGTCGTCCTCCAGCCACACCGCCAGTTTGCCCAGCCCGCGGCGGCCGGGCCGGCCCGTTCCGCGCTGTTTTTGTCCTGTATCCATTTGTCCGTTCCTCAGCCTGCACACCCGGGCTTTCCCACGGCCGGGCCCGTCTACGGGGCGGGTCCCGCCGAGAAGAAAGAGTACGCCCCCGCACCCCGGCCGGGGCGCCGGGACACCCGTCACCGCACGGTTCTGGGCGAATTGCCAGCTTCGGCGTGTACCGTAGCGGAAACCTGTCCCCTCCCGAAGGTCATTTTTTCGTGTTCGGTTCCAAGAAATCCCGCGGCCCGGAACAGGACGCCGCCAGCTCCCCCGCCTACCCCGGCCAGGGTGAGCTGTACGCCGCCAGTTCGCGCCGCCGTCGGCCTTTCCGCCGCGCTCCCCGCTGGGTCAAAGCCGTCACCGCCGTGGTATCGGTGCTGCTCCTGGGCGTCCTGGCGTTCGGCGGCTACTGGGCCTGGCGCCTGCAGTCCAATATCAGCACCTCCGAGCTGACCGCCGGCGGCCAGCGGACCGAAGGTGCCGTCAATGACAGCACGGACCGGCTGCAGATCCTGGTTTTGGGCTCGGACACCCGGAGCGGAAACAACAGCCAGTACGGCACGGCGGACCAGTCCTCCGGCTACGGCCAGTCTGATGTGATGATGCTGCTGGACATCTCGGCGGACAACAAGCACGTCAACGTGGTCAGCTTCCCGCGCGACCTGATGGTGGACGTTCCGGCGTGCACGGATTCCAAGACCAACCAGGCATATCCCGAGCAGAAGAGCGCGATGATCAACAGCGCCATGGCCCAGGCCGGCATCGGCTGCGCGGTGGATACGGTGAACAAGCTCACGGGCCTGGAAGTGGACCACTTCATGATGGCGGACTTCAACGCGGTCAAGGAGCTCTCCAACGCTGTCGGCGGCGTGGAGGTCTGCGTCACCGCTGCCGTCAACGATCCCGATTCGCACCTGGACCTGCCGGCCGGCAAGTCGCAGGTGCAGGGCGACCAGGCGCTGGCGTTCCTGCGCACCCGGCACGCCTTCGCCAATGGTGGGGACCTGGGCCGCATCCAGGCACAGCAGGCCTTCCTGGCCTCGCTGAGCCGCAAGCTCAAGTCCGAGGGAACCCTGGGCAACCCCCAGAAGACGCTGACCATCGCCGACACGATCACCAAGAACCTCACGGTGGATTCGGGTTTGTCCTCCATCCCGTCGCTGCTCACCATCGCCAACCGGCTGAAGAACATCGATCCCGCCAACATCAACTTCATCACCACCCCCACGGTCCCGTCCCCGCAGGACCCCAACCGGCTGACCCTCGATGAACCGGCGGCGTCCAACTTCTTCGCTGCCCTCCGCAACAGCCCGGACCTGAGCCAGCCCGCCCCCGCGGCGCCCACGGAGGCGCCCGCAACCCCCGCGGCACCGGCCTACGACAAGTCGCTGCAGCCGATCTCCATCGCCAACGGCACCGGGGTGGCTGGCCGGAGCACCGCGATTGCCGGACTGCTCTCCGATGCCGGCTTCACCAAGGTGACCAAGCTGCAGGCCCAGGCGCAAAGCCAGACCATGGTGTACTACTCCGCCGGGTTCGAGGACGTGGCAGCCGATGTCGCGGCACTGTTCGGCCTGCCGGCCACGAGCGTCCAGCAGGTGGCGAACATCCAGGGCGTGCAACTGTACGCCGGCACGGACTTTGCCACCGGCACCAAGCCCGCCGCACCGCCGTCGTCCGCAGACTCCTCCGGCAGCGTGGTGGCACAGACCGGCAGCGACCAGACCTGCCAGTCGGCCAACCCGGCCGGCTACTAGCCCCACGCCCCTCGCGGGATGGCAGTTGACGGCAATCGCGGCTGCCGCCGGGACTGCCATCTCCCGGGCACAATCCAGCTTTGCCTGAATACAGGCACCGCTGTACTTTGAGAGCATGGAGACTCTGACTCACGCTCCCGTGCTGGCCCGCTTCGGTTATGCCGTTTCGGACCCCACCCGTGCGCGGGTGCTGCTGGCCCTTGCGGAAGCCCCGTCCTACCCGTCCGACCTGGCGGACAGCCTGGCCGTGTCCCGCCAAAGCATGTCCAACCACCTGACCTGCCTGCGCGGCTGTGGCCTGGTGGTTGCCGTGCCGGACGGGCGGCGGAGCCGGTACGAACTGGCGGACCCGCGGATCGGGCATGCCATCAAGGACCTGCTGAACGTTGTCCTGGCCGTTGACCCTGCGTGCTGCGCGCCTGACGGGGAGTGCCTGGCGTGACCGGGGCACTTACTGAACCCGGCACTGACCGCCGGCGGATGCTGAGCCGGCGGATCAGGCTCTTCGCAGCAGCCACCATCACCTACAACGTGGTCGAGGCCATCGTGGCGCTCTGGGCCGGCGGCGCGGCGGATTCTTCCGCGCTGATCGGCTTCGGCTTGGACTCGGTAATCGAGGTGGCCTCAGCGCTGGCGCTCTCGTGGCAGTTCTCCGCCAAGGATCCCGAACGCCGCGAACACTTGACCCTGCGGATCATCGCCATATCGTTTTTCGCACTGGCAGCGTTCGTCGCCGCAGACTCCCTCCGGTCCATGGCCGGGGGCGGCGAAGCGCAGCATTCCCTGCCGGGCATCATTATCGCGGCGCTGAGCCTGGCCATCATGCCCGTGCTCTCCTGGGCACAGCGCCGCGCCGGGCGGGAGCTCGGGTCCAGGACGTCCGTCGCTGACTCCAAGCAGACGCTCCTGTGCACGTACCTCTCCGCGGTGCTGTTGGCCGGGCTCGTCCTGAACAGCACCCTGGGCTGGTGGTGGGCAGACGCCGGAGCAGCGCTTGTCATCGCCGCCATCGCCGTCCGCGAGGGCATCAACGCCTGGCGCGGGGACGCCTGCTGCGCTGTGCCGCAGCAGGCGGATGCCGCTGGTGACCGGCAGGAGGCTTGTTGCACGGACTGTTCGGCCTCCAGCCCGGAGCATGGATCAGAGGGCAGGCCGCAGCTGGGACTGCCGCCCATCAGGAAGAGCTGAACTCCGGACCGGTGGACGGAGGGGGCGTGGGCCTAGCCGGCTGAGGCCGTCACGGGTTCCTTGGCTGGTTCCCGGGTGGAACGGACGACGACGGGTTCCAGCTTTTGGTTCGCCCAGAGCCGGAGCGGCCGTTCCACCCAGCGGAACGATCCGTACGCCAGCAGCACCGTCAGCACCGCCGTCAGTGCGATGCGGAGGGGCAGCGCCGGGACCAGCGGCATCAGCAACAGGTAGACCGGCAGGTGCCAAAGGTACATGGCGTAGGACAGGTCGCGGCCCGGACGTGCCAGCCACGGATGGCTGAAGATGCGGGACAGGAACCCGGCCGGCTGGAGGACAAGCGAGCCGATGAGTACGGCCGAAACCAGGGCGAGCGCCGTGGGTCCCACGGTCCAGAAGGTGTTGAACCAGGCTCCGGGGGCATCGGGTTCCTTCAGCAGGAACAGGGCCGCCACCAAGGTGGCTCCGGCCAGCGGAGCGCCCCAGCGGGCAGCCGATGCCAAGGCGCGGTGCAACCTGGAGCCCTCTCGGACCGCGGTGAACAGCAGGGCAAGGGCGCAGCCGATCAGCAGTTCGTCGGCCCGGGTGTCCGGTCCGTTGTAGATTCGGTCCAGGGGCTGGCCGGCATTGACCAGCAGGAAGCGGTTCAGCACGAAAGCGGCAGCCATGCCCATGGTGGCGAAGGCTGCTGTGCGGACTTTCCAAAACCGGAGCATCCCCAGCAGGAGCAGCGGCCACACCAGGTAGAACTGTTCCTCGACGGCGAGGGTCCAGGTGGGACCCAGGGTTTCGCCGGCAATGGAGTCGCCGAACACGCCGAACTGGGCCAGGTTCATCACATAGGCGGCGGCGGGAAGGACGAATCCCGCCTGGCCGCCCCAGCCGGAGGCGGGGAACAGAAGGCCCGCGGTGACAATCACTGCGCAGAGCGCCAGGAGCGCGGGCCAAAGCCGCGCCAGGCGCTTGGCGTAGAAGATGCCAAGGTGCAGCCGTCCGGTGGCGATCCACTCCTTCATGATCAGGAGTGTAATCACAAAGCCGCTGAGGGTGAAGAACACGTCCACGCCGACGGATCCGCCCGGCATTGAGTCGGTGGCCGTGTGGAAGAAGAAGACACCGGCCACGGCGATGATCCGGAGCCCATCCAGGGCATGCTTGCGCCCGGCCAGGAGCCCCGCGGGGGGTGCTGCCGGTCCGGCTGATACTGACAGATTTACGCTGCTTGACCTCAAAACCACTAAGCAAGCATATATAACGTTTCCATAACTGCGCTGACCCGCGGCTGGGCGGAAGCTGGGAGCGGGGCCCTTGTGGGGGCTGGCCGCCCCTCCTACATTGAAGACATGGTGGAACAGGACAAGGCAGAAGACCTGGAAGAGCTCGTGGACCTCATCGCCGGCATGGAGGACATCAAATCCGTGCTCGACGATCTCACCGGGTTTGCGGCAGCCACCATGACCAAAAGCACGGGACAGCCCATCGAGTGCGCGGTAACGCTCCACCGCCGCAAGCGCACGGTCACCATCGGCGGCAGCAGCGGCCGGGCGGTTGTGCTGGACCGGATTGAACAATCACTGGGAGACGGGCCTTGCATCGAGGCCCTGGACACCGGCGTTCCGGTCCTGCTGGGAGACGTATCGGTGGACCAGCGGTGGCCCGAATACGGCAAGGCCCTTTCAGCCGCGGGCGTCGCCAGTTCCCTGGGTATCCCGATGAAGCTGGAGGACGACGGCGGCGCGGTCCTGGACTTCTTCGCTCCCGTCAGCGGGCTCTTCGATGAACCGGCCGTGGCCGACGCCATGAGGTTCGGCGAGATGGCGGGCAAGGCGCTGCGGCTCGCGGTGCGGATCGCCTCGGCAGACCAGCGCGCCGAAAATTTGAAGGCGGCGATGGACACGAGGACGGTCATAGACGTTGCCTGCGGAATCATCATGGCCCAAAACAATTGCAGAAAAGACCAGGCTTTCGAGCTTCTCCGCAGCGCGTCAAGCACCCGGAATCGGAAGCTCAACGAGATTGCAGAAGCACTGGTCAGCGGCTTTTCCGGCCCAGTGTCCGTCAAGGCGCACTTCGACGACTGAAGGTTGCAGGATGCCCGGGAGCCAGCCACGCTGCTGGCCCCCGGAATGAACGACGGGATGTGGCCCACCCCCGAAAAATGGATACCCTGGGCCACATCCGCGTCAGCTTCGCGGACGGTTGCTTGCCCAAGAATGGTTTTCTCGATCCCGCACCGAATGGCGGGCGGCGATAGAAAGGGTTTCCCTAGGCGGCAACACTGAGGCCACCTGCCTGACCCGGACCTCAGCCTAACAAACCGTGCCTGCCGGCAATAGAGGGTGTTCCCGCAGATTTTGCTCAATTTCCCCCAATTAATGCATCCGTGGCGCGGGACGGACTTTGGGTCCTCACGGGCCTGCCGGGCCGAACCACTTGGGCAGGGCCTCGGTGAGCCCGTCCGCTGAGCCCTGCCCCACCCACGCGACGTAGCCGTCGGGCCGGACCAGGACTGCCGTGGGCGCAGCAACGGCCCCCAGGACGGGAAGCTGCCACGCGGCGTCGTACGTTGCGCGGGTGTGCACCACACGCCCGGCCCAGGAGCCGGGCTCCAGCGCCGGGCCGGCGACTTCCAGCAGCAGGGGCCGGGCACTGTGCAGCAGCGAATACACGGTGGCGGGCCCGGCCGCGGTGGCCAGGTCCAGGTCCGGCATGCGGCGGCCCAGGAGCGGGTGGCCCGGGCCTGGGTGGTAGGCGACGTCGAGTCCGGTGATAAGCGCCGCGATGGGCCTGCCGGCGCCATCGACGCTAAGCACCTCGCCGAGTAGGTCCCGCAGGGCTTCCTGCCGGGGATCGGCCTTCTGGAAGAGGGACTGTGCCATGGTGTACTTGAGGGCCCGCTCCCCCGCCGGGTGCCGCTCCGCGTGGTACGTGTCCAACAGATCCTCGCTGGAGACGCCGCGCACCACCTGCCCCAGTTTCCAGCCGAGGTTTACCGCGTCCTGCAGCCCCAGGCCGATGCCGAGCCCGCCCGTCGGTGAGTGGACATGGGCGGCATCCCCGGCCAGCAGCACCCTGCCCTTCCGGTACGCCCCCGCCTGCCGGGTGGCGTCGGTGAAGCGTGAAAGCCAGGTGGGGCTGTGCACGCCGAAATCGGTGCCGAAGACCTCTGACAGTGCCTCCCGCAGGTCTGCCAGGGTGGGCTCGGCGGCCGGCCCGAGGGAGGCTTCGGTGACCACCACCCGGACCATGCCGCCGCCCATCGGGTACAGCCCGTGGATGCCGCGCGCATCCACCTTCCCCTGCTGGCCCGGTTCCCCTGCCACCTTCACCTCGGCGATCAGGCTGCTCCGGGTAGCGTCCGGGCCCACCATGGGAATGCCGGCGGACCGCCGCACCACGCTGCGCCCGCCGTCGGTGCCCACAACGTAGCGGCCCCGCACGGGCCCACTACCGGCCAGCTGGACCTCTGCGCCGTCGTCGTCCGCCGAAACTCCGGTGACCTCAACGCCGCGCCGGATCTCCACGCCCAGACCCTGCACCCAGTCGAGCAGCAGCTGCTCAATGTGGTTCTGGAACAGCGCCAGCGTGTACGGGTGGCGGGTGGGCAGGCCGCCCAAATCCAGCTGTGTATTGCCGAAGGATGCAGTCTGGACCGTCTTGCCCGCGGCGAGGAACCGGTCCGCAATGCCGCGCTGGTCCAGCAGTTCGATGGTGCGCGAATGGATGCCCCCGCCGCGGGAACCGGCCAGTTCCTGGGACGCGCGCCGCTCCAGCACCACTGCGTCCACCCCCGCCAGCCGCAGTTCCCCCGCCAGCATCAGCCCCGTGGGCCCGCACCCCACAATCACTACCTCGTGCATGTTGCCCCCTGTCCACGTTTCCGACCGCCAGTATGCGGCACCCCCGGGGCCTTGCGGCAAGGCCCCCATAACGGGGTACTTTGGAAATGGAAGGAGACTGTTGTCGATTTCCGCTTCCGCCGTGCGTCGTATGGGTAGGAGCTTCTCCAATGGAGCCCTTGACCACAACAGAACGGGAGCACGACATGTCCAAATACCTGATCCTCATCTACCAGGACGAGGCAGTGGCCAGGCAGGCCGACGGCGAATCCATCAGCGCCAGCTACCAGGAGTTCCAGCAGCGGCGCGGCTCCTCGCTGCTCGGCGGAGCGGCCCTGCACCCATCCTCCACGGCCACGTCGCTGCGGCGGGACGGCTCAGGCGGCATTACAGTCACTGATGGCCCGTTCGTTGAGTCAAAGGAAACCTTGGGCGGCTATTACATGATCGAGGCAGCAGACCTCGATGAGGCCCTGGAGATCGCTCGGGAGGTACCCGCCGGAGTGGGGGTCGAGGTCTGGCCGGTGCGGGTGGCAAACTGATGCCGCAGGCCGCCAGCGCAGAGGTTGCTGCCGCCGTTGCGGATGCGCACCGCCGGGAGTGGGCGTTCGTGCTGGCGGCCACGGTACGGGTTGCCGAAGACATCGACGCCGCCGAGGAAGCTGTGCAGGACGCCTACGCCAAGGCGCTGGCAACCTGGGGCGGCAACGGAATCCCGCAGAACCCGGGGGCATGGCTGACGGTTACGGCCCGACGCCGGGCCCTGGACCTTCGCCGCCGCGCCGCCACGGCAGAGCGGGCGCTGCCCAAGCTTCTTGTCCCCGGGGAGAGCGGCGGCGCCGAGGAGACAGGAATCGACGAAGGTGGCATTCCCGATGACAGGCTCCGGCTGATTTTCACCTGCTGCCACCCGGCCCTGGCGTTCGAGACCCGGGTGGCAATGACTCTGCGGCTGCTCTGCGGGCTGTCCACTGCCGAGGTGGCGCGGGCGTTCCTGGTCCCGGAAGCCACCATGGCTGCCCGCATCACAAGGGTCAAGAAGAAGATCGCGGCTGCGAACATCCCGTACCGGGTGCCCGCGGCATCGGAGCTGGGTGAGCGGCTGGACGGGGTGCTGGCGGTGGTCTACCTGGTGTACACCACCGGGCACACGTCTCCGTCGGGAGCGGACTTAATGCGCCGCGACCTCGCCGAACGGGGGCTCGAGCTGGCCAGGATGCTGCACGTCCTGCTCCCCGGCAATACCGATGTTGCCGGCCTCCTGGCCCTGGTCCTGCTCACCGAAGCCCGCACCGGCGCCCGGCTGGACGGACACCGGGCCATTGTCCTGCTCGAAAACCAGGACCGGTCCAAGTGGGACCGGCAGGCGATCGAGGAAGGGCTGGCGCTGCTGCGGGAAGCACTGGCTGCACGGCCACCGGGCCGCTTCGCGCTCATGGCCGCCATCGCCGCCGTCCACGACGAAAGCGGCTCCTGGGCGGACACCGACTGGGACGAGATACTGGGACTGTATGACCTGCTGATGGAAAGGTGGCCCTCCCCGGTGGTCCGGCTCAACCGCGCCATCGCCCTTGGCTTCGCCGCTGGCCCGACAGAAGGTTTGGCGGAACTGGATGCATTGGGAGCCGAACCGCAGCTCGCCCGGTACCCCTATCTTGCGGCCGCCCGCGGCGATTTCCTGGTCAGGCTTGGCCGCGCAGGGGAAGCGCAGGTGGCGTTTGACGAGGCCCTGATCCTGGCCGGCAATCAGGTGGAACAGCAGTTCCTTCGCAGCCGCCTTGCCGGACTTGCCAAGGGACTGCCAGGGCAAAGGTAAAGCTCCTCCACCAGGGGCTTTACCTGTAACGCATCTGCGCGGCCCGCGCCGCTACGTCCTTTCCCAGATGGACACCCAGTCCACCAGCACATGCCCGTTGGTTTCGGGCAGTGGACAGTTCGGGGAGCAGGACTCGGTCTGCAGGATGTAGTGCATCGGCTTGGTCGGGACAAACCTTGTGGAGACGCCCAGCGATTTTCCGTCAAGGAAGAATTCGATGCCATCGGCGCGCCACTCCGTCGTGGCGATGTGCCAGTCCCCGTATGGCTGATTGGGCCGGAAGACGTCGCTTCGGTGTTCACCGGCTTCCACACCGTGAACTGCAGCGTAGATGACCTTTGACAGGTCCCCTTCCGGGAAGTCGATCTCTCCGTCCTGGGGCCACTGCTTGCTGTCCGGCCAAAGCAGCCACGCCAACTTGAAGCCCGGCAAGACATCGGCTTTGAAGCGAACGGAGTACCGCCCGTACACCAGGCTGTTGTAGGGCCGCTGGCTGGCGCCGTCGAGTTTGGGTGACGGCGCAGCACCCATTGCCACGCCGTCTTCCGAGTGGAGGAACATGTCCAGGACGCCGTCGTGGACACTCAGTACCTTCGACGGGAAGTACCCCGAGGTCCTCGCGTCCTTGGGCTGCTGCTGGGCGGCGGTGTCCGGTGTTCCGTCCGCGTAGTTCGCACTCCAGCGTGGGGCGTAGATGGGCCCGGGAAATGTCCCGAGACCAACATCTCCATCGGTGAAGTCCTCCGCGAAAACCTGTTTCCAGCCGGGAAGATCGGCGGTGGGCATGGCCTCTGAAGCAGCAGAAGGGTCTGCGAACCGGGGGGCGCCGGACGCAACCGGAGGCTCTACGTCGTGGGAAACCTCGGGAGCGGCGGAGGGCGATGGCGCACCAGTCGTCGATGGATCCGCGGGGTCGGAGGCGCCGGACCCCGGCCCGGGCCCTGGGCCGGCAGGAACGTTGAGGTCCCCGCAGGCAACGGCCGTCAAAGCGATGACCATGACAAGGACAAGACTGCGGGCGTGATGCGCAAAAGTCGCCAATGGCCTGCCTCCGTCCAGTCAGAGTTATTGGATTCTACCGCTGGGTAATCCAGGCGGCGATCGGCTCCGCAACGGGTGTCTGCATTGCTGTCCTCCCCCTGGATCCCGAGATGACGGGGATAACCATGCGTGGTACCCCGTCCCCTAGTCCGGTCCATCCTACGAACGGTCCCGGCGGCCGGTCATGAGTACCTTGTACTCAGGTTTCCGGCAACTGGCTCGGGCCGCACGGCAGGGGTACCTGTTTTTGGCCCGATCGACTGCGGCGGACGGCCGCGCGGTTAGAATCCGCGGGCAAAGGGAAGGCCCCTCCTAGGAGGGGCCATGAACGTAGTGGTCACTTGTCTTCTGGTATCGGTCAGCGGTGATGCGCAATCCCCCTTCCCCGACGCCCAGGCGCCCATCCGGACTATGACCCGACCCACTTTAATAACGTGCGGCCAGGGCGTAAAGACCCCACTTGGAAAAAATTTGAACGCCCGACGGCGGGGGCGGGCCCAGAGCGGACCAGTGGCCCTAGCGTCGATCTCACCTTTGTTCTATAACTAATAGAACAAAGGTTTGGAGGTGGGCGCATTGATCCTCAGCGTGGACTTGGGTGCCGACGTCCCGATCTACCAGCAAATCCGTGACCAGATCGTGGAGGCAATCGCCCACGGATCTTTGACGGACGGGAGCGCGCTGCCGCCCACCCGCACGCTCGCCGCCGATTTCGGCATCAACTTCCATACTGTCAACAAGGCCTACGATCTCCTCCGGCAGGAAGGCTTGATCCGCCTTAGCCGCGGCACTGGTGCGGTGGTGACCGCGCCGGCGACGGACCAGCTCCCGGCTGACTGGACCGCCCGGGCCAGGACCCTCCTGGCCGAGGCCGTTGCCCGTGGACTTCCCGCAGATGAGGTACTCAGGGCCTGCCGGACACTGCTCGATTCATTTGGCGCCACAAAGCAGGAGGGCACGCCATGATTATTTCCGTGATTTTGGGCCTGGTGTTGTTGGGCCTGGTTCTGCTGCTGGCACTGGTACTTCCGTCGGTCACCAGCGGCACTGTTCCCTTCGGGGTCCGGATCCCCGCCCAGTATGCTGCCGATCCGGTGGTTGCGGCGCAGTCGCGCCTGTACCGGCGGCGGGTCCTGCTCTGCGGGGGCATCGTCGCGGTGGCCGGCGTGGCCAGCGTCGCGGTGACCGGGCAGCCGTTGCTGCTGCCGTTGTCGGTGCTGGTGCTGGTGGGTACCTGGTATGGCTGCTTCTTCCTGGCCCACCAGGAGATCCGCGCGGCGAAACTTGCCGGCGGCTGGTTCCAGGGCCTGCACCAGGGCATAGCGGTGGACACCGAGCTGCGGACCAATCCCCCACGGTTTCCCTGGCTCTGGCTGGCGCCCGCCGTGGCCGTCACCCTCGCCACGGCGGTTATCGGAATCATGATGTACCCGTCCATGCCGCAGAACCTCGCAGTGCACTATGGCGCCAACGGCGTGCCGAACAGGATTGAAGTGAAGTCGGTCGGCTCCGCATTTTCGCTGGTTTTCCTGCAACTGGGGCTGACGGCCTTACTGGGAGGCATCGCCGCGGCCGTGGTCCGCAGCAGGCCCGATCTTGACCCGGCCCGCCCCCTGGGGTCCTCGCGCTGGGCCCGGCACTACATGTCGCTGGGCGCCAAAGCGCTGCTCGGGCTGGTGGCCATGATCGACCTGGGGCTGATGGGTTCGTCACTGTTGATGTGGACCGGGACCGTTTCCCGGTGGGCACCTCTGGTGATCGTAATCCCGGTATTGGCCTCGGTGGCGGCGACTATTGCCGTGTTGGCAAGGAACAACAGGGACCGCGGCAGCAATGGGGAAGACACCGGCCTCACCCACCGCGACGACGACAAGTTTTGGCGCGGCGGCGTGATCTATATCAACCGGGAGGATCCGGCACTGGTGGTTCCGCGCAGGTTCGGCATTGGGTGGACCCTGAACTTCGGCGACCCCAGGGCGGCGATGCTGCTGGCCGGCGTGGTGGCGCTGATCGGCCTGGTGATCGCGCTCCGCTTCGCGAGCTGAGGGGCTTTTCGACACCCAAATTCGTTTTCGACGCGCAAAAAGGCTGGCGCGGCCCGAATGTCGGGAGCGCCAGCCTCTCTGTGGGTCCGTGGAGGTTTTCCGTGTCCAAAACGTCCGGCGGGGTTAGATGTCCGCCAGAAGGGACGTGGGGTTCTCGATGGCGTCGGCCACGAAGCGGAGGAAGCCTCCGGCCGTGCCGCCGTCGCAGACCCGGTGGTCGAAGGTCAGCGTGAGTTCGGTGACCTTGCGGACAGCCAGCCCGCCGTTGACCACCCACGGCTTGTCGATGATGCGGCCCACGCCGAGGATGCCCACCTCCGGGTGGTTGATGATTGCCGCCGAGCCGTCGACGCCGAACACGCCATAGTTGTTCACCGTGAACGTTCCGCCGCCCAACTCAGCCGGGGTCGCTTTGCCGTCGCGGGCCACCTGGGTGAGGCGGCGGATCTCCGCATCCAACTCCCGGGCGCTGAGCTTCTCGGCCCCGCGGACCGAGGGCACCACCAGGCCGCGGTCGGTCTGCGCCGCGAAGCCCAGGTTGATCCCGTCGAAGGCCACGATCTCCTGCGACCCATCGCCGGCAGTCTCGATGCGGGTGTTCAGTTCCGGATACTTCTTCAACCCCGCAGTGACGAACCGGGCAATGAATGCGAGCAGGCCGGGGACCTCAGCACCGCTGGCTTTCAGCCCCTCGCGCAGCTCCATCAGTGCCGTGGCGTCCACGTCCACCCACACCGTGGCTTCCGGGATCTCGGAACGGCTGCGCGCCATGTTCGCGGCAACGGCCTTGCGGACGCCGCGGACGGGCGTGCGGGCGGAGACGGCGAGTCCGGTGCGGGCGTCCACGCTATTGGCCGGGGTCGCCTCCCGGGGTGCGGCGGCCGACTGCGTTTCGACTGGTTTGGTCTCCTCAGGCTTGGCTGCCGGGGCTTCCGCCGGTGCAGTGGTCCGCAGGGCAGCCTCAACGTCGCGCCGCATGATCAAGCCGCTGTCGCCGGAGCCGGAAATTTCCCCGAGGTCCACGCCGTGCTCCCGGGCCATGCGCCGGACCAGCGGCGAAATCACGGCACCAAGCTTGCCCGGCACGCGGGTGCGCAGGAGGCTGAGGTCGTCCTCGGTGGGCTTGGCCTCAGCAGGTTCAGCGAGCGCGACGGCGGCCTTCCGGGCACGGGTGCGCCGGGCCACACCGTGTCCACCGGGAGTCCCATAACCGATCAGGACATTGCCTGATCCGGCCTTCTCCTCTTCCCGATAGGTCTCAGCATCATCCGCGGCGGACACCGCGGCCGCCCCGGCAGTAGCACCAAGCGGCGTCACCGAGATCAGCGGCTTCCCCACGTCCAGGGTCTCCCCCGGCTTCCCGTGCAGCTCGGCCACGATCCCGGCGTACGGAGAGGGTACCTCCACCGCGGACTTGGCGGTCTCCACCTCGGCGATGGGCTGGTCGACGGCGATCTCGTCACCAACGGAGACATGCCAGGCCACCAGTTCGGCTTCGGTGAGGCCTTCGCCCAGGTCGGGCAGCAAAAACACGCGTGGTTCGCTCATGGTCAGTTCTCCCACTGAAGGTCGTCAACGGCGTCGAGGATGCGGTCCACGCCGGGCAGGTAGTACTTCTCGAGTTTGGGCGCCGGGTAGGGGACGTCGAAGCCGGTCACGCGGCGGATAGGTGCGGCGAGGTAGTGGAAGCAGCGTTCCTGCACCCGGGCCACGATCTCAGAGGACACGGACGCGAAGCCGTGCGCCTCGGCGATCACCACAACCCGGCCGGTCTTGCGGACGGACTCGCACACCGTCTCATCATCGAACGGCACAATCGTGCGCGCGTCGATCACTTCCAGCGAGCGGCCCTCCAGGGCAGCGGCCTCGGCCGCGGCAAGGGCGGTGGGCACGGACGGGCCGTAGGCAATCAGCGTCGCGTCGGTGCCGGGACGCGCGACGGCGGCCCTCCCCTCGGAGGTGCGTCCCGCCGTCGCACCTTCCGCATGTTGGCGCCGCAGCTCGCCAAGGTCCACCGAGTCCTTGGTCCAGTACATCTTCTTGGGCTCCATGAAGATGACGGGGTCGTCGGAGTCGATGGCTTCGCGGAGCATCCGGTAGCCGTCCGCCACGGTGGCGGGGGTGTAGACCTTCAGGCCTGCCGTGTGCGCGTAGTAGGACTCGGAAGAATCGCAGTGGTGTTCCACTCCGCCGATGCCGCCGCCGTACGGGATGCGGATGACCATGGGCAGTTTCACGGCCCCCTTGGTGCGGTTGTGCATCTTGGCAACGTGGCTGACGATCTGCTCGAATGCGGGGTACGCGAACGCGTCGAACTGCATCTCGATCACCGGACGCATCCCGTTGATCGCCATGCCGACGGCCATGCCCACGATGCCGGATTCGGCCAGCGGGGTGTCGAAGCAGCGCTGCTCGCCGAACGCGGCAGTGAGGCCGTCGGTGATGCGGAAAACGCCGCCCAGCATGCCCACGTCCTCGCCGAAGACCAGGACGGAGGAGTCGGCGTGCATGGCGTCGGCCAGGGCCGTGTTCAGGGCCTTGGCCATGGTGACCGGCTGCGGGCCGGCGGCTTCGGCGGACGCGGCGGCGGACGCCGCTGCCCGGGCGGTGGCGGCGGAAACGTTGCCGTTGGCCTCGGATGAGGTGGTGATGGTGGGGCTCACTTGCCGGCCTCCTTCGAATCGACAGCTGCGGCGTCGCGGGCCAGCTCGTCGGCGAGCAGGGCGGACTGTTCCTTCAGCTGCGGAGTTTGTACAGAAAAGACGTGCCGGAACAGCTCCTGCGGGTCGACGGGCACATCCTCGCCGAGGCCTTCGCGGAGCTGGGCGGCAACGGCCTCAGCGTGTTCACGGATGCGGGCCTCGCCGTCGTCATCCAACAATCCGCGGTCCGTGAGGTAGGTGCGCATCCGGTTGACCGGGTCCTTGGCCCGCCACTCTGCAACCTCGCTGTTTTCGCGGTAGCGGGTGTCGTCGTCGGCATTGGTGTGGGCCTGCATGCGGTAGGTGTTGGCTTCCACCAGCAGCGGTCCTGAGCCTTCGCGGGCCAGCTTCACGGCGCGGTCCAGGACGGCGAGGAGCGCCACGACGTCGTTTCCGTCCACCCGTTCGCCGGCCATGCCGTAGCCCACGGCCTTGTGCGCCAGCGACGGCGCCACGGACTGGTGCGCCAGCGGCACCGAGATGGCGTACTTGTTGTTCTGCACGAAGAAGATCACTGGCAGGTGGAAGACGGCGGCGAAGTTGAGGGCCTCGTGGAAGTCGCCTTCGCTGGTGGCACCGTCGCCGCACATGGCCAGCACCACAGTGTCCTCGCCGCGGAGCTTGGCGGCGTGGGCCACCCCGACGGCGTGCAGCAGCTGGGTGGTCAGCGGGGTGCACTGGATGCCCACCTTGTACTTGAGGGGGTCGTATCCGCCGTGCCAGTCGCCGCGGAAGATGGTCATCACCTGCACCGGGTCCACGCCGCGGGTCATGACGGCCACGGCGTCGCGGTAGGTGGGGAACATCCAGTCGCCTTCGGAGAGGCACAGGGCGGCGGCCACTTGGCAGGCTTCCTGGCCGTGGCTGGAGGGATAGACAGCCATGCGGCCCTGCCGGACCAAGGCGGAGTTCTGGTCGTTGACGCGGCGGCCGACGACGAGTTGTTCGTACGCTGCCAGCAGTTCCTTGTCGCCGGGCACGGGGTATTCGTGGCCGGGCTGGGTGCCCTGCTCACCTTCGGGCTTGAGCCTGCCGTCCGGATCCACCATCTGGATCTGGTGCCGGGCGGGGAGCATGTAGTCCTCCACCGTGATGCCGAACTTCTTCACAGCTTCCGTCAGCGCATTTTCGGGCGCTGCCGTGCTTGTGGTGTCCGGTGCGGTGTGGTCTGCGGAGATCGTCATTGGTCCGTCCTTCGGTAGCCACTATTCCCTCCCAGTATTGCCCTGAGGCCGGTTTCGTATCTACTGGATGGGCAAATCGTGGAGAAGCTGCTCTATAGGCCCTATTGTTGAAGACGATTTGTAACTGTGATGTGGATTACCGACAGGAGCCGTGGACAAAATGCCGGGCAAGGAAGCTGCTGAAGTTCCGTTGGACGAGATTGACCGTCGCATCATTGCCGAGCTGACCCGTGATGGCCGGATGTCCGTGACCCAGGTGGCGGAGAATGTGCACATCTCGCGGGCCCACGCCTACTCCCGGATCGCCCGGCTGACCGGCGACGGCGTGCTGACCCGCTTCACGGCGCTGGTGGATCCCATCAAGGCCGGCCTGAAGTCCTCCGCCTATGTGACCCTCAAGCTGAAGCAGGACTCCTGGCGCGAGCTCCGCGACCAACTCGGTGCCATTCCGGAGGTCCACCACATTGCACTGGTGGGTGGCGACTTCGACGTGATCCTGCTGGTCCGCGCCGTGGACAACATCGACCTGCGCCGGGTCATCTTCGACCAGCTGCAGACCATGCCCGGCGTGCTCGATACGCAGACGTTCCTGGTGTTCGAGGACGTGGATACGCGGTAGAAGACTCGCGCTCTCTCCGCGACCGAGGCTCACTATCGACGCGCGACCGGGCCCCGCGACGCGCAGATTCACCTCCGACTCGCCAGCTACTTTTCGAGGCGCACATTTCTGATGCGCCAGGGAAGGTGCGCTTCACGTTCGCTTTTGCGCGTCGAAAACGGGTGTCCCGGATACGCAAGATTGGCTCAATGTGAGCGCTCCATAGCGCTGCTGGGGCAGTACCCGAAGACAGCGAACGTCGACTACTTGGTTTGGCCCTGTGCGCCGCGGGTTTTCGCCATCCGCGGAGAAGTGTCCAGCCCCAAAGAGCGCGGAGAACGCAGGTAGTGGCAGCGCTTACCGAGTACCCGGCTCCTTGAGGTTCCAGAAACTCGGGTACCGGTACCTGTTGTTGTGCCTGTTTCGCTCCGACAAACATTGGGTCATCGATCCACCGGAAGGCACCTGGATGGAGCCACCAATGGGGGAACGGGTTCTCAATCACACATTCAAGGAGCTTCTCCATGCGCAAGATGACCAAGAAGAACAAGATCGCCGCTGTTGCCTTGTCCGCGACGCTGCTGGCAGCCGGCGGCGGCGCCGCATACGCCTACTGGAGCACCACGGGCAACGGTACCGGAACGGCCGCAGCCTCAGCCGGCAACAACGAAGTCACCCTGCACTCCTCATTCGCCGCGGGTATTGCGCCAGGTGAGACCCGGGCTGTGACCTACACGGCAGATAACTCGAACACCTCCAGCACGGTTGTCGCAGGCTTGGCTCCGACGGTGGCCACCAGTGACCCGACGAAGTGTCTGGCCAGCTGGTTCACCGTCGACGCCACCACCACGCCTGTGACGGTTACAGCGAAAACCACTGGAACGACTGTGGGCACCGGTACCCTGACGTTCCTCGATACCGCGGACAACCAGGACGCTTGCAAGGGTGCCACCATCACGGTGAACGTCACCAGCCGCTAACAAACGAGCGGGCCGGGGGCGGTGCGAATCCGCCCCCGGCTTGCCGTCATTTGCACCAAGGAAAGAGGGGCACAGGGTGCACGAGCAGGACGGACATCCGCGGCGTCGCAGGCGGACCGGCATCAAGGCAGCACTTGTCGCACTGATACTGCTGCTGGTGAGCGCGGGGGCGCTGGTCGCGGCGTCGAATAATCCAAGACCGGGCATCACGGTGCAGGTCTCCCCTGCAAGCCAGTCCGTCCAGCAAGGCCAGCAGGCCGCGTACACGATCACCGTGACCTCCACTGGCGGCTTCAGCGGCACGGTAAATCTCACCGCCGCGGGACTTCCGGCCGGGGCAAGCGGTGCCTTCTCGCCGTCGTCCGTCACCCTGAACTCCGGCAGCCCCACTACGGCCACCCTGAACACCACCACCGCCGCAACGACGCCGGCGGGCACCAGTTCCATCACCATCACTGCAACAAGCGGCAAGGTCTCGGGCAGCGCGACGGCAGGCCTCACGGTGAACTACAAGATTTCCAGCTCGTTCTCGATGACTGCCACCCCGGACTCCGTGAGTATCCCGCAAGGGGCAACCGCGGTCTACACGCTTCAGCTCAGCCGCACCAACCTCAGCGGACCCATCAACTTCAGCGTCCTGGGCGGCCTGCCGGCCGGAGCCACCGCATCGTTCTCGCCCAACCCGGCCACCGGAGACTCAACCACCCTCCAGGTGGCCACCACCAACGCCTCCCCCACCGGAACATCCAGCCTCTACCTGGTGGGCACCGGCAAGGACGCCTCCGGCAAGACGCAGTACGCCTACGCCAACATCCAGCTGGTCCTGGACTCCACCATCAAACAGTTCGGCATCTCCGGGAACGTCCCCGGTACCCTGTCCCCCGGCATGTCGGCCGGGCTGAACCTGCAGATCAGCAACCCCATCAACAAGCCGCTGTCGCTGACCAACCTGTCTGTCGCCGTCGCGGGTGTGACCCGGAGCGCGGCCGCGGTGGCAGCCAACCTGCCCTGCACGGCGGCCGACTTCGCCGTCACCCAGTACAGCGGCCCCTACCCGCTGGCAGTCCCGGCCACGGGCGCTTCGCTCCAGGGGCTCAACGTCGCCCAGACGGCGTGGCCCCGGGTGGGAATGCTGGACACGTCCACCAACCAGGACGGCTGCAAAGGCGCCACCCTCCAGCTCAGCTACTCAGGATCAGGACAGGGGAACTGAGATGACCACCACAAGAAGCCGGGGCCTCAAGGCAGCTGCCCTCGCCGGACTCCTCGTGAGTGCCGGGGCCGGAACGGCCTTTGCCTTCTGGAGCGGCACCGGGGCCGGGAGCGGATCGGCAGCTGCAGGCACCATGCAGGCCGTCACCGTGGACGCCCTCGTCGCCGGCGACAACCCCAAGGCAGCCCTCTACCCTGGCGGCAGCGCCGACGTCGTCCTCCGCCTGACCAACCCCAACCCGTACCCGGTCCAGGTCTACAGCGTCACCGGCAACGGGCTGGCCAGGGCGGATGCCGCGCACCCCGGATGCACCACCACCGGCGTCAGGTTCACTGGCACTGCCGCACCCCTCACCCCCGCAACCTACGTTGCCGCGAACTCGTCAGCACTCATCACCCTCGCCGGAGCGGCCACCATGGACACCACCTCACTTGCAGCCTGCCAGGGCGCAACGTTCAGCGTTCCAGTGACGGCGGAGGTCCGGAAATGAGCCTCGCCGTCCGCAACGCGTCCCTTTTCCTCGGCCGCCGGCCGTCCCGCAGGCTGGCCTGGATCATCACAGCGGTCCTGCTCCTGCTCGGCTCTGGCACCGCCGCGTACGCGTTCTGGGCCTCCACCACCAGCAGCAGCAACGCGGCCGCCGCTGCCGACGCCCTGACTCCGGGCTCCAAACCCGCGGTCAGCGCCAACGGCGCCGCACTTTCGGTCACCTGGGCCAACGGCACCACTGTCAACGGCCGTCCCGCCACCGGCTACACGGTGGCCCGCTACTCAGCAGCAACCGGCGGCACCGCCATCCCGGCCACCGGCGGCTGCGCCGGAACCGTCACCACCCTCACCTGCACGGAGCAGAACGTCCCGGGCGGCACCTGGTACTACACCGTCACTCCCGCCATCGCGCTCTGGACCGGCGCCGAGAGCCCGCGCAGCAACGGCGTCAGCAGCGACTCCATGCCGCCCACTGCTTCAGCTTCCGTTTCGCCCTCCCCCAACGCGGCCGGCTGGAACAACACCAGCCCCGTCACCGTGACAGTCACGGCCGACGACGGCACGAACGGTTCAGGCGTCGCCTCCATTACGTACGCGGTCGACGGCGGCGCGCAGCAGACGGTGAGCGGCACGGTCGCCACCATTCCGGTTGCCGGGGAAGGGACACACACGGTGTCCTACTTCGCGACTGACAAGGTGGGCAACGCCGGGACGACACAGAACCAGACTGTCAAGATCGACACCCAGGCGCCGGCGGCTCCTGCCTTCACCACCCCGCTTCCCAAGGCCAACGTTGCCAACACTTCCCGGGTAACCGTCGGCGGTACCGCCGAAGCAGGGGCCACGATCAACCTCACAGCCAGCGACGGTGCCGGGCACTCCGTTCCGGGGACGGCCGCCGCGTCCGGAAGCGGCGCGTGGTCCATCACCATGAACCTCAGCAGCCTGAACGAGGGAACCGTGACGTTCTCGGCCACCGCCACGGACGCCGCGGGCAACACAGGCGCAGCCAGGACCGCCACGAGCATTAAGGACACCTCGGCCCCTGATGCGGCAACGGCCCTGAAAGTCCCGACGTATGTCAACGCCACCACCGCCCCGTCCATCAACGTAGCGGGCAACGCGGAAGCCGGGGCGACCGTATCTGTTTCGGCCATGAGCCCAGGGTCCCCCGCCCCAGTCACGGGCACCGCCGTTGCCGGCAACGGCACCTGGTCGCTGAACCTTGACCTCAGGTCCCTCAAAGATGACACCGTCACCTACACGGTCACGGTTATCGATGCAGCGGGCAACACCAGCGGACCAGCCACAACTTCTAGCCTTAAGGACACCGTTGCGCCTGTGCTGAAGCTCAATGCACTGCAAAACATCCTTGCAAGCAATGTGGCAAATTATCCGATCAGCGGCACCAGCGACTCCGGCTCAGCCGTAAGTGTGAATGTCACCGACGGCACGATCACCATTCCCGGGACCGCCTCCGGTGCGACTTGGAACACAGGTTCGCTGAACCTGACGAGCCTTAAGGACACGTCCACAACTGTTCCGACAGTTACCGTCACGGTTACGGCTTCCACCAGCGACGCGGCAGGCAACAGCACCGCCGTTTCTGCAACAGTCACCAAGGACACTGCGCGACCCACCGTCCAGAGCGTCACCCTGGCGAACGGCAGCGGAGGCGCCAAGCCGAATCAGGCGGATAAGGGCGACACCGTGACCATACAATTCTCTGAGGCCTTGGATCCGGCCAAGTTCTGCTCCAGCGCCACCACCGCCACGACCTTCAACGGCACCGTCACGTTGATCGAGAACTCAACTAATGACGGGCTGAGCTTCGCGACCGGCGACTGCACCAGCTTCAACATTGGGACCATCTCCCTGGGCGCCAACTACGTCAGCGCAAATGCGACCTTCGGACCCAACGGCAATGGAGCGGGCGGCGCTTCGACCCTGGCACTGGACGCAACCGGCAAGATTCTGACGATCAAGTTCGGCAACTCGGCAACTGGCAGCACACTGCAAAATGTCGGGATCACAAAGCCGTCGTACACACCCTCGGCAAATCTGACAGACGTCGCCGGAAACGCATTTGCATCGCCTGTCACGACTTTCACCGAAACTAACCAGTCCGGCTTCTGAGAGGTTATCCGGACGCCACAATTAGGGTCGCCCTGCAGTCCACCTGGCTGCAGGGCGATCTGCTTTACGCGGCGCAGGTCATTTCCGTCGGCGGACTACCAGCACGATGTACAGGGCAACGCCCACGGCCACCAAGGCCCCTACACTAACCCCTAGATTCCCAGTGTTGAGCATGACCGGTCTCCCTTCTTGCGGAGGATGTTGTTCACGTATGCGACATCAGCGATACGCATATTAGGTTGCGACCCGCAGGCTCCGCCGCGACACCCAAATAACCCGTGCGTCAGGGATTTTGCCGGTCGAAAACGGAATCCGGGTCACTTGCCCTTCGACGGCGTCGGCTGCGAAACGGTACCGGGGGCGCTGATCAGGTTCTGCGGCGGGGCATCGAAGTTGCCGTGGTCGTACAGGCCCACAACACCCTGCATGTACTGCGCCCACTGCGGACCGGCGATGAATGCCCCATCCACCGCCGGGTAGAACTTGCCGTTGACGGTGATGTTGCGGCCCAATCGGGTCGGGCCGCCGTTGAAGGGGTCGCCAAAGAAGGACGCCGTTGCCAGGCCCTTCGTATAGCCAACCACCCAGGTCTGGTTGTTGTACTCGTTGGTTCCGGTTTTAGCGGCATCCGGAACTCCCAGCTTTTGCGGGATCAGGAGGCCGGAGCCCTTGGTGAGGACGTCCTGGAGGACGTTGGTGACGGCCTTGGCGACGTCCGGTTTCAGGGCGCCGGCCTGGCAGGAGGACGTTTGGCCGCCGATCTTGTTGCCCTGGGAATCGTCAACCTCGGTGATGGACATCGGCGAGCAGTAGGTCCCGTTGGCGTCGAACGTGGCGAAGGCATTGGCCATGGTCAGCGGCGCGACGTTTTGGCTTCCCAGGATGTTGCCCAGGGTTGAGAGATCGATTTTTGCGCCGTTTCCGCTGCCCAGGTGCAGGCCGATGGCGTCGGCGGCGCGCTGGACATCGCAGAAATCGTTAAGACCGGCGAGTGAGGCGAACGTTGCCGTGTTGATCGACTGGTAAATGCCTTCCCGGACCGTCATGGGCCGGTACCAGTTGGGTTCATCGTTCTGCAGGTCCGAGGATTGCGGCACGGTGCTGTCGAACCAGCCCTGGACCGGCTGGCAGGTGGTCTTCCACGGGTAGTAGATGCCGTAGCGGCGCTTGGAAGCGTCCACAACCTGGTTGGTCGATTTACCCTCGCCCAGCCACGCGGCCAGGGTCACCGGCTTCATGGTTGATCCCGGCTGCATGCCTCCCACACCGCCCAGGCTGTTCCCGGCGCTGTCAGAGCTGTCCACGTTGAAGTTGTAGTCGGAGACAAACCCGGCGCCCTGGTCGGGCAGTTTCCGTGAATTTTGCGCCATGGACAGGACCTTGCCGGTGCCCGGTTCGATGGTCACCAGCGAGGCGCCCCACTTGTCCGGGTTTGCGCCGGCGGTGGCATCCACCTGCGCCTGGGCCGGTCCCTGCAGGCGCGGATCCAGGGTGGTCTTGATGGTCAGGCCACCGGCCATGATCTTCTGGTCCCGCTCGTCCAGGGTGGCGCCATACGCCGGGTCGTTCTCGATCTGGTGCAGGACGTAGTCGCAGAAGTACTGGGCCTGGGCCGCGTAGGCGCAGCCCTGCTTCGGTGGATTGACTTTGAGCTGGATCGGAGTGTTCACAGCGTCGTCATGCTGCTGCTGGTCGATGTAGCCGTGCTGCAGCATGGCGTCGAGCACCAGGTCGCGGCGGCCTTTGGCCGCTTCCGGGTGCACCGTGGGGTCGTAGAGTGACGGGCCGTTGACCAGGCCGGCCAGCAGGGCGCCCTGGGGCAGGGTGAGGTCCTTGGCATCAACAGAGAAGAAGTACTGGCTCGCGGCCTGGATGCCGTACGCGTTGGCGTTGAAGCCGACGACGTTCAGGTATCCGGCGAGGATCTGGTCCTTGGAGTACTTCTCCTCCAGGCCGATGGCGAGCTTCATCTCCTTGATCTTCTGGTTCACGCCCTTTTGCCCGTTGAGCACCACCTGGGCATCCTTGCCCTGGGCGATGAGGTTCTCGTTGAGCATGTTCGTGACGTACTGCTGGGTCAGCGTGGACGCGCCCTGGTGGCCACCGGCGGCGTCGACCGCCAGCGCCCGGAAGATGCCTTCGGGATCGATGCCGCCGTGCTGGTAGAACCGGTAGTCCTCGACCGCCACGATCGCGTTCTTGATGTTGGGTGACATCTGGTCGAGCGGGATCCGGGTCCGGTTCTCGTCGAAGAGCGTCGCGATCAGCGACCCGTCCGCCGCCAGGACACGCGTCATCTGTGCGGGCGGCGCGGAGAAGACATCATTGGGCAGGTCGGTGGTCAGGGCGGCGGAACCGCCTGCCACTGCCGTCTCGGTCAGCGCTGCGGCGGGTACCATCAACCCGGCCACCAGGGCGCCGCATAGGGCGCTGACACCGATGAAACCCAGGAACCAGCCAAGCGTGATTCCGGTGGCGCGGAACAGGTTCCTGCGCCGGGGCACGGCTGGGGAAGTTGGGGACGGGACTCGTTTGGGCATTCGTGTGTCCGGATCTTCTTCCTTGCCGGCAACCGTACGTTTTTACCCTACTCTTCAGAATTCGCGTCCCGCGGGCCCATCCCTGCAACCACGCGGGACTCCGGGATAACTCATGGCGTTTTCCCAGCAAAGTCGGCCGCCCAACAGATGCCTCCAGCGGCGTAGGCCTCTAACAGGGGTAGCTTCCGCCCCAGGTTAGGTAGTGGATGTGCTTGTTGCCGGGACCCGGCGTCGCTAGCGTGAGCCTACTGGACCGGTAACTGGGGCTGGGCCAGTGATCACCTTGGGGGAAGGAAACCCGATGTTCGCAGCCACACGCCGACTTGTCCGCTGTACACCCGCGGTTGCTCTCCTGCTCCTCGCCGCGGCCTGCCAGCCACCCCAGACCGCCCCTGTCAGTTCCTCTCCGCCTTCCACTTCCCCGCCAGTCGCCGCGCCGTCGGCTTCCACCACGGCCCCAGTGCCCACTGCCTCAGCATCGCCATCGCCATCGCTGACATCAACGCCATCTCCGACCGCGCCAAGAGACTGGGCGGAGACCGTGAAACTGGTCAGCTCAGGGGTGGCCCGCCTGGCCGTAACCCTCTGCGACGGCGGCGGCGTGGGCACCGGCTTCCTAGTGGGCAACGACCTGATCATGACGGCGGCCCACGTGGCAAAGAACGAGGCCGCCATCAACGTTTCGGTGAACGGCCAGTTCACATCGGCCACGGTCCTGGGGATCAACGACAATCTGGACCTGGCCCTGTTGCGGACGCCCACGGCTGTGACCGGTTACAGGTTCAATCTTGCTCCGGACCTTCCCACCCAAGGCGTTGAGGTGGCAGCACTTGGCTTTCCCCTCGACCGTGGACTGACCTTCACCTCCGGCCGTGTCAGCGCCCTCAACCAGGAAGTCAGCCTCCCTGCCGGAACAGTTCGGGGCCTCATCCAGACGGACACGGCCATCAATCCAGGCAACAGCGGCGGACCCCTGCTCCTCATGGACGGCAGTGTGGTGGGGGTGGTCAGCTCGAAACGGACGTGGGTCCTGGGCACCCGGGACCAGAACGATTACGGTGCCGAGGGCGTGGGGTACGCCGCTCCGGCACCATCTGCCGCCGCGGCTCTTTCAGACTGGGGCCGCCGCACTACACCGCTACCCCAGGCCAGCTGCGACAACCAGGCGCAGACTTCCAGCAGCGACATCATCACCACCAACCATTCGAACCACGAGCAGGCACCCAAAGTCATCCAAAGCCTGCTCACCCATGGACAGGCAATCAACCGGGCTGCCTACGACACTGCTTTTGCCGTCCTGACTCCCGAACTGCAGGCCAGTGAAGGCGGACTGGCCAAGTGGAGTTCCGGGCTGGGAACGTCCTTCTGGCGCGCCCTGACCGTCAACACCATCAACGGCTCCGGCAACGAGCTGACGGCAGATGTCGTCCTCCGCACTGAGCAGGCCGCGGCCGACGGTCCCGGCGGCCAAACGTGCTCCGACTGGGGCATCCGCTACAGGATGTCCTGGGACGGGACCATCTGGCGGATGGCAGCCGCGTCCACTCCCTCAGGGCCACCCAAAGCCTGCTGACCGCCCCCAGTACCCGTCAGCCGGCGCTGGAGGTGGGCACCGGAACAGGCTTCGAGCCATAACCGGAGTCAAGGGTAGGCGCCTGGGTCGGGTAGGCAACGGACGACGTCGGCTGCGGGCTTTCCGTGTATTGCTCCGTCGGGGCGGTGGCACCGGACGTCGGGGCTGGGTTGGGATCCCAGGCAGGCACCGTCCCCGGACCGGACGGTTCCACGACGGCCGCGGACGGCGTGGGGCCAGGGCTGGGCTCAGCCGAAACAGAGGGTGCAGGCGTGGAAGCTGAAGTCACCGACGCACCCTTGACGATGGCCGTAATCTGCTCCTTGTATCCGTTGAGGGTGGCCTGGATATCGGAGAGCGGTACGTCGCGGATGTTTTTCCCGTATTCGGCGATCTGGGCCCACAGCGCTTCCAGCTGGTGCTTGCTGTCCCCGTCCAGCGGACCATCAAGGGTCAGGACCAGCTGGCTGGCCAGGGCATAGGTGAGGCAGTCCAGACAGTTGTAGTTGGCCGCCGCGGAAAGGTTCTGCGGCACGATCACGTTCGTCTGCCCCACGACCAGCACCACTTGGAACCCCACGGCAACCGCCGCGCAGGCCGAACAGTTGGCAAAGGCGTAGGCCTGATTGGTGGTGGTGACGGGTTGGCCGTCCTCGGCCCACACCAGCGCGAACGCCACGCTGTACTGGACGGAGCCGTCGGTGGTGTTGACGGCGAGCGCCTGGTTTCCGTCGCCCTCGGGAGCGGCCGGCCGGTCGAAAGGGAACACCCAGGAGGGTGCCGCAGCAGCGGGACCTGCGTCGGAACCGCCGCCGGGAGCAGGAGCGGCGGAGGCAGCCGCCGGTACCAGCACCATGCTCAGCTGGGGGTTGTCCCGGGTCGGTTTGGCCGTGCCGGCAGGCCACAGCGCAACGGTTCGTCCCGCCGCGCCCTGTCGCAGCGCCCCGGCGTCGCGCGCTGGAAGGATCGTCCGGGTGGCATCACCCAGCGTCCCGCGCTCGTAGGCCTGCACCGGGCGGTACGTCCCGCCGTCGGGCCACCACGCCCAGGCGAGCCCACCAAGGAGGGCGGCCACGGCGCCCATGGCCACGATGCGCTGGGCAACCTTGCCGCGCGTCTTCTGCCACAGCCCGGTCACCAGCTGCCGCAGCAGCCGCATCACGATGTACACCACGCCCAGCACGGGCACAGCCACCACGATGATGGCCAGCGCGCGCACCGTCACGCCCAGGACGTCACCCGCGGACAGGCTCGCGGCCAAAGCTTCCTGCTGTTTGCCCACGCTGGCCCACCCGGTGGCCAGCAGCCGCGGCAGAGACAGCACCATCATCACCATGCTGAACAGCAGCACCGGCACCGTCACCAGGACCCAGATGCTGACCACAGCCCGCGCCCATGGTTTCAGCACCTTGCTTTCCGGGTTTCCCCACCGCCACGGGAGGATCCCCAGAAGGGTCGGCTTGATCCGCTGGAACAGGTCAGGCACCCCGGTGGCGTCGGCCAGGATGTGGTAGCCGTCGTATTTCACCAGCGGGATGAGCTGCCGGACCATCTGCAGGATCTGCGTGACCACTACCAACAGGAGTGCGTCGAACCCGGTGGCCCACCACAAACCCATGATGGCCACCGCCACGATGGCATTGAAGTACAGTCCCCCCAGGTCGGTGCGGATCCTGCCGCCGCGGCCCAGCCGATAGGAATCCGTGACGTCCGTGAAGAATGCGGGCCACAGCAGGTATAGCCCCGCCCCCATGGCTCCGGGCGTCGCCCCGCCTTTGCGGGCGGCAGCGGCGTGGCCGAATTCGTGGAACCCGGCGGAGAGGATGGTGACTGCGAGGATCAGCAGCAGGAGGGCAGGCTGTTCGAAGGCCTCATGGGTGGCCGAGCCCAGGCCCTTCACCATGAGCACCCACCAGCATGCGGCCAGGAAGGCGGCCGTCACGGCCACCACCAGCAGCGGGTGGAACAGCGCGGCGAACGGGGCGGTGATCCTGCGCGTGCGCTCGGGATCGGACACGATGAAGCGGAACCGCAGGCCCAGCAGCGGGTTGGACTTCCTGACCTCGGGCTGGCTGCCGTCGGCGAGCCGGAGCAGGCCCATCGGCAGCAGCTGGGAGTCCATCAGCGTGCGGACGTTGTCCGCGCTGACCAGGCGCCCGGAGCCGTCGCTGACGTGCCGGGAGATGGCCTCCAGGTCGCGCGTCCCGTCCGCCCCCTCCAGCACCAGGTACAGGAGCCGGGTCAGCTGGAGGGTCTGCCCGTCGCCGCGGCGTACCAAGGACGGGGGCTCCCGGTAGCCGGAGCCTTCCGCCGGGCCAAGCAACTGCACGCCGTCGGCCAGCGCAGGAAGGTGGGCACCCGCCGTCGTGATGGTCCGGTCCGGCGGATCCTGGGAAAGGCCGGTGCTCGACGACGGCGGGCCCGCCTGGGCAGGCGGGCCGCCTTGGGTCTGGGTCATCTTGGCTTACTGCTGCAGGTCGGACTGCTGGCCGGCCGTGGCGTTGGCGGCGCCGTCGATGTGCTGCGAGATGGTGGCGCTCTGGTCCGAGATGGCGTACGCCTGGCTGTCGATGGAGCCGATGTTGGCGGCGACGGCCGCGTCGATGGGGGCGGCGACGTTGGCGTTCGCGGCGACGGCACCGTTGATGGGGGCGGCGATGGCGGCGTCCGCATCGAGGTTGACGTCAACGTTAAGCAGGTTACCGTTCAGCGCACCCGCTGCGTCCGTGACGCCACCGGTGCTTGTGGGCGCAGGTGCCGTTCCGGTGGTCCCATCCGTGGTGCCGGCGTCCGTGGTGCCGGCGTCGGCTGCGCCGTCGCCCTGGCCGATCACGCTGTCCTGGGTGGAATCAGCGTTGGCATCGGCAGTAATGCCCTGGTCAATTGCCGCGTCCTGGCTGGACAAGGCCTGCGCGTCGGAGCCGTAGGACAGGATGTTGGCTGACGCGGCGGCGTCAATCGGCGCGGCCACGTTGGCATTGGCGGCGACGGCCAGGTCGATCGGGGCTGCAGCATTGATCCCCAGGTCCAGGTCCGCGTTCAGGTCCAGGACGGATGCTACTTCCTTGTCCGGCAGTGCTGTGGCCTGTTCGGACATCAGTTCTTCGTCGGTGAGAGGACGCATTTCGTTGTCCATGCTTGTGAGACCTCCAGTGCGGCGCGGGTGCTCTGCCCCAGCGGGCAGCCCGCGCCCACCAATAGTAAGCATGATTAGTAGTTTTGCGAAGCTTTCCTCTGCCGGTGGCCGCTGCCGGTCATCGCTATACGGGGCATCCAGGGACTATCGCGCTTCGAGTAGCAAAGGCGCGGCCGCAGCAGCCATCAGTTTGTGGTCGTGCGCTGCACCCGGAATGACGGACAAGGCCCAGTTGAACTGATCCCCTTCCCGGGCTGCATTCCGGGAGGCCTGGTAGAACGCCAACCCGCGCGTCAGCCTGTTGTCGCCTTGGGCATCGGTCTGCCGGTCGCGCTGAAGCATCGCATCTTTCGGGTCGACGTCGTCGGCGCCGAGGAGAATGATCAGGCGCCGGGAAAAGGCGTCTCTTAACGCCTTGGGTGCGAGCGGCGAGTTTTTCAATCCGTACGGGTACTCAACGCTTTGGTCCGGCATGGTGTACCAGCCGGCGTTTGCTGCGACTGCGACGCTGACATGGTTCGTTGGGGTGAATTCCATGAAGCGGTGAACAAACTGGCCTCCCGCTGAATGGCCGAAGAGCGCGTACTTTTCGGTTTTGCTGTTGGTATCCCGGACCACTGCCTGGAAGAGTGATTCCACTACATTGAAGCTCCAGGACTCTGGCGGGTTGATATTGCCGGCGGAGTCGAGGATGTTGCCTTGGTTGTAGCTGGCGGCGCCCGGGTAGTCGTCTTTGGAAAATTCCAACACCAGCAGCAGCGTGTTGCTGTTCTGGATGAGCGGCAGCCAGTCCGATCGGTAGGACTCCCCGTCGCGGTGGGCCCCCGTCATGACCATCAGAATCTGCGCCGACGACGGATCGTCCGGCGCCTTGTACCAGACGCGGATGGGCTGGTCCTGCAGTGGACCTTGGCCACTGAAAGCAAAATCTCCCGTCTCGCCCGGCCGTATCATCCGTGTCTGCGAACTGGTGGCAGTGGGGCTTGCCATGTCTCCTCCTCGATTGGACTGCGTCGGTCCTGCCGGGGTTCCATCGGGGGCGGCAGTGCAGGAAACAGCGAAGGTGAGCACGCTGATGGCGGCCGCGAGCATCCTAAGCACAGGCTGTCTGCGCCTTCGGACGCGCCGGGCACTCACTCCCGCGGCTCGAAACAGCGGCACGGCATCCTGGCGACATCGCCCTGGATCTGAAGCGCCGGATGGACCAGGGGAATGGCACTCACCATTTGGGGCGCAGTGCAGGGTTGCGTCAGGAAGCCGGTCATGGCGTTGTCGGTGTTGAAGCACTTCACCACGAACTGGGCCGGGGCATCCTTCCGCAATTCCAGGCCGAGCGATATCCCCACCCCTTGTTTACCAAAGGAGGCAAAGCGCCCCGGGGTGCCGAAAACGAAATTGCCAAGACTGTAGGCGACAGGCACCTTGTCGATGTATTCAATTTTGTCGGCAATGTGGGGTCCGGTGCCGACGATGAGGTCGTAGCCGGCATCCACCATGGCCTGGGCCCAGAACCGCTGTTCAGGGAGGGTTTCCGTATAGTTGTCGCCCCAGTGAACGTAGGCAATGACCCAGTCAGCGCCGGCAGCACGGGCCAGGTCGTAGCCCCTCTGGACGGTTTCCGGGCTGAAGGCAACCGTTCCGGGGGTTGATTCGTCTGCCCGTGTTGCCTTCCCGAAGTTCTCCCCCAGCGCGACGACGCCGATCGTCCCCATATCCGTGTGCCAGATGAGCGGCCGTTCCGCCTCTGCCAGGTTGTGGCCGGCCCCGAAGGTGTCCATGCCCGAGTTTGCTGACAACTTGACGGTGTCCTCGAGGCCTTCGATTCCCATGTCCATGGAGTGGTTGTTGCCCAGGCCCAGTGCATCAATGCCGGCTTTGGAAAGTGCCCAAGCCGCCATGGGGTCCGCGTGGTAGGAAAACTGCTTGCCGGGACTCAGGGGCTGGGTGGAGTAGGTCATTGGGGCTTCTGCGTTGGCGATGACCAGGTCACCATCGATCATCGGAAGGACCGCCGCCATCGCTGCCTCGTAGGCTGCAGCGTCTGCCAGGGGCGCCTCGCCGTCCCCCAGCATGGTGTCTCCCAGGAACTGGATGGACAGATGCTCATCCTCGAGGGCCCCGGCCGCAAGGTCTATTGATTCAACGTGGGCGGCTTCCGTTGCCCCGTAGTTGGCCGCCAACGCCCCGGTTCCGCCCAGGGCCACGGCCAGTGCAGCGGCGATGAGGACCCGGTCGCGCTTCTTGGGGTGCATTAGGCTCCGCTTTCCTGGTTGCCGTACAGCCGGTGTTCCCCGCTCAGGTTTGACTCCAGCCACTCCCTGTCCCGGTACTCCTCGCCGTACATGACTTCGGCCACCGCTCCGCCTTTAAGGACAACCACCGTGTTGGCCATGGCGATCTCCCGGGGATCCTGCGTGGCAATCAGGACTGTGCCGTCATAGCGGGCCAAAATGGCGGCGAAGTCGGCCTTGGCCTTTTGGTCAAGGCCAAGCGTGGGCTCATCCAGGAGCAGGATCGGCGGGTTGCCCACCAGCGCCCGGGCCAGGGCTATCCGCTGCCGCTGGCTGTACGAAAGATTGAGCCCGCCCTCCGTGACCCACGTCTGCAGCCCATAAGGAAGATCCAGAAGCATCTCGTCCAGGCCCGTGGCAGACAGCACGCGTTCCACTTCCTCCTCGGAGGCCCGGGGGGACGCATACGTAATATTGCGCCACAGGGAGCCGCGCATCAGCGGCAACTCGGGCCCGGCAGCCCCAATCCACCGGGAGGCGGAACGCAGGGCGGTTTTGCTGAGCATCTGCCCGTCGATAATCACGCATCCGCCGTCCGGGTCCACAGTTCGGGAGACCAGGCCCAGCAGGGTCGATTTTCCGCTGCCGCCCTCCCCGGTGATCGCGACCACGTCCCCCGGGGCTACCTGGAGGTCGACCTCGCTCAGCGCGCCCTGCACCGACACGGACATGAAGTTGATGGAACCCTTCCGGACTCTCAGCGGAGCATGGCCGCCGCTGTCGAGGTCCCGGGTGGAACTGCGGAGGTATTCCTTGATTTTGCCCACGGAGACCTGGGCCCGGTGCCAGTAGTCGTGGGCCAGGCCCAGGGTACGTACCGGCCCGGACAGTTGCCGGGTGACGACGACGAAACCCACCACAGTGCCGATGGTCGCTGTCCCCCGCCGGACTTCAAAGAGGCCGACAGTGAGGACCGCCCCCAAGGCCAGCAACGCGAAGGCGGTGGAGACTCCGCGGAGGTAGCCGCGAAGCCGCGCGACCCTTACCAGTGCCCGGGTCAGCTCGTCGTTTTGATGGGAGAGCCGGCTGTATTCCCCTGCGGACCGGCCGAAGACCTGCACCACGGGCTGGGCATTGAGTTGCTCGTCGATGTTGCTCATCACCAGCGAACGTCGCCGGCGCATAACACGCGTCGCCTGGCGCATGCGTTGGCCGGCAAGGAAGGACGCGGCGGCCCCCACGGCGACCGTCACCACGATGGCCAGTGACATCCAGACGCTGAAAAAGAACAGGACAGCCAGCGCGCCCACCATGACGATCGCGGCAATGATTCCGCTCAGCACCCCCCGGCTGATCCACAGCCGTGTCATTGAAAGGTCACCGAGGAAGCGCAGCAAAAGGCCGCCGCGGGCCCGGTGCTGGAATTGGCGGGGCGTCATGCCCTGCAAATGGCCGTACATCTTCATCCTCAGCACACGTACAGCTTCGTAGCCGGCAGTCTCCGCAACATTGAAACCGGCTGCGCGGAGCCAGCCGTGCAGCAGTGCCACGAGACCCAGCAGTCCTGCCTGGATGAGGGCCCACCTCCATTGCAGGTCCGCAGCGGCTCCTACCGTGGCCGGGGCCAGTCCGTCCACAATCAGGCGCAGCAGGAAGATATAGGCGACCAGCGTGGCCACCTGTCCCAGCCCAATGGCTATGGCTTTGGCGTAGACCTTGCCCGGAATTCTGTAGAGCCTGTCTTTTCCGGCCGCTGCGTTCACCACAGGTCCGCACTTCCCGCGGAAGTGCTGGGCCTGGGGAATCCAAAAAATCCCGGCTTTGGCCTAGGCTGGCGCTCCGGCGATGAGGTGAAGGGTCCAATGATCACTTCGTTGGCTGCGGGCTCGGCCTGGACTTCAACAGCGGTTTCGGCCTTGTCCGCCTGGGCGGCCGCCAGGACGTCCTGGATCCCGAGGAGGGATGCCGCGGTACCAGGCTCGGTGAGTTCTTCACGGGTCAGCACGGGCAGCCCTGTCACTTTTGCGGCCTCCCGGATGGCCAGGGGGGACCGGGTCAGGAGTCCCGTTACCGCAAGGACTTTGTGCCCCAGTTTCTGGAGGTGGGAAACCCCGGCTACCGCGCCCATCGAATCAGGGGCGGCGAATATGACGGCGTCCACCATGTTTCGCAGGACGTTCGCCTCCAGCAGGCGGGACGTTTCGTCCTGGTAGATTCCGTCGGCGATTTCCACCAGGTTTAGGGCGGTGCCCGACGCCGTCAGGTGGTTCACCAGTTCAGCAAACTTCGTCTCCAGCACCTCCATTGGTTGGCGGTACGTTGAGGCGAGGCCAACGTCGGTGAAATCGAGCATCAGGTGGGCGCCGGCGTCGAGCATGCACCAGTAGTCGTTTCCGGAACCTGTTCCCGTAACTTTCGTGGCCCCCACGGCGACGCCCGCTTTGCTCAGCCCGTTGACAAGGCAGTGCACGGTGGTTGTCTTGCCCGAATTCATGGCTGTCCCGATCACGGCGATCGTCCGGGGACGGGGAACATGGGGTGAAACGGGCGGCAGGGCGAAATCCTGGATGTTAAGGGGGCGCCCCTTGGCGTCCCCCAAGAGCCCAAGTGGCTCGATTTCCGTTGCCCGCCGAACGGCCATGCTCCTGCTCAGCACCTCCGAGGCGATCCCGCCGGAGGCGACCAGCTGGGTTTCGCCGAGGGTGGCGGGGACCCGGGATTCGAACTGGTCGGTGGCGTACCGGTCACCGTAGGTGACGATGATTTCGTCGTCATCGTGCAGCACGGCGCGCCGGCCGTTTGGCTGTTCGATGTGGCGGTGGTGGCCCAACTGTACGATCCGGGCCAGCACAAGATCGCCCGAGCGGGGACGGACTGCGCCTGACACCAGCGATGCTATCCGCTCCGGTACCACCCGCCGGGTGGTAAAAGCGGCTTTGGCCCTCGCCATGCGAACAGGGTCCAGCGGTTTGACCCATACCCCTCGATCTGTGCTCATGCCCCGCACGCTAGTGGGGAATACAAGCCGGGGACAGGGAAAGCGGTACCTGAAGTTCAGGTTAGGGACTACTTGGTGTCCAGCAACAAAACCCGCGCAGAAAAGCATCTGGCGTGGTTGAATGGCGAATGTGCCCCCCGGCACAGTGAGCCCCAACCGGACACCAGGAGGACAGTATGACTGGAATCAACTCGAAGTTCGACAAGGAATACATCGACAAGGGCATCGACGAGCTCGCGAAAGCGCCGGTGGAGGCGCTGAAGGGACTGTCCGAAAGCGACGCCCAGAAGCTGAAGGAAGCCCTGAACATCAAGACGGTCAAGGATCTGGGCACCAACAAGTTCTTCACTTGGGCGCAATCGGTCGCCAAGCTCGCGGAGTAGCGCGCACCCGCAGTTCGCAGCAAAGCCCTTGGCCCCGGCCAGGGGCTTTCCTGTGTTTTCGGCGGCCGGCATTCCGGCGGCATCCACATAGCTGCCCAGCTGATTACCTGCCGCTACCGGTCATTCCTTAGAGTGGAGGGTGGCAACAGCGGATGGAAAGGCGGCGACCGGCATGAATGCTCCGTTCCGTCTCCCCCGTGTCATTGCCTTCACCGCGGCCATGCTGACCCTGGCCGCGGCTGCACACGTAGTGGCCGGCGGTGCGCTGCCCCATCCGGCGATCATGGCCGGAATTGTGGCGCTTGTGCTTGCGCCGGTCACGATCCTCTCGAAAACCAAAATCAATGCCGCGGCGATGCTTGGGCTCCTGGCGTCCAGCCAACTGGGCCTGCACTGGGCCTTCGATGCGCTCTCGGCGTCGGTTGCCTTCACCCCGGCTGACGGCGCCCACGTCCACGGATCAGTCCCTGCTTCCGCCGCCCTGATGCCCGGCCATGAGGCCGTGCCGGGAGCCTTGATGCTGGCCCTGCACGCTGCGGCGACAGTGGCCACCGCCCTGGTCCTGGCCAGAGGCGAGGCGGCCGTGTGGGCCCTGGCGGCATGGCTGCGCCCCCTGGTCCGGATCCTGGCTTCCCTTGCCATCCCGGAGTGGCCGCGCCTTTCCGCGCCGGCCGCCGTCGTTATTCCTTTCCGGTGGCGGAACCTGCGGCTGCCCGCCCTCCGCGGACCGCCTGCCTTCCACGCCGCCAACTAGGCGGCCGCCGAATCCCGCGAAGTCCCCTTGCCGAAAGCGGCAGGGGGCCGCCGCGTTGTCATTTTCTCCCGTGCCGCCGCACCTGCGGCCCCTTTGGCGCACCCTATGGAAGGCTTTACTGTGAACACCTCATTCCGCCGTACCCTCAAGACCCTTGCCGCCGCCGCTGCCGCCGCGGGAATAGTGGCCGCGGGCGCAACCGCCGCGTCCGCCCACGTCAGCGTGACCCCGGACGATACCGGCGCCAACGGCTATTCCCACCTCACGTTCAACGTCCCCAACGAGTCCCCGACGGCCAAGACCACCAAGCTCGAGGTCACGCTGCCAACCGACACTCCCTTCACCTCCGTCTCCGTCAAGCCCGTGGAGGGATGGACCGCCCAGGTGGTCACCGGCGAGCTGCCCAAGCCCGTCAGCGTGTCCGGCAGCACGGTCACCAAGGCGCCCACCTCCGTGGTCTGGACTGCCGACGAAGCCCACCAGCTGGGCCAAAACCAGTACCAGGCGTTCTCGCTGTCCGTGGGCCGGCTTCCCGCCGCGGGCACCAGGGTCACCCTGAAGGCAGCCCAGACCTACACGGACGGCAGCGTGGTGAAGTGGGACGAGGAGAGCGCCGAGGGGCAGCCGGAACCCAAGCATCCCGCCCCCTCCTTCGTGACCACGGCCGACGACGGGGCCGCCGCCGCAGCGCCGGCGTCGCCCAGTGCCGAGGCAGCGACCCGGACGGCCCAGGAGTCCAGCGACGCAACGTCCGTCTGGGGCGTGGTCCTGGGGGCAGCAGGACTGGTGCTCGGCGCAGCGGCCCTGGGCGTGGCAGTTGCCGGCCGCCGTACCCGGACCGCCGGAAAGTAGGGCGATACATGAAAACATCGTCGACCCGCCACAGGACCGCCTGGCCGGCACGCATGCTGCTGCCGTTGGCCACCGCCGCGCTCCTGCTGGTCTTTTCCGCGCCGGCGCAGGCACATGATGCCCTGGAGTCCAGCAACCCGGCCAACGGGTCCACGGTCAGCGCAATGCCCGCCAAGGTCGAGCTGACGTTCGACCACACCCCCATCGCCATCAACTCGATTGTCCGCGTGGAGGACGCCACCGGAGCCGACCAGGCGGACGGCCCGGTGCAGATCGTTGACAACCAGGTCAGCCAGCCGGTCAAGCCTGGCGCCCCGCAGGGCAAGTACACGGTGGTCTGGCGGGTGGTCTCCTCGGACGGCCATCCCATCGAGGGGACGTTCACCTTCACCGCCGGCGGCCCGAATTCCGCGCCGCCGGGGGCGCCGGCGGCCAGCGCCGCGTCAGCCGACCCAGGGGTTCCGGGGCCGCTGGTGGTTGCGGGGACAGTTGGCGCCGTGCTGGTGATCGGCCTGGTGGTGGCCGGGTTGCTGGTCAGGCGCCGGCTGCGGAACCCGGAGGACGAGGAGTAGGAATGGCCGGCCGCCGGCACGGCCCAACCCACAGTTGCGGCCGTGCCGGCGGCCCCTCGGCTTTTAGCGCGTGCAGCGTTAGGGTGGGCCTTGCCCGGCCCACAGCCCTACACACCAGGAGTCCCCATGCCCAAGCCCACCTTCGCCAACGGTGATCCCTGCTGGATCGACCTCATGACGTCCGATCCGGAAAAGTCCCGCGAGTTCTACACCGCGCTGTTCGGCTGGACCTACGAGGAGGGCGACCAGGAGAAGTACGGCGGCTACATCACGGCGTTCGCCAACGGTGCGATGGTGGCCGGGATGATGAAGAACGACGCCGGCTCCGGGTACCCGGACGTGTGGACCACGTACCTGCGGGTGGAGGATATCCAGGCGACGGCGGACGCGGCCGTGGCGGCAGGCGGCCAGGTGTTGATGGGGCCCATGGAGGTCCCCGAGCAGGGACACATGGCGATGCTGGGGGACGCGGGCGGGGCCGCGATTGGCGCGTGGCAGTTCGGCGGCCATACCGGGTTCCAGTCCACGGGCGAACCCGGAACCCCCTACTGGCATGAACTCCACGCCCGCGACTACGCGGCGTCGGTGAAGTTCTACCAGGACGTTTTCGGCTGGGACACGGACGTCATGAGTGACACCGAGGACTTCCGCTACACCACGCTGGGATCCGGGCGCGACTCACGGGCCGGAATCATGGACGCCTCCCATTTCCTGCCCGAAGGGGTGCCGGCCAACTGGCAGACCTACTTCGCCGTTGAAAACACCGACGCCGGGGTGGAGATCGCCACGTCCCTGGGCGGGCAGGTGGTCCATCCCGCCGAGGACACCCCGTTCGGCCGCATCGCAGCCCTCACGGACCCCACCGGTGCGCTGTTCCGGATCGCCCAGCGGTAGGTCCGGTTCCACGGCCCCGGCGAGGAGCGCCGGGGCCGTTTTGGTGAGCGCCCGCTGGACCCTAGGATCGGAGTAAAACCGCAGGCCAACAGGGGGTCCGCCTTGCCCGAGCAAACGTCCGCACCGAAGGACGCCAAAAGCCGTGACATCATTCTCGGCCGGCTGAAGGACTGGGGATTGCCCATCGGCGTGGCAGTAATCGCCCTGGGCCTGGGCGCTGCCAGCATCACGGGTGGTTTGGCGGATCGTGACCGCAAATCCCAGGAGGCGGCCGCGAACCAGAGTGCCGCGGCCGTCCCCGTGTGTGAGGTGGAGGACCGGGGCAGCCTGGTCCCGGCGTCGGGCGCTTTGTTTGGCGTGAACTTGAACCTGGAGGCCAAGCCGCTGTCCCGGTATGCCGCGGACCTGGGCCACAAACCCGCCGTCAGCGTCTCCTTCGCCGATTTTCCGTACACGGCCCAGGAACGGACCCACCTGCAGCAGGCCGCCGCCCAAATCCGGGCGGACGGGCACGTGATGCTCCTGACCCTCGAACCCAAGCAGGGCCTGGCCGCCGTCACCCCTGACGTCATCAGCGCCTTGGTGAAGGATCTCGCGTCGATCAACAGCCAGGGCGTCCCGGTCATTGTCCGCCTGGCCCACGAGATGAACGGGTCCTGGTATCCCTGGTCCCAGCAGCCGCTGGAGTACAGGGACATGTTCACCCGGGTCGCGGACGCCGTCCACCACGATGCCCCGGGCTCGGCCATGATGTGGGCGCCCAATTACGCGGGCGGCTATCCCTTCGCGGGCGGCCAGTTCGAGGCGCAGGCGGGCAGCGCTGACTTCGCGGCCCTGGACACCGACCACGACGGCGCCATCACCATGGCGGACGATCCTTACGCCCCGTATTACCCGGGTGACCAGGCGGTGGACTGGGTGGGCATGTCCCTGTACCACTGGGGCGCGAAATACCCGTGGGGTGAGAACGAAGTCCCGGAGGCCGACAAGTTCGCCCAGCAGCTCACCGGGACCTACAACGGGGCCAACGGCGATGACAGCCTGCTCCCTGATTTCTACGGGGTGTACGGCAGAGACCACCGCAAGCCCGTTGCCATCCCGGAGACAGCTGCGCTTTACAACCCAACGGCCGGCGGCGCCGCAGAGATGGATATCAAGCGCGCCTGGTGGGAGCAGGTGTTCGGGCCCCAGACCCACGCCCAGTTCCCCAACCTGAAGATGGTCAACTGGTTCGAATGGGACAAGAACGAGGTCGAGGTCAACGGCAGGATCGACTGGACCGTCACCAACACCCCGGCCATCCGCGACGCATTCACCGCGGCCCTGCCGGACTGGCTGCAGTACGGCGCAGGGACCTCCTGCCGCCCAGCAACCTCCTAGCTCACAGCTGCGTCGCCGGAAGCACGGCTTCCCATTCCGCTCCACTGGGCGCCGGTTAGGTAAGGTTTGTCCATGATCCAGGCCGCGGCCGTGTCCGCGCTGACGTCCACCCACTGGCTGGGGATTCCCATCGCCGCCGCGGGTGCCGTCCTGCTCGCCCTCGGAACCCTGTTCCAGCACCGGGCCGTGGGAGACCAGCCGGCCGCCGCGGGACGCGCAGCCGGCAGCATGGGCGGCGGGCGGCTCCAGGCCCTGGTCCGCAAACCGGCGTGGCTGGCCGGGACGGCGATGCTGGGCGCTGCGATCCTGCTCCAGCTCACCAGCCTGCGGTTTTCGCCCCTTATCGTGGTGCAGCCCATTGGGGCAATCGCCCTGGTGGTCACGACCCTCGCCACCGCCCGGATGACCCGCAGGTCCCCCGGCCGGCGGGCCCTCACCGCCGTCGCCCTCTGCGTGGGCGGGGTGGGCGTGTTCGTGGCCGTGGCGGCGTTCTCCGCTGCGGACGTGGAAATCAGTGACCGGCACCTGGTGACCATCCTGATCGTCCTCGCCGTGGTCCTGGCCTGCGTCGCCGTGGCCTACGCGCTGTGGCGGCACCGCTCCGGCGCCGTGGTGTTCACCGCCGGCGCCGGGATCCTGTTCGGGTTCGTCGCGGCTTTGGCCAAGACCGTGATTGCCAGGCTCTTCCAGGGGGACTTCGAGTGGCTGTCGCTGACCTGTTTGGCGGGGCTGGTCATCGCGGCCCTGGCCGGCAGCTTCCTGGTCCAGAACGCCCACACCCGGGGAACGCCCGAACTCGTGGTGGCCGGACTGACCGTGATCGATCCGCTGGTGGCCGTGGCCATCGGCGTCACCATCCTGGGCGAGGCTGCCTCCGCCCCGCCGCTGGCGATCGTCCTGTTCCTCCTGTCAGGAGCCACCGCGGTGGCCGGGGTCATCCTGCTGGCCACGGTCAAGGCACCGGCCGAACCAGGGGTCAAGCGGTAACACCGCCCAAGGCCTTATTCGTGCTCGCGGATGTATTCCTCGGGGCTGACGTCCTGGGGCTCTAGCCCTCCGGCGTGCTCGGACTCGAAGATGGCGAACGCCAGGCCCAGCCGGTGCCGCAGTTCCAGGGAGGCGTGCTGCCGGAAGTCGGTCAGGCCTTCGCGTTCCTCTTCCGCCATATGGTCGCCGTTGGCTTCGTTGACCTTTGCCAGCGCCGCCCACCAGTCGGCTGTCCCGGTCGGGTGCCGGTCCACGTCGCTGATGGCGTCCCGGATCTCGTTGTGGTCGTGGATGGCGTCGGTGGTCTCGTCTTCGGCGGAGTCCTTTCCGCCGGCTCCCTTCCCCAGTTCCAGCAGCTCCGGGTAGAAGAGTTCCTCTTCCGCCTTGGCGTGGACTTCCAGCAGGATGCGCATCCGCTTCCATACCGCGTCCAGGCTGGACGTTTCGCTGGCATGCATTTCATCAAGCAGGGCGAACAGGCGCCGCTGCTCGTGGTGGTCGTTCAAAATCACTTCAACGATGTCCATGGGGGTCCTCTCGGCGGGGTGGTGGCTACGGACTACTCCTTACCCTCACCGGCCCGTCTTCCACCGGCACACCCTGCAAGCGAAGGATTCCCAGCGGATTCCCAGTAAATAACCACCGGGCAGGGCCAACCGGTGGGTACAGCCTCATTAAGCCCGTGACACGAATCCAAGAGGAGACAAGAGACATGGAAGCATTGCCCCTGGTGGTCCTGCTCCTGATTTTCGCCGGTGCCGCGGCGGTGATCTGGGTGGCGGGGATCCAGCTGTCCAAGCAGACGGACGTCCTCGATGACCGGCTGCATCTGGGGTCGGCGCTGGGCGGGCTGATCCTGCTGGCCGTTGCCACCAACCTGCCGGAGATCGCCATCACGGTCAGCGCGGCCGCGTCCAACAACATCGGCGTGGCCGTGGGCAACATCCTGGGCGGCATCGCCATCCAAACAGTGGTGCTGGTAATCCTGGACGTGTTCGGAACCAAGGGCACGGAGCCGCTCAGCTACAAGGCAGCATCCCTGACCCTGGTCATCGAGGCCGTCACGGTCGTCGCCGTCCTGGGCGTGGTGATCGCCGGCAGCCAAATGCCGGGCTCGCTCGTGGCCTTCCACCTGACCCCTGCCGCGGTGCTGATCGCCGTGATCTGGATCCTCGGATTGATCCTGGTCCAACGCTCCCAAAAGGGCCTGCCGTGGCACCAGCAGGGCGACGCCCCCGGCGGCCAGGACCAGCCCAAAGGCCACTCCAAGAAAAAGTCCACCGACCAGAACCGCCACATCAGCACGGGCAAGTCAGCCCTGATCTTCACCGTCGCAGCCCTGGCAACCCTGGCCGCCGGCGTCGTCCTGGAGCGCAGCGGGGACGCGATCGCCGGGCACATCGGCCTCTCCGGGGTCCTCTTCGGCGCCACCTTCCTGGCCCTGGCAACGTCCCTGCCGGAAATCTCCACCGGCCTGGCATCGGTCAAGCAGGGCGACTACAAGCTGGCGTTCAGCGACATCTTCGGCGGCAACGCCTTCCTCCCCGTCCTGTTCCTGGTGGCGGTCCTCATCACCGGCAAACCGGTGCTGCCGCAGGCCCAGGCCACGGACATCTACCTCACTGCCCTGGCCATCCTGCTGACCCTCACCTACCTGCTGGGCCTGCTCTTCCGCCCGAAAAAGAAGCGCCTTGGCATGGGGACGGACTCACTGGTGGTCCTGGTCCTGTACCTGGTGGGCGTGGCCGGCCTGTTCGCCGTCGCCACCATGTCCTGACCGCCGGATCCAGCGTCGAATCCAAGGCCGCGCAGCACGGGCCCGGACCGGTCCAGAAGGGTTGCTGTAACGAACAGTTGGTAGGTACGGCCGAATCCGGCCAGTGCAGGAGCGTTCGGAAGGTGCAGCCATGAGTCCACGAAGCAGTCCGCGAGCACACAACAGGGGACGGCTGCGGATTACGGCCCTGACAACGTTCCTGGCCCTGGTCTTGTCCGGCTGCGCCGCGGCCGGCGCCGGAAACCCGCCGCCCGAAGGACCTTCAGCCAGTCCGTCCGTTTCGCCGCAGGCAACTGCCGGTGCTGCGGCGGACGGCCCTCGTCCGCCGCAACCATGGTATGCGGCGACGAAACCAGGACGAATATCGTCAAGGCCCTATCCCTTCCATCCGAGCCACCCACCACGGACTCCTGGGCGGACAAACTCTACACCTGCACCTATGCGCTCCCGTCCGGGCACCTGCTGCTCTCGGTCAAGGAAACGTCCGATCCGGCAGCTGCCCGCGCCTTTTTTGACGGACTGCAGCAACAGGCTGCCGGGGCTGCGCCGATTGAGGGGCTGGCAAACCTGGGGTTTCCGGCGTTCCAGACGCCTACCTCCGCGGTCTTCACGAAGGACAATTTCGTCCTGACGGTGGACGCGGCAGCCCTCCCCGCTACGTTGGGCCCCCACGACGTTTCCCGTGACGCTTTCGCGTACCAGATAGCCACCGCCGTACTGGCCTGCTGGTCCGAATAGCCAGGGAGGGGCAAAAAGACGCCCACCTTCCCCATCCGTGACGGGAAGCACAGCGAATCATCAGTGTCACAGTCATGGGCGGACCCATCAGGGGAGCGTCCATTTCCAATGGAGGAAATGTCATGAAGAAATCCGCTTTCCTGGTTGCCCCGGTTCTTGCCCTGGGCGCCTTCGCACTCTCCACCAGCCCGGCCCTTGCCGCCGACAACGCCACCATGTACCAGGCGAACCTCGCCGCGATCAACGGCAGCAATGCCTCCGGAACCGTCATGGTCACCGTCAACGGTGACCAGGCAACCGTCACGGAGAAAGTCTCCGGACTCGCTGCCATGTTCAACGGGAACCCGTACCCGCACGTGCAGCACATCCACATCGGTGCCAAGGGGATGTGCCCTGACATGTCCGCCGACACCAACAAAGACGGTGTCATCAGCACCACCGAAGGCGCACCTGCCTACGGCGGCATCGGCGCCACCCTCTCCACCAGCGGGGACACCAGCCCCGCAGCCGGAACGGACCTGAAGGTCGCAGGCATGGGCGCCTCCTATACCTACAACCGGACTTTCACCCTGGATGCCAAGACTGCTGATTCGCTCAAGGCCGGAACCGCCGTCGTCGTGGTCCACGGCCTGGATCCGGCCACCCTGCCCGAGGCAGCGCAGAAGGCTCCCAGCGACCTGGTGCCCTCCCTGCCCCTGGCCGCCACCTCCCCGGCATTGTGCGGCTCCCTGAAGGCCATGCCCGCCGGAGCCCCCGGCACCGGCATCACCACCCCGGCTCCGGCCGGACCTGACCTTGGCCTCCTCGCTGCCGGCGGTGGCCTGGTCCTCGCAGCCGGCGGTGCGTACGCACTCCGCCGCAAGATGGCCGCCTAGGCCCAGAGGACAGCGGGAACAAGCAGGGACCTAATGGGACCCCGGAACAGCAGCCGCCGCGGACGCGTCATCGCGTCCGCGGCAGCCGCCCTGCTCCTGGCCGGCGGCATCACCACCATCGGCCTCGGCCTCCACGCCGAACCCTCAGGCACGGGGGACCCGCAGCAGTGTCCGGCCCACCAGCCGCAGCGCTGCCCGCGGACACCGGCGCTCCAGGGCCGGCGTCCCCAACAGGGCCGCCCCCCGCTGCGCCGGTACAGCCAGTCCCGTCGGCCGCGGCCACTCCTGCTGCTCCGGATGCCCCGCTGCCCGCCTCCGTCCCGGTGCGTGTGGAGGTGCCCTCCATCGGAGTGGACGCGGCTGTGGCTCCGGTGGGAAAGCAAGCGAACGGGGAAGTCCAGACGCCCTCGGGGGAACCGGGGTCTCCTGCCGGCTGGTACCAGGATTTGCCCACTCCGGGCCAGACGGGCTCGGCGGTGATCCTGGGCCACGTCAACAGCACCACCAGCGACATTGGACTGTTCTACCGGCTTCACGAACTCACCGCGGGCCAGACCATCACCATTACCCGCGCGGACCACACCGCCGCGGTCTTCACCGTGGACCGGGTGGATATCTACCACAAATCAACGTTCCCAACAGTGAAGGTTTACCAGAACGCAGACCGCCCCGAGGTACGCCTTATCACGTGCGGGGGCTACGACCCGGCCACGAGGGAATACCTCGACAACACCGTTGTCTACGCGCATCTGGTCTCCAGCCACCCCGCGTAATTCGCAGCCGCTCCCGGCCCAGGCCGAAACCGGCCACTCATCCCCGAGAGGGAACATCATGAAGTCGATACTCACTAAGCGCGCGGCCCTGGCCCTGATCGGCGCCGCCACTATCTTCGGGGCCAGCGCGTGTGGAACCAGTGGAGGAGGGCCCGCCGCCGCACCGGAGACGCCGGCCTCCACGCCCGCATCCATGGCTGGCATGGGAGGTTCGCCCATGGCATCCCCCAGCGGAACAACGATGGCGGAGCACGGGTCCACCGGAGCGAACCCAAGCCTGACCATCCATATCAAGTCCTTCGCCTACACCGGGCCGGACAGCGTCCCCGGCGGCGGGAGTGTGACGGTCATGAATATGGACAACGAAGCCCACACCGTGACCGCTGACGACGGCTCCTTCAACGTCGTGGCCAAACCCGGGACCAGCACCACCTTCACCGCCCCCGCCACGGCGGGAAGCTACCCCTACCACTGCACGTACCACTCCAACATGCACGGAACGCTGACAGTCAAGTAGCGGGTCAGCCTACGGGCACCCGGTTCTGGGCCCGCCGCATCCGGTACTCACGCCAGGTGATCCAGACAATGAAGATGTCGAACGCGGTCAGGAGCACCATGCCCCAGGTGAACTCCACCGAGATCCGGTACACCTGGTACGCGATGAACACCAGCAGGAAGGCGATCATCCAGGGGTAGGCCCACAGCTTCTCCCGCAGGACCGCCCACACCAGGACGATCTTCACCACCCCGTGCAGGAGGAGGTAGACGGCGCCAAACAACGACGCCGGGCCCGAAAGGTTGGCGGTCAGGTGCACCAGGGCATTGGCCACGAAGTCCCGCGGATCCTGGGCGAGTTCGTGCTGGGTGAGGAACCGGACCAGGCCGTTGATCTGTGCGGGCGTGACCAGCAGCAGGAGGACGCCGCCGATCAGTTCCAGGACCCCGTCCAGGCCCTTGAGGATGAGGGAGATGCGGAAGGTCCTGTCCAGCAGGGCCGTTCCCTGGCGCGTGTTTTCCATTGGACATTCCCTTCGCAGAACCCGTGCAGTGTATCCCCCGGACAACGCGCGGCACCCGACAAGCAGACCACGCGCCGGGCCGCCACGGCATCCAGCATTTCCCCAGCATCGGCTCCTATAGTGATCCCGTGCCGGTCCACGCCGTCCAGCGGGGAGGCACGCGCAAAATTGGAAGGACACACCGTGGTGAAACCCTCTATCCCGTCTATGAAAACCCGCATCGGCGTCGGAGCCGCAGCCCTCCTGGCCGCCGGTGCCATGGCCGTTGCAGGCGTGGGTGCCGCGTCCGCCTCCCCCAGTCCAACAGCTACCGCCTCCGCCGCCGCCACCGGCCAGGCCAAAGCGGCGAAAGGCGCCGGCGGCCTGCAGGCGTTCCTGGGCATCAACGCGGACAGCCCCCAGGCTGTTGGGGACCGTGCCGCGAAGGCAGCCGAAGCCCTGGTCAACCACCCGCAGCTCTTCGCCAAGCTGCCCGCCGCCCTCCAGGCCGACGTCACCACGCTCAAGGACGCCCCGGCGGCGGACCGGGTGAAGGACGCCTACAAGATCAAGACCACCGCCCTTTCCGGCGGCTACGGTCCCGAGGTCCAGAAGCGCGCCGAAGCGCTGGAGAAGACCGTCACCGGCGTGGCCGGCCTGCGGCAGGAACTGCGGACCGCGTTCAGCTCGGGCAATCCGGGCGCCGGGCTCCAGCAGGTGGCCGACCAGCTCATCGCCCACCCCAAGCTGTTCGCCAAGCTCCCCGCGAACCTCCAGGCTGACCTGACCACGCTCAAGAACGCTGCCCCCGCGGACCTGGACGCCCAGGCGAACAAGATCAAGGACACGGCGCTGAACGGCGGCTACGGCGCCAGGGTGCAGAAGATGGCTGAGGCCCTGGCAAAGAAGGCGGCAACGCCCAGCACCTGACGCGCCGGCCAGCCGTCGGGACGCGTGCGACGGCGGCGTGGACGGTTCCAGGGTCCGGCGGGCGTGGGCAGTGGGCCGGGTTCGTTGTGGTACCGCCGCGGGGCAGGGATATGAGCGCATGATGTTCCCATGAAAAGGATCATCTGGTGCCTGGCGGCGGCCATCATCATCACGCTTGCCTTTGGGAGCGTGTACGTCGCGCTCCAGCAGATTGGCCGCCACATGGCCAACACGGCGCCGGCTGCCGCCGCCGCGGCGCGGCTTCAACAGCCGGGGCCTGATACGGCGGCGGGGCCGCGGCTGGAGCTGTCCCCTGACAGTGGCGTGTTCCTGATCGGTTACGGGGACACCAACAGCCCGCTCTCCTCTACCGTGGTCCTGCACGGGGCCATGCCCGTGGTACCGGAGGGGGTGCTCGACACGGCGCGGGCCTTGGGCAGCGACACGGTGACGTGGCAGCCGGAGCCTGGTTTGCGGATGGCGATCGTGGCGAAACAGGCGGCAGGGAACGTTGTGGTGGCCGGCCAGTCGCTGGCACCCTTCGAGGCCAGCGACCGCATGACCCAGATGTTCCTTGCAGCGGGGTGGCTGGGCAGCCTGCTGGTCCTGGCGGGGGCCTTCGGTGCGGCAGGGTTGGTGGGACGCAGACAAGGCAAAGAACCGGGAAAGTCGGGGCTGGATACCGCGTCCAAGGGCTTTTCGGAGCCAGCCGTCAGGACGTTTGCGACGCCGCGGCGGACGGATCCAGGTCGGCGAGCGTGAGCGGGTGGGCAGGTTGGTCCGGGAACGGGAGGGTGCAGCTAACCGCCAGGTCCGGCGCAACGTGCACCAGCTCCCCCGCCGCCAGGGGGCGCCAGCCGGGGTTGTGGTTCATGGGTTCGGTGGCGAAGAGGACGGACCGGGCACCGGACAGTTCGGTGCTTCGGGTGTGGATCCGGTGGCTCCGCGCATCCAGCGGCGCCACCGGAGTCGGCTCTACTGAAGGGTCCCGTTCCAGCATGAACAGCGGGTGGGTGGCCGGGTAGCGGAGTGCCCAGAGGTCGGTGGCAGTGGTCACGATCAGGTTCAGGGCCAGGACGGGAAGCTCCGCGGCGATCCATTCCACCGCCCGCACAATGCCTTCGGCCACGTTCCCGCCGGCCCGGCGGCTCTCGGCGGTGATGAGGGCAAAGAGGCGTTCGCTGTCGGTCTGGCCCTGCACCAACCCGGAAACCCCAAAACCGGTAAGCCGCGCGTCGAGCCGGTCCAGCCCGTGGAACGCCCCGTTGTGCGCGAACAGCCGGCCATCCTGTTCGAACGGGTGCGTGTTCACCAGGGTGTGGGCGCCGGTGCTGGCGTACCGGACGTGTGCCAGGAAGGTGGTGCTCACCAGCTGCCGGGCTTCCCGGGCGAAGGCGTGGTCCTCCCATGCGGCAAGCGGCCGTTTGCTGACCCGCGCGCCGCCGTCGGCCGCAAACGTGCCGATCCCCGCGCCGTCGGGCTCCCGCCTGCTCTGCTCAGCCAGGCTGTCCGGGGCGTCCAGGAGCCAGAAGGTGGCGCGGACGGGCCGGGACCCTGCGTGCAGCCCGAACAACCGGCACATGGCCGCTCCTTCAGCGCCCCAGGGCCGCCAGCACTACGGCAACAGTTCCCACAGCCAAGAACGCCAGGCCGACGTAGGACGTCGCCCTTTGCCGGCGGCGGCGCAACTCCCTGCGTGAGTAACGCGCATCGTAACTTCCCCCATATTTACCCATGGCCACAGATTAGGAATGCAAGCTCAACGTTTCCTCAAGATGGAAACATGTGACTGCCAATTTCTATCCGATGAACAACTCCAGCTGGTCCGTGGTCCGCTGGCCGGCGTAGGTAATCCTGCGAAGGTACTTCGCAGCGAGCCCCGGCAACGCACCGGCCGGATCGGATCCGTTGTCCGCGCAGCGGAGGTCCTCCTCCAGTTCGAGGGCAACGCCGGCCAGGTGCATGGCCCCCACCATCTGCGCCGACGTCCGGAGACTCAAAACGGCTGCCATCGCGCCCTTGCCGTCACCGCTGGTCAGGGTGCTGCGGATCTTCTCGATCCTGGGCGGCATCTGATCGATGAAGTCCCGGACGAATACCTTCCAGATGCCGTCGTCATAATCCGTTTCGGCCCGCAACAGTGCCAGGACAGAGTCATCCAGCACGGGCAGGTTCGGGCTTTCCTCCTGGTTCACGGCTCCCGCAGCGCCCCTGGCGCCTAAGGTTTCCCTTCCATACACATGCTCCCCCTTGCAAGTACGTTTCCGAACCAACGCCGACGCTACGCGCTGGGCGTAGGAGGGCACACGAGTAGGGGGTACTCAAGTTTCCGGGTGCAGGACGCTTAGTGGTGGAAAGCTTCCTTCTGCTGCTCTTCCGGCATGGGCCCCGCCAGGGCATCCAGGTACGCCACTTCCTTCTGGAGGTCGGCCACGAAGCTGGCGGCGAGGTCGCGGGTGAACCCGTTCCGGACCACGATCCGCTGCACGGTGATGTCGCTGAGGCCGTCCGGCAGCGGGTAGGCCGGGACCAGCCAGCCGTTCATGCGGAGGCGCTCGGAGAGGTGGTGGAGGTTCCAGTTCTTGGTGTGGCCGTCGGTGAGCTGCCAGGCGAAGACCGGGATGTCGGACCCGTCGCTCCAGAGGGTGAAGGCGTCCATGGCGCCGATCTCGTGGGAGAGGTAGAGGGCCACGTCGCGGCAGCTTGCCTGCACGGACCGGTAGCCGGCGAAGCCCAGCCGGAGGAACAGGTAGTACTGCAGCAGCACCTGGGCGGCGGGCCGGGAGAAGTTCAGGGCGAAGGTGGGCATGTCCCCGCCCAGGTAGCTGACGTGGAACACGAGGTCCTCGGGCAGGGCGCCAGCGTCCCGCCACACGATCCAGCCCAGGCCGGGGTACACCAGCCCGTACTTGTGTCCGGAGGTGTTGATGGAGGCCACCCTGGGGAGCCGGAAGTCCCAAACCAGTTCCGGCTGCAGGAACGGGGCCACCATGGCCCCGGAGGCGCCGTCCACGTGGATGGGGATGTCCAGCCCGGTGTCCGCCTGGATGGCGTCCAGTGCGGCGGCGATCTGCTCCACGGCTTCGTAGGCGCCGGTGTAGGTGACGCCCATGATGGCCACCACGCCGATGGTGTTCTCATCCACGTAGCGTTCCAGGCCGTGGCCGTCCAGGGCGGGGTGCTCGGCGGATACGGGCACGTAGCGGGCTTCCACCTCGAAGTAGTTGCAGAACTTTTCCCAGCAGACCTGAACGGCGGAGCTGAGGACGATGTTGGGTGAGTCGGTGGGCTTCTTGGCGGCACGACGGCGGTGTTGCCACCGGCGCTTGAGCGCCAGCCCGCCGAGCATGCACGCCTCGGAGGAACCCACGGTGGAGGTGCCGACGGCGGCGGCCGGGTCCGGGGCGTTCCACAGGTCCGCGAGCATGCGCCAGCACCGGGTTTCGATCAGCGCCGTCTGCGGGTACTCGTCCTTGTCGATCATGTTCTTGTCGAACGTTTCGGCGTACAGCTGGGAGGCTTCGCGCTCCATCCAGGTCCCCACGAACGTGGCCAGGTTCAGGCGGGCGTTGCCGTCCAGCATCACTTCGTCGTGGACCACCTGGTAGGCGGTGCCGGGCAGGGATTCGCCGTCCGGGATGGTGAAACGCGGGAAGATGGTGGACTCCCCCGGCCGGCTGAACAGGGGGTTCAGCTCCACGCTCGATTCGGGTTCATGCCGTTCGCTCCGGTGTGACCTGGTCATGTCCGCTTCCTTCGCCCGTCGTCGCGGCAGGCAGGTGCCTGCCGCTGCACTTCCGCTGTTGCCAGCACTCCGTATTATTCATGCACCGGCTGGGAACGGCTCCCAGGGAGTCGGGCGTGGTGGCGCGAAGGATGGACGACGGCGGCAACGTCACCAATCGAGGTCAGGGACAGTCCGCGGCGCCGGAGAAAAGACACGTGCCGCCGCCTCAAATTTGGGGGATGATGAGGCGGCGGCACTGCATCCAAGGTACCCCCGGTGCGGGACGGGCCGGCCGGGATCGGGGCCTCAGGCCGGAAACCTTGACGATTTTTTTACGCCCGCGTTTCGCACGGCGCACACCCGCGCCCCTCTCGCCCCGGGGATAGCTGACAGCATGCACAGCGGCTGCACAGCCCTGCCCTACACCGGGGACAGGAGCGGCCCCAATGCTTGTTGTATTCCCTCCAACTGGAGGACCAACAACGAAGGAGCCCCCATGAAAACCACCATGAAGTCAACGCTGGCCGGCCTTGCCCTCGCAGCAGCAATCGGCGGTGGAGCCTTGGCAACCACGGCGTTGCCGGCGAATGCCGCCACCACCGACTCCAGCACTTCGAGCAGCAGCGCGTCCGCGACGCAGGGCCAGCCCCGGGACGAGTCAAAAGGCGGCCACCAGGCCAACGGGATCACGGAAACGCTGCTGACCGGTGATACGGCGACGAAGGTCACCGACGCCGCGCTGGCCGCGAATCCGGGCGCCACTATCCAGCGGGTGGAGAACGACGCCGAGGGTGCGGTTTACGAGGCCCACATCATCAAGTCGGACGGCACTCGCGCCACCGTCTACCTGGATGCGTCCTTCACCGTGACCTCCACGGAGACCGGTGGCCCGGGCGGCGGCATGAAAGGCTGAGGACCCGAGCTGGAAAGAGTCTCAGCCATGGCGCGTCCGGTGGTCACCGGGCGCGCTGCCGCGTCTGCCCGTTGGGCTCAGTCCAAACTGGCGGAACGCCGGATGCTGACGATCCGGACGGCAACTCCTGCCATGACGAGAAAGACTCCGACGGCCATGAGGGTCCAGACAGGGACGGAGTCGGCATCGATGTTCTTGTAGCAAACAGCGGCCGCCCCGATGCCGGCCTTCTGCAGGCCTATCAGTTCAGCCGCATGGCTCTCGCGCAGCAGCGGGCTGCCGCAGAGGGGACCCGATGGCTGCAGTCCGATGACGAAACCCAGGATGTACACGTCCAGCCCGGCAGCAACAATCCACATCCACATCCGCCGCCGCCACGGTCCTTTGTCGCGGACCTTGATGGTCTTGGCCGGGGAATCTTGCATCGCCATGGTTCGAGCATAATCGCAGCCGGCAGCAGCTTTCCGCCCCGGAGCGCCCACGACCGGCCCCTTCGCCACGAAGCGTGGTTATTGCCCGGAGCCGGCAGCACCGTTGAGGTAGTGGTACCTGTCGTAACAGTCACGGGAGCAAAATTCCGCAGAGGGAGTGTGCGGAAGCACCTGGCCGCAAAACCTGCATTTTGGCTCAGGTCGAAAAATCCTAAACACAGTCTTCAGCATGGATGAAGGCTAGGCGCCTGCCCGGCAAATTTGACCAGTAACCGATACTTGAATTTTCCAGCCCGGATACCTGCCGAACGGCTTCTCCAAAAGGTCCTCGAAACTGTCTTCGCTTGGGGGAGGAAACGCACCCATCTCAAGGTTTGCAGAATGCACCTACCTAATATGGCGAACGACAGAAGAACTACCTATTCGTCTCCCCTGCATGTGTTCGCCTCTACTGGCTTTCATTATTCCGCCGTAGGCTTATGCTCTCGGATTCAGGAGATGGTCCGAATACCGCTAGGCCGGCCAAGAAAGCCGCGTAGATGCCATGAATCAGCGCCGCAGGAAATTTGTATCCATGATTGGGCTGCTCACTTTGGTGCTCTCCCTGCCCAGCTGTTCCAACGACGGCGGCGGTGGCGGCAACGATCCGGGTCCTTCAACCCCACCATCGGGGGAACAGACCGACAACCCACAGGACACTGGCACCGCGTGGTACAACCGCCAGGGGTGCCCAGCGGACCGGCCCGTCCCCATCCAATACCCGGAGAACGACGACCTTTACGAAGGATTGACTATTTGCTATTCGGGTTATGGACCCGTCGAGACCAATTCCGTGTTGAGCAATCACGGGGACAAGGTGTGGGCATTTGTTCCGGGTTCGTTGGAGCCCTACGTATCCCACACGGACGAAGCAGGCTTTTTCCGCACCACTTTTCTTTCCAATACAAGCCAAAAGTGGTTCCTGGCGCCCGGAGAGGTGGCGCAACCAAAAAGCTGGCTTTACGATTGGTCACCGGATTCCAAGCAGACCACAGCCTGGGCCGGGTACAAACTTGCAGCTGACAGGTACAAGGAGATGGATCAATCTCTCTACCTGGCAATACTTAAACACCGTGACCCGAAGGCGGGGGCATTGGCATCGTGCGCCAAGTCCGCGGGCGAGTCCGTGACGTCGTTCCAAGACCTGACGGACTCCTCCAGTGCCCTTCGGAGGTTCAGTGCCTCGCTCAAGGCCACAACCACAGGCTCCTCTTGCCTTAAGGCTGTGAAGGACCTCGACGCCGACAACCCTGCGGTAGCCGGCAAGGTTTCCCGCTGGGAGGCTTATACCGACAAGGCGGTGGAGAGTTCGCCGACAGCCACGAAGATTGCCGCTGCTTTCGAAGACATCTTCAAATTTTGCTCCCACGTGAATGTGCCCAAAATTGGCTGCTAACACGGCCAGGGCGCCAGGGCCTCTCAGCCCTGCTGCCCGAACTTCTGCAGGCTGAGCGAGCGGCTCCGGATCCCCTCGATGTGGCTGTTCATCGCTGCCGTCGCCGCCGCAGGATCCCCGGCCTTGAAAGCGTCGATGATGGCCTGATGCTCCTGCACCGTGTGGTCGCCGCTCATGTCGTTGTGCACCATGAGCCGGAACCGCTGGATGTGCCCTTCAATGGAGCCGTAGGCTCGGAGCAGGAACTCGTTCTCGGTGGCCTCCACGATGCGCCGGTGGAAGTTCTCGTCCGCCTGCCAGTAGGCCCGGTAACCCGCGAAGGTGTCGCCCCCATGGCGCGACGCCTCAAGGTCGCGGTGGAACTTTTCCAGGTCCGCCACCAGCTCCTCGGTTGAGTTGGTGCAGGCAATGCTGGTGCACGCGGGTTCCAGGATCTGCCGCGAGGTCAGGAGCGCCGCGACGTCGCTGGCTGTCGGTTCGGGGGCCACCTTGTACCCACGCAGGGCTTCGCGGCGGACCATGCCGGTGGTTTCCAGCCTTGCCAGGGCTTCCCGGACCGGCGTGGAGGACACCTTGAAGCGCTTGGCCAGCCCGTCGATGCTCAGCGGCGAGCCCGTGGAGATCTTGTCATCCAGCAGCAGGGACAGGATGGCCTCGAACACCTGGTCAACCAGCATGGGCCGGCCGGGGATGAGTACTTCTTCTTCAGGCGAAGCGGCGTTCATTTCGGAATCCTATGCGAAGTATCGGTCAACGAAGGCAGCGCCAGAGGCGCCTCCGTCACAAGACAATGACCGCGAAAAAGGTGTTGGCGGAAAATCGTGCATGATGTACGGTACATGATACCGGACAGCGAAGTGATCTGTACCACAGCCGCTGTTGCCCTTCAGGGGTTGGAGGCCCAAGGCCCCCAGCCCCTCCTCCCCCAACTCCGAAGGCGTATAGATGATTCAGTTTCGATCGATGCTGGTGACCGCGGCCGCAGTATCCATGGCGAGCCTCCTTCTCTCCGGGTGCTCCAACCCCGGGATGTCCTCTTCCGCCCAGTCCGATGCCCCCAAACCCTCCAGCTCCGCGGAGGCCGTCAAAGTCGACGAAGCCGCCGCGGCAGCGCTCCCCAAGGACGCAAAGGACAAGGGAACCCTGACCGTCACCATGAGCCAGAGCTCCCCGCCCCTGCACTTCATGGCCGCGGACGGGACCACCATCCAGGGCATTGACCCCGAGATCGCCATGGCCCTGGGCCAGACGCTCGGCCTGAAGACCGAGGTCAAGAGCGGGCCGTTTGACGGCATCATCCCCGGCATTTCCGCCGGGAAGTTCGACATGGCCATCTCCCAGATGTCCCCCTCCACCGAGCGCATGAAGGTGCTCGACTTCGTGGACTACTACCAGTCCGGCAGCGGCATCGGCGTGGCCCCGGGCAACCCGCAGAAGCTCACCATCGACACGCTCTGCGGGAAGCGCGTGGGCGTGCTGAAGGGTTCCTTCCAGGACCTCAAGCGGCTGCCCGCCCTGTCCAAGGCCTGCACGGACGCCGGCCAGCCGGCCATTGAGGCCATGACCTACCCGGACATGCAAGCCCCCAACCTGGCCTTGACCGCAGGCCGCATTGACGCCGTCTACATCGATGGACCCACCCTTGGCTACGCCATCAAGCAGGGCGGACAGATCGAACTGCTCGGCGAGAAGGACGTCTCCCCCGTCAGCATCGGCTTCAAGAAGGGCGCTGGCATGGAGAAGGCCATCGAGCTGGGCATGGAGTCGCTGGCCAAGAGCGGCAAGTACAAGGAGATCCTGGACAAGTGGGGTGTAGGCAGCGGTGCAATCTCTGACTTCGCCTTCAACAAAGCGCAGTAGCCCCATGGCCAACACAGCCACGGAACCCGACGCCAAGGCACCGGCCGGCGACGGCCTGGACCGGCAGCTCCTGATGGGCCGTCCGCACCAGCGCCACGGAGGGTTGTGGCTCACGGCGGCGATCGTCTCGGTTGCGATCTTCCTGGTGGGCTACTCCCTGGTCACCAACCCGCGCTTCGAGTGGAACATCGTCTTCGGCTGGTTCACCTCGGAGCGGCTGTTCACCGGGCTCCTGCGCACGCTGGGACTGACGGCCATCTCCATGGCCGTGGGAATCGTCGTCGGCGTCCTGCTGGCGCTGGCCCGGCTGGCACCCAACGCCATCGTGGCGGGGACCGCCGCGTTCCTGGTCTGGCTGTTCCGCGGGGTGCCGGTCTTTGTCCAGCTGCTCTTCTGGGGCTTCATCGCCGCCATCTACCCGCGCATCGCGGTAGGCATTCCGTTCGGGCCGGAGTTCTTCTCGGTGGACGCCAACGTGCTGATCACCCCGTTCATGGCAGCCATCCTGGGACTGGGCCTGAATGAAGGCGCCTACATGTCGGAGATCGTCAGGGCAGGGCTCCTGAGCGTGAACCGCGGGCAGACGGAGGCGGCCACGGCCCTGGGCATGCGGCGGTTCGCCATCCTGTCCCGGGTTGTGCTGCCGCAGGCGATGAAGATCATCATCCCGCCCACCGGCAACCAGACCATTTCCATGCTGAAGACCACCTCCCTGGTGAGCGTCCTGGCCTTCCCCGAATTGCTCTACTCCGCGCAGTTGGTGTACAGCGCCAACTTCAAGACCATCCCGCTGCTGATTGCCGCGAGCATGTGGTACCTGCTGGTCACCAGCATCCTGAGCCTGGGCCAGTACTTCATTGAGCGGCACTTCAACCGCGGCGGCATCACGCCGGGCCGCGGCATCCGGCGCCGCAAAGCCAAACCGGTAAGCCCCGGCATCACCGGCAAGGAGGTCCAGCCATGAGCACCGTGATGATCGAGGCGCAGGGCGTCACCAAGAGCTTCGGCGACCTGGAAGTCCTCAAAGGCATCGACCTCACCGTCCCCAAGGGCAGCGTCACCTGCATCATCGGGCCGTCCGGCTCCGGCAAGTCCACGTTCCTCCGCTGCATCAACCAGCTGGAAACGCTCGACGGCGGGTACATCCTTGTGGAGGGACAGCCGGTTGGCGTGAAGGTCAGGAAAGGCCGGCTGCATGCGCAGAACAACGCCGAGGCCGCGAGGATGCGCGAGAACATCGGCATGGTCTTCCAGAGCTTCAACCTCTTCCCCCACATGACGGTGCTGGAGAACATCTGCGAGGCGCCGGTCCGGGTGAAGAAGGAGAACCGGAAGGCCGTCCAGGACCGGGCCCGGGTCCTCCTGGAGCGGGTGGGCCTGTCCGAGAAGGTCCACGCGTACCCGGCGTCCCTGTCCGGTGGACAGCAGCAGCGCGTTGCCATCGCCAGGGCACTGGCCATGGAACCGCGGCTGATGCTGTTCGACGAGCCAACCTCGGCCCTGGACCCGGAGCTGGTGGGCGAGGTCCTGGACGTCATGCGCAAACTCGCGGACGGCGGCATGACCATGATCGTGGTCACCCACGAGATCGGCTTCGCCCGCGAAGTGGGCGACCACCTGATCTTCATGGACGGCGGCGGCATCGTGGAGCAGGGCGACCCGCGGACGGTCCTGCGCGAACCCCGGCATGAACGCACCAAACAATTCCTGGCGAAAGTCATCTAGCCCAAAGCATTGGAGCAGGACCCTTGAGAAACAAATGGATTGTCAGCATCGATGACTACCGCAAAGCGTCGCGGAAACAGCTTCCCAAGATGATTTCGGACTACTTGGAGGGCGGCGCGCTGGACGAGACCACGATGCGCGCCAACGAGGACCGGTTCGATGCCCTGATGCTCCGGCAGCGGTCAATGGTGGACCTCCGGGGCCTGGCCACGTCCACCACGGTGCTGGGCCATGACCTGGCGATGCCGCTGATGGTGGCGCCGATGGGCATGCTCACCATCTTCCACCCGGGTTCGGATCCTGCCGTTGCCAGAGCCGCGGTCCGGGCCGGGTCCATCTTCATCCACAGCGCGTGGGCCGGCTGCTCACTGGAGGAGGTGGCCAAGGTGGCGCCGAACAACCTGTGGGCGCAGATCGCGTTCTGGAAGGACCCGGAGGAGACCGCCAGCTACATCAACCGGGCACGGGCGGTGGGCGTGGAGACGCTGGTGGTGGCGGGCGACGTCGGGTCCTCCAGCAAGCGCGAACGGGACCTTCACCACGGGTTGTCCATGCCGCCTCGCCCGCCGGTGGCGGACTACTTCAACGCCGCCACCCGTCCGGCCTGGCTGTGGCGCTGGCTTACCGGGCGGAAGATGACCTACGGGAACTACCAGATCAACGGCCGCCCGCTGCGTATGGATGAGATGAACAACTGGATGGCGTCCAACAAGAATCCGGGCGCCACCTGGGAGGACTTCGCCAGGCTCCGGTCCGAGTGGAAGGGCAACCTGGTGATCAAGGGCATCATGGACGCCGAGGACGCGGCCCGGGCGGTGGACGAGGGCGCGGACGGCATCTTCGTCTCCAACCACGGCGGCCGGCAGTTCGACTCCCAGCCCGCCACCATCGACGTCCTGCCGTCCATCGTGGACGCGGTGGGCGGACGGGCGGAGATCTACCTCGACGGCGGCATCCGGCGCGGGCACGACATCGTCAAGGCAGTGGCGCTGGGAGCCAAGGCGGCCCTCGCCGGGCGCCCCTTTGCCTACGCCCTTGCCACCGGCGGTGAGCCTGCAGTGGACAGGGTGTTCAGCATCCTGCAGGAGGAGTTCAAGGGGGCGATGGGGTTCGTGGGCAAGGCATCCGTTGCGGACTTGGACAGCAGCGTCTTCGCGGCGCCGGCCCAGCCTTCGCCGGCTGAGAGCATGCTCGTGTAAGTCATCCGCGTGACACGGAAGATGCCCGCCCCGCTCACGTGAGGCGGGCATCCCGCTGCCCGCGCGTAAGGCGTACGACGGCGGTACGCACCGGAGGCAGGATGGCTTAGTTGATGAGGTAGGAGTCCTCAGGCTCGGCAGGACCGGATGGCTTCCGGGCGAACGGCAGGGCACTCACGACGGCCTTGACGCCGATCGCCGGCAGCAACACCGCCGCAGCGGTCACCGACAGCGCAGTGAACCCAACCAGCTCCAGCGTTTCCCTCTTCGGTAGGCGGCGACGCCGGCGCCCACCGTCCATGAGTTCCATCATGATGACGAGGTTAGGGTTCCGAGGCGACGATTACCCCGGTACCGGCTACCTGTCTTTGGATGCAGCCACTACTGGGATAACGGAACTACCGGTACCCGTCCACGATCGCAGCAGCAATTTCCTTGTACGCTCGCCGGGTCTCCGGCTTCAGCACATCAAGGGTCACCAGGTCGCCGTCGGCGACGCCCCGGTCGTGCGGGACAGCTATGAGTTCCCGGCAGATCCCGGACAGGTGCTCCTCGATCGCCTCCTTGTCCACACGGGAAGACACCTCGTCCTTGTCCGTGATGACCACAATCGCGTTGCGGGCCAGGTCCTCATACCCGTGGCTTGCCAGCCAATGCAGGGTGCTGCGGGCGCGCTTGGCACCCGACACTGCGTAGCCGGCGGCGATCACCAGGTTGTCGGCCGACTGCAGGATGCCGCTCATTGCGTTGTGGGTCACGCCCGTGCCGCAGTCCGTCAGCGCCACGGAGTAGTAGCTGGAGATGAGCTTGCGGATCCGCAGGTACTCCTCCGCCGTCAGGGAGTCCGAGACCTCCGGATCCTGCTCCCCCGCTATCAGGTGCAGCCGGCCGGCGTGGTGCATGTACCGGGCCAAAGCCGTCAGCGAGTCGATGGATTCGATGTTCTCCAGCAGGTCCGTAATGGTCCGCGGTGACGACTGCTGGTAGATACCCTCACCCAGGGCACGCTCCACCAGGTCCCCGGAGTCCGGGTTGGCGTCGATGGCGCAGGGCGCATCCCCCCGGAATTCGGCCAGGGTCAGGCCCACGCCCACCGTGGTGGAGGTCTTGCCGATACCGCCCTTAAGGCTCAGGATGGCCGTATTGTAGCTGCCCTGGAGCTGGCGCGAGATGCGACGGCCCAGCTCGTCCTCCTGGCGCTGCTTGGGGCCGGGCCCCAGGTTCCAGGCGCCGCCGGTCAGGTTATAGAGGGCTCCACGGATGCCGCCACGGGGACGCGGCTTCTGCTCCTTGACGAACAGGCCCGGCGAGCTGATGAAGTCCGGCATGGGGCTGTCGGCAATCGCGTCCGCCACCGTGGGGCGGCTGCGCCTAAAAGCAGGGGCGTCCGACGGCGGTGCGGCAGCTTCCGGGGCAAGCTCGTCTTGGCGTTCGGCCAGTGGAGTGGCGGGCGGCACGGAAGCGATGGGGGGCGCCGAGGGTGCGGCAGCGGGAGGAGCAACAGGCTGGTGCTGGGGCTGCGCGGGAGAAGGTGCGCGGGACGGCTTGGTGGCGTCGGCTGCGGCAGCGGCTTCCGCCCAGGAGGAGCGGCGTGTGGCCGGTTTCCCGGCGTCGTTGGAACTGGACATTTCGGGGGTTACGGCTGGCATGGTTCCTGTCCAGGCATCGTCCACTGAGCCGTCGGCACGACGAAGGTCGCGGCGTCGGCGCAGCTGCGGCTGCCCTGCATCCTCTGCTTGGGCGCCTGCACTCTGATCCGCCGGATGTGGCATGTCTGTCCCCCCGGACGTTTCGGCAAACGGTTATGCGGCACTGGTTCAATGAGTAAGTCTAGGTGCTGGGCCCGGGATGCCCAGCCAGGCTGCCTACTCAGTGGTGAATGAGCGCGGCCGCCACCACCGCTGCGGTGAGCACCAGGAGGACGACAAGAATGGTGTAACCCACCCACTTGGGACGGCCTTTGTGGGGGTTGATGTCGACGTACGGCATGGTCAGCGTTGATTGCCTCTGGGCGCTGGTGCGGGGGCGGAGCGGACGGGGATCCGGATGGCGCGGCGCTTCAGCCTCAGCATCTGGTACAGGACGGCGAAGGGAACCAGCAGGGTGCCCAGCAAAGCGGTCAATGCCAGGGCGTAGTCCGAAAAAGCCACAGAAGCCTCCATTGGTCAGTAGTCTTTCCATCCCCATTCCGAACCACCCAACCACGCGTCAACGTATTTGACAAATCGAGTCATAACCTCAAGGTTTCCTCAAGAGGCACCTTGCCTCCCCCGCGGGCCGGAGCAGTCGCCGCCGGCGGGGAGGGCGGGGAGGGCGGTGAGGCGCAGGCGGAGCCCGTTGCGGGACTGGATGTGGCCGGCGGGGACGTCCGCGGTGATGTCGAAGGTGTCGGCGTTGAGGGTTTGGGGGCTGAGCAGGTAGCCGTTCCAGTAGACGGAGAGCGCGGCCTGGCCGCCGGTGGGGATGGCGGTGTGGGTGCCGCGGAGTTGGAGGCTGATGGCGGAGACGGGGCCGCCGAACTGGGACTGGTTGACGCCCAAGTAGATTTCCTGGGTTCCGTTGCCGGCCAGCCGGATGGCCTGGGCGCCCAGGTCCGTGAAGGTTTGTTCGGGTCCGGTGGCGGCGGGGACGGTGGCGGTCATGCCGGTGACGGTGGCGCCGTCCGTCAGGGCGGATTTGGTGTCTGCCAGGGCGCGTGCGGCGGTGCGGAGGCCTTCGCCGGTGCCGGTGATGGTGAGGGCGGGGCGGCCGGCCTGGGTCCCGAGCGTGGTGCTGGCGGCGCCGTCCGTACTGCTGATGGTGATGATGCGGGAGCCGGCGGAGAGGGCGGCGGCCTGGGCGTCCAGGTCCGACGGCGGCACGAGCTTGAGTGCGGCGTCCGGGTAGCGGGGGGCCATGGCGGCGGAGACGTCCGTGGCGGGTTCGGCCGGGACGGGGATGAGGATGGCCGGCAAGGAGGGGCCAGGAATTCGGCCACGGTGGTGGGGGCGGTCTCGGTGCCCTGGGTGGTAAGGCTGATGCTGCCGAACGTGGCGGTGGACTAGGTGGTGGTGCAGACGTCCCGGACGGCGGGGTTGTATTCGAGGGCCAAGACCAGCTGGTGGTCGGCGAGGTCTGCCGCGCTGATGGGGGGCGTCCAGGGCGATGGTCCCCTTGGCGGGCGCTTCGAGGAGGGTCCTGCCTTCGGCGCTGACGCGGATGGTGCCGGTGGTGGGTTGGCCGGTGACGGCGATGCTGCCGGTGATGCGGGCCGGCTGCAGGCCGGCGGCGACCGGGACGGCGAGCTGCTGGCCGGATTGGCCGGGCATGGCGGAGACGGAGCCCAGGCTGGCGTTGGCGGTGGCCGGGTTGGTGTGGGTGGCCGCGACGCGTTCCGCGGGTGCTGCGGCGGCTGCGGCGTTGGCTGCGGGCTAGAAATTGGACGGCGGCAAGCAGGGCGCAGGTGAGAACAACGCTCCCTGCCCGGAGACGTGAAAGCATGCCTCCACCTTGGCGGGGCGAACTCACTTTACCCCTCGGCCTACCCTCAAGGTTGACTCAAGAATGGGTGTTTATGCAGGTCAGGCCGGCATCTGGGGTTACGTGTGCGGTGGAGCGCTTAGCGCTCAATCGCCATCAGGACCACACCGATGGTGGCTACGGCCAACGCGGCCAGTGCCACATAGGAGATGTACCGCAGCCTGCGCTGCCGTGCGTCCCGCTTGGAACAGCGAACGTCGTAACTTCCCCCGTGCCTGCTCATGCGCCGACCATAAGGAGCAAATCTTAAGATTGGCTGAAAACGTTTGTTTGTTACGAGGCTTCGGGGCTGCTGCGCCAGTCCTTTTGGAGCCGCTTGATAAACCACCGGGGCTGTTCGGGGCCGTAGGCAGGAATTGTAGAGAGTCGGCGTCTAGGTGCATGTACCTGAGGCGTCGGCAGAAGAGGAACTTACTGCAACTCTTATTTCCCGATGGAAGGCCACTACGGCATATCGTGCCGGGGACGAAGTCTCGGCCAATTGCGGGGACCTTGCCGACAGCAGGGTGTTTTGCATCGATCTCGACTCTAGATCAGCAGCAATGGGCATGAGTCGTCATGGTGCAGGTTCGCACTCCCGCCTGCTAGCGTGATGGCATGTTCGCGGTGACTATTGGGGGCGCCTTCGCGCTCGTTCTCGGCCTCTTCTTCGCTTTGGGGCCGGTCATGGGGGCGATTGCTGCGGCAGGCGTCATAGCTCTGGCGGTGCTGACCATGCGCCCAGCGTGGACCGCGTACGTTGCCATTATTTTGGGAGTTACCGCCTTCCCCGCCTTCATTCCGTATAGCGTCCAGCTCGGCTCAACTACGGTTTTTATGTTCGAGCCGTTCCTGTTCATGGCTGCCGCATGGGCAATCGCTACTCATAGGGCCATCTCCAGTGCGAAGATTAGGGCAACCCTGCTCACGGCCCTAATTGGGTGCGCCGTTGTGGCCGGAATCGCTCTGGAGTACCCAACCATTGAAGTGATCAGCGATGGCCGCGGACTGTTAACCGTGCTCTTGTCAATGGTCGTTGCATCACGAGTCTTTGGAGCGCCGGAAGCGACGGTCGCCCTTCGCGTCCTTTGTTACTCGCTCTGGACCTCTCTCGGCGTCATCGCACTGTCGATGGTTCTGAAATTCAAGCTGGCTGGCAGGACAGAAGCTGCCGCATTGTTTCTGTCGAGCTCGGGCGCCGGCACGAGTGATTCAACCAGATTCCTCACGGCCGCTACGGAGATTTCCGTGCTCGTCCTCTGTGCCACGCTCGCCCTCGTCGTAGTCGGTCGAGCAACCTTGCAGGAGGTCAACCCCTACCTCGTGCCGGCCCTACTGATGACGTTCCTGGGCTTCTCACGAAACAGCTTCCTTGCCGTCGGCATGGCCGTCATCTTTGCCATCGTGGCTGCCCGGACCATTAGGCCCGTGGCCGTGGCCGCCCGGCTGTCCATCTTGGTGGGGATTCCGATTCTGGTCCTTTGGCTTGCCAACACCGCAATTGGAATTCCCGGAGGGGACTTCGTCGTCGCCCAGATCAACGCCTTCATGTCCCGAGTAGTGGATGGACTGGATACCTCAACTCTCAACGATGACACCTCAGTGCAGGCGCGTATCAACGAAGACGCTTACCTCATACAAGCCATCGGCCAATCACCGGTGGTTGGCCACGGGTTCGGTTACGCCTACCGCCCAGCTGTTGGACCGGTTGGCAGCTTCTCCGCTACGAAAGGCCAGTACTACGGCCACAACTTCTACCTCTGGATCACCGTCAAGACAGGGCTACTTGGGCTCGTCGCTTTCTTCATCGTCGCCATGGCACCGGTTCTGGCCTGCCTTCGCAGGCGGACTTCTGAAACTTTGGCCCTGGGTTCCGCGGGCGCAGGATTGCTGCTTTCCATTGCATTTGCGCCCTTCCCGAACGACGTAAGCAACGGCGGTAGCATAGCCGTGGGGCTCTTGCTTGGCGCGCTCATCACAGCCGTCTACACGAGCGACAACTCGCTAAAGGCTAGCCTTGGACAGAACCTCGGGGCACTTGTAGACCATTCCGATGCGCGCCAGCCGGTCAGCCGAGTTCACTGACACGCCACGGGCGACGAGAAGGCCCTGACTTCATCCGTCGAACTGCTGCCATGTATATTTTGCAGTTTTCGTTCCCGCCAACATTGAGCGGCGCATCGGAATTGGCGGTCGTCAGTGGTTGCTCGGCCTCGATGCTGCTAATCGTCCCCAGCGTGGTCTGTCGCCTTCACTAGTGGCCAAGAACGCAGAACACGAGCGCGCCAAGCATGGGCACCTCGACCAGCGGCTTGTCCAGACTTATCCCTGTGAGCGTCAATTCAAATCTTTACAGGACACCCCGTCGCGCCGGTTAGACAGTTCAAATAAACCAAGGGGCATGACTGCGGGCATTCGTCCACTCATAAGTCAGGTCCGCGGTTCGCTGCCCGATCTTCTTTGCAGGGATGCCCCCAACCACCGTGTACGGCGCAACGTCTTTCGTGACTACGGAGTTGGCTGCCACAACGGCGCCCTCCCCGATGGTCACGCCGGGCAGGATGGTGGCGCGGAAGCTAATCCATGCACGATCACCGATCACGATGGGGCCACCTGACGTAGCAAAGCAGGGGCTGTTGTAGTCGTGTTGGAGAGTCCAGAGAGCGACCTCGCTGGAGAAGTTCACGTTTTTCCCGATAGTAATCCCCTCACGCCCATCTAGAGTGGCCCACATGCCGATGATTGAACCGGCGCCGACGCTGATGTTCTGAGCATCACGCACTTCCCGCCAGCGGTAAAGCTTGGCTGTGGGGGCGACCTTCATCCCCATGAGCTTCGCGCCCAGGGTGCGGAGCGCGCCAGACGGGATGCTGCCCACGACTTCCCCGGCTGCAAAAGCTGCGCCTGACCTTGCACCGCGGAGCTTAGGCCATATGGACGTGGATTTAAGCGCACTCTTGAGATTCGCCATGCGTGAAGTATATGGGGTACAAGATCGGTTAACAGCACGCCGCGTTCGCGGAGATCGACCGTACATTGAGCGCTCCCGGCCCACATCCGGATGCCGCGGGTGTTCCAGGACGAGTCCTGAACGCTGGATCTGGACCGCACGGAACTGGGCGATCTGCTCCTGACCCGCTGTGCGTCCTACCCCTCGGATGCGGCGCTCATCATCCTGAGAGCATACCTGGGCTGCGTATCCGGGGCCTGTGCGGTGCGGATCGAGGATTACCATGGCATCGAGCGGGGCGGCCGCGTCCTGTAGCTGGTCGGCAGGGTGGAAAGCCGGCGACGCTCCCGCTTCCGCTGCTGTGCTCCTAGCAATGGGTGCTGCGGTCGGCGAGGGCGTCTGGGCCGCTGCTTCTGAAGTCCCGGTGAGCCGGTGAACTGGAAGTCGGCGGCGCTGACAATGGAGAGGTTGTGCAGGAAGGCTGGGATCAAAATCCCGTAACGCCACTTGGAATCCCACACTCCTTCGTCGCAGCTTGCCTGGACGAAGCCCTACCGCTGCGGGACGTACGAGGCACAGTCCCCGGGCGCCGGGACCCTCACACCACTGCACCATACGGCCATGCTTGGCACAACCACGACCGGCAAGCTGTGCACACCGTGAGCGCGTTCCCGGTCGATTCAGCCTGACCGCAAGGGACCTGAGAATGCGATGGCAGCTGAAAAGCTGAGCCGTAGTTTACTGACTCCCCAGGAATCATGGATTCACGGAGCCGTGGCCGAATCATCGTGTAGTGCTTCTGCCATGACAGCAGACAAGGTAGCGGTGTACTCGCCAACCATGTGGATGCCATCAACCCGAACAGGATGATTTCCGATGTACGGCGGGCACACCGCAGTCGGTGTGCAGAACCAGTTGGATACGTCGACGTAGTGTACCGGCACATTCGCCTTGACTTCCGCTTCAACCGCAGCCTTTTCGCGGGCAGTGACTTTCCACCAGAAGTCGGAGATTTGCGCTGTACATGTCTGGGGCGTGCTACCAGCTACTGCGCAATCGTTCAGATTGGGGCCACGCGGCGGAACGCTGAGCATAACAATCTTGCTCGAAGTGCCGAATTTCGACAGGCTGTCCCGGCCACCTGTTTCCCACTCTGCCATGGCGGCTGCCACATCCTTGCCGGCAACTGTGTTACCGATGGAGTCAAGATTGGCGACAATTACCAGAGCGGGCTTGTGCTCGGCGACATAGGCAAATGAAGCGGCTCGGTGCGACCCGCAAGCTTCCTGATCCTTGTTGGCCAGTGTCACGGCAAAGACTGGGCAGGCGGATCTAGTCAACATTTCGATGCGATAGCCCTGCGGTTCAAGGGCGCCGCGAATGGCTGGCATCCAGCTAGCGGCCATGCTGTCCCCCAAGACGACTGCAACCTTGGAGGACTTCTTGTCGCCGTATACGCAGTCGACGCCCCACTTCTCGGCTGGCACTGTAAGACAGCGATCCTTGTAAACCTCCGGTGCCCATGAGGAGTTTCCAAGAGCATCTAGAGATGGGCTGAGCTCGGGCCAAGCAGTGCTGGTTAGGGAAGCAGCTATCTGGTCTTGCACACCCTGTACAGCCGGACTGAACTTTGGCGCAGCAGCATTGGCGAAACCTGAGGGTTTGGGTGCTGCGGCATACGCGGCCGACGATGGTGTTTCCTGCGGCGTCAGAGCTAACAATGAGGTACCGCCGGTTATTACAGCAAGTACAGCGAGACCAATATAGGCGGCCTTGTTAGATACTCCAGCTCCACGCTGCATGCGAGGCCGCCGGAACGGCCGGCGCGCGCGGGGACCCCTCTTCCTCCTTACGTCGAGCCAAGAAGATCGGCGAATCGTGTCCTCCACGAAGTGGTAAGACAAGACTGAAAGGCCAACAGACATCGCGAGTGCAAGATAGAAATAGATTGGTTGTGTTGCCGGGACATAGGCCGTCAGTAGGATTATGACCGGCCAGTGCCAAAGGTATAGCGAGTATGAGATGTCGCCGATGTAGCCTGCTACTCGGTTTGTCAGCGGTTTCAGGAAGTCCCGGGAGCTACCGGTTCCCGCGACGATAACCAGTGCAGTCGATAAAACCGGGAGTGCTGCCCAAGGCGCAGGAAAAGTCGATTCTGGGGTGATGACGAACAAACTGGCTATAATGCCAGCAAAACCAGACCATCCTAGGGTCGGTCGGATCGCTTGGGGTATGCGTGCAAGGAGTCCAACCGATGCGGCGAGAATTGCGCCGACACCGAGTTCCCAGGCCCTAGAGACGGTCGAAAAGTATGCCCAAGAAGGCGATGTTGCGGACTCATGCATGGCCCATACAAAGGAGCCTGCAGTGAGAAGGACAAGAGCGGTAAGGAGAATAGTCTTGCGTACCTTCTGCTGCCGCTCAGATTTGAAGCCGAAACCAAGAATCACGACCATCACTATCGGCCACACCATGTAGTACTGCTCTTCGACAGCGAGGGACCAGTAGTGCTGCAAAGGTGAAACGGGCCCTTGGTTCTGCATGTAGTCGGTGCCCACCAGAGCCAGATGCCAGTTCGCGGCAAAAAAGAATGACCAGATGGCGTCAACAGCCACTGCCTGCGCCCTGGTCGCTGTATAGATCGACCACGATGCAGCCACCGTGACAGCAAGGACCAAAACTGCAACAGGTGTGATGCGCCGAATTCGACGGCGGTAGAAGTCAAGGAATGAAATCCGTCCAGATCTGGCATGCTCCTTGATGAGCAATCCAGTGATCAGGAAGCCTGAGATCACGAAGAAGACGTCAACACCGACGAAACCACCAGCGGGAAACTTGAAGAGGTGGTCTGCTACAACGGACAGGACGGCCAAGGCACGAAGGCCCTGAATATCGAGCCGCTGCAGTGATTTCCCCGGCCCGGTTTTCGCCGCCGTGGCATGCCTGATCGCGATCGCGGAACTACGCATTGTTTTCCCCCAGAAGAAATGAGACCTACCGGCTATTCTACGGCTACGCAAGCCCGCTCACCGACCCGCCCACGGACGCCAATGGCATGAGCAATACACGTATCGATGCCGTTACCTGGCGGTCGGGTAGGCTCGTCGCCAAAAACCGCAGGCCTTATGACACACGACTCGATTCCCCCCGGCTCTCCTGCAAACGTTTGATGAACCACCGAGACTGCTCAGGTCCATATGGCAAGACAGGAATTGCCTTCGTAGCATCGTTGGGTGTGTCACGAATGGACTGGCGGGCTTGGCGGACGGCGGTGCTCATGGTGTTCGCCATGGTTTTGACGAACTGGTCGCTGCAGGGCTTTCCGTGGCCCGGAATAAGGAATTCGTACCGGTGGCGCAGTGCCGAGATGTGCCGGAGAACGTCGGCCCATTCCTCGGGGTAGGAGTCCTCGAACGAGGGGTGGGCGCCATGCTCCACCAGGTCACCCACGTAGAGAGTCGTGGGCGTCCCCACAAGGAGATCACCATCAGTGTGGCCGCGGCCCAGGTAGAACAGGGTCGCAGTGAGGCCACCCAGGTCCACCAGGACGGGCTGGTCTTTGACGATTGCATTGGGGACCACGAGTTCCACGTTCTCGCCTTCACCGGCGGCCATCTCAGGCTCCAGCGTTCCAACGTGCCGGCGCTGCACGTCACCGCGCTGGTCAATCTCGGTGGCGCAGTTCTGGTGGGCCCAAAATTCAGTCACCCCAGCTTCAACGAAGACGGCGTTGCCGAAGAAATGATCGTAGTGGGCATGGGTATTGACTACCACGAGCGGCAGGTCCGTTTTCTGCCTGACTGCGTCCAAGATCTCGCGTCCCTGGCGGGGACCGCATCCGGTGTCAATAAGCATAGCGCGTTCGGAGCCGACTACCAGGCCCGTGTTCAGCAGGGATCCTTCAGTGACCAGTACATAGTTGTCCGTGCCGACTTCGAGCCATTCCGACATTGTTTCTCCGACCTCCGGCAAAGCAGTGTGCGATCGTCTTGGTCACCGATTGTACTCATTCACGCCTCGGACGTTTTGATGCGCGCGCTGACTCCATTAGCGACTGACGGAGTGGGGCCGTTCACTCGGTTCGTGACCGGCCACGGGTTGCCAGTGCAATGGCCGCCCATGGCTCCGGACCCCCGGCTCCCTGAAACTCGGAGCATGGACAAAGGACTGCCGCTCGGGCCACATGCACGTATCTCACGCAACTCATCCGTGCAGACAGCCCCGGACTTAGTCGTCACTCTGTCCAAGGTAGAATTGCGGGGACTCACGCATTTTGCCGTTCTGGGGGCGGCTGGTCTGAATGCCCCCGCAATAAACTAAGGGGCCCGAGCTTGGACCTACGCGAGTACCTGCGCATCTTTCGACGTAACTCGTTACTAATAGTGGCTGTCACCCTAGCGGGTTTGCTCGCTGGCGGAACCTACTCCATTCTGACGAAGCCGACCTACACTGCAGAAACACAGCTGTTTGTGGCCATTCAGAGCTCCGGTTCCGTGCAGGAACTGCAGCAGGGAAATACTTTCAGTCAGGCGCGAGTTCAGTCGTACGTCAAGACCGTCTCGTCCCCCGTGGTACTTCAGCCTGCCATCGACGCCCTGGGCTTGGCAGTCACCCCCCAAGAACTTGCGACACGCGTAAAGGCGACTACAGACGCCAATACTGTGCTAATTACTATCGCAGTCGAGGACGGCTCCTCCGTGCAAGCCGCTGCTACGGCACAAGCGGTAGCAGAGAGCCTCATCAAGGCCGTCGACACCTTGGAGAAACCGAAAACTGGCGGTACATCACCGGTAAGTCTGTCGGTCATCACGCCGGCCACTGCGCCTACCTCACCGTCAGCTCCAAACACCAAAATCAACCTAATTCTTGGGTTGCTCGTTGGTCTTACAGTTGGTGCTGCTATATCGCTACTAAGGTCCACTCTCGATACCAGAATCCGCGGCGAAGCAGATGTGCGGCGGGTAAGCGACGCCCCACTGCTGGGTGGTATCAGTTTTGATCCTTTGGCGACGCGAAATCCGCTACTGACACAGGCGGCGGCGCAAAGTCCCCGAGCAGAATCTTTCCGCCAGCTTAGAACAAACTTGCAGTTTGCCAACGTAACCGGTCACGCAAAATCTGTCCTTGTAAGTTCATCTCTCCCAGGAGAGGGCAAAAGCACCACCGCCACGAACCTGGCCATCGCCTTGGCTCAGGCCGGAAAATCGGTCTGCCTTATCGACGCTGACCTTCGTCGGCCGATGGTTCACGAGTACCTGGGTTTGGACAGGAATGCAGGCCTAACAACGGCACTTGTTGGGGCGGCAGATGTCAACGATCTCCTGCAGCCATGGGGAGAAGATAACCTTCACGTCCTCACATCAGGACAGATCCCTCCCAATCCAAGTGAGCTCTTGGGTTCTGACGATATGCGGAACCTAATTGAAAGCCTGGAGGAAGCGTTCGATTCAATCGTAATTGACGCTCCACCACTACTTCCCGTTACAGACGCCGCCGTTCTTTCACGACACGTAGGAGGCGTTGTACTGGTCATCGGATCACAAAAGATTTCCCAACAGGACCTGGAAAAGTCTCTGAGTGCTCTGGACCTCGTCGGCGCAAATCTTCTTGGGGTCGTGTTGAACAGGCTGCCGGTGAAGGGGCCCGATGCCTACAGCTACAGCTACTACAGCAACGACCAAGGCAGCGACTACCAGGGCGAATCTTTAAGCAGCAATCCCTCTGACACGCCGAAAGTGCGCCGCTCTCGAGACAATAGCAGAGAAGAAGCGACACACACTTACCGCTCCCCAAGCAAGTTTCCGCTCGGTCATAACTAACCCCCGGCACCGATGGGAACTGAGCCAGGACGTGATGAACTCGGGAATCCCGGAAGCGTCTATCGTTGCAACTCCCATAGTGGTTGAGTTTTCTGATTTGTAGCCTGCCCGCCCATCATCTTTGAGCTGCATAGGAATTCATACATGGCTGCTTTGCCCCGCGTCGATCACGCCTTAGACCGGCGAGGCAACACGGCGAAAGGCATATCATTTAGCGCATTCGCCGGAATCGCCTCTCTGGTAGCAGGCGTGGTATTGCTCCCTTTAGTGCTTTCTGCCGTTGGCGCCGCAGCGTATGGAACTTGGTTGTTTCTCTTAGCGGTTGCATCCTTTCTCTTCTTTCTAGATCTCGGCGTCGGGACGGCGATCGTGCATTTCCTGTCGCGTTCTCGAAGCGGTGACGAAACGACAGATCCGAATAGGGTCACTTCAACAGGACTCGCTTGGGCTGCCGGAGCCTGCTTGCTCGCCCTAAGCGTTTTCGCTGCTGTAGCAATCAACTACGCCAACGAGGCGCGTCAGAGTGTGAGCGACACCGAGTTTTCGGTCATGGTCCTCGCAGGCATCGGCATCCTTGCGACTATGGCGATCCGACCAATGAGCTCCGTACTCTTTGGATCAGGCTTCCTGCATGTTGAGCGGACCTACCAGGTAGTCGGAGTTCTTGTACGGGTACTTGGAACACTGGCAGCTTGCTGGCTGAATGGCGGCATCATAGGTGTGGTCTTGGCGGAAGCTGTTGCTCTTATGGTGCCACCCATCATCGCGACCTTCAGAGTTCGCCGGTTACAACTCGTCCATATGCATTGGAACAAGGTATCAACCGCCGAACTTAAACGCATGATGGCCTACAGCTTGGGCGCCTTCAGTGTTTCCATGGTGGGTGCCTCAATTTTGCAATTCGGAACGGTGATCATTGGAGTAATAGGCAATGCAGATCAGGTTGCTTATTTCAATGCCGCATTCCGGATATATGCAAGCGTACGACAGGTTATTGGCTGGCTCACAGATCCTTTCCGCTCGGTATTGAGCAGGCTCTACGTCAGAGATTTGAGCAAAGCGAACGTCGTGCTTTACGATCTTCTTTTTGTCGCCTTCGCGGCATCGACAATTGGATGCCTTCTCCTTCTCGTAACGCTACCTGTGGTGCTAGAAGTCTGGCTTGCGGGGTCAGTCCCAACCACCGAGGTTGCGACGGCAGCAAGCGCCCTTCTTGCCGGCCTCGTCCTCAATGCACTCCACATACCGCTGATCCCAGCGTCTGACGCCGCCGGGAGTCCAGGCGCTTTCCTGACTCACCAAGTCATGTGGCTTGTATCGTACGCCGGGTTCGCCCTCATACTTTTTCCCGCCTGCGGCATAACAGGGGTGGCCTTGGCAATGACAATTCCGCTGCCGGTTCTGGAGTTTGCATACTTGTTGACAGCAGGTCGCACTGTAAATCTTAATTACAAACGGTGGTTTACTCGGGTGGCACGCCCGGTTCTTCCGGTGCTGATTCTCGGACTGATTGCCGTCTCGTTTACTGCTATATTTCCGCAACCAGTGTACGTAGTCGCTGCCGGAATATTTTTTGCTGGATCGAGCATATTATTGTTGTTTCTAACACGTGTTAGCTGGTCCTATAGTTCCGTACTCGGTTCGTTACGCACCGAAGCATAAGTGGAGCATGGGAATCGAGATAGGAATATTCATTGAGCATGACAGTTGAGTCCGTTCTTTCGGGTTTCAGACTTGAGACCAAGACAGCCCTAATTGATGCCCTAGATGGAATCGACCAAGTTGCGCTGCTTGATTTTCCGTCACACATGAATGTTGGTGATGGGATGATCTGGGCCGGTGAGCGAGCATACCTGCAGTCCTTGGGCATTCGAGTTCGATACACCTGCGACATCGAGCGCTACAGCCCGGTTGCACTCAAGAAGATGCTTCCTGCGGGAGCCATCCTTCTTCACGGTGGCGGTAATCTTGGGGACGTCTGGCCCAAGTTTCAGGCCTTTCGAGAACGCGTAGTTGGCGATTTCCCAGACCGAAAGATCATCCAACTTCCACAGACCCTCTACTACGACTCGCCGGTTCGAGCGCGAGCATCTGACCGGATCTTTGGTAACCACGCTGACCTCACCGTCATGTTGCGTGATGAGAACTCCATGGAAAGGGCTGAGAGACTGCTCCCGTCAGTTCGAAAAGTGTTCGTACGAGACATGGCACTGGGTTGGAGCCCGGACATTCCAACTTCGGATATGAGCCGAGGCGTTCTCGTCCTGGCTCGCAGGGATACCGAGGCTAAAGGATCAACTGCCAGCGTTGCCAAACAACTCAGTGCTATGGCGGATGTTGAGGTTGCAGACTGGGGTCTAAAGGGTCTAGAGCGTGCTAAATGGAAGGCAACAAAGATTCCTGGCAGGATCGCGCGTCAGAATGACGTGCTGCTAGATTCGCGTCAGACAGCCAAGTTGCTGACGCATTCTTACGAGCGAATGCTCGGAATGAATCTCCAAGCGGGGGTTCAAGAATTTGCCAACCGCAGGCTTATCATCACGGATAGGTTACATGCGCATGTGCTTGCTTCCCTAATGGAAATTCCACACGTCGTATTAGATAACTCCTACGGCAAAGTGAGCTCCATTTATAATGATTACACTCACAAGTTCCCTTCAGCTCGGTTCGCTACCTCTCAACCTGAAGCGCTGGAACTCGCCAGGGACCTGCTGGCCAAGGGGAACTCATGAGGACAGTCGAGGTGCTCTACGCAACTGGCCGGGACGTAAGGGCGTGGGAAAAAGCCTATGCCGAAGGATCGGTTCCGGACCGATGGCCTTATGGACTTCATCAGGTCAGTGCAGGGATGGACAAGCCAGCGAGCTATTCTGAGGCGCTACCTCTGAACCAAAAATCCTTGCTGAAGTGGCTGGCCGCCAGCCTTCATCGTGGGAACAACAACCAGACGGCAATCGCCTGGGACGAAGACACCGCGATTCGACTATTCTTCCAAAAGCCTTCCGCGGCAAAGTATACCGGGGTCATCTGGGCTACTGACCGCCTAATCCGACAGGAAACCAATAGGAAGGACATGATCCTCCGTAGGATACTTCCAAAGTTTGACGGACTATGGGTATTGAGTCGCGCTCAAGAGGAAGTCCTCCGCACGTGGTTGGGCCGGGATGCGCCCCCCATCTTCTTTTTACCATTTGGCATTGATGAAGATTTTTTCTCGCCATACGAGTACCCAAAAAAACCTCTTGTTCTCAGTGTGGGACGTGACCGGGATCGAGATTCAGCCACACTCTTCGAAGCTCTGGAAGAAGTTAAGCGCATCCGACCCGATGTGGAGTTGGCTGTGCAAACGACGGCATCTACGGCGGCGCCACCCGGCGTGACATTACTACCTATGATGCCCCACACTGAGCTGCGTCAGCACTACCGGGCCGCCTCTGTAGTGGCGGTAGCAACTCGTCCAAACGTTCATGTATCTGGGATGACTGTGGCGCTAGAGGCGATGGCAACTGGCCGCCCAGTGGTCATAAGCGGTACAGAGGGCATGGCGGACTACGTAGAGCACGGCATTTCAGGCGTACTCGTTAAACCACAGGACGCCGGTTCTATGGCCTCTGGAATACTGGGACTTTTGGGTAACCCTGTGGAGGCCGCAGAGATGGGAATACGAGGCCGCCAAAAGGTGGAATTGCATCACACCACTCAGAAGATGGCACAGCTTTTGTCTAGCATGATTCGACAGTAGTTCGGCGCATTACAAATATTCGATTGAGCGCAAGAGGGCCCGGACGCACATGAACTGGTCTCCGAATGTTGGAGCCTAACCCGCGAGGGCCTGAGCACGGTATTGCACCGGGCTCAGGCCCTCGAGCTTTGTCGAGATTCTTTCGGTGTTGTACCAGCGGATGTACTTGTACAGTGCCGTGGTAAGTGCTTCGGTGTTGAGTAAGCGGACCCGGTGGAAGAGCTCTTCTTTGAGGTGTCCGAAGAAGTCCTCCCTCACTGCGTTGTCGTAGCAATTGGCTTTGCGGTACATCGATTGTCCTGCACCGGCTCCCTCGAGGAGAGCCCACCAGGAGGCGTGCTGGTACTGGAAGCCCTGATCCAAATGTACGAGCGGATGCTGACCGTGCTCAAGGCAGCTGAGGGCCTCGCGCAGCGAGGCGTTGGTGAGCTCCAGGTTCGGGGAGAGGCCACCGCGGTAGGAGATGATCTGCCGGTCGAAGAGGTCCATGACCGGCGAGAGGTAGAGCTTGCGGCCGTCGACGCTGAACTCGGTTACGTCTGTTACCCATTTCTGATTTTGGGCATCCGCGTCGAACTCCCGGTTCAGCAGCTTCTGGGCAACTCTGCCCTGCTCGCCCTGGTGGGAGTTGCAGCGCTTCTTCCATCGGACCATGCAGACAAGCCGCAGCGAACGCATCAGCTTCAGCACGGATTTCTTCGAAATCGACCACCCTTGCTTGACCAGCTCGGTATGAACCCGGCGGTGCCCGCACCGGCCATGGTTCTTCTCGAAGATCTCCGTGACGGTGGCCATGAGTGACTTCTGCGGATCGGGGACTAGGAGACGGGCTTGGTGATAGAAGAACGTCGACCGGGCAACGCCGGCGACCTGCAGCAGGACCGACGGGGGAAGTCAGCCTTGAGGGTGATGAGGGCCTTGACCTTCACCGTCGTTCCTGCGCCCTCAAGGCCCGCAATTTTCCCAGGTAAGCCACTTCCGCCCTCAGCCGCTCGTTCTCCCGCCGTAAACGTTCCAGTTCAGGCAGCTCCGCAGGCGGCGGCGAGTCGGGCTTCCTGGGTCGGCCTTTGGACTTCGGTTGCAACGCATCGGCACCCTCGCGACGATATGCCCGCACCCACGTTTCGAGCAGACGAGGCGAGGATAATCCGGCTTCTAGCGAGATCCGGGGAAGTCTCGCCCGCGGTGAACCGTTCGACCAAGGCGATCTTGAATTCGAACGAGTACATACGTTTTGTGGGCTTTGCCACCAACGCTCCTCGACCATGCATCCTCCACCGCCGATAGAGACGCTTGACCGGCCCGCGAGACACGCCCAGCAGGCTGGCCGTCGCCTTATCTGCGATGCCCTTCTCGAACCACGCTACAGCGGCCTCGCGCTGACTTTCGGACAACGAACTACGTGCATGCATAAAAATACTCCCCGGAAGTCAGAACTGAATTTCTCAGGCCAACTTCCGGGGAGCAGTTCAACATTGACTCTGGTCCCTCTTTTGCTCCTCTAGAAGCGCTCCTGGCGCATGGGATTGCTGACCCAATTGCCTCTTTGCATCCATGCAGACCATTCCCGAATGTTCGCTTCGCGCCATCCCTTGGCGGCACGCCAAGCTTCTTCGGGCCCCTCTGCTATCGCATGATCAACAGCCCGCTGCCAGGAACTCCTCGATTCTGTGTCCACAAGGAGCGCGGAATCATCGCCGACCATTTCAGCCAATACACTGTCCCTAGGACCGACGAAGGGGGTTCCGGCCTCCAGGGCTCGAATGGCGATGCCACTCTGGAAGAACCTCTTGTAGGGAATTAACACGGCACTACTGTCTGCCAGGAGATCGTCTAGCCTCGCCTCGTCAACAAATCCCTCTACTACTCTCCAACCCTCAACGGCCGGCCATCCGCGCCCATAAACCTCAAGAGTTACGGTCCGTGAGAGGTCCTCCCCCAATGCCCGGAGTGCTTGAATATCTCTGTCGGCCTTGTATTGGCCCAAGACTCGAACTATGGGAGCAGCAGGTTGCCCTAAATTCCCCTTGCTGACTGGATCCAGAATCGGGTGTGGCAGAACATCTACGTTAAAGCGCAAATCCTCGCTGGCAATCGCTTCCTGCGCCTTATTACTATGGGCAATGATTCCTACCCGGTTCTGGAAAATGGAGGCAAACCGCCGTGCCCGATTGGAATAGCCCACGGATCGTACGAGAGGCACAGGGTCATGTACTACCACGGCAACGTTCCGCAGGCCAAGAATTCCTACAAGAGCGACATCCAAGTAACCAAGTACAGGCCAGACAACAATAATTCTTGGTTTGCTCGCCGACGCTAAAAAGCGGGCCCGAAGCAGTATGGACAGATATTTGGCCAGCCAATTTAGGCGATGCTGTCTACTGGCCGACGGCTCGAGAAATCGTGTTGAAGAAACCGTATGCCCGGTTTCACGTAAAACACTACATAGTTCATTCTCGTAATGAAGCAATGCCGCACCCAACGGGTTAATAATATGTACTCGGCCGGGTAGGAGAGGTTTCATAACCGGCAGCGGAAGGGGCGATGATAGGCCCCGCAAATAATCTCTGGTCCTGCCAACCTCCCGTCGGCGAACTACATCCGCAACAATCTTTCGCGCCACCATTAGTGGTGGCACTATTCTCGCCCTTAGAAAGCCACCATGCTCGCGAAGGAAAAGCCGGATGTTCCGCGCAAAGAAATAAGGAGGAATTCCACCCGATTGTTGCCATACCTTAGCAGTAGGTACCCAAAGAACCTCGTAGCCATCCCTACCTAGGGTAAGGTGCAAGTCAGTTTCCTCCATGTACAGGAAGTAACCTTCAGGTACCGTGCGCTCTGAGATTTCTTTCCATCGGTACAACAAGAATGCCCCATCGAGCCATTGACGTCGAATTGGAGTATGGTATTGGTGGAGGATTTCCAGGCTTTCTCGATGGCCGTAATGTGCCGGCACTCCAGTAAGTCGATCGATGTAGCCTCCCGTCGACCATATGTATTCCTCTTCAATTCCGGATATCAATGTTGGACCGGCTACTGCCGCCCGCGGGTTTCCCTCGAGGGCCTCATAAAGATCGGAGACAGCACCCGCGGCGGGTTGCGTCTCGTGCGTGGAGACCAGAAGGTAGTCGGGCACCACCGTCCGGTTTGAAAAGTGGGCTATGGAATGGTTTACTGCTGCCGCATATCCATTGTTCGGAGTGAACTCCAAGTCGACTTCGGCATTTATTGTCTCACGAAGTTCGCTTCGTCTTTCAGGCTCTTCACTATTGTCAACAACCAGGATGTTTTGCGGAAGCACTCCCTGCATAAGCAGGGCGTCAACGACTCCGCCCACTGATGCATAGCTTCGGTGATGGACCACGACCGCGGCGACGTGCGTAAGCAACTATTTCCCCCTAGAAGAAAGTAATACAAATCTTCCCAGCACGGCTAAGACCGCGCAGGAACGTGACGGGATCTAAGTACCTTTTCGGCTTCTTCCTCGTACGCCCTGCACACGTTTGCCCACGAATAGGTTGTCGCCGCCCGCGACAGTCCATTGGAGGAAGCTTCGGCCTGTAAGTTCACATCCGCCGCTAACTCCAAGACTGAAGAAACGACGTCTCTGGGCTCAACTGCGGTAAACCTCCCATGTGGACCCAGCACTTCCCGGTTATAAACAGTGTCGCGGGCAAGCGTGGGTGCACCACATGCCATGGCCTGCACCAGGGCCGGATTCGTACCCCCAACGCTGTGACCGTGAAAATAGACGCCGCAATGTTGCCAAAGTGAAAGCAATTTTGCATCGTCGCTCACGTGCCCGAGCCAATGAACATTTTCATGTTTGAGGCTGAGCGCCTCGGCCTTATCATCGAGCGGACCGCCATAGCCGGACGAACCAACAATGACAACAGGAAAATTCTTGGCTATTTCCGGTACAGCCTCGAAGAACTCTTCTACCGAGTTCTCGGGAACAAAACGCGCCACAATTAGTACGTAGCCTCGGTGATTCAATCCATCCACAAGCGGAAGCTCGGCCGGAATGTCGCCGCCGTAGGGAATAAAGGTTGATTCTCTATCAAAATCTCTTTTCCAGCGCCTAGAAATCTCAACGGAGTCAGCTATAAGCGTCGTCCCAAAACGAGCCGTGAAATGCGCGCCCAGTTTAAACACACCTTTGGCCAGACGTCCCCATTTGGCGCGTTCCCACTCAATGCCATCAACATTCACAATGGTTGGGATGCCTCGGAGCCGGAGTAGGGGAAGCCAAAACCCGTTGGCAACATTCATGATTATGGCGACGTCGGGTTTTTGCATGCAGGCGTGCAACACGGAGGTCAAACCGAAGGTCAGTGTGCTTAAGGACTTTGTCTCAAGTCCCTTTGTTTCGACCAACTGGACTCTCAAATCTCGAGCAGGATCGTCCATCCGCGCGGCTCCGGGTCGCCCGTAGACGACGGCATTCCAACCGCGAGCAGCAAGATAAGGAGCCAATTTACGGACTGCCGTCTCAAATCCACCGTAATAGCTCGGGTACCCCCTAGTTCCGATAATCGCCACAGTTCGGTCTTGCGGTGCGGCAGTCGTTCTCTTCATCCAGTTCCATCTTCTCCCGGGCGTCTAGTTCGCGCCGTGTCCCTTCCGAACACACCATTCCTGTACGAAACGGCGTTCATCAGGGGTAGCCACGCATCGAGGCTCGTAACGGATCGATGGAAATCGATTTCCGACGAAACACCCCAAACACGCGTTGAGATCCGGCGCTTCTGACACGGCTCTGTTCGTCCCGCTAACCATAACCTGAACCTGGGCACATGAAGTGATGGGAACATGCGATACAGACCTACTTAGGCGCAAGCCCAACTCCTCGTCATGAAAAAATGGAGGGAGACTGGCTGCTCGCTGTATCGTTACGCCGGGGGTTATTCCCGGCCTAACTAACGAACTGGTAGGGATACTGACTTGGGGACAACGCGTGATTGGCGTCAACGAACGTCGCGACGGCTGCGTATCGTCGACGCGTTCGTAATAGTGTGGGCGATTTCTGGTGCCTATATCGTGCGCTTCGGTTTTGCTCCGAACCTCGTCGTCGAAGGACAAGACTTCTCCTACATGGGGCTGTCGGTGGCTCTGGTCATCGCGTGGTGGCTAATGCTCGGCGCATGGAACAGCAGACAAAGTCGAATCTTGGGCTCGGGCGCAGACGAATACAAACGTGTCGCAGCCGCGTCACTTTGGCTGTTCGGGATAGTAGCCATCGTTTCATATGTGCTTCGAATCGACACTGCCAGGGGTTACGTCGGCATTGCGCTTCCGGTCGGATTACTTGGGCTGCTGCTGGCGCGCTGGCTGCTGCGGCAGCACCTATCAGTGGATCGTCAGGGCGGCTTCAGCATGTCACGGTTGATGATTCTGGGAGGCCCGAGCGCGGTTGCGCATCTGGCCGACACGCTTGCGGGAGCGAGGCACTCCGGCTATCTGCCAGTCGCCGCCTATACCCCTGGTGGTCTTGATAAGAACACCAGTGCAGACATCTCCGGTCTGCCCGTCCTTGGCTCAGACCCCGCAATCCCGTCGATACTTGCTGCCATCGACGAATCGAATGCTGATGCCGTCGCTGTTTCCGCCGGAGTGCAGTTGCACCCGCAGACTCTTCGTCACCTGGGTTGGGAATTAGCTTCCCGGAACGTTGGCCTCATCATGGCCCCGGCGCTGACTGACATTGCTGGTCCTCGTATCCACACCCAGCAAGTCGCCGGGCTTCCGCTTATCCATGTAACGACACCAACCTTGGAAGGTGGGCAACGGGTTGCCAAGCGCCTCTTCGACGTTGCTGTGTCCGGCGTCCTGATTGTGTGTGCATCCCCCCTCATGGCGCTCATTGCACTCGCAGTTAAGCTCGACAGCCGTGGGCCGGCCCTGTTTCGTCAGGAGCGCGTAGGAATCGAAGGCGCACCATTCAAAATGCTGAAGTTTCGCTCGATGGTTGTGGACGCGGAATCGCAACTCAGCAACCTCGCTACCAGGAACGAAGGTAGCGGCGTTTTGTTTAAGATGAAGAGCGATCCGCGGGTGACCCGCGCCGGGGGGTTCCTGCGCCGATACAGCTTGGATGAACTCCCCCAACTCTTCAACGTCTTTTACGGATCAATGAGCTTGGTCGGCCCACGCCCACCTCTGCCTCGAGAGGTCGAAGCCTACGAACACGACGTGCGTCGGCGGCTGCTGGTTAAGCCTGGACTGACAGGACTCTGGCAAGTCAGTGGACGTTCAGATCTGTCGTGGCAAGACTCCGTGCGTCTGGACCTCTACTACGTCGAAAACTGGTCCCTAGCAGGGGACATGGTGATCCTGTTGCGAACCGCGCGTGCTGTCTTTCAGAGCACCGGCGCCTACTGATGACTGAGATATCGAATTATTGCAAGCTGGAAGGATCCGCCCATGCCAGGACCCCATGAATCACGTCCGCGGGGGCTTGATCGAAATGAGGCCACGAAACGGTCCCGTAAGCTTCGGATTCGCCGACTTCTTGTGTGGTTTCTTGGCTGTCTCTTGCTTCTCGTCATAGCGGCATCATGGCTCGCATACAAAGCGTCCCGGGTGAACGCAGACTTGTCAGCAGCAGCCAACCTAGTGCAGCAGCTGAAACACCAAATATCCTCATCCGATACGGGCGGTGCGGCTTCTACTGTCGATCAGATGGCAAATTACACCGAGAGTGCAAAGAACTCCGCCCAGGATCCCGTTTGGACCATCGCATCGGGGCTGCCTTGGATTGGTCCCAATCTCTCGGCCGTGACAGAAGTGGCCCGTTCAGCTGACGACGTTACGCATTTGGGAATGGCTCCGCTCGTGAGGATCTACGACTCTCTCGACTGGAAAGAGCTTGTTCCAAAATCTTCGGGATCCAATCTGGCTCCGCTAAAGAACGCAGCTCCGACAGTGTCATCTGCAGCCTATGCAGTGGCTGCCTCGGCAGACCGGCTGAACAGCATTAACTCCGATAACCTGCTTCCACAGGTGTCCGCTCCACTCGACAGTGCGCGAGAAGAGCTTCAACAAGCAACCACCGCACTAAATACCGCAGCGAATGTCGCACAAATTGCTCCAGATATGCTGGGTGCAGACGGGTCCAAGCGCTACCTGCTGATGATTCAAAACAATGCTGAAACACGCGCTTCCGGCGGAATCCCGGGTGCTCTCGCCGAACTGACCATCGACCAAGGGAAACTACGTCTCGGCAAACAGAGCTCCGCTACTGAACTGGGAACGATGACACCGGTTCTTCCTGTTGAGGCCCAACAGCAACAAATCTTCTCAAGCCGTATCGGCAAATACATGCAGGATGTGAATTTAACACCTGATTTTCCCACTGCAGCCGCTACAGCAAAAGCCATGTGGCAACAAAAGACCGGCGAGAGTCTTGACGGAGTCGTTTCCATCGACCCAGTGGCCTTCAGTTATCTTTTGGATGCCACCGGCCCGATCAAGGTCACCAATCCGCAGGTAGTGGCTCTGGCCAAGGGCAAACTTCCTGTCGTCCTAACAAAGGAGAACATAGTTTCTACGCTCCTGTCCGACGTCTACGCTAAGATCGAGGACCCGAAGCTGCAGGACGCCTACTTTGCGGGAGTAGCCCAGGAGGTGTTCGGCGCCCTTTCGGAAGGGAATGGTGATGCCAAATCGTTGGTGGCAAGTCTTACCCGAGGTGTCGAAGAGGGACGGGTCTCTTTGTGGTCCGCAAACTCAGCTCAGCAGGCGATCATTGGAACCTATAAATTGGGTGGCTCCGTCAGCGGTCCAAGCGTCTCACCAGCCGAATTCGGTACGTACTTCAACGACGGAACTGGCGCCAAGATGGATTACTACGTCAAACGAACAGTTCAACTTATCAAGAAGTGCTCCAAGGATGGGTACGAGGAAACGGCTATTCGAATCGTGAGCACAAACACAGCGCCCGCAGATGCCGCGAAGTCTTTGCCCTCATACGTTACCGGCGGTGGTCACTATGGCGTTGCTCCAGGGACTGTCCGGACAAATGTCGTCGTCTACGGACCAGTCCAAGCAAACATCGAATCCGCCAGCCTCGACGGACAGAAGACGACTTTCGCCCCCTACTTACACGCCAACCGGCCAGTAGGGGTGGTTGGCCAGCAGCTCACACCAGGCCAAACCGAAACGGTTGAGTTCACCTTCGGGAAGATTGTTCAGCACACGGAACCTAACCTGGTTGTCACACCAACTGTCCAGCCTGTAAAGGACGTTATCCTGCCGACGGAGAATGCGTCCTGTGATCACGGCCAGTGACAGTCGCGTTAACACTATGTAAACCGACTGGATTGAGGTTGGTTACAACCAATCCGGGATGGTACGTTCTATCTGGGATATCTATCCGTAGTTCTGCACATGGTCTCGTGCGGAGGGGACACTTCCCCAAAATCGGGTATCAAAACTTAAACGTCTCCGGGGGGACACACATGAAGAAAACACTCGCCGCGCTCGCACTGGCCGGCTCCATTGCACTCATCGGTTCCGCGCCTGCCATGGCCGCAACCTACCCAGCACTTCCGCCGCAGGCCGCCGTCTCCGACGGCACCGTTGGACCGGGTGAAACCTTCGTGTTCCGCGGCCAAGGCTTCCTCGCCGGGGAACGACTGATCATCCGCGTTACTCCCGGACAGGCTCCTGCCTCGAACGGCGCCAACATCGCCGGTAGCCGTGCCGTTGCTGCACGCATCAACGTTGTAGCCGAGGCACAGACCCTGTCCGCTCAGGCCGACGCGAAGGGTGCTGTTGAACTGCCCATCGCCATCAACGAGGCCGGCACCTACTCCATCACCGCCACCGGCGAAACCTCAGGCGTGACTGTTGGTCCCGTCACGGTCACCGTTGCGGCCGCTCTGGCAAACACCGGCAGCGTTGTTGCCGGCACCACCGGCGGCGCTCCGCTGGCCAATACTGGCGGCCTGGCCAACACCGGCGCCGACTCCGGCCTGGTCCTTTGGACTCTGGTGGGCGCAGGCGCACTGGCCGCAGGTGCAACCTCCGTCGTGGTGGTTCGCCGCCGTGCCAAGGCTGAGGTCGCTGCCTAGCCCCAGTATTTTTTGCACCAACGAAGGTGGGTGCATTTCCGGAAACGGAGATGCACCCACCTTTTGCTTTGTGTGGTATCTATTTGATCTATGGGGAGACATTGGCGCAGGGCACCACGCGAATACGACTTTTCTATCCCACTCCCCAGCCCACAAGTGCTCGGCTACGCCCTCCTCGTTCTCCTCGCAGCCTGCGCCCTGGCCACCGCCGCCTCCGCCCTTCTACGGACGTCCTGAGGCCCACTTGAGAATCCTCAATAACCACCGGCTGTGGCAGCTCATCCTCGCGGCCATGGTGGTTCCATTGGCCCTTGTTGCCTTCTGGCCGACGCCCGTGGACCAGCCCGTCTCAGGGCAACTGGCCATCGTGTTGAATTTCCTCCACCATTACGGCATTCCCCCCTGGTTTAACTACGACTTTGTGGAACGCTCCGCCAACGTTGGCCTGTTCATTCCTGCGGGTTTCGTTGCCACCCTGGCATTTCCCAACAAGAAATGGTGGCAAATCGGCGCCTTCGGAATGCTCATTTCCGGCTGCATCGAACTCGGACAGTTCCTGTTTCTTCACAGCCGCTTTGCAAGCCCGTCAGATGTCATGACCAACACGTCAGGCGCTGTCATCGGCGCCCTGCTGGCACTCCTGGCCATGCAAAAAGGGAGGCCCGCCGCCATCCGGCAACGCGCCTCCCAAAAACAATAGAACGCCAGGACTACCCGACGAAGCCCTTCATCCAGGTTTTCAGGTCCTCGCCGAACTCCACGCGCTCGGAAGCCAGCGTGATGACGGCCTTGAGGTAGCTCAGCTTGTCGCCCGTGTCATAGCGGCGGCCTTTGAAGACCACACCATAAACGCCTGAGCCTTCGCCCTCGCCGGCTGCGAGGGTCTGCAGGGCGTCGGTCAGCTGGATCTCGTTGCCCCGGCCCGGAGCGGTGTTCTCCAGGACGCCGAACACCGAGTGGTGCAGCACGTAGCGGCCGATCACGGCAAGGTTGGACGGTGCGTCAGCAACCGCAGGCTTCTCCACCAGGCTGTTGACGCGGACGTAGTCCTCGCCTTCAACAACCGAGATGTCCGCGCAGCCGTAGGCACTGATCTGGGAGGGATCAACCTCGATCAGGGCGATCACCGAACCACCGGTCTTCTGCTGCACCTCCATCATGGTGGACAGCAGGGTCTCTGCCTCGTCGATCAGGTCGTCACCCAAGAGCACGGCGAAAGGCTCGTCCCCCACGTGCTGCTGGGCGCAGAGCACAGCGTGGCCCAGGCCCTTGGCCTCGCCTTGGCGGACGTAGTGGATTGGGCCCAGGTTGGAGGCGTACTCCACCATGCCCAGCTTGTCCTTGTCGCCCTTGGCCTCCAGAGCAGCTTCCAGGCCCGGCTCGCGGTCGAAGTGGTCCTCCAGGGCGCGCTTGTTGCGGCCGGTGATCATCAGCAGGTCGGTGAGGCCGGCGTCCACCGCTTCCTCGACCACGTACTGGATGGCCGGGCGGTCAACGACAGGCAACATTTCCTTAGGCATTGCCTTGGTAGCGGGCAGGAAGCGTGTTCCCAATCCGGCAGCAGGAATGACGGCTTTGGTTATAGCTTTCCCCTTAGTCATAGGTGAACCTTAACAAATTTGTTGGGCTGATCGGCAATTGAATCGAAGTCACGGAAGGTGACGAAGGTCCCGGACAAGGCCGGGGATATCCCGAAAAAACCGGCCCCACCTGCCTCGATGCTGCTTCAGCCGACCCCGTACCGACAGGTCCGCATAGATATTTCCCGTCAGAAACACTTCTGTACGAGGAAAGACCGCGCGCCAGAGCATATTTGGTTTGTCCCTCCACGGGGCCTGAAAAATCGCAATGATCCGAGCGCTCCCGGGCGCCTTCGCCGCGACGCGGTTGCGCCACTCTTGTGAAGGTTCCGGCCAAGCAGGGGCCACTGATTCGGGAAGAAGACTTTCAAGGAAGGGCCGGACAGCGGCCAGGGCACCTGTGGCCGCAGCGAGCTCCAGGAGCGGCTCAGACTGGGACCGCCGAATGGCGCCCGCCAGATACTGAAGCTCCTGTCGACAGGCGGGTAGCTCGGGCGACCGCAAAGCGTGCAGAGCCAGAAACAGGATTCCAAGCTCGTTCGAAGGGACCCTCAATTGCTGTCCTGCGAGTTCCATGCTCACGGTATGTTGCCACAGATACTCGAAGCAGTCCCTGTGTGGTTTTTCCATTCCTGGAAAGCGGAAGTGGACGTCAACGCAACAGGGCCATTCAGGGTGATCAAGTGTCACCGAGTGCTTGGGGAAGGTGACGTTGTCTGGATCCGACGGGCGCCCCCGCCAGCCCCGTTCGGAGAGGCCCTGGAGCAGTTCCTCGAGACGAGCCGGGTCCACGAAGACGTCCACGTCTGCGGATATTTTGGCTTCACGCAGCCCCTGGATGACGCTTGCTGGTCCTTTGATGAAGAAGACCCTGATGCCCAGACTGTCCGCCAAGCGTGCCACGAGGGCGTGGCCGAGAAGCACACCTTCCTGGATCCTTAGCTGGGTTTGGTCGCCAGCGTTTGCCATGGGACGCCTAGATCCTGACCCTGCGGCCGACGGAAATGGCATCCCCTACTTCGCGGGTATCCGCGACCCGCCAATCGTCGACGGGCTCAGGTTCGGCAGACGCCGGCGCGGGAGTCGCGGAATATGTTCCGTAGTAGGAGTAGGCGTCCCTTCCCTTGGTGGGGACGTAGTTGAGAACGGCTCCCAAGACGCGCCCCTTGACCTTCTCAAGGTTCCCCAGGGACTGGTCCAGCTGCTCCTGGGTGGTCCTGCCGGTCCGGATCACCAGGATGGCGCCGTCGGCGGCGCGCGAGAGAACAGCAGCGTCCGTCACGGGAAGAAGCGGTGGTGCGTCGATCAGGACCACAGCATCCTTGGCCAACGTGGTGAGCATGTTCTTCATGGCGCGGGAACCCAGCAGCTCGCTGGGGTTCGGCGGGATGCGGCCCGATCCCAGGACTGAGAGGTTGGGCAGCGCGCCCCAGGGCTGCAGGACGTCGGCGAGCTCGGCCGTGCCCGTGAGCACATCGGTGACCCCAACTCCCGGAACAAGGTTGAAGACGTCCACCAGCGTGGGCCGGCGGAGGTCGCCGTCGACCACCACGACGTTTTCGCCTGCTGCCGCCATGGTGACCGCAAGATTGGCCGTCACCGTGGACTTGCCCTCCGCCTGCATCGAGCTGGTGACGACGATAATCCGGGGCGGGTTGTCCACGTCCACGAAGCTGAGGTTGGTCCGCAGCTCGCGGAGAGCCTCCGCCATAGCCCCGCCGGCGTCATGGAGTTGCGCGGCGGTGCCGGCGTCCACGATGGTGCTCTTCCCATCCAAACGGTGGTCCACCGGGAGGGTGCCAATCGCGGGGACGCCGAACAGCCGCTCAATGTCCGCAGCCTTCCGGATACGCCGGTCCAGGTGCCGGCGGATCAGCGCATAGGCAACACCCAGGGCCAGCCCGACCAGGGCGCCCAGCGCGAGGTTCAGCTTGGTGTTGGGTGACGTGGGGCTGGTAGGCAGGACGGCTTTGCCCAGCGGGAGTACACGGACGGCCGTCGCTGCACTCGCCTGCGGCCCGGCGTCGGGTGTTGCACCCGTACTGGCCTGTCCCGCAGCGTCGGTGGCAGGCGCCGTTTCAATGGCCTCCACCTGGGCGGCCAGGCCATTTACCCAGGCATCAGCCACCCGCTGGGCTGTTGCCGGATCCGTGGACTGCGCAGTGACCCTGATTTCTGCCGTGTCCATCGGAACCTTGACGCTAATGCTGCCAAGAAGGGCATCGGCAGTTGTCTTCAGGTCCAGGGCCTGGATAACCCGGTCCGCGACAAGGCGGGATTTCGCTACGGACTCATAGTTCTTGACCTTTGCCTTCGCCAGGCTGTCGCCGGCCAACGCCAGGCTCACGTTGTCCGAGCCCGGCGTGACCACTATGCCGCTGGAATCAGAGGAGTAGATCTTTGGCTGGAGGACGGTCCACCCCGCTGCCCCCAAGGTGGCCAGCAGGGTGAAGGCGACGATGGCCTTCCAGTACACCCGCAGGATAGTGAGGTAATCCGCCAAGTCCAGGCCCGGGGATGCCTCCGGGGGCGTGGTGGTTGTGCTCATAGTGGTTCCTTAAGCTCAGGTTCTTGATGTGCCCGTGCAGGCGGTTCAGTTTTCGCCGCATTCCAGGATCGACGTGGCGATGAGTTGCTCTACGGCCTGGGCGACGGCGGCCCGGTAGCCTTCAGGTTTGCCGTGTACCTTCGCCACGTGTTCAGTCAGCTGGTCCAGCCCTACCGGGCCCGAGCAGGCCTCCCAGATGGCGGGTCCGATTCCGCTCAGGCGGACTATGTCTTGGTCCAGCATGACCAGCAGGTCGCTGCCGATCTTCACCGCGTCTTTCGGTGCCCTGCGCCGGATACAGCCAGCCGGGAGGGGTGCCCGTTGGGGATGTTCTTCAGCGACTGGTTCCCACTCCGGCTCTGGCCTAGCCTGAAGCTGGAAGAGAGGCTCCAAGGCCGCCGGCAGGTCCGCTGCCTCCGAATAGGTCACCTGCCACACTCCCCTGACGCTCTCGATGAGGCGGCATAGCGACTGCAGAGGATCCACGAATTCTGCCTGCGAGGACGATTCCGGGATCAGGGCCAGCAAAGCGTCGGCCAGTGGTACCCGTTTCAGCACCGGGGCCGCCGGACGCTCCCCTTGGACCCGGTCCAAAAGCACGATGGACTGGATGAAGGGCATGGCCGGGGCCGGCTGAAGTCCGAACTCATCCGGTCCTGCCTGGCGTTTGGGTGCACCGGCTTCCTGCTTGACCGATAAGGGCTTGGGATATGGAACCACGGAGCCGTCCCATGCGATGGCAACTGTCTCGTCAGTGACATAGCCGTACGTCCTGGCGAGCACGGACGCTGCGGTGGTCTTTCCTGTTCCAGACTTGGCCACCAAAGCCACCACAGCCCCTGTGCCCGGGTCACCCACCCCGCAGGCGTGGAGCATGGTCAGTTCACCGGCATTGGCCAGAATCGCGGACACGGTGAGCCGGGACGTGAGGTTCTCAGCAAGCTCGTCAAAGGACGCGGCCCCGATATGGAACGTACCGTCCCCGTACTGCATGGCGGCGCAGGTGACTGAGGCCGTGAACTGACGGTCTTCGGTGGGTTCCATCGGCTCCGGCGGCAGCAGCGGCTCAAGGCTGCCGCTGATACAGCGGGCCCAGGCGATGCTCATTGATGCCCGCTGCTGCCACGTGACCGCACGGCCCCAGCGGACCACAAACCGCTGGCCCATAATTTTGAGGCACAGCAGGTCACCGCCCCGTGCCAATTCATCGAACAGGCGCTGCTGCCATGCCGAGCGTGCGCTCCCGGTGATTCCCGCGGAGGTCATGCCGTTAGTGTGAAGTGCCGGAGGCAGCCTCGATCAGGCGCTGCGCTTCGAGGCTTGCCAGGAAGCCTTCCACCTGCGCCTGCATCTGGCCTGAGTGGTCCTCGAAGGTGGCCTCCAGCTCGGCGAAGATGTCCCGCTCGCTCCGCTGGCCATCAATGAGGTCCCAGATGACCGCCGCCGGCCCCTCGAGAACCACTGGCTGGTTTGCGTCGAGGTGCAGCAGGGCGACGCGGGCCCGGGGTTCTGTACAAACCTCTGCGACCAGTCCGCCGCGTTTCCAGACCATGACTAGAACTGGATATGGGGGTCGGGGCTGACGGCCGGGGTCAGCGTGAGGGAGCCACCGATGTTTGCAGTAAGAACCACCGAAGTGCCCATGACAAAATAGTAAGAAACGCCAGTTGGTTTAGGGTTGACCGATTCGTAGTTATACGTGATCGAAAAGACTTGCGTCTGGCCCGCCCCAAAATTAGTCAGGCTATACGAAAAAGACTTTGTTGACTGGTGCTGCGAGTAGGTAATTGAGCCGGATGATGCGGCAGGCGCCAAAGACTCGGCACCGATTCCTACAAGCACTGTTCCCTTCGGCGTCATCGTTACGGTAACGCTGACAGTACCTGTAAATGCGGAGGTCCCCGTATTCTTCAGGCTAAGAGTAGCGGGGGCAGCACCGCCGTAGATCTTGCCTCCGCCTCCGATTTTGGAGTATTGCGGAGCAGCACCGTAAGACCAAGTTGCCGTTGCACTGATGGGCCCCGGCGACGCCGCGGCGGCCGGAGCAGCGATGGCGGTGGCGATAACCGGCAGCGACCAGGCGACGCCCGCAACTACCCTTCGGCGGCTGAAGCCGTTCTCTTCCGTACCTTCAATTTCCGCATCCAAAACCTCAGACAAAGGTGCCCCCAGAGTAAGTTCCTAAATGCCGCTGCCTGTTTGAGACCGGCAGCGCGCAATAGCCGGAGTTGCCCGGCTTCGCCCACTCTCGCGAACACAAATAAAGATTTCTGCAAACGCGTTGAAAGGTTTACTCAAGAATTCTGCAAGGCCTCTTGATCAAACTCGTTTAACTAAGGGATCCCGTGAACTTCGGCTCGCGCTTCTCCTGGAACGCCCGGAAGCCCTCCGCGTAGTCCTCGGTTTTGCAGAGGCGTGCCTGCTCGTCGTTCTCCTCCTGCATGGCCTGCCACAGGCCCAGGCGCTGATCACGGATATGCGCCACCAGCTCCTTCGAGGCCACGAACGCCCCGGTGGCGCCGCCAGCAACCCGCGAGACAATCGCCCGCGTCGACTCCAGCAGGTCGGCCGCAGGCATGGCGCGGCTGAACATGCCCTGCGCCACCGCCTCGGCGCCGGAGATTAGGTCCGCCGTGTAGATCAGGTCCAGCGTCCGGTGCATGCCCAGCCGCTCCGTGAAGTACCAGTGCCCGCCCGAATCCAGCGTGGCCCCCAGCTTGGCGAAGGGCGACCCGAACTTGGCGTTCTCCGCCACGTACACCACGTCCGTGGCCAGCAGCAGTCCCAGCCCCACGCCCAGGCACGCTCCCTGCGCCGCCGCGAACGTCGGCGCGGGGAAGGACGCCATCTTCTTCAACAGCGGCTCCACCAGCCCGCCCAGGTACGCGGCGGCGTCGTCGTTCTCCGGGGTGACCTCGGCGATGTCCCGGCCCGCGCAGAAGGCCCGGCCCTCTCCCCTCAGCAGCAGCGCCCGCACCTCACCGCGTGAGGCGGCGGCAGCAGCGTCGTCGTACGCTTGTGCTAAATCCCGCAGCGCCTGCTCATCCAGCGAGTTCAGCTTGTGCGGCGCGTCCAGCACGACCTCGGCGATGCCGTTGCTGATGGAAAGGGAAATCATGGGGCTCCTTTGTTGTGAAAAGACTTAGACGTCGAAGTCGACCGTGACTTCCTTGCTGGTGGGGTGGCTCTGGCAGGTCAGGACGTAGCCCTTGTCCAGCTCATCCTGTTCCAGCGCGTAGTTTTCGTCCATGGTCACGGTGCCGGTGACCACCTTGGCCCGGCAGGTGCCGCACACTCCGCCGGCGCACGCGAACGGTACGTCCGGGCGGACCCGCAGCGCCGCGTTGAGGATGGACTCGCGGGCGTGGGTGGGGCTGGCCACCTCGCCCTGCAGGCCGTCCAGCTTGAACGTGATCTTGTACGTCTCCTTGGACTCGTCCACTATGACGGGACGGCCGGCCTGCCCCTCCGGGCGGTCCGGCTTGCCCGATGTGAACAGCTCGAACCGGACGTTCTCCGGCTTCACCCCGCGCTCGGCCAGGGTGTCCCGGCACAGCTGGACCAGCTCGAACGGCCCGCACAGGAACCACTCGTCCACATCGTCCGCGTGCAGGGCGGTACCCAGCAGCTGCTGCAGCTTCTCGGCGTCGATCCGGCCGGAGAGCAGCGGCGCGATCCGCTGCTCCCGGCTCAGCACGTGGTGGATGGCCAGCCGCTGCGGGTACTTGTCCTTCAGGTCTGCCAGCTCCTCCAGGAACATCACGTCCATGGCGGCCTTGTTGGCGTAGATCAGGTCGAACCGGGTGTCCGGATTGGCGGCCAGCAGCGTCCGGGCGATGGCGATCACCGGGGTGATGCCGGATCCGGCGGCGATGGCCACGAAGTTCCCGGCCTCCCCGGCCAGGTCCTCCGGGTGGTTCATGGAGTTCATAACGTTCTGGTCCACGGCCACGCCGTCGCGGCCGTGCTTGGACACGAACGCGCCCATGGGGCTCATCACGTCCAGGGTGTCCCCGGCCTTCAGCTCGGCGTTGGCCCACGTGGAGAACAGCCCGCCCAGGTCCTTCTTGATGGCCACGCGGATCTCGCTGGTGCCGTCCGCGAAGCTGCGCGGCTCGGCGCAGATGGAGTAGCTGCGGCGGATTTCCTTCGGCTCGCCGCTCTCATCCGGCAGCGTGGTGCGCAGGGCCACGTACTGGCCGGGCAGGTAGTCGAACTTGCCGGCGAGCTCAGCCGGTACGTGGAAGGCGACCTCGATGGCGTCATCGGTGAGCCGGCGCACCTCCTTCACGGCCAGGGTGTGGAAGGACGGACGACGGCGGCCGGTCACCTCAGCCTCTTCGGCGGCGGTCTGGCGGACAACAGGCATGGGGGCTTCCTTACAGGACTTTGAAGTAGTCGAACGGTTCCTTGCAGTCCTGGCACACATAGAGGGCCTTGCAGGACGTGGAACCGAAGCGGGTGAGTTCCTTGGTGTTGAGGCTGTTGCACTGCGGGCACTTCACGGCCAGGCTCAACCGGATGGGGCCGGAATGGCCGCCCGCCCGGGAGTTGCCGCTGGGCGGGGCGATGCCGTACTCCTGCAGCTTCTGCTTGCCGGACTCGGTCATCCAGTCAGTGGTCCACGCCGGGGAGAGGACCAGGTCCACGTGCACGTCCTGGTAGCCCTCCTTGGCGAAGGCGGTGTAGAGGTCGTCCCGGATGGCGTCCATGGCCGGGCAGCCCGAGTACGTGGGCGTGATGGTGACGGTGACTTTGCTGTCCGTGACCTGGACGTCCCGCAGGATGCCCAGGTCCGCGATGGTGAGCACCGGGATCTCCGGGTCCACCACGGTTGCCGCGATGTCCCACGCATCCTGCTGCGGGGTGCGGGTGCGGGATTCGAAGTCCGAGACGTACACGGTCACCAGCTCGCTCCGGGATGCTCGCGGGCCAGGACCTGCATCTCCGCGAGGATGTAGCCCAGGTACTCCGAGTGCTTGCCCTGCCGGCCGCCGCCCGGGGCTGCGGGCACGTCCGGAACCTCCAGCCCGGCCTCGTTGAGGACCTCGGCGGTGAGGCGGTCAAAGTCTTCCCGCAGGCTGGAAGGCGGGACGCCGGCACCCGCCTGGGCGAGCCTTTCGGTCAGTTCGTCGTCGCGGAAGAGTTCCGCAACGTACGGCCACATGGTGCGGAGGCCGTGGATCATCCTGGTGCGCGATTCCTCGGTGCCGCCGGCGAGGCGCAGGACCCACTGGGCGCTGTGGTCGCGGTGGTAGTCCACTTCCTTGACGGCCTTGGCGGCGACGGCGGCCAGGGTGGCGTCCGTGGACTCGGTGAGGCGGCGGTAGAGCTCGTACTGGTAGTAGCTCACCACGAACTGGCGGGCGATAGTGGCCGCGAAGTCCCCGTTGGGCTGCTCGAACAGCTGGACACTGCGGAACTCGTGCTCGCGGCGGAAGTAGGCCAGGTCATCCTCCGACTTGGGGGTGTCGTCCTCCTTGGGCATGCCGGCGCCGGCGTAGGTGAGGAAGCTGCGGGCGTGGCCCAGTTGGTCCAGGGCGATGTTGCCCAAGGCGATGTCCTCCTCCAGCTCCGGTGCGCGGGAGATCCAGTGGCCCAGGCGCTGGGCGAGGACCAGGGCGTCGTCGCCCAGGCGGAGGGCGTACTCGGCGACGTCTTCGCTGGGCTTCGCGAGGCCGGTCTTGACCTCGAGTGCGATGTCCTCCGGACGGAGGGCGTTGCCGGGGGTGATCCGGGTGGCGGAGGCGTTGGCTTCGCTCACAGGTGCTTCACTCCCTCGCTCTTGGTGTAGTACGTGGCGTGCCGGTAGTCCTTGCCCTGGGGCGACTCGAAGAAGGAACCCTTGGAATCGGGATCGCTGGCGGCGATGGCGTCGGCCGGGACAACCCAGATGGAGACGCCCTCGTTGCGGCGGGTGTAGAGGTCGCGGGCATTCCGGAGGGCCATGGCGGCATCCGGGGCGTGCAGGGATCCGGCGTGGACGTGGCTCAGGCCGCGGCTGGACCGGACGAAGACCTCCCAGAGGCCCCAGGTGGAGCGGTCATGGCGGTCAGGGGCCGGGCTGGCCTTGGGGGCTTCGCGGTTGATCTCGGTGGCCGAGCTGGCGGGGGTTTCCGGGTTGCCGTGCGGGCTCATGCTGCGTATTCCTTCTGCATCTTTGCTGACTGTTTTGCTGCGTAAGCCGCCGCTGCCTCGCGGACCCAGGCGCCGTCGTCGTGCGCTGACCTCCGGCGCTCAAGGCGCTGGGCGTTGCAAGGGCCACGGCCGGCCAGGACTTCGTGGAACTCGTCCCAGTCCAGCGGCCCGTGCTCCCACTTTTTGGTGTCCTCGTTGAAACGGATCTGGTCATCGGGGAGGGTGAGGCCCAGGACCTTGACCTGCTCCACCATCATGCCCACGAACCGGTTGCGGAGCTCGTCATTGCTGAACCGCTTGATGTTCCAGGCCATGGACTGCTTGGAGTTGGGGGAATCGTCATCCGGCGGGCCGAACATCATCAGGGCCGGGGCGTACCAGCGGTTCACGGCGTCCTGCGCCATCTGCTTCTGCTCCGGGGTGCCGTTGGAGAGTTCAAGGAGGATTTCGAAGCCCTGGCGCTGGTGGAAGGACTCTTCCTTGCAGACGCGCACCATGGCGCGGCCGTACGGGCCGTACGAGGCGCGGCACAGCGGGACCTGGTTGCAGATGGCTGCGCCGTCCACCAGCCAGCCGATGGCGCCCATGTCCGCCCAGGTGCGGGCCGGGTAGTTGAAGATGCTGGAGTAGCGGGCCTTGCCGGCAATGAGGTCGTCCATCATCTTGTCCCTGGACTGGCCCAGGGTTTCCGCTGCTGAGTAGAGGTAGAGGCCGTGGCCGGCCTCGTCCTGGACCTTCGCCATGAGGATGGCCTTGCGCTTCAGGCTGGGGGCGCGGGAGATCCAGTTGGCCTCCGGCTGCATGCCGATGATTTCGGAGTGCGCGTGCTGGGAGACCTGGCGCAGGAGGGTCTTGCGGTAGGCCGCCGGCATCCAGTCGCGGGGCTCGATCCGCGAGTCCTCGGCGATGATCCGGTCAAAGTGGGCCTGGCCTGCGGCGTCCTCTTCCGGGGTTAGCTCAGCCGGCACTGACTGCAAGTTCTGCGCTGCCATGGTTGCTCCTATGCAAAGACCTGTCGGGCGTCTCGGAATTATTTACCGACCGTTCGTTCAGGATATGCGGGAGCGCGCGCGGGCGTCAAGCGTGCCGCCCTCTTTTCGTATGCGCCGGTCCATCGCATGACCGGCCGTCGGCCGCTGGCCACCACCGGTTACGCGGGCTGCCCTCCCAACGCCCCATCACGTCCTGCCACCTTTTCCCCAACGCCCCATCACGTCCTGCCACCTTTTCCCCAACGCCCCATCACGTCCTGCCACGTTTTCCCCAACGCCCCATCACGTCCTGCCACGTTTTCCCCAACGCCCCATCACGTCCTGCCACGTTTTCCCCAACGCCCCATCACGTCCTGCACATGGCGCGGGCCGTCGTCGTCCTCTGCGGGAGCGGCGCAGCCACGCGGAGCGCCGACGACGCGCCATCCCATGTTCGACGCGCACTTTCCCTTGCGACCCCCGAATATGCGGCGCGAGAAGGAATGTGCGCCGCGGAAGGGAATATGCGCGTCGCGGTCGGGGGTCGGGAGGGGCCGTCGTCGTGCATTGCCGCCGAATTCCCTCCCCGCGGGGGCGCCAGCACTATGTCAACTCTGGTCTGCCTCTGATCCCGGGCATACAATGACCACGCCTTATTTGGCCCTGACAGCATCACAGCGCGGGTGCGCCACCCCATATAGCGACAGACACCGTTGGAAGGTGGATCGTCATGAGACGGTTCCTGGCCCTGCTTATTGCCGTTGCTTTGACGGGCGTCGCCATGCCCGCCCTGGGCGCCAGCGCCGCCCGGGCCGCAGCCGGACCGTGCATCGGGGCACCTCCCGCCGACGGCACGTCCTACGCGGAAACCCGGCAATTCGTGGACGCCCAGTCCTGGTGGATGCCGGACGCCGACCAGGCCAACAACTCCGTCACCAACAACGGCCACGTCCACCTGGGGGCCTGTATTCCCGAGCGCGAGACCATCAGTTCCGGCAACTTCACCGTGAACGTGCGGGTGGTCCTCCACGACAACCCCGGCACGGCCGACTACGTCTCGATGGTGTTCCTCACGTCCAGCGGCGAAACCGCGGTCCAGAAGTGCTACCTGCGGGCCGCGGCAGCGGACTTCGCCTGCCCCGGCCCGTCCAGCACGGGCGGCGGCGACTTTGTGTGCAGTGAAACCTGCGAGCGCTGGCTGACATTCTCGCGGCCCCTCTCGGCATTCAGTCATTCGGGCCTGCAGGAGGTCCACCTCCGCGCGTTCGTGCCGGAGCCGAACGGCAACGAGATGCGGGCAAGCCTCAACTGGCAGACAGACATCCAGAACGGAAAGTCCCGGTCCGACGCCGCCCGGTACCCGTTCCTGCGCGGCAAGGGCTGGTACACCCACTCCGGGTACTGCGAAGCCTCGGTCCGCAGCGTCCCCATTCCGGACGCCCCGGTGTCCGGCGTCTGGACTCCGGCCGTAGGCTTGACCACCCATCCCAACGGCTCACTCCCGGCAACGCACTCCTTCATCTCGATCGACCCCGACTTCCACTCCGATCCGCCCAACCCCGGAACCGTGCTGTGGGATTCGGCCGGCCCCTACGGGCGGGCGTCCTTCGGTTCGGCGCCCATCGCGATCGACACCAGGACCCTGGCCAACGGCGTGCACAAGCTCCACCTCCGCACGTCGTGCCGGGACAACAAGCTGGGCTCCACGAACTCCGGGGTGACGGTGGTTCCGTTCACGGTGGCCAACTGATCCCGGCTTCTTCGACGCGCGGCTGCAGTTTCGACGCGCGGATTCCCCTGCGCACCCCGCATATCCGGTTCGCCACGGAATCTGCGCCGCGGAAGGGAATATGCGCGTCGCCAGCACCAGGGCCGGAATTGGTGCCCTGGCCGCCCAAGGTGCGGGCCGTCGTCGTGCGTTCCTGCCGATTTCGACGCGCGGCTGCGGTTTCGACGCGCAGATTCCCCTGCGCACCCCGTATATCCGGTTCGCCACGGAACCTGCGCCGCGGAGAGGAATATGCGCGTCGCCAGGACCCGGGCCGGAATTGGTGCCGTGGCCGCCCAAGGTGCGGGCCGTCGTCGTGAGTCCCTGCAGTTTCGACGCGCGGCTGCAATTTCGACGCGCGGATTCCTCTGTGCACCCCGTATATTCGGTTCGCCACGGAACCTGCGCCGCGGAGGGGAATATGCGCGTCGCCAGCGCCAGGACCAGGCCGCAGTGCACACCGGCGGGGCACGTTTCTTAAGCCTTTCTTAGGAACTGTGCGGGACGATCGAAGCAGAGACCAGGACAGAACCCTGTCCACCGCCGGACCCCCGAAGGATTTTCGTGCACCAGCCCGCCCATGACCGCCATGAGACTGCAACGCCCCGCACCCGCGCTGCTGCCGGCACCCAGTTCCCCGCGCTCCCCCAGCCCCGCCACTGGGTGCTGCTGGGCGTGCTGCTGTGCGCCGCCGTCGTCGCCCTGGGCCTGACGGTGCAGCTGACGCCCGGCGAAACCACGGCCGAGCTGCACGTGGACCAGGACCTCAGCCAGCACCACGTGGCCGCGCTGACCGCCATAGCCATGGTGATCAACGTGCTGTTCGCTCCCGTGGCAGGCGTGTGCATCATCGCGGCGATCGCCCTGGTCCTCTGGCTGGTGCACCGCGACTTCCCGAAGGCGATCGCGTTCGGGCTCACGGCGTGCTCCGGCTGGGTGGCCAGCGAGGTCTTCAAGCTCATCATCGCCCGGCAGCGGCCCAACCCCGGCCTGCTCTACGACCCCCTGGCCCCGGAAACCGGCTCCAACAGCTTCCCCAGCGGCCACGTTTCCTTCGCCGTTGCCCTGGCCTTCGCGGTGTACTTCCTGAGCCGCGGCACCCGCTGGTCCAAGCCCGTGGCCGCAGCCGGCGCCGCCTTGCCCGTGATTGTTGCGTGGTCGCGGGTATATGTAGGGGTGCACTACCCCACCGATGTGATTGCCTCCTTCTTGGCGGCAGGCGCCGCGGTGGTCCTGCTCGCCGGACTCTGGAACCGTTTTGGCCCCCGGCTCCTGGACCGCCTGCCCGCAGCGCTTACCGCCCCTGCCAGCCGACACTAAGGACCCCCGTGCACACCATCCTCGCCGCCCACGCCATTTCCGGCGTCGCCACCGCCAGCGGTTCCCCGTCCCTGCTGGACCCGGCCAGCCTCCTGGAAGGGTTTGGCCCCGCCGCCCTGGGCGTCATCGCCGTGATGGTCTTCATCGAATCCGGCGTCCTGTTCCCGTTCCTGCCGGGCGACTCGCTGCTGTTCACCGCCGGGCTCCTGCACCAGCAACTGAACCTCGCCCTGCCCGTCCTGATCGGCGTGGTCACGGCCGCCGCGGTGGCCGGCGACCAGGTGGGCTTCCTCCTGGGCCGCAAATTCGGCCGCCGGTGGTTCAAGGACGACGCCAAGGTGCTCAAGACCGCCCACCTCACCGCCACCGAGAACTTCTTCCACCGGCACGGCGGCGCCGCGATTGTCCTGGCCCGCTTCGTGCCCATCATCAGGACCTTCGCGCCGCTGACCGCCGGGACCGCCCGGTACGGGCACAAGGCGTTCACTCTGTGGAACATCGTGGGCGCGCTGGCGTGGGCCACGTCCGTGACACTGCTGGGCACCTGGCTGGGACACTACGAGGTCATCGCCAGGAACATCGACGTGATCGCCATCCTCATGGTCCTGGTGTCCGTGGTGCCGTGGGGCATCGAGTACCTCAAGCACCGCCGCAGGAACCGCCGCGCCGCAGCGGAGCAGGCAACGGACGACGACGGCACGGACCTTGGAGCCGACGCCGCGCCATCGCTCGACACGGCAGCCAGCACCTCCGGCCGGGACAGCGGCACGACAGAATAGCCGCATGACACCTGCGGACCGGCTCTCCCTGCTGCTCGCCGAGGACGACCCCGCCCTGGGCCCGCTCATCACCGAACTGCTGGAACCGGATTACCGGGTCCGGCTGGCGGTCACCGGGCAGGAGGCCCTGCACCTGGGGCTCACGCAGCCCTGGGATGTGATGGTCATTGACCGCGGGCTGCCCATCCTGGACGGCCTGGGCGTCATCGCAGCGCTCCGGTCCAAGGGCATCGGCACCCCCATTTTGGTCCTCACGGCGCTGGGCGAAACCGACGAGAAGGTCCGCGGGCTGGACGCCGGAGCCAACGACTACATGGCCAAACCGTTCGACGCCGGTGAGCTGGCCGCTCGCCTGCGCGCCCTGACCCGGACCTTCAGAACCCCCGCTGGGCCGGTGGGGATCGGCACCTGGGAGTTCGACCCGGCGTCGCGCGCTGTTCGCTCCCCCTACGGGGACCTGGTGACGCTGACCGCCAAGGAAGCCGAAGTCCTGGCGGCTCTCGCGGCCGAGCCCGGCAGGGTGTTCACCCGCGATGAACTGCTCGCCGCGCACTTCCAGTCCACGGACCAGCCCGGCGTGATCGACACGTACGTCCACCACCTGCGCCGGAAGATTTCCCGGACCGTGATCCGCACCGTCCACGGCGTGGGCTACCAGATTGGCGACCCGTCATGACTTCTGGCCCTGCTGATCCGGACAGGGAAACCCTTCGCCGCGCGTCGCTCAAGGTGGCCCTGCGGATCAGCGCCGGGGTGGCCGTCCTGGTGCTGGTGCTGCTCGCCGCCGCTACCGTGTTCCTGATGAACAAGCTGGCGCACCCCTCGGTGCCCTCCTCCCCGGCCTACACGTACCTCGATTCGAGGGACCTGATCGAGGGGATGATCCTGGCCGGGCTGGCGGGAATTGTGCTGGCCGGCGTGGTGGGGTGGGTCAGCGCGCGAAGCGCCATCCGGCCCCTCGGCGAGGCCCTGGCCCGGCAGCGGCGCTTTGTCCAGGACGCCAGCCACGAACTCCGCACGCCCCTGGCCATCCTGGACACCCGCATCCAGCTGGCCCAGCGCAAAGCCGAGCCGGGGTCAGAATCCGCGCAGGCCCTGGCGCGGATCCGGGAGGACACCGCCACCCTGACGGGGATCGTCAACGAACTGCTCCTGGCCGCGACAGCGTCCGCACCTTCCGCCGGCGCGGAGCCTGCCGATGCTGCCTCTGTTGCCCGGTCCGTCAGCGAAAGTCTGCAGGACCTGGCCCGGCAGCAGGGTGTCTCCGTGGAGTTCTCCAGTGGCGGCCAGGCTTTGGTCCGGGTGGACCCCGGTTCGCTGCGGCGGGCGGTCCTGGCACTCGCGGACAACGCACTGGCCCACACTCCTTCCCGCGGCCGGGTAGCCATCAGTTGCTCTGTTGAAGGGTCCCGGGCGGTGATCCTGGTGGCGGATACCGGCTCCGGGATTACCGGCGTGGACCCGGGCCGGATTTTTGACCGGTTTGTCCGCGCCCCGGGACTGGACGGGGACGGCGGCCGCCGAAGCTTCGGAATTGGCCTGGCCCTGGTCCGCGACATCGCGACGGCGGCCGGCGGGACCGTGGAGGTGGCCCGCACCGGGCCCGGGGGAACCACCATGCGGCTGGCACTCCCCCTGGCGCTCCCCCTGGCACCGGACTGACCGGGGCTGACCGCTGAGGTGCGTGCCGGCGTGGTGCGTGGGCCGCACTGCGTGGGCCGCGTGCCGCCGTCTTTCGCTGCCGTTTTCGACACGCGCCTTCCCCTCCGCGGCCCACCCTCCTTAGCGACGCGCACCTCCGTTTTCGACGCGCACCTTCCCCTCCGCGGCCCACATTCGAGTCGCGCCATGGAATATGCGCGTCGGCGGGGAGTAAGCGAGTCGCGAGGGGGTATCCGCATCGGTGCGAAGGGGGGCGGATGACTCGGGTATTGACGGTCCACTTGTTTTTTGCAAGTATCAGCCTTATCCGCACCAACCCCTTGGAAAAGAGACCATAATGACCGCAATGTTCGTCAACCTGCCGGTGACCGACCTGGAGCGCGCCAAGGCGTTCTACACGGCGGTAGGGTTCACCATCAACCCCCTCTTCACTGACCACAACGCGGCCTGCGTGGTGGTGGAGGAAGAGCACAGTTACTTCATGCTCCTGGTCCGCGAGTACTTCCAGACCTTCAGCGAGCGTCCCATCGGCGACCCATCCGCCACGGTATCGGCCACCACCGCGATCTTCCTGGACAGCCGGGATGCAGTGGACTCCACCGTGGCCAGCGGCCTCGCGGCCGGGGGCTCGGAAGCGCAGCCCGCATCCGATTACGGCTTCATGTACCAGCGCCAGCTCACGGACCCGGACGGCAACATCCTGGAATTCGGCTACATGGACCCGGCGGCCGCGCAACAGGGACCCGAAGCCTTCATGAACCAGCAGGCCTGAGGTCCATGGCCGCACGCGATTACGGGCAGTACTCCGGGATTACGCAGGCCATGGAGATCGTTGGCGAGCGGTGGGCCCTCCTGATTGTCCGCGACCTGCTGGTGGGGCCGCGCCGCTACGGGGAGCTCGCCGCCGGGCTCCCCCGCATCCCCACCAACATCCTGGCCGCGCGGCTCAAGGAGCTCCAGGCCGCCGGCGTCATCCGGCGGGCTCCCCGCTCCCGGGTGATCGTCTACGAACTGACGCCGTACGGCCGTGAGCTTGAACCCGTGATCCTCGCCCTTGGCGCCTGGGGTTTCAAGGCCATGGGCGATCCCCGCGAGGAGCAAATCATCACCCCTGATTCAATGACCATGGATCTGCGCACCACCTTCCGGCCGGACGTGGCCGCCACCCTGCCGGCCACCGCCTACGCGGCGCACTTCGGTTCCACCGAGCTCCTGATCCGGGTGGATGGACCCAGCCTGGACGTCCGGCGTGGCGACGGCGCGGCCGACCTGGCGTTCGCCAGCGGACCGGGCATCCGGCGGCTTATCGCCGGCGAACTCGCCCCCGACCGCGCCATCGAGAGCGGCGTGGTCCAGGTGCTGAGCGGACAAGGGAACCTCCTGCACCGCTTCGCGGACACGTTCCATCTGGCGGCCTGACCCGCTAGCCTGACCCGACACCCTTGACGCACCTACATGTACCGCCTCTGAATGGAGCACCGCGATGACCAAGACCCAGGAAACCGGCACCGTCGTCAGCATTCTGTCGCCCGACGGCACCTCCCTCAGCGTGGAGCGGATGGGGACCGGACCCAGCCTGGTCCTGGTGGACGGAGCCTTCTGCGGCCGCAACTTTGGGCCCTCCCGCGCCCTGGCGAACGAACTGAAGGATGCCTTCACGGTGTACTTCTACGACCGGCGCGGGCGCGGGGACAGCGGCGAGACGCTGCCGTACGCTACCGAACGGGAAATCGAGGACCTCCAGGCCGTGCTGAACGAGGCCGGCGGGAATCCTTTTGTCTACGGGATCTCTTCGGGCGCCGCGCTGGCCCTCGAGGCTGCCGCGGCGGGAGTTCCAATGCGCGGCCTGGCCACGTATGAGGCGCCCTACACCGGTGTCCAGGGCGCCGACGGGACACCGGGGAGCCACCGCGAACACCTCGAGGCCCTGCTGCGGGACGGCAAGCGCGGCAACGCCGTGTCCTACTTCCTGGTCAAGATGGTGGGGGCGCCGGCGTTCCTCCCTTACATGCTGCGCCTCATGCCCGGGGTGTGGAAGAAGCAGACGGCGGCGGCCAACACCCTGCCTTACGAAACCCGGGTGACCAACAACTTCGTGGCCCCCGTCGATCGGCTCCGCACCATCACCGTGCCCACCCTGGTCATGGTGGGCGGCAAGGCCCCGGACCCCATGGCGCAGGGGCAACAGACCATCGCGGCCGCCGTTCCCGGCAGCGAGCACCGCGTCCTCGATGGCCAGACCCACCAGGTTTCCGCCGCCGCCATCGCCACCCAGCTCAGGGATCTCTTCCGCGGAGACTAGGCTGCCCCCGCTGCCTTGGAGTTGCCGACGGCGGGGCGCGGCTCTTACTGGCGCGCCCCGCCGTCGTGCTTTCCCTGGTTGGATCTGGAGCTGCGGGCGCTGGCGACCGGAACCGTCAGGCCGCCCATCCACGCCCAACGGCTTCCAGTGCCTGCACGTATACCCCGGCCCAATCGGCTCCGGGCGGCCCAACCTGCGCCAACTCAAGGCTCACGAGGCCGTGGACCTGTCCCCAGATGGCTGCCGCGACCAGGTCCACGGGTGCCTCCCGCAGGGTCCCGGCGGTCTGTGCAGAAGCGACCGCGTCTTTCAGGGGCTGCATGGCATCCATGGCCGCATCGGGGTCTGGCTGGCAATCGACGTACGCGGCCAAAGCGCCGCCGAACATCAGGCGGTAGAGGGCCGGGTGCTGGAGTGCCCAGGCCCGGTAGGCGTTCCCGAGCCCCTGGAGGCCGCCGCCGGCTGCTGCGCGCTGCGAATCGCCGAACGAGCGGAACCCGTCCTCCACCACTGCTGTCAGGAGCTGGGCTTTTCCGCCGAAGAGTGAGTACACAGCCGTGGTGGACGTTCTGGCCGCGGCGGCCACGTCCCGCAGCGTCAGCCGCGCGGGACCACTGCGGTCCACCAACCCGGCGGTGACGTCCAACAGGTCCCGCCTCAGGGAATCGTTATGCACAACAGGTCTTGCCATGGACCCCATTGTTTCATAACCTTGTTTTGTAACGGTGTTATGAAACGATCGAGCGAGGGAGTTCCCATGGCGCAGAAGGTATTTCCGGGCCGGTACACCGCCGACCCCGCACGGGAATCCGTAACCGTCTTCCTGATCGGCATGCGGGCCAACCGGTGGTGGAAGATCGGAACCGTGGGCAGGGTCGGTGCCGCCATGGGGCGCATGCTCCAGCACCTGGCCGCTGTCCCCGAAGCGGGAATGCTCGGCTACCACCAGTGGGCGGGGCGCACCACCATGTTGGTCAGCTACTGGGAGAGTCCGGAGCACCTGCGGAAGTTTGCGGCGGACCGGGACGCCCCTCATCTTGAGCCTTGGCGCCGCTTCATGAAGGAACTTGCCGGGAGCGGAGACGTCGGCGTCTGGCACGAGACGTACCAGGTGCCGGCCACCGGCATCGAGGTCGTTTACAGCGGAATGCCGGTCTTTGGGCTCGCCAAGGCAACGACACATGTCCCGATCGGCGCAGGAACCAACACCGCCAAGCAACGGATGGGCCACGCCGGCGCCTAGGGGAGAAACCCGAGCCGCTCCGGCTCGGGTTTTCGACGCGCGGATTCATCCTCGACGCGGGCGCTCCCTCCCGCGGCCCACATGTGGGGCGCGAAAAGGAGCATGCGCGTCAGCGGGGCAAATGCGCGTCCCTGATGGGGGACGGTACGACTGGCCAACAGGGTAAGCCGCTTATCCACATAACCCCGGACTGCCGTTCCGGTGATGCGCTCTGCACGCCACCGTTGATACATGACCGAACTCCCGCCGTTCCTGCTTTCGCGGGACCGCATTCTGCACGGGCTCAGCGCCAACGATCTGGCCAAGCGCGTGCGGTCCGGCACCCTCGTGCGGGTCCGGCACGGCGTGTATGTCGACGGACCAACGTGGCGGGACCTGAAGCCTTGGCAGCAGTACCGCGTCAGGGTCCAGGCCGCCGCGGAAACGTTTGAAAAACCCACAATCTTCGCCAGGCACTCCTCAGCCAGCGTGTGGGACATCCCGTTCATCGGGCAGAACCACCCGGTTCAGGCCCTCACGTTGAAGAACGACGGCGGGAGGTCACGCGCCGGAGTCAGCCGCCACTTCGCTGCCCGGTCGGGCCTGAGGGCGTGCTGCGTGGAGGGGCTGCTGGTCACCGACCGCGTCCGGACTGTCCTGGACCTGGCCGCATTCAGCCCCTTTGCCGAAGCCATGGCACCGCTGGACCACGTGCTCCGGCCGGACCTGGCCCGTCAATTGCCTGCCCTGACCAAGGCTGAACTGGAAGCGGGCATCGGGAACATCTACTCCGCTGCGGCGGCGCGACGGATCCGGGCCGCCATCGCTTTTGCCGATCCCGCGTCTGCTTCGGCCGGCGAATCCTGGAGCCGCGCACTGATCCACGTGGCCGGCTTCGAACCCCCTCTCCTCCAGCAGCGCTTCACGGACGCCGCAGGTCTGGTGGGGTACTCGGATTTCTACTGGAAGGAGTCGCGGATCATTGGCGAGTTCGACGGTGAGGAGAAGTACGTCAAACCCGAGTTCCTCAAGGGCAGGACCACATCCGAGGCAGTCCTGGCTGAGAAGAAACGCGAAAACCGACTTCGTTCTTTGGGATTCCGCGTGGAGCGGTGGGACTGGGCGGAGCTCGCTGCGGCTGGAACGCTGGAACGGAAGCTCGCGGCGGCGGGGGTGGGCCGGCGTCGTACGCGTTCCGCTGTTCTCGACCCGCAAAATCCCTTGTGACGCACCATCTGCCGCGCGCGGCGCTTATGTGGGTGGCGTTCAGGAATTTGCGCGTCGGGACTGAACCCCAGCAGCGGTGTCCGGCAACCCGTTCGGTGAAGTCACCCTCTGGCCCGCCATGCGTCGGCCCCCGCAGCTGGTGAACCAACCGAGCCGACTTCACCCCTCGTTGCATGCAGGCCGCCGTAATACGCTTGGGCGTCTCACCGGTGGCGCTCCTGCTGAAAAGCCATCACAGTAGAAGGTATGGAAGACCAAGGGGATGCAGACGTCACCGGAACCATCGAGCTCTCCGGCGGCTTGCTCCACCTGAAGTGGTCGCCCGGGGACGTGGTCACGGAGGGGGATGCCAGGGCGCTGATGCACCGGGCCCGGGCCCTCAGCGGGGACCGCGCCCTTCCGATGCTGGTCGAAATGACAGGCTTGGAATGGATTGACCAGGGCGCCCTGAAGGCCTTCGCCGGCACCTGGCCGGTGAAGTGCGCGGCGGTGGTAGGCACATCCCCCGTAGACCAAACACTGGCCGACTTCTATATGGGACGGCACAAGCCGGCCCATCCCACCCGATACTTCACCTCCATGGACGAGGCACTCGCGTGGCTGAACGAGGATGCGCCGCTGGTGTGAGCGGAGGCCTCCGGGAATTTCTGCTTCTGTGGTTCCATTACGACGCGCAAAACCACATCCGACGCGCAAATTCCCTAGCGCGGCCGGAATCTGCGCAGCGGCAGCGAATACGCGCGTCGAAAACGAATGTGCGCCGCGCGAAAGCGGTTCACGTCTCCTGCGCCGCCACGTCAGACGCCGGCACCTCGGGCGCTGCCCCCAGAGCACGCTGCGTGGCCGCCCAGCTGGCGAGGACCTTCAGTGCGTCCTCTGACGGCGAGCCCGGCTCGGCCGTATAGATGTTGACGCGCAGCCCGGGATCCGCAGGGAGCTCCATCGCCTCATAGGTCAGGTCCAGGTCCCCCACGATGGAATGATGGAGCCGCTTGCGGCCGGTGCGGTGGTACTTCACGTCGTGCCGGGCCCAGCGGACGCGGAACTCCTCGCTGCGGGTGGAGAGTTCGCCGATCAGGTCCGAGAGGTCCTTGTCGTACGGGTTCTTGCCCGCAGTGGACCGCAGCACAGCCACGATGTCATCCGCGGCGCGCTCCCAGTCGGCGAAGAACTCCCTCGCCCTTGGGCTCAGGAAGGTGAACCGCGCGCTGTTGGGCGGGGTGCCGCCGTCGAGCATCATCTCCAGGTACAGGGCCCGGCCCAGCTCGTTGGAAGCCAGCACGTCGCCGCGGTCGTTGCGGACCCAGGCCGGCGCCGAGGTAATCGCATCGATCACCCGCTGCACGCTGGGCCGCACCGTCTGCGGGCTGCGCTTGCGCCGCACCCTCGGGGCAGCCGTGGACGCGCGTGCCAGGTCGAAAAGGTGGGCCGTCTCGGCGTCGTCCAACTGCAGGGCCCGTGCCAAAGCCTCCAGCACACTGTCCGAAGCTCCGGACAGGTTCCCCCGCTCCAGCCGGATGTAGTAATCAATGCTCATCCCGGCGAGCATGGCCACCTCCTCCCGGCGCAGGCCCTTCACGCGCCGGTCGCCGCCGTACGCGGGCAGCCCGGCTTCATCGGGTGTGAGCCTGGCCCGACGGGAGGCCAGGAACTTCCGCACGTCCTCGCTGTTCGTCATGGCACCCACGCTACGCCCCGGGTGGACAGCGAAGGAGGGACTGGCAAGCCCTCCCACAATCCCGCGTACCGAAATAGCGTGGAGGCATGGAACTCACGCTCAACAACGGAATCACACTGCCCGCACTCGGCCTGGGCGTCTTCCAAAGTCCCCCGGAAGAGACGACGGCGGCCGTCCAGACCGCGCTCGAGGTAGGCTACCGGCACATCGACACCGCCGCCGCCTACGGCAACGAGCGCGAGGTGGGCGAAGGCATCCGCCGCTCCGGGCTGCCGCGCGAAGAGGTCTTCATCGAGACGAAAGTCTGGGTCAGCGACTACGGCTACGACGAGGCGCTGCACGCCTGGGACAAGGCGGTGGGCAAGGTGGGCGTGGAGCAGCTGGACCTGCTCATCCTGCACCAGCCCGCCCCGGACCGGTTCGACAAGACCATCGCCGCGTACAAGGCCCTGGAAACCCTGCTCAAGGACGGGCGCGTGCGGGCCATCGGCGTCAGCAACTTCATGCCGCACCACCTCACCCAGCTGCTGGCGGAAACGGACGTTGTCCCCGCCGTCAACCAGATCGAACTGCACCCGTACTTCGCCCAGCGGAACGTCCAGGCGGCCGACGCCGAACACGGCATCCTCACCCAGGCGTGGTCACCCATCGGCGGGATCACGTTCTACCCCGGCTGGGGCGAGAACCGGAAAAACGTCATGCGGGACCCGGCGATTGCCGCCGTCGCGGACGCCCACGGCAAGACCCCCGCACAGGTAATGCTCCGGTGGCACCTGCAGCAGGGCCGCTCCGCCATTCCCAAGTCCACCAACCCGGTGCGCATCGCGGAGAACTTCGACGTGTTCGGCTTCGAGCTGTCCGCAGCTGAACTCGCCGCCATCGACGCCCTGGATACCGGTATCCGCAGCGGCCCGGACCCTGATGTGGCCCGGCCGGAGCGGTTTGCCATGGTCATCCCCGAAGCCTAAAGGAGAAAAAGCTATGGAATACCGCCCCCTTGGCCGCACCGGCGTGCAGGTCAGCCCCCTCTGCCTCGGCGCCATGATGTTCGGCCCGTGGGGCAATGACGACCGCGCCGACGCCACCCGCCTCATCCACCGCGCCCTGGACGCCGGCATCAACTTCATCGACACCGCGGACGTCTACTCCGGGGGCGCCTCCGAGGAAATCGTCGGTGCGGCACTTGCCGGAAGACGCGACGACGTCTTCCTGGCCACCAAGTTCTTCATGCCCATGAACGAAAAGGACCCCAACCAGCGCGGCGGGTCACGCCGGTGGATCATGCGGGAGGTGGAGGACTCGCTGCGCCGGCTGAACACCGACCACATCGACCTCTACCAGGTGCACCGGCCCAGCCCGGACACCGACGTGGAGGAAACCCTCGGCGCACTCACCGACCTGGTCCGCCAGGGCAAGGTGCGCTACATCGGCTCCTCGTCCTACTCCGGCTCCCAGATCGTCGAAGCCCAGTGGGCGTCCCGCGAGCGCAATTTGGAGCGGTTCGTCACCGAGCAGCCGCCCTACTCCATCCTGACCCGCGGCATCGAGGAGGACGTGCTCCCCACGGTGCAGCGCCACGGGATGGGCACCCTCACGTACAGTCCGCTGGCGGGCGGCTGGCTCTCCGGGCGGTGGCGGAAGGACTCCGCATCCAGGCCCACCTCGAGCGCCCGGCCCAGCGCCCGGTTCGACATGAGCCAGCCCGCCAACCAGCGCAAGCTGGACATCGTGGAGGAGCTTGCGCAGGTGGCCGAATGGGCCGGGGTGACGCTCATCGAGCTGGCCATCGCGTTCGTGATCAACCACCCCGGCGTCACCTCCGCCATCGTCGGCCCGCGCACCATGGAGCAGCTGGAGTCCTACCTCCCGGCCGCGGACACCGTCCTGGCCCCGGAGGTGCTGGACCGCATCGACCAGCTGGTGGCCCCGGGCGTCACGGTCAACCCCGACGACAACAGCTACGGCGCGCACGAACTGAGCGCACACGCACGACGGCGGCAGCGGGCTTAGGTGCCCGCCCCGCCTTAGACCCCTACGAAAGGAAAACCCATGGCAACGTGGCTCATCACAGGCTGCTCCACCGGACTTGGCCGGGCACTCGCTGAAGCCGTGCTCGCGTCCGGGCACAACGCTGCGGTCACCGCCCGGAACGTTGACGCGGTGCAGGACATCACCGCCGGCTTCCCGGACAGCGCACTTCCCCTGGCCCTGGACGTCACGGACAAGGCGCAGATCGCCGCCGCGGTCAAGGCAGCCGAGGAAAAGTTCGGCAGCATCGACGTGCTGGTGAACAACGCCGGCTACGGCTACCGCGCCGCCGTGGAGGAAGCGGACGACGCCGACATCCGCCGCCTGTTCGACACCAACTTCTTCGGCGCCGTGGACATGATCAAGGCCGTGGTGCCGGGCATGCGCGCCAACAAGTCCGGGACCATCCTGAACATCTCCTCCATCGGCGCCCGCATCACCCCTCCCGGTTCCGGCTACTACTCGGCCACCAAGGCGGCGCTGGAGGGCATGTCCGGATCGCTGCGCAACGAACTGAAGCCACTGGGCATCAACGTCACGGCCATCGAGCCCGGGGGCTTCCGGACCGACTTCGCGGGCCGCTCTCTCACCCAGTCCGCGACGGCGATCGGGGACTACGCGGACACGGCCGGCAAGCGCCGCAAGGAAGTCGACACGGCCCACGGCAACCAGCCCGGGGACCCGGACAAGGCAGCCAAGGCGATCCTCGCCGTCGTCGATTCCCCCAACCCGCCGGGCCTGCTGGTCCTGGGCACGGACGCCTTCGGCGCGTTCGGCATGGTGGCCGATGCCCAGCGCGCCGAGCTGGACCAGTGGCAGGAGCTGAGCACCAGCACCGACATCACGGACTAGCCCAATTCGAGTACCGGGTACTCATGACACGGCGCTTGCCCGGTGCGAAAGTGGATGCCTAACAATCACTTCGCAAGAGGAACCAGCATGGCAGCCAAACGACGTCGGTCACGCAGCGGAGGCGGCGGCGCCATCGGGTGCGCGCCCTTCTTCGTCCTCATCATCGTGGCGCTCATCATCCAGTACTGGTGGGTGCTGCTGATTGCGGCGGGGGTGGTTGCGCTGACGGTGGCACTGGTCCGCTCCGCCAACGCCCCGGCACGTCCGGTCCGTATGCCGCAGCCCCCGCCGCAACCCCTCAGGCCCCCGCCCCCGCCCCGGGTGCCCAGCGGCGAGGAACTCACCGCCCAAATGCGGGCCCACAAGCGGATCAGCCGCGTGCGGGACATGCAGGAGTGGGACTACGAGTGGCTCCGGCTGGCCTATCCGGGGAAGAGCGTCCGTGAGGTCAACGAGATCGCAAACGCCCATTTTGCCCGCGGGCGTTCCATCGGCCTGGACGGCGGGGACCCGTTAGTTCCCTAGCCCGGCCGCGGCCCCGGGCCGTCCACGGGGCCGCCGTCGAACATTCCCGCCCGATTACTCCTGCCGCACTCGGTGAACACGCCGTGCTCAGCGGCGTGTCCCCGCTCCCACGCGGGATGCGGCCGGAGTAACTGGGCCGGAGTGCACCGAACCCTCCGCTCAGGCTGAAGCGTGGTCAGGCTCAACTGGGCCCGGTGGTGGCGGTAGTGCTTGGGCGCCCACTCCAGGATGTCCCGGCGGCTCATCCAGGGCAGGAAGTACGGATCCCACCGCACGGGCATGGTCATGCCGCGGTCCAGTGCCCTGGTGCCGGCATGGTCGTACCAGTTCACAATGATCTGCGTGGTCCGGTCCATCATCCCCAGCATGCCGGCCGGCTTCAGGACCTGGCCTCCGGCGGCGGATCCGGCCCAGTTCACCCAGTCATAGGGGCGGGCGCAGGAGTCCAGGAGGCGGCTCCAGTTCCGGGATGCCGGAGGCGGCAGGCGCGAGAACAGTCCCAGGAGCGGAATCCCGGCGAGCGCAATGTTCTGGCCGAGCACCATATGGAAGAGCAACTGCCGGTTGGTCCACCGCGTTCCGTTGGAGGGCAGGTCCAGCTCATCCGCCGGGGCGCCCACAACGATGCGCCGGAAGTCGGCCGCGATCCACAGCAGGTCTGCCTTCACCGGATCGCTGTCAGGTACCGCCATCGGACCCTGCCTTCCTTGGGAGTCAGCCGGTATTCTTTCAGGCATTGATGGATATCAATAGCATCGCAGGGCCGGCATGCCGCGACCCGTCTGGAAGCCAAGGAGAAACACCATGAAGTTCCTCCAGGACGCGCCCCGGTTCCTGTTCTTCACGGGCAAGGGCGGCGTGGGCAAGACGTCCGTGGCCTGCGCTGCCGCACTCACCCTTGCCAGGACAGGGAAGCAAGTCCTCCTGGTCAGCACCGACCCCGCGTCAAATATTGGCCAGGTGTTCAGCCAGGAGGTGGGCAACGCTGTCACCCCGATCCGCGGCGTGCCAGGTCTCCGGGCGTTGGAGATCGACCCGGAGCAAGCTGCCGAGGCCTACCGGGAGCGGATCATTGGCCCGGCCCGCGGGGTCCTTCCGGACGCGGAGCTGGCGGGGATCGCGGAGAGCCTCTCCGGTTCGTGCACCACCGAGATCGCCTCCTTCGACGAGTTCACAAGCCTGCTTGCCGACGACGGCAGCTACGGCGAGTACCACCACATTGTTTTCGATACCGCGCCGACGGGCCACACCATCCGGCTGCTGCAGCTTCCGGGGTCGTGGACCGACTTCCTGGCTGCCGGGACGGGTGATCCCTCCTGCCTGGGCCCCCTCTCGGGCCTCGAGAAGCACAAACAGGTCTACGCCGCAGCAGTCCGGGCCCTCACGGACCCGGCCCGTACGCGGCTGGTGCTGGTCAGCCGCGCGCAGGCGTCGTCGCTGGGCGAGATAGAACGGACCTACCTGGAGCTCAACCAGATAGGCATCGGCAATGGCTACGTGGTGATCAACGGCGTGCTGCCGGACGCCGCTGGGGATGAAGAGCTGGCCAAGGCGCTGCGCGCCCGGGAAGCCGCTGCCCTCCGCGCGGTCCCCGGCACAGTGGCCCGCCTTCCCCGCGACATCCTGGAGCTGAAGCCGGGGAACATGGTGGGGATTCCCGCGCTTGAATCCTTGTTCACCACAGCCCCGATCACCGAACTGCCGGCAACCGCAGCGCCCGTTCCTGGTGCAGGCGATGCCCCGCTTGCCGCGCTGGTGGACGAAGTGGAGCGCGACGGCGGCGGCCTGGTCATGTGCATGGGCAAGGGCGGAGTGGGCAAGACCACGGTTGCCGCGGCCATCGCCGCAGCCCTGGCCAGGCGCGGGCTTGCCGTCCACCTCACCACCACCGATCCGGCTGCACACCTGGCCGAAACGCTCCACGGTTCCATCCCGGGCCTGACCGTCTCGCGCATCGATCCCGAAACCGCAATCCGCGAGTACCGGGCCCACGTCATGGAGACCAAAGGCCGGAACCTGGACGATGAAGGACGCGCCGCCCTGGCAGAGGACCTGATCTCCCCGTGCACGGACGAGGTTGCGGTGTTCCGGCAGTTCTCCAAGGTGGTCCAGGAGTCCCGCCGGCACTTCGTGGTGATCGACACCGCCCCTACCGGCCACACGCTGCTGCTCCTGGACGCCACGGGCTCATACCACCGGGAGATCGCCCGCCAAGTGGGAACAACCATGGGCTTTGTGACACCCCTCATGCGGCTGCAGGACCCGGCACAGACCAAGGTGGTCCTGGTGACGCTGGCCGAAACCACCCCGGTGCTCGAGGCCAAGGAGCTGCAGGACGACCTGGAACGGGCCGGGATCCATCCGTGGGCCTGGGTCATCAACAACTCGATCGCCGCTGCACACCCAAAGTCACCGTTCCTGCAGGCGCGCGCGGCCGGCGAGCTTGAAGAGATTTCAAAGGTGTACGCGCTGGCCGACCGGGTGGCCCTCATCCCCCTGCTGCCCGAGGAGCCCGTTGGCGAAGAAAAACTGGCAGCCCTCACCGCCTACAGCTCCCAACCCGCATAACGGGCACCGGGCGGTTCTACAGGGTGGCCAGGAGGCCGGCCGCCTGCTCGATCGCACCGGGAACCAGCGAGTAGTACGCCCAGGTGCCGCGCTTTTCGCGGTGCAGCAACCCTGCGTCCACCAGGATCTTCAGATGGTGGGACACTGTGGGCTGGCTCAAGTCCAGCGGTTCGGTCAGGTCGCAGACACACGCTTCGCCGTCTCCGGCGCCCTTGACAATCGAGAGCAGCCGAAGCCTGTTCGGATCGGCCAGCGCCTTGAACACAAGGGCCGTGCGCTGGGCCTCCTCCACCTCGAGGGCTGGCCGGCCTGATGGCGCACAGCAGTCCTCGGCGATGGCGGGCTCAGCCAGTTGCAGGGAAGTCATGCGTCCATTATGCACAAGATTGACAATCATCGATATAGTTGCCGATACTCATATCGACGAATATCAATGTTGTTCCAGCAGTCCCGCCCAGGCCTTACACCAGCGCCACAGGAGTTCCGTGAGCATCCAGACTGACCCGACATTCCGCCTTGACGGGGCGGCTCCCATCGCGGGCAAGCTCTCCACCCTGGACCGGTTCCTGCCTGTGTGGATCATTGCGGCCATGGCACTGGGGCTGCTGCTGGGAACCTTCGTCCCGGGCCTGAACACGGTTCTCGAGGCCGTCACGATCGGCCAGGTTTCCCTGCCGATCGCCGTCGGGCTGCTGGTGATGATGTACCCCGTGCTTGCGAAGGTCCGCTACGACCAGGCACACCGGGTAATCGGTGACCGCAAACTCATGATCACTTCGTTGGTGCTGAACTGGGTACTGGCCCCGGCGTTCATGTTCGCCCTGGCCTGGATCTTCATCCCTGACCTGCCCGAGTACCGCACCGGCCTGATCATCGTGGGCCTGGCCCGGTGCATCGCCATGGTGATGATCTGGAACGACCTCGCCTGCGGCGACCGGGAGGCCGCGGCCGTGCTGGTGGCCATCAACTCGGTCTTCCAGGTCATCGCGTTTGGCGCCCTGGGCTGGTTCTACCTCCAGCTCCTGCCGTCCTGGCTGGGACTGCCCACCACCAGCGTGGACTTCTCCTTCTGGTCCATCACCGCCTCCGTACTGGTGTTCCTGGGGATCCCCCTGATGGCCGGCTTCCTCACCCGGACCCTCGGGGAAAGAGCCAGGGGCCGGGACTGGTACGAACGAAAATTCCTTCCGCAGCTCGGACCGTGGGCGCTGTACGGCCTGCTCTTCACCATCACCCTGCTCTTCGCCCTGCAGGGCGGCACCATCACGTCCCGGCCGCTGGACGTGGCCCGGATCGCGCTGCCGCTGCTGGTCTACTTCGTGGCCGTTTTCGGCGCCGGCATGGCCGTTGGAAAGTGGCTGGGCCTCGGCTACGCCAGGACCGCCACCATGGCCTTCACCGCAGCAGGGAACAACTTCGAACTCGCCATCGCTGTGGCGATTGGCACCTTCGGCGTCACCTCCGGGCAGGCCCTGGCCGGCGTCGTCGGGCCCCTGATCGAAGTCCCCGCCCTCGTTGCCCTGGTGTACGCGGCCCTCTGGGCCCGCACCCGCTATTTCACCACCAGCCAGCCTTCCGCCTAACCCCCGAGAACCCCAGGAGAAACCCCGTGAGCACCGAACCCGCCAAAAAGCCCTCCGTCCTGTTCGTCTGCGTCCACAATGCCGGGCGGTCCCAGATGGCCGCCGCCTTCCTGACCACCCTCTCCAAGGGCGCCATCGAGGTCCGCTCCGCCGGTTCCCAGCCCGCCGACAAGGTCAACCCCGCCGCCGTCGAGGCCATGGCCGAACTCGGCATCGACATGTCCGCCGAGATCCCCAAGGTCCTCACCACCGAGGCAGTCAAGGAATCCGACGTCGTCATCACCATGGGCTGCGGCGACACCTGCCCGATTTTCCCGGGGAAGCGCTACGAGGACTGGGAACTCGAAGACCCCGCCGGCCAGGGCGTCGACGCCGTCCGCCCCATCCGCGATGAGATCAAGGGCCGCATCGAGGGCCTCATCGCCTCCCTCACCCCCGCCCAGTAATCGACCGCCCAGTAACCCCCGGACCGTAGAAAGCAGGACCCTCATGGCTGGTACCAACACCCTCCCCGTTGTGGTCATCGGCGCGGGCCCCATCGGCCTCGCCGCGGCGGCGCACCTGTTGGAACGCGGCCTGGAACCCCTCATCCTCGAAGCCGGCCCGGCCCCGGCCGCAGCGATCGGGCAGTGGCGGCACATCCGGCTCTTCTCCCCGTGGCAGTACAACACCGACGCCGCAGCCGTGCGCCTGCTGACCGAAACAGGCTGGACTGCACCCGAGCCCGCGGCATTGCCCACCGGCGGGGACCTCATCGACCGGTACCTCAACCCGCTCGCCGCGCTGCCGGCCATCGCGTCCCGCCTCCATACCGGCGCCCGCGTCATCGCGGTGACCCGCCAGGGCATGGACAAAACACACAGCCGCAACAGGAACAGCACCCCCTTCGTGGTCCGGGTGGAACACGCCGACGGCGACGTCCGCGACTACCAGGCCGCCGCGGTCATCGACGCCTCCGGTACGTGGTCCACCCCCAACCCGCTCGGAACCTCGGGACTGCCCGCCGTCGGTGAAGCCGCCGCCGCTGCCCACATCTCTTCCCCCCTGCCGGACGTGCTGGGCCGAGGGCGCGCAGGCTTTGCCGGACGCACCGCCGTCGTGATCGGTTCCGGCCACTCTGCCGCCAACACCCTGATCAACCTCGCAGACCTTGCCACCCAGGAACCCGGCACCAGGATCATCTGGGCCATCCGCGGCACGTCGGCAGCCAAGGTCGACGGCGGCGGCGACGCCGACGGGCTCGCCGCCCGCGGCCGGCTGGGCAGCCGGCTGCGTACCCTCGTCGAATCCGGCGGGGTGGAACTGCACACCGGCTTCGGTATCGCCTCCATCGAGGCAGCCGACGCCGGCCCGGTCACCTTGACCGCCACGGACGGCCGGACCCTCCAGGCCGATGTGGTGGTTCCGGCCACGGGGTTCCGTCCCGACCTGAAGATCCTCCAGGAGCTGCGGCTGGAACTGGACCCGGGCGTGGAGGCCCCGCGCAGACTCGGACCCCTGATCGACCCGGAATTCCACTCCTGCGGCACGGTGGAACCGCACGGTGCAGCAATGTTGTCCCACCCTGAACAGGACTTCTACGTCGTTGGGATGAAGTCCTACGGGCGCGCGCCCACCTTCCTGCTGGCCACCGGCTACGAACAGGTCCGGTCCGTCGCGGCTGCCCTGGCTGGGGACCGGGAAGCAGCCGACACCGTGCAACTCGAGCTGCCGGAGACCGGGGTCTGTTCCTCGGACACCGGCACCAGCTGCGACGTCCCCGCTGCCGCTTCTGCCGGATTCGTGGCAGAAACTTCCGGAGGATGCTGCGGCACCCCCGAGCCGCTGCTCATCGGATTCCCCACTGGCCTGGCCCACGGCCGCCCCGGGGACGACTGACCATCCCCCTTAACGCCCCCCAAATGAGCGCTAAGGGGGACAACGTCCCAACCAGTTAGTGCCGGGTGGGCCCGGGCGCCCTGTCTGTGGCGCGGGTATTTGAAGGTCCCGGAATGCGGTCATCGGGGCCTTTGAGTTTCATTGGTCGTTCCTGCCGGTGTTTTGCCGGGCGGGGACGGGGATGGGCAACCGCCAAAGCATCAGCAAGCCGCATGGCGTCCAGGAGCAGCACCTTGTTGGACGGCGGTATCCTGCCCGCCTCGCTGGTGCAGATAACCAGCGCCGCGGTGACTTCCGCGATCAGGTCCGGGTCACGACTGCGCCGGTACTCCCGGGCGAGGTCTCCTGTCTCCTCAAGTTCCCCGGAGACGAATACCGCCACCTCGGTCCTGCGCGACATGTCGAATTTCATCAGCACCGATGAGACCATGTTTTTCACGGTCTTTTCGGCCAGAGACAATTCCTGGCCGATCTGTGCGTTGGCCAGCCCGCGGGCAACCCCCACAGCCACCTTCATTTCCTGTTTGGAAAGCATCCCCAGCCGGCCGTCGGGCCCATTCATCCCGTCGGCCTGGATCGGAGCCAGGATGCCGGTCTGGAAACGGCGGCTGAAGGCTGTGTACCCGTGCATGGCCCGCCGGATCAGCCTCAGCTGCTCCTCATTGTCGTCCTGCTGGGACAAACACCCCCAGGCACCGGCCAGAATCGCGCCAATAAGAACCGCTTCGTCAGTTTCACCCGTCATCAGCACGCACCGGATGGTGGGGTCAGCGGCTGCGATTGTCCGGCAGAGCCCCGCACCGGAGCCATCTGGAAGGTCATCGTCGATGATGGCCAGATCCGGACGTATCGCAGGGATCCGCCGCGCCGCCTGGCGGACAGACCCCGATTCCCCGGCAACGTTGAACCCATTAACCGACAACAGCCTCCGCAGACCCTGCCCAACCAGCTCTTCCCCAGTCACGACGTAGACGCTCCCCCAGGAAGACGACGCCAAACCAGGTTGATAGCCAGTGGCCATACTTGTTCCGTTCAATTGCCCTTGAAACCCCAAAGGCACTTGTTAGTCTCCTGCTTTGCCACTCTGGCCCACCGCGAAAAGGAGAACAGTTACCTGAAACGGGTACGTGCGAAAGCGAACGAATGTGTCGACCCACTAACAGGCTAGCCCCATCAGCAGGGTCCCGACACCCCGCCCGGGCTCAATGCAGGGTTCCGGTCACTGGGGCCCAGTACAATCCCGCAATAATCCCGCAGGTCGGCACCGTTCCTTGCAATCGGCCGGGATACGGGAAATAGGATGGCCCGTAGGCTTTACCGGACACGAAGGGCGCCCCATGATCGAGATCCTGAACCCTGCCGAAGTGGCCCGCGCACGCGTCACCGGCGCCCTGGTGGCGGACATCCTGCAGGCCATGAAGAGCCGCGCCACCGTGGGCACCAACCTCCTGGACATCGACCAGTGGACCAAGGAGATGATCACCGAGGCCGGGGCCGAATCCTGCTACGTGGACTACGCGCCGTCGTTCGGCCGCGGCCCGTTCGGCCACTACATCTGCACCGGCGTCAACGATGCCGTGCTGCACGGACTCCCCCACAACTATGACCTGGCCGACGGGGACCTGCTCACCCTGGACCTCGCCGTCGTCAAGGACGGGATTGCCGCCGACGCTGCCATCAGCTTCATCGTCGGTGAATCACGCCCGGCGGAGAGCGTTGCCATGATCGAAGCCACGGAACGGGCCCTGGCCGCGGGGATAGCCGCCGCCGGGCCGGCCGCCAAGATCGGCGACGTCGCCTATGCCATCGGCCGGGTCCTTACCGACGCCGGCTACCCCATCAACACCCAGTTCGGCGGCCACGGCATCGGCTCCACCATGCACCAGGACCCGCACGTCCCCAACATGGGCCGGCCCGGCCGCGGCTTCAAACTGAGGCCCGGGCTGCTGCTGGCGCTGGAGCCGTGGATCATGGCGGACACGGCGGAGCTGGTGACGGACGACGACGGCTGGACCCTGAGGAGCGCCACCGGCTGCCGGACGGCCCACACCGAGCACACCATCGCCATCACCGAGGACGGCGCCGAGATCCTGACGCTCCCCTCGCGGTAAGAAGCTACTCGGTCCCGGCCACGGCGCTGCGGCGGTTCAGCGTGTCCCTGCCCAGGGTACGGCTCAGCCCTTCACGAGCTGTGCAGGTTTGATCGCGCTGACCATGGCCGGGTAGTAGCCCTGTGTATATCCGTCGGCGGTGGGGTGGAAGTTGAACTGCGTGTACTGGCCGAGGTTGAACCAGGAGTCGGAGGAACCGATTTCGTGGCCGTTGAATTTGGGGGTGACGTCCACGAACTGCGCGCCGGCGCTCCGTGCCTTGCCCGCGAGGACGGCGTTGAGCTGGTCCGTGCCCTTGTCGAACACCGCTGCGGCCGCTGCGGACATGACACCGCCGCCTGCTATGACTGTGGTGGATTCCCCGGCCGTCGCAAAGAGCTGGGGGTACCCGAGCCAGGCGATTTTAGCATTTGCCGCGTACCCGCGAATTTTTGCGACCGTTCCCACCACGTCGACGCCGTTTGCAAGCTGGACTCCATAGGCTACGGCCTCCCGGCAACCGACGGCCGTCGGTGACGGGTCTGCAGCACACGCTCCGATGATCTGGCCGAAGTTGACGTCGTTGCCGCCGGCGGTGAGGGTCACCAGTCCTGTGGTGCTGTTGAGCGCACCATCACGGGACGCCTTGGCGGCCTGCTGGGCAATAGTGGGGATACCTGAAGTTGTTGTTCCGATTGTCGCGCCTGCACACGCATAGTCGCCGGTGAGGGCCACCGATTGCAGCTGGTCGAACAACGCCACGTCGTCAGGGCCGCCGTGCAGGCAGGCCGGGCTGCCGAACGCCGGATTGACGGCGGCGGTTGGCGCCAACGAGCCCCAACCGGCCGAGTAGGAGTCCCCAAGGTTGACATATTTGACGGGCTGCTGCGCGGCGAAGGCAGGAGCTGATGCGCCGGAGAGGATGAGGGCTGTTGCGGCAGCGAACGTGGCCGCACTGCGACGCCAAACTACGGGGAACTGCATTATGGGCTCCAAACTGTACTCGAGGACGCGTGTCCCCATGACCCTAGGCGCGGGCGCACGATCAGGACAGGGTCCTATGGCCCCGGACAAGAAGTTGAAGGAGCCACATGGGATAAGGCAGCTACCCGGTACCGGCCACGGCGCTGCGGCGTTCCAGCAGCAGCGTGTCCTGCCAGTGCCCCGCTTTGGGGCCGGTACTGATCCGCGCAATCCGCTCCCTGGTCCCCACCACCCGGAAGCCCAGCTTCCGGTGCAGCGCCAGGCTTGCCGTGTTCTCCGGGAAAATGCTGGACTGGATGGTCCAGATGCCCGCGGCCTCCGTCGACTCCACCAGGGCGCCCAGGAGCAGCCGGCCCACGCCCCGGCCCTGTGCCTGCGGCGCCACGTAGATGGAGTGCTCCACCAGGCCCCGGTACACCTCCCGGGACGAAACGCGGGACACCGCGGCCCAGCCCGAAACCCGCCCCGCCTCCTCGGCGACCAACCTGTGCTGGGGCAGCCGCACGGCGTCGAACGCTTCCCAGGTGGGCGGCTCACTCTCGAAAGTCGCCTCCCCTGTGGCAATGCCGGCGGCGTAGATGGCGTGTACGGCGTCCCAGTCCTCGGGGCACATGGGGCGGATGGTTACGGGGCTCTCCATGGGTCCCATTATGGTGGCAGGCCGCTCCCCCTCATCCCGCGGCGTGGGGCCGGGGGTGCGGCGACCCGTAAATAATGCGTCAAAAAACGGCCGCCCGCGCCCCGGACGGGCCCCTCAGGACCTTTCATTAAGGCAGGAAAGTGTGTAGAGCCAGGGGGCGCAAGATGCGGTGGGATGAGTCGCCCGAGGACCGCGGCAGGGTGAAGTTCGCCGCGGCAGCCGAGGCCGTGGAGGGCTACGGCGGCCGGGGGCTGAACGGCCGCGCCCTGCAGCCTGCCAGCGGCTACCTGTTCCCCGACCAGGACGGCGAGGGCTGGTGGGTGGTCTTCCAGCCCTGGCCGTCAGCCGGCCCGGAGGCGCACCGGGTGCCCGGCGACGTCCTGGCCTGCAACGACTCCTACGGCGACATGGTGCACGTTGTGGTGCTGGCGTCCGGCGTCTGGGAGGACGACGCCGAGGCCGCCTTCCGCGCACACCGCCCTTCCAGCCTGGCGGACGCAGCCCGGGTTGCCGCCTCGGTGGCGCACATCAGCCAGCCACACATCAGCCGACGTGGACCCACGGCCGCTGGGTGACGTCCGGGACGGCCTCGCGGAGAACCTCCCTGGTGACCGGGGCGATCTCGCCCTCGCCCAGGAACAGGAACCGGACCAGGTTGGTGATGGGGTTCCCCTCCGTCCAGCGGAAGTAGATGTGCGGCATCAGGCCGGTGACGTCGCGGATGTGCAGCAGCACGGAGGCGATGGTGTTGGGAACCACCGGGCCGTGGACCTCCAGGATGTGGTAGCCGTGCCGGTTGACGCCGCGGACATGCAGTTCGGTTTCGAAGTCCGAGGAGTCGTCCACGATGACCTCAAGGAACAGGGCGTCCCCCGCCAGCGGGAGGTGGCTGACCTCGATGGCTGACTCCAGCTTGTCCCGGTAGGCCTCCGGGGACAGCCGCAGCGGTTCGTGCGCGATGATCGCGATGGGCCCGTCCAGGGTGCTGGACATGAACTCCAGGGCCTGCTGGTCCAGGTGCACCCGGGTGGCATGCAGCTCGAAGGAGCGGCGGACCCGGGACAGCAGCGAGATGACGATGATGCCGAGGATGAAGATGGCGGCGATCCGGATGCCCTCGGGCCGTTCAAAGATGTTGGCCACCGTGGTGTAGGCGAACACCACCGAAATGGCGCCGAAGCCCACGGTGAGGTTCCGCTGCCCTTTCCTGCGGGCCGAGAGGGTCACAGCCACCGCGGCGGAGGTCATCAGCACCAGGACGCCGGTGGCGTACGCACCGCCCTGCGCATCGACGTCGGCATTGAAGATGAAGGTGATCAGGAAGCCGATCAGGGTGAACACCAGCACCAGCGGCCGCACGGCCTTGGCCCAGCCCGGGGCCATGCCGTAGCGCGGCAGGTAGCGGGGCACCAGGTTCAGCAGCCCGGCCATGGCGGAAGCCCCGGCGAACCAGAGGATGGCGATGGTGCTGATGTCGTACACGCTGCCGAAGCCCACGCCCAGGTATTCGTGCGCCAGGTAGGCCAGGGCACGGCCGTTCGCCTGGCCGTCCGGCTGGAACTCCTGCTCCGGGATGAGCACCACGGTGATGAAGCTCGAGGTCAGCAGGAAGGCGCTCATGATCACAGCGGCGGTGGTGAGCATGCGCCGGGCTCCGCGGATGCGGCCGGCAGGATTGTCCTCGGTGTCGTTGTCCGCCCCGCGCACCTGGGGCATGACGGCGACGCCGGTCTCGAAGCCGGACAGGCCCAGCGCCAGTTTGGGGAACACCAGCAGGGCGATGGCCACCGCCATCAGCGGGTTGCCGTGCGATACCCACAAATTGGTCCACCAGTCGCCCATGGCCACCGGATGCGAGATGACCTGGCCCAGGGTCACCACCACCACGATGGCGTTCAGGCCCAGGTACAGGACCACCAGGACCACGGCGACGCCGATCGCTTCCTTGAAGCCCCGCAGGAACACGGCAGCCAGCAGGGCGAGCAGGACCAGGGTGATGGGAATGTTCTGCCCCTGCAGCCAACCGGGGGCCACGGGGTTGTGGATCAGGTGCGCGGTGGCGTCCGCGGCCGAGAGCGTCATGGTGATCATGAAGTCGGTGGCCGCGAAGCCCAGCAGCACCAGGACCAGGAGCTTGCCGCCCCACCGCGGCAGCAGCCGTTCCAGCATGGCGATGGAACCTTCGCCGCGGGGGCTTTCACCGGCCACCCGCCGGTACACCGGCAGGGCGCCGAGCAGGGTCACGGCCACAAGCACCAGGGTGGCCAGGGGTGAGATGACACCGGCGGCCAGTGCGGCGATGGCCGGCTGGTAGCCCAGGGTGGAGAAGTAGTCCACACCGGTCAGGCACATGACCTGCCACCATGCATGCTTTTTCTCGTGCTGCGTGGGCACGCCGCCGGGGCCCTGGTGGGTACCCTTGCTGTCCTGCAGCCCGAACAGCAGCCAGTCCTTCAGCGCCTTCCTGCCGTGGGCATGGGGCGCGGAAGGATCCGCCGGGGGCCTGCTCAACGTGGTCATCTCTGCCTTTCCGCGCTGCCCTTTGCACCGCGACCACTGCGAAGCTAGCACCGGGCAAAACGGCGGATCGGCGAAAAGGACCTTTATTGACGAATCCTTTACGCGGGAATTTACGACGGCGGCACGCGGCTTTGGTGCCCACCGTTTAGGGGCGCGGGCAGGCCTGCCCGACGAGCAACTGCGCAAGGGCCAGGGCGCGCCTGCCGTACGTCCCGCCGTCGAGCACTGCCGCCGTGGCGTAGGCGCCGTTGAGGACGATGAGGAGCTCTTCGGCGAGCTGGTCCGGCGACTCCGCTCCGGCGTCGGCCGCCAGCGAGCTGAACCAGTCGCGCACCTGCTGCTTGTGGCCCACAGCTGCCATGTGGGCCGGGTGCTGGCCGAGCGGAAACTCGGTGCTCGTGTTCAGCATCGGGCAGCCCCGGTATGTAGGGCCGGCGCAGTCGGCAGCCAGCACCCTAAACACGGCAAGGAGCTTCTCCCGGGGGTCGTGTTGCCCATCAGCGGCCTGCCGCATCCGCTCAAACCAGGCGTCGGCACGCCCCTGCACATACGCGGTGGCGAGGGCGTCCTTGGTGGGGAACTGCCGGTAGACGGTGGCGTTTCCAACCCCGCATTCCTTGACCACCGTATCCATGCCCACGGCCCGGATTCCCTGCTGGTAGAACAGCCGGGTGGCCACATCCAGGACATTGCGCCGGTTCTCCTCCGCCGTCCTTCGCACCATTCGGACCACACTCCCTCGAAAGCTTCTGCACTCTGCTTGGCCTTAAGTTTGACAGACGGAACGTTCCGTCACAAACTAAATGAGAACGATCCGTCACAATCAACACCGTCCCCACGGACCCACCAAGGAGCATCCATGAACATCGCCGTCCTCGGCACCGGCATCGTCGGCCGGACCATCGCAGCCCGCCTGGCAGAGCTGGGCCACAATGTCACCATCGGCACCCGCGATCCGGAGGCCACCCTCGCGCGCACGGCCCCGGACGCCATGGGAACTCCCCCGTTCGCCGGCTGGGCCGCCGAAAACCCGGGCATCGCCGTCGCCGGTTTCGCCGACGCTGCGGTCGGCGCCGAACTCATCGTCAACGCAACCAACGGCAATGCGTCCCTGGACGTCCTGGCAGCGGCAGGCGCCGGGAACCTTGACGGCAAGGTAATCCTGGACATCGCCAACCCGCTCGATTTCAGCAAGGGCATGCCGCCCACCCTGTTCGTCAAGGACACCGACTCCCTCGGCGAACAGATCCAGCGCACCTTCCCTGCCTCGCGGGTGGTGAAGTCCCTCAATACGCTCAACGCCGACCTCATGGCGCGCCCCACGCTCCTGGCCGACCCCGGCACGGTCTTCGTCTCCGGCAACGACGCGGACGCCAAGAACACCGTCACGGGCCTCCTGAAGGACTTCGGCCATGACGATGTCATCGACCTCGGCGACATCTCCACCGCCCGCGGCACCGAAATGCTCCTGCCCGTTTGGCTGCGCCTCTGGGGCGCGCTGGGCACCCCGGCGTTCAACTTCAAGATCGTCCGGTAAGCCCGCGCCTGCCGGCCCTGGTACGGGTTATGGCTCGAAGCGGTAGCCCATCCCGGCCTCGGTGAGCAGGTGCCGGGGCCGGGCCGGGTCCTTTTCCAGCTTGCGGCGCAGCTGGCCCATGTAAACGCGCAGGTAGTGGGTTTCGTTGTCGTAGCCCGGGCCCCAGATCCTGGCCAGCATCTGCTGCTGGGTGATCAGCCGGCCCGGGTTCCGCACCAGCAGTTCCAGGATGGCCCACTCGCGCGGGGTGAGCCGGACCGGTTCCCCTTCCCGGGTCACCTTCCGGTTGGCCAGGTCCACCTCGAAGTCCCCCACGTCGACGGCGGGCGGGTCCTCGGCAACCTCGGGCGCGCTGCTCCGGCGGCCGGCGACGCGCAGCCTTGCCAGGAGCTCGTCCAGCCCGAACGGCTTGGTCACGTAGTCGTCGGCGCCGGCGTCCAGGGCCCTGACCTTGTCCACGGACCCGTGCCGGGCGGAGAGCACGATGATGGGCATGCTGCTGGTGCGGCGGACGCGGGTGATCACGTCCACGCCGTTGATGTCCGGCAGGCCCAGGTCCAGCACCATGACATCCGGGTGCCCGCCTTCCGCATGCCTGAGCGCGGCCGCCCCGTCCAGGGCCGTAAGCACCCGGTACCCCTCCGCCTGCAGGTTCACCTGCAGGGCGCGCAGCAGCTGCGGTTCATCGTCAACGATCAGGACTGTCCTCATACTGTTGCGGTGCCTGCTTCCCGGCGGATGTTGGGGCTGTAGGGCCCGGTGGACAGCGGCAGCCGGACCACCATGGTCAGCCCTCCGCCCGGAGTCGGCTCGGGCACCAGCTGGCCGCCCATCGCCTCGGTAAAGCCCTTCGCCACGGCCAGGCCCAGCCCGATGCCCAGACCTTCCGGCGCATCGTCAAGCCGCTGGAACGGCCGGAACATCTCCACTACCGCGGCAGCGGGCACACCCTGCCCGTGATCGACGATGCGCAGCTCGCCAAACGGCGTGCCGCCGTCGTCCGCTGCGTTGGCGGCTCCCGACACGCCCACGATCACCACGTCCGAGCCGGGCGCGTACTTGAGCGCGTTTTCCACGATGTTGGCGATGACCCGCTCCAGCATGCCCAGGTCTGCGTCCACGGCCGGCATGTTGGGTGCGAGGTCGATCCGGATGCGCTCCGTGGGGATGCCGCGCAGGGCGTCCTCGATGGCATCGCGCCACGTGACCGGGGCGGTGTGCGGTGCAGCCGATCCGCTGGAGATCCGGGACATGTCCAGGAGATTGGAGATGAGGGCGTCCAGGCGCTCGGTGTAGGAATCAATGGTGGCCAGCATCTCCTCTTGCACCTCCGCCGGGAGCCTGCTGTTCTGGCGGCGGAGCGCGGTGACCGCCAGCTTGATCCCTGCCAGCGGCGTGCGAAGGTCGTGGCTGACCGCGCTCAGGATTGCGGTGCGGACGCTGTTGCCCTCCGCCAGTTTCGTGGTGCTTTTCAGGGTGCGCTGCAGGGCGTGGTGTTGCCGGAGCAGCAGGAGGTGGGCTCCGTGGGCGGCCAGCAGGAGCCGGTCCCCTGCCGTCAGGGTGCGGCCGGACAGGACCAGGGCGGTCCGGGGATCGGCCAGTTCCACGTTGTCAGTGAGCGCGGTTGCCGCCTCCGGGGACGGTGGCGGCGCGTCCCCGGAAAACGCCTGCAGTTCCCACGTGTCCTGCCTGTCCCCGGTACGGGTGAAGAGGCCCGCGGCCCGGACCTGGAAGGTTTCGCGGGCCTTGTCCAGGAAACCGGCAACGGTATCGTCCGCAAGGAGTGCATCCCTGGCGAGGTCGGCGAGGGTGGTGGCCTCGGCACGGGCGCGGACAGCTTCCCGCGCCCGGCGTTCAGACAGGCCCACCACCAGGGACACGGCCACCGCGGCCCCGAGGAAGACCAGCAGGGCAAAGACGTTCTGCGGGTCACTGATGTTGAACGTGCCCACCGGGTCCGTTTCGAAGTAGTTCAGCAGCAGCGACGCCAGGACGGCTGCGAACACGGCCGGCCACAGCCCGCCGATGAACGCCACCGCCATCACCCCGGTCAGGTGCACCAGGGCGTGGGTGGCGAGGTTCAGGTCGCGGCTGAAGGACAGGAGGGTGGAGGCCAGCACGGGGAGGAGCACCGCGAGGATATAGCCAACCGTGGTGCGCGTGCGGCTGAGGGCTGCGGGGGTATGCCGCGGGAGTCCGCGGGCCGCGGGCGGATGGGAGACCAGATGCACGTCGATGTCGCCGGATTCCCGCACCACCCTTGACGCCACGCCCCTGCCCAGGACGCGGCTCCAGAAGCTTCCCGGTGCTGCCCCGAGGACAATCTGGGTTGCGTTGGCGCTCCGGGCGAATTCCAGCAGAGACTGCGCCGGGTCATCCCCGGACACCGTGTGGAAGGTGCCGCCGAGGTCAGTGATGAGCTGCCGCTGCGCCTCCACGGTTTGTTCCGACGCCTCCCGCCGTGCGGTGGTGCCTCGCACGTGGACGGCCAGGAGTTCGCTGCCGTTGACGCGGGACAGGATCCGGGCTGCCCGCCGAATGAGCACCTCGTCCCCGGGGGAGCCGGCAAGCCCTACCACCACCCGTTCGCGGGTGGGCCACGCGGCGGTGATGCCCTGGCTTTCCCGGTACGCCGCCAGGCCTTCCTCCACCCGGTCCGCGAGCCAGATCAGGGCCATTCCGCGCAGGGCCAGCAGGGTGCCGGGCCGGTACTCGTTGGCCAGGGCGGCATCGATCCTGTCCGCCGGGAAGATCCTGCCGTCCGCCACCCTCTGGCGCAGGAGCGCAGGTGGGATGTCCACAAGCTCAATGTGGTCCGCCCGCCGCACAATCCCATCCGGCACCGTTGCGTCCGGCGGATCGTCGATGATCGCGGCAACCACGTCCCTGAGGGACCCCAGCTGCTGCACGCAAAGGGTGGACAGCACGTCGATGCCCGCCACCAGCAGCTCCTCGATATCCTGCCATCTCTGCTGGTTCCTGCTGCCTGGGGCGTTGACGTGTGCGTACTCGTCCACTACGGCCACATCCGGCTTCCGTTCCAGCACGGCGTCCACGTCCAGGGCCGGCACCCCTGCTCCCGTCGTACCGCCCGAAAGGCGCGGCGCAACGGCGTCGAGCCCTTCTGCGAGCTGCCGCGTCTCCTCCCGGCCGTGGTCCGCTGCGATGCCGACCACGACGTCCCTGCCCCCGGCCAGCAGCCGGTGCGCTTCCCGCAGCGCGGCGTATGTGGTGCCCGCGCCGGGCGCCGCGCCCAGAAAGATCCGAAGGGTTCCGCGTGACATACCCACAGTCTTATCCTGTCCGGTCGCCTGGGCCAACTTCCGGCCTGCGGGAGCGGTGGTAGTGATGGGGCGTCGCAGGAAAACCTGCCAAAAGTGATGGGGCGTCACAGGAAAACGTGCCAAAAGTGATGGGGCGTCTGGGAAGGGACGACGGCGGGCGCTCAGTAAGCTGGCAGGATGTCCTTTTTTGCCGCCCCGCTGCCCACCCTGGCGGCCATTGCCATCCTGGCGGCACTCACGGTGGGCATCCTGTGGGGCTCGCGGACGCCGTCGTACCTCTCCCCTGCCCTGGCCATCCTGCGCGGCGCGGCGCAGCTGGCCGTGATCAGCCTGGTGCTGGGCGGCGTGATCAGCAACCCGCTGTGGGTGGGGGCGGCCCTGCTGGTGATGTTCAGCGTGGCGTCCGTGACCGCGACGCGGCGCCTCACCTGGTCCTGGCGGCGCTTTGGGCTGGTGGCCGGAACCATGGCCGCCGGGATCCTGGTGACGGTCGCCGTCGTGTTTGGAACCGGCGCCATTGAGTTCTCGCCCCGGTACGCGCTGGCGGTGGGCGGGATCGTGATTGGCAACTCCATGACCATCGCCACCCTGGCCGGAAGGCGGTTCTTCGAGGCGGTGGTGGAGCAGTGGGACCAGGTGGAGGGGTGGCTCGCGCTGGGTGCCACGCCGCGGCAGGCAACCCTGGTCCAGGCCCGGCAGGCGGTGCACTCGGCGCTGATTCCCTCCACGGACCAGACCAAGACCACCGGCCTGGTGACCCTCCCGGGAGCCTTCGTCGGGGCGATCTTCGGCGGCGCCTCCCCGTTCGAGGCAGGCCGGTTCCAGGTGGTGGTGCTCGCCTCGATCATGGCAGCCGGGTCCATTACCGCCGTGGCCCTGATCCGTTCACTGGGCAACGTCAAGGTCCGCCCCGACCCGCTGTAGGCCACCGCGTGGCCCGGCGCAAATCCATTTCCGCTGCGCAAAGGCATTCCCGCGGCGCCAAAACGCCGGCGCTACGGATATTCCGGTAGCCCCGGCGTTTTCGCGCGTCGAGAAGTAACGGGCGCGGCGGGAACCTGCGGGATTAGGCCTGCTTGACCAGGGCCGCTTCGAGGTTGATCTTCACCTTGTCGCTGACCAGCAGGCCGCCGGCTTCCAGCGCCGCGTTCCAGGTGAGCCCGAATTCCTTGCGGCTGATCTCGGTCTCGGCGGAGAAGCCGGCCCGGGTGGCCCCGAACGGGTCAACGGCCACGCCGGTGAATTCGACCTCCAGCTCCACAGGCTTGGTCACGCCCTTGATGGTCAGGTCCCCGGTCAGGGTGTAATCCTCCCCGTCCCCTTCGATGGAGGTGCCGCGGAACGTCATCTCGGGATACTTCTCGACATCGAAGAAGTCCGCGCCGCGCACGTGTGCGTCGCGGTTGGCGTCACCGGAGTCGAAGCTTGCGGTGGAGACCGTGGCGTGCACCGACGAGTCAGCCAGCGACTCGCCCACGCGTGCCTCGGCCTGGGCTTCAGTGAAGCGGCCGCGGACCTTGCTGATCCCGGCATGGCGGACGCTGAAGCCGATCTCGCTGTGCGACATGTCCAGGGTCCAGGTTCCCGGCGTGATGTCCTTGGGAAGGGTCATTGTCATTCTCCTTGCTCGTAGGGCCGCAGGCTCGGCTGCCCGCTAAAGGGCGCAAGACTGCGGATGCCCCTAATATTCCCCCTAAATCCCACAACGAGAACAGGGCCGAATGAACCGGAAGGGAACTTCGGGCGTATACATAAGCGTGGCTCTACGATTACTGACCGCCCTGGCGCTGTTCATCGATGCCGGCGTGCACCTGTTCCTGGCCCCGGGCTACCAGAACACGCAGCCGGGCACCGTCAGCCAGGGCACCTTGTTCCTGCTCGAAGCGGCGGCCGCGCTGGTGGCAGGCGTTTACGTCCTGGTCCGCGGCAGCAGGGCTGCCTATGCCGTGGCCCTGGTGGTGGCCCTCAGCGCGTTCGCCGCCGTCGTGCTGTACCGGTACGTTGACATCCCTGCCATCGGACCGATCCCGGCCATGTACGACCCCGTCTGGTTCTTCTCCAAATCCCTCAGCGCCGTTGCCGAGGGAGCCGGGGCCCTCCTGGCGCTTGCCGGCCTGGTCCGCGGCCGCCGCAGGGGAACGTCCGACGCCGGCGCAGGAGTCCGGTCCCGGCGCTTCCGGCGGTGACCACCACCCCGGCCGTTGTTAGCATGCGAGGGGAGGTGGGCGATGAGCGGGGCTGAGCGGGCGGTGCCGGACGCCTTCGGGGCCGTTTCGGGGTACGTGTTCTCGGCCCTGGTGCTGACGTCCGTGTCCCCGTCCGGACTGCTCCTCCAACTGGCCGGCCTGTGCGCGGGAGCAGTGGTGACGGGGGCCGCCGTCGGCTCGGTGCTGCGGCGGATTCCACGCTTCTCGACGCCGGCGGACCGGGTGACCCTGCTGCGCGCCATCCTGGTGGCCCTGTGCGCGGTGCTGGCGGTTCCGCAGTTGTTCACGGGCCGCCGCACCGACCTGCTCCTGCCCCTCCTGGGTGCCGCGGCGTTCCTCCTGGACGGGCTGGACGGCGTGGTGGCGCGGCGCACCGGAACCTCCTCGGCCGCCGGAGCGCGGTTCGATTCCGCCACCGACGCCGCCCTGGTGCTGGTGCTGTCCGTCGGAGCCGCTCCCGTGGCCGGCCCGTGGACGCTGGCCATCGGGGCCATGTATTACGCCTTCGTGGCCGCGGGCTTGCTCCGGCCGCAGCTTCGCGCGGTGCTGCCGGCCAGCGTGTCCCGCAAGGCCATCGGGGCGTTCCAGCCGTTTGCGCTGCTCATTGCCCTGCTCCCGGGCGTCCCTGTCCTGGCCGCGGGCCTGGTTCCCGCGCTGGCCCTCGGTTTGCTCGCCGTGTCCTTTACCCGCGACGTGGTCCAGCTGGAGCGCCTGCACCGTGCCGGGCTGCGGGAAGTTCCCGCCGGAATTTCCTAGCCGGCCTGGGGCCGCTGCATCCGGTGCCGTCAGAGCAGGCCCGCGAGGGCGAAGCCGCCGGCCGCGGCGCCCACCGCGGCCACCGCGGTGCCCACGGCGTTGAGGAGTGCCAGCCCGGTGCGGCGGGACTGGACCAGGCGGACTGTTTCGAAGCTGGCCGTGCTGAAGGTGGTGTAGCCGCCCAGGAACCCCGTGCCGGCGATGGCCTGCAGCTCGGGTGGGGCCGCGTGCACGATCACGGCGCCGGCGAGGAGGCCCAGCAGGAACGATCCCGTGACGTTGATGGCGATAGTGCCAACCGGCAGCGCGGTCCTGATTTTGGTGCGCACCAGCCCGTCCACCACGAAGCGGGTGGCGGCTCCGAGGCCGCCCGCGAGTCCCAGCAGGATGATGGCCAGGGGGCTCACCGGCGTCCTTCCTTCGCGGCGGCCGGCCCCGGCCGGCGGGTGGTGCGGCCGTGCTGGGCTGCTGCGAGGCGGATGCCCGCGACGGTTGCCACCGCGCCGGCCACCACGGAGGCGCCGACGTAGAGGACGGCATCGGCACTGCGGCCGGTATTGACCAGGGTGGTGGCTTCCACGGCCAGGGTGCTGTAGGTGGTGAAGGCGCCCATGAACCCGGTGCCCACCAGCAGCCGGACCAGCCTCAGCCGGCCGGCGTCGGGCCCCCGGCGGACCAGTGCCTCCAGCAAGGCGCCGAGCAGGAACGCACCGGCCAGGTTGATGGCCAGGGTGGGAAGCGGCCAGCCGCCCGGTGCGGGCAGGACGCCGCTTACCCCGTAGCGGGCCAGCGCGCCGAAGATTCCGCCGATGATGACCACCAGGACAAACCCGGGGTGCAGGTGGACCGGCCGGTGGACGCGCGCCCCGCCCAGGGTTCCCAGGTCTGCTGCGTCCTGCGCTTCGGTCCTGGGGACGGGCTGCTCCATCAGCGTCCCGCCTTCGGCTGGCGCCTGGAATGCGGGGCCAGCGGGACCACCAGGACGGGCCGGTGCTGGCGGTGGGTCAGGTGCACGGCAACGGATCCCACCAGCAGTTCCTCGAACCGCGCGCCGAGCCCGCGTTCCCGGGTGCCCACCACGATGACGGAGGCATCAGTGGATTCGGCCAGCCGTCCGAGTGCCCGGGCCGGGTCCCCCGCCAGGGTCACGAAGGACCAGTCGATCCCGCTGGCGCCCAAAGCTTCGCGGAGGTCCCCGGCGATGGAGGCGCTGATCCCTTCGATGTCGTCGTCGATCCCGTCGGGGTCGATGGGGCGGGCTTCCACACTGCCGTCGGGCTCTTCCGCCAGGTACGTGGTGACGTCCACGTAGGCGCAGACAAGTTTCACGCCCAGGCTGAACGCCAGTTCGGCGGCACGGTGGGCGACCGCGAGCGGCTGGCCCGGCACCACGCCCATGAGCACCGGACCGCTGATCTTCCGGGGGACGTAGGGCACGGCACCGGCGGGGCCTTGTGGTTTCTCGGGCTCAGTCATGGGCTCTCCTGGTCGGGCCGGGGCAGGAAGACTGGGCCGGCTGCGGGCACGGGCCACCTACCTTCGGATCAGCAAAGGCAGGAACCATCAGCCAGGCGGCGGTTCGAAGACCGCGCACCTGCGCGGGCCTTCCGGCGGGATCCATCACCGTGAACAGAGACTACAGGTTCTTCCGCACCGCCCGCCACCACGTGCGGCCGGGTCTTACAGGGCAGCGGCGAGGGCGTCCGGCAGTTCGGTCAGGGCCGCGACGACGATGTCCGGCTCCTGGAAGTAGGAGGGGTACCGGGAGCCCGTCCGGTTGATCCAGGCGGTCCGCAGTCCGGCCCGGGCTGCCCCGTGGATGTCCCAGGGGTGGACGGCGACCAGCAGCATCCCGGAAGGGTCCGCTCCGGCGGAAGCTGCCGCATAGTGGTAAGCGGCCTTGGCGGGCTTCCACGCGGCTGCGTCCGCCACGGAGAGCAGCAGCTCGAAGCTGTCCCGGATATCCGCGGCCACGAGCAGCTTGTCCGTGTTGGCGGCCGCGCCGTTGGTCAGGGTTACCAGCCGGTGCCCGGCCGCGGCCAGGGCGCGTACACCGTCGGGGATATCCGGGTGGAGGGAGAGGTCCTGCATTGCGGCCATGACGCGTTCGACGGCGGCGTCCAGGTCCCCGGAAACCCGTTCGGCTTCCAGCAGGGCGCGGAGGGCGTCGGCGCCAATGGCGGCGAAGGCCCGGTTGTCGCCGCTGGCGGCGAGGGCGAAACCGTCCCGCAGCAGCGTTGCGAACCAGAGCCTGGCCAGTTCCCGCCGCGCACCGGCCTGCTCAAAGGCGTCCGCGAGCGGTCCCATGTCCGAGAGTGTCTCGTTGACGTCAAAGACGATGACAAGCGGTTCCGGCATGGTCTCCCCTTTGCTACCCGTCCGCCTTGCCCAGGCTGGCCAGGGCCTTCCGAAGGCGCGTGCCGGCGTCGTCCGCCACGTCCTTGACGGCAGGCGCGCTGCTGAGCTGCACCATGGCTTGGGGATCGATGGCCTCCACCGTGGTTACATCCGCCGCGTTGTTCCGGCGCACCACCACGTTGCAGGGCAGCAGGGCGCCCATCTGCGGCTCGGCGGCCAGGGCGCGGCTGGCAAGGGAAGGATTGCAGGCGCCAAGGATGACGTAATCGCCGACGGCGTCCGCGGCCTCGGAGCCAAGCTTGGCTTCGAAGGTGGAACGGATATTGATTTCGGTCAGGATCCCGAACCCCTGGGCAGCGAGGGCTTCGCGGGTGCGCTCCAGCGCCTCCGCCCAGGGAAGGGAAACAGTGGTGGCCAGGGTGTAGGTCATGATGCTCCTTGGAATTGCCGGGCGGTCAGTTGTGGTGCGGGGCTGTTCAGGCGAGGGAGAGGAAGAGCTTCTCCAGGTCCTTCCGGTCCATGGTTTCGTCCTTCTGGACGATGCACTGCTCAAGACCCGTGGCGATGATGGCGAAGCCGGCACGGTCGAGGGCTTTGGAGACGGCCGCCAGCTGGGTGACGACGTCCTTGCAGTCGCGGCCTCCCTCGAGCATCCGGGTGACGGCGGCAAGCTGGCCCTGTGCCCGCTTAAGGCGGTTGATCACGGGCGTGAGTTCTGTTGGGTTCAGTTCCATAAAGGGGTCTCCATAGGTGGTGGGCTTGCGTCCAACTATATACCCCCATGGGTGTTTTGACTACCCCCGGGGGTATCTGCAATACTCGGTGGGGTATCCACCCGACCCCTTCCGAGAGGCCATCCATGACGTCCCCTTCCAAAGCAACAGCCGTTACCGCACTCGCCCCTGAGGCCCTGCAGTCCTGGATCAAGGAGCACCAGGACCTCGTGGTGATCGACGTGCGCTCCGCCGCTGAATTCGAATCCATGCACATCCGCGGCTCCTACAACGTGCCGCTTCCGCTGCTCTCCGAGCACACCGACGAACTCGCCGCCCGGCTGGGCAGCCGCGTAGTCCTGGTCTGCCAGTCCGGCGTCCGCGCCGAACAGGCCCGCCAGCGCATGGCCACTGTTGGCCTTTACACGGCCTACGTCCTCACCGGCGGGGTTCCCGGATTCGCGGCCGCGGGCGGCGATGTGGTCAAGGGCAAGGACCGCTGGGACCTGGAGCGCCAGGTCCGCCTGGCCGCCGGCTCCCTGGTGATGCTGGGCCTGGCCGGCGGCAAGTTCGTCTCCCCGAAGGTCCGCATGCTGGCCGGTGCCATCGGCACCGGGCTAACGTTCTCGGCCGCGACCAACACCTGCGCCATGGGCAAGGCCCTCTCGGCCATGCCCTGGAACAAGGCGGCCAAGGAGCCCACCCGCGAAAGCGCCATCCTGCAGTTCCCCGCGCAGCCGGCTGACGAGGGCGCAGCGGCATGATCCCGGCCCTGGGTCTGGGGCTCGTCGTCGGCGTCGTACTGGGCGTAGTTGGCGGCGGCGGGTCCATCATTGCCGTTCCGGCCCTGGTGTACGGCGTGGGCATGAGCCCCGCCCAGGCCATTCCCACCTCCCTCCTGGTGGTGGGAATCTCCTCGCTGGCAGCCCTGCTCCCCCGGTTGCGGGAAGGCCTGAACTGGCCCGTGATCGCACTGGTGGGAGGTGCCGGCATCCCGGCAGCCTGGGCCGGTGCGGCCGTGGGCAAGCTGCTGGACCCGAACATCCTGATGCTGGCCTTCGCCGGGATCATGGTGGCCGCGGGCATCCGGATGCTCAGCAAGCCCCGCGAAAGCGAGGGGTCCTGCAGCACCGGGCCGAACCGGGCCTTCCGGTCCTGCGCCCCCAAAGCCGTGGGAGTGGGCCTGCTGGTCGGGTTCCTCACCGGACTCCTCGGCGTGGGCGGCGGCTTCCTCATCACCCCCGCGCTGACCATCTTCCTGGGACTGCGCATGAAGCAGGCCGTGGGAACGTCCCTGGCCATCATCGTGGTCAACTCGGCCGCAGGCTTTGGCGCACACGCCGCCGGCTACACCATCGACTGGGCCACCACCCTGGCGTTCGCCATCCCCGCGATCGTGGGATCGGTGGTTGCGGCCCGGTTTGCCCGCCACCTGCATGACAAGCACATCCGCATCTCTTTCGCGGTCCTCATCTTCGCCGTCGCGGCGTGGGTCACCGCCGGCACGGTCACCGCCTGACCCATCCATAGAGGAGAAACATCATGGGACTCATCGATTCCCTCAAGAAGGCCTTCAGCAAGCCCTACAAGACGATTTCCGTAGCGCAGGCCAAGGAACTCCTCGGTTCCGGGGCCACGCTCATCGACGTCAGGTCCGCCCAGGAATGGCGGACCGGCCGTGCGCCGCAGGCCAAGCACGTCCCCCTGGACCGGCTGCAGGCCAGCACTGCCGGGATCCAGAGGGCCCGGCCCGTCATTGCCGTCTGCGCCTCCGGCGTCCGCTCCGCCTCCGCGGCCCGGCTCCTCGCCGAAAAGGGATACGACGCCTACTCGGTGCGCGGCGGCATGGCCGCCTGGCGCCAGGCCGGCGAACCCGTCCGCTAGCAACACCCCCACCAGCTCCAGCCACACACCACTTCGAAGGAGAACCACCATGGCTGAAATCACCATCAACGAAACCGATCAGCGCCGCTCCACCGCGCGGATCCTCGACGTCCGCGAGGACTTCGAGGTCGCCGAGGGCGTGATCCCCGGCGCCCTCCACATCCCCATGGGCCAGCTGCAGGCCCGCCTGGGCGAGCTCGACCCGGCCGTCCCCGTGATCGCCGTCTGCCGCAGCGGCAACCGAAGTGCCGCCGTCGCCGATGCCCTCAACGGCGCCGGATACAAAGCCGACACCATGGCCGGCGGCATGACCGCCTGGACCCGCGCCGGACTCCCCACCACCTAACCAGCAAACTCCGCCCGAAAGGACACGACAGATCATGGCAACCATCGACATCACCGAGCAATCCTTCGCCCAGACCCTGGAGGACAAGGACATCGTCTTCGTTGACTTCTGGGCAGCCTGGTGCGGCCCCTGCCGCATGTTCGCCCCCACGTACGGCGCCGCCGCCGAACGGCACCCGGACATCACTTTCGCCAAGGTGGACACCGAGGCCGAACAGGCGCTCGCCGCGGCAGCGAACATCACCTCGATCCCCACCCTGATGGCCTTCAAGGACAAGACGCTGGTCTTCTCCCAGCCCGGAGCGCTCAACGCCACCGGCCTGGAGGAAGTCATCCAGGCCGTGAAGAACCTGGACATGGACAAGCTCCGCGCCGAGGCCGGCCACCAGCACGCCTGAGAACCATGACGGCCCCTTGGGCGTTCCGCACCGTCACGGCGGACCAGCTTGCACTGGTGTGGCCCCAGGCCACGCTCCACCTGATGTGCGGCTCCGGGAAACGCAGCAGCCAGGCTGCACGCCTCCTCACGGACCGCGGACACACCGCGGTCAACGTGGCCGGCGGGATCACCGAGTGGTACCGGGCAGGCCACCCCGTCATCTACAACCACACCCCCACAGACCCTCCCCCACCCGCACAAAGGCACGCAGCACCAAGCCTCAAACGCCTGCTGCCAAGGCTCTCCCGCAGGACCTCCGCCTAGGCCGCAGTGCACTTGCGGGATACCCCCGGGGGTATCTATACTGAATTCAGAACAACTCCCAATCCCCTTTCACCTGAAGGAGAGCACCATATGCTTATCGAGCGCATTTACGACGAAGACCTCGCCCAGGCCAGCTACCTGATCGGCTGCCAGGCCAAGGGCGAAGCGATCGTGGTGGACGGCCGCCGCGACATCGCCGTGTACCAGGACCTGGCTGCGAAGAACGGCATGAAGATCGTGGCCGTCACCGAGACCCACATCCACGCCGACTACCTCTCCGGCACCCGCGAACTGGCCGCGGCCACCGGCGCCAAGATCTACGTTTCCGGCGAGGGCGGCCCCGACTGGCAGTACGAATTCGACGGCGAACGGCTTTACGACGGCGACACCATCACCCTCGGCAACATCAGCATCAAGGCGGTCCACACCCCCGGGCACACCCCGGAGCACCTGTCCTTCCTGGTGACCGACGGCGCGTTCAGCGACAAGCCCGGCTACCTGCTCTCCGGCGACTTCGTGTTCTCCGGCGACCTGGGCCGGCCGGACCTGCTGGACGAGGCAGCCGGCGGCGTGGACACCCGCTTCGAAGGCGCCAAGCAGCTCTTCGCCAGCCTCCGCGACAAGTTCCTCACCCTCCCGGACTACGTCCAGGTCCACCCCGCCCACGGCGCCGGCAGCGCCTGCGGCAAGGCCCTGGGCGCCATCCCCTCCTCGACGGTGGGCTACGAGCGCCTCTACGCCTGGTGGGGCCCCTACCTGGCCGCCAACGACGAGCAGGGCTTCATCAACGAGCTCCTCGACGGCCAGCCCGATGCACACGCCTACTTCGCCCGCATGAAGCGCGAAAACCGGGAAGGCCCGGCCGTCATGGGCGAGCGCACTCCCCTGCCCGAGCTGTCCACGGAGATCGTTGCCGCAGGCCTGGCAGAGGACACCCTGACCTTCATCGACACCCGCTCCAACGGCGAAGTCCACCAGGGCACCGTGGTCCGGTCCCTGAACGTACCGGCCGGCAAGTCCGTGGCCAGCTACGGTGCGTGGGTGGTCAACCCGGAGACCGACAAGAACCCGCTGGTGCTCCTGGCCAACGGCCAGGACCAGGCCCAGGACATGTGGGACCACCTGGTCCGCGTGGGCATCGACAACGTGGCCGGCTACCTCACCAGCATCGAGGGCCTGCCCACCTTCACCCCCAAGCTGATCCAGCCGGAGGAACTCGAAGGTTTCGACGCCGCCATGGTCCTGGACGTACGCAACAAGACCGAGCACAAGGCCGGGCACGTCCCGGGTTCCTACCAGCTCAGCGGCGGCCGCCTCATGTGGCACCTCGACGAGCTGCCGGCCGGCGGCACCATCGTCTCCTACTGCCAGTCCGGCGTCCGGAACTCCGTAGCCGCCAGCGCCCTGCGCCGCGCCGGGTACGACATGGTCGAACTCGATGGCAGCTACGCCGCCTGGAACGCCTGGCAGAACAGCGTCCCCGCCGTCTGACCAGGACACCCACAGACCGCCCGGGCAGGACCCACCTCCTGCCCGGGCTCCGGTCCGGTGCGTCCCCCGCGTATCCGGGCCCGGCCCGGGCGTTCCCCCCACACGCCCGGGCCACTTTCATGTCCCCACCAATGACCCCGCATGGAATGGAACAGCTAATGCAAGGCAGGACACTTCCCGCAACCGGTTCGGCCGGGCCTGTACTTGGCCTGCGGCAGAACCTGGCCCAGTTCATGCTGCTCGTGGCCGTAAACGCACTGGTGGGCGGCACCCTGGGCCAGGAACGCACCGTCCTGCCCCTGCTGGCCACCCAGGAGTTCCACCTGGACCTCTACACAGGGGCACTGACGTACATCCTGGCCTTCGGCCTGTCCAAGGCCGCCATGAACTACTTCGCCGGCACCCTCTCGGACCGGTACGGCCGCAAGCCGGTCCTTGTCGCCGGCTGGCTGGCAGCGGTTCCGGTGCCGCTCATGCTGATCGTCGGCCCGTCCTGGGCCTGGATCGTGGCGGCCAACGTCCTGCTGGGCGTCAGCCAGGGACTGACCTGGTCCACCGCGGTGATCATGAAGATGGACCTGGTGGGCCCCCGGCAACGCGGATTGGCCATGGGGTTCAACGAGGCCGCCGGCTACCTGGGGGTCGCCGCAACCGCGCTGGCCACCGGCTACCTGGCCACCGCCTATGGCCTCCGCCCCGCCCCGTTCCTGCTCGGCGCGGCCTATATCGCCCTCGGCCTGGGACTGACCGTCCTGGCCGTCAGGGAAACCCACCACCACGCCAAGACCGAGGCCGTCCAGCACGCTGCCGCCTCCGGCAGCGCCCATGCCGGCCTCACCACCGGCCAGGTGTTCACCCTTACCAGTTTCAAAGACCGCTCCCTCTCGGCAGCAAGCCAGGCGGGCCTGGTCAACAACCTCAACGACGGCCTGGCCTGGGGCCTCTTCCCCGTCCTGTTCGCCGGTGCCGGGCTGGACCTTGGCCAGATCGGCATCCTCGCCGCCGCCTACCCTGCCGCCTGGGGTGCCGCGCAACTGGCCACCGGCGCCGCGTCGGACCGTTGGGGCCGCAAATGGTTCATCACGGCCGGCATGCTGGTCCAGGCCGTGGCCCTGGGCATCACCGCGTCCGCCCACAGCTTCGGGCCCTGGCTCGCCGCCGCCGTCGTCCTTGGCCTGGGCACCGCCCTGGTCTACCCCACGCTGCTTGCCGCCATCGGGGACGTCGCCCACCCGGCCTGGCGGGCCCGCTCCGTGGGCGTCTACCGGTTGTGGCGCGACGGTGGCTTCGCCGTGGGCGCCCTCCTGTCAGGCGTCCTTGCAGACCTTTACGGCATCCCCGCAGCCATCGCCGCCGTCGCGGTGCTCACCGCCGCCTCCGGCGTCGTGGTGGCCGTCCGGATGCGCGGGAACGACCACGTCATGGGGTAGTACAGGTCGGCCGGGGCCAGGAACCGCCGGATCTCTTCCGCCATCCGCCCTGCCTGCGTCCAGTGCAGGTAATGGCCGCCCGGCAGGGGCAGCACCTGGTGCAGTGTGACGTTCTTGAGGAGTTCCTCCGCTGCAGCCGTTTTCGCGGCCGCCCTGCCGTCCCCTTCATCGGCGATGAAGGCCAGCACGGGCAGGTCCTCCGGGTAGGTGGCTCCCCGGAGCGCCGCCGCGTTGTTGCCGATTCGCCCGGTTTCATCCGCCACCGCCGGATTGCCGAGGTTCCACAGCATCATGGTGCGCATCCGTTGCAGCTCTTCATCCGAATAGGCGTGGCTGTCCGGATCGAAGATCCCCGGAGCCACCGCGGCAGCCACGCGGACCAGCCCCGTGGAGGCCAGGAGCTTCACCCAGTTGATGCCGGGCTCCGGTTCCGCCACCGGGTGGTCTCCGGGCTTGGGGATGGTGGCGTCAATGCCCACCACCGCGGCCACCTCCGGGCGGTACCGGTTGGCGTAGTCCAGCAGGTAAAACCCGGCGATCGAGTGGCCCGCCAGGACGTAAGGCTGGCGGAGCTGGAGCTTTGACAAGGCCTCGTGGAGTTCGTTGCTGATGTTCTCGTTGGTCCGGGCCTTGGCCTCCAGGTCGCTGTAGCCATAACCGAAGCCTTCCACCACCAAGACGTCGAAGTCGTGCAGTTCGCGCATCAGCGGGGCAAAGTCGAGGCCCGGGGCGGCAGTTCCCAGGCCGCTGAGCAGGACGATGGGCGGACCCTGGCGCCCGGCCCCGCTCCCGTTCCGGACCACGTTCAACCACCCCCCGGCCACCGCTATCCGCTCCCCGTAGGAAGGGATGGTCGCCTTCTCCCGCGATTCCAGGGCCACATTGGCCAACGCAGAGGCCATCAGCAGCACCAGGACAACTAGTGCCGGGATGCCCAGGCGGCGAAGCCAGCGCCGCGGCCTCCGGGGCTTCATGGCAGCTCTATCCGTGCCCGGCCAAATACAGGACCAGGCCGCCCACCGTGGCCACGTCCGGGTAGTCCGCCTCCGGGATATCCACGCCCGTGGATTCCGCAATGACTTCCACCAGGCGGAGGAAATCCAGTGAGTCCAGCTCCAGGTCCTGGCGCAGGCGTGCACCGCTGTCCAGGTCTCCAGGCTCGACGTCGGGGGCGACCTTGCCGATCGCGGCCTCCACCGCCTGGCGTGCGTCCTGTTCGTTCACGGTTCCTCCTCGATTACGGATTCACAGGTCCCCGGGCTTCTGCAGCAGCTCGTCAATGCGGGCCAGGAACCGCCCGCCGCGCAGGCCGTCGCTCACCCGGTGGTCCGCTGACAACGTGGCAATGGCCGCGTGCCGGATACCCAGCATCCCGTGGTGCGCCCACGGCTGCTCCAGCACCTTGCCGAACCCCACCATGGCCACCTGCGGCGGATAGATCACGCCGTACACGCTCTCGACGCCGAGGTCCCCCAGGTTGGTCACGGTAATGGTGGGGTCGGCCATCTCCGCGCGCTGCAGCCGGCCGGCCCTGGCCCGGCCCACCAGGTCGCGCAGCTGGTCCATGAGCTGATCGAGCGTCAATGTGTCGGCGTCGTGTAGGGCCGGGGCCACCAGCCCGCCGGGCCGCAAGGCGACTGCCACGCCCAGGTGCACGCTGCTGCTGGCCTGGAAGGCGCCCCTGGTGAAGAACCCGTTCATGTCCGGCACCTCCCTGGCCGCGAGCGCGGTGGCTTTCAGCAGCAGGGCCGACGGCACCAGCCGGGACGAAACCGGGCGCTGCTGGTTCGCCGCCTGCATCCACGCCATGGCCGCCGCCAGGTCCAGGGTGGTGGAGAGGTAGTAGTGCGGGATTTCCTTCTTGGAGCGGGACATCAGGGCACCGATCGCCTGGCGCAGGCTTTCGGCCTTGCCGCCGGCGTCCTTCCTGCCGGGGTGGGACGCCAGCTGCGGCTGGGGCGCGGGTGGCGCCGGGGCCTTCAGATCCGGCGTGGCCGGTTCCGTCGCTGGAACGGCCGACGGCGGTGCTGCCGCCGGCTTGTCCGCGCGGGTGCCCTGGGGTGCCCGTTCCCTGGGCGGGACGGCGGCCAGCACGTCCTCCTCGGTCACGGCACCCCCGGGGCCCGTTCCTGGGATGCCCGCCAGGTCGACCCCGAGTTCCAGCGCCAGCCGCCGGGCCAGCGGCGACGACCGGACCCGGTGGGCCGTGTCCTCCGCTGGCCCCGCCGGCGCTTCCGGGGCCACGGCGGGGGCAGGACCGGCGCTGGTGCCGGGTGCTGCCGCGGCGGCGCGTTCGACGTCGGCCCTGGTCACCTCGCCGTCCGTGCCGCTGCCGCTGATGCGTCCGACGTCGACCCCCAGCGTGTGCGCCAGGTGCCGCACCGGCGGCGCGGCCTTCGGGGACGGGGCGTCCGCTTGCGGGACGGGCGGGGTTGGGGCGGGCGGAAGTTCAGCGGGAGTGGCCGTGATCCGGGCAATGGGGGTGCCAACGTCCACGGTGTCGCCGAGGTCCACCAGGAACTCGGCCACTACGCCTTCCTCGAACGATTCGATATCCATGACTGTTTTGTCCGTGTCCACGGCCGCCACGATATCGCCCTTGTGGACGTAGTCCCCGGGTTTGACCAGCCACTCCACCACCTTGCCGTGCTCCATGTCCGCGCCCAGGGACGGCATCCGGAACTCAGCCATTGGCCCCCACGGCCCTTCGCGCGGCGGCCATGACCCGCTCCACGGACGGCAGCGCTGCCTGCTCAAGGTGCTTGGCGTACGGGACCGGCACCTCCAGGCTGCACACCCGTTCCACGGGCGCGTCGAGGTCGAAGAAGGCCTGCTCACAGATCCGGGCCGCGATCTCCGCGGAGATGCTGCCGCTGCGCCAGCCTTCATCCACCACCACGGCCCGGTGCGTCCTGGCCACGCTGTCCACGACGGTGTGGGCATCGAGCGGGCGGAGGGTGCGGAGGTCGATGACGTCCGCGTCGATGTCCTCCCCGGCAAGCCGGTTCGCGGCCTCCAGCACCATGGGCAGCGTGCCACCGTAGGTGACGAGGGTCAGGCCGTCCCCATGCCGGAGGACTGCTGCCTTGTCGATGTCCACGGCGCCGGCGTCGTCGTCGAGCTCCCCCGCAACGTTGTACAGCGAGCCGTGCTCGAAGATCAGCACCGGGTCCGGGTCCTGCAACGCGGTCCACAGCATCCCGCGGGCGTCCGCCAGGGTGGCCGGGGCCAGGATCCGGAGCCCGGGAATATGGGCGTACCAGCCCTCCAGGCTGTGGGAGTGCTGGGCACCGAGCTGGCGGCCGGCGCCGGTGGTCATCCGGATCACGATGGGCACGTTGAACTGGCCGCCGGACATGTGCAGCAGCGTGGCGGCGTTGTTGATGATCTGGTCCAGCGCCAGCAGGCTGAAGTTGACGGTCATGATTTCGACGACGGGACGCATCCCGCCCAGCGCGGAGCCGATGCCCGCGCCGACGAACCCGGACTCGGACAGCGGCGTGTCGCGGATCCGCTCCGGCCCGAATTCCTCCAGGAGGCCCAGGCTCACGGCGAAGCTGCCGCCGTACCGGCCCACGTCCTCGCCCATGAGGAACACCCGGTCATCGCGCTGCATGGCGTCGCGGAGGGCCGCGCGCATGGCTTCCCGGTATGTGGTTTTCATCGTGCAGCCCCGCCTTTCCCAGTCGTCTCCCCATGGCCCGGACCCCCGCCGCTGCCCGCACTGCCGTCATCCGGCCGGTCGCTGTAGACAAACCGGCCGAGCTCGGAGACCGGCTCCAGCGTCCCGTTCTCGGCGAATCCGACGGCGGTACTGATCTCTGCGGCCACGTCCGCCTGCAAGTCGGTCCAGTCCTTCTCCGCCAGCTGTCCCGCCGCCTGCATGGAACCCTGCAGCAGGCTGATGGGGTCCCGTTCCATCCACTGGGCCACCTCGGATTTCTCCCGGTACAGCTCCGGATCGAACATCGAGTGGGCGCGGAACCGGTAGGTGCGCAGCTCGAGGAAGTGCGGACCGCCGCCGGACCTCACCGCCTCCACCGCACGCCGGGCGGCTTCCTCCACGGCCAGCACGTCCATGCCGTCCACTGCCCAGGCGGGGATCTCGTACCCGGCGGCCTTGAGCGCGATGTCGGTCTGGGATTCGGAGCGGCCCAGCGCGGTTCCCATGGCGTAAAGGTTGTTTTCGCAGCAGAACAGCACCGGCAGCTGCCACAGGGCGGCCAGGTTCATGCTTTCGTGGAACTCTCCTTCAGCCACGGCCCCCTCGCCGAAGAAGCAGACGGTCACCCGCTGGCGGCCGGCCATCCGGTCCGCAAGGGCCAGGCCGACGGCGAGGGGCAGCCCGCCGGCCACGATCGCGTTTCCGCCATAGAAGCGGGTGGCGGCATCGAAGAGGTGCATGGACCCGCCGCGGCCCCGGCAGCATCCTTCGGCGTGGCCGTACATTTCGGCGAGGATGGCACCGGCCGAGACACCGCGGAGGAGGGCGTGCCCGTGTTCGCGGTAGGTGGCCACCACTGCGTCCCCAGGCGCCAGGGTTTCCATCACTCCTGCGGCCACGGCCTCCTCGCCGATGTAGACGTGCAGGAAGCCGCGGATCTTGGCGGCACTGTACAGCTCAATGCATTTCTCCTCGAGCCGGCGTACCCGCAGCATCTGCCGCAGCAGGTGCAGTGCATGCTCCGCGTCCGCGACGCCCTGTTTTTTGAGGCTGGTCATGGCTGGTCCTTCTGCAGGACGGCGGGGCCCGCCGGCGATTCGAGCGTTGACGTATCGCCTTCCGGCAAGCCGAGTTCGCGGGATTTCAGGAGCCTGCGGAGGATCTTGCCGCTGCGCGTCTTGGGCAGGGAAGTGGTGAAGTCCAGCAACCTGGGTGCCACGGCGGCGCCCAGGCGTTTCCGTGCGAACCCGATGATCTCCAGCTGGAGCTCCTCGGTGGGCCGGTTGCCGGTTTTGAGTTCCACAAAGGCCTTGACCACCTCGCCGGCCACCGGGTCCGGTACGCCGATCACGCCGGCTTCTGCCACGGCCGGGTGCTCCATCAGGCAGCTTTCCACCTCGAATGGGCCGATCAGGTGGCCGGAGGACTTGATGACGTCGTCACCGCGGCCCACGAACCAGAAGTAGCCGTCGCCGTCGCGCTTTGCCAGGTCGCCCGTGAGGTACCAGCCGCCGGCGAAGCAGCGCCGGTAGCGTTCATCCTCGTTGAGGTAGCCGCGGAACATCGAGGGCCAACCGGGGCGGAGCGCCAGCTCGCCCAGGGCGTCCGGCTCGGTGACCAGGACCGCCTCGCCGTCCTTGACGATCGCCTTGCCGTCGGCGTCGCGGGCCACCAGGGTGGCCTCGATGCCGGGCAGCGGGCGGCCCATCGAGCCGGGGCGGATGTCCATGGCGGCGTAGTTGGCGATCATGATTCCGCCGGTTTCGGTCTGCCACCAGTTATCGTGCACCGGCAGGCCGAGTACGTCCCGCCCCCACACCACCGCCTCCGGGTTCAGCGGTTCCCCCACGCTGGCGATGAAGCGCAGCGCGGACAGGTCATGGCCGGACGCACGCTGCGCACCGGCTTTCATGAGCATCCGCAGGGCGGTGGGGGCCGTGTACCAGACCGTCACGCGCTGCTCCGCGAGGATCCTGTACCAGCGGTCTGCGTCCAGTTCCTCCTGGTCCACGATGGCGGTGACCCCGTGCACCAGTGGCGCGATGATGCCGTAGGACATGCCGGTCACCCAGCCCGGATCGGCGGTACACCAATAGATGTCGTCCGGGTGCAGGTCCAGCGCGAAGCGGCCGGTGGCGTAGTGGGCTGCCACCGCGTCATGGACGTGGATGGCACCCTTCGGTGTGCCTGTGGTGCCGCTGGTGAAGTGCAGCAGGGCCATGTCCTCCGGCTGCGTGGCTGCGATCTCTCCGCTGGGGTCAGCCAGGGCCAGGAGTGCTGCCAGGTCCAGGGTCCCGGGTTCGGGACTGCCGCCGGCGTCCACCAGCAGCACGTGCCGGAGCTCCGGCAGGGTGTCCCGCACCGGTGCCACCTTTTTGCGGTACAGCGCCTTGGTGGTCACCAGCACGCGCCCGGCCCCCAGGTGCAGCCGCTGCCGGACCGGTTCGGGACCGAAGGCGGAAAAGAGCGGGCAGAAGACGCTGCCGTTCTTGAACGTGCCCAGTACCGCCGTGTACAGGCCCGGGCTGCGTCCCAGCAGCGAAAAAACCCGCTCACCGCGCCCCACGTCCAGGTCCCTGAGGACTGCGGCGAACCTGGCGGATCCGTCCGCAAGGTCCCCGTAGCTCAGGGACCGGGTGCCACCGTCGGCCATCACGAACCGCAGCGCCTCCTTGGCGCCGCGGCCCTCCGCCACGTGCCGGTCCACGGCCTCGTAGGCGATGTTGACGCCGCGGCCGCCGGGCAGCCCGGCCAGCGCCTGCCGCGCCTGCTCCCAGTTGAAGTCCCGCCGGGCGGCGTCGTAATCCGGCATGTTGGGCTGGACCCTGAGGGCGGCCACATCCTTGGCGATGGCGGCGATGGCCGGTCTGCCGGCGGAAACGTTCATTCCCTGGCCTCCGGCACGGACCGGCCCACAGGCGAGGGCAGGAGGTAATGCCGGAACCAGTCCGCCGCCAGTGTGGCTGCCATGGCGAGGGTGCCGGGTTCCTCGAAGAGGTGCGAGGCGCCGGGGACGATCTCCAGCCGGGTGGGGGCCTGCATGGCCGCCATGGCCTGCCGGTTGAGGGCCAGCACCTGGGTATCGGCGCCGCCGACGATCAACAGCGTGGGGGCTTTGACCGCCGCAAGCCGCGGACCTGCCAGGTCCGGCCGGCCGCCCCGGGACACCACGGCGGCAACCTGGGCGCCGGGCTCGGCGGCAGCCCACAGGGCAGCACCCGCGCCGGTGCTGGCCCCGAAGTAGCCGATCCGGCCGGCGGATCCGTCATGCCGCGCCTCCAGCCAATGCGTGGCGGCGGAAAGACGGCGTGCCAGCAGGCTGATGTCGAACACGTTGGCCCGGTTGACCTCCTCCTCAGGGGTCAGCAGGTCCAGGAGCAGTGTCCCCAGGCCGGCGGCGTGCAGCACGGAGGCGACGAAGCGGTTGCGCGGGCTGTGCCTGCTGCTGCCGCTGCCGTGCGCGAACAGGACCGTGCCTTCGCAGCGGGCCGGCAGGTAGAGGCTGCCGCGCAGCACCACCATTCCGTCGGGGATTTCGACGTCGTCCTCCAGGCTGCCATCTCCCCCATACGCGCCATTGGGATGCTCCGGAGCAGCAGCGGCGTCCAGGAGCTGAACCACCTCGCCGTCCTCGGTGGGCGAAAAGTCACGGTAGTAGTACCCCACGGCCTGGAAGTCCTGGGGCGAGACCAGGCAGACGACGTCGTCCGGTTCCTTGAGCTCCACGATGGCGCGGGCGGGGGCAACCGGAACAGCGAGGATGACTTTTGCGGCACCGAGTTGCCGTGCCACCTGGCAGGCCGCCCTGGCGGTTGAACCGGTGGCGATTCCGTCGTCGACGATGACCGCCGTACGGCCGGCGAGGTCGAGGCGGCTGCGCCCCTGGCGGAAGCGCGCCACCCTGCTTTCCAGCAGGGCGCGCTCACGGCGCTCCACCTGCTGCAGGTCCTCCTGGGAGACGCGGGCCATGGAGATGGTGCGCGGGTCCAGGACGCGGACGTTGCCCTCCCCGATGGCGCCCATGGCCACCTCCGGCTGGAAGGGAACCCCCAGTTTCCGCACCACAATCACGTCCAGCGGCGCCTCCAGGGCTTTGGCTACCTCAAACGCAACAGGGACGCCGCCCCTGGGCAGGCCCAGCACCACCACATCCGGTCCCCGCAGGCCGGCGAGCCGCTTTCCCAGCCGCCGCCCGGCGTCGGACCTGTCATGGAATGACACCATCGCCGTCACCCGTCGTGTGTGGTTTGGTCTGTCCAAAGTTGCGCGCGGGCGGAGTCCGCCATGGCCTCCGGTGCTGCGGGAACGGCCACGGATCCCACTCCGCAGCGCAGCACCTCAGCCATGGCGGACTCCTCCTGCTAATGCGAGACGCGGTAGGTGTGGCGGAGGTCGGTGCTGGGCTTAATGGCCACCGCTGTTACCACCAGTGCCACTGCCCCTGCGATCCATGACGTCCAGGCCGCACCCGTTGCGCCCGTGTATGTCCCGAGCCATGGCGAGAGGACCAGTCCTGCTGCGAGGACGGCCTGCACGTATTCCATGGCCGGAGTTCCCGGCATTGCCAGGTTGATGATTCCGCTGACCACCAGCAGGCCGCCGAAGGCGAGCATCAAGGTGGTGGACATGTTTTGCTGCCGCGTGAACAGGACCGCCACCGCGGTGAAGAGTCCGGCGGCGACTGCTACATAGTCCTGCCACCGATACCACTTTTTCACTGACTTTCCTTTCTGTTCGGGGCGGGACGCGTTGTGCGTTTCCGGCCCGCGGTCCCCAGCATCCCGCGTTTTAAGTCAACGCCTGCCGCTGTCCGGCTTGTAGGGCAGAAAGACCTACCCGGCCCTTGCACTCCCGGTACTCAGTGTTACTATTTACTAGTAGTCAGCGTTACTAGGTACTAAGGAACACCTCATGGGCAAACAGATGACCGAGATGCTCAAGGGCACGCTGGAAGGCGTGGTCCTTGCCCTCCTCGCCCTGCAGCCCGCGTACGGGTATGACATCACGGCGCGGCTGCGGGAACAGGGCTTTTCCGACATCGCCGAGGGCACGGTGTACGCGCTGCTGGTCCGGATCGAGCAGCGTGGCCTGGTGGACGTGGAAAAGGTCCCCTCCGAAAAGGGGCCGCCCCGCAAGGTGTACACCCTCAATGCGGCAGGCAGCACCTACCTGGACGAATTCTGGAGCACCTGGAGCTTCCTTGCCGAACGGATCGAACACCTCCACCACAACAACAACCAACCAACGGAACAAGGAGAATGACCATGGCCCAGGGATGGCTCGAAAAAGTCACCGGCCCGCTCGAGGACAAGAAGCGCTGGCGCCAATACAAAGCGCGCAAGGAGCAACTGCCCGGCAGCTACCGCACTGCCATCGACGCCCTCGAACGCTACTTCACGTATGCCGGCGCAATCGTCAAGGGCGATGTCCTCATGCAGATGCTGGAGGACCTTGCTGACCTGATCGAACAGGCCGCCGCCAACAGCACCCCCGTCCGCGACGTCGTGGGGGACGACCCCGTGGAATTCGCCGAAACTTTCATCCGCAACTATTCCGGCGGCCAGTGGATCCAGAAGGAGCGGCAGCGCCTGACGGACTCCATCAACCAGGCCGCCGCAGGCGACGCCTGATCCCGCCAAACGTCGAAAGGACCAGCCATGGCCACTGACCAGGCCCTGCAACCCGCCGTCCAGGTGCAGGGCATCGAGAAGTCGTTCAAGGACGTGCACGTGCTGCGGGGCGTGGACTTTGACGTCGCGCGGGGCAGCATCTTTGCGCTCCTCGGCTCCAACGGCGCCGGCAAAACCACCCTCATCCGGATCCTCTCAACGCTGTTGAGGGCGGATGCAGGCACCGCCTCCGTAGGCGGGTACGACGTCGGCGCAGAGCCGGCGGAGGTGCGCGGCTCCATCAGCCTCACGGGCCAGTTCGCCGCGGTGGACGAAGTCCTGACAGGCCGGGAGAACCTGGTCCTGGTGGCCAGGCTCCGGCACCTGCCGGATGCCGGCGCCATCGCGGACCGGCTCCTCAGCAGGTTCTCGCTGGCTGAGGCCGCCGGCAGGAGGGCCTCCACCTACTCAGGAGGCATGCGGCGCCGGCTGGACATCGCCATGAGCCTGATCGGAAACCCTCCAGTCATCTTCCTCGATGAACCCACTACCGGCCTGGACCCGCAGGCACGGCTCGAGGTCTGGGACACCATCCGGCAACTTGCCGGCCAAGGCACCACGGTGTTGCTCACCACCCAGTACCTCGACGAGGCCGAACACCTCGCCGACCGGATCGCCATCCTGCACCATGGCACCATCATCCAGAACGGGACCCTGGCCGAGCTCAAGCGGCTCCTGCCGGCAGCCACGGTGGAATATGTCGAGAAGCAGCCCTCGCTGGAAGACGTCTTCCTGGCACTTGTAGGAGATGAATTGTGATGCATTCCCATGCCCTCAGCGACACCCGCATCCTGACTGGGCGCTCACTCCGCCATATCCTTCGCAGCCCTGACACCATCATCACCACGGCTGTCACACCGGTGGCCATGATGCTGCTGTTCGTCTACGTCTTTGGCGGCGCCATCAACACCGGCACCGGCGGGCCTTACGTCAATTACCTGCTGCCCGGCATCCTGCTCATCACCATTTCGTCCGGCGTGGCCTACACCGCATACCGGCTGTTCCTGGACCTCCAGGGCGGCATCTTTGAGCGGTTCAGGTCAATGCCGGTGGCCCGGTCCAGCGTGTTGTGGGCGCACGTACTCACGTCGCTGGCCGCCAACTTCGGCGCACTGTCGATCGTGGTGGGCGTCGCCCTGCTGATGGGCTTCCGCACTGGAGCGTCCGTGGCCGCCTGGCTGGCCGTCGTCGGAATCCTTGCGCTGTTCACCCTGGCCCTGACCTGGATCGCCGTGATTGCGGGGCTGCTCGCAAAGACGGTGGACGGCGCCAGCGGCTTCAGCTACCCGTTGATCTTCCTGCCGTTCATCAGTTCGGCGTTCGTTCCCACCGGGTCGATGCCGGGCCCGGTGGCCTGGTTCGCGGAGAACCAGCCGGTGACCTCCATCGTGGACACCCTCCGTGCCCTGTTTACCCAGGAAGCGGTGGGAAGCGGCATCTGGACCGCCCTGGCCTGGCTTGCCGGGATACTCTTCGCAGCCAGCGCGGCCGCGGCGTTGGTCTACCGCCGAAAGACCGGCTGAGTCCGGGCAGGCATAGCGGAGCGCCGGCACAGGATTCCCTGACAACTCACAGGTTGTGCCCGGATGAAACGCGGTTTCGGTGTGCGAGAGTGTCGGCATCGCTGGGGAGCAAATACCTGCCGGCCGGGCTGTCCAACATCCCGGCCGGCAGGTCACCCTAGACAGCCCAAGGAGGCCAGGCATGGAACCAGGTTCAGCTCCGCAAAAAAGGCCGCGGGGGTGGCGGGCCGCGGTCCTGCTCCTGGCCCCGGCACTGTTGGCATCAGTCCTGGTTGGGTGCCAGCCCGCCGGCCCCGCACCTGCCCCGACGGGCAGCCCCAAAGCGGCGCCGGCCCAAAGTCCAACAAAGACGGCGGCCCCGGCAAGCCCGGCGCCCTCCCCCGTCACGAATCCCGGGGGTCCTCCAGCCCAGGGAACCCCCGGGCACGTATTTGTCATCAACCTCGAAAACAAGAACTACGACACTGTCTGGGGTGGCAACTCTCCCGCACCGTACCTTGCGGAAACGCTCCGGAGCCAGGGCGTGCTGCTGACCAACTATTATGGGATATCCCATAACTCGCTGCCCAACTACCTGGCCCAAATCTCCGGACAGCCACCCAACGACACCACCAAGCAGGACTGCCGGACCTACACCGAGTTCCATGCCACCGGCAATGGGCCGGACGGCACGCTGCAGGGCAACGGTTGCGTCTATCCTAAGGACACCCAAACTTTGGCCGGGCAGCTGAGCGCGCAAGGCAAAACGTGGAAGGGCTACATGGAGGACATGCAACAACCGTGTGAGCACCCCAACATCGGGGAGGCCGATAACCACATCAGGGCCACCCGGGAGGAGATGTACTCCACCCACCACAATCCGTTCGTCTACTTCCATTCCATCCTCTCGTCCCCGGACTGCGCCAACAACGTGGTCAACTACTCCGCGCTCGCGGACGACCTGAAAAACGTGGACACCACGCCGAACCTTGCCTACATCACGCCCAACCTGTGCCACGACGGGCATGACGAATCCTGCGCCGACGGCACCGGGGGCGGCATGGGGACGGTGGACAACTGGCTAAAGGACCAGGTCCCGGCCATCCTCTCCTCCCCGGCGTACCAACTGGACGGCATGCTGGTGATCACCTTCGACGAGGCCGAGGTCAGCTCGGTTGGCCCCTCCTCCGGAGACGCCGGCAGCCCTGCCGGCGGTGCTGCCGGCGGAAGGGTGGGAGCGTTGGTCCTCTCCCCGTTCAGCACGGCGGGCGCGTCCTCTGACCAGCCGTACAACCACTACAGCCTGCTGGCCACCATCGAGGACCTCTTCCACCTGCCCCGGCTGGGAATGGCCGGTGACCCCGGCGTAAAGACCTTCAACAGCGACGTCCTGAGGCAGGCATCCTAGGTGAAGCTCTCCCGGGCGAAGCTTCATCGGGCAGGACGGCGGCGGGCAGTCCTGGCGGGCGCGGCGGCCCTGGTGCTGGTGATCCTCGCCCTCGCCGTCCCCCCTGCCATGCGGTCCGGAGCGCCGTCCGGGCCTGATGCTGGACTATCCAAAATCAAGCACGTAGTGATCATCACCCAGGAAAACAGGTCATTCGACAGCTACTTCGGCACGTATCCGGGCGCCGACGGGATTCCCATGCAGGACGGAAAACCCACCGCCTGCATTCCCGATCCGGCCAAGGGCGGCTGCGTGGCGCCGTTCTACAGCACCGCCGACGTCAACGCCGGCGGCCCCCACAGCCCGGACGACGCCACCGCCGACATCAACGGCGGGGCCATGGACGGCTTCGTGGCACAGGCAGAAAAAGACCTCGCCCATTGCGAGCCTACGGCCACTGACTGCAAGTACAAGCCGAAGGCCACCGATGTCATGGGCTACCACGACCGAAAGCAGCTTCCCACCTACTGGGACTACGCTGACAACTTCGTCCTGCAGGACCACATGTTTTCTTCCGCGGCGGCCGGCAGCCTGCAGGCCCACCTCTACATGGTTTCGGAATGGTCCGCCAAGTGCACCAAGGCCGGGGACCCGTCGTCGTGCGTCAGCTCCCTGCAAAACCTCGATACCGAGCCTGAAAAGAAGGACTTCGATAAAAGCCTGATCGGTACCTGCCAGTCGGCCGCGGATCTGCAACCGTGCCAGGCTGCCCTGCAGGCCGCTGGCCTCAGTCCGGCCCTGGCCGGCCAGACCCAGCAGGTTGCGGCTGCTAGCTGCAAACGCACCGATACCCTCAGCGCCTGCAAGGCCGCCGTCCAGGCAGCGGACATCCCGGATGCGCTCAAGGCGAAACTCGCTTCAGCAGCACTGACCATCGGGCGCCCGGACTATGCCTGGACGGACCTGACCTACCTGCTGCACAAGCATGCTGTCTCCTGGGCCTATTACGTCTTCAGCGGCACCGAGCCGGACTGCCGCAACGACGCCGCCACCTGCGCGCCCGTGAAACAGGACGCAGAGACACCTGGACGGTGGAACCCGCTGCCCTATTTCGACACCGTCAAACAGGACGGGGAGCAAGGCAACATCAAGCCGCTCAGCGGCTTGTACGACGACGCAAGGACGGGCAACCTTCCCGCGGTCACGTGGGTGGCGCCCACCGACGATGTCAGCGAACATCCCCCGGCGAAGATCAGCACCGGCCAGCAGTATGTTGCAGGGTTGGTCAACGCCATCATGAGCGGCCCGGACTGGGACAGCACCGCCATTTTCCTCAACTGGGACGACTGGGGCGGCTTCTATGACCACGAAGCCCCGCCGGCGGTGGACAACAATGGCTACGGCATGCGCGTCCCCGCCCTGGTCATCAGCCCCTACGCCAAGAAGGGGTACATCGACCACCAGGTCCTCAGCCAGGACGCCTACTTCAAATTCATCGAGGACGATTTCCTGGGCGGCGAGCGGATCGACCCCGCCACCGACGGCCGGCCGGACAACCGTCCCGGCGTCCGGGAGAACAACCCCCAGCTGGGTGACCTGGCCAACGACTTCGACTTCAACCAGGCACCCCGGCCGCCCCACCTCATCTCCGACGCGACAACCTACTGACGCCGGGCCCTCCGCCCGGCGACGGCCAGGTTATGTGGCAGCCCCCTCTGCAGGGTTTGCCGAACGCGGCGCATTGCCAGGTTGGCTCGTTTCCTTCGGCGCCGCTTCAGCCTGGAGTACGGCCGGACCTTCTGCCGGAATCGCAGCGGCTGCGGTGCCGGCGGGGGCGGGCTTGATGTTCTGGTTGACGTGGAAGAAGTTGTCGGGGTCGTACTTGGCCTTGAGTTCGGCAAGCCGCGCGTAGTTCGACCCGAGGGTGTCCTCGATCCTGGCCTGGTCATCCGAGTCCTGGAAGTTAAGGTAGCCGCCGGGCTCCGAGAATTCGTGGAGTGCGGTCCAGTACTCCCGGACCCAGGCGATGTTCCTGTCATTCTCGGACGGATCGGGCCACTGCGCCGCGATAACAGGCGCAAAGTCCACGTCACGGTAGGCGAAGGCGGTCGCCCCAGGCGCCACCCGCTGGACCGCCCCGTCGATCGGATAGAAGTGGTTGGCGGAGTGGACGCTGGGAATGCCCGGTGCGTAGGCGACGGCGGTGCGGAGTGCGTCATCGCTGAGGGTGCGGAGGAAATCTGCCTTCCAATAGCCCTGCAGACCGGGGACGCCGCTGAGGCCGTCGAACATGATGTTCAGTGCCGGGTACGGCATCGGCGCAAAGAAGCTTCCCAGTACCTGCCCGGCGTCGAGCATTGCCTGCCAATGAGCGGGGCCGGCGTCAAGGTCACCGGTCCACATTCCCGCGATCACCGCCACGGGCTTCCCATGCCATTCCTCGGGAAGGAACGGAACCGGAGGACCCTGGTGGAAGCCCAGGAAGGCGCCCATTTCTTCTGGTTCGGCAGCAATCCACTCGCGGTAGGCCGCCCCCACCTCAGCTCCCATCGCGGCATCGAAGAACATGATCCCCACATGGACCATGTCCACGGGGTGCAGGCGGAATTCCATCGACGTGACCACACCGAAGTTGCCGCTGCCGCCGCGGAGCGCCCAGAACAGGTCGCCGTTTTCCGCTTCACTGGCAATGACGAAGGTTCCGTCAGCGAGAACAACATCGGCAGAAACGAGGTTGTCGCAGGACAACCCATACTTGCGGGACAAGTACCCGATACCGCCACCGAGGGTGAGGCCGGCGACGCCGGTTGAGCCGATGATGCCGCCTGTGCTTGCCAGCCCGAACGCATGGGTGGCGTGATTGAAGTCGGCCCACGTTGCCCCGGGCTCCACCCGGGCCAGCCGTGCCGCAGGGTCCACGCGCACACCCCGGCGGGCCGAGAAGTCAAGGACCAGGCCGCCGTCGACCGTTCCGAATCCTGGTGCGCTGTGCCCGCCACCGCGCAGGGCAACCTCGATCCCCATCCCACGGGCGAACCGGACGGCCGCCAGAACATCCGCCACCTGCGACACCCGAAGGACGGCTGCGGGACGACGGTCGATCATCCCGTTGTACACAAGGCGCGCGGCCTCGTACTCGGCGTCGCCTTCCTGCATGACCTGCCCGCGGACCTGTTCGCGGAGCACGTCGAAACGATCGCTACCCATTACAACTCCATTTTTGCGTCGGAGACCAGGGGCAGCCGGCTCCATCCAAGGCCCAGCGGGGGCCAGCATGATGATGCTTTCGGTATACGCCCAGGCCTGGAAGGGGTCAAGAGCGCTCCTGCGCCGTCCGCGGGTGCGTTCACGCCGGGAGGGGGCTACGGCGTGGCAACCGTGCAGTCCGCCGCATCCTCCACCACCCGCTCCAGGTCACCGGTACGGTGCAGCACCTCCATCTGCCGCACCGCACCGGTACCGTCCGCCAGCAGCCCGTCCAACAGGTCCTCCACCCGGTGCAGGTCGCCCATGTCCTCCAGCGCCCCGCGGACATGGTGCAGCAGCGAGTTCACGACGGCGAGCGCGGGCGCCGGGCGGTGCGTTAGGGGATCGAGCAGCTCACCCCGGAGGCCCCACCGGCTTGCCTTCCAGCCGGCCAGCCTGAGCAGCGCCGACGGGACAGCCACAGGTTCGATCCCTTCCCGCCACTCCCTGGCGGCGGTTTCCACCAGTCCGCGGGCAATTCCCGCCAGCAGCACGGTGTTCTCCGGGCGAAGGCAGACGTCGGCCACGCGGATTTCCACTGTGGGGTAGTGCCGCGACAAGCGGGCGTCGAAGTACACCATGCCCTCGTCCATGGCGACGCCGGTGCTCACCATGTCATGCACCAGCTGGTGGTAGGCGTCCGGGGAGCCCAGGAGTTCCAGCGGCCCGGCGGACGGCCAGCGGTTCCACACCTGCGAGCGGTAGCTGGCGTAGCCGGTGTCCTCGCCGTGCCAGAACGGCGAATTGGCGCTCAGCGCGACAAGCACCGGCAGCCAGTTGCGCATGCGGTCCAGCACGGCCACGGCCTCCTCCTGGGACTCGACCGAGACGTGGATGTGGCAGCCGCAGGTGAGCTGTTCCCTGGCGGTCAGCCCGTACTCCTCCATCATCGCGCGGAACCGCCGGAGCTGGACGGGATGGGGATCGGCAGGCAGGGGCGAGGTTCCCAGTGCCGCCACCCTGACGCCCACGTCCTCCGCCGCCTGGCGGGCGATGGCCCGGCCGGCCACGACGTCCTGCCCGAGCCGTGCCAGGGTGGCATGCGGGGGGCTGACCACCTCGATCATTTCCTGCTGGAACTCCGCTGTCAGGACGGGTCCGGACGCCGCCTCCAGCGGGCGGACGTAGAGGTCCAGGAGGGCACCTGCCAGGGGTACGGCTTCCCCTGTTCCGGGGTCCACCAGGAGCAGCTCCTCCTCGATGCCGAACGTCCGGCTGCCTGCACCCGCCCCGCCGGTGCCCTCATTGCCATAGGTGTCCATCGCCGTCGTCCCCTGTCCCCTGCGCCGTTGCAAGATCCTTCCAGCAGTGGGTGCACCCATCAGCACCCTGTCTCCAGGCGCCGTTGGAAGGGAACATTATGATAAGCACCCTTATCAATAGGTGGGAAGAGCTGCCCCGCCTGGGGCCCGCAGGGTTAGGGGATGCAAACCTTCATGGCGCCCCGGCGCGCATGGTGCTTTACTGCCAACATGTCCGAAACCCTCAAGCTCAGCCACAACGAACCCCATGACAGCAGCGTGGCCGCGCGCCTGAACTGGCTGCGCGCCGGCGTTCTTGGTGCCAACGACGGCATCGTCTCCGTCGCGGCTACCGTGGTGGGCGTCGCGGGAGTGACCAACGACCTCGCGCCCATCCTGGTGGCAGGTACCGCCGCCGTAGTAGGTGGAGCGGTATCCATGGCACTGGGCGAATACGTCTCCGTGAGCAGCCAAAGTGACAGCCAGCGCGCGCTGATCGAAAAGGAACGCCAGGAGCTCCGGGACGATCCCGAGGGCGAACTGGACGAACTGGCCCATATCTACCAGGCCAAGGGACTCAGCGAAGCCACCGCCCGGACCGTCGCCGAGGAACTGACCGCCAAGGACGCACTGAAGGCGCACCTTTCCGCCGAACTGAACATCGACGAGGAAGAAGTGGTCAGCCCCTGGCACGCCGCGTTCGCTTCCGCCATCGCCTTCACCGTCGGCGCCATCCTGCCCATGCTGGCCATCATCTTCCCGCCGGAAGCGGCCCGCATCCCGGTAACCTTCGTTGCCGTCATCCTGGCGCTGGCCCTGACCGGCACCATCAGCGCCAAAATCGGCGGAAGCTCCAAGCGCAAGGCAACCATCCGGCTGGTGGTGGGCGGCGCGTTGGCCATGGCCTTCACGTTCGCGGTGGGAAGCCTGCTGGGCACCACCGGCATCGCATAGCAGCCTCCCGCCCAGCCCGCCACCTACCGCCCAGGAGCGTCCACGTGCTCGAAATTGCCGGCCTTCCCGCCCACATCCTGCTGATTCACGGCGTGGTGGTCCTGGCCCCGCTGGCCGGGGTCCTGGCGGTGGTGTTCGCACTCCTTCGTCGCAGCAGGCGCTACCTGGCATGGCCGCTGGGCATCCTGGCGCTGCTGATGGTTCCATTGACGGTGGTTACCGCGGAGGCCGGGGAGCAGCTGGAGAAGGCCCGGCCGGCGTCACAACTCATCCAGGACCACGCCCACCAGGGAAGCTTCCTCCGCTATGTTGCGGCGCTGTTCCTGGTGGTGGCAGCAGTGCAGATCGCCGCCGCATTCCCCTCGCTCCTTGGCCGCCTGCCCGCCTTCCGCGGCCTGGCCATACTCCTCGAATCCCGCTGGGTCCTTCCTGCCACGTCCGTCCTGGGCGTCCTCGCGGGCCTGTTCCTGGTGTACCAGAGCATCGCCACCGGCCATTCGGGAGCAGCGTCAGTCTGGGCCGCGACCCGCTAGCGGAGCCAGCGCGGCGAACCGGCCCGTTTCGGGGACCGGTACATGCTCTTTCCGGGCGCGCTAAAAGCCCTTCACATCGCCATGCTCCGCGCGTAGGGTGGGGCTCACAACTGCCGGTCCCGGGGCCGGCGGCGGGCTCATACAGTCGGGCTTCTGGAGCATGCCGGAGGGACCACAGGTGGGAAAGAAACCGTTCCGAAACCACAGTATGCGGCACTTCGCAGCGCTGGCCGCAGGGATTCTGGCCCTGCCGGCGCTGGCCTCCTGCTCCGCGGAAGTCTCCCGCGGCTTCCTCCCCGGAGCCCGTGACACCACCAACAACACCCAGCTGATCACGGACCTGTGGGTCAACTCCTGGATCGCCGCGCTGGTGGTTGGCGTCATCACCTGGGGGCTGATGATCTGGGTGATCGTTGCGTACCGGCGCCGGAAGAACACCGTGGGGTTCCCGCCGCAGCTGAGCTACAACCTCCCCCTCGAAGTCTTCTACCTGGCCATTCCGCTGATTGTCATCGGCGTCCTGTTCGTCTTTACGGACCGGGAACAGCGTGCCATCGATGCGCGCTACCCCAACCCGGACGTGGTGATCGATGTCTTCGGCAAGCAGTGGTCCTGGGACTTCAACTACGTCAAGGAGCAGGTCCACGAGGACGCCGGACAGCAGGCCCACCTTAACGGGTCCTACGGCGCACCGGACAGGCTGCCCACGCTCTACCTCCCCGTAGGGAAGACGGTGGAACTGCACCTCCAGTCCCGCGACGTCCAGCATTCGTTCTGGGTGGTGGACTTCCTGCAAAAGCGCGACCTCTACCCGGGCCACGAACAATACAACCCGTACATCAGCATCACCCCCAACCGCACCGGCGAGTACATGGGCAAGTGCGCCGAGCTCTGCGGCGAGTACCACTCCGAGATGCTTTTCAAAGTCAGGGTGGTGACCCAGCAGGAGTACGACAGCCACATCGCCGACCTGAAGGCGAAGGGCAACACCGGCAACCTGGGCGCCGACTATGACAGGGTCCCGCAATCGGCCCCTGCGCCGCAGCCAGCGGAAGCGACAGAGTAGTGAGGGCATGGATATGACCACCACAGGCCAACGAATGGGCGGCGCTCCGGGCGCCGGAGTCCTGCCGGCACCCGTGGTACCCAAGTCCAAGGGGCGCCTCGTGGTCAACTGGATCACCTCCACGGACCACAAGACCATCGGGTACATGTACCTGATCTCGTCCTTCGTGTTTTTCTGCGCAGGCGGGGTGATGGCGCTGCTGATCCGCGCCGAACTCTTCGAGCCGGGAATGCAGATCCTGCAGACCAAGGAACAGTACAACCAGCTGTTCACCATGCACGGCACCATCATGCTGCTGATGTTCGCCACCCCGCTGTTCGCGGGGTTCGCCAACGTGATCATGCCGCTGCAGATCGGCGCCCCGGATGTGGCGTTCCCGCGCCTGAACGCGCTGGCCTTTTGGTTCTTCCTGTTCGGCTCCACCATCGCCGTGTCCGGCTTCATCACCCCGCAGGGCGCGGCATCCTTTGGCTGGTTCGCTTACGCGCCCCTGTCCAACACCACATTTACGCCGGGCATCGGCGGTGACCTCTGGGTCTTTGGCCTGGCGCTGTCCGGCTTCGGCACCATCCTGGGCTCGGTCAACTTCATTACCACCATCATCTGCATGCGCGCTCCCGGGCTCACCATGTGGCGGATGCCCATCTTCACGTGGAACACGCTGGTGACGGGCATCCTGGTGCTCATGGCGTTCCCGCCGCTGGCTGCGGCACTGTTCGCCCTGGGCGCGGACCGGAAGTTCGGTGCCCACATTTTCGATCCCGCCAACGGCGGCGCCATCCTGTGGCAGCACCTGTTCTGGTTCTTCGGCCACCCCGAGGTGTACATCATCGCGCTGCCGTTCTTCGGCATCGTCTCGGAGATCTTCCCGGTGTTCAGCCGCAAGCCCCTGTTCGGCTACAAGGGCATCGTGTACGCCACCATTGCCATCGCAGCCCTCTCGGTCACCGTGTGGGCCCACCACATGTACGTCACCGGGGCGATTTTCCTGCCGTTCTTCGCCTTCATGACCATGCTCATCGCGGTGCCCACCGGCGTGAAGTTCTTCAACTGGATCGGCACCATGTGGGGCGGATCGCTGACCTTCGAAACTCCCATGCTGTGGAGCATGGGCTTCCTTGCCACGTTCCTGTTTGGCGGCCTAACCGGAATCATCCTGGCTTCACCGCCCATGGACTTCCATGTCTCGGACACCTACTTCGTGGTGGCGCACTTCCACTACGTGGTCTTCGGCACCGTGGTATTTGCCATGTTCGCCGGCTTCTATTTCTGGTGGCCCAAATTCACCGGCAGGATGCTCAACGAGCGGCTCGGCAAGATCCACTTCTGGATGCTGTTCGTGGGCTTCCATGCCACGTTCCTGATCCAGCACTGGCTGGGCGTCCTGGGCATGCCGCGCCGGTATGCGGACTACATGCCGGAGGACAACTTCACCTTCATGAACCAGTTCTCCACCGTCGGGTCCTACCTGCTGGGCGCATCCCTGATCCCGTTCTTCTGGAACGTCTACATCACGTCGCGTTCCGCGAAGAAGGTCACCGTTGACGATCCCTGGGGCTTCGGGGCTTCGCTGGAATGGGCCACCTCCTGCCCGCCGCCGCGGCACAACTTCACTTCGCTGCCGCGCATCCGGTCCGAGCGTCCCGCCCTTGACCTGCACCATCCCGAGCTGAGTATCCGGCTCCATCCTTCGGAGGACGCGCCGGCGGAAAGCGTCCTGGGGGCCGCGGATATCGGGGAGCAGGACGTCCGCGACCCCAACCCGGACAAGTAACCCGGCCTGGCTCCCGGCGCACCCCGCACTTTCCGAGTCGCTCACCCGCGTCCCGGTAATTACGTCACGCCATAGTTTCGTAATTGATGTGAACCTCGTCACTTAAAGCGGTTTTCGGCTTGGAGCTTAGGTTTGCCTACCCTACAGTTTTCAGACATAGGCAACATTAGTGTTGCGCAATAGGACCCCGGTTCAAGCAGACTTTTTTCCCCACCGAAAGCAGCCTCAATGAAGATCCGCAACAGCGCGCTGGCAGGCATCGCACTCGCCGCCACCGCAGCTCTCGGCCTGACCGCCTGCGGCGGCGGCACCCCCGCAGGCAACGGCTCCTCCGCCTCCGGCGGCCCAGCCTCCGGCGAAATCACCGTCTACAACGCCCAGCACGAAAGCCTCACCCAGGAATGGGTTGACGCCTTCACTGCGGAAACCGGCATCAAGGTGACCCTCCGCCAGGGCGATGACACGGAAATGTCCAACCAGATCATCCAGGAAGGCCAGGCCTCCCCCGCTGACGTGTTCCTGACCGAGA